>JAWKOJ010000012.1:0-150315 GCA_041391245.1 Caldilineales bacterium
TGCTGGCCCAGATCGACGGCCTGCAAAAGGCCGAGCTGCAAAGCCGCCTGGCAGTGCGCCGCATCGAGCGCTACCAGCTTTTCCTGGCCCTCGCCCTGCTCGCGCTCATCGCTGCCGAACTGATCCCCGACCGCCTGGAGCGCAAGCCGCGAGCCGCCGCTCTGGCCCCCTCTCCCTCAGGGAGAGGGATGGGGTGAGGGCGAGTCGCCGGATCACAGGAATCGACCCATGAAAACCAAACTCATTATCATCGCCATACTCCTCTCGACCCTGCTGCTGGCCGCCTGTAGCTCTTCCGCTCCCAGGCTAACCGACGCCGGCAACGATGCCTTTGCCCAGCAGGCCTACGACGACGCGCTGCAGGCGTACAACGAAGCGCAGGTCAAGTCGCCGGAGCTGGCCGAGCCTTACTACAACGCAGCCAACGCCCTCTATCGCCAGGGCAACTACGAGGAAGCACTTAAGCAGTTGCAGAAAGCCCTGCAGGTTGGCCAGAGCGACGCGCTGGCGCAGAACGCCCACTTCAACGCTGGCAACGCGGCCTTCAACCGTGAGGACTGGGAAGCCGCCGTGGCCGACTACACCGAGGCGCTGCTGCGCAACCCTGACGATCAGGATGCCAAGGTCAATCTTGAGCTGGCCTTGCAGAAGCTGCAAGAGCAGCAACAACAGCAGCAACAAGACCAGCAAAACCAGGACCAACAAGACCAGCAAAACCAGGATCAGCAGAACCAGGATCAGCAGAATCAAGATCAGCAGGATCAGCAGAATCAGGATCAACAGGATCAGCAGAATCAAGATCAGCAGGACCAGCAGAATCAGGATCAGCAGGGCCAGGATCAACAGAATCAGGATCAACAGGGCCAGCAAGACCAGCAGAATCAAGACCAACAAGGTCAGCAAGATCAACAGAGTCAAGATCAGCAGAGTCAACAGCAAGAGAGCCAGGACGCAGGCCAGCAACCGGGCGATCAGCAGCCGCGCGAGGGAATGCAGCTCGCCCCCGGCCAGCGGATGACGGAGGACCAGGCCCGCCAACTGTTGGCCGCCGTGGCACGCAACTCTGAGACCTTGCAGGAGCGGTTGGGTCGATTCCTGCGGGTCAGCGGTCGTCCGCCGGTGCAGGATTGGTAAGCAAACAAGAGGAAGAGAAGAACAACAATGTCACTGATTCACAGGTTCACATCCATCGCGCTCTCGGCAGGCCTGTTGGCGAGCGTGACCGCAACCGGTGCTCTGGCAGCGCCGGCCGCCGGCCAGCCTCCCCAGCGCTACGAAGTGCAGTGCCAGAACGGGCGGTGCGCGCTGCAGGCGGAGGTAGCGCCCATGGCGCCGCTGGCACGACTGGCGGCCGGGGCCGCTGTCGCTGCGCTGAACAACAACGAGGGCATCTTGCCGGCCGGCGCGTCGCTGGCACTCGACGATGACCTGACGTTGACCCTGCCGATAGGCAAGGTCACGCTGCCGAAGGCCGACCTGGCGGTCACGCTGGGCGCGGACGGCAGGATCGAGCAACTGCACGGCACGGCCCAGGTGCCCTTTCCCAGCTTTGGGTTGCTGGAAGACGCACGGATCGTGACGCCGGCGCTGGCTGAGGTCGGGCTGGACAGCGGCGCGAACCTGGCGCACCTGAACGCGCCGCTCAAGGATGACCGCCAGTACCTTTTCTTCCACCTCAGCGCCGGTCTGGATGTGGAAGCCACCAGCCAGCGCGGGCCGATGCGGTTCTCGCTCCCGGCCGGCCAGCGAGCCACATTGATCATCGACACGCAGGAGCCGCTGGTCTACCTGGCAGGCAACGTGTCGGTCAGCGATCCCGGACAGATCGCCCTGGTCGGGCCGCTGCTGGATATTGCCCAGCGCAGCGAGTTCATTCCCGACGCCCTGCCGCTGCGCCAGCGCACACAGGTCGCGGTCACGGGGCAGTACAGTCCGGCTGAGGGCGAGTCTTTCGTCGAGCTTGGCGCCGCGCATGGCGTCGATGCAGGCGCGGCCGGCCGGTGGCTGGGCATCGACAGTCAGCCGCTGGCGGTCAACGGGTGGATACGGATCAGCGGCGACGGCATGTTGTTGAACGGCGTCGCCAGCGCCAGCTTTGCGCCCGACAAGGTGTTCGACGGCGAGTTGGGCCTGGAAGCGTGGATACCTTTTGGCAACGAACTGGACGGCGCCTATGCACAGATCAATGGCTCGGCAGCGGTGCCGCTGGCCGATCTGTCCACCGACGCAACGGTGCGGGTGAGTTTGCCGCTGGACGTTCAGGCGCAGGCGCATCTGGTGACGCCTGGCTCCGAGAGATCGGTTGTGTGGCACCCGGATCCGGCAGGAGACAAGGAACCGACCGCGCTCAAGCGCGCCGCGGGCTCGGTGTCGGACTGGATCGGCAACGCGCTGGACGCTGCGGGCCAGGGAGTCTCGTCCGGCGGTCAGTGGATCGCGCGCGGCGCGTCGTCGGGCTACGCGGCTGTCACAGGATGGCTGCCTGCGCCAGACCGGGAGTAATCATCACATGAACAAGACAATGCGTATCTTCATTATCAGCGCGATGCTGCTTCTGGGGGCGCTGGCGGCCCTGCCGGCCGGTGCCCAGGAATCGGCCATTACGGCCACCATCAACCGCAACCAGATCACTACCGACGACCTGCTGTTGCTGACGGTGAGTGTTGACTCGTCGTCCGGCTCGGTTAGCCAGCCAGACCTGCCGCAGTTGGACGGCTTTCGCATCATCGGCACCAGCACCAGCACGCAGATGACCACCATCAACGGCGATACCAGCGTCGCGACGGTCTATCAGTATCGCCTTCAGCCGCTGCACACCGGCGATCTTGTCATACCCGCCATCACGGCGACCGTCAATGGCCAGCAAGAGTCTACTCAGCCACTTCCGGTAACTGTTTACCAGGGCACAGGCCAGGCGCAGCCGCAACAGGCGGCTCCGGTCGCTCCGGGCAGCCTGCCCAACCTGTTTAACTTCAACGGCGACCCGATGGACCTGCTCAACCAGCTCGACCAGTGGATGCAGTCGCAGACCCCCGGTGGTCTGGGCGCGACATCGATTCCCCTGATGCCCGGCAGCGACGCTACTGAGATCGACCCGCCGGCCGGACTCACCGGCCAGGACTTCTACCTGGAAGCTGCGGTTGACAAGACGAACCCGTATCAGGGCGAACAGGTGCTGTATTCGCTGCGCCTCTACCGCGCCGTCTCGCCCATGGGCCAGATCACCTACAACGCGCCGGCCTTCAGCGGCTTCTGGAGCAAGGAACTGCCGGACCAGCACCACTATCGCACCGAGGCTGGCGGGCGGCCCTATTCGGTGACGGAGCTGCAGACCGCGCTCTTTCCGACCGTGGCTGGCGAGCTGACCATCGAGCCGGGGCGTATGATGATCCCGGGCGACTTCTTCTCAGCCGGCAGCGAGATTGCGTCGCAGCCGGTGACGCTGGATGTGAAGCCGCTGCCGGCCAACGCGCCGGCCAGCTTCACCGGCGCCGTCGGAACCTTCGACATCACGTCCGAGGTTGACTCCGCCGAGTCCAAGGTGGGTGACACCGTGACACAGAAGGTGACCGTGGTCGGGCAGGGCAACGTCGAGACCGTGGACGACCCGGTCTGGCCGGACGCGGCCGGCTGGCGCGTCGTTGACAGCCAGACCAACACCCAGAGTGACGTGCGCGATGGGCAGGTGGTGGGCGCCCGCAGCTACCAGCGCGTCTTGATGCCCACCGCGGCCGGCGATCTGACGCTGCCGGCTATCGAGTTCAGCTACTTTGATCCCAGCGCGGGCGACTATCAGACCGTAACGACCGAGTCGGCGGTCGTAGCTGTGTCGGCTGACGCCGCGGCCGCGGCTGCGCAGCCCGCGCCGCTTGCGGCTGCTGCGGCTGCATCACTGCAGCCGGAACTGCGGCCGCTCAAGGAGGCCCCCGCAAGCTGGGCTGTCGCCGAGGACCCGGTTACGCAGCAGCCGATGTACTGGCTGCTCTGGGGTGTACCGGTTGCGCTGGTGGTCGGCCAGCGCGGTTGGCAGGCCTACCGCAACGGCCACGTTAGCTCGGATGCGGAGAAGCGCAAGCGACAGGCCGGCAAGCAGGCCGAGAAGGCGCTGCACAGCGCCCGCCAGAGCAGCCTGCAAGACGCTCGCGTCCCCGGCAGGATTCTGCACGACTACCTCACTGCCTGCCTGGACACGCCGACGGCCGGGTTGACGGAGGCGCAGTTGACGAGTCTGCTGCTCGCCCGCGGGCTGTCGCCCATGCTGGTGGTCAGCGTGCAGGAGGTGTTGATGGCCAGCGAGCTCCAGGGCTATGCGCCGCAGTCCTCCGGCGGCTCGGGCGCAGCTGATCTACTCGGGCAGGTCGAGACGCTGATTCCGGCGCTCGCAGCGGAACTATAAGCGGTGAGAAACATGAAAAAGCGAAGCATTCTTTCACTGGCGTGCGTTGCCGGCGCCCTGTTCATCGGGCTGATGGCGGCGAGCCAGGTCATGTCCAGCAACGTTCAGGCCGACCGGCGAGCCATGTCCGCCGCCAACGAACTGGCAGCAGCAGGCCATCTCGACCAGGCCAGTGTGATCTACGGGCAACTGCTCGATCAAGGTGTCGAGGACGCGTCGGTATATTACAACCTGGGCAACATAGCCATGCAGCAAGGCAATCCTGACCGCGCGCTGGCTCTCTACGAGCAGGCGGCCGAGCTGTCGCCGCGCGACCGCGACATCCGCCACAACATGGCGCTGGCGCGCGAGCAGGCCGGCGAGCTCAGTGGTACCAGCGCGCGCGGCGTGCTGGCGACGATTGCCCAGGCGAGCCGGTCGCTTTTGACGGTCAACGAGCTGGCGATGCTGGCGCTGGGGTCGTGGTTCCTGCTTGGGTTCCTGGTGCTGGCCTACCGCCACTTCCAGCCCGACAAACGGCCCGCGGCGCTGCGCCTGGCCGGGATGTTCGCAACAGTGCTGGTGCTGGTGAGCAGCCTGGCGCTGGTGAGTCGCATTCAGGCGTGAGCGAGTGAATGGAGAGTGCGGCACTTCATCAATCGGTGGTGCAGCCATGGTGAGACAGCCGGTCAGAGAGGCCGGCTGTCTCATTTCGCGTTTACCGGATTGGTGGTAGAATGAGGCGACGCAATCGATCCCCTTGTTTCGACGGTGCCGCCTATGCCCCAACACGTTCTCGTGGTAGACGACGACTCCCTCCTGCGGCGCAGCCTGGCCTTGCAGTTGCAGCAGACCGGCTACCGCACCAGCGCCGCCGCAACGGCCGAGGATGGCCTGGCCATCGCCCAGCGCGACCGGCCCGACCTGGTGTTGCTCGACGTTGGTTTGCCCGGCATGGATGGCCTGGAGGCGGTGCAGCAGTTCAAGCGCCTGGGCGACCTGCCGGTCATCTTTCTCACCGCCCGCCGCCGCGAGCTGGACACGATCCTCGGCCTGGAACTGGGCGCGGACGACTACATCACCAAGCCGTTCAACCCCGACGTGCTGCTGGCGCGCGTCAAGGCTGTCCTGCGGCGCTCGGCAGCGGCAGCACCGGCGGCTGCCGGCGAACCGGAGCGGCTGGTGGTCGGCGATCTGGTCATCGATCCCCGCGGCCACACCGTCAGCGTGGCCGGCCGGCCGGTAGAGTTGACCAGCCGCGAGTTCGATGTCTTGCACGCGCTGGCGCTGGAGGCGGGCGTGGTGCTATCCATCGACGACCTCATCGCGCGCGTCTGGGGCGCGGTGTTTTCCGGCGAGCCGCAGGGCGTCTATGTGCATATCCGGTGGCTGCGCGGGAAGATCGAAGAGGACCCTGACAACCCGCGCCGCATCCTCAATGTCCGCGGCAAGGGATACAAGCTGGTGCCGCAGGACTGACGGTCCTGGTCTGGAAAACAAGACCCTGAAACACTACAGGCGGCGCCGTTTCGTCACAGGGACCGTCAATCCCGCCGGAACAGTCGCCACACGACAATGAAAACTCTGCGCGGCCGTTTCATTCTCAGCCACATTCTGCCGATCGTGCTTGTCGTTCCGCTGGTCGGCCTGATCACCATGTACCTGCTGGAAACCCAGGTCCTGCTGACCACTGTGTCAAGCAACCTGGAACAGCAGGCGACCGCGATAGCTACCGCAGTAACGGGCAACCCTGACGTGCTGAGCGATCCGCAGGTGGCCCAGCAGTTCCTGGCGCGGATTGCCCTGCAAGCCGATCACAGCCTCGTCCTGTACGACTCCGCCGGCAACGTGATCACCTCCAGCGGCGCGCCAAGCTCGGACTCCGCGGCCGCGGATGTTGCGGACGAGGCGCTGGCGCTGGCCCAGTCCGGCCAGCCCAAGGTGTCGGTCACCTACGGCTTGCTGCGCCAGACGGCCGAGGTGCTGGTGCCCGTGACCGGCGTCGACCAGAAGCTGATCGGCATGATCGCACTGACGCACACGCTGGAAGGGGTGGCCAACCAGATTGCCCGGCTGCGCTGGTGGATGGTCGGGATTCTCCTGGCCGAGCTGATCCTGGGTGGTCTGGCGGGCGCGGTGCTGGCCCTGCGACTGGCCGCGCCCATCGATCACGCCGCCCGCGCCGTGGTGGATGTTTCCCACGGCGTTCGCATCGACCCGATTGCGCCCCAAGGACCGCAGGAGATCCGGGCGTTGACTGATTCGGTCAACGAGCTGGCCGAACGCCTTCGGGTGCTGGAGGACGCGCGCCGGCGCTCGCTGGCAAACATCGTCCACGAGTTGGGCCGGCCGCTGGGCGCGATGCGCTCCGCAGTTCATGTGCTGCGCGGCGCCGCTGGTGACGACCCCGCGCTTCGGGAAGAGTTGCTCTCCGGGGTCGAGGCGCAGATCGAACGCCTGGAGCCGCTGCTGAACGATCTGGCGCAGCTGCACGGGCAGGTTTCTGGCGAAGTCCGGCTGGCGCGCGAGGCGACGCTGGTGCAGGAGTGGCTGCCGCCGGTGCTGCTGCCCTGGCGGGCAGCCGCTATCGAAAAGGGACTGGATTGGCGGGCCGCCATCCCCTCCACCCTGCCCGAAGTCAGCATCGACCCGACCCGGATGGCGCAAGCGGTCGGCAATCTGCTCAGCAACGCGATCAAATACACGCCCGAGCCCGGGCAGATCAGTGTCGAGGCCGGCGCCTCGGACCTGGAGTGGTGGATCAGCGTCGCAGACAGCGGGCCCGGCATTGCCGCCGAGGAACAGCGCCAGATCTTCCAGCCTTTCTACCGTAGCGTCCGCGAGCGGCGTTTTCCTCAAGGATTGGGTCTTGGCCTGACCATCGCGCAGCAGAACGTGGAAGCTCACGGCGGACGCCTGTTGCTGGATGCCGGTCAGACTGAAGGCAGCCGCTTCGTCATCACCCTTCCGCTGGGGTAACCAGCAGCTCAGTTTGTCAGACAGTCGAACTGCAAGGGGCGTTGCTCGGAACCTGCTTCTGTTGTATACTGTATGAAGCAGGTTATTCCTGCTGCCTTCAGTCCCAACAATGCCGCGCTCCTCGACTGCGAGGCGCCCATGAACCGGCGTGACGAACTTCAAAACGCAATAGCTTTGCTCGAAGCACAGCGAGCCGAATTCGGCGATCCCGCGGTCGATGCCTCTCTCGCCGCCATGCGCCAGGCGCTTGCCGCGCACGAGCAGGCCCACAGCGTTGAGCAGCGCAAGTTCGCCACCGTTATCTTCGCCGATATCGTGGACTTCGCCAGGCTGGCCGAGCAGCGCGACCCGGAGGATGTGCGCGAGCTGCAGCGTGCTTTCTTCACCACAATCACGGCGCCGATTCTGGAATACGGCGGGGTTATCGAAAAATACATCGGCGATGCGGTCATGGCGGTCTTCGGCGTACCTGGTGTCCACGAAGACGACGCCGAGCGGGCTGTGCGCGCAGGCCTCGCCATGCAGGCTGCACTGGCGGCGCTCAACGTGGCGCTCGGCCAAACCCACGGGGTGCACCTTGAGATGCGCATCGGCATCCACACGGGGACAGTTGTTGCCACCAACGCCACGGGCAGCGGCTCATTCATGGTCAGCGGCGATACGGTCAACCTGGCCTTTCATCTGCAAGAGGCGGCGCCCCCCAAAGCAGTCGTCGTCAGCGACGCGACGCAGCGGCTGGTCTCCAGTATATGCGAAACAGAGCCGCTGGGCCAGTTGCATCTGCACCGGCGCGCCGAACAGGTCACAGCCTACCGGGTCGTGCGGCTGCGGACAGACGCCGGCAAACTGCGCGGCGTCGCCGGGCTTGACTCGCCGCTGGTGGGCCGCCAGTACGAATACGAGGTCTTGCGTGCAGCCGTTGAACGGCTGGGCGAGGGCCGCGGCGGCCTGATGATGGTGGTCGGCGAAGCGGGGATCGGCAAGTCGCGGCTGGTCGCGGAGGTGCGCAAGGCATACCGGGTCCGCCGCGGCCTGACGGATGCGTTGGTGGGCAATCAGTCCGCCGGCGTCCGCGTTCACTGGATCGAGGGGCGCTGCCTCTCCTACGACGGCACGGTGGCCTATCACCTCTGGCAGGACCTTTTGCGCGAGGCGGTGGGTGCATCGCTGGACGATCCGCCTGAGGTCGTGGCAGACGCGCTGCAACGGCTGATCGCATCCCTCTGCCCCTACAGCCAGGAAGCTAACTATGCGTTCCTGGCGCGCCTCATGGCGCTGCCGCTGGCGGCCGAGTGGGAAACAAAGCTGGACAGCATGGGCGCGCCGGCGCTTCAGCGGCACACCTTCGGCGCCATGAAAAACGTTGTCGGCTGCGCTGCGCAGAACAGGCCGCTCGTCATTGTCTGCGAAGACTTGCACTGGGGAGATCCCAGCTCGCTGGCGCTGCTGAAGCATCTCGCGCCGTTGACCGAACTGGCGCCGCTCTTGATGCTCTGCATCTTCCGCCCCGAACCGGACCAGAGTCACCCTGTCTGGGAGATCGGCGCGGTCGGAACCACTTCGCCGGCCAGGCACACGCTGTATCTGCGCCTGCAACCGCTGTCTACCGGCGACAGCGAAACACTGCTGACCAATCTGCTGGGAATGGCGCTGCCGGCCCGGCTCGCCGGACGCATTCTCGATCAATCAGAGGGCAACCCGTTCTATGTCGAAGAGATCATTCGCTCGCTGATTGCCCAGGGTGCGTTGGTGCGCGATCCGGCGGCCCCCGAGTGGCGGCTGAAGGAAGATGTGGCCGCGATCGCGATTCCCGAGACACTCCAGAACGTGCTGGCAGCCCGCATCGACCGGCTCGACGAACGCCAGCGCCATGTCCTGCAGATGGCCGCGGTGATCGGGCGGATCTTCCCCGAGCGCCTGCTGGCAGCCATCGCCGGTGAGATCGAAGACCTGGATGAATGCCTGAGCGCCCTGGTGCGGCAGGAGCTGATCCGGCCGCGGGCCAGCGAGGCAGAGTTGGAATACATCTTCAAGCACGCGCTGACGCAGGAAGCAGCCTACAACGGCGTCCTGAGGCGGCAGCGCCGGATGTTTCATCGAAGGGTTGCCGAAGCGCTGGAGACGCTGTTCCCCGAGCGTGTCGAAGAGCTGCTGAGTCTGCTCGCGTATCACTGGGAACGCTCGGACGAGCCACAGCGTGCGGTCTCGTATCTGCTGCGCGTAGGTGATCGCGCCCGACTGGCCTATGCCCACATCGAAGCCATCGACTCCTACCGGCGCGCGCTGGCGCTGCTGCGGAAGCAAGGCGACGACGAAGGCTGTGCGCGGGCGCTGATGCGGCTGGGGCTGGTGCATTCAGCCGCCTTCGATCATGAAGAGGCCAGCAAATCGTACCGCGAAAGCTTCGTCTTCTGGAGTCGCTCGCAGGCGACCCGCCGGGATGATGCGCTCCTGCCGGCGCCCCAACCCCACCGCCGCATGTGGGGCATCGAACCCAAGGACTGGGATCCCAACCCGACCTTTGACTACGAACTGCCCTTGTTCAGCGGGCTGCTGGAGGAGAGTCCCGAGCTGGAAGCCGTGCCTGACATCGCCCGCAGCTGGGAGATTCTGGATGGCGGGCACACCTATGTGTTTCATCTGCGCGAGGACGTGCGCTGGAGCGACGGCTATCCGGTGACGGCGGACGACTTCGAGTTCGCCTGGAAGCGGCTGCTGGACCCGGCCGGCGCGCCGATGAACGCGCGCAAGCGCGCCCTGGATCCCTCGACAGGCCTGCGCTCGGCCGGCCCGCTGCACGACGTCCGGGGCGCGCAGGCCTACCACGCCGGCAAGTCCGGCGATCCCGGCTCGGTCGGCGTCCACGCCGTTGATCCGCTGACGCTGGTGGTCGAGCTGGAGCGGCCGGTGGCCTACTGGCTGCACATCATGGCCAACCCGGCAACCTTTCCCGTGCCGAAGCATCGGGTCGAGCAGCACGGTGACGCCTGGTGCGAAGCCGATAAGATCGTCGGCAACGGTCCCTACCTGCTGGAGCGCTGGCATCCGCGCACGCGTGTCGATCTGGTGCGTAACCCAACCTATCACGGTTGCTTCGGCGGCAACGCGCACCGGGTCGAGCTGCTGTGTCTGCCCTATCCGACCGGCTGGCAGGAACGTCTGGCGCTTTATGAGGCCGGCGAACTGGACTACCTCTTCATAGCCAACTGGTCCCCAGCAGGATTGGCCGAAGCCGCACGGCTCCACGGCGTCGAGTACCGCCGGATGCCAAGTCTTCATTCGACGTCCACTTGTTTCAACGTCCGGCTGCCGCCGTTCGACGACAGGCGCGTCCGCCAGGCCTTCGCCATGGCCATGGACATGAGTATCATAATGCCTACGAGCGGGTTTCGTTGCCCGGAGCGCATCACCGGTGGCTTTCTGCCGGCATCCATGCCGGGCTATTCGCCCGACATTGCGCTTACCTACAACCCCGAACGGGCGCGCGCCTTGCTGGCGGAAGCCGGTTTCCCCGGCGGCCGCGGCTTTCCGGAGGTCAGGGACTACGTCATAATGACGCCCGGAAGCGAGGGACTGCGAGATACGATCGAGACCGAATACCAACGTGTATTGGGCGTCAAGACCCATTGCGAGATACTGGAATGGCGGGATTACCACCACCGTCTGGCAACGGATCCACCCCACATCGGTCTGGACACCTGGGCGGCCAACTACCCGGACCCCGACGATTTCATGCGCGTGGCCTATCGCCGCATCCAGCGCTACTTTGGCTGGCGCGACCCGGAGTACGAGAATCTGGTGGACAAGGCTCGCACGCTGACCGACCAGAACGAGCGCATCAAGCTCTACCGCCAGGCCGATGCCATCCTGGTGCGCGAGGCGGCCATCGTGCCAAATATGCACTCGCCGACGGCGTGTCTGATCCAGCCGTGGGTCGAGGGACTGTTCATCTCGCCGCTAAGCACCATGTCGTTGTGGACGTCCCTGCGGGATGTGATTCTGCGGCCTCATTGACCGGCAAGCCGCAGAAGTTGTTCCCGAAACGAAGAGGAAAACATGACCCCAAACGATGACTCCGGTCAGTTGGTCCCGCCAGTTCAGTCCCGCAGCCGGGGCTACCTGGTCTATCTGGTCGTCTTTCTGGGGTCCATTGCCCTGATGGACGGCTATCTCTCCAGCGTCAAGTCATCGGCCATCCCGTACATCCTGAAGGAATACGGCATCGACGCGCCGACATTCTCGGGGCTTGAGTCGCTGGTGCTGATCTCGACCTTCTTCATCTTCCTGCTCAACCACCTGGCCGACGTCATCGGACGCAAGCTGGGCCTGCTGCTGCTGATCCTGGGGTTCGGCCTGACCAGCCTGGCCATCGCGCTGTGGACGCCGACGCTGCCGTTGTTCATGCTGTTCTACGCCGCAGCCACGTTCTTCACCGTTTCCAACATGTGGCAGGTGCCGGGCAGCGAGGAAGCGCCGGCGCCGGGCGCGCATCATGACGATCATCGCGGCCATCGGAGGGCTGCCACTGCAAGCGATCCTGCCGCCGATCCTGGTGGAGCGGATGGGCCTCGACTGGCGCTGGATGTACGGTGTGCAGTTCCTGTTCTCGCTCCCGGTGCTGGTGCTGTGGCTGTTCATGCGCGAGACAGGCCGCTACGAGGCCGTCAGAGCGCAGCGCCGTAAGGGCAGCGCCCGGCGCAGGTTCGCCTTCGGCCTTGACGCCATCGACAGGCGCGATGTGCGCAACATCGCGCTCTCGATTGCCGTGGTTGTCTGCATTCTGCTGTTCGTTACGCTGTTCTTTTGGTGCGGCTACTTCTTTATCACCCTCAACGGGTTCACGCTTTCCGAGTGGTCGCGGGTGTTTCTGGCTGTGCTGCTCATGATCCTGCTGGGAAACCTGGCGGGCGGCTGGCTGATGGACCGAATCGGCAGATCGGCAGGCCTGGTCCTCGGCTGTGCGGGCTGTTGCGCCTCCATCGCCGGCCTGGGGTACGCGTCGGGTTCGTTGCAGGTCGCCATGGTAGCTGCCACCGGGTTGTTCTTCGGCATCAGCTCCTCGTGGACGGTCGTCTTCATCCCGGAGGTCTTTCCCACCGAGCGCCGCGCGACGTGTATGGGGTGGGTGACAGCCGGCGGCCGTATCAGCTACGTGGCTGGTCCGGCGCTGGCGGCGCTGCTTCTGAAGTTGTCCCCCGCTATGCGCGGCTTCTGGGTGGCGGCGGGCCTGGTAGCGCTGCTGCCGATCGCGATCATCCTGCTGGCCAGGCCGTCGGAGACCCGGCAGCGGTCACTGGAGGAGATATCGGCGACTCACTGAACGAGGCATCTCATGCCAACACAACCTGACGACTGTGACATCAGGCGCTACGCACGCTTGTACGACCGCATGGCGCCGTTCTACGCGCCAGCCATGCGGCTGCTGCCCGTCTGGCGGCGCTACACCGAGGAGGCGCTCCCATGGCTGGCGCATGTTCCGGCAGCCGGGCCGGTGCTGGAGATCGGGCCCGGTCCGGGTGTTTTGCTGGAAAAGCTGGTCCGCCGGTTCCGCCTGGCGGCCGGCTTTGACCTGTCCACAGGCATGTTGGCCGAGGCGCAAACGCGGCTGCGAACTGCCGGCCTGCCGGCGCAGCTGGCACAGGGCGATGCCGCGCACCTGCCGTTCGCCGCGGGCAGCCTTGCGGCCGTAGTGGCGACCTTTGCCTTCAGCGCGTTCCCGGACGGCCTCGGTGTAATGCGGGAGATCGCCCGCGTGCTGCACGCGGGCGGGCTGGTCGTGCTGGTCGACGCGGCTGAGCCGGACGACGGCAACCGGCTCGGCATGGCGCTGGCGCGTGCCTGGGAACAGTTTGGCGACTTCATGCGCGACGAGGCCGGCCTGATGCGCCAGGCCGGCCTCGAGGTCGTCGAACGGCGCAACTTCGGCGCCTTCAACAGCATCCGTGTGACAGTGGGAAAACGATAAACTACGCCACGTAGGTGCTCGCAGTAACGGCGCCGCCCTGGCCCGTCCAGTTGGTGTGGAAGAACTCGCCGCGCGGCCGGTCCACCCGCTCGTAGGTGTGGGCGCCGAAATAGTCGCGCTGCGCCTGGGTCAGGTTGGCAGGCAACCGCTCGCGCCGGTAACCGTCGAAAAACGCCAAGGCGCTGGACATGGCGGGAACGGGAATGCCCAGCGAGACGGCCTGCGCGATCACCCGCCGCCAGCCAGCCTGCGCCGTTTCTACCGCCTCGGTGAAGTACGGCGCCAGCAGCAGGTTGCCCAGATCGGGATCGGCGTCGTAGGCGTCCTTGATCTTGCCCAGGAAGACCGAGCGAATGATACAGCCGCCGCGCCACATCAGCGCGATGCCGCCGTAGTTCAGGTTCCAGCCGTACTCGGCTGCCGCCGCCCGCATCAGCATGTAGCCCTGGGCGTAGGAGATGATCTTCGACGCGTAGACGGCCGCCTCCAGGTCGTCGATGAGCGCGGCCTGGTCGCCGCTGAAGACGGCAGTCTGGCCATGCAACACCTGCGACGCGGCTGCCCGCTCCTCCTTGAGCGCCGACAGGCTGCGGGCGAACACCGCCTCCCCGATCAGCGTCAACGGGATGCCCATGTTCAGCGCGCTCTCCGCGGTCCACTTGCCGGTGCCTTTCTGGCCGGCCGCGTCCAGGATCAGGTCCAGCACCGCCGTGCCGTCCTCATCGCGGTAGGCCAGGATGTCGCGCGTGATCTCGATCAGATAGCTTTCCAGCTTGCCGCGGTTCCAGCGGTCGAACACCGCACCCATCGCTTCATTGTCCAGTCCCAGGCCCTCTTTCATCAACTGGTAGGCCTCGGCGATGATCTGCATGTCGCCGTACTCGATGCCATTGTGCACCATCTTGACAAAGTGGCCGGCGCCGCCCTCGCCTACCCAGTCACAACACGGCGCGCCGTTGGGGTCGCCCTCGGGCACCTTGGCTGAGATGCCCTGGAAGATATCCTTAACATGCGGCCATGCGGCCGGCGAGCCGCCCGGCATGATGGACGGGCCAAAGCGAGCGCCCTCCTCGCCGCCGGAAACACCGGTGCCGATGAAGAGCAGCCCCTTCGACTCAAGATAGGCCGTGCGGCGGATCGAGTCCTCGTAGTTGGAGTTGCCGCCATCGATGATGATGTCGCCCGGCTGGAGGTACGGCAGCAGCGTTTCGATGAAGTCATCTACCGGCTTGCCGGCCTTGACCATCAGCATCACGCGCCGTGGCCGCTTCAGCAAGCCGATGAGCGCTTCGACCGAGTGCGCACCGACGACGTTTGTGCCGGCAGCGTTGCCCGCCAGAAACTCGTCCACCTTGGACACGGTCCGGTTGTAGACCGCCACGGTGAAGTCGTGGTCGTTCATGTTCAGCACCAGGTTCTGGCCCATGACGGCCAGCCCGATGAGACCTATATCGGCGATTGGGTCTGTCATCTTATTTCCTTCCAGGTTGCAATGGAACTGTCTGCCAGGCAGGCAGCGGAGGTGAATTGTTCAGAATTGCGGCTCCAGCCTCGTCACTGACGATACGGCCCGGCGCGCAAAGTCCTCCCCTCCATTTTACACAGGACCAGAAATGCGAGAAACAGGCCAGTGTCCAAACCTAGCGCATGCTCGTAGTAGCCACTTCACTCGCTTCGGGATGGGAAGGCGACTGAAGTCGCTACTACGAGCGGGCTATTGGCTGGGATACACCCACTCGGCGAAAAGCTGGCCCAGATCGCAGCCGCAGTGCTTCTCTGCCAGCGCACGCAACCCGTCGGTTGTGGCCACATCCCACGCGAAGGTCTGGTAGTAATCGCGCAGGAACGCATCAAACGTGTCCGGCCCCATCTGCTGGGCCAGCGCCTCGAAGAAGAGCGGGCCGCGGCCATAGACGATGGCGCCGTAGGTGCCGGGATACTCGCCGCCTTCTGAGTACGCTGCCACCGGCAGTCCGATCGGGATATCCTCGTCGTCTACTCGATCCCAGCGGCCGGTCAGCGACTGGCGAAAGCCGTCGTATCCCTGCTGCCCGTATTGGTCCTGGAAGTAGAGCAGGGTGATGTACTGAGTCAGCGCCTCATCCAGCCACGGCTCGTCCAGTTGGTCGTCGCCCACCACGTTGTAGAACCACTGATGGCCGACCTCGTGCGCAACCGTGGCCTCCAGATACTGCTCATATTGGCGGTCGTAGATGCGACTCGTGAGAGCCATGATGCCGGGATATTCGACGCCCAGCGCGCTGGTGGCGGTGCTGACCAGATCCATCTCGGTGTAGGGATAAGGTCCGACAAGCCTCTCATAGCTGCGCATGGCCGCGGCCGCGACCTCAGCTACGGCGGCCGAACCTTCTCGCAGACCCCGCGGCGCGAAGCTGTTGATCGTGGTCTCGCCCACCTGCTGGCTTGTGACCTGATAGGCGTCGCTGGCGGCCAGGTAGAAATCGCGGGCCGGGCCAGCCGCCACGGTCTTGATCTGCCGGCCGTCCCCGCGGCTCTCGTCCAGCGCCACGCCGCTGGTCACCAGGACCTGCTCGGCCGGCGCCGTGACGCGCGCCAGGTAGTAGCTGCTGTCGGCGTAAACCACGTCGCCCTCAGGCGGGGCGATCTCCACGTTCCAGCCCTCGTCGTCGTAGACGGCAATCATGGGATAGAAATGAGCCAGCGCCAGCACGTCGTCAAAAGAGGCGAAGGTGCCGTAGTTGCTGGTCTCCGGGTCGGTCGGCACCACGACGGCGAAATCCATGGCGATGACCACCTGTTGGCCCGGCTGCAGTGGCTCCGCCAGCGGCACGGTCATCACACTGTCGTCGAGGCTGTAGACCGGCTCCGCCGGCTGGCCGTTGATCGTCACCCCACTGACAGCGATCGATCCGCCGGTCAGGTTGGGAAACAGGCGAAAGACGACCTCGTCCAGCGGGACATCCTCCGCGTTGGTGTAGCGCACCTCCTCGCGGCCGCTCAGAGTCGTCATGTCGTCATCCAGCGTCACGTCCAGGTGATAGACGCTGGCGTCGGGACGCTGCGTCAGCACATCCAGTTGCCCGGTTACCAGGCCGGCCGCGAAGGGAGTGCGATCGTCCCATGCCGCGTCGAAGAGCGAGGAGCCGGGTAGTCCGGAACCTGCGACAGCCGTGGCAGCCGGTTGTGTGGCGCTCTCCGCCGGTTCCGTCGTCGCCGGGGGCGTCCCCACGGCATCCGCAGCGGGTGGCCGGGTTGCTGTCGGCGCGGAGGTAGCTGTGGGTTGAACAGCCGGCGTCGGCCCGGCAATCGGCTGGCAGGCTGTCGCCAGCAGCGCGATGACCAAAATCAATGCTACAAGGCTGGTGTGTTTCATTTTTGTCTCGTTGGCTTACAAAGTCCGTTTCCCAGTCCGGGTTCGCTCAGCTTGCTTGAGCATGTTGCGGCTGCCGTGCCGGGAAATCGTTCACGACGGATGCTTGCCGTCCGCGGCCGCGCTGGGCTATAATCACTCTCATCACAGGCCGCGCGCTCCGGCGGTTCAACGCCGGCTGTGTATGCCCTCACTTTACCCGCACCCAGCGGCGCCGATCTGTGGTCCCACTTTCCATGATTGCAACTCGCCGCCAGATTGCCCGCGCTGCCGGGCTGGTCTCCGTCCTCTTCGCCGTTAGCCGCCTGCTGGGCCTGCTGCGCGAGGTGGTGATCGGCGCGCAGTTCGGCACCGGCGCAACGCTGGACGCCTACCTGGCGGCCTTTCGCCTGCCGGACATGATCTTCTACCTCGTGGCCGGCGGCGCGCTGGCATCTGCCTTCATTCCCACGTTCACCGCCGCTCTTGCCCGCTCGCAGGATCCGCGCCACCGCATCGCCTGGAAGCTGGCCAGCAACGTTGCCAATCTGGTGCTGGTGGTCACGGTTGCGCTTGCCATTGCGGCCGCCATCCTGGCCAAACCGCTGGTAGAGCGGCTTATCGCACCCGGCTTCAGCCCGTCCACCGTCGATCTGACCGTCAGCCTGATGCGCATCATGCTGATCGGGCCGGTTATCTTCGGGCTGAGCGGACTGGTGATGGGCATCCTCAACAGCTTTCAGCACTTCCTGTCGCCTGCCCTGGCGCCGGTGGTCTACAACCTGGCCATCATCGCTGCAGCCGTTTTCCTTGCCCCAACCATGGGTGTGCACGGGCTGGCCATCGGCGTGGTAGCCGGGTCGCTGGGCCATCTTCTTGTGCAGGTCCCGGCCCTGTTGCGACGCAAGCTGCGCTACTTCGCCGGCTTCGGCCTGGACAGCCCGGATGTGCGCGAGGTTCTGCGGCTGATGGGGCCGCGGGTGCTGGGTCTGGCCGCCGTGCAGATCAACTTCCTGATCACCGCCAACCTGGCCTCGCGGCTGACCGAGGGCAGCATCTCGGCTATCAACTATGCCTGGCTGATGATGTTGCTGCCGCAAGGTATCATCGCTCAGGGCATTGCGACGGCCGTTTTTCCAACCCTTTCGACGCTGGCTGCCCAGCGACAGATCGACACGCTGCGGCGCACGCTCAACGCGGCGCTGCGCGCCATCCTCTGGCTGACCCTACCGGCAGCGGCCGGGCTGCTCATCCTGCGCGTCCCGCTGATCCAGGTGCTGCTGGAGCGGGGCCAGTTCACCCCCGAGTCGACGCGGCTCACCGCCTACGCGCTGGCTTTCTTCTCCATTGGGCTGGTCGCACACAGCCTGTTGGAGGTAGTCACCCGCGCTTTCTACGCCCTGCACGACACCTGGACGCCGGTCAAGATCGGCCTGGCGGCCATGGTCGTGAACGCGGCCCTGGGCATTCTCTTGCTGCAACCGCTGGCGCAGGGCGGTCTGGCGCTGGCTAACACGACCGCCACGACGCTGGAGACCCTGGCGCTGCTCTGGCTGATCCGGCCGCGCATCGCCGGCATGGGCGGGCGACGGCTGGTCAGCACGCTGGGCCGCAGCCTGGTCGCTACACTGGCGATGGCGGCCGCGCTGCTGCTCTTCACCAGCCGCGCCGGCAGCCTGTCGCCGCTGGTCACCGCGGTTGTCGGCGTGCTGATCGGCGCGGCCGTGTACGCCGTGGCAGCCTTCGCCCTGGGTCGCCGGGAAATCGGCCAGCTTCGCCGAACGAGCTGACCCGGCCATGTCAGCCTTGTGCGCGCTCCGAGGGACGCCCACAAGGGGCTATCCTACAGCAGAAAATGACCCCGCATCGCACGTAGGATAGGGCCTTGTGCCCGTTCCGGTCGGACGCCCACAAGGGTCTATCCTGTTGGGCTGGACACGGGCAACCGGGCCACCAAACGCCATGGAACGGTGATCGCCCGTTCGTCGCCGCGGACGTTGATGCGCGGCGTCGCGGATACTACCTCGTCCGCGACCGGCCTGCCCGGCTCGATCCACAGCTCGCGCCCGGCTGTCAGGTCGTGACCGTTCAGCGCCCGGTCGATGGCCAGCGCCTGACATAGCTTGCCCGGCCCGTCGGCCAGATTGCGCCGCGGACGACCGGCTCGCCGCGCAGCCATCTCAGCAACCCCTTCATCCGGCTCGATGCCGCGGATCAGGATCGCGGCGGGAAAACCCTCCGTCTCGGTCACCACGTTCAGGCAGAAATACATCCCGTAGATGAAATAAACGTAGGCCTGGCCAGGCGCGCCGTACATCGGCCGGTTGCGGTCGGTCCGGCCGCGCGCGGCGTGGCTGGCGCGGTCGTCCTCGCCGATGTACGCTTCGACCTCCGCGATACGACCGGCCAGCCGCTGGCCGTCCAGGGAGCGGACCAGCCGCCGTCCTAGCAGGTCGCGCGCCACCTCCAGTGTCGGCCGGGCGTAGAATGCGGCCGGCAGTGGTGCATCCTGGCCGCCGGCCGCCGGCAGGAAGATGTAGATCTTGTCGCCATCAGCCAGGGGCCACCGGTCTTCCTGGCCTGCGGCGACCAGGCGCGCGTTGACGTAGACGCGGTAGGGGTTGGCGTGCCCGATGCCTTCACCGCCGAAGGCAGCATCGAATCCGGGATACTCGCGGGACAGGCGGCGCAGCACGTCAGCAACGGTAACCGGCGCGCCGTCGAAGTGCACAGAGACGCGCAATGCGCCGACAACGCGCGTGAGCGGTTCGCCCAAACGAACGGTAACTTGCATGGTAGCTATCTGCGCAGAAGTATCACAGCGAATGATGATGGCGAATGTGGAATCGGAGGGAAACAGCCTGAAGAGCAGGGCCGCGGCGGGAAAATTCAGTGCTTAACTGCGTTCATTGTAACACAAGATGAAGATTTTGATAGACGGTGTTAACAGCGACGTAATCGAATCTTCATACTACTGTGGTATGCTCTTCAATGCTTCGGGTTGAAACGTGAAACGCAAGACGCAAGCATCGGCCAGACCAGACACCATCACGTTTCACGGCACACCGCAGCCCGCAAAAAAGAAGCCGTCGACGAATTGCCCGGCCGCGGTGTGAACCTTTCGCACAACGCCGTCATGCAACTGTTCAGATGCTCGATTTTCGAGCTTCATCCAGGCACAGGAAAGGCCTTCCGACTATGACTCTCCCAATACTGATTGCCCTGCTGACCCTCGTACTCTGGACCATGCTGCCGGCTCCAAAAAGCGATGCGACCACTGTCCGCAGCCAACACCGCGACGATACCCGCCATTGAAACCATCCGTGCTCGCCATGACCTGACGCCTGCCGCTGTGGCAGGCGTTTTCGCGCCCGGCAGTTGTTCGGAACCTGCCGCACTTCCAAATCTGATTCCAATGTGCTATCATAGCGGCGCCTGGGCAGTGATCAGTGAACGGTGGCAACCAAACAGTAGACAGGCGTCGGAATCGGCTCTGATCACGGATCGCGGATTACGGACTACCGATCACCGGAAACCCTGGCCGAGAAGAAACAAACATAACCTCATGACCGATCTCTTGCTGATTCGACATGCCGTCAACGACTGGGTTGGCGACCGGTTGGCCGGATGGACGCCTGGCGTGCATCTGAACGACAAGGGCCGCGAGCAAGCGGCGGCGCTGGCACGCCGCCTGTCTGACTGGCCGATAGCGGCGATCTACAGCAGCCCACTGGAGCGGGCGCAGGAGACTGCGCAAGCCGTGGCCGAAACACACGGACTGCCGGTGCAGATCGAAGAGGGCGTCGGCGAGTCGCGCTACGGCGACTGGACAGGCCAGTCCATCAAGGATCTGGCCAAGACGCCGGAGTGGCAGACGGTGCAGTTTGCGCCCAGTCTGTCCCGTTTTCCTGGCGGCGAGGGGCTGGCCGCGATGCAGGCGCGCGCGGTGGCCGCCGTCGACCGGCTGCGTATGGAGCACCCGAAGGAAATCATTGCGGTCTTCTCGCACGCCGATGTGATCAAGGCGGTGGCCGCCCACTATGCAGGCATACATCTCGACCTGTTTCAGCGCATCGTCATCGATACTGCATCTGTCACCTGGATACGTTTTACGCCCCATGGGACGCGCATCGTGCGGCTGAACGACACCGGCGCCCTGGAGCCGCCAAAACCAGAAACCGGCTCTGATACAAAATCTGACGCGCAGAGCGAGGCAGAGGAAGCAAAGGAAGCAACGCCATGACATCATACGCATTTGACTTGAAGCCGTGCAGTCGGCTGGTGGTGGGCACCATCGGGCCGGCCGGGGACCGCACCTTCTATCTGCAAGGCACACAGGGTCGGTCGGTGGTCTCTTTGATTGTAGAGAAGCAGCAGGCGTTGGCGCTGGCGGCCGGAATCGATGAGTTGATCGTCGAGATCGATGAGAAGTTTCCTCCCGACTACAAGCCGGAAACGCCGCGCTCGGATTTGCAGTTGTTGGATCCGCTGACGCCGCGCTTCCGGGTCGGGCGGATGGGGTTGGGCTACGACCCCGACGACGACCTGATGGTCATCTTCGTGCAGGAGATGGTTTCTGAAGAGGAAGAAGAGACGCGCGAGCCCGCTGCCGGCCGCTTCTGGGCCAGCCGCGAGCAGATGGCTGGTCTGAGCGAGCAAGCGAAGCGAGTCGCGGCGTCGGGCCGGCCGATCTGCGCCCTGTGCGGCAACCCTATCGACCCGGACGGGCACTTCTGCCCGCCCAGCAACGGCCACGCATCGACCAGGATCTTGCAGTAGGGTGGCGTGGACGAGCAAGCCCCGCTGGCTGCCAGCTTCGACGAAGTAATGGCTCTCCTGAACGACGGCGAGATGACCGTGCGCGGCCTGCTGCCGGGAAGCTCTAACTACACCTTTCTGGCCGACATCTGCGACGACCGGTTCGAGGGCATGGTCGTATACAAGCCTCGCCAGGGAGAGACCCCACTGTGGGATTTCCCGCACGGCACGCTCTTCCAACGAGAGATGGCAGCCTTCCAGGTCAGCCAGATGTTGGGCTGGGGACTGGTGCCGCCGACGGTGACACGCGTAGGGCCGTATGGCAAAGGCGCGGTCCAGTT
Organism: Caldilineales bacterium; assembly: GCA_041391245.1. Lineage (GTDB taxonomy): Bacteria > Chloroflexota > Anaerolineae > JAAEKA01 > JAAEKA01 > JACKBK01. The sequence goes on from JAWKOJ010000012.1 coordinate 21,750, forward strand.
CTTCGTCGACGCCGATTTCAGCCAACACTATTTCAGCTTCCGCGACGAGCCTGACCTGCAAGGGGTGTTGATGCGCATTGCTGCCTTCGACATCATGATCAACAACGCCGACCGCAAGGGCGGCCACACGCTGCGCGACCATGGTGGACGTGTCTGGGCCATCGACCACGGGGTTTGCTTCCACACGCAGCCGAAGCTGCGCACCGTCATCTGGGAGTTCGCCGGCGAACCGTTGCCCGCCGACATCTGCAGCGACCTGAGCGCGTTTCTGGCCAGCATCGCTGCGGACGAACCACAGGCGGTTCAGTTGTGTGACATGCTGAGCGTAGCCGAAGTACGGGCGTTGGTCCGTCGCACGGAACGCCTGCTGGCCGCGGGCCAGCTTCCTGAACCGGACCCGCACCGGCGCTGCTATCCCTGGCCGTTGGTCTGACCGATGACCATCGAGTCCTCCCCCGTTTCCTTGCCGTACATCACGCCGGAGTTGCCGGGCGTTGGGGGGCGGCTGAAAGCTGACCCATCGGCTTTTGTCGTCGAAGAGATTCCGGCCTACGATGCCAGCGGGGAAGGGCCGCACCTCTACGTGTCGCTGACGCGCGCGGGCTGGACAACGCGCAAGGTCGCCGACGCGCTGGCCAGCCTTTACCACATCGACCGGCACGCGGTCGGTTTCGCAGGGCTAAAGGACCGCCACGCCCGCTGCACGCAGACCTTTTCGCTGCCTGGCCTGCAACCGGAGGACGCAGCCCGTATCGAGGCAGAGCTGCCCTTCACCGTCAACTGGGCGCGCTGCCACAGCAACAAGCTGAAGACAGGCCATCTGCAGGGCAACCGCTTCACCATCACCGTCGCCGGGTTGAGCGTCGATGCTGACACGGCGCTGGCGCGGGCCAATGCGATCGCCGGTGCTGTTGGCGAGCGCGGCGTTCCCAACTTCTTCGGCGCCCAGCGTTTCGGCGTCGACGGCCAAAACATTCCGCGCGGACGTGCGGCCTTTCTGGGCGACGGGCCGCGCGAGAAGTGGCTCAACCGCCTGCTGATCTCGGCTTACCAGTCGCATCTGTTCAACTTCTATCTCGTGCGCCGAATGGAAGACGGCCTGTTCGACCGGCTGCTGGATGGCGACATCTGCAAGAAGGCTGAGACGGGCGGCATGTTCACGGTCGAAGTCCCGGCCGCCGAGCAGCCGCGCTTCGACCGCGGCGAGATCACCTATACCGGCCCGCTGTTCGGCAAGAAGATGTGGGCGGCCGAGCGCGATGCGGCCACCCTGGAAAACGCCATTCTGGCCGAAGCAGGGCTGAGCGAAGACGTGTTGCGTCGTTGCCGCTCCGATGGCTCTCGCCGGCCGGCGCGCCTCTGGCTGCCGGCCATTGCGCTGACAGTTGACTCGACGGGATTGCAGGCGACTTTTTCTCTGCCAAAAGGAGCGTATGCTACGGTAGTGATGCGGGAGTTTCTCAAGTCCGCAGACGCCTTGGTCCAATTGCCTGAAGAGGATGAATAGCTATGAGTGAGACAAGCGAAAAGAGAAAATTCAATCAGGAGCGCAAGACCTTTACCTTGCCGTTGTTTCCCTTGCGTCTGGTGATGTTTCCCGGGCAGATGCTCCCTCTGCACATATTTGAACCGCGCTACCGATTGATGATCAACCGGTGTATCGCCGACCGCGAGCCGTTCGGGATCGTGTTGATGCGAGAAGACATTGCCGATTGGCGGGCATTTGACGGCCAGGTGGAGTTGCCCCACGAGGTCGGCACCATGGTCCATATCCGCCAGGTGGAGCGGTTGGGCGACGGCCGGTTGAATATCGTTACGGTCGGGCTGAATCGTTTCGTCGTCCAGCAGTTGCTCTTCGACATGCCCTATCTGCGGGCTGAAGTTGAGGAGTTTCCCTTGGAGGACGCGGAAAGCGAGGCCGTGGCAGGCGACGCGGCCGGCTTGCGCCGTATGCTGAACTCCTACGTCCAGCAGTTGTCCGAAGCCATTGACGCTGAGATCGACGCAGACGACATGCCTGATGAACCACAGGAGCTGGCGTTTCTGACCGCCAGCACGCTGCAGATCCCGTGGGATGACAAGCAGAACCTGCTGGCCATCCCTGACCTGCCCAATCTTGTAGCCAGAGAGATGGAACTGCTGAGCAAGGAGTCGATGCTGCTGGGCTTCATGCACCGTTCTGAAGCGAGCCTGGACGCCCAGGTGTTCGGCGTGACAGGAATGCTGTATCCGAACTGACCGGTTTTGGCTGAACGGGTCAGCGGGAAGGCCGGTTTCACTTGCAAAGGGCTATCTTCCGAGGTAAAATCACCTGGGTGCGTTTGGTAAGTAACAGTCGCTTCAACACCCCGACACGGCGCCAAGCGCACGCTACTTATCTGCCCGGCCAAGTCTTTCTGAGGAGCTACATCCAATGCCCAGTGGTGCGCCGCAGCCGGTCTTCCGTTCCAGCGAGGAAGCCAAGAACCAGCATTTCGGAACGTGTTGCGGCTGCTGCCTGCGGAGGCAGTGGTGATTCGACCGTTTGGGCTGCGGCACATCCTGAAAGTGCGCGCCTTGCAGCGAACCGGCATTTGGCTCGATCTGTTTCACTGCCTGCTGCTGCAGCGCAGCGCTCTGGCCACTGCGATGATTGCGCCGGTGCCCTGGGTCGGCACCGGACTTGCCACGTATGTCTGGGACACTGGCGGCTCTGTCAAGGGGTTCATCCAGATGCTGCGGCGGCCCGGCCGTCAGGAAGCAGATCTCCTCTTTCTGGCGCCTGCTGTCGATTCTCAGTCCGAGACCGCTACGGCGTGGACGAAGCTGGTGAGCTACTGCGTTCAGGACGCCGGCCAGCACGACATGCGTCGCTTGTTCGCCAGCCTGCCCGTGGACAGCGCCGCTATCGACCTGTTGACGGCCCTTGGCTTTGCCACGTACAGCAACGAGGACGTGCTCGTGCTGAACCGGCCGCCCCGCATCGCCGCCCCGCAACAGGTAGCCGGTCTGCGGCCACGGAGCGCTGAGGATGTCTGGTGGCTGCGCCGGCTGTATGGCATCTACACGCCGCTGCCGGTTCAGCACTCTGAAGGGCTAAACGACGGCGCGGGTCCGACGGCTCTTTCGCTGGCCTGGTGGGAGTTGGCCGACCAGCAAGGGTATGTCGTGGATCAGGGCGGCGATATCACGGGCGGTGTGCAGCTTGTTAGCGGGCGCGGCGGCCATTGGTTGCTGTTGCACGGCGATCCGGGCAACGGCCCGCTGATGGCAACGCTGGTGCGCCAGGGATTGAGCGCAGTCGCCGGCAAGCGCCGTCCCGTCTACTGCGCGGTGCGCGACTACCAGGGCGGCCTGCGGGCGACGCTGCACGACGCCGGTTTTGAGCCGTACGACCGGCGAGCCCGGATGGTCAAACATCTGGCTGTGCGCGTCAAAGCCACCGAAACTGTGACCGTGCCGGGCATGGTGGCGGAAAGACACGGATGATCAACGGGTTTTCCGTGGTTGACGCTGAGAACTGACGCTTGAAACGAAAAACGTGAGGTATCGCTCAACCGGGAGGTGTCACGTTTCACGATTTATGCCGCCCCGTTCACCAGGGGCCGGCCCGGCGCAACCAAGCCGTTTTTGAGGTAAGAACAAGAGTTGACACAACAAAAGATAACCGATGACCTGGATGTCCTGCTGAACGTCTTGCCGCCGGACATTTGCCAGGCGCTGCGACAAACAAATCGAGCAGACCAGTTGCTGGAGATCGTCATGGATCTGGGGCGGTTGCCCGAGGCCCGCTTCACCGACAGCGAGCTTGTGTTGAGCGATAGAGAGGTCAGCGACGCCGATATCGACTATGTGGTCGATCGTATCGGCGAGTTTACCTCCGACAACCGCGCCGGCATCGAGCGCACGCTGCACCGCATCTCCTGCATCCGCAACCGTCAGGGAAGGATCGTCGGGCTGACCTGCCGCGTTGGCCGCGCGGTCTACGGCGTCATCGACATCCTGGAAGACATCATCGAGTCCGGCAAGAGCATTCTGTTGCTGGGCCGCCCCGGCGTCGGCAAGACAACGGTGCTGCGGGAGGCGGCCCGCGTTCTGGGCGACAGCATGCGGGTCGTCATTGTCGATACCTCCAACGAGATCGGCGGCGACGGCGACATCCCGCATCCTGCCATCGGCCGCGCGCGCCGGATGCAGGTTGCCCAGCCCGCGCTGCAGCACGAGGTGATGATCGAGGCCGTCGAGAACCACATGCCGCAGGTGATCATTATCGACGAGATCGGGCGCGAGCTGGAGGCCGCCGCCGCCCGCACGATCGCCGAGCGCGGCGTCCAACTGATCGGCACAGCCCACGGCAACACGCTGGAGAACCTGCTGGTCAACCCCACCTTGAGCGACCTGGTGGGCGGCATCGAGAGCGTGACGCTGAGCGACGAGGAGGCTCGCCGCCGCGGCACCCAGAAGTCGGTGCTGGAGCGCAAGGCGCCGCCGACCTTCGATGTCCTCATCGAGATCCAGGATCGCCAGCGGATGGCGGTGCACAGCGAGGTGGCGCGCGCGGTGGACAACTTCCTGCGCGGCCGCGAGCTGCGTCCAGAGATCCGCTACCGCGGCGAGGACGGCCAGATCCACATCGAGGCCGCACCGCCGCGGCCGGGCGCCCAGCGCAACGGACGAGCGGGCAAGCCTGACCAGGCGAATGACAACGCGTATGACAACGGCGGCGACGAAGACATGCTCGCGCCGCAGCCGGTTGAGCCGTCGATGCAGTTGAAGCGGATCTACTCCTATGGCGTCGGGCTGAACAAGCTGCGCACCGCTGCCATGCGAATGGGCGTGCCGGCCCAGTTCGTGGACGAGGTGCGCCGCGCCGATGTGCTGGTGACGCTGAAGAGCTACTACCGCAAGCGCCCGCAGCCGATCCAGGAGGCCGAGGAGCGCAACCTGCCCATCTACGTGCTGCGATCGAACACGCTGATACAGATGGATGGTTTCCTGGCCGATCTGTTCGGCATCTCGACCGATCACGAGGATGTACTGGACACGGCCATGCGCGAGACGCAGGAGGCGATTCGCCGGGTCATGGCAGGAGCGCCCGCGGTCGATCTAAGCCCGCAGCCCTCCTCCGTGCGCCGCCAGCAGCACCAGGCGGCCCGGGTCGCCAATCTGATCAGTCACAGTCACGGGCGCGACCCCCATCGTCACGTGCGCATCCAGAAAACGTAGCGCGGCCGCGTCAGCGCAACACCGAACGTCGAAGCCTCCGCGCGCGGGCGACGCCTCTCCTGCGCCCTGGCGACCTCGGAAGCCCGCGGCTTCAAACAGGCAACCTGCATGTTCATAACCTTCGAAGGACCGGAGGGAAGCGGCAAAAGTACCCAGATCATGTTGCTGGCCGGCTGGCTGCGCGCGCGCGGCCAGGTCGTGTTGACCACCCGCGAACCGGGCGGCACGGCCATCGGCGACCGCGTGCGGGCAATCTTGCTGGACCACGCGGCCAGCGAGATGTCCCCCGAGGCGGAAGTGTTGCTCTTTTCAGCCGCGCGCGCCCAGCTTGTCAACGAGGTGATCCGCCCGCATCTGCACGCGGGCGGCGTAGTCCTCTGTGACCGCTTCGCCGACTCCACGATGGCGTACCAGGGCTACGGCCACCGGTTGCCCCTTGACACCCTGGCTACCATCACGGCCTTTGCGACCGGCAGCCTGCGGCCAGATCTGGTGGCATATCTGGACATCGACGTACAGTCAGGGCTGCGCCGCAAACAGCAGCACGCGCAGGATGACGCCGGCCAGTGGAATCGCATGGAGGCCAAGGCGCTCGCGTTTCACGAGCGCGTGCGGGCCGGCTATCTGGAGATGGCGGCTGCCGATCCGGCGCACTGGCTGGTGGTGGACGCCGGCCGGGGCGTTGACGACGTGCAGGGAGTCTTGCAGGCGCGGGTGACAGAACTGGCAGGTAATCAGTGAACGATGAGCGGTGATCAGCCTGATACGGATACTGATTGCCGCTTACTGATCACAAGTCACCCATCGCCGCCCCGCCGAGGTCCGGCATGGATTGCTCGATGCTTTCGGGGCTTTCGCCCGCCTCCAGGCGATCGATCACCTCGGAAAACTCGCCATCCACCGGCTCGCCGGTTTCCTCGCTCATGCGGCGCATCCAGCGGCCGATGGAACGGGGATCGTTCTCGTCCAAATCACCGAAGGCGGATGGATCCGCCATGTCGTCCATCCGGCTCTCTTCGGAGCGCAGCACGGCCACCTTGGAGACAAGCCGGCTGAGCTGTGTTCCGCCGCAGCGCGGACAGACAGGATCGCCTGTTTCGGCAGCGCTGAAGGTACGCCACCAAACGCTAACGCGGCGGCGGCAATTGGCACATCGATACTCGTAGATAGGCACTATGACAACCTCGCTGTATACTGTGACCTATTATACTGATTCTTCAGATGACGGTCACGTTCTGAACGTAGCTGTCATCTCGGGTCGGAAAAGAACCTAGATGAACGACAGCACGTCTGACCTCTCGCCTTACGAAACGTTCGCGCAACCGCGCCCGCTGCTGGTTGTCCTGTCTGGCCCTTCCGGCGTCGGCAAGGACTCGACCATGGCTGGGCTGCGCGAACGCGGCGCCGAGTTTTACCAGGTTGTCACGGCCACCACACGTCCCCAGCGCCCCAGCGAGGTCGATGGCGTAGACTACCATTTTCTCACCATGCAGCAGTTCGCCGAGATGATCGAGGCCCAAGAGTTGCTGGAACACGCAATTGTCTACGGGGACTACAAGGGGATTCCTAAAGCCGAGGTGCGGAAGGGGCTGCGAAGCGGTTTGGACGTCGTGCTGCGGGTGGATGTCCAGGGCGTGGAGACGGTGCAGCGCATGGTGCCGCAGGCCGTGACCATCTTCCTGATCGCCTCGTCGGACGAAGAGATGGTGCGCCGGCTGCGCGACCGTCGCACGGAGAACGAAGGCATGCTGGCCATGCGCGTTGCCACCGCGCGCGAGGAGTTGCGACGGGTCGAGACCTTCAAATACGTGGTGGTCAATCGCGAGGATGCGCTCGACGACACTGTCGATCAGGTGTTGGCCATCATGACCGCTGAGCGGTGCCGCGTCGATTGGCAGCCGGTGGCGCTGTAACCTTGAGAAGTGCTCTGAAAGCAGGCAAACCGTGAACAGCCCTCAACAAATGCCGCCGGTGCAACAGCAGCGCGCGTTCCAGATACCAATGAGCAAGCCGCGCTGGACCTATGTGCTGATAGGCCTGAATGTCCTGGTGTTTCTGGCGATGACCGCGTTCGGTTTCCTCAACGGTCTGGGACTCAACGGTAGCCAGGATACGCGGGTTCTGGTGCTTTTTGGCGCTCAGCAGAACCAGTTGGTGGCCAGCGGCGATTTCTACCGCCTGTTAAGCAGCATGTTCATCCACATCGGGCTCGTCCACCTCGCGTTCAACACCTGGGCGCTCTACGTCATCGGTCTCGGGCTGGAACGACTCTACGGCTCGGGACGCTACCTGGTGATCTACATCCTCAGCGGGCTGGGCGGCAGCCTGGTGTCCTACGTGCTGGCTCCGGCCAACGTGTCCGCCGGCGCGAGCGGCGCCATCTTCGGGCTGATCGGCGCGGAGATAGCGTTCTTCTACCGCCATCGCGCGACCTTCGGCCAGGCTTCGCAGCAACAGTTGCGCAGCCTGTTGCTGGTGGCCGGCATCAACCTCGTGTTTGGATTCACCTTCCCCGGCATCAACAACTATGCGCACATCGGCGGGCTGATTTTCGGCGCGGCGCTGGGTTGGGTGCTTGCGCCGCAGTATCAAATGCCCACCGTCTTCCAGCCCTACGGCGAGAATTCAGTCATCCTGGAGGACGTCAATCGCCTGCGCCGCCAACTGCCGATCATCCTCCTGATTCTGGTGGTCATGTCGGTGTTGCTCTACGCGGGCACTATGCGTTGGGGATAGTCATCGCGGTGGCTGAGGGCACGATGTACGCCGAAGTCGCAGTCCACACGCCGATGGCGCGCCGGCTGCAAGCTGTCGCCAACCCCACAGCGGATGCCGCCAAGGACGACAGTCCGGCCGCGCTGGGGATGACCTTTCACTACACCGTGCCGGCCGACCTGCGCGAGTGGGTCAAGCCCGGCAGTCTGGTGTGGGTCCCGTTCGGCAAGGAGCGACTTCACGGCGTGGTCGTGGCGCTAACCCGGAATCTGCCGCAGGGCGTATCCGCGCGCCCCATCATCGATCTGGTGCTGCCGGAGCCTGTCTGTACCGCAGCGCAGCTCGACCTGGCGCGCTGGCTGAGCCTGGTCTGTCTGGCGCCGCTGCTGGACTGCCTGCTGCTGATGTTGCCCACCGGTCTTGCGTTGAAGGCCGAGACCGTCTACGAGCTGACGGATCGCGCCTTGCACGTGCTGGCTCACGATGGCTCGACGGCCGCTTCACCTCAGCTTGCATTTGCCACTGAAGAGTTTGCCGAGGCGCTTCACCCGGCTGGCTACTTCCCCCAATTTCCTGATCTGAAACCGGAACAACACGCCGTCATCGGTCTGCTACGCGAACAGGGCCAGAGCCCTGAGCGCGAGCTGGCGCGCCATGAACTCGACCTCAGTCGCCGCAGCATCCTCGATCCGCTCATCGAGCAGGGGCTGGTGGCCCGCCGCCGCCGGATCGTTGACGCGCCCATCAAGGCCAAGACCGAGCGCCAGATCGCCTTGCTGGTCAGCCAGGAGACGATCGACCGGGTCCTGCCGACGCTGGGGCGCAGTTCAAAGCAGGCGGAGGTGTTGGCTTGGCTGGCCGAGAACGGTGAACCAGCGGACCTGAAAGAAGTGTGCGCCGCGGTCGGCTGCTCGCCTTCGCCTGTGCAGAGTCTGGCGCGCCGCGGCTGGGTGGAGATCGACGATGAGAAGATGGTGCAATTGGCGATCCCGCCGGCCGATGTGCCGGAACGCGTGATCGAGCTGCGCGGTGGGGAGAAGTACCGTCGCGTCCTCCAGGCGTTGGCGGCTGAGAACGGGCCGGTCTGGATCGGGTGGCTCTACGCGGAGGTTGACACCAACCTGGCAGCGCTGCGGGATCTGGAAGCGGCAGGACTGATCAGCCTGGGAGTCGAAGAGGTCTGGCGTGATCCGCTGGCCGGCAAGGAGTTCGTGGCCGACAGCGCGCCGCCCCTGACTGCGGACCAGGCACGCGTGTGGGCAGAGATCGAGGGTGCGCTCGGCGACGATGATGCCCACGCGGACGGCCGCCGACTGAATTCGGCGTCTGACAGCGAAAGCAGGCCGGTGCCAGCTCAGGGGGAATCTGCCACGGACCGTGACCGTCTGCCCGGCAGCGATTTCGTTCGCGGCGATGCGTCAAACGCCTTCTTGCTTCACGGCGTCACCGGCAGCGGCAAGACCGAGATCTACCTGCGCGCCATCGAGGCGACACTGCGCAGCGGCCGGCAGGCCATCGCGCTGGTTCCGGAAATTGCGCTGACTCCGCAGACAGTCCGGCGCTTCGCTGCTCGCTTTGGCCAGCGGGTCACCATCTATCACAGCGACCTGACCCCCGGCGAGCGCTACGACGTCTGGCGCCGGGCGCGGTCAGGCGCGGTCGATGTCATCGTGGGCACCCGTTCGGCGCTCTTCCTGCCATTGCCGCGCCTGGGCCTGATCATCCTGGACGAGGAGCACGATCCGTCCTTCAAGGAGAGCCAGCGGACGCCCCGCTATCACGCCCGCGAGGCGGCGCTGCGGCTCGGCCAATTGACCGGCGCAGTGGTGATCCTGGGATCAGCTACTCCTTCATTGGAGGCATATCACCGGGCGCAACTGGGCCAGTTGCGGCTCCTGGAAATGCCGCGCCGGATCATGGGACACGCCCGCGCCATCGCCGAACAGCAGCGCCGCTGGCATCTGGCAACTTCAGTCTACCGCCCGGTGGCGCCACAGTTGAGCGAGGCGCGCTACGCTGACCTGCCCCCGGTGCACGTGGTGGATCTGCGCCAGGAACTGCGCGCCGGCAATCGCTCGATGTTCAGCCGGGCGCTGCACGAGGCGATTGACCGGTCGCTGGCTGCAGGCCAGCAGGCGATCCTCTTTCTCAACCGGCGCGGCACAGCTACTTTTATCATGTGCCGCGACTGCGGCCACGTGCTGACATGCGAACACTGCGACGTGCCGCTGACCTATCACGAGGGGCGCGGCGGCCGCGCGGCTATCGTGTGCCACCATTGCGGCCGCGCGACCGCCGCCCCTGAACGCTGTCCCGAGTGCGAAAGCCGTCGTATTCGCTACCTGGGCGCGGGCACCGAGAAGGTGTCAGAGCTGGTGAGCACCCTGTGGCCCCAGGCGAGGGTCGTGCGCTGGGATCGGGACGTGACCGGCCGCAAGGACAGCCACGAAGCGATCCTCGACCAGTTCACTCGCCACGAAGCCGACATCATGGTCGGCACACAGATGATCGCCAAGGGGCTGGACCTGCCGTTGGTCACGCTGGTCGGGGTCATCAGCGCGGACGTGGGACTCTATCTGCCGGACTTTCGCGCGGCCGAGCGCAGCTTTCAGCTGCTTACCCAGGTGGCGGGCCGGGCCGGACGCAGTCCGCTGGGGGGCCAGGTGATCATCCAGAGCTATCGGCCGGAACACTACGTGATCCAGGCCGCGCGGCGGCACGACTACCCCGACTTCTACCGCCAGGAGATCAGCTTTCGCCGCCAGCTCGGTTACCCGCCCTTCCGCCGGCTCGCCCGGTTGCTGTTCATTCATCGGAGTCGGGAGAAGGCGCAGGAGGCGGCTGAAGCGCTGGCCCGTGGTCTGAAGTTCGCCATCGCTGAGCGCGGCCTGGCGGGAATTGAACTCATCGGACCTGCGCCCTGCTTCTTCGGGCGCGAGCAAGGGAAGTATCGCTGGCAGATCATCGTGCGGGCCGTCGATCCGGCTGGTTTCCTGCGCACCATCGAGATACCCCAGGGGTGGCGTGTCGACGTCGACCCGATCAGCTTGCTGTAGCCAGTCTTCTGTCCCCCGCCCCGAGCAACCTCCTGTCCGACTCGCGCGCGATATCCGTGCCGCGAGTCTTGGACAGGTTGTGGGAATAGTCACCCTAAATTGTCTGCAAACGCAGAAATCCTCTGCCAATCTGCTTGACGTATTGACAGCTTATGGTAAAATAGGGGCGCGGAACTATCGGCTTCTGATCACAGAAGGAGACATGATCATGAAGCGAGCAGTCTTGTTTGGTCTCTTAATGGCACTGGTCTTGACGGCGCTACCTGCCGCTGCGTTGACCCCTGCCGCCGAAGCTGGGAGCTCACATCCGGGCGGACAACAGTGTGTTTATCACACCGTCACGTTCGGGCAGACCCTCTCCGGCATCGCCAGTTACTATGGCGTGAACATGTGGACATTGGCGCAACGCAATGGGATTACGAATCCCAACCGCATCTATGCGGGCCAGACGCTGTTGATCTACTGTTACACGCCGAGGCCGAAGCCACCACCTCCGCCGCCACCACCACCGCCGCCGCCGGTTTATCCGGCTCAGCCGTGCACACCGGGCTGCCCCGGTCAATCAGGTGGGTACTTCCCGCCGCCGGCTCAGCCAGGAGAATCGCCATCATCCCAATGCAGCATTCAGCCGCAGAACGGGTTCGGTACGGTGTGGTTCAACAACCCATCGGTGCGCCAGCAGCTTGGGTGTCCAACAACGCCTGAACAGGGCTTTAGCGGCGCTCAGCAATGGTTCCGCAACGGGTTTGTGGTGGCCAACGACACCAATGGGACGATCTACGTGATGTACAACAATGGAACCTGGCAGCAGTTCCAGAACACGTGGACACCCAGCGATCCGGTATACAATCCGGCGCTCTACCCGCCGCCCGGCTGGTGCCAGCCCGAATACGGCATAGGCAAGGTCTGGCGCAATCAGGACAACGTGTCGCAGAAGCTGGGCTGGGGCAAGGCTCCCGCTCAGGCGACCACCGGTAGCACACAGCAGTATCAAGGCGGAATGATGCTGTGGACATCGACCACCGGTGTCTGGGTACTCTACAACAACGGCACGTATCAGCACTTCAGCTAGTACGTAGTCGTCTAGTAGGCTAATGAAAAGGAGTTGGCTTTTCGCGAGCCAGCTCCTTTTTCGCGCCCGCCGCCCCGACACCGCGATGTTAGAAGTGACTTGACACTTCCCGTTCACGGGGGTATCATGGCTGTGTTGGTACTCTCTTCGATTGGAGGCAGTTCTATGTTTGGTCTTCGTGGCATCGGCATTCCAGAGTTGTTGATCGTGCTGGTGATTGTGGTCTTGATTTTCGGCACCAGCAGGCTCTCCGGCGTTGGTGGCGCGCTTGGCAACAGCATCCGCGAGTTTCGCAAGGCTCTCAGCGATGACGAAGGAGAGAAAGCTGATCCCGCTCCAGAGGACGAGAGCAAGGAAGTCACAAAGCCGTAGGTCTTTTCTCGCCTCCCTGCCTGATCTGACCCTGACGCCGGCAAGTCGCAAGACCAGTTGCCGGCGTTTTCATTTGGTTCGCACGCCAGTATGATTCTCGTCATAGCAGCGCGGGTGACAATCCGCTATACTGTGTCTAGATCGACCCTGCCTGCTCATGTCGCCATGAGATTCTTCCGCTGGACCAAGGCGCAATGACTGAAACATCTCCCACCACCGAAGACCGAGCGCGCGCCGTCTTCGCAGCGCGTGCCGACCTCTACGTAACCAGCACAGCTCACACCGATCCCCAGGTCCTTGGCCGGCTGGTAGAGATTGCCCAGCCGCAGCCGAACTGGCGTGTTCTGGACGTCGCCACCGGCACGGGACACACTGCCTTTGCCTTCGGTCCCTATGTCGCGTCCGTCGTTGCCATCGACCTGACGCCCGAGATGTTGGTTCGCGCACAGCGCCTGGCAGAAGATGCCGGGGTTTCCAACGTGCGGTTCAAGTTGGGCGACATCCACGAGCTTCCCTTCGATGATGAGACGTTCGACGACGACGTATACGATCTGGTGACGTGCCGGCGCGCGGCCCATCACTTCAGCGATATCCAGGAAGCCATCGACGAGATGGTGCGCATGTTGAAACCGGGCGGCATGCTGCTGATCGATGACCGCAGCGTGCCGGAGGACGAGTTCGTGGACAGCGTCATGAATCGCCTCGACTGGCTGCACGACGACTCGCATGTGCGCCAGTATCGCCCAGGCGAGTGGCAAGAGATGCTGGAAGCGGCTGGATGTGCCGTTCTCGTCTCTGAACAGTACGTCAAGCACCGCCCGCTGAGTTCTCTCACCGATCACGTCTCCCCCGAGAACGTCGGGCAAATCCACGGCATCCTCCGCAGCCTGTCCCCTGCACAGCGGCAGAAGCTGGCGCTGGTAGAAATCGACGGCGAGCAGTACTCCAACCACTGGTACATCACGCTCGCGGCGCGCAAAGCAGCCCGCTAAACTGCCTGCAACTGGCCTCAAAACCCTATCGGCCAGGCCACGCCCAGCAGGATCCCCAATTGTCTGGTTGGCGCGGGGTGTGGTATCATCCGGCCAGCCCAACTGCGGCAGGAGAGCGCACGGCCATGAGCGAAGATGTGCTGGCCCAAGTCTGGCGGCGCGGCGGCGCCCAGGTGCGCGTTGTGCCCGGCAAGCTGGTGCCAGACCTGCTGGATGCGGCGTCAGCAGCCGGCTCGCCCGAAGAAGTGGTTGCGGCCGCGGACCCGCCGATGGCGGCGCCGGCAAAGGCTGCTAATCCCGATGGTGATCAGACCCCGCGCAGTGCCTGGCGACCTTTACCAAAACGCCGCTGCGCGCACCGCTTTTGCGCATTGCCAGCCCTTTTGATGCATGTTATAATGCCGCCCCAGAACGACGCTGAACCGCCGGCACCCCCCACCGCAGTTCAGCGCATCTTTCCTTGAAGAGGACTGCATGGATATAGATCAACTCACCCAAATGGTTACGTGGCTGGACGAAGAACACCGCCGCGAACGTGGGGAGATTGCCAAGCTACAGCAGCGCATCGAAAGCCAGGCCACGGAAATCGTGGAGCAGGCCCGGCGCGTGCAGGAGTTGGAAGGCCAGCTTGCCAGCACACAGGCGCAGTTGGTGCGCTTCAATCAGGTCGATCAGGCGCTGCAGCAGTTGAAGAACGAATTGGTGTTGATGCTGCAGCGGCAGGATGAGCAGCACGCCAAGGATCTGCGCGAGGCAGAACGCCTGCGCGCCGGCGAGCGCGAGGCCGCGGCGCGCAACATCGCCGAGGTGCGCAAAGAGTTGCCCCGCTTTAGCCGCATCGAAGAGGAGTTGCAGCAGCGCAAGGTGGAGGACCAGCGACTGACCGAGATCGTGCTCGCGTTGCGCCAGCAGTTGAACGGCATCAACAAGGATATCGACGAGCGCACCCGCAGCCTGCCCTTTCTCATGGAACAGCGCACGCAGGACAACAAGCGCATCGCCCAGTTGCAGCAGGAAACGGTCGAACTGTTCAAGCGGACGGAGGGATCTTCGGGCAAGCTACAGGTCCTGGAGTCGAACCAGCAGCGCATTGAGCGCGGGTTGACCACCATTCAGCCGATCCCGGCCCAGATTCGCGAGGAGGTCACCACGTTCGTCGAAGCGCAGAAGCTGAAGGATGCCGAGCGCGACCGGCAGATGGTTCGCTGGCACGAAGAGATGGAACAGCAGCGGGCCGGTATCGAATTGCAGCACAAGAAACTGCAGGAGTTCGACAGCCATATCGCGGACGCTAAACGTGTGGCGATCAGCCTGCAAGGCTTTGAGGAGAGCATCCGCCGCGAGCAGCATCAGGTCGGCGAGTTGCAGCGCCTTGCAGAAGAGCGCCAGCGCAAGGAACTGGACGACTTCGTGGCCGAGGATGAGAAGCGTTGGAAGAAGCAGATCCTTGAATGGGATGGCCGCTGGGTCGAGCAACAGAAGGTCAACAGAGACCTGGCGGTGCAGCTCCCGCCGATCCGCAAGGAGATCGAAGGGGTCAAAGCGCTAGTGCGCCAGCTTTGGCGGCTGCAGGAAACCTATGGATCGCAGCGAATGCAGGAAGCGCAGCGCTGGATGCAGGCGCTGGAATCATCTCTGGGTGACATGCCCAAAGAACTGAAGTAACACATCGGTGCAGGATCGGGGGGTAGCCGAGCCATTTGGCTACCCGGTGAACCGGCGCCCGCGGAGGGGACGCCGGACAATCGCAGAGGAGGGACGGATGTCAGGGAATTCTGGGCGTCGTGCAATTATCGCTGTCTTGGTGGTGGTTTGCTTTGCGGGCTTGCTCGCCCTTGGCCAGCTTCGCGGCCCGGCGGCTTCAGCTTCGCCAGATGATCGTGTGTCGGCCGCCGCAATCCGTGCCGCGCCTCACGCCGCGCAGCCGTACCCTGACGGTGTGACGCTCAACGAGTTCATGCCGCGTCCAGTATCTGACTGGAACGATGATGGCATCATCAGCGAGGCTAACGACGAGTACATCGAGATCTACAACAGTAACGACTACGAGATCGATCTCAGTGGATGGAAGCTGGATGATATGCTGGTAACATAGCGGACCGTTTACCTTGCCTCCTGGTAGCGTCATTCGAGCATAGCTTCCTTGTCTTCTTCAGCAATCAGACACACATGGCTCTGAACAACACGGTGGCGACTCAGCTCCGATTCTGTTCATCCTGACGACACGTTGCTGACGAGCACAGTTATCGGCAACGCAGGTAGACCGAGCATTAGCCGCACCATCGACGGCGGTGGTGAATGGACCACCTTACCCACCGTCGCCCGGCAACCCCAATCTACCTCCCCCGCCCACGGCTACACCAACAGCCACGTCCACACCCACCATCGGCCCAACGGCGACGCCTTTCCCTACCGGAATCACCCTCAACGAGTTTATGCCCGATCCCGTAGTCGACTGGAACGGCAACGGAATCACGGGGGACAACGACGACGAGTACATCGAGATCTTCAACAGCAACGATTTCGAGCTCGATCTCAGCGGGTGGCAACTGGACGACATCGTGGATGGGGGAACACCGCCGTTTACTCTGCCTACCGGTAGTGTGATCGCTGCAAACGGTTTCCTGCTCTTCTTCAGCAATCTGACTCACATAGGCCTGAATAACAACAGTCCTGGCGATAGTGTCCGCCTGCTGCATCCCGATGGCAGCGTCGCCGACGAGACAAGCTATCCCTCGGCTCAGCAAGACATTCCCTACAGCCGCACCATCGATGGCGGCGGCACCTGGGTCACGACCTACCCGCCATCACCCGGAACGAGCAACCAGCCGCCGCCAACAGACACGCCGACCGCGACCCCCACAGCAAGCGCGACGGCTACTGCGACCGTGCCCGGAACAGCCACGTCCACAGCAACACCGACCGCAACACCGACCGCAACAGCCACTCCTGCGTCCACGGTCGATTCCATCAGCCTCAACGAGTTCATGCCCGACCCGGTGACCGACTGGAACGGCAACGGCCAGACGGGAGACGCCGACGACGAGTACATCGAGTTATACAACAGCTACGACCAAGCGGTTGATCTGAGCGGCTGGAAGCTGGACGACAGATCCGACGGCGGGTCGCCGCCCTTCACCCTGCCGGCAGGCAGCACGATTTCAGCACACGGTTTTCTCGTCTTCTTCAGCAACCAGACCCACATCTCGCTCAACAATTCCGGCGGTGACAGCGTCCGCCTCCTGCGTCCCGACGGGAGCGAGGTCGAAGCCTATGCCTACACCGCCAACGCGCCCGACGAAGCCTATAGCAAGACCAGCGACGGCGGGACTTCGTGGACGACCGCCTATCCACCCTCGCCCGGCGGCGCCAACCTGGCAGGGCCGACGCCCACGCTCCCGGCCACCGGCGCACTGGCCGGCCATGTCTTCGTCGATGCCGACGCTGACGGTGTCTACGAGCCGTGGCTGGGCGAACAGGGGCTGGCCGGCGTGCTGGTCATGCTGGACGACTCGCGCAGCTACCTCACCAACACCAGCGGCTGGTACGGCTTCTTCAACGTCGCGCCCGGCCTGCACACCGTGCGAGATGCTCAGCCGGTGCACATGGCCAGCACCACCGCGGCCAGCTACGCAGTCACGGTAGAGCCCGGCGGCACGGTAGATGAGCTTAATTTCGGCCAGACTCCGCTGCCGGCGGGACAGATCCAGTCACATGTGACGCTCAACGAGTTTCTGCCATCCCCGGCGTCGGACTGGAACGGCGACGGGGTGGCCGACGTGAACGACGAGTGGATCGAGCTTTTCAACAGCAGCGCTGCGCCGGTGGATGTCAGCGGCTGGTGGCTGGACGACGAGAACGACGACCAGGGGCGCGCGCCCGACGGCAGCCCACCCTACATGCTGCCCGTCGGTTCGGTGATCCCCGGCGGTGGCTTTCTGGTGGTGTTCCGCTCGACCAGCGGTGTCGCGCTCAACAACGACGGCGATGACGTGCGACTGGTCGGCCCGGCCAGCTATGAGGTCGAGGCGTTCAACTTCGGGTCCACGGGTCACGACATCTCGTGGAGCAAGACCGAGGACGGCGGGACGTCGTGGACCAACAGCTACCCGCCGTCCCCCGGCGCGGGCAACCAGCCCGGCTCGGCAACAGCTACCGCAACCGCGACCGCTACAGCCACCGCGACCGCTACGCCGACCGCGGCCGGCACGCCGACCCCGCTGCCCGGCGGCATCAGCCTCAACGAATACCTGCCTGATCCCGCGTCTGACTGGGATGGCAACGGCGTGGCAAACGCCGAGGACGAATACGTCGAGATCTACAACGCCAACAGCTTCCCGGTCGATCTCGGCGGCTGGATGCTGGACGATCTGGCAGGCGGCGGCAGCCAGCCCTATCATGTCCCGGCCGGCACGACACTGCCCGGGCAGGGTTTCCTGGTCATCTATCGCAGTCAGTCGGGCGTTGCCCTGAACAACGACGGCGACGCGGTGCGGCTGCTGGGACCGGATGGCAGCCTGATCGAGGAGGCGAGCTACGACACCAGCGACGACGATCTGGCCTACAGCAAGCTGGCCGAAGGCAGCAGCCTGTGGACGGACGTCTACCCACCGTCGCCCGGCTTGCCCAATCTGCCCGGTCCCACCGCCACGCCGACGCCGTCACCTACGGCCACACCCACCGGATCGCCGACGCCGACGCCGACGCCCGGATCGACACCGCCGCCAAACTACGGCACCGTGCTGCTCAACGAGTTTATGCCCGACCCGGCCAGCGACTGGAACGGCGACGGCACGCCCGACGCGGCCGACGAATACATCGAGCTATACAACCCCGGTCCGATCGCAGTGGATTTGGGCGGCTGGGCGCTGGACGACGAGGACGACGGCGCGGCCGGCGCGGTCTACCTCTACGCGCCGGAGGGCACACAGCCGTACATCATCCCTGCCGGCGTCCTGATCGAACCGGGTGGTTTCCTGCTCTTCTTCCGCAGCGAGACGGGCGTCGCCCTCAACAACGACGGCGACTGGGTGCGCCTGCTGCGTCCCGATGGCAGCCCGGCGGAAGCCTTCGAGTACACCGCCAGCCGCGACGACGAAGCCTACAGCAAGACGACCGACGGCGGCACTTCATGGACAACCGTCTACCTGCCCTCGCCCGGCGCCAGCAACACGGCCGGCATCACACCGACTCCGGCCCCCACCCCGCCGACTCCTTTCCCGACCACTGTCAGCCTCAACGAGTTCATGCCCGAGCCGGCCAGTGATTGGAACAACGATGGCCAAAGCGACTCTGGCGATGAGTACATCGAACTGTACAACGCGGCCGCCGCGCCGGTGGATCTGAGCGGCTGGTTCCTGGATGACACCGACAGCGCGCTGGCTGCGCCTGACCTGACGACACCTTACCAGATCCCGGCAGGCACGACGATTCCAGCGCGCGGCTTCCTGGTCTTCTTCCGCAGCGAAACCGGGGTCGCTCTCAACAACGACAGCGCCGACAGCGTGCGGCTGCTTTGGCCGGATGGCTCACAGGTCGAGCGCCGCGACTACGTCAACACAGCACCCGATCGCGCCGTCAGCAAGGAGCAGGAGGGCGGCACTGCGTGGACCGAGTTGTATCCGCCTTCCCCCGGCGGGCCGAACCTGCCCGGCTTCACCGGCGATGAACAGGTATACCTCAACGAGGTGCTGCCTTCGCCGCGCGATGTGGACTGGGATGGCGACGGTCAGCCAACTTACCTGGACGAGTGGATCGAGTTGGTCAACGCCGGCAACCAGCCAGCCAACCTGTCCGGCTGGAAACTGGCCGATGGTGAGCCAGGCGGCGCGGGACATACCTATGTGCTGCCCCTGGGAACACATCTCGACGCCGGCGGCTATCTCGTCGTCTATCGCAGCGCCAGCGACATCGCCCTGGACGCACGCGACGAATGGGTAACCCTCACCTTCCCCAACGACCAGCTTGCCGACCAGTTCCACTACACGGGCTTCTCCGGCTACGACCAGTCGTGGTGCCGCCTGCCCGACGGAACCGGCGATTGGACCGCCGCGTGTCAGGAGTCGCCGGGCGCGGCCAACCAACCGGATCCAGGCGAGCCGGGCGGGGCTGGCACATCTGACGAGGGCGGGGAAGAGCCACCCTACGACCGCTTCAACTTCGACCTGACGCCCATCGCCCATGCCCGCACGCTGCCTGACGATGTTCGTGTGACTCTGGAGGGCCAGGTGACGGTGCTGCCCGACATCTTCGACGATCAGCAGATCTACATCCAGGACGCCACTGGAGGCATGTTGGTCTATCTGCGCTCCGGCCAGTGGCCGCCGCTGAGTGAAGGACAGTGGATCAGAGTCAACGGCCGGCTGGGCACCCTGGATGGCGAAAAGGAGATCAAGCTGACGCGTATTGACGACATCAAGACGATGGGTCCGGCCGCGCCGCCCCTGCCTGCCGCGATCCGCACTGGCGACGTTAGTGAAGCCACCGAAGGGCTGCTGGCGCAGATCACCGGCGCGATCACCGGTTTCTACGGCGACACCACCTTCTACCTCGACGATGGCAGCGGCGAGGCGCGCATCACCGTCAAGCAATACACCGGCTTTCGTCGCCCCTACGTCAACAACGGCGAGATCTGGACGGTCGTGGGCGTCGTCAGCCAGAACGACGACGAGGCGCCCTACGACAGCAACTACCGGATCCTGCCGAGGACGCCTGAGGACATCTATGAGGGTCCACCCGCCTCACCGGCCGCCACGGTCGTTCGTGCGATGGCGGACGACTCCACGATCTTCGCGTCCGACGACGCACCCTGGAACATAACGCCCATCTTCCTGCCCGTGACTGGCGCCGAGAACATCTTTTCCGCGCCGCCGGCTGGCTCTGTCGCGGCGGTCGCGTTGGCGCTGCTACTTGTGATGTTGGCCGCTGCCGGAGTGCGCAAACGCCGTCAACACGGCGGGCTGCGCTAACGAACTCGTCCCGCGGAGTAGGCATCCTCAGATGCCGGGTTCGGTCAACCCCACCGTTCGCATCGGAGGATGCGAACTCCGCGATGAGTAAACGTCGGCTGCGCTAACAGACTCATGCCGCGGAGTAGGCATCCTCAGATGCCGGGTTCGTTCGACACCACCGTACGCATCGGGGGATGCGAAACATGCCACAGTCGCCACACCCGCGTAGGCAAGGGTCCAGTGTGACAAAGACGCTGGATTCCCACCTCCGCAGGAATGACGGAGCGGAGCCGCCGGCATTGGCCGTCCCCATTCGCTGTGGTACAGCGCACCCAGATCGGTGAGAAACGTCCAATCTCTGGACGCGAGAACGCCCGCTCTACAGTTGGGGGGAAGTAGACTGCAGAGAAGGCGTTCGTGGGATAAGCATACCACAACTCTTTCATTCTGTAAAAAGAATCTCCTCGTCGTTGATTCGTCGGGGGGGACGAACGCCGTTCTTGTCTTGAAATCGCATCCCTGACCAGTTTGACACGTCTTCCTTCCCTCGTTACACTGCGTCCATGTCTTTCTCCGGATTCCCGCGTCGTTCGTCGCGCCGCGAACAAACACCCACCGACCCGCATGTAATGGTCAGGCGCCAAGGATAACACCCGTGCCTTCCGATGTAGCAACCGCTGTTGAGCCGGCCTCCGGGCCGCGCGCGCGCAACGGCAAGACCTACGGTGTCAGCACCGAGGAACTGATCAGGCGTCACCAGGCTGGCCAGCCCGCAGCCTTCGATGCGCTGTTCGAACGCTACAAGGATTATGTTTACCGCGTGGCCTATATGACGCTGCGCAACAGCGACGACTCTGAAGAAGCGACGCAAGAGACCTTCATGGACGTGCTGCGAGGCCTGCAAACCTACGATGTGGACGGCCCGGCCCGCTTTGAAACGTGGCTCTACCGGGTCACCGTCAACCGCTGCAAGACGCGGCTGCGCCGCAAGCGCCTGCCGTCCGCCGACTGGGACGAGCTGGAAGAAAAGCTGGAGCGCATGCCCGCCGAAGCGGAGACAGTTGACGTCAGCCTGGCGGGCCACGTCGACGGCAGCCCGGAGGGCGTCACGCTGAAAGAAGAAGAGAAGACCCGACTCTGGAAGGCCGTCAACCAGCTCAACGACGTCCATCGCGACGTAGTGCTGCTGCGCTACGGCCAGGAGTTTTCATACGAAGAGATCGCCGAGGCGTTGAGCATCAACGTCGGGACCGTCAAGTCCCGACTGTTCAACGCCCACAAGAAACTGCAGGAGATCATCACCGAACAATCGCCAGACCTGGCCGGCAACCGCTCCATCAGCACATTGATGCTGCTGTTGCTGTTCGGGTGACACCTAATGACGCACCTAGATGCACAACTTCTGGCTTACCTTGACGGTGAGCTAAGCCCGGCGGAGATGCAATCCGCCGAGGCGCATTTGAGCCAGTGCGAGGCTTGTCGCGCCTCGCTGGCCGAGTTGAGCGCCCTGCGATCCGGGCTGAACGACATCGTGCCGCGGGCCTACGAGAGCGTGGCGCTTTCCGCTGCCGCGACTGAGCGCATCCGCAGCGCGCTGGCGGCCGAACGCGCCCGCGGCCAGCGGGCCGGCCGCGGCTTCTGGCCCGGCCTGCTGGAGCTGTTGCGGCCGGTCAGCAAGGCTGCCATTCCGCTGATGACGCTGATGTTCGTCGTGCTGGCGGTCAATGCGGCGCGCCTGCCGGTTCAGAGCGGGGCGCAGCAGACCATCGTGCTGGGCCAGGACACGCTGGCGCCCGGCAGCCAGGCGGCGTTGCGGGTGGTGGTCAACGATCAGACCAGCAACCAGCCGGTCGCCAACGCCAACGTCAACGTGCGGCTGCGGCAGGCAGGGCTGGCCAAGACTGTCTACACCGGCAGCACCGACGCCACGGGGTCGGCGCCGGTCAGCTTCGAGGTGCCGCCCGACTGGCAGGGCACGGCCGAGCTGGTGGTCGAAACCGACAGTGCACTGGGTGAGGACGAAGTCGTCGCGCCCGTGCTGCTGGAGCGGGATTACCGGCTGCTGCTCAGCACTGACAAGCCGGTCTATCAGCCGGGTGAGACGCTGCACATGCGCTCGCTGGCGCTGGGTCGCGTCGACGACAAGCCTGCTGGCGACGCCGCCGTGCGGTTTGAAGTGCTGGCTCCCGACGGCGCGCTGGTATTGTCCGAGGAGCAGCAGAGCTCCGACTTTGGCATCGCGGCCACCGATCTCGTCCTGCCTGATGACGCGCCCTTCGGGCCGTACCAGGTGCGCGCAACGCTGGACGACACCGTGTCGGAACTGACCGTGACGCTGGGCGAGGCGCCGCTGCCTAACTATCGCGTCGACGTGACGGCCGACGCACCGTACTACCTGCCCGACGATCGCGTGACCGGCGAGGTCAGCGCGGGCTATTTCTTCGGCAAGCCGGTCGCGGGCGCGGCCGTGGAGCTGCGCCTCCTGGGCAATGGGCTGGGCGCCGACCCGGCCGCCGGCGAGCAGCGCCTTTTCGTGCGTGAACTGACCGGTGAGACTGACGCGGCCGGCAACTTTGCGTTCCAATTCGATCTGCCCGCGCTGGAGGCAGGCGCGTTCAACGACCAGGGCGTGCTGCAGTTGGCGCTGGAGGCTACCGTCACCGACGGCGCCGGCGACACGCAGTTTGGCTGGCAGACGCTATCGTTGGCCAGGCAGCCGATTCTGATCGACCTCGTGCCCGAAGGCGGGACGCTGCGCACCGGCGTCGAGAACATCCTCTACGTGCTGACCAGCTATCCTGACGGCTCGCCCGCGCCGACCTCGTTGCAGGTCGAGATCGGGTCGGGAGCGGTCATCGAGGAGGCCAGCAACGACTATGGGCTGGCCGAGGTGCGCTACACGCCGCGCGCCGGCGACGAAGGCGCGCGGGAGGTGCAGGTCACCGCGGTGGACACGTCCGGCCACGCCGGTTCGGTCATCGTCGAGTTGCCGCTGGACGAGGCCAGGGAAACGCTGCTGTTGCGCACCGATCGCGCCATCTACCAGGTCGGCGACACGGTCGCGCTGGAGGCGGTTGCCAGCGGTACCGGCAACGCGGTCTACGTGGACGTGATCAAGGGCGGGCAGACGCTGCTGACTCAGTCGGCGCTGGTGGAGGACGGGCGCGCGTCGCTCGCGCTCGACCTGACGCCGGAGCTGGCGGGCACGCTGGAGATCAACGGCTACCAGGTCACGGGCGACGGCGAGGTGCTGCGCGACACGCGCGTGGCAGTGGTCGATGCGCCGGAGGAGATCCAGGTAGCGATCACCCCGAACCAGGACGAGTATCGTCCCGGCGACGAAGCCAATGTTTCCATCGTGACGACCAGCGACGGCGTGCCGGTCGAGTCAGCCGTCGGTGTATCGGTGGTTAACGAGGCAGTCTTTGCCCAGCGACCTTACCAACCCGGCTTTGCCCGCAGCTACTTCATCCTCGACCAGGCGTTGCAGGACGACGGGGTCAGCCTGCCCGATGCGCCGCTGAGCGCGGCTCTGGACACGCAATCGCGCCAGGACCTGCAGGCGGCCCAACAACTGACGGCCAAGGCAAGCTGGGCGCTCTACCAGGGGCAGGACTACAGCCTGAGCGCGCAGTCTGTGGACAATGCCAGCCGCGGCGCGGTCAACTCACAGCGGGCCGCGGCGTTCAGCCTGCTCAGCCTGCTGATCAGCATGACACTGATCCTGGTGTCGATCCTGATCGCGTTCATCGTGGTCAGCGGGCTGCGGCGCACGGGAGTGCTGGGAACAGCAGCCGGCCGCTTGCTGCTGACGTTGCTGGTGCTGGCCGTCGTTGGCGCGGCGTTGCTGATCGGCACCCAGCGCTTGATCGACCTCCTCACACCTGAGAACACCGGGATGCTGCTGGCGCTGACCGGCGCGATCTGGCTGGCGCTGCTGGCCGGCGTGTTGGTCTACGGGTGGCGCCGGCACGATCAGCGGGCGCAATACGTGGCGCTGCTGCTGCTGGGCTACGTGGTGTTGCTGGCGCTGCTGGCCTTCGCTGCCGGCCAGGGGGCGACGCTGGATCCGATCTGGATCGTGGCGCTGGCTGTCGGCTTTGGCGTGCTGCTGGCTGCGCTGCTGCTGTTTGGCTGGGGATTGCGGACGGAAGGCGCGCTGGCGGCCGGCGCGGCCGTGCTGTTGCTGGCGCTGCTGATCATGCCGCTGGTGGTGGCGCTCAACGCGGTCGATATGAACGGGTCAGAGATCATCCAGCGGATCACCGGGCCGACGGTCTACGGGCTGAACAGCGGCCTGCTGACCGGGTGCGCATCCGCGCCGCAGCCGGCTCAGGAGCAGATCGCACCGGCCGCGGCGCCGGCGGAACAGGCATCCGAGTCCCCCGAGATCGCGCCTCCGGCCGAAACG
Source organism: Caldilineales bacterium (assembly GCA_041391245.1). GTDB lineage: Bacteria > Chloroflexota > Anaerolineae > JAAEKA01 > JAAEKA01 > JACKBK01. Next base: position 46,523 of record JAWKOJ010000012.1, read on the forward strand.
GCACCCCAGCAACAATTGCTGGCCGGCGCCGCGGCCACAGAAGCGCCGGCCGCGGAAGCGAACATCGTCGCCGACGCGGTCGCTGCAACCGATACGCCGGTTGCGACCGGCGACGAAGCTGTTATGGCCGAGAAGGACGCGGTGTCACCGACCGAAACGGAAACGCCAGCGGCCGTCTCCGAAGAACCGGCAGGCGAAGCGGTCGTTGTCGAGCCGCCTTCGCCAACGCTTGTGGTAACCGGGGAAGCTGAGCGCGCCGCCGACGAGGAAGTGGCCGCGTTCGCGCTGACCGCTCCCTCCGAGCCGCTCACGGACACGCTCGCTCTGTCGGCTACGCTGGCACTGACAGCTACAGCGCCGCCGACCGATACGCTGGCACCGGCAGCAACGCCCACCGCGACCGCGACTCTCACCCTGACGCCGACGCTCGCACCCGACGAGCAGGTGACCGCGCCGGGCAGACAGCCGGCCGTCACCGGCCAAGCTACGACCGACGCCGAAAGCGGCGCGGCCAGCGAAGACACGCTGGCCGCTGCCGCCAACCTGCGCCAGGCCGACACGACGCCCGCGGTGACCGTGACCGCGACTCAAACCGCAACGCCGTCGCCCACGGCCGCAGCGACCGCAACCGAGACGGCGACACCTACGCCGCAGCCGACCGAAACGCCGCTGCCTGAGCCAACGGCGCCGCCCGAACCACCGGCCGCAGCGCCGTCCGCCGACACAACCACACCTGAGCCGACGCCGCAGCCGGTCGATACGCCGACGCCGGAACCGACTGCAACCGCAACCACTGTCCCGACGCCGGCGACCGCGCCGACGGTCGAACCGCTGATCGTGCGCAAGGCTGCGCCCGCATCGGTGCCGCTCGAGGCGCTGCCGATCGTTCGCGAACGGTTTCCGCAGACGCTTTACTGGAACCCGCAGGCCCTGACCGACACAAACGGGCGCGTGCAGCTGACGATCCCTACCGGCGACGCGATCACAACCTGGCGCATCACCACGCTGGCGGTGGACCGCAACGGCCGGCTGGGCAGCGCCACCGCGCCGCTCACGGTGTTCCAGCCGCTGTTCATCGCGCCCAGCCTGCCGGCCACGATGGCGACCGGCGAGGAGGCGTTCGGCCAGGTGCAGATCTTCAACTACGGAGACAAGCCGCTGACTGTGACGATGGCTGCACAGGCAAGCGCCGGCCTGCGGGCGGAGGTGACCGATCTACCGATCACCGTGCCGGCTAACGAGGTTGTGGCGGTGGCGGTGCGTGTGGCGGCGTTGGCGCCGGGCGAACAGACAATCACGTTCAGCGCCGGCAGCAACGGCGTTCAGGACGCCGCGGTTGCCCGAATTACGGTGCAGTAGGTTCTTGCTGGTACGGACAATTGAACGAAACAGCGCCACCGGCCGGTGGCGCTGTTTCGTTACTGGGCCAACTTCTGACCCAAGCCGTATCTACTCACCCGGCTATGCAGCAATGTAGCGCCAGGCGCCGCGGGCGTCAGTTTCGACGCTCACCTGGTCCTGGCTTTGGAGCACGTCCAGGTGTCCGATCACCTCGGAGACTGCCAGGAAGGCGTCGTTGGCGTCCATGCGCGGGAGCAGACCCTGTGCCAGTTGCCACACCGTCTGGCTGCCGCTGGCCAGCAGATCCAGCAACCGCGCCAGGCGCCGCTGGCGTAGCGCATACCGCTGCTCGATCAGCCCGGCCGTATCGCTGACCATCTCGCCGTGGCCGGTCAGGGTGAGCGCCACATCCATGTCCGCCACCTTGCGCAGCGACGCCCAGTAGTCGATGAGCGGCCGGCGGCGGATTTCCTCGCCGAGCGGCGGTGCGCTGACGATGGCGTTGGAACTGATGTTTGCCAGCAGATGGTCGTTGCCGATCAGCAGACGGGCGGCCGATTGGTAAAAGCAGACCAGGTCGGCGGCGTGGCCCGGACAGTAGAGTACCTGCCACTCCGCCCCGGCCATAGCAAGCCGGGCGCCATGCCCCAGGACACCGTCCACGCGCACGGGCTGCTGGAAGCGATCGACGAGCGCAGCAACCGGGCGGTGCGCTCAGCTAACTCTGCCGGCACGTCGGCGGCACGCAACATCTCGTGGCTGAAACCCTCGCGCCGCGCCCGCGACTCCGGCCAGTCCTCCAGGATCGGGCGTGCCAGCGGGTGCGCCAGAACCTCGGCGCCGCCGGCCGCCGCGATGCGGTGTGCCAGGCCGTAATGGTCCACATGGCTATGGGTGATGACAACGCGCCGCACATCAGACACGTCGTAGCCCAGCGCGGCCAGACCGGCTTGCAGCGCAGCGAGCGCGTCTTCGGTGTCCGGACCGCTGTCTATCAGTGTCAGCGGATCATCCTCGGCCAGATAGACGTGGACCGGTCCGACGGCGAACGGGGTCGGCAGGGTGATGCGGTGCAGCCGGCTCACCCCCGGGGCGCCGGGCTGCAAGGCGGCGAAATCAGACATGTTGCTTCAAGCCGGGAGACTCACCCTTCCTGGCTCTTGATCAGGATCTTCCATGTGCCGCGCTGCACCACCTTGTCCTCCTGGTTGAGGACCTGGAGCTTGAAGGTGACGTAGCCGCCGCCAAGACGGGGCATTGGCTTCAACTCCTCGACCGAGGCGGCAACGTGGATCGTGTCGCCGATCTTCACGGCGCCGCGAAACTCCCACGTCAACCCCATGAAGCCGAGCACGGTGCCGGTCATGAACCCCATCCGTTCCGCCAGACCGCTGGCGATGGAGAGCACCAGTAGACCGTGGGCGATCCGCTCACCGTACGGGCTTTGCCCGGCGGTCTCGGCGTCTGTGTGCAGTGGATTCCAGTCGCCACTGAGTGCCGCAAAGTTGACGATGTCAGTTTCCGTGACCGTACGTCCCTGGGTGTTGATCGTCGCACCCACCTGGTATTCCTCGAAAAACAGCCCGCGCCGTAAGACAAGTTCCGTCATGACATTTCTCCTTGTGGATAGCCTGTCCAGGAATTTTACAAGGGTTGGACGGCATTGCCAAAACGACCGTGACCGTTCAAAATCTGCTGACCGCGTGAAGCACAAAAAAACAGGCCCAGGATATGATCCTGGACCTGTATCGGTTCAAGGGCCTCAAGCAACTTTCGAGCTGCGATCCGTTCCGGGCTAGCTGCAATGTGACAGCATGGGCAACCATGATGCCCTGATTTCCAGGCTGTTGCCTTAAGCCCGTGCATTGTTATGCCCTACAGGGCTCCTCTGCGGCCAACTTGTGCGGTGCTCTACGATTTCTCGGGGCTCCCTGCTCCTCACTTTGTGAGTTCCTTTTGGACGAGTTAGGAGGTTCCCATCTGCTTTCGTTCATTCGGTGAACCTGGTCGGTCGATTCTCTCGACTCGATGTTGTCACCGTCATTCCGATCTGCGTTTTCGTCTGTTAAGGTTCTCACTCAGCTACCATGATTATAGCACGCGCGCGGGAGGGGCGTCAATCCCCAATCCCGTTAAACCCGCCAACTTTAAGGTTCACGGGACGCGCGAAATTCGCGGCCGCAGCAGCCATACTGCCAGCAGGATCAGCCCGCCGCCGACCAGTTGTCCGGCGCTCAGCGTCTCGCCCAAAACCGCGAACGCGAGCAGCGCCGCCAGCACCGGCTCCAGCGTTGCAACCAGGCTGGCCACGCTGACAGGCACCGTGCGCACGCCGGCTGCATAGGCCACCGAGGCCCCGACGGTTGGCCCCAAGGTCAGCGCCAGCAGCCAGAAGGCTGTCTGTGGTGTGGGGGTTGCGCTGCTCAGCGCCAGCGGCGGCTGGATAGCGATCAGCGCAACCGCCCACCAGCATCCCGTAGCATTGCAGCGTCCAGGGGTTGGTGTGCCGCACGCCGACCTTGTTGAACACGCTCCACAGCCCGTAGGTCAGGCCAGCCAGCAGTCCCCAGAGGATGCCGGCAACGTTGATCTGGGCCACGCCGGTGCGGAACACCTGTGCGACCAGCGCCGTGCCGAACAGCGTCAACAGGAGCGCACCAGCGTGCCGGCGCGTCAGTTGCTCACCGAGAAAGCGCCAGGCGATGAGCGCCACCCAGGCCGGCGCGGTATAGAGCAGCACAGCCGCGACCGCGACGCCCACCGAAAGGATCGCGTTGACGTAGCTGGCGTAGAAGAGCGCGACGCCGAAGATGCCATAGAGCAGCACAACGCGCAGCGCGCGTCGATTGATGCGCAGCCAGTCGCGCCGCAGGATTAGCAGGCCGGCCAGCAGCAGCAGCCCACCCAGTCCGGCGCGCAACGCGGCGACGGTTATCGCGGCCAGCCCGGCACGGGCCAGCAGCGTGTAGATCACGCCCAGCGTCGCCCACAGGCTGGCAGCCAGCAGCACGAGGAGGTAGCCGCGCACGGCGGCGGTCGAAGGTTGAGACTCTGGTGGCATGAGCAGTTCCGATGTCATTGTACGCTGCCGGTCAGCGGGTGTCCACCCTGCCAGGGCGCGCGGCGATCTGCTTGTCGCCCGCACTATCTTGTGCGATAATGAACGTACCAACAATCACCCCCCCCTCAGGAGGCACCACGATGATTCGCGTATCAACAGTCAACGAGTCGAATTCCGAGGTTGTCTGGCGTGTACATGACCAGTTGGCCGAGGAACAAGGGCTGCGGACCACCACCGCTGACATCGAAATCTCTGGCGGCGATCAGGTGATCGTGCTGGCAGGCCGTGTCCGCACGCAGATTCTGTACGACCTGGCTGATCGCATTGCTCGCCGGGCCGCCGGTTCATGGTCGGTGGACAACCGCCTGATCAGCGACGAAGCGCTGACCATTCAGACCGCAACCAAAGCGGGGAAGGATCCGCGCACCGCTGACGCCGATGTGCGGTTTGATGTGTTTCTGGGAGTCGCTCATGTTCTGGGCAAGGTCGGCAGCCAGCAGCAGCACGATGCGTTGCTCGAGTTGGCCGGCAGTGTCCCTGGTGTCAACCGCGTCGAGGATCACACGGTTATCGCGCGCTGACCGGCTCAGCGCGTCGTGAATGTGTTGTGCGGTTGTTGTCGATCGTTGACGCGTTTTGCGACTACCCGGTCTTTGGTCCCTGTGCGAGCCGCGCAGGGACTTTTCCTTGCTTGCAGGGCCTTCTAACGGAATGCTAACTCTGCGCATACGCTTATCTAACACAGGCTGGCTATGATAAGGGCGTAAGGACAGCAATGTCTGCTGTCGATAAACGGTGAATGAGTCTGTAGCCGAGAAAATACAGCGAACGAAAACAGGAGGCACAACATGACCAGGTATATAACCCGTTGGGAACCAATGCGAGATTTCGTCACTCTGCGCGATGCGATGGATCGGCTTTTTGAGGAGAGCGTTGTGCAGCCGAGCTGGACAGCGCTGGCTCGCAGGCCCGGCGACGTGAACGGCGCATGGCAGTTGCCGGTCGATGTCTACATGACCTCAGAAGAGGTTGTCATCGTGGCCGCTGTGCCCGGCATCAAGCCAGAGGATGTGGAGATCACCTTCGAGGGAGACACGCTGACCATCAAGGGCGAGTTCCCCGGCGCGTTGGAGAACGTCGAGTACTTGCTGCGGGAGCGCCGCCACGGCAGTTTCCTGCGTACCATTTCCTTCAACGTTCCAGTGAACGCGGATGCCATCGAGGCGACCTTCGAACACGGCGTGCTCACGATTATTGCGCCGAAGGTCGAAGAGATCAAGCCGAAGACGATCAAGGTGCTGGCGAAGTAAGCTGGACCAACCAAGACAGGCAGGGCGGCCAAGCGGTCGCCCTGCTTTTTGCGTCCGGTTGGATGTGTCCGGGGCTTGCTTGAGATACAGAAAGCCCGTGTGATAGGCGCACGGTAAAGTCGCCGGCCATATGAATACCTGCGCCAGCCCGCTCTTGAGGACCCTCAAACCATGCCGATCTACGAATACGAGTGTGACAGTTGCGGCGCTCACTTCGAGCGCCGGCAATCCTTTTCAGACAACAGCACGCCAAGCTGTCCCAACGGCCACCCGCTGGTACATCGCGTCTACAGTGTGCCCGGTGTTGTGTTCAAGGGATCGGGCTGGTACGTGACGGACAGCCGCAAATCTGGCGCGAAGAGCAGTTCCGACTGAGATGTCGCAGGCTCCGCCCCATCGTTTGTCATTCCCGCGCAGACGGGAAGCCAAAACCTCTATAGCACAGAACCACGAGGCCCCCTTGCCGCAAGGGGGCCTCGTGGTTCTGTGGAACGACGCTGAAGCGCCTACTACGAACCGAGCGTTGTTTCGTCTCTTTCCACCACCCGCCCGCCGGCGACGTGGTAGCAGCGAGCCGTGGCGCGGAATGTCGGGCTAAAATCGTCCCAGTCGGTAGTGGTGACAACTGCCTGCTCGACTCCTTTCAGCGCCTCCAGCAACATGCCGCGCCGGCTGCTGTCCAACTCGGACATGACGTCGTCCAGGAGCAGCAACGGCGGTGCGCCTAGGGTGCGGTGCATAATGGCGACCTCGGCAAGCTTGACGGCCAGCGCAGCCGTGCGCTGTTGGCCGCGGCTGCCGAAGGTGCGCAGATTGCGCCCCTGCGCGACAAACCCCACATCGTCGCGGTGCGGTCCGACCAACGACATGCCCGCGGCAACCTCGCGGGACCGCCCGCGCGCCAGCTCCTTCTGAAAGACTGCCGCAATCTCTTGCTGGTCGTGGGTCATGAACACCGATGCCGACTCGGCGAACCAGCCGTTGTCGTCGGCAAAGACAACATCGGCGTCGGGCTCCTGGTCGTTGGAAAGACCGTCAACGCTGGCAAGGTACTGGATGTGCAGCCGCTCGCGGCCGTCGGTAAGCGCTTGCTGGCGCAGATTGGCCTCGGCCTCCAGATCGGCCAGAAACGCGGCGCGGCGCGACATCAGCAGGCTGCCTGAACTGATCATCTGCTCATCCCAGAAGGCCAGTTGCTCGCGGCTGCCTCCGCGCTCGCGCAGCGACTTGAGCAGCGCGTTGCGCTGCTGCAGCACCTTGTTGTAGGCGCTCAGTGCGCGGCAATATTCCCCGTACATCTGGCAGAGTGCGATATCCAGGTAGCGCCGGCGGACGCTGGGCGAGCCGGAGATCAGTTCGATGTCCTGTGGCAGGAACAGCACCGTCGGCATCTGTCCCACCAGATCGATGGCGCGCTTGTTGACGCCGTTGATGCGCACTTCCTTGCGCAGCAGCGGGCTGCCTGTCGCCTTCTCCCCGACCTGCATCATGGTGATTTCGACCCGCTGCTTGCGGCCGCCGAAATCCAGGTCGCCAACGAGTCGTGCAAAGGGCAGCGGCTCCTCCCAGGCCAGCCAGTTGACCAGTTCCCGCTCCGCCGATGCCAGCAACGAGCGCGAGGTGGAAAGGAAGGCCATCGCCTCCAGAAAACTGGTCTTGCCCTGTGCGTTCTCTCCTTGCAGCAGGGTGATGCCGGGCAAGAGATCGATCTCCAGCCGGCTGTAGTTGCGGAAATTGGTCAGAGAAAGGTGAGCCAGAAACACGGGCAGGTGGTGTGAACAAAACCGCCAGGCAAACGATACCTGGCGGTTGAAAGAGTCGAAAGCGTATCAGGTCAGCGGTTGAGATGCATGGGCATAACCACGCAGGTAAACTCGTCGGGGCCGACGCCGACAGGACGGACCACGCCAGGCGCGCTGGCCCGCGTCGTCTCCAGCGTTATCTGCGGCTGATCCACCACATTGAGCAGATCGATCATGTAGCGCCCGTTGAAGGCAATCTCGGCCTCGACTCCCTCGACCGCGACATCGAGATTGGCCAGGTTGTCGCCCTGTTCGGCCGACTGGGACGTCATGGTGAGAACGCCAGGAGCGCCGTTGGCGCCGGGGGCGATCTGAAAGCGCACCATGTTGTTGCTGTCGCGGGAGAACAAGGTAGCCAGCTTGAGCGCCCGGAGCAGCGGCTGGGTGTCCACCACGGTGCGGGTGCTGTGACTCTTGGGAATGATCGCCTCGTAGTTGGGGAAGTTCGCATCGATCAACTGCGTTACCAGCGCCACGTCGGGCATGGTAAACAACACCTGGTTGCGCTCCTCGATCACACTGATGGACACAGTTGGCTCGCCGTCCGTGGGCAGCAGGCCGATGATCCGGCTCACTTCCTGCAGCGCGCGCGCCGGAATGATGACATGCACCGGCTCGCCTGTGTCCTTGCCGAGATCGACGCTGCGCACGGAGAGACGAAAGCCATCGGTGGCCGCCATGGTCAGGCGACCCTTGTCAAGGCGGGTGCTGACGCCGGTCAGCGTAGGCCGGCTTTCGTCGGTCGCCGCGGCAAACACCACCTGGTTGATCATCTGGCGAAAAGCGGCGGCGTCCAGCACCGCGACGTGTTCGTCGGAAGCGCTGGGGAAGATCGGAAACTCCGAGGCGTCGATTCCCTTGATGTTGGTGTCGTAGCGCGCACATTTGAGGTTTAGCATCTGCGTTCGCACCACGTAGTCCATGTCGATGCGCTCAGCCGGCAGTTGACCGACGAAATCGCCCAGCAGGCGCGCCGGGATCGTCACAGCGCCGTCGTCCTCCACCATCGCGCCGATCCAGCAGGTGATGCCCATCTCGAGGTTGGTAGCCGCAAGCCTCAGACGCCCTTCGTCGGTAGCCAGCAGGATGTTGCCCAGCACCGGCATGGTGCTGCGAGGCATCACAGCCCGACCGACAATCGCCATGCCCCTTGACAGGTTTTCTTGCAAACAGGATACGCGCACGGAACAACCTCCAACTTGGATTGAAGCCAACGGGATTTCACTGAACTATCAGGCAGGCAGAGTATACCACCGGTGTTGCGATTCTGCCAGAAGCCGCATATCGAAATCCGTTTCGAGAACGCCAATTGGCGATTCCTCCCTGCCAAGGTACAATGGACGCGCTATGAAGACGGCCCTGGTCCACGACTGGCTCAACCAGATGGGCGGCGCGGAGAATGTGCTGGAGACGATGGTGGCGTTGTTTCCCGACTCACCTGTTTTCACCAGCATGTACGCCCCGGATCTGATGCCAGCCAGCTATCGTGACTGGGATATCCGCACCAGCTACATGCAGCGGCTGCCCGGCGTGGCAACGCATCACCAGACATATCTGCCGTTCTACCCGACGGCCTTCGAGCGCTTCGACTTTAGCGGCTACGATCTGGTGTTGAGCAACAAGTCCGGCTTCTGCCACGGTGTGATCACGCCGCCGGAGACGCTGCACATCTGCTACTGCCTGACACCGACGCGCTTCCTGTGGATGTACGACGCGTATCGGCAACGGGAAGGGCTGGGCAGGCTGACCAACCAGGCGCTGCAACCGGTGCTGGCACGGCTGCGCCGCTGGGACCGCATGGCCGCCGACCGGGTCGATCACTTCATCGCCATCAGCACGGAGATCCAGACGCGCATCAAGCGCTACTACGATCACGACAGCGTGGTCATCTACCCGCCCGTGGACGTGGAGCGCTTTACGCCGTCCGATCGCCAGCCAGCCGACTATTATCTGGCCGGCGGCCGGCTGATCCCGTACAAGCGGGTCGATCTGGCCGTGCAGGCGTTCAACCAACTGGACCGGCCCTTGCTTGTCTACGGTGACGGGCGCGACCGGGAAAGCCTGCAAGCCCTGGCCGGGCCGAACGTCACGTTTCTGGGCCGCGTGCCGGCCGAGCGATTGATGGACCTGTACCAGCACTGCCGGGCGTTTGTGTTTCCCGGCCTGGAAGACTTCGGCATCGCGCCGCTGGAAGCTCAGGCCGCAGGCCGCCCCGTGATCGCCTTCGGCGGCGGCGGCGCGCTGGACACGATCATCGACGGCGAGACGGGCGTGCTGTTCCGTGAACAGACCGTGGAGTCGCTGATCGCCGCTGTGGAGCGCTTTGAGTCGGGGCAGTTTAGCCCGGCAGCCTGCCGGCGCAACGCCGAGCGATTTTCCGCGGATCGTTTCAAGAACGAGCTAATGAACTTCATTGATCAGCGTTTCGTGGAAACAAGGGAGCGCGCTGTGTCATGAGCCGCGTTCAACCGACAATCTGTACCCTGCATCCTGCAACCTGCAACCTGCAACGCCTATGGAACTACGCCAATACTGGGCAGTGATCCGCCGCTGGTGGTGGATTCCCGTGCTGACCGTCACGCTGGTTGCCGTGTTGACGTTGGTCATGCAACGGCCCTGGCAAGCTCGCCCGCCTGCTTACGTCACCTCCCTGAGCTTCAGCGTCGGCGTGCAGCCCGAGAATCCGGGCGACGGCGAGGAGAACTACTACACCGCGCTGGCCAGCGAGTACCTGATCGACGACCTGTCCGAGGTGGTACGCGGCAGCGAGTTCGCGGCGGTCGTCAGCCAGCGGCTGGCGAACGAGGGCATCAACGTCCCGCCGGGCGCGCTGCAGGGATCGACCCAGGCCGGCAAGCTGCACCGCATCCTGAACGTCGGCATCACCTGGGGCAATCCGGAGGAGTTGGCGGCTATCGGTGACGCGGTGGCTGCCACGTTGCAGGAGTCCGCGCCGGAGTTCATGCCGCGCCTGTTTGCGCAGAACGGGGCCGCCTATCTGGTCAACCGCGGCGGCGTGAGCGCGATCGGTCCGAGCCTGCGCGACCGGCTGGAACTGCCTTTGCGGCTGCTCATCGCGCTGGCTGCCGGCATCGGGCTGGCATTCCTGGCCGAGTACCTCGACACCCGGGTGCGCAGCCGCGAGGACGTGGAGAAGCTGGGACTGACGGTGGTGGGTGAGATACCGAAGAAGTGAACGGTGAACAGCGAACAGTACAGCTTGCATGGCGATCAACATGTTGGCGAATTGGCTGCGAGGAAGCGCAGAGGTAGTGATTGCACGGATTTCTCAGTTTGAGAACCAGTCCCTGTCTCACTCGACTGTTTACTGTCCACCGTTTACTGTTCACAGATCACCGTGGTACAATGCCCGCTGCTTAACCAAATGGAGTGTGTGTGATGGAAATACGTGATTACCTGAACATCCTGCGCAAGCGCGGCTGGATCATTATTGTGTTGGCGTTGCTGGCTGCAGGGGCAGCGTTTGGCATCAGCAAGGTGCAGACACCCACCTACAAAGCGAAGACCATGGTCAGTGTTGTGCCGGCCCGCCCCGACTGGGGTTTGGGCAACACGGCCAAGGATCTGCTTCGCAACTTTGCTGTCAACATCAAGACGCACAAGACGGCGCGCCAGGTCATCGACCGCGCCCAGCTCGACATGTCAACCTACGACCTGCTGTCCAAGGTGGAGGTCAACCCGGTAGGCGACCAGTTCATGATCGAGATATCGGCTGAGGACCAGGAACCGGAGGTGGCGAAGGCGATCTCGCTGGCGTTTGCCAACGAGTTTATCGACGAGCGCAACGCGTACTATCAGCAGCAGGACAAGGCGGACCGCATCGAGGTCAAGCTGGTGGACGACCTGATCGACGCGCCCCTGTTCAAGCCGAAGCCCGTATTGAACGCGGCGGCCGGGCTGGTGCTGGGCATGCTGCTGGGGTTGTTGCTGATCTTTGGGCTGGAATGGCTGGAGGCTGATATCCTGCGCACACCGGCGTCGGTGGAGCGGGTGCTGGGTTTGCCAGTTATGGGTGCCATTCCGGCTATTGACGGGTCACCGGCGCGCGCCAGCAAGCGCAGCGTCAAGACCGCAGGTGCGCCTTCCGTGGTACAGTCGTAGAATCGCCGCAAGGAGAGTAGCTATGACTGCTGCACCACAATCTGTAACCATTCAACTTCCTGACCTGGTCTATCGCCGCCTGCAGAGAGCGGCAGATCTGACCCATCGCTCGGTTGAAGAGGTTTTGGTTTCGACAGTCAACATTGCTTTGCCAGCGTCTGAGGACATTCCTTCGAAGGTTGCTGATGACTTGGCTGCCATGACGCTGTTGAGCGACGACGAGTTGCGAAGTGCGCTGTTTTCGATGCTGACCGTCGATCAACAGCAGAGATTGCAGGAACTGAACGACATTGCCGACCGGCGACTTCTGACGACGGCGGAGCAAGCTGAACTCGACAATCTGGTCAAGTTGTACGACATTGCAGTGCTAAGGCGAGCAAAGGCAATGGCAACGCTTGCGTATCGAGGCCATGCAATCGAGGATGAGCTAAGTCTGGCCAACCAGGATGAGCAGCGGTAGAGTTCCGCGGGCTCTTGCCGAATTGGTTCGAAGCCGCGCCGATGCGCGCTGCGAGTACTGCAGAGTGTCGGAATGGTTGAGCGGACAAGTGTGCCATATAGACCATATCGTTCCGGTAGTTCATGGCGGCGAGACAGTAGCAGGAAACCTATGTCTGGCGTGTGCCGCCTGCAACAGTGCAAAGCTGGATAAGACGGAAGCCATCGACCCAGTGACACTTGAGATCGTGCCCTTGTTCAATCCGCGTACGCAGGAGTGGAGTGAGCATTTCCATTGGAGCGAGGACGGCATCTACGTTGTTGGTAACACCGTCTCTGGGCGAGCAACAGTTGAAGCGTTGCACATGAACCGGTCCCTGGCGCTAGCCGCGCGCACGGTTTGGAGAAGCGTAGGCGTTCATCCGCCAGATTGAGCATCACACCGACTGCAACTCGGACAAGACAGAGTATGTATCATGAGTCAAGGACAAACAATTGCGAACACCTTTGGCGCCAACCTGTGGATCATCAGGCGCCAGGCCGATGGGTTGACGCACGCCGACAGCCTGTTGCAGCCGACGTTTCGGGCCAACTGCCTCAACTGGGTGCTGGGGCATATCGTGGTCGGCCGCAATCGGGCCCTGAAGCTGCTGGAGCTTGAGCAGGTCTGGGGCGACGATGAGCGCCTGGTCTATGAGACCGGCTCGACCCCGTTGCTGGACGAGGCGAATGCTGTGCCGTTGGAGCGGTTGCTGGCCCTGTTGGATCTGGCCCAGGATCGGCTGGCGGAGAAGCTGAACACATCCAGCGACGCCGTCCTGCGTGAACAGGTCCACTTCCGCGGCCGCGATCAGACGTTGGGCGAGGCGCTGGCAGGACTCGCCTGGCATGAGACCTACCACACCGGCCAGACCGAATTGCTGCGCCAGCTTTCCGGTGTTGACGACAAAGTAATCTAGAGAAACAAACCTATGGCAAACCAACTTGTCACGTTGACCGATCCTCGTTCTCCGGCAGCCGAGGCCTATCGCTCGCTGTACATCAACCTTTCTTTCTCCAGCCAGGAACGCCCGATACGCTCGCTGCTTGTCGTGTCGCCTGGCCCCGACGAGGACAAATCGGAGACGCTGGCCAACCTGGCAATCGTAGCCGCTCAGATGGGACAGCAGGTGATTCTGGCCGACTGCGATCTCCGCCAGCCGCGGCAGCACGAGTTGTTCAACCTGCGCAACGATGCAGGAGTTGCCACCGTTGCTGCGGAGAAGAATGAAGAAGACCGCGCGCGTCCTGCAGGCAGCAGATGTGCCCAGTTTGAAGGTGCTCACCAGCGGCCCGCCGCCCGTCAGCCCGACGGTGCCTCCGTACCATGGAGACGCTGCTGCACGATCTGGTCGAGAGCGCTGATCTGGTGCTCATCGACGCGCCGCCGGTGGTCGCCGTCTCCGATGCGTCGGTGATGGCCACCAAGGTAGATGGCGTGCTGCTGGTGCTGAAGGCCGGCCAGACCAAGCGCGACTATGCGCGCCAGGCCAGGGAAACGCTGGAGAAAGTGAATGCGCATGTGGTGGGCGCAGTGCTGAACAACGTCGCGGCTGACGCGGCCATGCAGCGCTATTAGGAGTTGCAGGTGGCAAGTTGCAGGCGGCAGATAGCGGATGGCAGATGGCAAGTGCCTTCTGGCCGCCCCCTGCCCTCTGATCCTCTGCCCTTCTGCCCCTCTGAGACGACTGGCAACGAGACAAAAGCAGACGAGGACAAGACGCAATTATGAAGGGTTTGATTTTGAGCGGCGGCGCGGGATCGCGCTGCGCTCATGACCTACAGCCAAAATGGTGAGTTGATGCCGACGGCTATTTGCAAACAGGCCTCTTCGGGCGTCGGGCATTCGCAGCGCAAGTGCTCACCGTTACTCGGGATCGTGGGTGGCGCGGATGACGCACGCCGCCAGGTGCAGGCAGTGGGGCGCGGCCATAAGGTTGTCAATGTGACGTTCATTGCCCAGGATGCGCCGCTGGGCTGGCCCCTGCGCAGTCAAGGTCAGCCAGGACTTCCTGGGCGACGACCGCTTCGTCATCATGTTTCTGGGCGACAACGTGATTCAGGGCGGTATCAGCGACCTGATTCGCCAGTTCGAACACAGTGCGTGGAACAGCCAGATCGTCCTGACGCGCGTCGAGCGGCCGGAGCAATACGGCGTGGCGGAGGTCGATGAAGACGGCGCGATCGTCCGCCTCGTCGAGGAAAGCGGAACCGGCCAGCGATCTGGCGCTTGTCGGCATCTACATGTTCGACCACCACATCTTCGAGGCGTGCACGCCATCGAACCCTCTGGCGCGGCGAGCTGGAGATCACCGACGCGATCCAGTGGCTGGTGGACAACGGCTACGCCGTATCCACCACGTCCACCGCGGCTGGTGGATCGACACCGGCGCCCATCGTACGGCCATGCTGGCGGCCAACGACAAGGTGCTGGAGGAACTGGATCACAAGGTCCAGGGGTTTGTCGACAAGGACTCGCGCATCACCGACAACGTAACGGTGGAACCGCACGCCGAGATCATCAACAGTGTCATCAGAGGGCCGGCCATTATCGGTGAAGGACGCGTCATCAACTCCTACGTAGGACCGTTCACACCTCCATCTATCATCACTGCGTGGTCGAAGACAGCGAGATCGAGCACTGCATCGTGCTTGAGTATTCGAAGGTTGAAGATCTGCCGGTGCGCATCGCCGACAGCTTGATCGGCCGCAATGTTGAGATTGGCCGGTCACCTTACAAACCGAAAGCCTACAAGCTGACACTGGGAGACCATAGCAAGGTGGGCATCCTGTAGGGGCCGCCTTGCCTAGTTCGCTTCCGTCCCTGGTGGCAGGGATTCTACGCTGCGATCACCTGTGGCACGTTCGCTCGGACGGCGCCCGGTTTGAGGCTGCCGGTCTCGCATCAGCCTACAGCCTCGACCCCGATCTGCCGGTCGAGACGCAATCCGAGCGAGGCGCTCAGGTTGTGGTTGAGCTGGCCAGGAAGATGGAACGGCTGCCCGACGCGTTTGCCTGGTGGCCGGTGTTTGAGCCCGGCGCGTATTTCGATCTCTACTCAGCCCAGATTCACAGTTTTTGCCGGGTGGAGGAGTTGCGGACGGTGGTGCGGGTGCGTCTCTATGCTGACCTGCTTCTGCCGGCCTTCCGCCGCGCCGAACGCTATTTCGTCGAGACGTTTCTCCCGGCCTACCATGCAGCTTCCGGCTTGGCCGCCACCGATGCGTTTACCCTGAATCTGGTTGACGACGCCATCCCTGCCATGATCGATCTGCTGGGTGAAGCGGAGCAGGCTGTTGCCGGAACGCTTGAACGCCTCGAGGACCAGCTTGACGTGCTGGTGCTGCTGGGTGGCCTGGAGGAACGGATCCAGCACCGGCCGCCGCCGGGCACGCGCCTGGCGCCGGGACTGCCGCTGGCGCTGCAGCGGCTGCCGCGTGAGATGCCGACATTGACGCTGGACGCCATGTTTGCCGGCCCGGAACGACGCCCGCACGGCCGCGAGGCATGGCTGAAATTTCAACGGACTCAAACATCGCGCCAGAGCTGGTAAGGCGCCGTGAAACGTAAGGGTGTGAAACATAATATCGTTTTGCTAGGTCACGTTTCACGTCTTCACGTTGCATGAAAGCAACCATATCATACCCGAAGATCCAGTGACGATACCAAATCAGGAGTGAAACAGGCCCATGCAAAACATCATGGTCACCGGCGGCGCCGGGTTCATCGGCTCGAATTTCGTCCGCTATATGCTGAACCGTTATCCTGACTACCGCATCCTGGTCTACGACAAGCTAACTTATGCTGGCAACCTGGACAATCTGTCGGATGTTCAGCACGATCCGCGCTATGCCTTTGTCCGCGGCGACATCTGTGATGCGGCTGCGGTGGATCAAGCCCTGCGCGGCCACGCGATCGACACAATCGTCAATTTTGCAGCTGCGACCCACGTCGATCGCTCGCTGATGGAGCCGGATGAGTTTCTCAAGACCGACGTAACCGGCACCTATGTGTTGCTGGAGGCCGCCCGCACCCACCAGATCGAGCGCTACCATCAGATAAGCACGGATGAGGTATACGGCCAGATTCTGGAGGGCCGGTCGAGCGAGGAGGACAAACTACACACGCGCAGCCCGTACTCGGCCAGCAAAGCCGCTGGCGATCTGATGTGTATCGCCTATTTCACCAGCTTTGACGTGCCGGTAACCATCACGCGTGGCTCCAACAACGTCGGGCCGTACCAGTATCCGGAGAAGGTGGTGCCGCTTTTTGCGACCAACGCCATCGACGACAAGCCGCTGCCGATATACGGCGATGGCCGGCAGATGCGCGATTACCAGTACGTGCTCGACCACTGCGAGGGCATCGACGTCGTGCTGCACCGCGGCGAACTGGGCGAGATCTACAACGTCGGCACCGGATCAGAGATGCACAACATCGACATGGCGCACCTGATCCTCGATACCCTGGGCAAGCCGCGCAGCCTGATCCAGCCGGTGCAGGACCGCCCCGGTCACGACCGCCGCTATGCGCTGGATGTCAGCAAGCTGGAGGCGCTGGGCTGGGAGAGTCGCTATACCTGCGCTGAGGCGATCGCGCAGACGGCGCGCTGGTACGCTGAAAACGAGAGCTGGTGGCGCAAGATCAAGAGCGGCCAGCACTACCAGGAGTATTATCGCCGCCAGTACGAAGGGCGCGAGGTGACGGCAGACAGCGAACGAGGATAACAAATGCATTCAAGCCTAGAAAAAGAGATCAGCCAGGAAATCGGATTGCGGGAACCGCCGATCAACACACTAACCCGGCCGTTCCAGGAGTTCTTCAACGTTGAAGCCTCCAGTGGCATCATCTTGATGGTGGTCACGGCCTTTGCGCTGCTGTTGGCAAACTCGCCCTGGGCCGCCGACTACTTCCATCTCCTGGAGACCTATCTCACTGTTTCGTTTGGCCAGTTCGAGGTGTCGTTGAGCCTGCTGCACTGGATCAACGACGGCCTGATGGCAGTATTCTTCTTCCTGGTTGGACTGGAGATCAAGCGGGAGGTTCTGATCGGAGAGCTGTCGTCACCGCGCAAGGCTGCCCTGCCGATTGCCGCGGCCATCGGCGGCATGTTGATGCCGGCGTTGATCTACGAGGTGTTCAATTTCGGCGGACGGGGAGCGGCCGGCTGGGGCATTCCCATGGCGACCGACATTGCTTTTGCCCTGGGTGTCCTGGCGCTGTTGGGAAGCCGGGCGCCGATCTCGCTCAAGATCTTCCTCACCGCGCTGGCCATCGTCGACGACCTCGGCGCGGTGCTGGTCATTGCCGTCTTCTATACCGACCAGATTATCTGGACGTGGTTGGCCATTGGCCTGGCGGTTTTCCTGGGTATGTTGCTGCTGAACAAGCTCGGTGTGCGCAGCCCGGTGCCCTATGCACTGGCGGGCGTCGTGCTCTGGTTTGCCTTCCTTGAGTCCGGCGTCCATGCAACCATCGCCGGCGTGCTGGCGGCCATGACCATTCCCGCCACGGCGCGCATCAACACGCGCGAGTTCGTCATCTGGGGACGGCGGGCGCTGGACGAGTTCGAGGACTGCTGCGGCTCCGACGGCGAGGACGCAATGCAACCCACGACGTCGGAACAGCGCGGCTTGCTGCAGGCCTTGGAATCGGCCATCCACAACGTCGAAGCCCCCTTGCAGCGCCTTGAACATGCTCTGGAAAAACCGGTGGCCTACACCATCATGCCGATCTTTGCGCTGGCGAACGCCGGTGTGCCGTTCATCGGCAGCCTGCTCGACACGATCCTCAGCCCGGTGGGAATGGGCATCATTCTGGGGCTGGTGTTTGGCAAGCAGACCGGCATCATGCTCTTTTCCTGGCTGGCTATCCGGCTGGGTGTCGCCGAGCTGCCGGAAGGCGTGACGTGGCGTCACATCTGGGGAGCCAGTTGGCTGGCCGGCATTGGCTTCACCATGGCGCTCTTCATCGACAGCCTGGCCTTTGACGATGTGGCACTGCAGAACACAGCCAAGGTCGCAATTCTGGTGGCATCGCTCATTGCAGGATTGGTCGGCTACATCATTCTGCGCACCACGGCGCCGGGCGAAGAAACGACTCCGGCGCCATCCCGATCAGTCCAGGCGACCGCCGAAGGCTAGCTTGCCCTCTGAATATCCCCCTTTAGCCCGTTTCAGTCGCTCGCCTGTTGCCCGAGGATCGACGTGTCCAGATCGCTGAGGTCATCGCGCACGGCGCGCGCCATGGGGATGCCCCGCCGGTAGGCGGCTGAAGCCATCGCGTGGGAAGTGGCTGGGCCTGCCAGCAACAAGAACAGGATCAACACCAGCGCCTTGCCGAACCCCAGCGGCGTCCAGGCCGCCGCGGCCAGCAACAGGAACACGACGCCAAACACACCCACCTTACCGGTGGCGTGCATTCGGGTGTACACGTCAGGCATGCGGATGTAGCCCAGCACGCCGAGCGCGGAAAAGGCTGTGCCGACGACTACGGCCACAACGACTATGGCTTGTAGAACAGGGGTCATGGCAACTCTTTCCCTCGTTTCCCTTTCCTAAAACATCTGCTCGTCGGCGATGTACTTGGCCAGCGCGATGGTGCTGATGAAGCCCAGCGCGGCCAGCCCTAGCGCAACATCGATGTAGATGCTGTCGCGGTAGATCAACGCCACGATCACGAGAATCGCCAGGGTGATGGTGCCGACCAGGTCTGCGCCGATCAGCCTGTCTACGATGTTTTCGCCGCGCCATACCCGCCACAGTGACACGCCCATCAACACAATGTTCACTGTCAGGGCGATGTACAATACGACTGTCAGAATATCTAGCATAGATCGACCTCGAACGTTTTCCAGCTGCGCCCCGCAGCTAGGGCAATATCTTCGAAAGCATGTCCTCGCGTTGCTGCTGTGCCTCAGCAACATACGCCTCCGCTTCGCTGCACTCCAGCGCGTGGGTGTACATCACGCCATCCCGGCTGATCTCGACCACCATCTCGCCGGGGGAGAGGGTGATCGCGTCTGCGCTGAGCGCGGTGGCCAGCTCCGAGTCCGTGCCGGTGGGAATGGCGATGATGCCGGGGCGGATGGGCAGACGCGGGTTCAACGTGATCTGCGCTACCTGTAGCCCACCCCTCAGCACATCGATGACGACCACCAGTGCGTAGCGAAGCGTCGCTGCCAGCGCCGCCGGCAACCGGCGTACGTCGATCCGCCGCGGATCGGGGTGCAGCAGCCAGGTGAGACCTATCGCGATGGCCAGACCCACCACCAGATTGCTCAGCTGCAGGTTGTCGGTCAGCGCCAGATAGACAACCCACAGTGCCAGGATCATCCAGGCTTGCATGGCAGCACTGCCTCCTTTCGCTTCATCCTATCCACCCAACACAGCGGCAATGTAGGCGGCTGGATCACCCAACCACTGGCTGACCGCCAGGGCCAGACTCACCAGCGGCTCCGGCCACAGTCCCAACACCAGCACGCCAACGATCAGCAGGGCCGGCGCCAGCAGGCGGTCGCCGTAGGGCTTGATCGCAGGCGTATCGCCCGCGCCAGACGCCGGACCGGCCGCCGGCTGCCACCAGATGCGCATGAAGGCGCGTATGACGTAGATCAGGGTGAAGATGCTGGCCAGGCCCAGCAGTGCCAACGATTCCCACTGCTCCGCCAGGATGCCGCTCTGAAACAGCGTCATCTTGCTGATGAAGCCGTTGGTCGGCGGGATGCCGGCCAGCGCCAGCCCACCGACAAAGAAGAGCGCCCCGCTCAGTGGCATGTACTTGCCCAGCCCCTGCACCACCTCGAAAGAGGCCGTCTTGACTGGCGCGCGGCTGGCGACCTGTCCTGCCAGCATCAGCATGGCGGCCTTGATCAGGCTGTGATTGAAGGTGAAGATCAGCGCGGCCGCTAACGCCAGCGGGGTACCCCAGCCCACGGCGACCAGGATGAACCCCACCTGCGCCAGGGTGGAGTAGGCCAGCATTCGCTTGGCGTTGTGGGTGCCGATGGCGCCCAGACCGCCGTAGACGATGCCGATCAAGCCCAGCGCCACCAGCAGGGCGCGGATGGCCGGCGACTGGTCGACGAACAGCAGGGTGGTCATGCGCAGGAAGCCATACACGCCCAGTTTGACCACCACCGACGAGAGCATCGCGCTGACCGCAGTTGGCGCGGCGGTGTGAAAGTCGGGCTGCCAAAAGTGGAAGGGAAACACCGCGCTCTTGACCATGAAGGTCACCAGCAGGAAGGCGATGGCCACCGGCACCAGCGGCATGCCCGGATTGGCCGCGATGCGCGCCGCCAGATCGGCCATGTTCAGCGTGCCGAAGGAGACGTAGAGCACACCTACGGCCAACAGGAGGCTGGCTGAAGCGATCAAGCTGGTGTAGAAGTATTTCAGCGCAGCCTCAGCGCCGTATGCGTCGTCCGATGAAGCCGTCAAGATCGTGCCCGAAAAGACAAGCAACTCGGCAAACACAAACAGGTTGAACAGATCGCCGGTCAGCATTGCGCCGGTCAGCCCGGTGGCCAGCGTCAGGAACAGCGGGTAGAACGCGGGATAGCCGATTACCTTGTCCTTGCTGCCCATGGCGTAGGCGATGCCCAGCGTCAGCACAAGCTGGCACATCAACACCATGAAGGCCGCCAGCATGTCGCCCACGAAGGTAATGCCGAACGGCGCCGGCCAGCCGCCCGACTGGTACACTACCGGTTGTCCGCTGCGCCACACCTGCGCCAGAAGCAAGGCGCTGCTGGTCGCCGACGTGATCATCACGCCCAACGCCCAGCCCGCTTGCACGCGTGGATAGCGCCGCAGGAGCAGCGCAACCGCCGCGCCGATCAGCGGAATAATGATGGGAAGAATCACCAGCTGTGATGTCATCGTCTCGTCGCGTTACCCGGTCAGTTCTTCAACCCGGTCAACTCGTCCATATCGCTGGTCTTGTAGCGGGCCGCCACGATGTAGAGCATCGACAGGACCAGCGCCAGAGCGCCCATGCTGATCACGATGGCCGTCAACACCAGGGCCTGGGGAAAGGCATCGCTCCGCTGGCCGGTGGCCGTCGTGTACGCGGCCGCGACACCGTCGTATGCGCCGGTGCTCAACAGGAACAGGTTGATGGCGTTGCCCAGCAGGATCAGCCCGATCGCAGAACGGATCACGTTGCGGCGCATCAGCTGGAAGACGGCAATCCCAAACAGCGCACCGACGGCGATAGCGGTCAATAATTCCATGGTACCGTCCTACCTCATTGGTCGCCTGGATGTCCCAGGGTGTCGATCATATAGGTCGCGCTGCCTAACACAGTCAGGCAAATTGCAACTTCGAACAGAAACGCTGTGCTGAAATAGAATCCATCAGGCAGTGGCAGCCCGATCAGCTTGCCAAAGTCCACCGATCCCAGCAAGCTGCCGGTCATGACAGCAGCGACCGCTCCGGTGATCAACGCCAGCAGCAGCCCCGTTCCGATGAACTGCCTCGGCTTGAGCCAAGTCAGCCGCGCCTTGGTGCCCTCGTAGCCGAACACAACGTACCAGAAGCTCACCGCCAGACTGATGATCACCCCGGCAGTGAACCCGTCGCCCGGCTGGTCATGGCCGTACATCATGTGAATGATGCCGATGATCATCGCAAGCGGCAGCACGGCATAGGCCAGCGCATGGATAAGTGGTGACGTCTCCTTGCCGGCGATGCCCAGCGTTGGCAGGGGGCGGGCCATGGCTGGCGGTGCGGAGGCCACCTGGTCCCCCGCGTTCCTGGATGCATAGCGCAGCAAGGTGTAGACGCCCAGGCCGGCCATGGCAAACACCGCGATCTCGATCAGCGTGTCGAAGGCGCGAAAATCCACCACGATGGCGCCGACGATGTCCTTGGCGCCGGTCAGGGTCTTGGCGTTGGCCTCGTAATACGGCGTGACGACGCTCCCCCGCGGCTGCGTCAGCAACGCCAGCAGCGTCAGGAAGCCAACCACCATTCCCGCGCCGACGCCGATCAGGATGTCGCGCACCAGGCTGGGCCGGCTCTGCTGATAGGTCAACTGGCGGGCAAGATGGCGCTGAATGCGCGGCAGGCGAGTCAGCGCCAGGACCAGTATGACCATCGACAGCACGTCCACCACGATCTGCACCAGCGCCACATCGGGCGCAGGCTCCAGCACGAAGAGCACCGCAACAGCCAAACCGGCCGCGCTAACTGCCAGCACCGCTGCCAGGTCGCGTGACAGTGCGATTGTCGCGACCGCAGCGCCGATGATCGCCAGCAACGCAAACGCCCGCAGCACCTGCAGTTCGCCGCCAAAATCGAAGGACGGCCAGGTGAGGGAAAAGGCGGGACTCCACAACTGTGTGCGCGTCGCCGTCACTGCTGCCAACAGCAGCAACAACACACTGATCAACATGATCGACAAATAACTGCGCAGGTTGCCAGACTGCAGCCGCACCGCCTGGCCTGCGCCCCAGTCGATCGCCCGCAGCGTCGCCAGATACAGCTGTTGAAACCCCCAACGGTCCCCCGAGCGCATCATAGCCGCTCGCACCCGGTCGCGGTAAGCGAAGATCACCAGCCCGATGCTGATGGCTATCAACGACAGCACCAGCGGAGCATTCAGGCCGGTCCAAAGCGCCAGCGAGACTTTCACCGCGCCGCCGTAGGCGTCCTCAGCCGCGCCGGCCAGGAACTCAGCCAACTGCTTGGGGTCGGGTGCCAGTCCGAGAAGCAGCGACAGAAAGGCAGGGATTGCCGGAGCCAGCAACATGCCGCGCGGCGCCTCGTGGCCGTGAATGCTGGGGTCTTTTTGCTTGCCCAGAAAAGTGTCCCAGACGAACAGACCGGCCTGCGCCAGCAGCAACGCGCCCGCGGCCACAGACGCTGCTGCCAGCAGATCGCCGATGCGCGGCGGCAGACTGGGATGTGTCGCGGTAGCCAGCAGCGTCTCCTTGGCCAGGAATCCAAACAGCGGCGGCAGGCCGGCCATCGACAGACCGGCCATCGCGGCGATCGCAAATGATACCGGCATCGACTTGCGCAGTCCGCCCAGCCGGCGCAGGTCGCGCGTGCCCGTCTCGTGGTCGACGATGCCGGCCACCATGAACAGGGCGCTCTTGTAGAGCGCGTGCGCCAGCACGGCGATGATCAGCGCCTTGAAGGCGATCTCGATATCCTGGCCGATCATGGCCATCATCAGACCAAGCTGGCTGACGGTGGAATAGGCCAGCAGCGCCTTGAGGTCGTTCTGCTTCAACCCCAGATATGCGCCCAGCAGCATGGTCGTGACGCCGACCCCGGTCAGCAGGACGAACCACAGGTCGGTGTATCCCAACGCCGGGTTCATGCGCGCCATCAGGTAGATGCCGGCTTTGACCATGGTGGCCGAGTGCAGGAAGGCGCTGGCCGGCGTCGGCGCAGTCATGGCGCGCGGCAGCCAGATGTGAGCAGGGAACTGGGCGCTCTTGGTGAAAGCGCCGAACGCGACCAGCAGCAGCATCACCGGGTAGATGGCGCTGTTGCGCAGGGCATCGCCGCTGCTGAGGATGGCAGTGTATTGGGTGCTGCCGGTCACCGTAGCAACCATGAGCAGACCAGCCAGCAACGCTATCCCGCCGCCGCCGGTCAGGAAGAGCGCCTGGAACGCGCCCTTGCGCGCTTCCTCGTCCTTGGTCTTGTATGCCACCAGCAGGAACGATGTGATGCTGGTGCCCTCCCAGAAGATGAACAGGGTGATGACGTCGCCGGCCATCACCACGCCCAGCATGGCTGCCATAAACAGCAGGATGTATGCCAGAAAGCGCCAGGCTGTCTGGTCGCCTTTGAAGTAGTAGCCGGTATAGATGATGACCAGCGTGCCGATTCCGGTCACCAGCAGCGCAAAGAACGCGCTGAGGCTGTCGTAGTAGAACCCCAGGTGCAACCCCAGCGCCGGCAGCCACTCGAAGCTCCAGACCAGCGGTGGATCGGCCGGCGTCTTGGGCGCCAGGATGAACAAGGTGATGAACGCGCTCAACGGCGCCAGCGCCAGCAGCCAGCTCAGGCGGTTGATGGAGAGCAACCGCCTGAGCCGCGGCAGGCCAAACAACGCCGCCACTGCCGAGCTGGTCAGCAGGATAATCAGAGGACCAAGGAGAAATGCGCTGTTCATGATAGCAGAGCAGGAAGGGCGTGCGTCCACTCGGGATCGCCTGAATTTTAACACAAACTGTCCCATTGTACGGCATGGGGGGTATCCATGCCGCACAATCGGCGGGGCCTACCCTGACGCGGCGGTCATACGGTGGCCCGCGGCCGCCCGTTGCGGCGCGCCCTGAACTCACGTACGACGACGATGATCAACGTCAGCGCGGTCAGCGGAAGCACGAACTCGAGCATGATGGTGCTGTAGCGCGCCAGCCTGTCATGCTGGGCCGATTCCAACAGCAGGAACAAGGTGTACGCGCCGTAGTAGAGGACGAAGACCGCGCCTTCCCAGCGCGAGATACGGTAGCCGGTGAAGAAGATCGGCAGCGCGGCGATGGCAACTGCCACCATAAACGGGATGTCCAGCGACATCGCATCGGGTGAGATGATGAGACCGTCGGGACTGATGACGGCCGTCAGCGCCAGGACACACAAGATGTTGAAGATATTGCTGCCCACGGCGTTGCCCACGGCAATGTCGCGCTCGCCGCGGATCGCGGCCAGGGTCGACGTCGCCAGCTCCGGCATGGAGGTTCCGGCCGCGACGATCGTCAATCCGATGATCAACTCGCTGATGCCGAAAGCGCGTGCGATGGCCGACGCACTGTCCACCAGCCAGTTCGATCCGACCACCAACAGAACGAGACCGACGAGCAAGAAGAGGATATTGCGGATGTGGTGCGTTTGCTGACCGTCGCCGTAGCTCTCCTCATACTCTGCCTGCACAGCGGCGCTTTCCTTGCGGCTCTGCCAGATGCTGAATGCGATATATGCGATCAAACCGGCGAACATCAGCAACCCCTGCAGCCTGCTGATCCTGCCCGTCAGCCCCAGTCCGTAGAGCAGAAACGACAGACCGATCATCAGCGGCACATCCTTGCGCACCAACTGCTGCTCCACCACCAGCGGGGTGATCAGCGCAGCCAGCCCGATGATCATCAGAATGTTGAAGATGTTGCTTCCCACCACGTTGCCAACAGCAATCTGCCCGTCGCCGCTCAGCGCCGACTGGAGCGAAACGGCCAGCTCAGGCGAGCTGGTGCCGAACGCCACGACCGTCAATCCGATCACCAACGGGGAGATTCCAAAAGCAGCGGCCAGCCTCGATGCGCCGCGCACCAGGAGTTCCGCTCCGCCGACCAGCAGCACGAGTCCGGCGATCAACAGACCGATGGTGATGATGCTCATTGTTCCATTGCTCCTTTTTCCTGGCGGGTCCGGCACGGCACTGCACCGGGGCACGTGCGCGTGTGCCGGCGCTCAACCATCGGCGGGTTTCCGGCGGTGCGCGCGCAGTTCCCGCACCAGCAGAAGACCCAGAGTGACCACAGTCAGCGGCGCTTTGAGGCGCCCGCGCACCAACAACTCGGCGCCTACGATCAAGACTATCAAACTATCAAACCCGTTATCAGCAGCGCAATGTTCGATAGATTCATGGCTACCCAATCAACAGTTGGTCTTCAGGATAAGTGATCGGCTGCGGCGCGGACTGGCGAGCCAGCGCAACCACGATGGTCAGCGCGCCCAGCCGTCCCCAGAACATCATCGCCATCATGATCAGCTTGCCAACCGGGTTCAGCTCGGCCATTGGCTTGGTCGAAAGGCCGGTGGTGGCAAAGGCTGACACCGTGCTGAAAAGCGCGTCATCCAGCGTAATCGACTGCGAGACCAGCATCAGCCAGGTTGCGCCGCCTACAACGAACACCGAGATCGTCAACACGGTGATCGCCCGCCGCACCGTTTCCTGGCTCAACGCCCGCCTCTGAACCAGCGGCTGCTCCTGACCGCGCGCATAGCCCCACATGGTGATGACCAGCACGGCCAGCGTGCCGGTGGTGATGCCGCCGCCCATGGAGGCCGGCGCCGTGCCTACCAGCATCAGCGTCGTAACCACCCATTGGCTGGCGGGATGCATGGCTCCCAGGTCGGCCCAGGGCGTAAACCCAGCCGTGCGGGCTGAGATCGATTGAAACAGCGAGTGGCCCAGCGCGTCGTACCACGGCAGACCTGCAAACAGCCCGCCCTTGCTGGCTTCTGCAGCCACAATTCCGACCGTGCCAAACACGATCAGGCTGGCCGACGTAATCAGTGTTACCCGCGTCTGAAGCGACCAACGGCTGCGCCGAAAAAGCAGATCGGCCCAAACCGGGATGCCAAGCCCGCCAGCCACGATCAGCGCGCCCATGATGGTCAGCGTAACAAGGTCGGTAGGAATACCGTCGAAGGAAGGAGCGCCGGTGAAGAGGTCGAATCCTGCGTTGCAGAACGCGGACACGGCGTGGAAGAGGCCGTAGAAGAAGGCCTGACCCTCACCCAGCAGGTTGCGCCAGTGCAACCATAGCGCCAGCGCGCCGATCCCTTCGATCACCAGCACACCGAGAAGTGTGCCGCCCATAGTTTTGACGATGGCTCGCGGCAGTTGTAAGCCCATGGAGTTCTGTAGGGCCAGCCGGTCGGCCAGACCGATCTTGCGCCCCAGCAACCACTGCATCGAGACCGCCAGCACCATAAATCCGACGCCGCCAAGCTGAATCAGCACCAGCAGGACAACCTGTCCAAAAAGGGTAAGGTCGCGCGCCGGTGTAATCACCGAGAGACCTGTCACGCTGACGGCTGAGGTGGCCGTGAACGCTGCCTGACCCAGCGTCAGGCGCCCATTGCTGGCCACGCCTGGGAGCAGGAGCAACAGCGTACCGATCACAGCCACTGCCCCCAGTCCTGCCACCAGCCGCAAGGCCGACGGCGCTGCATAGGTCAACCGCCGCTGTCGCCGGTTCCACCACGTCAGAATCGCCGACTGCCAGTCGCTCATTCCAGGTGGCCCAGCCGTTCGATCTGCTCGTTGGCGCCTAACAGGGCAATGCGGTCATCGGCTTCGAAGACGTAGTCGGCCCGCGGCGAGATGATGACATCGTTGTCCTTCTCGATCGCAACCACCGACACGCCGTAGTTCTGGCGCAGGTTGCATTCGCTGAGCTTCTTGCCAACAAACGAGGCGGGCGCCTTCATTTCGGTGATGTTGTAGCGGTCACCCATCGCGATCTGGTCGACGAACAGCGGCATGGTCAGGGTCTGCGCCAGCCGCCGGGCCGACTCCTGTTCAGGCAGAAGCACTTCGTGCGCGCCGATGGCCAGCAGCACGGTGCGCTGCCTCTCGTTCATGGCCTTGCAGATGATCCGCTTCACCCCCAGGCTCTTCAGCGCCAGTGTGGTCATCAGGTTGCTCTCGAAGCTCGAGCCGATGGCGACGACCACCACATCGAAGGCGCCGATGTCCAGAGCCCGCAGCGCGTCCTCGTCGGTCGAGTCCATGGCCACTACCTGGCTCAGTTCGTCGGCCAGACTTTGCACCAGCGCGCGGTCGCGGTCGATGGCCAGCACGGTGTAGCCGCGCTCAACCAACTGGCGGGCAAGGTTGGACCCGAAGCGTCCCAGACCAATTACTGCGAACTCGTTTTGCCGGTTTTTTCGCGCCATTCGATTGTCACCACAGGAGTCGATTCACCACAGGGACGGTAGAGGAAACTGCCACGCCATATCTGCGCACGCTAATTCTACACGAGCGGCGCAGAGCATCCAAACAGCCGCACGAGCCGCGCTTTCAGGTCACCGCATGGGCCGAAAAACACCTGTTTGCCCGGTGAGGCCTATCTCGGGTATACTGTCGCACAAGCCATCGACAATCTGCCTGCACAGCATAGTTGCTTCCCGGCGCCGGAGCCGCGTATGTCCACAGATCGACACCCGCCCCTGATTTCCATCACCTTGAACGGCCAGACGGTTCGTACGCCGGCGGGCAGCACCATTCTGGACGCTGCCAAACAGGCAGGCGTCGAGATACCTACGGTCTGCTATCACCCCAACCTGACCGCCAACGCGGTCTGCCGCCTTTGCACAGTGGAAGTGGTCGGCAGCCGCACCCTGCAGCCGGCTTGTGTCGTCCCCGTCGCCAAGGATATGATCGTCAACACAGAAACCGAGCGGGTCAGCGCGGCGCGCCGGGTGATTCTGGAGCTGCTGGCGTCCACGGTAGATCTGCGCGAGGCGCCGGAGATCCGGGAGTACATGCTGCGCTACGGCGTCGATGAGCAGCGCTTCGCGGACGGCGAACAACGCGAGTTCCCGGTGATGGACGACAACCCGTTCTACGTGCGCGACTACTCGCAGTGCGTCATGTGCTGGCGCTGCATCCAGGTTTGCGCCGAGGACGTGCAGTTCACCTTCGCGCTGACCTGGGGCGGCCGCGGCATCGAAAGCCATGTGGCGACCTTCTTCGACGAGGACATGCCCGACACGACCTGCGTTTTCTGCGGCAACTGTGTCGGCGTCTGTCCCACCGGCGCACTGAAGGGCAAGGTCGAGTTCGAGCTGGAGCAGAGCAGATGATCTGCTCCAGAGAAACAGAGAGCACAGAGGCTCCTGTCTTTTCTGATCCGCACCCTCTGTGCCACTGTGGTGAACTGTGAGGTAAGACGATGAAGGCTGACAGGGTTGTGCGCTCGACGTGTCCCTTCTGCGGGGTCGGCTGCCAGGTGCTGCTCAACGTCCGAGACGAGCACATCTTTCGCATCGACGCCCCCTTCGACGCGGCGCCCAACTACGGGCGACTATGCGTAAAGGGGCGCTTCGGAACGGATTTCGTGTATCACCCCAGCCGGCTGACCGCGCCGCTGATCCGCCGCCAGCCGCAAGGGCCCGGCCACCGCACAGCCGCAGCCGGACCCGATGACTGGCGCGAGACAACCTGGGACGAAGCGCTGGATTTCGTCGCGGACCGATTGCTGGACCTGCGCGCCCGCTACGGCCCGGACAGCATCACCGCCAACGCCTGCGCCAAGGCTACCAACGAGGACAACTACCTGCTGCAAAAATATTTGCGCCAGATCATCGGCACCAACAACGTCGATCACTGTGCCCGGCTGTGCCACGCGGGCAGCGTCTCCGGGCTGCAACTGGCTATCGGCTCCAGCGCGATGAGCAACTCCATCGCCGAAATGGAACATCTGGAGTGTTTTGTGGTCATCGGCAGCAACACTGCCGAGACGCATCCGGTCATCGCCACCTTCCTCAAGCAGGCGGTACACAAGAACGGCGCCCGGCTGATCGTGGTTGATCCGCGCCAGACCGAGATGACCCGCCACGCCGACCTGTGGCTGCGCCAGCATCCCGGCACAGACACCGCGCTGTTCAACGCCATGGCGCATGTGGTCGTCAAAGAGAAGCTGTACAACCCTGACTTCGTGGCTACGCGCACCGAGGGATATTCGCAGTACATCGAGAGCCTTGAGGACAAGACGCCCGAATGGGCTGAGGCAATCACCGGCGTGCCGGCCGGGGATATCCGCCGCGCGGCCCGTATTTATGCGCAGGCCGGCGCGGCCGCCATGTACTGGGGGATGGGCATCAGTCAGAGCACCCACGGCACCGACAATACCCTGACGCTGACCAACCTGGCACTGCTGTGCGGCCACCTCGGGCGGCCCGGCACCGGCCTCAACCCGCTGCGCGGCCAAAACAACGTCCAGGGCTGCTCCGACGCCGGCGGCCTGCCCGGCGTCTACACCGCCTACCAATCGGTGACCGACGATGAGGTGCGCCGCCGCTTCGAGCGGAGTTGGCTGGCGCCGCTGCCCGGCGAGCCGGGACTGACAGTCACAGAGATGGTGGACGGCATCCTGACGGGCCGGGTTCACGGTTGGTACGTCATGGGTGAGAACCCGTTGATGAGCGAGCCGAACCTGCGCCACGCTCAGCACGCGATCGAACAGCTTGAGTTCTTCGTCGCGCAGGACATCTTCTTCAACGAGACCAACGTCTACGCCGATGTGATCCTGCCGGCCGCCAGCTTCGCCGAGAAAGACGGCACGTTTACCAACTCCGACCGCCGCGTGCAGCGCTGCCGCGCCGCTGTCCTGCCGCCCGGCCGCGCCCGCCCCGACTGGGAGATCATCAGCGACCTGGCGCGGCGCACCGTAGGACGACTTTCCAGGTCGTCCGGCCCTTTCGCCGAGCGCGCCGATCAACTCATCGCGCAGTGGAGCTACCCCGACGCCTCCGCGGTCTGGGAGGAGATGCGCCAGGTGACGCCCGACTTCTACGGCATCGACTACGCGCGGCTGGAGCGGGAAGGCGGCGTCCACTGGCCCTGCCCGTCGCCTGACCATCCCGGCACGCCCTACCTCTTTGCCGAGGAGTTTCCCAGCGGTCGCGGCAAGTTCTGGCCGGTGGATTACGGCACCGAGAGCGAGTTGCCCGACGACGACTACCCTTTCATCCTCAGCACCGGACGTGTGCTCTATCACTGGCACGGCGGCACAATGACCCGGGTCAGCGCGCTGGACGCGATCTGGCCCGAGTGCACGGTCGAGATACACCCGCACGACGCAGCCCGGCTGGGCCTGGAGACCGGCAACTGGGTGGACCTCAGCAGCCGGCGCGGCAGCATCACCGCCCGCCTGCTGGTCACCGGCCGCTCGCCCGAGGGCACGGTGTTCATCCCCTTCCACTTTGCCGAGGCCGCCGCCAACGTCCTGACCGACAAGCGGCTGGACGAGCGCGCCAAGATTCCCGACTACAAGGTGTGCGGCGTGCGCATCGCCCGTTCGACTGCTCCCGGCGACCGCCCTGGTGCAGACACCTCGCTGACCGATCGCGGCACCATCAAGGATCCGGTGCCGGCATAACCGCTTGCAGAAAACGGGAAAGCCCTCCCGGCGCAGATCTACGATGCGCATTTCACTAGCCTGACCGGCTTCAATTCCCCGGGCTTGACCGCAGGAATTGCGGACCTGGTTTGTCCAAACCGCATTCCTGGTTATAATCACCTGTTACAGTTCGTTACAAGACATTACGTCGTATGATAGGTCACGGGGCAGGCTTTTGGGAGCAGGCGCCTCTACGGCTGTACCGGCAGCAGGTGGACCGCGTGGCATACTCGTCCATTGTGCTGTCACCGACACGAGTTTGATGCAGGGTCGTTTTGAAGGAAACATCACATGAGCAATGTCCGTCAATTGCGGATCTCTCCCAATATTTTCCGCAACACCAGAGCGGCGCACCCTGGTGAGATGTCGCGGCGCGACTTTCTGAGGCTCACCGGCGCGGTCGCCGCAGGCGCTGTGCTGGCGAGTTGCTCCTCGCCATCCGTGTCGCGCGGCCCGGGCCCGCATGGCAGCGATATCGTGCAGCTTGTTTATTCCGACTGGCAGACAGACTGGTTTGCCGGCATGGCGCAGCAGATGTTGGAGCAGTTCCACAGCGCCAACCCCACGGTTCAGGTGTTCTTCACGCCCGACCCCGACAACCTGGGCGACGACATGATGGCCGATTTCCAGCGTGGAACTGCGCCCGATGTGCTCAACGGCTGCTGCGACTTCTTCCCGATCTGGGCGCAAAAAGGCTACCTGCTCGATCTGCGCCCCTATGTGCAGGCGGACCTGGACCGCAGCACCATCGACGACTGGTCCAAGGCGCAGTACGAGGCGCTCTTCACGTCAGACGGCCTGCACTTTGGGCTGCCAAAATACCACGGGGCGCTGGCCCTCTACTACAACAAGGACATCTTCGACCGCGCCGGTGTTGACTACCCGGACGACTCCTGGACTCACGACGACTATCTGGCGGCCATGCAGCAGTTGCGCCAGGGACAGACCCGCTTTGGCGACGCACCCAACTGGCCCAGCATGTTCGACATCAGTTGGGAGCGCATTCAGGTGCACGTCAACGGATGGGGCGGCAACTTCGTTGACCCCTCGATCCGACCCGCAGTTTGATGGGCAACCAGGAGGCGCTGGATGCCATGCAGTGGCTGCGAGATCGCATCTGGACGGATCACACCATGGCCAGCCCGCTGGATGTGCAGAATCTGGAAACGCGCAAGGCGTTCATTCAACAGCGGATTGCGATGGTCGAGGATGGCTCCTGGGCGCTGAAAGACATCCTGGAGGGCGCAACGTTCCGCATCGGCGTCGCCCCGTTTCCTGCCGGCCCCAAGCGCAAGGCGACCCTGGCGACCACCGATGGATTCGCCATCTATGCCGGCACCAAATATCCGGAGGCTGCCTGGGAACTGCTCAAGTTCCTGGTCAGCCGCGATTATGGCCGGGCGATGGCGCAGGCGCATCTCCTGCAGCCAGCCCGCGCCTCGTTGGTGGAAGAGTGGGTGGACGCCATTCGCCAGGAGTACCCGGAGAAGGCCAAGGATCTCGATGTCGCCGCGTTCGCGCAGGGACATCTGCAGGGGTATTCTGTCGTCGCCGAGGTGTTTCCCAATATGTCCGATGCCCGAAAGCTGGCCCAGGCAGCCTGGGAGCAGATATTTATGCTGGGCCAGGCGCCTGTCAGCATCATGACCGATGTGTCGGCCAAGATCCAGGCAGCCCAGCAGCCCGCTGCCTAGACGCAGCATAATCGGTGAGCAGGAAGGACCATGCGGTCACGATTCGAGTGGAAACGATGGCGCAGCCGCGTTGTGCTTGGCATTATGGTGCTGACGCTGCTGATTCTGGCAGCGGTGTCGTTCTACACTTACAACACCTATCAGAGCGCCGCTGAAAAGCTCGCCCTCGAAAACAATCGCCAGCTCAGCTACGTTGGTGCGGCCCGCCTGCGCGCCGAGCTAACCCGCTTCAGCGAGGAGCTGGACAACCTGGTCAGGTCGCAAGAAATCTACCGCGGCCAAACCGGCGATCAGCAGCAAGCTCTGCGCGAGGCGCGCCACCGGCTCACCATCTTTGACGGCGGCGTGGTGTTGCTGGACAACTTTGGACAGGTGCGCTCCTCCGAGCCGGCGCGGCCGGAGATTCAGAACGCCGACTGGTCGGACCGTGATTTCTTCCGGGAACTGCTGGGAACGTCGGAGTATTACTCCGACATCACCAACGACGGTCCCGACGGCGCCGGTTGCCGTGATCAGCGTCCCGATCCTTGGCGAGAAGGGGGAATTTGAAGGCGCGCTGGCCGGCATGTTCCGGCTGGGCGAGTCGCGCGTTAGTTCCCTGTATGCCAGCATCGTTCGTCTCCGCATCGGGCAAAGCGGCAATACCTACGTGCTGGACAGAGATGGGACCATCCTCTACGACTCAAGCTTCACTCGCATCGGCGCCAAACTGGAGCTGCCGGCCCAGGCAAGCAGCGACATTCAGGGCACCGCGACACGCACGACCGACCCGGACGGCAACGATATCATCGCCTCCTTCGCGCCGATTCCCGGCACCGGCTGGACGCTGGTCACCGAGGACGATTGGGCCACCGCGACCCGGGACACGCAGAGCTACGCCAATTCGTTGGTGATCCTGCTGGCGCTGGGGACGGTGTTGCCAGCCCTGGGTGTGGCGCTGCTGATCCGCACGCAGAACGCTGAAATGCTGGAGCGGGAGCGGGACGCGCAGGAGCTGCGGGTGGCCTGGCTGATTCAGGAGCGCCTGTTGCCGGGGGCGCCGCCCATGCTGCCGGGCTGGAACGTGGACGTGTTCTACAAACCCCATCCGGCCTCGGGCGGCGACTTCTACGATTTCTATCTGATGCCCGACGGCTCGCTGGCGCTGATGCTGGGACACGCCAACGCCAAGGGGCTGGAGGCGGCCCACGTCATCGACACGGTGCGCGCTGCGCTGCGCAGCGCAGCCCAGCTGCGCCTGCCTCCCGGCAAGGCATTAACCCACGCCAACGCGCTTGTCTGCCCGGAGCTGCACGGAGAAGCATGCGTCTCGGCGATCTACGCCATGCTCCATCCACCGACCGGGCGGTTGATGTTTGCATCGGCCGGCTCCATCCCCCCCTGGATCAGTGCAAACGCAGCCACCGGCGACCTCACCGAAGAAGGCGTGTCTCTGGGGCAGGAGGTGGGCAGCGAGTACGGACAGCGTAGCCTGACCATTCAGCCGGGCCAGTGCGCGCTGATCTTAAGCGCTGGGCTGTTCAAAGCCCGCCGGCCCAACGGCGCGCTGTTCGATCTCGCCTCGCTGCGGGCCATTGTGACCGAACCGGACCGCGAGGCGGACGGCATGGTGGAGGCGCTGGCAGGCCAGCTCAAGAGCTACACCGGCATGAAAGGTCTGCCTCCTGAGGATGTGACCGTCCTCATCGTGCAGCGCCACCCTGATGCGCGGCCGGCGGATTCAGCGTATCCGGTAGCCTCGTCCCCGAGGCGCCAGTTGGGCCCGGCCGATTTCGGAGTGGACTGAGGGCGCGCCTATGTCTGCAACTGTAGCAGTCCAGCGGGTTGATCGTCTGGAGCGGCTGAGCCGGCTTCTCACGTTGCTGGTGGCGGGCGTTACCATCCTGGCCGCCTTCGCCGCGCCGGTGCTGGCGTTGCGCTGGTCCGATCTGCCCCGTCCCGGCTTCCTGGTTGAGGAAACACTGGTTGTCAACGACATCTCCGGCAGCGGCTGGACGGGCCACCTGCAGGGCATCGACTATCCCCAGCAGGTGACCCGGGTGGGCGGTTTCGCGGTCGCCACTTCAGAGCAGTACCAGGCCGCGCTTAACCGTATGGCATTAGGCGAGGAGGCGCCGTTCTTTACCCACTCGCCTGAGGGTGACCTCAGCCTGTATCCGTCGGTAACGCTGACGCCGTTTCCAACCCGCAGCCTGATCCGCCTTTTCTGGGTGCCGTATCTGGTAGGCGTCGCATATCTGGCGATCGGCGTGTGGATCTACCGGGTTAAGGGCAAGTCGCGCCCGGGCCGCGCGCTGGCGTTCTTTTGCTACGCGGCCGCGCTGACCTGTATCCTGTTTTTTGACGCGTCCTCCTCGCACGCCGCACCGGGCCTGTGGATTGCGGCCTTTGCAATGCTGGGCGGCGCGCTGATCAGCCTGAGTCTGCGCTTCCCTCAGGAGTCATACCAGATCGAACTGCGCCCCTGGCTGCTGGCCGTCCCCTACGGCATCGCACTGACCCTGGCCGCGTGGGGAGTGGCTGCCATGAACAGCCTCAATCCCTGGGCCTACATCCCCACACGCTACGCCATCTACCTCTACACGGTTCTGGGCGTGTTTGGCTTCATCGGGACGATGTTCTACCGGGCGCGCAGCGGCGACACGCCGACCACCCGCCGCCAGGCGCGCATCGTGCTGCTGGGCAGCGCCCTGGCCTTTGGCGCGATCACGCTGTGGTTTATCGCCACCGTGCTCAGCCCCACCTTCCAGTTCGATATCGCCCTGCTGCTGCCGCCGCTTATCATCTTCCCCCTCTCGGTCGCGGTAGCCATCTTCCGCTACCGGCTGCTGGAGGTCGACTCGATTGTCAACCGCACGATCCTCTATGGCCTTGTGACGGCGATCCTGACCGGCTTGACCAGCGTCGCGATCGGCCTGGTGCAGCGCTTCTTTATCAACACCACCGGCGAAAAGAACAACGAGTTGGCCACTGTCATCACCGCACTGATCGTCGTCTCGACCTTCGAGCCGATCAAGGGCTGGGTGCGCGGGCTGGTGGACCGGACGCTGAAGGAACCGCCCGACACCACCAGGCAACTGCGCTCGTTCGGCGAGGAGGTGCAGATATTTCTGACCATCAGCAGCGCCGAGCAGGTGGCCCAGCGGCTGCTGGAGGAGACGGCTCGCGGGCTGCGCGCGCCGTCGGGCGCGTTGAGCATGATGGTCAACGGCAAGCTCACCCCGAGCTACACCGTGGGCAACTGGCGCGGCGAGGCGTGGATGGCGGTTCCGCTGGAATGGCGCGGCCAGCGCTTCGGCATGATCGCCCTGGGGCCGCGCCCCGGCGAACCCTACACACGCCAGGAATGCGATCTGCTCGAAGATGTGGCAACCCAGGTGGCCGGCGCGGTGATGCTGGCGCACACGTTCCACGAGGGCGGCGCGGGCATCAGGCCCGCGCCCAGACCGCGCGCGGCGTGATCGACGATCCCCACCCGGGGAATGTGCTTCCCCTGC
This sequence comes from Caldilineales bacterium, assembly GCA_041391245.1. Lineage (GTDB taxonomy): Bacteria > Chloroflexota > Anaerolineae > JAAEKA01 > JAAEKA01 > JACKBK01. The sequence continues at coordinate 82,701 of JAWKOJ010000012.1, forward strand.
GGGCGCCCTCGAGGGGCTATCCTGCCGCCAGCGTGTGCAACGCCAACACGGCAAACTCGATGCGGTCTGCGCCGTGTTGCGCCATCCGCTCGGCGCAGGTACAGAGGATCAGTCGCCGGTTCTCGCCGCTGACATGCGGCGCCAGCGCCTCAGTTGTCTGCGCCAGACAGACGATCCCCTCCTTCAGTTGGTGCCGTGCCAGGGTCATGGCGCAATCGTCAAACCCGGCCAGAAAATCATCCTCGACGGCCCATTCCTGCCGCAGCCGCTTGTGCAGGGCCAACATGGCCTGGGCCAGCGCCGTGCCCGGCTCGCCAGGCTCGCGGCGCGCCTGGCGCAGAAGCTGGATGAAGTGCGCCTCGTCGCCGACGATGCGGGCCACGGCCAGCGCCAGCTCGGCGCGTGAGGATGGATTGCTGGCCTCGTCCAGCAGCGCCAGCACGGGCGCGGTTGCTTCTTCGACCTGCATTTGTCCCAGCGTCGAGGCGTAGGCCAACTGAAGGCCCGGATCGGTTTCCCCTTGCAGCCGCCGCAGGATCTCCGGGATCACTGCCCGGTCGTTGAGGACGCCCAGCGAGCGGCTGCTGTGCGCCTGCACCGAGCGATAGCGCGAGTCCAGTCCTTTCTCCAGCGCGGCCCCGCCGGCCGGGTCGCCGATCCGCCCTAGCGCCCAGGCCGCCAGGGTGCTCAACGCCGGCTCCGGCCCCTCCATGACTCCGGCCAACGCATCCACCAGGCGCGCGTCTGAGCTGGCGTGCGACATGGCGACGATTGCCTCGAAGCGCACGGCGAAGCGCGGGTCTTCCAGCGCCGCCAGCAACTCCTCGGTGGTCAGCGGGCTGCGGGCGCTGCCCAGCCGGTGGGTGCTTCTGACCACCGACTCTTCGTCGCCGGCGCGGCTGTAGCGGATTACCGCCTCAATGGCCAGGAAGGGGTTGCCGCGCAGAAAGAGGCCGGGAAATTGGCTGAAGCGCAGGGTGCTGTCATCTTGTAGCCTGCGCAGCACCACCGCCGCGACAATCGGCAGGATCAGGCCCAGCAGCAGCAGCGGCAGAAACGGATTGGCGGGCGTGCTGCTGCCCAGCCGGATGGTCCGGGTGGCGTCCACCAGCCGCCCGCCCAACAGTTGGCTCAAGCCGCCGAAGATGCCGATCCAGGCAAAATAGAGGGCCAGATAGTCGTTCTTCTTGGCGGGCGGCACAACGCTGTTGTACAGCATGCGCGCCGAGCCGACGTTCCAGCCGACGTCGGCGATCCCCTGCGCGAAGGCGATCGCTGTGGCGATGGGCAGGCTGAGCGGCGAATGGCGCGGCAGCAGCAGCCAGCCCACCGGCAACAGCGCGCGCAGCGCCACGCCTGACAACGCGACCGGCTTGCTGCCGTAGCGGTCGGCCGCCCATCCCCACAAAAAGCTGGAGACCAGCGCGCCGACCAGCACGGCGCTCTGCAGGCCCACCACGTTGGAGTCGCTGAGGCCGACCTGCTCCTGCATGAACAGCGGAAGAAACGACGCCAGCGGCACCGTGGCGACGATCATCAGGCCGACGCCGACCAGATAGCGCATCAGGGTGGGATCGCGCAGGCCGGCGCGCAGGTCGCGTTTGGGCGGGCTGGCGGCGACGCCTGCCTGCTGGGCCACTTTCTGCGGCGCGCCGCCGGGGATGAACGCTGCGAACGCCACTGCGCCCATGCCGAACAGCACGCCGACCGCGATGATCACGTCGTAGCCCAGCAGACCGGTGGTTCGCGCCAGCACCGCGCTGGCCAGGGTGATGGCCAGGAACCCGGACAACGTGGAGGCCAGGTTGTTGGTGGCGGTGTACTTGCCGCGCACCGAGTTGGGCACGTATTCCTGGGTCCACGGGAAGCTGGCGGTGACCCCAATGGCCCGCAGCACGGCGAAGATGCCGACGATTGCGGTCACGAAGATCAGCGCGGCCTGGCTGCCGTACTGCGTCACCACCCATGGCGTCAGCAGCAGCAGCGCCGTGACGAAGTGGCGAATGGTGAAGAAGGTGATGTAGGTGCGCTTGTAACCGAAGCGCGCCACGGCTGGCGCGACCACCAACGCGAGCAGCCCGGCAAAGGGCAGCAGCGAGAGCACGAACCCGATCTGGCTGGTGCTCAACCCCAGTTCGTTGAGGAAGAGCACGAAGACCGAGCCGAAGAAGGTGAGTTGCACGAAGACCGCCAGCGAGGCGTTGGATGCAATCGCCCAGGGCAGCTTGTGCAGCTTCTCGACAGTGGTTGGTTCCTGAACCATGGCGCCGTTCATTTTACGTCAGGCACCTGTGAAGTTCAACTTTTCCAGAAAGTTGAACTTCTGGAAGTGGCGCGTTCGAGCAAGGAAGATGCTCGACTCAATCGAACATCTCGGGCCGCACGCCGATTTTGACCTGCGCACCCAACCGGGCTATAATTGGACACGAAGCTAGACAAAACTTCGTCACACAAGGAATGAACAATGAAAACCTGGAAAAAGATCCTCATCGCGGTGGTCGCCGTCGTTGCGGTAGTTCTCGCAGTGGGCGTCGTCGGTTTTGTGATCTGGGGCAACACGCCGCTGGGACCGATGCCGGAAGCGTTGGCCGCGCTGGAATCGGACGCCAACGTCGCGGTGGTTACCGATCCCTGGCTCTCCTTCCTGCCAACCCAGGATGCTAAATCCACCGGCCTCATATACTATCCCGGCGGGCGGGTCGATCCGCGCAGCTACGCGCCCACCGCGCGCGCGCTTGCCGAGGCTGGCTATCCGGTGGTGATCGTGCCGATGCCGCTCAATCTGGCCGTCTTTGGCATCGACCGCGCAGCTGACGTTATCGCCGCCTACCCGGAAGTGGAACACTGGGCCATCGGCGGCCACTCTCTGGGTGGCACCATGGCCGCCAGCTTCACCCGCAACAATCCTGACCTCATCGACGGCCTGTTGTTCATGGCCTCCTATCCGGCAGGCGGCGACGACCTGTCAGGTTTCACCGATCTGGCGGTCACCTCTGTCTCTGGCACCGAGGATGGGCTGGCTACCCCCGCTGATATCGAAGCGTCGCGCGCGCTCCTACCGGCCAACACGGTGTGGGTTCCCATCGAGGGCGGCAACCACGCGCAGTTCGGCTACTACGGCGACCAGCCGGGCGACGGCGTGGCGACCATCAGTCGCGAGGAGCAGCAGCGCCAGACCGTCGAGGCCGCGTTGCAGTTGCTGTCCGGGATCGACACTGGGAGTTAGCCATGCGCAAGGTAGTGCGAATCCTGCTGATCATCCTGGGCCTGTTGCTGCTGGCAGTGCTGGTCGTACCGCTTATCGTTCCCATCCCGCCGCTGGAGAACACCGTGCCACCGCGGCAACTGGCCGATCCCGACAGCCGCTTCGTTGAGGTCAACAACCTGGACGTCCATTACAAGGAGATGGGCCAGGGCGGCACGCCGTTGCTGTTGCTGCACGGCTTCGCCGCCAACACCTTCTCCTGGCGCGAGGTGATGCAGCCGCTGGCGGAGGCGCGTCGGGTCGTCGCCTTCGACCGCCCCGCATTCGGGTTGACCGAGCGGCCAATGCCCGGGGAATGGAGCGGGCAAAACCCATACTCCGCTGACGCAGCGTCCGACCTGACCATCGGTTTGATGGACGAACTGGGCATCGACCAGGGCGTGTTGGTTGGCAACTCGGCCGGCGGCACGGTAGCCGTCTACACCGCCCTGCGCTATCCCGAGCGCGTCAAGGCGCTGATCCTGGTTGATCCGGCCATCTACTCAGGTGGCGGCTCGCCAGCCTGGCTGCGTCCGATCCTTACCAGCCCCCAAGGGCGCCGCATCGGACCGCTCTTCTCGCGCGCCATTCAGAAGTGGGGGTACCAGTTCGGCCAGAGCGCGTGGCACGACCCATCGAAGTTCACCGATGCCATCTGGACTGAGTTCAGCAAGCCCTTGCGGTCAGAGAACTGGGACCGTGCGCTGTGGGAGTTCACCCAGGCCAGCCGGCCGCTGGGCCTGCCGGAACGGCTCGGCGAGTTGTCAATGCCTGTCCTGGTGATCACCGGCGACGACGACCGAATCGTGCCGACCGAAGAGAGTATCCGCCTGGCAAGCGAGATCCCGGGCGCGGAGCTGGTGATCATCCCGAACTGCGGCCACGTTCCCCACGAGGAGTGCCCGGCAGCGGTTCTGTCGGCTGTTGATAGCTTCTTGTCCAGGATAGACTGACCAGGAAATCTCGACAGAATTGGAGTTTGACCTACTTTACACCGGCGGAAATATCGGGTAGTATAGGTTGTGTCAAGGTTTTGACAACAATCTGCATAACCAAAAGGAGAGAACAATGAGAACCCGCTGGTCTGTCGTACCCCTGCTGTTGATATTCGTACTGGTCGTGAGCGCCTGCGCCACGCCGGTCGTCCAGGACACCGCTCCCCAGGCGACCACCGCCCCGGTTGAGCAACAACCTGCCGCCGACTCTGAGGCACCCGCTGACGACGCGATGGCCAAGGACATCGTGGACACGGCGATTGAAGCCGGCAGCTTCAACACCCTGGTAGCCGCCGTTCAGGCCGCCGGCCTGGAAGAAGCCCTTCGTGGTGACGGCCCGTTCACGGTCTTCGCCCCCACGGATGAAGCGTTTGCCGCCCTGCCCGAAGGCACCGTCGAGGGCCTGCTGGCCGACCCTGAGGCGCTGAGCCAGATCCTGCTTTACCACGTGGTGGCTGGCAAGGTGATGGCCGCCGACGTCAGCGATGGTCTTCAGGCTGACACGCTGGAAGGGGCTCCCGTTGCCTTCTCCATCGTCGATGGCAAGCCCATGATCAACGACGCCAACATCGTTGCCACCGACGTTGAGGCATCCAACGGTGTGATCCACGTCATCGATGCAGTGATCCTGCCGCCCGCCGAGGGTGCGATGGAAGATGACGCCATGGCTGACGACGCGATGGCCAAGGACATCGTGGACACGGCGATTGAGGCCGGCAGCTTCAACACCCTGGTGGCCGCCGTTCAGGCCGCCGGTCTGGAAGATGCCCTGCGCGGCGAGGGCCCGCTCACGGTCTTCGCCCCCACGGATGAAGCGTTTGCCGCCCTGCCCGAAGGCACCGTCGAGAGCCTGTTGGCAAACCCGGAAGAATTGACCAAGATACTTCTGTACCACGTTGCCGATGGCAAGCTGATGGCGACGGATGTGGTGGAGCGTGGCTTCATCCCGACCCTGCTGGAACGATCGCTGACCGTGACGGCAGTCGGCAGTGATGTACAGGTGAACAATGCCAAAGTGATTGCGGCCGACGTCGAGGCATCCAACGGCGTGATCCACGTCATCGATACCGTGCTGATCCCGGCCGGCAACTAAAACAAAAATAGAAACCACTCTGCGGAGGCGATCCGGTCACCGGATCGCCTCCGCCCATACATGCAAGGAGTAGACAAAATGACGAATCTTTCACCCTCCGGCGCTGCTCCGGATTTCACCCTCACAGACACCGACGGTGAGGAAGTGCGCCTTTCGGATTTCCGCAATTCCAAGAACGTGGTTCTGGTGTTCAACCGGGGCTTCATGTGACCGTACTGCCGCAGGCATATGGCGCAGTTGCGCCAAGACTATGAGCAGTTTCGCCAGCGCGACAGCGAGATCGTCGTGGTCGGCCCCGAGGACCGGCAGGCATTCATCAGCTACTGGGAGAAGGAAGAAATCCCCTTTGTCGGCCTGGCAGACCCCGATCACGTCGTGGCAAACCAGTATGGGCAGCAGGTCAAGCTGCTCAAGATGGGTCGTATGCCGGCCCTGATGGTCATCGACAAGCAAGGCCAGGTGCGGTACAAGCACTACGGCAACTCCATGAGCGATATCGTGCCCAACAGTGAGCTGTTTGCGGTGCTGGAAGAAGTCAACAGCGAGACGTTGGCCTCCGCTTGAGGGTTGTCAGGTTGTTTTCCTGACAGGACAGAAGAAATCTCATGAGCACAGCCATGGTCTGGGGCGCAAGCGGCGGAATTGGCCGGGCAATTGTCGAGCGGCTTGCGGCGAACGGATGGACGGTACTGGCAGTCGCCCGCGACACAGACCGGCTCACAGCGCTGACCCCACACGTGATCAGTGCGGATGTGAGCAGGCGAAGCGATGTTGAGCACGCTGTTACGGCGGCTGGCTACACATTCAATCAGATTGATCTCTGGATTTACACGGTAGGCGACATCGTTTCAGAGAAGGTGGAGACCATGTCTCCCGCCGTCTGGAACCGCATCCTGGATGCGAACCTGACCGGCGCGTTCCTGACGGCCCACTACAGCCTGCCCCTCTTGGCGGCGGACGCACACATGGTCTTTGTGGGCGCGGTCAGCGAGCGTATGCAGATCCCGGGATTAACAGCGTACGCGGCTGCCAAAGCCGGGCTGGAGGCATTTGCCGAAGCCCTGCGCAAGGAATCGCGCAAGCGACGCGTAACAGTCGTGCGACCCGGCGCCGTCAACACATCCTTCTGGTCCAAGGTGCCTTTCAGGATGCCGGCCAACGCCATGTCGCCTTCAGATGTTGCCGAAAAGATACTGAACGCCTACACCGAGGGCCACAGCGGCAAGCTCGATCTGTAGGGCGTGATTGGAGAGAAAACACGATGAAAAACAAAACCGTAATGATTACCGGCGCTACCGCCGGAATTGGCAAGCAGACCGCGCTGAAGATCGCTGGTATGGGCGCGGACGTCGTCATCGTTGGCCGCGACGAAGCCAAGGCTCGTGCAGTCGTCAGCGCCGTCCAGGAAGAGACCGGAAACGACAGCGTCTCCTACCTGCTGGCTGACTTGTCCTCGATCAAGTCGACCGAAGCGCTGGCGCAGGAGTATCGCCGCAGATTCAACCGCCTTGATGTGTTGGTGAACAACGCCGGCGCGATCTTCATGAGCCGCGGCGAGACGGTGGATGGCATCGAGAACACCTTTGCCCTCAACCACCTGGTGGGCTATTTCTATCTCACCAATCTGTTGCTGGACCTGATCGTGGCCAGCGCGCCGGCCCGCATCGTCAACGTCTCGTCAGGCGCACACGCCTTTGCCAGGATAAACTTCGACGACTTGCAGGGCAAGCAGAAATACAGCGGTTTCCGCGCTTACGGCCAGTCCAAGCTGGCCAACGTGATGTTCACTTATGAACTGGCGCGCCGGCTTGAAGGCACAAATGTCACGGTCAACGCGCTGCACCCCGGATTCGTCGCCAGCAATTTCGGCCAGACGAACAACGAGCAGAACTCCCTGGCTCGTCTGGGATTGCGTATGACGCAGTTCATGGCGATCAGCGAGGAGCAAGGCGCCGAGACCAGCGTCTACCTGGCCACATCTCCGGAGGTCGAGGGGATGACCGGACTCTACTTCGACAAGCAGAAACCAAAGCGCACCAGCAAAGCCAGCTACAATAGTGCCGACCAGGCCAGGCTTTGGCAGATCAGCGAACAAATGCTCAACCTGAAATCTCCACGCCCTGCAGATAACCTCAATGGCCGGCCGGCCGACCTGGCGCCCACGCCGATGGCTGCTTAGCTGCATGGGTTCTGACCGAGGAGGACGACGTATGAAAACAAGAAGCTTCGCCTTCCTGATGGCTGTTGTGCTGCTGTTGGCGACGGCGTCCGCGGCCCTGGCGCATCGGCCGTACTTCGAAGAGGGCGATATTCCCGCCAGCGCGCCGTGGCAGATCGACGATCCAACCATCTCTACCGTTGTCTACGCAACCCTCGACGCGCGCGCCGACGTCGATTACTACACCTTCGAGGGAAAGACAGGCCAGCGCATCCTCCTGGAGATCACCATCCCTCAGATCGCGGGCCAGGAACTGTTTGCCCCTGCTATGGCGCTGATGGGGCCGGGATTGCCGGCCGGCCAGCTCCCAAATCGGGTTGACAACACGGCCGGCCAGGGCGCCGTCGAGATCGCTCCCGTGACCGGACCCGCTGAGACGTTCTACGAGCCGTTCAGCCGGACCTCTTACTGGGAGCGCCAGTCCGAGCGAGTCACGTTGCCTGAAGACGGCCAGTACACGGTAGCCATCTGGCATCCCCGCGGCGAGGTCGGGCGCTACGGGTTTGTGATCGGGGACAAGGAGCGGCTGGGCGGCGATCTGCTGGGCCTGGGCAGCAAGATGCGTAGCTACTGGACCCCGGTTCCAGAACCGACCGAGCCACTGCTGTCAGAGTCCGGCCAAACCTTGCAGTCACCCCTGCGCGACGCCAAACCGGCCGGCTGGCGCTTCAGCATGGCTTGCGCGGAGGAATAGAGCGCGGTTAGGGATGACAGCCACTTTACGAAAGTGACTGTCATCTTGCCGCGAGTCTGGGCGGTGTTTTCGAATCGGCGGCGCTGTGCTATACTTTGCCCCCGGTTCCCATCGAACCGCCCAACACTATGAACCCTACCAATCGACACAAAAAAGCGGCCGGCTGGCTGTTGCGGGTAATCGGAACGGTTGTCACCGTAGCAATCCTGCTGATCGTGCTGGCGGCCTGTGGCAGACAGACGCCCACACCCGCGCCTGCGCCGTCGCCAACCGCAACCAAGACGCCCACAGCCGATGCTACCAGCACGGCAACGGCGACAGCATCCGCTGCCGCGCAACCTTCGCCTACCCCTTCGCCCACTGCGACACTGCCGCCCGCCGCTACGGCCACACCCACTGAGACGCCTGAGCCAACGCCGACACCCAGCGCGACACCCTTCCCACCAGGGCCGGCCAGCAAGCTCGGCGTCTTTGTCGGCTACAACTATGGGGGCCAGCTATTCGATCTGTTGGCCACCGGCAACGTCGCCGTGGTCAAGACGCTGGAATACGACCCCAACTTCGTGGCCGAGATGAAACAAATTTCGCCGGACACGTTGATTGTCTCGCGTTACACGCCGCTGCCGCTGCCCGATCTCGACAACTGGGACCCCCTCGCGGCCGCGCGCCAGTTTGTTGATCTGCTTCTGCCCATCGCCACCGAGCCGAGCCGCCTGGCCAACATCGACTGCTGGGAAGCCTATAACGAGCCAACCGTGACCACCACCGAGCAGATGGCCAGCCTGGCTGTGTTCGAGGCAAACGGACCGGCTGCTGGCCGAGGCGGGCATCCGATCCTGTGTTGGCAACTTCGGCACCGGCCAGCCGCCCCTGGAGCTGTGGCCGGCTTTCTTCCCTGCTTTGCAGGCGGTCCAACAATACGGCGGCTACCTGGGGCTGCACGAGTACTCCGCGCCCGAGATGTGGTTTGCAGCCGGCGCGAACCAACTGGAGGCGGGCGTCGACGAGGGGGATGAAGGCTGGCTGACGCTGCGCTATCGCAAGGTCTACCGGGACATCCTGGAGCCGGCCGGGTTGGTCGTGCCGCTGGTGATCACCGAGACAGGCGTCGATGGGCTGGTCGCGGGACGTCCGGGGCCGCCCGGCGGCGGCTGGAAGGATTTCGCGGACTACTGGCGGTCACAGGGGCTGGTCAGCACGCTGCCCGAAGGGTTCTACGTCGAGCAGCTTGCCTGGTACGACAGCAACCTGGCGCAGGACGACTACGTGCGCGGCGCGGCGATCTACACCCTGGCCGGCCCCGCTGGCTGGCAAAGCTACGAGATCCGCGGCCTGGTGGCGGACATCTTGAAGCAGTATCTCGCCGTACACCCCGAACGCCAGGACGCCAACCAGCGCACACACGTGATCAGAAACAGCATTTGACAAAACGATAGTGGAAGTTAAATTGAGACTCGATCTCACTGAGATCGAGTCTCAATTTGCGTTCACAGAAAGGCACCGTTGCATGATCGCGTGCGCTGGCCAACTGCTACACCGTCTTCATCCACCCTCAGGATCCTGCCTATGGCCGGCTTCTTGCTGCTGGTCGCGCGGTTCTGGCGTGTTCGGGTTGCACGACAACACCCGGCGACGCCTTGCCAGCCGCCGCGCCTGCAACCCGGCCGGTCGGCGAGCGCCTGCGGGTGGTAGCCACAAATCCACCATCGTCGGCGATGTGGTGCGCAACGTGGGCGGCGACGCCATCGATCTCAGCGTTATGCTGCCCGTCGGCGCCGATCCTCATGGATTCGAGCCGGCCCCGGCTGACATCGCCGCGGTCAACAACGCTGACCTCGTTTTCATCAACGGTCTGGAGTTGGAGCACTTCCTGGAACCGCTGCTGGAAAACGCCGGCGGTGACGCTCCAATCATCGCTGTTTCCGACGGGATCACGCCGATCGAGGGTACCGAGGAGCACGAGGAAGACACCAGCCATACCGAAGAGGATGACCATGGCAGCAACGATCCCCACACGTGGACCGACCCCAACAACGTCATGGTTTGGGTGGACAACATCCAGCAGACGCTCAGCGAACTGGACGCCGCCAACGCGGACATCTACGCGGCTAACGCCGCGGCCTATAAGACGCAGCTGCAAACGCTGGACGGCTGGATCCGCGGGCAGGTCAGCCAGGTACCTGAAGACAATCGCAAGCTCGTCACCGATCACGCCGTTTTTGGCTATTTTGCCAACCGTTACGGATTCCAGCAGACCGGCGCGGTCATTCCGGGCTACAGCACACTGTCGGAGCCTTCCGCTCAGGAGATCGCCAGCCTGGAGGATACGCTGCGCGGGCTGGGCGTGAAGGCCATTTTCGTCGGCAACACAGTCAACAGCGCGCTTTCGCAGCGCGTCGCCGGAGACACCGGTATCCAGGTTGTCCCCGTCTACACCGGCTCGCTCAGCAGCGCCGGCGGCCCCGCTGCCACCTACCTTGACTACATGCGGTACAATGTGGGGGCATTTGTCGGTGCGCTGACTTCGAGTTGAAACGTGACTCGTGAAACGTGAAGCTGATCGCAGCTCGTTCACGTTTCACGATTTGAACCCAAACGCTACAGGAGGCGAACCCATGGGCAAAAGAAAAAACTGGCGCGAGCTCAGTCCGCTGCAAAAAGCGATCCTGGTGATCGCTGGCATATTGGAGATCCTGCTGCTGGGCGCGGCGCTGATGGATCTGCGCCGCCGGCCCGCAGAACAGATCAAGGGCAGCAAGCGCGTCTGGACGATGGTGGCCTTCATTAACTACGTTGGCCCCATCGCCTACTTCCTCTTCGGACGCAAGCGCGCCGGCTAGGAGTCGCCATCCGCCTGCGGCCGGCCGCTCAACGCGAGCGGCTGGGCCGCATCAACGAGATGCCCATCACCAGCCCGACGATGAAGGCCACCAGAATCAGGATAACGATTGACTCACCGGTCATAGCGGCTACCTGCCTTTCCGTCAGGCCAGCTCTGCCAGCACCTCGCGCCCCGAGCGGCCCGGCTGCATGGCAGTCTCCTTAACGATCCGCCCGTCGCGCAGGCTCAGCACGCGGTCGGCCTGGCTGGCGACCCGCAAATCGTGGGTGGCCAGAATCACGCCGTGTTCACCGCTGTCCGCCAACGCCCGCAGCCGGCCCACGATGTGGCGCGCCGTGGCCGTGTCCAGATTGGCGGTCGGCTCGTCGGCCAGGATCAGGGGCGGGTTGGTTGCCAGCGCGCGGGCGATAGCAGCCAGTTGCTGCTGGCCGCCCGACAGCTCCGACGGGTAGCGCTCGGCCAACTCCGGCAGGCCGAAGTCGGCCAGCAGGTAGTCGGTGCGCTGTGTGGCGTCGTAGGGTGGGCGGCGGGTCATGAGCTGCAATGGCAGGCGCACGTTCTGGCGCACCGTGAACCCGCTGAACAGGTTGTAGCTCTGGTAGACCATGCCCACGGCACGCAGCCGCAGGTCAGCCACCGCGTCGTCGTCCATCTCATCCAGCGACTCGCCAAGCAGAACTACCGAGCCCTTGTCGGCCGGCTCGATCCCCGCCAGAATCCCCAGCAGCGTCGTCTTGCCGCTGCCGGTCGGTCCCACCAGCGCCACGAACTCCCCGGCGCGTACCGCGACATCCACGCCATCCAGCGCGCGCACCGCGCCGGTCTGGGTCTGGTATGCCTTGCTCAGCTTGCTTGCCTGTACCAGGACTTCTTGCTTGTTCATAGTCTCCTCGACACCAAGGTTTGTGCCTCTTTGATATTTCGTGTGGTTCGCATCGTGAAACGTGAAACGTGACTGGACGTCGCTGTGGCCGGTCTCTGACCGTGCGATCTGGTCTCCGCGACAGATTAGCCCGTCAGCCACGGCTGGTCGCGCAGCGAAGCAGCTGGCGGCTGGCGTGCGATCAGCCACAGCACCGGCACGGCTCCGATCCAGGCGGTCGCCAGAGCTGCCACGACATCGAGCAGCGCGATCAACGCCACCGTCACCGGCGTCGTTTGCGTCGCCTCCGACCCCACCAGCCACCACGCCACCACCGCCAGGATCGCGCCCAGCGCGCCGCCTGCCAGCGCGACGATGCCGTTCTCCAGCAGGATCAGCCGGCGGACCCGGCCGCGACGCGCGCCCAGCGCTGCCAGCAGCCCTAGCTCCTGCCGCCGTTCCAGCGCCGCCAGCGCCGAGGTCGTCAGCACCAGACTGGCGCAGGCCACCAGCAGCATGGCCGCCACCCAGAGCGGGAAGGTCGCCGGCACGTCTCCGCTCACCCAGCCCAACGCTGCCAGCCCAACGCCCAGCGCGCCGGCCGTCATGGCCAGCGTCATGCCGGCGGTCTGCCGGCGATGGCGCGCCAGCCCCTGGACGGCCAGCGCCCAAAGCGGCCAGTTTGCCGGTTCCGGCAGCCGCCAGTAGAAGCGCGTCAGCAGCCAGCTTCCCAGGTTGAGCAGCGCGGCCAGCGCGACGGCCAGCAGAGCCAACGTGATGCCGGCCCGCCAGCCCACCGCCAGCAGGCCCAGCAGCAGCGTCAACACGCCGGTAAACAGAATACCCAAAGACGAGAAGCGCCAGTGTCCCCAGTCGCGCATCCAGTGCTTGCGCGGTCGAAGACTGAGCACACTGAGGGGCCGCAGCCCGGTGCTGATCCCGGTGACGCCGACGAAGAGCAGGGTTGCCAGAAGTCCCGCCAGCGCTCCGATCACGAACGGCGCCAGAAACAGGCGAAACCCCGGCTCCAGCCCCAGGTAGTCTCTTGCCGGCAGCCAGCTCACCACGCTCAGAGCCAGCCCGAGCACGACTCCGAAGAATGTGCCCAGCGCCGCAAGCCCCGTGGCCTCCAGCAACAACAGCGAGGTCAGCTCCAGGCGACTGAGGCCGAGGCTGAGCAGCAGCGCCAGGTCGTCCAGCCGCCGTTCGACGCTGGCCAGATAGGCGTTGCTCAGGCCGAGGCAGCCCACCAGCAGCGTCACCAGCCCGGTGCCCACCAGCACGCCGGCCGGCGTCACGGCGCCCAGCAGCGCAGGCGGGAGTATCCAGCCAAACTGGGCAACCGAGTAGCTCAGCTCGCGCACGCGCCAGGCAATCTGCAGCCAGGCCACCAGCGCGGCCACTCCCGGCGCCAGACTGAGCAGCGCCAGCCCTGCCAGCGGCCAGTCGCGCCGGATGCTGGCCGCCAGGAAGCCGGGTGAAAGTCGCAGCAGTCGGCTCGCTCGCTTCACGAGGCGCCTCCTGCGAAGACGCCGCTGGGACCTAGCAGCCGATCCTCGCAGCGATCGAGCCAGCTCAGGTCCGCCTCGGCGTGCAGAATCGCACCCTCGATGAGGCTGGCCGACACGCCGTCGCCGGCCGCTTCCGCCTCGGCCAGCGCGCGCTCCAGATCGCGCAGATACTGGAGGTTGACCTCGCGCTGTTGCCACAACAACTCGGCCAGACGGTCCGGCTCGCGCAGCACGGCCGCCAGCACGGTCAGCTTGAGATAAAAATCGTCCTTGAGCTTGCGGCTGGTGCGCACCGGCTCGCCGGTCCAGCCGGCCAGTTCCTGCTCACCGGCCTCGGTCAGCCGAAACCGCTTCTGGTCGGGGAGGCTCTCCTGCATCACCCGCGCGTCCAGTTCGACGAGGCCGGCGTCCTGCAAGGCGCGCAGGTTGTTGTAGACCTGCGCCTGCTGCAAGGGCCACAGCAGTCCAATGGCGTCGTCGTAGCGTTTCTTCAGCTCGTAGCCGTAGCTCGGCTCCTCGGCCAGAAGGGCCAGAAAGGCGTGTTTGATGCTCATGCTGATTTACTAACCATGCTGGTTACTAACTATGGTTAGTATATCAAGCATGGCGTTTTTGGTCAAGTAGTTTATCTGCCAATTTCGCAACCTGTCGAGGGGGCTGCGGAAGTCCCGTCGGCAGGCAAACTACTACCCCGTTTCCCAAACTGAGGTATAATGCCGGGTGGACCACCCCCATTCGGGTTGGTTCGTAGTGGGCGCTTTAGCGTTCCGGGCGCTGAAGCGCCCACTACGAACCAACGTTTGAAAGCGAGCATCCATGCAACTTTATCTGATTCGCCACGGACAGAGCTTCGTGAATCTGAAGGACTGGACCGATGGCAACACCGACTCCGGCCTGACCGACCTGGGGCAGCGACAGGCGGCCGCGCTGGCAACATGGCTGCCGGGTCATCTGCCGCAGATCGACGCGCTGTACGCGAGCACCATGCAGCGCGCCCGCGAGACTGCCCAACCGCTGAGCGCCGCCTACGGCATCGAGATTCGGTGGGACGACCGGCTGCGCGAGATCGGCAACAACCGCTCCGACCACACACCCTGGCCCCCCGAAGCGCTGCCCAGGGAGTACTCCGACTACTGGGCCAGCGAGCGCCCCTTTGCGACCACCACGCCGATGGTGCAGGGTGGCGAGACCTTCATGCACTTTCGCACTCGGGTTGGCCTGTTCATCGAGGAGTTGGTGGAGTGCTGCCGCGAGAAGCGGATCGTCGCAGTTTGCCACGGCGGTGTGGTCGAGGCAGTTTTCGACCACATCTTCAACATCGGCCCCTGGCGTCGCTGCGAGGTCTGGAACTACAACACGGGCGTGAGCCACTTCGAGTACGTCGAGATCCCGCGCCGCGAGACCTGGCGGCTGCACTTCCACAACCGGGTTGAGCATCTGGCGGAGGTTGCGAAGTAGCTTATGGCAGATGAATGAAAGGGCTCTCATCTGTGGATGAGGCTGTTCTTGGCGTAGCTATCCTGGACTCAAGCGCTCCATGACCGCATTCAGCGATTTTCTGCCCCCTTCGTTGATCCTGTCCACCGTGCTGGCGGTGTTGCTGGCCACGATCTGGTATGCCTGGCGCGGCGGTGGGCTGCGCGCTTGGGTGGTCGATGTGCTGGCCGCGCTGTTGGGCTTTGGCGCCGGGCAGTTGATCGGCTGGTCGCTGGATCTGCCGCTGCCGGCCATCGGCCAGGTACGGGTGGTCGAGGGCGCGCTGCTGGCGCTGCTGGCGCTGTGGCTCGTCTCGCGCTCGACGGTCGATGCGAAGACGTAGCCTGTCGGGCGGGTTTCGCAACCCACCCTTATCAGGCGGCTTAGGAAACTCGTTCCCATTGGCCTGGCCGTCCTGGCGCACGAGTCCCTGGTGGAGCCAGTTGTGCAACCTGAGCGCGCGGCGTTCGTAGTGGTTGCCACAGACGCGAGGCGGTAACCAACACTCTTGCTTTGAAGGAGCATCACATGCGACAACGTCCCACCGGTATTGCAATTCTTGCGTTGATCTTCATGGGTCTGGGAATCCTCTCCTTTCTGTGGAGCCTGTTCGTGTTCGGCTTCGGCGGTGTCACGACGACGATCGGCGCCCTGTTTGGAGCGGCGGGCTGGTCCAGTTCGGGGGTTTCCAACGTGGTTGGCGGCGTCATCGGCATGACTACCGCAGTTGTTCAGTTCATCGTCGCCTTCGGGCTGTGGCGGCTGCGCCCCTGGGCGTGGACGCTGGCGCTGATCGCGGTCGGCTTATCCGCGCTCAACGGCGTCATCGGCATGTTCGGCGGCGGGTTCTTCACCTTCTGCTGCGGCGCGTTTGGCCTGCTGATCCCCGTTGGCTTGCTGATCTACCTGTTCACGCCAGGCGTGCGCAGAGCTTTTGGCAGGTAGTTGTGCGACGGCCCGCTGGCGGGCAAATCTAGGGTATCGGGAACAACTGGCCGAAGGTCGCCAGGCTTCCGAAGTCGCTTACCTGGATGAGGCCGGACTGGATCGCCTCGACCGGATCGAGCATCTTGGTGAGGGTCTTCAGGAAGGTAACGGACCTCTCTGTCATCACCAGGTCGGCGCCCGGCGTTTCACCGTCAGCAAGTTGCGCCGAGCCGTCTGCAACGTGGATGGTGAACGCGCCCACGCCGGGATCGGTGAAGGCAATGACTGCGGTGAACTCGCGATCCGCTGCTGCTTCCCAGTTCAGGAACAAGGGAAAGCCGCCCAACATCCTGTGCAGGTAAGCCCTGGTAACGCCTGCGCTGGGAACCGGATCGTCCCGGCCCATGTGGATGCGCAGTTGCATGAACTCGCTCCAATCGTGGGCGCGGGTGAACTCCAATCCCTCGCGTGCCGTGCTCCAGCCGGCGAACAGGATCATCCAGAAAAGCCGGTCCAGGTCTGCGTCGGTCATCTCGCTGACCAACCGGCGGACTTCGGCGCAGGTCGCCCGCCACTGGGAGACGGACTGTTCTGCGGTTTGGCCGGCCGGCCGTTCGGCGAACTTGCGGGCGTTCCAGGCGTTGACGGCATCCGCGCTGGCAAGCAGCTCCTGCTGGTCTTCAGGCAGATCCGGCCCTGCTTTCAGGCTCCGGATCAGGATCTCCTGGTTGCAGTAGGCCAGATGATACGGCACGTCCGCGAAAGTCCAGTCCGGGCCGTGTTTCTGATTCCACCTGTTTCCTGCGGTCAAATCATCGAACAGCATGTTCAGGTTGCTCCAGGTTTCCTCGATGTGGCGCATCAACTCGTCAAGCTGCGGTTGGGGTTGAGTAGGCATGATCTTCTCCTCTGTCAGACAGAATGGCTTTGACTTGGGGCTGTGCCAGGAAAGCGTCGCGCAAGTCGGCACGCCCAGCATTTGCGGCGATGTAATCGACGACCGTGCGTGCCTGTACCTTTACAACCTGCGCCTGAGCCAGGTTTCCACGCTCCGCCTCCATTTCGGCCAGGTAGAAACAGATGCGCCACAATGAGGATCGTGCATTCTGCACGGTGGCCAACGTATGAGCCTCCTTGAATGCAGCATAGGCCTCTTTGGGGCGGTTGGCTTTTTGTAAGATCCTTCCTCTGAGCAATAGCTTCTCAGGGCGATGTCTCAGCACCTCCGTTTGGCGTATGCTGTTCAGAAAATCATCCACGATCGCCAGCGCCTCGTCCAAAGCATTGGTTGCCAGGGCCATTTCAGCCCGAATTTGAGGGAGCTGTGGGGCCAGTGGAACGAGATAGTTTTTCGTGTCAAAGTCGATCTCGATTTGTTCCAGCAATTCCTGGGCTGTTTCCAGGAGACCGGCCTTGATCAGGGCATTGGTTGCATAGCCAACGAACATACCTGACAAAATCCCTCTCTCGTTCTCCAAGAACTGAAGAAGCAGAGGACCCATCTGTTGGACCTGATCGAACGCACCCACTTGATCATAGACCGCAAGGCGATATAACTCAAAAATCGTTACCGGCAGCCTTCCTTCACGAGCTACGAGCGGGATGATCTCATCCAGCAGTGCCAGGAACTTGGCGTAATCGCCGGTTTCTGGATAAAGATCCAGCAAACCAAGCGCGCCGCCAATCACACCGCCGTGGTTTCCAAGAGACCGGTCAATGGCCATGGACTGATTCGCTACCTTTTCTGACAGCTCGAACCGGCCCTCCATTTTGTATGCGATCCCCAGTCGTTGCCCCGCAGTTGAGGCCAGCGGCAGATTTCCGAGTTTTTCAAACAGTCGTTGGGCCTCGATTGCATGTTCTCGAGCTGCTCTACAGTGTCCGGTGGCAGCCAGTGGCAAGGTGAGATCCAGCAGGATCAGCGCCAACAACTCAAGATCCTCGGTGGAAGCCTGGGGGCTTGCCGCCAGTTCCCGCGCGATGGCCAGCCCGCGTTCCCCGTGGTCCAGCGCTTGCACCGAGTCGTCCCAGGTGTACGACAGCAGCAAATTCCACAGGCTGCGCGCTTCGGTGGCGCGATCGCCAATCTGGCGCGCCAGGGCGAGCGCTTCCTCGGCCCGCTGGCGTGCTTCCAGAAAGGCGGAGTGACCGTACCAATACTCGAGAGCCTGCGCGGAGATGCCCGCCAGCCGCAAGGAGTCGTCGCCGCGCGTTTCCCCCAGAACCTCCAGAGTTTGGTAGGATTCCAGCGCCTCGTCGTGTCTCAGGAGCAGTTCCAGCGCCCGTCCGCGCCGGCGATAGAGATGAATCAGTTGCTCATTGGAGACGTGCTCGGGTTCCAGCCATCTCATTGCCTGGTCATAGTGCGACAGCGCCTCATTTACGGCGAACAGCCGCAGGGCTGCATCGCCGGCCATCGTGTAATAGGACAGGGCTTTGTCCGCCTGGCGGCTCTCGGCGTAGTGACCGGCCAACTGCGGGGCGAGCTCCTCCAATCTGTCGGGAAACAGCAGCTCCAGCGCCTCCGCGACCCGCCGGTGAAAAGTGCGGCGTTGTTTGAGCAGGATGGTGCTGTATGCTGCCTCTTGCGTCAGCGCGTGGCAGAACATGTACTCCAACTCAGGCGCCCGCGCCGCTTCGTGGATCAACTGTGTGTTCTGGAGGGAACGCAGGTACTGATCCAGTTCGCTCGCTGCATAGTCGACCAGCCGCTGCAATATCCGGTAGTAGAAAGATCGCCCCACCACCGATGCCACCTGCAAGGTGCGGCGCGCATCTTCTGCCAGGCGATCCATGCGGGCCACCAGCAGGGTCCTCAGGTTTGTAGGGATGTCGAAATCGCTGCCATCCCCTGTCGAACGCCAGTGGCTTCCGTCGTCGTCCTTGACGACCAGGCCCTGTTCGATCAGGCTGCGCACCACCTCCTCGATGAAATAGGGATTGCCCTCGCTCTTCTCCATGATGCGCGTGCGCAATCCGGCCGGCAGGTCCGAAATGTGCAGAAGACTGTCCACCAATTCGCCGCTCTCTTCCGTGCTCAAGGTGTGTAGGTAGACCTCGCGGTAGCGGTGGGGGAGATTGTTTGCGGCTGCTTGCATCGCCAACCAGCCAGGCGAGGTCGGTTCCGGGCGCATGGCACACAGCAGCAGGATGGGCAACTGGTTCGTCAGCGGGAACAGGTGCTGAAGCAACGCTGCCGAGGCCGGGTCGGACCAGTGCAGATCATCGCACACCAGGACAACCGACGCATTCTGAGCCTGACGCTCCCACTGAGCCGCCATCACGGCGTACAGCAGCGCCTTGAACGTTTCCCCTTCCAGAGGCGGCTCACCTGTTGCGCCTGCCAGCCCGAACAGCGATTCGAAGACGCGCTGCACCTGGACTCTCTCTTCGTGTGGAACTGCCTCGAGGGTATGACGTATCTTCTCGCGCATACTTTTCACCCCGTCTTCCGGCGTTGCCCCGATCACCTGTCGCATGAGCCGCCTGACAAGCGCGTACGGTTGCTCGGTTTCGTAGGACAGGCTGTGGGTCGCCAGCCACTGCACGGCTGCCGGGGTTGTGCTGGCGTTTCTGACCTCGTCAAGCAGGCGACTCTTGCCGATGCCCGCCTCGCCGATCAGACAGACGATGCTGCCTGTTCCGTTGCCGAGGTCCGCGAGCTCATCGAGTAGGATCTTTCGTTCGACAGAGCGCCCGATGAGCGGCGTTTCGAGGCCGGCAATCCCGCGCAGACGGCCTGGAGTTGCCTTGCGCCGCAGCGGGCGGTAGGTCCTTACAGGCTCAGCCTTGCCTTTGACCTCGATCTCCCCCAGGTCCACAAAATCAAACAGCGGCGCCGTGGCTTGATACGTATCTTCTGCCACCTGGACTGTGCCCGGGACGGCTGTCTGCTCCATTCGCGCGGCCAGGTTGACGGCGTCGCCCATCGCGGTGTACTCGGCTTGCGCGTCCGAGCCAACCCTGCCAACCACTGCCAGCCCGGTGTTGATGCCGACCCGAATATCAAGCGTGATTCCCCACGTTTCCTCAAGCTGCGCCAGATGATCCCGTGTACCGGCGATGATTGCCAGTCCCGCCCGCACGGCCCGTTGCGGATCATCCTCATGGGCGTTCGGCGCTCCGAACAGGGCCAGCACCGCGTCACCCATCAGTCTCGCAACCAGGCCCTGATACGCGGTGATTGGCTCAATCATGCGCTGGAAGATCCCGTTCATGACTTCGGTCCAGTCTTCGGGATCGAGCTGCTCTGCCGCGCGGGTGGAGCCTGCCACGTCACAAAACAGAACGGTGACAACGCGGCGTTCCCCTTCAGCGGCTCGCGGTGAGTGGTGCCGGCTTTCCGGTTGCAAAGCAGTTATTTTGTTAGGAGGCGGGTTAGATGATGGATCGGTGGCCAGCGTTTCCTGGACGCTCGTCAGGTATTGGCCGCAGTTGTCGCAGAATCTCGCTCCCGCGCGGTTGGAACTGCCACAGTTGGGACACATTATCAGCAGTCTGTAGCCGCAGTTCTCACAGAACCTTGCCCTGTCACGGTTCTCGTATCGGCAGTTGGGGCAAACCACATCACGCTCCTAACGCGCTGATCCCAAAATACCCGATTGTTCGTCGCCAACACTGGCGATTGGAGCGCGGCAATTATAGCATGACGATCACGCAACAAGCAAGTCGTTTCGTCGATTCTACCTCTGGCCGCAAGGCCTGACCGGACCTGCTATCCGCTCGTTAACGAGATCACGTGTTTTGCGGTACAATTGACGCCGTACGGCACATTGGCTGCAACTGAACTCTTTGCCAAGGAGATCACATGACGACGACTATTTGGTGGATCCGACGCGATCTGCGACTGGCCGACAACCAGGCGCTGGCGGCCGCGCTGGCGGCGAGCGATCAGGTCGTCCCCGCATTCGTCATCGATCCGCGGTTGCTGGAGTCGCAGTATGTCGGGGGGAATCGGCTCGCGTTCTTGTTCGCCGGCCTGCACAGCCTGGACGCGGACCTGCGGGCGCTTGGCAGCCGGCTGATCGTCCGTCGCGGCGATCCGGGCGAGGAACTTCGCAAGCTGGCCGGGCAAAGCGGCGCGTCCGCCGTGTTTGCCGAGGAGGATGTCTCGCCATATGCACGCCGCCGCGATCGGGCAGTGGCCGAACACCTTACGCTGAACCTGACCGGCGGGCTCACGGTGCACCCGCCTGACGCGGTGCTTAAGGACGACGGCTCGCCCTACACCGTGTTTACGCCGTACAGCAAACGCTGGCTGGCCTTGCCTCTGCCGCGAAACGACGATCTGCTGGCTGCGCCGGAACGGATCAGGACACCGGACGACCTGCCTGGCCAGCCGATTCCCGAAACGCCGACTCTGCCGGACGAGATGTCGCTCGCGCCAGGCGAGGAGGAAGCGCAGCGCCGGCTGCGGGCGTTCACGGACGGCGAGACAGCGCCGATTACCCGTTACCGCGACGACCGCAACCGCCCCGATCTGGACGGCACCTCACAGCTATCGCCCTACCTGCGCTTTGGCATGGTCTCGGCGCGCCAGGCGGTGGCGGCCGGACTGGCGGCCCGCGCTGCGGCGCGCACCAACGATGCCCGAGGCGGCGCGGACACCTGGATCAGCGAGTTGATCTGGCGCGAGTTCTACGTGGCGATCCTGCACCACTTCCCCTACGTGCGCCGCGGCAGCTTCCAACGCCAGTATGACGGCATCGCTTGGGACAACGACCAGGCGGCCTTTGCTGCCTGGTGCGACGGGCGCACCGGCTACCCGGTCGTGGACGCGGCCATGCGCCAGCTCCGCCAGACCGGCTGGATGCACAACCGCAGCCGCATGATCGTGGCGTCGTTCCTGGTCAAGGACCTGTTGATCGACTGGCGCTGGGGCGAGCGCTGGTTCATGCAGCACCTGGTGGACGGCGACCCGGCGGCCAACAACGGCGGCTGGCAGTGGACGGCCGGCGTCGGCACCGATGCAGCCCCCTACTTCCGCGTGTTCAACCCTGTTCTGCAGGGCAAGAAGTTCGATCCGCAGGGCGACCATGTGCGCCACTGGGTGCCAGAACTGGCAGATGTGCCGGACAAGTACATCCACGAACCGTGGAACATGCCGCTGGCCGAGCAGCGGCGGGCCGGTTGCGAAGTCGGTCGCGACTACCCCGCGCCCATCGTGGACCACCGCGCAGCGCGCGAGCGCACGCTAACAGCATATGCTGAGGCAAAAGGAGAATCATCATGAACAAGGACACACTTCGCCAAATCGCCGTCATCCTCGCCACCCTGGTGACCATCACGATCAACGGGCTGGCCAACGCGCTGCCCATCAACGGGCAGACCACCGGAGAGATCAGCGACCGGTTTGACGTTCTCTTCGTGCCGGCCGGCTATGTCTTCGCCATTTGGGGATTGATCTACGTCGGGTTGATCGCGTATACGGTATTCCAGGCGCTGCCGGCGCAGAAGGAGAACCCTCGCCTGCGCGCCGTCGGCTGGATCTACGTGATTGCGTCGATTGCCAACAGCGTTTGGATTTTTCTCTGGCACTACGAGTACCTGCCCCTGACACTGGTGGCGATGCTGGTGCTGCTGGCATCGCTGCTGGTCATCTACGGGCGGCTGGGCATCAACCGCTTGCAGGTCGGACGCGGCGAACGCTGGGCCGTGCAGGTGCCGTTCAGCATCTACCTGGGCTGGATCACCGTGGCGACCATCGCTAACGTCACCGATCTGCTCTGGTCGCTGGGCTGGAACGGCTTCGGCCTCAGCGCCCAAACCTGGTTCCTGATTATGTTGGGTGCGGTGATCATCATCGCGGGGCTCATGGCTTTCACCCGGGGCGATGTGGCCTACCTGCTGGTGCTGGTCTGGGCGCTGATCGGCATCGCGGTCAAACACAGCGGCTTGCAGACCGTTGCCATCAGCGCCGCGATTACCGCGGCAATTGTGGTGCTCCTGTTGATCATCGGCGTGGTCCGACGTGGCTCGCGTCCGCCTGCAGTAGCTGCAAATCTGTGAACTATCAGCGAGCCCGCCGCAAACCTCGCGACGGGCTCGCTAACACCTCGTTTTCTGCCTGCCTGATTTGACACACCGGCGGTCATGGGTTAAACTTGCGCGCCGGTGGACGGCACCCCTTCTTGCAATCAAATAGTCGGTTAAGCAGCCGGGGACAGCCCGGCGTTCCATTTCGTACCACAGTTCGAGAGGATGACCTATGAAAAAGCGACTTTGGCAAAGCATCGCACTGATCTTGGTGTTCGTTGCCTTGGCGGCCGTGCCTGTTTACTCAGCGCCAACAACCCAGCCAATGCCGGCAACTGGCGGACCCATCACTCCCTTGAACCCGGCCGATCAGGCCCTGACCGCTGATCAGTTGGATGCCCAATCGCTGGCCATTGCCGACGCCGACGTGCAGTCCGAATTGGGCGCCGGCCGCGCCGAGGTCTTCGAGGTCTTCCCACTGTTTGGTCCGTACCCGGCCGAATGGTCGGCCTGCTCAACCGGCGCCTGCTATCAGGTCGATATCTACAACTTCGACCAGGAGGCGACCGTAACGGCTATCGTGGACCAGGCTGTGGGGCAGGTGTTGGATGTCTGGCACATTGACGGTGTCTTCCCTCTCGTCAACAAACGGCTCTACAACCGGGCCGTGGAGATCATCCAGGAGTCGCCTGACGTCGAAGCGGCGCTGGGTTTCGTGCCCGAAGC
Source organism: Caldilineales bacterium (assembly GCA_041391245.1). Classification (GTDB taxonomy): domain Bacteria; phylum Chloroflexota; class Anaerolineae; order JAAEKA01; family JAAEKA01; genus JACKBK01. The sequence goes on from JAWKOJ010000012.1 coordinate 106,264, forward strand.
GTCCCAGATCCGACTGATGGACCAGATCCACATGGACAGCCAGTGCGACGGCAGCCGCCTGTGCGCCGGTGCAACTTTCTACTCCGACAGCGGCGCGCTGTGGGTGCTGGTCGATCTGGTGGACGAGAAGATCGAGAAGATCTGGTGGTCCGATCGCCCGGTGGACATGTCCAGCGCTCTTTACAATCCCAAGCCGGAGCGCGAGCCGGAGGACTGCGGCACAACCATCCACGTGGCGCGCGATGGCTGGAACCTGGACTACCGCACCACTCCCACCGACGCCCTGGAGATCACCAGCGTGACATACAACGTGGGCGGCGTTGATCGACCGGTGGCAACCCGCATGAAGCTCGTTGAGTGGCACGCCCACTATCCCAGCGGCTTTGGCTACCGCGACTACACCGGATGCGGCGGCGGCGGGGGCGGCTTCGCCATCTATCCCTACGGCAACACCCAGGTGCTCGACATCAACAGCGGCGACGCGATCATCGGCTTCGAGGTTGTCCAGGACTTTCGCATGAGCAACTGGGGCAACTCGTGCAACTACCGCTATGAGCAGCATTTCCAGTTCTTCGACGACGGCCGCTTCCGTGTTGTGACCGGGGCTTACGGCCAGGGATGCGGCAACAACCAGCTCAACGAAGCCACCTATCGGCCCGTGGTGCGCATCGACATCGCCGTCAATGGCGACGACAACGACACCTTCGCCGTTTGGGACGGCGCAGACTGGGTCGACCAGACGACCGAGGCCTGGTGGCTGCAGGGCGCGCCTTATACTGCCGAAGGCTACCGCTATCGCGTGACTGACCAGTCTGGCGTGGGGTACTATATCGAGCCAGGCCAGGGCCAGTTTGGTGATCTGGGCACCGGCGACAACGCGTACATGTACCTGACCAAGCACAACGCCAGCGAAGGCGACGCCGATATGCCGCTGTTGCCCAACACCGGCTGCTGCAACAACAACTACATGCAGGGACCGCAGTCGTATATCGACGGCGATTTGACCACCGATCAGAACATCGTCCTCTGGTACGTGCCGCAGAGCGAGACCATCACTACCTGGGCGGTGCAAAACGGCCACGGCGATGCCCAGTATTGCTGGACCGACAACACCTCCAACTATTGGCCGTGCTGGTCCGGTCCGATGTTCGTGCCGATCCCGGAGACTGCCTGTTCGGTTTGGGACGTCGATTGCAACAACACCATCGACGCGAGCGACATCGCGGCAGTGGCCGGCGCATGGCAGTGCAGTCTTGTCAGCCACTGCTACGTTTCTGCCTACGACTTCGACCAAAACGACATCATCGATATCCTCGATGCCATGACGGTTGCCGGGCACTGGGGCTGCAGCCAGGGCGACGCCTGCTACACCAACTAGCCCCACAGTCATCGACAAAACAACAGCAACAACAAGAGCAGCGGGCCGGCCCGCTGCTCTTTCGATTCCCGCCGTCGTCGCCCAGACCTTCCGCACGCACCATCAAACTGTCGGGTAGCTAGTTTGGAAAATTGTGTTACGATCCTGGTCAGTGTTGGATGCGCGGCACAGTCGGCAGGCCGGACAGCGCGACATCGGGTACGGGCGGCAGGCGGCTCTCATCGGTCAGCGCGTTCAGGAAGGCGACCAGATCGGCCTTCTCGTCTGCCGTCAGGTCGAAGCCTCTCAGCATCGGATCGACCCGCGGAAAGCCGTTGGCTCGGCCCGCACCATCGGCGTAGAACTGCACGACCTCTTCCAACGTGGCAAACTGGCCGGCGTGCATGTACGGCGCGGTCAGCGCCACGTTGCGCAGGCTTGGCACCTTGAACGCACCGTACAGTCCTCTCTCGCTGACGCCGGCCCGGCCCGGGTCGTTGCTGGGCACACCCGTCACACGAAACGTCTCGTTAGCCAGCAGCGGCGGCTGGTGGCACTCCCCGCAATGGGTGCGCTCTGAGAAGAACAGGTCCATGCCACGCTGCTGCTGCTCGGTCAGAGCGCCCTCGTCGCCGGCCACAAACCGGTCGTAGGGGCTGTCGTCGCTGATCAGCGTGCGTTGAAAGGCGGCCAGCGCGCGCGTCACGTTGTCGAACGTCACTGCATCCACACCGCCGCTGAAGGCCGCATCGAACAGGTCCACGTAGGCAGGGATAGCGCGCAGCTTGGCTTCCAGCATGTCCGGCGTCTCGGCCATCTCGTTGGGCAGCGTCAGCGGCAGCCTGGCCTGTGACTCCAGCGACGTCTCGCGGCCATCCCAGAGCAGGAAGGCGTTGAAGCCGGTGTTCCACAGCCCGGAGACGTTGCGCGGCGGCGCGCCCGGCCGCGGGTCGCTGACCGCCGCGCCGTTGGAGAATCCCCGGTCGGGATGGTGACAGGTCGCGCAGGACATGTCGTTGCCGGCCGACAGCGCCGGGTCGTAGAAAAGCTGCCTGCCCAGCTCGATCTTGGCAGGCGTCGAGGGATTGTCTGGCGGCGTGCGCAGGGGTGACCAGGTTGGCGACGGCTGCGGCGCAAAAATGGGCACGGACGTCGCGGTTGGCGCGCTGGTGGCCGTAGCGGGGGCGATAGCAGTCGCAGCCGGCTCCGTGGCTGGCGCACAGGCAGCCAGCACAACCGCGGCCACCAGGCTGCCCATCAGCGCAATGAAGACGCTGCGAGTGTTTCCCGATACGGCAATCATTCTAACGAGAGACCTCCGCGCTGTCATCCTGAGCAACTCCAACACGCCTCCTGTATGACGCCGAATCGTTAGCGAAGGATCGCTCCGCTGCCCCGAACCGCTCCCGAGAGATCCCTCACTGGCGGCGTGGCATTGCGGGTGGCGCGCGTTCGAGCCGTTCAGGATGACGGTGGAGGAATTTCTTGCCAAAACGTATGCCTTTCGTGATGATACGTTTCCCTCGCAACCGTTGCTGCGAATCGTTGTTGGACCGGTCTGGTGTTTGGACATCGTGGATCACGTTCCCGCGGCCGCAACCGCCACCGACTCCTCGGCCATGGTGGCGCTGGTGTAGCGCCGCAGTCGCGGATAGCGCCAGGCGATGTAGCCTGTCAACGCCACGGTGGCGACGCCGCCGCTGATGATGGCGAAGGGCACGCCAAAGGCCGCCGCGACCATGCCTGCCTCCAGTTCGCCCAGTTGCGGGCCGCCCATGAAGAAGATCTGGTTGATGCCGGTCATGCGGCCGCGCAGGCGGTCCGGCGTCAACGTCTGGCGCAGCGTCTGGCGGATGATGGTCGAAACGGTGTCGCTGGCGCCGATCAGCGCGAAAAAGACGTAGCTCACCGCAAAGGTGCTGGACAGGCCAAACAGGGCAGTGAAGACTCCGTAGAGCGCAACGCTGCCCAGCAGCACCGTCCCCTGGCGATAGATGTCGCGCCGCAGCGAGACCAGCAGGCCGGCGATCAGCGAGCCGATTGCGTCGGCCGTTGTCAGCAGGCCGTAGCCGCCGGCGCCCATGCCCAGGATCTGGTCGGCCACCAGCGGCAACATGGTGCGCGCCGAGCTGAACAGCGTGGCAAAAAAGTCAAGCAGCATGCTGCCCCAGATGATGCGCGTGCCACGGACGAAGCGCCAGCCCTCCAGTATTGCAGCCAGGCCCAGGCCGGTGCCGATGGCCGCCGGGCCGGCGCGGTAGTGGATCAGCGCCAGCGCCGCCACGATCGCCACAAAGGACAGGGCGTTGATGGCGTAGACCCAGCCCACGTTGGTCTTCGCCAGCAGAACGCCCGCCATGACCGGTCCCACGATGGTTGCTACCTGGCGCACAATCGAGTTAAGGCTGATGGCGTTGGTCAGGTCGGCCGCGGGCACCAGGTTGGGCACGATGGACTGGAAGGCCGGGCTGGAGAAGGCTGATGTCGCCGCGCCCGCTGCAGTCAGCAGATACACTATCCACACCGTGTCGCGCTGCTGAAAGCTCAGCACGGCCAGCACCGCAGCAAAGGCGGCCGCCGCGCTGTTGGTCAGGATCAGCAGCTTGCGCCGGTTGACCACGTCAGCCATGGTGCCGCCCACCAGGGCAAAGAAGAAGATCGGGATGATCCGCGCCAGCCCGACGCCGCCCAGCCCCAGCGCCTCAGCGTTCAGCGAGACCTGGCGGCCCAGCAGGTTGAAGCCCAGTTCGGTCCCCTGCAGCAGCTTGTAGACGTGCCAGTTGATCGCCACAAACTGCATCTGCGTGCCGATGACGGAGACGAAGTTGCCGCCCCAAACGAGTCGATAATCGCGGTGGCGCAGGGCGGCAAAACGGCCTGGAGATAGGGACATGCCGTGAGTGTAACCCAGGGGCGGATTCCATGCAAAGAGAGGACTGATGGCCGCGGCATTCCGTTGACCTGATCGTCGCTCCACCCGATCAAAGAGAGCCGCTGTCTCGACAGCGGCCCTCTTTGCGTTCAGGTTGCACCAGCCAGGGACGGCGCGTCATCCGCCGTTGTAGCGCAGGATCTCCTGGCCGGCAGCATCGAAGAGGACAAGCTGGCCGCCGGGCAGGTCGAAGCTGGCGGCGGACTGCAGGGCAGCAAGATAGAGCTGTTCCTGGTCCATCACGTCAGGCTCGCAGGCCATCTCGGTGGAAGCCAGCGGGCCCACCGTCAGCGACGTACCGTTCACGCTGTAGCCGCCGCTGTAGGTGTTGCAGCCGCCGCTGCCTGTGAGCTCGCCCGATCCACCGAAGGCCACCGTGGTGGTGGTGTTGGGGAGCGGCACGCGGCCGGGCTCGAAGGAAACGAGCAGCCAGCGCGTGTCGGCCAGCGGGTTGCCGGGATTCACGGTGACGGTGACCTGCTGCGTCTGCGTCGTCCCGTCGTTGAGCTGGACCCGCATCTCGTAGGTTGTGGTTGCGTCCAGACAGTGGACCTGCACGCCTTGCCCGGTTACCGGGTAGTCCTGGTAGTCAGCGCCCTGCGGATAGACCCAGACCGCCTGCACGTTCTGCACGTTCCATGCCAGTGTCGTACACTGGCCGGCCTCGACCGTGGTCGGGTTGGCGCTGAACTGCATGACCGGCTGCGGGGTCGCGGTCGGCTCGGCCGTCGGAGTCGGCGGCGCGGGGGTGTTGGTCGGCGGGATCGGGATCACCGTGGCAGCCGGCGGCCTGGTGGCGGTCGGTTCGGGCTCTACCGGCGGCGGAGTTGTCGCGAATGCTCGTTGATCGACAAAGATCAGTGAGCCGCCTCCGGCCGGCAGCACAAGTTCCATCGTGTTGCCGCCGGCGCGCACCTTGTAGTTCTGCGCGGCCATCAGCGCGTTGATGAAGCCCTGATAGTACGACCGCGGGCCGCACTCGGCCAGCGTCACGGGGCCGGGCTGCGCCAGCATGCCGCCGGCCATGCCGGCCTGGCGCAGCTCGTAGCTCATGCTGCCGCTGTTGCAGTCGGCCGTGAAACTGACCGTCCCGTCGGAACTATAGATCACCTGATAGGCTTCAGGGTTCGGAATCGCCACGATCGAGTCGCTGCCGGGCTGCTCAGGACCGTTGGTCCACAGCCAGACCACGTCCTGCAGGCCCGCTGCCGGCACGCCTTTGATCTCCAGCGACGCCACCAGCGCGTCCAGCGTGTCCAGATCAGGCTCCCAGTCGGACGGCGCCAGCGCGTTCAGGCTGCTGGCCGTGGTGGAGATGACGCCCATCGGGTCGGCGTTGAACGCGTCCCAGTCCTCCTGCGCGATCTGGCTCGCGTCGGCCGGCACTGCGCCGGTGCTGACGGGATAGACGAACGAGACCAGATACTGGCCGTCGTTGGTGAATCCCTGGTAGACATAGCGCAGCCCCTGGTTCGTCACCGGGTTGGCGTCCTGCGCCCAGCGGCCCACGAAGCGATAGCCCGTCTGGGTGGAACTGGTGAGGTTCAACTCATTGGCAGGCACGGCGCGGTCCACCTGCACCGCCAGGTCGTTGACGCCGACGAACTCCGATGAAGGCAGCGCCGGCATGCCGCTGGTCGGCGCCGGACTGGGCATGGTGAAGGCGTAACCCTCGATGGCGTCGATGGTCTTACTGACCGAGGGATTGCCGGCCGCGTCCCACTGGGCGCGGTAGGCGTTGACCGGGATGATGTACATGATTGGGTCGCTGGGTTGGCGGTTGGCCGGATCGGTGACGCCGAAGAGGATCTCGATGTGCTCCGGCATACCGACCGGGCCGGGCGGCATGCTGGCGTCGTAGGGCGTCTCAGGCACCACCACCGGCTGCCACGAGTACGGCAGTCCCTCCGTGTCGAGGCTGATGTCTTGCGGGCCAATGCCCAGCGTGCTGTACGGCGTGAACTGCATCTGGCCGACCTCGTCCGCCAGCACCAGCCGCAGGTCGCCCGTCTCAGTCACCAGCGCGCCGCTGACCCGGCTCAGCAGGCCGAGGTAGAGCTGGTCCTGCGACTGCTCGCCGCAGAAGGCCATAGTGGACGGGCCAAGCTCGATGGTCAGCGACTCGCCGTCCAGTGTGTACGTGCCCGCGACCTGGTTGCAGTCGGCGGTGATGGCCAGCGTGCCATCGTCAGCGAAGGTCAGCGTGTAGTTCTGCGGGTTGGGAACCACCGACTGGCTGGCCGGCGCGGTCCCGGTCAGCCCGGTCCACTGCCAGGGAGTGGCGGTCAACTCTTCCTCCGTGGCGGGCGCATCGGTCACGTCGGTTACGGGCGGCAGCGCAGGTTGCCCGGCCGGGGTCTCGCTGGCGGGAGCCAGCCCTGGGGTTGGCGCTTGGGGGACAGCCGCCGGCTGGCAGGCGGCAAAGAGCAGGAGGCTGACCAGCAACAGCAGGGTTATTAATGGCAGTCGTTTCATTGTTTTTCGTTTTCCTCTCGGTGAGTAGATCGATCCGCGGCGCTTCATAGTTGCGCACCGCTGGTTTCATGCGGCGGGAGCATCAAAAGTTCGTTTCATGTCACCTGCGTGTCGTCTTCTCCCAGCGCCAGCCGCAGCGCCGCGTCGCTGACGGCCCGATAGGCCGCCGCCAGCGGATCGGTGATCTCGCCCGGCTTGCGCTCGAAGTGCGGCTTGCCCAGCCGCTTCAGCAGTCCCGCCTCGACGGCAGGGCGGACGACGGGCGCACTGAACGCGTCCAGCCCGTCGCCCAGATCCCAGAAGCGGTGGAGAACGGCCTCCAGCGGTTCGAAGCTTTCCGCCGAGGACTCTGGCGCGGCAGCGACCTCATACGCCGGCGAATCCTCGGCCAGCGCCAGATCTTCCGCCGCGCGGCGCTGGCGCAGCTCGGCCAGCAACTGATCCTTGTCCTTGCCGCGCAGGTGAAAGATCAGGAACGGGTCCTGGTCGAAGCGCTCGCCCAGCAGGTAATAGACCGCGGCGACGTGCTTGCACGGGTTGGCGTAGTCGGGGCAGGAACAGTCTGTGTGCAGGTCGTCGCTGCGCGTGGGAAAGAGGCTGACGTGCGCGGCCCAGAACGCGGTCTCCACGTCGGGCGGCATCTCGCCGGCCAGCAGCCTGGCGGCGAAGATCGCCTCCCCGGCCAGCGCGTCGATCACCTTGGACCACTCGGCGGCCGTCAGTGTCTTGACCGCGATCTTCACCTTGTAGGGCCGGGCCCTGGAGCCCTGCACGCGCGACATGACGACGCCGGGGCCGATGTCCAGATCCAGCACCAGGCCTTTGCGGGCGTAGCTGCGCCCGCGGCTCAGCCGGCCCGAGTCCAGCAGCGGCTCCAGCGCGGCGATCCACTTGTCAGCCCACCAGCTCTCGCCGATCTTGCCGCGCTTGCTGCGGGCCTTGATGCCGTCGGCCGCGCGCGGCTTGCTGGGCCGGGGATACCAATCGTCGTAGTCGTGGCGTCGTGGCATAGATGCCTCTCTTCTCTCAGCCTGCCGCGTCCTGGCGCAGTGTCAGTAGCTGGCGCAGGTCGTCAGTGGACAGCTCCGTCAGCCATCCCTCACCGGCGCCGACGACCGCGTCGGCCAGCGCCTTCTTGCGCTCGATCAGGTCGTCGATGGTCTCCTCCAGCGTGCCGGCGCACACCAGCTTGTGGACGTGGACGTTGCGCGCCTGGCCGATGCGAAAGGCGCGGTCGGTGGCCTGGTTCTCCACGGCCGGGTTCCACCAGCGGTCGAAGTGAAAGACGTGGTTGGCGGCCGTCAGGTTCAGCCCCGTGCCGCCTGCTTTCAGCGACAGGATGAACAGCGCCGGGCCGCGGCCGCTCTGGAAACGGGCCACCATCTCGTCGCGCCTCGCCAGCGGCGTGCCGCCGTGCAGGAAGAGCACCTCCTGGCCGAAGGCTTCCTGGAGTTGGCCCTTGAGCAGCCCACCCATCTCGGCGAACTGGGTGAAGATCAGCGCCCGGTCGCCCTCGGCCAGCGCCTCCTCCAGCATCTCGTTGAGGCGCGCCAGCTTGCCGGAGCGGTGTTCCGGGCCGTCGGGACCTGCGAGCAGGGCCGGGCTGCCGTCGGCCAGGAACTGCGCCGGGTGGTTGCAGACCTGCTTCAGCTTGAGCAGCGTGGCAAGCACCAGCCCGCGCCGCCCGATGCCCTCGCTCACCTCCACCTGCTGCAGCGAGTCCTTCACCACGGCCTGGTAGAGCGTGGCCTGCTCGGCGGTCAGCGTGCAGTAGGTGGTCATCTCCAGCTTGTCGGGCAGGTCCTGGATGATGGTGGGGTCGGTCTTGAGGCGGCGCAGGATGAACGGCTGCGTCAGCGAGCGCAGTCGCCGGGCAGCATCCTCGTCGCCGGCCTTCTCGATGGGGCGGGCGAACTGCCGCTGGAAATCGCGCTGCGATCCCAGATAGCCGGGGTTGAGGAAATGCATGATCGACCACAGCTCGTTCAGACGGTTCTCCACCGGCGTCCCGGTCAGGGCAATCCGGTACTCGGCCGGCAGCTTGCGGATGGTCTGTGTCTGTTTGGCGCCCGGGTTCTTGATGTTCTGCGCCTCGTCCAGGATCACGTCGCCCCAGTCGATGGTCAGCATCATGTCGGCGTCGCGCCGGGCCAGCGCGTAGGTGCTGATCACGACGTCGTGCCCGCGCGCTGCTTCTGCGAACTCTTCGCCGCGGCGGCGATCGCCCCCGTGGTGCACCATGACGCGCAGCGAGGGTGCAAAGCGCTGGATCTCGCGCTGCCAGTTGCCGACCACCGACGTCGGGCAGATGACCAAGGCCGGGTTGGGGCGAGCCCCGGCGGATGCGCCGGGCGAGCGCGCTTCCAGCAGATAGGCGATGGTCTCAGCGGTCTTGCCCAGACCCATGTCGTCGGCCAGACAGGCGCCCAGGCCCCAGCGGCGCAGAAAGGCCAGCCAGGAGAAGCCGCGCTGCTGGTAGGGACGCAACTGGCCGCTGAACGCGGCCGGCTGCGGCAGCACCGCCATCTGTCCGCCGGCCGTTTGCAGTTCGTCCACAAGGCGCGCCAGCCAGCCGTCCGCGCTGACGCCGACCACGTCCAGGCCAGCGAGCTGTTCCTGCGCGCCCAGAAGCATGCGCAGCGCCTCTTGCAGCGACAGCTCGCCGGCCGTTGCCTGACGCGTCTCCCAGAACTTGATGGCCGACTCGACCTGCTCCGGGTCCAGGACGGCCCATCGGCCGCGGATCCGCACCAGCGGCTGCTTCAGCCTGGCGAGCCGCTCCAGTTCCTTGAGGGTCAGCGTCTCGTCGCCCAGCGCCAGGCTCCAGTCCACCGATACGATGCGGGCGAAACTCATGCCGCCCACGCCGCCCGACGGCGGCTTTTGCTGCGTCGCTTGCAGGGTGAGCCGGGCGCCCAGCCGGTTCGAGGCGCCGCGGCGGCCCCACCACTGCGGCGCCAGCACGCCAAAACCGCTCTCCTCCAGCAGCAGCGCCGTCTCGCGCAGGAAGGTGTAGGCCTCGTCGGTGGTCAACACGGCTGCCTCCGGCCGAGCGGCATGCAGGCTCTCCTCGATGGGGGCGAAGAGCCGCGATGCCTTGCCCAGCCCGGCCAGCATCCGTTCCTGCGGCTGGTCGAAGCGCCGGTCCAGGTAGCGCAGCTTCTGGCCCCGCGCCCGCCAGACCAGTTCCGCGGGCACCAGCAGGCTCAGGTCGTCGGCGGCCTGCAAGAGGTAGCGCAGTTGCCAGGCGCGCTCATCCCGATCAACCGCGGGTTCTTCGGGCGGCTCCAGCCGGAAACAGAGGCGAAAGGCTGCGTCGCCGTCGCTCCGCAGCTGCGCCAGCCACTCGTTGACCTGTCCGGCAAGCAGAGCGAGGTCGTTGGCCGAACCGGGCACCGCCGGATCGGCGCGCAGGAGTGCTCTTCGCCAGCGCAGTTCGGGACGCACGGGCGCGCGGGCGATCATCGCGAGGGATGGCGCAGCCCAGCCGCGCACGCAGGCATCGGTCACGGTGTGCAGGAAGCTGGTCAGCAGGCGGGCAGGCCCGTGCGGCTTGCTCGCGTCGTCCGGCAGACGCAGCGCGCGGCAGACCGGCGGCATGGCGGCGGCCAACTGTTCCAGCCGGGCGCGGTCGGCCGGGTCGTCCAGGGATGGCTGCCACGCGGCGCGCCAGGTCGTTTGCGGCGCGCCGGGAGCGTCCGACGGCAGCAGGGTGGGCACGAAGCGCTGCCGCGCCAGCAGGCTGAGCTGCCAGCACGCCGCATGCTGCCAGAAGCGGATATCGTCGCCCAGAACAATCTGAGGAGAGAGACGGTCGCGCTCTGGCAGGCTTGCCAGCCAGCGCAGGGCGTCTTCCGGCGCCAGCAGACAGGCGGACACCTGCCAGGTCGCCAGGCTAATCTCGCCATCGTCGGCTTCCTCGGCCAGCAGCATGGGTGACGCCAGGGGCCGCCCGCTGCGGCTGGGGAGATCCACCAACAGGGGCGCTGCTTTGCCAGCTACGCCGCGCAAGACCTGTTCCAGCGCGTCAACATCGCCGGCGAAAGGATGCGGGCTGACCTTTGGCGGCCGGCCGCCGCGTTTCTTGGCCGGCGGGCCAGGCGCGACCTCACTCCAGACCGCGAATGCACCGCCTAACGACGGAGGATATGTCGAGGGAAGCCAGGCGCCGTGGAGGATGGGCATGGCATCAATCATAGCCTGATCGGCGCGCGCTGTCAACGCCGCGATCCCCCCGGTGTGTTCAACGCGCGAGGCTATTTCTTCGTTCGGGCGACGCTGATCAGCACTGCCACCAGGATGATCAGTCCGCGGATCACTTCCTGGGCGAAGGGGTTGATGCCCATCAACACCATGCCGTTGCTGAGCAAACCGATGAAGAGGACGCCGAGGAAGGTGCCAAAGATCGTTCCCTCGCCGCCCATCAGGCTGGTGCCGCCGATGATGACCGCCGCGATGACGTCGAACTCCAGACCGACCGCGATGTTGGACGATCCGGACATGATGCGCGACGACAGGATGATGCCGCTGAAGGCGGACAGGAAGCCCAGCAGTGCAAAGGTGATGATGCGTGTTCGTTTCACGCTGATGCCGGAGAGTCGGGCCGATTCCTCGTTGCCGCCCACGGCGTAGACCGAACGGCCGTAGACCGTGCGCACGCTGATGAAGTGGAAGAGCACGAAGACAGCCAGCATGATGACCACCGGCACGGGAATGACCTCAAGGATATACCCGCCGCCCCAGAAGTTAAACGAGTCGGGAAAGGGGGTAATGGGAAACGCGTTGGTGATCAAACGCGCCGCACCGCGCAACGCCATGAACAGCGCCAGTGTGACGACGAAGGCCGGCACCGCCCATCGGACGCGGATGTAACCCGCACCCGCGTGGATCAGCGCTCCCTGCACGAGCACGAAAATCACTGCCAGCCCCAGCGGCCAGCCTTGCTGAATGGCCAACACGCCCAGCAAGGCCGATGACCAGGCCACGGCCGATCCGACGCTGACGTCGATGTCGCCGGAGATGATCATGAACGTCATGCCGCAGGCGATGATGCCGTTGAACGCGACTGCGCGCAGCACGTTCAGCAGGTTTCGCGATGTCAGGAAGTTGGGGGCGAAGAGCGCCAGGGCGAGGAAAAGCAGCAACAGGGCGATCAAGAGGCCGGAGCGCGAGAGTAGATCGCTGCTCTTCATTCTGATCGCAGACGACTTGCTTTGAACTGCGTCTGTCATTCGTCGAGTTCCTCCATCACAAGGGCCATCAATTGTTCGAGGTTCACCTCGTCGTGTTGCCGGCTGTGGGTGATTCGTCCCTGGTTCATGACCAAGATTCGGTCTGACACATCCAGCACCTCTTCGATCTCCGATGAGACAAAGAGTACTGCCAGTCCCTGACGGGCCAGCTCGCGCACAAGCACGAAGATTTGCTCCTTGGCCTGGATGTCAATGCCGCGCGTCGGTTCGTCCATCATCAGCACCTCAGGCTGCGTGTTCAGCCAGTTGCCGATGACGACCTTCTGTTGATTTCCGCCGCTCAGGGTCCGCGTGCGTACGCCCAGACTGGCTGTCTTGATGTCCAGGTTGTCAACCATGACTTCAGCCAGTTTCCTTTGCTTGCCCGGGTTGAGTATTCCCTGCTTGCTGACACGACGCAGGCTGGCTAAGGTCAAGTTGTTTTCCACCGGGAACACCAGGACCAGGCCCTCCTGTTTTCTGTCCTCCGGAGTCAACCCGATGCCGTTGCCCTTCATGCTGATTGGATCAGGCCTGTTGACCGGTGCTCCATTTACCAGGATCTCGCCGCTGTCCATGGGGTCGAGTCCGAAAATCGTTCGCAGCACCTCGGTGCGGCCTGATCCCAGCAACCCGGCAATGCCCAGTACTTCGCCGGCGCGCAGGTCAAATGTGACGTCGTGCAGCAGGCCAGCGCGGTTCAGATTGCGAACCGACAGCTTGATTGGGCCCAGCTCGGCGTCCCGCTGCCATTCGGTTCGTTGCCAGTCGCTGCCAATCATCATGTGGGTGATGCGCTCGGGTGTAGCCTCTGCCACCGGGATCGTGCCAATCGTGCGACCATCCCGCAACACTGTCACGCTATCGGCCACCCTGGGGATCTCCTGTAACCGGTGGGTGACGTAGATGATCGCCCGGCCCTGTCCTGCCAGACGGCGGACGACCCTGTGCAGCGTCTCGACCTCTTCTTCCGCCAGCGCGCTGGTTGGTTCGTCCAGAACCATGACGCGCGGGTCGAACGAGATCGCTTTGGCGATCTCGACCAACTGTTGCTGAGCGACATTGAGGCGAGAGGCCAGCTGGTTCAGATCGATAGCGACTTCCAGTTGGTCGAGCGCTTCACGGGCCGCCAGCAGGATTTCCTTCTTGTCGATCAGGGATACCCCGAGGCGCTTCTGTTTTGGCCAGCGACCCAACAGGATGTTCTCGGCAACGGTCAAACCAGGCACCAGGCTCATCTCCTGATAGACGGTGCTGATACCCTGGGCGAACGAGTCCTGGGGCGATTTGATCATCACCTCCTGGCCGTCGATGCTGATGCTACCCTCGTCTGGGCTGATCGCCCCGCTCAGTATCTTCACCAAAGTCGATTTGCCGGCGCCGTTCTTGCCCAGAAGCGCGCGTACCTCACCGCTGTTGAGGGTGAAATCAACGTCATCCAGCGCCTTGACGCCGGGATATTGCTTGCTCAGATGTTTGGCCTGCAAAACCTCGGTCATAGACAATCTCTTTGATCTCAAGGATTGGCTCTCGGGCAGTCCGTTTGTTGCAGACTACCCGAGAGCCTCCAGACGACTACGCTGTTTACTGGATCTCGAAAACGGCGTTGCCTTCGGTCTCGACGAAACGGTTGATCATCTCGTCGTCGCCGCGGCCGAAGTAGATGGTCGGCGTGTTGATAACCGGCTCGACCGTCTCTCCGCCGAGGACCTTGAGCATCGTCATGAAGGTGTCATAGCCCATCTGGAAAGGCGCCTGGCCGGTGACACCCTGCAGGATGTCGTCGTCGGCCTGCAGCATCTGGGCCATCTGGTTGTTCATGTCGGTGCCGAAGACGAACACCTTGCCGGCCAGACCGGAGGACTGAACCGCCAGCGCGTGCGCCACGGTGCCGCCCTCGTTGGCCGCCCAGAGCAGGTTGATGGTCGGGTTGGCCTCCAGCATCGCCTCCGACACCGGCAGGGCATCGTCGGCAATCCAGCCAGCCTGGTCTGCCACAACCTCGACACCCGGCAGCGCCGATACCTCCGCCAGGAAGCCCTCCTTGCGCGGCGGGCAGCCCTCAAATTGGTCGCAGTTCAGCAGGCCGATGGTGGCCTTGCCGCCCAGTTGCTCTTCGATGAACTTGACCGCGCCTGCGCCGGTGGTGCTGCCGAGGTCTTCGTTCTTGGTCACCAGAAAGGCGTCGGCGATGCCATCCTCGCTGACACAGGTGTTGAAGCAGATGATGGTGATGCCGGCGTCCTTGGCCTTCTTCAGGGCGGCCACGGAGCCGTCGGCCGAGATGGGCGTGATCAGGATGGCATCGACCCCGCGGGTGATGTAGTCGTCGATCATGCTGCTTTCCTTGGCCAGGTCGTTCTCGGTGTTGCCAAGGATCAACTCAGCGCCAGCCTCATCGGCCGCGGCCTGCATGCCATTCTGGACGGTCTGCATGAAGGTGTCGCTCTGGAATACGACACCGGCGATAACGATCTGGTCATCGGCGGGGGCAGGCGCCTCGGCGGGCGCGGCCGGCTCGGCTGTTGGAGCGGCCGCGGGAGCCTCGGCTGGAGCCGGCGCAGGGGCCGGCGCACAGGCTGCGACAAGCAGCGCCATGATCAGCGCCAGCGCAACGACTGGCAAGAAGCGTTTGATAGTCATCGTGTTCTCCTCTTGGTGAAGTGTGGGTTCAGTGGCTCGGTCGGAGACCGGCCAGAGCTTGGAAGTACTTCTGGCGGGTCGGTTTAGACGGCAGCAAGGGACTGGTGAACTTGTGACACCTCCTTTCTCGCCGAAATCAGCCCGGGAAGGTTGTTTCGCTGAGCGGCGTCAAGGTTTGATAGAGGCCGCGCAACTGGTCAAACGCCTGGCTGTAGGCGGCGACGTAGCTCTGATAATGGCGATGATGGGCAGGCCGCGGCTGCGTGTGGCTGGTGGTGCGGGCAAAGCGACGGGCAGCCGCGGCCATGTCAGGGTAGATGCCGACCGCATGGCCGCCCATGATCGCGCATCCCAGCGCCGCGATGTCCTCCCGCTGCAGCCGGACATAGGGCAGGCCCAGCACATCGGCCTTGATCTGGTTCCAAAGGTCGCTGCTGGCCCCGCCGCCGATGACCCGCACCTCGCTGAACAGCGCGTCGGGAACGTACTCGCGCACCACACTCAGCGCCTGGGCGTAGTCGTACGCAATCGACTCCAGGACGGCCCGGTAGAAGTGCGGCCGCCGATGAGTCCAGGTGAATCCCAGCCAGGCGCCGCGCACGGCCGGGTCGTTGGGGCAGGTGCGGCCTACCAGATGAGGAATGAAGAGCAGCCCCTCAGCGCCCGGTGGAATCGCAGCTGCCTGCGCGTCGAGCAACCGGTAAGCGGTTGTGCCTTCCGCCTCGGCCCGCCGCACCTCCTCCTCGCCGAACTGGTCGCGGTACCAGCGATGCGTCAGACCGCCGCCGCTGATGTACATCATCGGGTACCAGTGGTCTTCACCCAGCGGGCCGGCCAGCGGCTGAAGCATGCCGTGATGTGTGTCGGAGAAGTAGGCATCCATGCAGGTCGCCAACACCGGAAAGGTGCCGGCAACGTCCACCAACTGGCCCGCTTCCACCAGGCCCGCGCCCAGGCAGCCGGCCACCTGATCGCCCGCCCCGGCGACCAGTGGAATTCCCGCCGCCAGCCCTGAAGCAGCAGCAGCCTGCGCTGAAAGCTGGCCCACCACGGTAGTGGATGGCACGATCCGCGGCAGCTTGTGCAAGGGAATGCCGCAGACCTCGGCCAGTTCCTCCGACCAGCTTCGCCGGGCGGTGTCGCTGACCCCGATCCAGGTCAGATAGGACGGATCGATAACCGCGTCGTCGGTTGACAGGTTGGCCAGCCGCCCTGCCACGTAGTTGGCCAGCATCAGCACCTTGTGGATGCGCTTGTACAGGTCGGAGTGTTGGTCCTGCCACCACAACATGCGCGGCGCCATGAAGGGCAGCGAGCCGTTGAGCGCCACCAGCCGGTCGCCGGCCCGCGCCTCCATCGCGGCGATGTAGGCTTGATAGCGGTTGTCCAGCGCGGAGGGATACCAGGGCGTCACTGCGTTCCAGTCGCGGTCTATGCCTATCGCGCCGGCCATTTGGCCGTCGAAGGTGATAGCGGCAACCGATGCCGGGGAGATGCCGGTCTGTTCGACCACTTCCCGCAACGTATCCAGTGTCGCCTGGACGAAATCCTCACCTTGCTGTTCGGCGATCCCCGCGGCGGGTTGGTGCAGCCGTGTGGCGCGGGTCGCGTCGGCCAGCGCACGCCCCTCGATGTCGAAGAGGGAGGTCTTGACCACACTGGTTCCCAGGTCAACGCCGATCAGGTAGTTCTGTGCCATTATTGAGATTCCTGCACGGGCCAACATTGTTCGAACAGAGCCTGCTCGGCACGCGCGCTCCAGGTTGGGCCGGGATCGAGCTGGCGATACACATCAGGGAGCGTCCATTCCATCTCTCGCAGACTCAACAGCGGCAGGTCGGGCAACTGCGGGTAGATGACGACCTTTCCTGGGTACACCTGCTCCAAGACTGCCCTCAGGCCGTCGTTCATCGCCCACATGCCGCCGACCGCTGCCACCGTCCGGGCAGCAGAAAGCGTCCCGTTCTGGATCTTCTCCAGAACCCGCAATTGGTCGGCCACCGTGGAGCCGCTGGTACCGGTAAACTGGGCACGGTGCTGCGACACATGGTGCAGCGGCAACTCGACTACGCTGTCGCCTGCCACTCCGGCAAAGACCACCAACATGCCGTCGCTGGCCAGGGATGGCAGTGCGTCGGCAACCGCGGCGGCGTTGGGAACGATGACGACGATGTCGTCACAGCCGCGCCCGCCGGTCAGACGCTCAACCTCAGCCTGGAGTCGGCCAGGCTCGCTTGTCGGACTGAAGGCTACCAGTTCGCGCCCGCAAGCCTCCGCCATGCCGGCAAAATCGGCGCGGAGGGTTTGCAGGCGCGCCTGCCCGCGGTTGGTGGCGATGATCGCCCGCGGCCCGCCGGGCATCTGCAAGGCGCGCTGGAGGTGCATGCGTCCCATCGCGCCGCCCGCACCCATGATCCAGGCCACGCCGCCGGGACGCAGATCGGAGCGGTTGCGCTGCGCGCCGTAGGCCTGGGCGACGTCGGGGCCGGTGCAGCCCAGCAGCGCCAGGTGCCCGTAGTGGAGCTTGTTCATATCCACGGAGACCGGTTCGCGCAAACGACCGCGGGAGACAAGATTGAGCGTGCCGCGCGGGGCAAGCGCCTCGACGGCAGCGGAAACCGTGGAGGCCTCCGCTGGGTCGAGCAGGATGATGTCGTCTACACCAGCGCCGTTCGTCAGCTCGGCTAACTTAGTCGTCTCAGCAAGCCCGTTGGACTCGATGACCTGCACTGGTTGGCTGTGCACCCAATCTGTCAGCCCGGCTGGCGCGTTGCTCAAGACTACAGTGCGGCTTTCCAGCGGCCGGCTCATCTCGTAATGCGTCCTGTCCCCGGGCTCGCCTTTGATCCACAGCACGCCGCCGGGCTTCGGCGTCAAACGGCGGGCCGTAGCGCTGTAGGCTACGTCGACACAGGCCCACGGTTCCAGGACCGCGATTTCGGCGTAGCTCACGCCGGAGAGGACGGGAAAGACGCAACTGCCGTGGTCGCTGGCCAGAACATCCGGGCCCAGGACAAGGAACTGGGTCATGGCGCCCGGGAGGTTAACGCCGAATATGGCGCGCTGTCCAGCGAGGTAGACGTCGGGCTGGATGCCCAGCTGCAGCCCCGGGTAATACTGCGCACGCCACCTTTCGCCAACGGCCATCACGGTCAGGGCTGCCTCGTGGCCCAGCCGGGCCGGGTCTGCATCGAAATCGCGGTCGAAAAAGAGCGGATAGTCGCCGCCCATGCGTACCATCTTGGCGTCGGACGCGCACAGGCCGAGAGCATCGACCCGCACCAGAATCTCATCCTCCCCGCAGCGCGGCAGCGGCTCCGCAACTGGCCGGCCGTTGACGCCAACGCTCTCCAGCCCGCGGCCCCAGAAGGGCCACGCTAAGGTCCGGTCGGGCAGCGCCGCAGTTCCTTCCCGATAGCGTTGCCAGCGGCTATCCATGGTCAACACCTGCACGGTCTTCGCATACCCCGGTGACCTCACCCGCAGGCGTTACACTGGAGACCGAGGTCAATCCTCGGTAGGCAATGGCCCGCAGTTCAGCATGCCGGGTTTCGCCCGGTTTCAGGATCGCGGCGGTGCCGTTCTTGATGGCGGCGGGCAACCCGGCTGACGGGTAGCTGGACCACGGCTCCAGCGCCATGGTGTAGACCTGGCCGTACCAGGGATAGCCGGTGCTCTGGTTGAACTGGCGCCAGATCCACAGATAGGGAAATGTCTCCAGCGACCAGGTGAGGGCGAAGCCGACTCGAGTCGCCTGGTTGGTCAGCGCATACCAGCCCTCCGGCAGGTTGACCGCGTATCCCAGGTCTTCGTGGCCGCTGCCGGGCGGGTCGGGTCGGCTGAAATCCAGCGTGACGCCTGCCTCTTCAACGATGAGGGGCCAGCGATGGGCGCTGCCGCCGCGCAGCCGCGTGCCCGCCGCGCCGGCGAAGGTTTCGATGCGCAGGTCGCCGGCGGGAAGATCCACCCGGCAGTCGGGTCCAAGAAAGGGCGCGCCAAAGGCAGGGTGGTGTCCCCACATAAACTGCATCGACTCTGCGCCTTCGTTGGTCAGCGATTCTTCGATCAGCAGGATTGGCTCCCCCGTGCGGAGGGTCATGGTGCGCTTCAGGTGGAAGGGAGTGCGGAATGGTCGCACCGATAGCGTCACCCGCACCTCGTCCGGCGTGTCGGCGTCGATGGCGCATTCCCAGGGAACGGTGGAAACCTCGCCGTGCAGCCCAAAATCAGCGCCCTTGTAGGTGCTGGCAGGCCCGCCGTTGGGCAGAATCTCCTGCCAGCCGCCCTGATAGTAGTCGAGAAAGGATCCCCAGCTTGAGGCTCCGCTCTGCACGGCAGGGGGTCGTAGTCCGCGCGCAGTGTGCAGCATAAACTCGGTGTCGCTGGGCTTGTGCAGGAACTGGAAGATGTCTGCGCCCTTGTCCACCACCACGCCGACGCGCAGCAGCTCATTCTCCAGGAAGAGCAACCGCAATCCCTGGTGTGAGTACTCGGCGAGCCGGCAATGGTGATTTCGATAGGATGGAGGCATCATCGTCTCCTGGTGTCCGGTGTTACAAACGATCAGGCCATGGACGCCAGCGCATCCAGGTGCGCCCGCATCGACTGGTTGGAATCGAGGCGCACGATGGGAATTCCCATCTGGCGGCAGGCGTAGGTCACCTCTTCGGAGATATCGCCGTCGGTGGCGACGGGATGGTTGGAGGCAGCAACCCTGAAGAGCAGCTCGGGATCGGTGCCAAGGCGCACCATGACGTTGGGCCACATCTGGCCGAAGAAGCCCATTACTTTTTCTTTGACTGCGCCGTCAACCGCCACCGACTCGCCGACGCCCAGATGCATGACGTACTTGCCCTTGACGCGGCCCAGGCGGGCCGTGGTAACCGGCCCGGCCTGACCCATGAACCCAACTGCTGCACCGGTAAACCCGTCCACATTGGCCTGAATGGTGACGTTGGGCAGCGACTTCTTGGGATCGTTGCTCTTGCCTGCCCACCATACCGACGCTGCACCGCAGTTGGAGATGGCAAAGAAGTCCTCGCCGACGTATTTCAAGTCACCAAAAATCGGACCGACGTCCGGCTTGATCTGTTGCAGGAGCACCGAGGTCATCAGCCCTTTGATGTCGCCCTCGCAGACGGTGGAGATGATCGGCTTGGGGCCAAGATCGTCTGCCCCGAAAGGCAGAAAGGCCGGCATGGTGCAGCCGACGATGCCGTATTCGACGGAGAGAGTGGGCTGGCAGCGGATCGATACGCCGATGATACTCTCGTTCTCGAGTTCCTTCAGCCGGTCGCGGGCGCCGAGATAGTAGGCGACCTGCACCTGGAAATTGTGCGGGCTGGCGCTGAGGTCGTCGTAGATGATGGTCGCGCCGTTGTCGATGAGCCAGTCAAGGAAGTGCTGCACCCGCTCCGGCTCGGAGGCGAGGATCTTCTCGGCGCGCCGGATCAGGGCGTATTCGCCCTCGTTGAGAATGTCGCGGATCATCAGCCGCTTCAGGGCCGGAATGTCGTCCTGCAGGTGTTCCATATGCAGGGAGTAGGTGCCGCCCCAGAGCATCACCGAGCTCTTGCGCATCCGCGCCACCGCGGAGACGCCGCGTATCCAGGCCAACATGCGATCGGGCTGGCCGCGCAGCCGTTCGTGCTGCACAGCGTGCTGGTTCACCCCCGATTCCAGCAGGCTGGCGCCCACTGCGCTGATGCTGACGGTGCCGGGCAGCGCGGGGTCGTCCACCGTGTAGAGCATGGTAGGCAGGTTGGCCTCGCGCACCAGATCGATCACTACCATGGGCGGCGTCCAGAAATGGGAGCAGAGAACCATGCACTCGGCCCCCTCGGCCTGCAAGAATTGGGCGCAGGTGGCGGCTTCTCCATAGCGCCGCACGCCAAACCAGCCGTTTGGATCTGGCCGCAGACTTGCCATAGGATCGATCACCTGGCAGCCGTTTGCAGTGAGAAACGTAATCAACTCCTGGTGCCGCTCGCGCAGGTATCGCTCGCGGGGCAAGTCGAAGAAGGAGTCGCGGCCATCGGTGAAGGTGATCAGGCCAACCTTGGGCTTCGAACCTCGTTGTTCGGACATCTGGCTACCTCGTTCCCTTATCTGTACTGCCCGTATTCGCGGGCGGTGTCGAACATGCTGATGATAATCTCGGGGCTGACGTCGATCATGTGGTTGCACGACGCCAGTACGTAGCCGCCACCCGCTGAAAGGCTGTCGATGCGTTCCCTGACCGTGGCCACGACCGAATCGACGGTCGGGTTTTCGTCCAGCCCCTCAATCGCGCCGTGAAACGTCAGCTCCGCGCCGTAGGCCGCTTTCAGGCGGCGGGCGTCCATGCCGGCGGTAGAAGTCTGCACCGGGTTCAGCACGTTGATGCCAACCTCGAGAAAATCGGGGATCACGTCGAAGACTGCGCCGTCGGTGTGGCGGAAAAGAGCCGCGTGGGGCGCCTTTTCGTGGATCAGGGCGTAGAGCTCCTGCTCGGCCGGCTTGATAAACTGCCGGTACATCATGGGCGAGATCAGCAGGCTCTTGTTGGTTCCCAGATCGTCGCCGATCTCCACCATCTGCACGTACGGGCCAACCGCGTCCAGAAACATGCCGTAGATGCCCTTGTAGATCTCCAGCAGGTGCGTGATGATCGCCGTCGCCACATCGGGGTAGAGCGCCAGCGCTATCATGAACTCCGACATGTCCATCAACTGACAGGCCCGGTCAAGGAAGCCGTAGGTGATGGGGTTGCGCGCCACCAGTGCGTAGTCAGTCTCCTGGAACATGCGCCTGGCTTCGGCGGCCAGCCCATCAACGGCATACAGGCTATCAGGCGTGGGCCAGGCGTGGGCCTCCACTTCCTGCACAGTGGTGACGCCGTGCAGTGGGTTCTTGACTACGTTGACAAACAGGCCTGCCTTCTGGTAGCCCACACCCCATGGATCGATGATGGTCCCGTCGTCGAGTACGGTGCTCCTTGCGGCGGGGTTCTTCGGCAGGAACAGCCTGCGGAAGTCGATGTCGAAAAACTCGAGAATGCGCTCGTCGTAGTAGTTGGCCGTGGTTCCCGACCGGACCGGCGGGATTGGCGCCAACCCAAGATGGTCCCGCAGCCGGAGATAGGTTTCATCCAGCAGCATGGTGGCGTTGCCCATCAAGTCGATGGGCACCCGATCCGGTTCTCGGTGTTCGAACGCGTCCAGCACGCGCTGGCGATGGCTATAGGCGGGCATGATGCTCCTCGGAGCGGGCAGCCAGCCGCCCGTTGAGATCGGGCAGCGGCGACTGGGGGTGCGCGCCGCGTACCGACGCCCGAAAGTCCAGACCTTGCTGGGCCAGCGCCACCAACTCGGCCTGATTGCCGTCGTACCACTCCCTGAGCTGGCGGCGGGCGATGTTGACGTGCAACACCTCGTCGGCCCAGTCGAAATCCTGGAGAGTGCGCATCAGCGGGTAGCGCGCCGTGTCGCGGCAGAACTCATATTCTTCCCGCTTGCCCGGCGGGTACTTCATCAGCGCGGCCTCGACGCCGATTCCGATCAAGGCATAAAGCTCCAATGGCGTCATCTTGAACAGATAGTCGGCCTCAAAATCGCGCATGGGCATGGCGGCACGATCACCGAAGATATCCTCGGCAGCGGCCTCGCCGAACAGCGAGTGGCGCATCTCGTCCCACAGGTGGCGCGCCAGATCGACGTAGAATTCCCACGGTTGACCCGGGGTTTCACACAGGACCAGCGCCAGCCCCTCCGCTACTGTAACCTCGCTGAGTCGGGTGGAGATCATCTGGGCCAACCGCTCGTGCACTTGTTCGTTGCCAACGTGGACGAAGTCCCAGACCCGCGGGAACGCGTCGTCTCGGGTCAACTGGCGAGGAATGACGTAGGGAGCGGTCGCCCGCAGCGGCACAATGGTCTCCGGCGCGGCCGGGCCGCTGCCATCCACGCCGCCGGCAGCGGTCAAGGCGGTCTGCAGATGCTCGGCCCACCGATCTGCCCGCGCTTGCTGCTCAGCGGAGTTGATCACGTCGCCATACGCTGCGCGCAGCAGACGAAGAGCCTCCTCTTCCTCAGCCATGATGGTCTTGATCAGCCTGACGGCGGGATAGTCGGCCAGCCCGTTGGTTGTGGCCAGGTAGCTTTGATAGGCAGCCAGCAACGCGGGCTTGAACACCGTGACGAGCGAGGCCAGCAACTCGGCCGTGCCGCTGGCGAACATAGCCTCGTCAAAAACGAGAGTCAGGGGAGAGTCGGAGGGCTGGAAGGCTTTCTTCTTCGAGACCCGCAGTTCCAGCAAGCGATTCTTGAGCATGTTGGCATGCTGCGAATCCTCATATTGCAACCGGGCCAGCAGCGCCTTGACATCCCGCTCCGGCACGCTGATGATATGGGCTGCCTGCAGTAGCATCAGCCGCTCCTCAACGTAGGCGAGATGGTGTATGCGGCTTGCGCACTCCTCGACGCTGAGGCCGGGTGTTTTGGTGTTGGTCAAACCGGCGTACTGGTAGATAGGTGGCATAGGGTGTTCTGCAGGGTTCAAGATGACGCCATGACGCCGCCATCGGGTGCGATGGCCTGCCCGGTGATCAGGCGGGCGCTGTCTGACACGAGGAACTGGGCCAACCCGGTCAGGTCTTCAATGTCGGTGAGCTGTTTCATGGGGATGCGTTCGGCGCGTTCCGCCAGATATTCCTCGCGGGTGATCCCCTGCTCGGCGGCAGTTTTTTCAGCGTAGCTGAGCTGCATCGGGGTCAGGGTGACACCCGGACAGATGGCGTTGACGGTCACGCCGTAAGGCGCCATCACCATGGCCAGGCAGCGAGTGTACATCAGCACCGCGGCCTTGCTGACGCGGTACGGAATGACATGCGCGCCGGCGCGCACACCGTTGTAGGAAGCCGTTATCAGGATTCGGCCCTGGCGCCGCTCCATCATGTGCGGCGTGACCGCGCGACAGGTCAGTGCCACCCCCTTGACATTGACGTCCAGCACCAAATCCCAGTCGGCGGGCGCGATGTTCAGGAACTCCGCCGGACCGAGCGCCCCCGCATTGGCGTAGAGAAAATCAAGCTGGCCGAAGCGGGAAATGGTGGCCGCAACCGCTGCATCGACAGCTGCAGCATCGGTGACATCCAGAGGCAGGGCGATACTATCGCCACCGAGAGCGTTGATCTCCGCGGACACTGCTTCAGCGGACTGGCCGTTGATGTCAGTTACCGCGACTGCCGCGCCGCAGGCCGCCATCTGCAAGCAGAAGCCGCGACCAATACCGCTGCCTCCACCGGTGACAAATGCGACCTTGCCTGTCAAATCAACTAGAAGTGTGGGCATCAACCTTCTCGAACTGAGGGGACGAACTGAACACGAAAAGGACGTTAGTATCTTAACACGAATTGCAGCGGCTGTCAAGACGGATTGAACAAACTCGAAACCAAAACTGCGAATAGTGATTGACTTGGCGGGAATATTGCGCTATAATCAGACAAATACTTTCGACTTCGTAACTCATGGGATCCTCTGATGGCTGCACAGAATCGTCTTGACGAAACGGTGACACTGGTTGAAAAGCGCGGCTTCGTGTCGGTGAGGGAGCTAAGCCAGACGTTCGGGGTGTCCGAGGTCACCATCCGGCGTGACTTGCAGCACTTGAACGACGAGGGCCGTTTGCTGCGCACCTACGGCGGGGCTGCGCCCCGTGTTTCTTCGCCAGGGCGCTTGTCATCCACGGGCACTGCGTCCGAAGCGCTGGCAGCTTCGGAGGAAAGTTCTCTGATCGAACAGGTTGACGTCGTTGTCGCCATTGCACTGAGCCCACTTTCCGACACGATTCTGTTGGAAAGCGCTGAGAAGCACCGCGTGCCCATTGTAGCGGAGTCGCTGGCGCTGCATGGCGCCCGTACGGTTGTCGCAGTTGACAACTATGATGCCGGTTGTTCGCTGGGACGTTGGGCGGGAGAGTATGCCGTTCGCTGCTTCCAGGGTCGCGCACGGGTGCTGGACCTGAGTTATCATCTCAGCAACACGCAGGATCGCAGCAGGGGATTTGCCGCCGGACTGCGGCAAACGGCGACCGACACCGAGATCACGTTGTCACTCAACACCCAGGCCGATTGGCAGTCGGCCTACCAACTGACCACCGACGCCATCCAGGTCCACCCCGAGATCAACATTATCTTCGGCGTCAACGATACCATCACCGGTGGGGCAATTCAGGCGTGCCGGGATCTGGGCGTCGCCCACGAGACCATGCTCATCCTCACGTTTGGGCTGGAGGGTGATACGCTGATCGACGAGCTTTGCCGGGAGCAGTATCTCAAGGCCGGTCTGGCTATGTTTCCCGAGATCGTGGGGCTGGTTTGCATCGAGGCTGCAATCGCCGCGTTCGGCGGCGCTGACAT
The DNA here is from genome assembly GCA_041391245.1 of Caldilineales bacterium. Classification (GTDB taxonomy): domain Bacteria; phylum Chloroflexota; class Anaerolineae; order JAAEKA01; family JAAEKA01; genus JACKBK01. Next base: position 131,298 of record JAWKOJ010000012.1, read on the forward strand.
TCCCCCGCAGTTGGTGACCCCTCACATGGTTCTGACGGCTGGTGTTCTCAGCCAGGTGTACTCGAAAGAGACGGGGAGCTGGCGTCTTGATCCGGACAGGGCTCGCTCAGCTCTTGCACCCACCGTTCAGCAATTGGATCACCGGGAGGACAGCCTGCCAAAAAAGATCGGGTTCCTGGTCCCGTTCAGCGAGCACGAATGGTACAAGAACCTGGCGGCAGCCATGCAATCCCACGCTGACAGCCTGGGCATTGAGCTGGCCATCGCCGATGCCGCGCAACACCTGCGCGACGAACTGGTTCTGCGCAAACGGAGCATCGCCGCCGAAGCCAGCAGGCTGGTCAACCCTGGCGACGTGGTGCTGATCGACGGCGGAGAGGCGACCACCTACCTCGCCGAGGCGCTGGCAGGAAAAAGCGGCATCACCGTGATCTCCAACAGCATGCCAGTGATCGATGCGCTGCGCAGCCAGCCGGGGATAGCGCTGATCTCGACCGGCGGGCTGCTGCGCCACGAGAGCCAAACCCTGACCGGTCCGACCACCGAGATCGTCCTGCGGGAGCTGCGAGCGGACAGGCTGTTTCTGGCAGTCACCGGCGTTTCCCTGGACTTTGGCCTGTCGCACACCAACCTCGCCGAGGTGGCGGTCAAGCAGGCCATGATCCGGGCCGCGCGCGAGGTGATCTTGCTGGCCGACCACACCAAGTTCGAGCAGGAATCCGTGGTTCAGGTCGCACCCATCACCAGCGTTCAGAAAGTCGTTACTGACAACGCTCTGCCGGCCAGCACCCGCCTCGATCTGACCAAGCTGGGCATCGAGATCGTGCTGGCTAAAGCATAGCCGCGCGTTGTGGCCCGGTCGGCGCCATGCCAGAGCGCTCACGACCGCGCTACGCGTCGAGCTGCTCTGCCAGCCTCTGCGCATCGGCTACCGGCAACTGGCAGGCGAAGTTCTCGCAGACGTAGGCCGTCGGCTGGTCGTCGATCTGGCTTCGATCTGCCAGCAGCGGCACAACCCCGGCCGCAATGCTCGCTTCAGCCGGCGACGCTGCGAGCGCTACCACCGCGTTTGGCAGAAATCGCCGCCTGACCTCGCCCAGCAGCGTGTGCGTCCTTGCGTCCATCGGGCCGCCGATGATGGCGATCTCGCGGGGCGGTGAGACATACCGCTCCAGCGCTCCCAACAAGTGCCCGAATCCCAGGGGAAACCGCATCATACTCTCGCGCAGCAAGAGCAGAATCGACTCGGCGTAGCCGGCGTAGCGCTCGGCGCCAGTCAGCGCGGTCAGTTTTAGCAGCATCTCCGTCGCGACTGAGTTGCCGGACGGCACGGCGTTGTCGGTAAAGTCCTTGGGCCGGGCGATCAGCGCCTCGTGGTCGTTGCTGGTCTGGTAGAAGCCGCCGTTGCGCTCGTCCCAAAAGTGCTCGATCATGGCATCGGCCAGCGCGCGAGCGGCTTGCAGCCAGCGCAGATCGAAGGTCAACTGGTAGAGCTCGACCAACCCGTCCGCCACGTTGGCGTAGTCTTCAAGATAGCCGTTGAGTTTTGCTTGCGGGTCGCCGTTGGTGACCGAGGCCGGTGCCCAGGAGCGGTAAAGCCGCCAACCCTGCTCCGACCGGCCTTCGACCGAGTCGTCCGGCGTCGCTGTCATCTCTCGCAGCAGGAACTCAGCGTTAGCCACGGCAATTCGCCGGTAGTCGTCGCGACCGAAGACGCCGGCTGCGTAGGCAAAGGTGCGCAGCATCATGCCGTTCCATTCGGCCAGCACCTTGTCGTCGCGGGCCGGTTTGACCCGCTTCTCGCGCTCGGTGAACAGCTTCGGCCGGCTGCGCGCGAGCGCGGTCTGCAGCGTATCTGGCGCCACCCCCGCGCGGCTGGCTGCGGTCTCCAGGTCATGATCGACGTGCAGGATGTTCTTGCCCTCGAAGTTGCCCCGGTCGGTTGCGTCGTAGTAAGCCGCAAACAGCGCCGCATCCTGCTCGCCAAGAATCGCACGCAGTTCCGCCGGCGTCCAGAGGAAAAACTTGCCCTCCTCGCCCTCGCTGTCGGCGTCCTGGGTCGAGTAGAAGCCGCCTGACGGATCGGTCATCTCGCGTGCAACGTAGTCCAGGGTTTCCTCGGCAACGCGGCGAAACTCGCTGTCCCCCGTCACCTGCCATGCTTCCACCAGCAGCCGCGCCAGTTGTGCATTGTCGTAGAGCATCTTCTCAAAATGGGGCACCAGCCAGCGCTCGTCCACCGAGTAGCGGTGAAAGCCGCCGCCCAGTTGGTCGTACATTCCGCCGCGTGCCATCTTGCGGAGCGTGTATGTCACCATCTCCAGCGCCTGGCGATTGCCGGTTCGCCGGTGGTAGCGCAGCAGGAAGCTCAAGGTCATGGGCTGCGGGAACTTGGGTGCGCTGCCAAAGCCGCCGTTGATCGAGTCGTAGTCGCGCGCCATTCGCCGGAACGCCTGGTCTGGGATCAGCCCGTCCAGCGTACCCTCGGCCGAACCGGTGGCGCCGGCAGTGCGTTGAAGCGCCGTGCGCAGCCGTCCCGCGCTCTGCTCGATATCGTTGCGCCGGTTGCGGTACGCGTCGGCCACCGAAGTCAGCACGCGGCGGAAGCTGGGCATGCCGTAGCGCTCGTAAGGCGGGAAGTAGGTGCCGCCGTAGAAAGGCGAGCCGTCGGGCGTCAGCCAGACGCTCATTGGCCAGCCGCCCTGACCGGTCATGGACTGAACCGCCTGCATGTAGATGCCGTCCAGGTCGGGCCGTTCCTCGCGATCCACCTTGATGTTGACAAACAACTCGTTCATCAGCGCGGCGGTTTCTTCATCTTCGAAGGACTCGTGTTCCATAACGTGGCACCAGTGGCACGCCGAGTAGCCGATGGAAAGAAAGATCGGCTTGTCCTCGTCGCGGGCACGGCTCATCGCCTCCTCGCCCCAGGGATACCAGTCCACCGGGTTGTGCGCATGCTGGCGGAGGTAGGGGCTGGTTTCGTGGATCAGGTGGTTGGTGTGTTGGGCGGCGGTTGCTGTGGACACTGGGAGCTCCTTTCAATGTTGGCGATAGCCACCTGGATGCTATCACAGGCGGCGCCTGGCGGCAGGCAGCCTGCTACCAATGTCTCTACGGACTCATGCCACAAGACGGGAGGTGTCACGTTTCAAGCACAGGCTACCTGTGTGGCCGCCTGCACGCTCTTGCGACTCAGTCGTTGCAGGTGGTTTTGATCTAGCCGTCCCCCACCGTCCAGGATAGACGTCCACCATCCTGATAGGGAAGCGCACCAGGTCGGACCGTAGCCCGTCGGGTGCGTCCGCAAACAATTGCTCCAGCTGGGCCATGTCCGCCGCGCCCGGCAGGGCAGCCTCCGTTTCCGCAGGGAAGGGATCGTCGAACTGCATCAGCCGGAAGTCGGGCGAGACCCCCAGCGCCTCTAGCGGCAGGACGCTCCAGGGACGTTGGGGCTGGTGGGCGCGGGCGCACGGGCGTCTGTGCTGCAGAAGGTACATGACGAGGTGCTGCCCGCGCTGAACGTACCACACCTTACGAGTCAAGACTGTTCTATTCCCCTCGGGCATACCGCCATTTCAGCCATATCGCCCAGTCTCCTCCGCCAAGGGCGTCAAGAGTTCCAGCTTCCATGGTTCCATGCGCGGGGCCACGGAGCATGCGGTGCTGAGGATGTAGCCACCGCCGGGCATGCCTGTGCGGATGCGATCGGCTGCGTGGTTGATGACCTGATCGGCGGTGGTGAACAGGAGCAACTCGACGGCGTTCATGTTGCCCTTGCTGTTCGGCTACGACCTGCTGACTACAACACCTTGTTCAGCGAGAAGCTGGACCTGTTGCTCAAGCTGCTGGTCGGAGTTTGTAAGCTGGTCTGGCAAACATCGCCCGCCGCTGGCTTGGCGTCTATCCGCGCCCTGTGCGGCAGCGGATACCGATCTGGATTGCGGTCGGCGGCACGCCGGAGTCCGTGGTGCGGGCTGCCACACTGGGGCTGCCCATGGCGTTACAGCCATCATAGGCGGGATGCCTGAGCGTTTTGTACCGATGGCTACGCTCTATCGCGATGCGGCGCGTCAGGCCGGCCACGATCCGGCAAAACTTGATCTGAGCATCAACTCCCATGGCTTCATCGGGGACAACTCGCGCCAGGCAGCCGATGACTACTTTCCTTCCTATGCGGCGGTGATGGGAAAGATCGGTCGCGAGCGCGGCTGGCCGCCGGTCACGCGCCAGCAGTTCGAGGCGTCACGCACACTGCGCGGCGCTGATTTTGTGGGCAGCCCCCAGGAAATCATCGACAAGGTATTGTTTCAGCACGAGCTGTTTGGTCATCAGCGGCTGCTATTGCAGCTTGGTGTCGGCACGATCGCGCATCACAAGGTCATGCGCGCCATCGAGCTGCTGGGTGGCGAGGTTGCGCCGGTGGTGCGCCAGGAGATCCGCCAGCGCACCACCGGAGAGCGTTCGTAGTAGGCGCTACAACGCCCTTTTCGAGGCGCTGAAGCGCCTGCTACGAACGGTACAGACGCGAACTGATCCGGGCCAGCCCGGATCAGTTGATTCTATGCAAGGGTGTATCAGCGCCAGATGCCTTAGGCTGCGTGCCCGTTGGTGGCCGGAGCGCCCAGCGCCAGGTTGATCTGCTCCAGGCTGTCGCCCGGTGTGCTGCCGGCGGCGCATGCCATCTCCCATGCCAGGCGGTCCATGCTGGCGCGCAGCAGTTGGGTGTCCACGCTGGTCAGGTGGTCCTTCTCGCCGTGCCAGAACAAATCTCGAATCACCTCGGCCAACTCTACCGGGCGGGTGACCTTGATCCGCTCGCGCACAGTGGCTTGCCGCCGCTTGTAGTCGTCCGGAAGCGAGTTCGGCTCGCTGCGCAGCGTCTGCAAGACGTTGCTGACGCGCTCACTGGACATGACGGAGCGAAGTCCCACCCGGTCAGCGCGGCGCACCGGGACGCGCACAGTCAAATTTTGTTCGTAGATGTCGATGACGTAGTAGCGTCGAAAGCCGGCGATGGCAGCGTCCATCTGCTCAACGGCCGTAATCAGACCCGGTCCATGGGCAGGGTGTACAACCCTGTCAAGGACTGCGAATTCACCGTTGGAGCTGTTGTTCATGGTTACTCCTTCTGCAAGTTTGAAACGCGTCAGATTAATTCTCTTGTATCGGGTCGCCTTCGACCCAGTCGATCACTACTACCGAGTCTTGCTGGGCCTGGGCCTCACCCTCTTCATCTTGCGGTACATCGCGCAGGCTGAGGGCGATACGCTGGCGGCCGGCGTCGATACCCACCACGCGCACCTTGACCACATCGCCCGCTGCAACAACTTCCGATGGATGACTCACCGAGTGGTTAGATAGCCGGCTGATGTGGATCAGCCCCACCAGCCCCTGTTCGATGCGGGCAAAGGCGCCAAATGGCGCGATGTTGACAATCGTCGCCGATACGACCTGTCCTGCGAAGAGGCGGGAATAGATGTCGTCCCAGGGCGACGGCTCAAGCTGTTTGATGCTTAGTCCGATGCGCTCCCTCTCAGGGTCGAGCTTGATGACCCGCACGCGCACCTCCTGGCCGACTTTCAGGACATCCTTGGGATTGTTCACCATCTCGTGGCTGATCTCGCTGATATGCACCAACCCATCAGCGCCGCCGATGTCCACAAACGCCCCGAAACTGGCCAGCGAAGACACCTTGCCGCTGACGACATCACCAACAGACAGGCTTGCCAGAAGCTCTTCCCGTCGTTGGCGGCGATAGATGCGCTCTGCCTTGCGCTGCGAGAGCACCAGCCGGCGCTTGGACCGAGAGACCTCCAGCAGCTTGAGGCGCAACACCTTGCCGGGCATTGTTCGCAGCCAATCCGCCTTGTCCTGGTCGGACATGCCGCGCGAGTAATTGACCAAATGCGAGGCCGGCACGAATCCGGTCAACTGGTTGAAGGCAACCGTGACGCCGCCCGAGTTGTAGCCGCTGACCTGCAGTTCCAGGACCTCGTCCGATTCCAGCAGGCGCTCGGCTTCCTTCCAGTCATCGAGTTCCTTGCCTTTCGAAAGTGAAAGAACCAATTCACCCGATGAGTTCTGTGCGCTGAGCACAAAGACCGGTACCTCGTCGCCGACCGACAGCCCGGCCAGTATCTCGTCGTCGAGTCTGCCCAGGTCACGCGCCGAAACGAAGCCGTCTCGCTTGGCGCCGATATCGATCAGCACTGCCTCAGGCCGCACCTCCAGGATTGTCCCCATGATCAAGTCGCCCTGCTTGGGGCGCTTGTAGTCGTAGTCCTCCTGCCAAACCTCACTCCAATGCTGCACTGGTTCAGTCCCCGAAGTCTGATCGGTCAGCTCAACTGCGTCTTCTGTCATTCCACACTCCTTCTGCTGGGTTTTGGGGGTTGAATAAATTGGTAGACATAACCAAAATCGCTAATGAATGCCAAAACCGGAGTTCGCAAGACTCCGCAACGCTGTGCACCGATACCCTCCCCGAATATGTCGGAAGCCTGGCGCTAATCAGGTTTTGTGGCTAGTGGATTATACCCTGATTTGACGTGTTCGTCAAACGCCCCTCGCAACGCCCGGCGTCAGGCTTCCAATGCTTCTTTGAAGTCGAAGATGCCGGCGCGTGTTGGCCAGCGCCGCCCGCAGTGGGTGCAGTCCATGGATTCGTCGCCCTGGCTCAGCGATCCCCTGCACTCCGGGCACTGAAAAAGATCGGCGGTGAGGGCTGCCGGCGCCGTCCCGGGGAGGCGGCAGCGCACAAAGACACTGGGAGTCAGTTTCCAGCGCGCGCCAACCCCCTGGACCGCTCCGTCGGCGGCCGCCAGATAGCGGGCTGGCACCAGTTGCTTGAGGGCGCCGATACGGAAGTGCGATACGGCCAGTTCCTGTTCGACGGTAAGCCCGCGGGCGCGAAACTGCGCTGTCATCCAATCGGGGTGAAAGTCGAAGTTGAGCGGCACGAACTCGTAGGGAGCTGTGTCGAAGGGACTCCACTGCTGGCGGCGCAGGGCGTAGCGGGCGATGGACTTGAGGTGCCGCTTGCTGGCATATTCGGCGACAAGCGCGCCGCCGGCGGCGACAGTGCGGCTGATCTCCGCCAGCGCGGCGGGCACATCGGCCAGGTGATGCATGACGCGCACGATGACGCCGGTGTCGACGGCGCCGTCCACCAGCGGCAGCCTGTACAGGTTGGCGGCCACGAACACAAAGCGCGGGTCGTGGCCCAGGCGCGCCCGGGCCTGGGCCAGCAATGACCGCGAGTAGTCCAGCAGGATCACCTGGTCGTAGCCGCAATACAGGTCGGCCAGCCGGCCAAACGCGGCGCCGAACTCCACCAGCCGCCGGCCTGCCGGCGGGACCAGTTTGCGCAAGGCGATGCGTTCGGCCTGGTCTTCGTAGTCGCGCTCGCCGCTCCCCCAGAACCGCTCCTGGTAGTCCGAACCTTCGTAGTCCATGACCTGGGGTGACCGGCTGTGCGCGCCCGGGGCAACGTTTTTTGTATCGTGGTGCGTATTCATTGTTTCACGTGAAACACGGTTATGACAAACGTGTTTGGATTCTGTGGTGTGCCTGACCTGCCGGCGCCAGCGATTATAGCATGGCTGGCGGGCGGGCACCAAGAGCCGTACCGATGGTTGGCATCGCCGCGCGAATCACCTTGTCATGGAACCCGGCTTCAGGTAGAATACTCGCAAAGGTACTCGTCCCTGCGGATGGGCGGATCAAGGGAATCGCGGATTTCCTGCATGGCCAGCTCATCCAATCCCTCTTCTATCTGCGAGTCGTCCTTGCTCGCAGCTAGCCATTTGATCGTTAACCAGAACGGAACTGCGTGCCATGCACTCTGTTGAAGATATTCAGTCGTTTGCCGGGCGGGTTACGGAGAACGTCGAGCGCGTAATCGTTGGCAAGGGTAGCGTTGTTGAGCTTCTGCTCGTTGCCTTGCTGTGCGACGGCCATGTGTTGCTGGAGGATGTGCCGGGCGTCGGCAAGACCATGCTGGCGCGGTCGCTGGCGGTGAGCCTGGGTGTGACTTTCAAGCGTGTCCAGTGTACGCCCGACCTGCTGCCCAACGACATCACCGGCGTGTCGGTGTTCAACCAGCAGGCGCGCCAGTTTGAGTTCATGCCCGGTCCGGCTTTTGCCCACATCCTGCTGGCCGACGAGATCAACCGCGCGACGCCCCGCACTCAGTCGGCGTTGCTGGAAGCCATGGGTGAGCGGCAGGTTACGGTGGACGGCGTGACGCGCCCGCTGCCGCGGCCGTTCATGGTGATGGCGACCCAGAACCCCATCGAATATGAAGGTACGTTTCCGCTGCCAGAGGCGCAGCTCGACCGCTTTCTGCTCAAGGTGAGCCTCGGCTACCTGTCTGTTGAGGAGGAGAAGGACCTGTTGCTGCATCTGCGCCGCCAGCATCCCATCGAAACGCTGCAGTCGGTGATCGACGGCACGGCCGTGGCCGATTTGAGCGAGGCCGTCTGGGAGGTGCACGTGGATGACACGATTCGCGACTACATCGTGCGCCTGGTCGATGCCACGCGGCAGCACCCGGACCTGCTGCTGGGCGCCAGCCCGCGCGGCTCGCTGGCGCTTTTTCGCAGCAGCCAGGCGCTGGCAGCGTTGCGGGGGCGCTCGTTTGTCCTGCCCGACGACGTCAAGCTGCTGGCGCCGCTGGCGCTTGCCCACCGTTGCATCGTGCAGCCCGAAAGCGCGCTGCGCGGCCGCACTGCCCAGGCCATCGTCAACGACCTGTTGGCCCAGGTGGCGCTGGATATCGGCCAACTGTCCTGAACCGTGCGCGACTTCTCGTATCTGCTGATTGCCTTGCTGCTTCTGGCGCTCCTGCTGCGTCTGGACTTCGTCTTCTACATTGTTTATGTCGTGGGCGGCGTCTGGCTGCTGGCGCGCTGGGCGACGCCGCGCAGCCTGGCCGCGCTGCGGGTGCGCCGCCAGTTTACCGACCATGCCTTTTTGGGCGAGCACATCTCTGTGTCACTGGAGCTTAGCAACCCGTCCTGGTTTCCCATCCCCTGGCTGCGGCTGACGGAAACATTGCCGCTGGAGCTGGCGCCGTCGGAGCAGTTCAACCGGGCCTATTCGCTGCGGCCGCGCGAACGGGTGGTGATCGACTACGATCTGCACTGTGCCCGGCGCGGCTACTACCCGCTCGGCCCGGTGCGGCTGGTGGTGGGCGACCTGTTTGGCTTCAGCGATGCGGCCGGCCGCGAGGACGCGCAGCAGTTCCTGACCGTCTACCCGCGCATCATCCCGCTGGTGCGTCTCGATCTTCCCTCGCGCTTGCCGCACGGCACATTGAGCGCCTCGCGGCGCATTTTTGAGGATCCGGCTCGGCTGCGCGGCCTGCGCGAGTATCAGGCCGGTGACAACCTGCGCCGCATCCACTGGAAGGCCAGCGCCCACGCCGATTCGTTGCTTGTGAAACAGTACTCTCCCTCGATCTCGCTGGAGAGCATGGTGCTGCTCAACCTCAACGTGCGCGACTATCACCGCCAGCGCATCTACAGCGCCAGCGAGTGGGCCATTGTGGTGGCCGCGTCGGTGGCAACCTATCTCGAAAGCATGCGCCAGGCGGTCGGGCTGGCAACCAACGGCAGCGATCCGCTGATCGCTGACGGAAACGGGCGCGCGCCGGGCAGCGCCGCCTATCCGCCTGCGATCCCGCCCCGTCCTGGCCGGCCGCACCTGATGAAGGCGTTGGAAACCCTGGCCAGGATCGAGATCGCCGATCTGGACGAGTCCTTCGTCCGTTGGGCGCAGCAAAGCGCCGTTTCGCTGGCCTGGGGGACCACCGTGCTGGCCATCACCCCGCTGGCCGACGAGGCGGTTTGCCAGGGGTTCCACCGCCTGACCCGGGCCGGCATGAACGTCGTCCTGCTGGTGACGGAACCGTACGCCAACTTCGGCCTCGTGCGCGAGCGGGCGCGCCGCCTGGGACTGCGGGCCTACCAGACGGCCTCTGAAGAGGACCTGACGCGCCTGCAGGCGGTCACGTCTCGCAGCGTCGGAGTGACAGCGTGATGTCTGATGATGAACGCCGTGCCCCCGGCGCCGTCCAAGAGCTACGCGATTCGGCCTGGCAGAGCGAGGTTGGCCGCCCGCTGCTGATTGCCATCCAGATGACCAGCCTGGTGGCCGGCCCGCTGGCCGTTGCCATCGCGATCACCGGCGATGCACGCCTGCGCTATATCGCGGGGCTGGCCTTCCTGGCGGCGCTGGCCGGGGTCTACAGCCACCAGTGGCTGTCGATGCCTTCCCAGCGGGTGACGCGCAAGACCGCGTTCATGCTGGCCGAGTTGGTCGTACTGGCCCTGGTGCTGCGGGTGGCAACCTGGGCGCTGACGGACGACTGGCCAACGGTCGACACCTTGCGCGACTGGCTGCTGGACCCATTTTCCTTCCTCGATGGCTTTTTCTTGCTGGCGTTCCTGCTCTCGGCGCTGGCCTGGCAGCGGGCCGGGATCGTCGCCGAGTTGTTCTACCAGTTGGCGCTGACACCGGGCGAGCTGCGCTGGGTGGAGGAACAACGGTTCGGCTCGTGGTGGCGCGGCAGCCGCTCGGCCGACCGCGCCCAGATCTCACGCCGAGAGTTGGTCGATGGCTACATCAACCAGTGGCTGATCGGCGGCTTCTTCGTGGTTCTGTGCGCCGGCGCCACCCGTGTCAGCATCGATCCGGGCGCCGGGCTGCACCTGTTCAGCACCGGCGTTCCCAATCAGGTCATCGTGGCCGCGGTCATGTATTTCCTCACCGGGCTGCTTCTGATCAGCCAGGCGCGACTGGCACAGATGCGTGCCCTGTGGTATTTTGACGGCGTCGAAGCGCCGCCTGGACTGGTGAGTCGCTGGAACCGGCTCAGCCTGCTGATCGTGGTAGGTGTCGGCCTGCTCGCGTCGTTGCTGCCGCTGGGATCGACCTGGCAACTGGGCGGGATCGTCAACCTGCTCGTGGCGGTGGTGGTGCAGATCGCGATCGGCATCGTCAGCCTGGTCATCGCGCTGTTCTCGCTGGTCTTGCTGCTCTTCGGCAAGCCGCCGGAGGAACTGCCGGAGCTGCCGCTCACACCGGCACCGGCCCCGCCGCCTCCGCCGCCGGCACCCACCCTCGACTTGCCTGCCTGGCTGGGCGGTGCGGGGGTCTGGCTGGCGGTGATCGTGATCTTGATCCTGGTGTTACGCTTTTTCATTGGTCCGGAGGGGCTGGCGGTTACCAGGCAACGACTGATCGCGCTGCTGCGGCGGATCATTGCCTTGTTGGGAAGATGGTGGGCCGGTGCAAAGGCGGCTGCATCCGGTCTGTCGGTGGTTATGCCGCGCCGGCGCGCCGCCGAAGAGGCGCAGGGCGGCGGTCTGCGCCTTCCCTGGCGCTTCGTGCGTCTCAACGCGCTCTCGCCCAGAGACCGGGTGCGCTACTTCTACCTCAGCACCGTCCGCCGCGCCGCCGAGCAGGGCACCGTACGCCAGCCCAGCCAGACCCCCGTCGAGTTCCTGCGCGACCTGGAGTCCACCTGGCCGGAGGCGGAGATGGACACGTCCGCCCTGACCGACGCCTTCCTGGCGGCTCGTTACGACCGGGTCGAGATCAGCCCGGACGATGCGCAGGAAACCAAGACCGTCTGGGAGCGCGTCAAGCGCGCCCTGAAGCAGCGCCAGACGCAGCCGGACACTTCGCCAGAGGGTCCAAAGGATAAGATTTAAGGTTGTTATGTTTACTTGGTAACGTGCGACGCAAACCCTAAGGAGGCAACTCATGAACTACGGAGCGTTGATCGGACGGGCCTGGCAGATCACATGGCGCTACAAGGTGCTGTGGATCTTCGGCATCCTGCTGGCGTTGACAGTCAGCGGCGGCAGTACTGTGAGCGGCGGTGGCGGCAACGGAGGTGGCGGGTCATCGGCGGCCATGGGATCGGCGGCGTTCGCCCCGATGCTTGCCAGCTTTCTGGTGCTCTGCTGCTGCGCGCTGCTGTTCTTCATCGTCGTGGCGGTCATCGTGCAATATGTGGCGCGCACCGCGCTCTATCGCGGCGTCGACCAGATCGAGGAAGCGGGCGTCGGGCCGACCTGGCGCGAGGGCTTTCGCCTCGGGTGGAGCAACCGCGCCTTTCGCATGTTCCTGCTGGACCTGATCGTCGGCGTCGCGTTTGCCCTGGCAGCCATGTTGCTGATCGGGCTGGCCGCGCTGCCGCTGCTGTTGCTGATCTTCGACAACGAGGCTCTTCGGATCATGGGAGTGGTGGCGACCGTCGGCCTGGAGATGCTGGTCTTCTTTGGCTTGATAGTGGCAGGGGTCCTCATCAGCATCGGCGGCCAGTTCTGGCGGCGCGAGATCGCGCTGGCAAACCGGGACATCGGCGCGGCGCTGAGCGGCGGCGTGGCGTTGGCCCGCAACAGCGCCGGCAACGTCGGCGTCATGTGGGTGATCCTGACCGCGATCGGCCTCGTCTTCGGCCTGGTGACAGCGATGGTGTTCTTCGGGCTGGCATTCATGGCCCTCGGCGCGGGCGGCGGGCTGGGATACGCGGTCTACGCGCTGACCGACTCGCCGGCGCTGGCGTTTCTGGTCGGGCTGCCGATCTTCCTGCTGATCACCATAGTACCGATGGCCATCGTGCGCGGCATCTACCTCGTCTTCGACTCCAGCGCCTGGACGCTGGTCTACCGCGACGTCGCCGGTAGCGCGACGACCAGTCTTGCGACCACATGACTCCAGTTGTACCGTTGGTCACTCGAAACCAGAAGATTGGTTTGGACAGGATTAACAAGATTTCCAGGATTCGGCTTTCCCCTTGAAGAGTTATGAAAATCCTGTTCATCCTGTAAGTCCTGTCAATTATCCGGTTGTGAACTCTCGATCTCAGGCAAATGTTGGCTGAACACATGGTAGGTCCCTTGTCCTCGACCATCCCACTTGCCGAAGCGCAGCGAGCCGTCTGCGTTGCGCCCTTCGACCGCGCCATCTTCCTGGACGGGCCGGCCGGCGCGGGCAAGACGACCGCGGGCGTGCAGCGGCTGCTGAACCTCATCCAGAACGGCGTCGCGGCCAGCTCGATCCTGGTGATGACACCGGTGCGGCCGCTGGCCAGGCCGTACAGCGAGGCGTTGCGGCGCACCCGGCTACGGCCGGGCAGCATCCCGGCGCTGGTCACTGCCGGCGGTCTGGCGCGGCGCAGCGTCGAGCTGTTCTGGCCGCTGGTCGGCCGGCAGGCCGGTTTCGCCCGGCCTGACAGCCCGCCCGTCTTCCTGACCCTGGAGACCGCACAGTACCACATGGCCAGGATCGTTCGCCCGCTGCTAGAGGACGGCTATTTCGAGTCGGTGACGGTCGATCGCAACCGCATCTACAGCCAGATCATCGACAACCTCAACAAGGCGGCCGTGGTCGGCTTTCCATACACTGAGATCGGCGCGCGCCTGCACGAGGCATGGATGGGCGATGAGAGCCAGTTGCGGATCTACCGCGACGCGCAGGAGTCCGCCAGCCGTTTCCGCGAGTATTGTTTGGCCCACAACCTGCTGGACTTCTCGCTGCAGGTGGAGGTGTTTCGGCGCTATCTCTGGCCGCTGGCTGAGTGCCGCGAGTATCTGCAAGGCACGTATCGGCACCTGATCGTCGACAACCTGGAGGAGGACACGCCCTTCACCCACGACCTGCTGCGCGACTGGCTGCCGCAGGTGGACTCGGCGCTGCTGATCTACGACCGGGAGGCGGGGTATCGCCAGTTTCTGGGCGCCGACCCGGATAGTGGCGCTGCGCTTAAGGTTCTCTGTGCGGAACACGTCACCTTAAATGAAAGCTTCGTGGCGTCGCCGGCGCTGCAGATGCTGGGCAAACATCTGGCCGACGCGCTGCGCCAGCCGGCGCCGCCCGCGCCGCCTGCCGAGCCTGCGGCCGTGCGCCAGACGTTGCTGTTCGAGGAGGACATGCGCTTCTATCCGCAGATGCTGGACTGGGTGGCCGCACAGATCACGGATCTTGTGGATGGCGGCGTCACTCCCGGCGAGATCGTGGTGCTGGCGCCGTTCCTGTCCGACGCGCTGCGCTTTTCGCTGACCAACCGGCTGGCCCAGGCCGGCATCGCGGCCCGGTCGCACCGACCCTCGCGCGCGCTGCGCGATGAGCCGGCAGCCCGCAGCCTGTTGACGCTGACCGCGCTGGCCAATCCCGGCTGGCAGCGCCCGCCCGCGCCCTTCGACGTGTCGTACGCGCTGATGCAGGCCGTGGATGGGCTAGACCCGGTGCGCGCCCAACTGCTGACCAAGATCGTCTATCGCACCAGGGAGGGGACGCCCGGCTTCTCGTCCTTCGAGCAGATCAACCCCGACATGCACGAGCGCATCAGCTACGTGCTGGGCGGCCGCTTCGACACGCTGCGGGTTTGGCTGGCCGATCTGGCGCAGCGCCGTTCGCCCGCGACGCTGGACCACTTCCTCAGCCGGCTGTTCGGCGAGGTTCTTTCTCAGGCCGGCTTCGGCTTTCACGACAACTTCGATGCGTCGCAGGCCGCGGCCAATCTGGTGGAGTCGGTGCAGAAGTTCCGGCAGGCGGTGGCGGAGGGAGAGAGCAGCAAAGAGGGAGAGAGGGAGAGGGCAGATGGCCTCAGGATCGAGCAGACCATTGATCTGGGGCGCGAGTATCTGGACATGGTGGAGGATGGCGTGATCGCGGCGCAGTATGTGCGGGGCTGGCAGGAGGTGGATCGCAACGCGGTGCTGCTGGCGCCAGCCCACACCTTCCTGATGATGAACCGGCCGGTGGACTACCAGTTCTGGCTGGACATCGGCAGCCGCGGCTGGTACGAGCGCCTCTACCAACCGTTGACGCACCCCTATGTGCTGAGCCGTCACTGGCAGCCAGGCCGGCAGTGGGATCACGACGACGAGGACGCCGCTAACCAGGAACGGCTCTACAAGCTGGCGGTCGGGCTGTTGCGCCGCTGCCGCAAGCAGGTCTTCCTGGGGTTGAGCGGGCTGGGCGAGCAGGGCTACGAGCAGCGCGGCCCGCTGCTCTGGGCGTTCAACCACGTGCTGCGGCAGTTGGCAATGTCGTAGAACAGATAAACATGACCGAGGTCATATTTCACAAAAAAACGCACATTGCTGTCACCCGCGGAGTAGGCATCCTCAGATGCCGGGCTACGGCCATGCGCAGCCTCGGCATCTGAGGATGCCTACTCCACGAGAGGCGGCCTCCACAAGAGGCGGTGTCAGTCCAAACAAGCGATCAACCATTTTTTCGAGGCAGAGCAACGACCTCAAACCGTAGAATGACCGCGGTCATTGATTTTGTGAAACCGTAGCCTGACTGACAATGCGTGTTTGACACTGTTCATTATCGCCCAACCTTAAATGCTTTTTCGGCCCTTCTTCTCATAGTCGTTGAGAGAAAGTCTCCCGCAACGGGTTGTTGACGAAACGCTAATGCCACCAGAGTCCTTCATTCCACGTCCCAAACAAGCCGAAGTGCTGGCCTACACCGGCGGCAAGATGGGTGTTTCGGCGGTGCCGGGCAGCGGCAAGACCGAGACGCTGTCCCGCCTGGCAGCGCAGCTGATCGCGGGCGGCAGCCTGGCAGGCCACCAGGAAGTGCTGGTGGTGACCCTGGTCAACTCGGCGGTGGACAACTTCTACCGCCGGGTCAGCAACCTGGTCAAGACGCGCGGCCTGTTGCCCCATGCGGGCTACCGGGTGCGCACGCTGCACGGCCTTTCCCACGACATCGTGCGCGAGCGGCCGGCGCTGGTCGGCCTGTCGGACAAGTTCGAGATCGTGGACGAGCGCAGGCGCGGACGAGATTCTCGGCGACGCGCCGCGGCCTGGCTGCGCAGCCACCCGTACGAACTGGAGCGCTTTCTCGATCCGGCGCTGGAGGCCAGCAAGCTGGACTGGGTGCGGCGCGACCCGTTGCTGGAGCAGGTCAAGGAGATCGCGCTGGCGTTTACACGCCTGGCCAAGGACCGCCAGATGACGCCGGAGCAGGTGCGCGCCAGGCTCGACGGGCTGGTCAACCCGCTGCCGCTGGCCGAAATGGGCTGGGCGATCTACGCCGACTACCAGCGTGCGCTGGCTTACCGCGGCGCGGTGGACTTCGACGACCTGATCCGGCTGGCGCTGCAGGCGCTGCGCAGCGACGACAAGATGCTGGCCCGGCTGCGCGACCGCTGGCCCTTCGTGCTGGAGGACGAAGCCCAGGACAGCAGCCGCCTGCAGGAACAGATACTGCGCCTGCTCACCGGCCCCGACGGCAACTGGGTGCGGGTCGGCGATCCCAACCAGGCGATCTACGAGACGTTTACCACCGCCAGCCCGGACTACCTGCGCGATTTTCTCAACGAGGAGGGCGTTGCCCGGCGGGAACTACCCAACTCCGGCCGTTCCACCGAGAGCATCATCTGTCTGGCGAACCACCTGGTGGCCTGGACGATGGACGAGCACCCGGCCCGCGCGGTGCGCGATGCGCTGTCGCCGCCGCCCATCCTGCCCGCGCCGCCCGGCGACACGCAGCCCAATCCGCCCGACGACCCGACATCCGTTTACCTGATGAGCAACAGGTTCAGCCCAGAGGGCGAGCTGCGGGCCGTGGTCGAGTCGCTGGTGCGCTGGCTGCCGGAGCACCCGGAAAGCACGGTGGCGGTGCTGACACCGCGCAACAAGCGCGGCTTCGATGTGGTCGATGCCCTGCGGCAGCGATGTGGAGGTGGTGGACAGCCTGCTGCGCAGCTCCACATCGACCCGTAAGGCCGCCGGCGCGCTGGCCAACGTGCTGCACCATCTGGCCGACCCGACCGCGCCGCAGCGGCTTGCCAGGGTCTTTCAGGTCTGGCGCCGCGCCGACCAGGAGGACCCGGAGGCGTGGCAGCATGTCCTGAAGCTCAGCAAGCAGCTGGCCGGCTGCCGCGAGGTGGAGGAGTACGTCTGGCCGCGGGCGGGTCAGGACTGGTTGGCCGAAGCTGATCTTTCCGAAGAGGACACGGAGTTGCTGGCGATGTTCCGCAGCTACTTGCAGCGCTGGCAGGGCGCGATCGTGCTGCCGGTCGATCAACTGCTGCTGACGCTGGGGCAGGACCTCTTCACCGAGGCCAGCGACCTGGCGCTGACCCACAAGCTGGCGGTGACGCTGCGCCAGGCAGCCGAGCAGCACCCGGGGTGGCGCCTGCCGGAGTTGGCCGGCGAGCTGGCGGTCATCGCCCGCAACGAGCGCCGCTTCCTGGGGTTCAGCGACGACGACAACGGGTTCGATCCGGACGCGTACAAGGGCAAGGTGGTAGTGGCGACGATGCACAAGGCCAAGGGGCTGGAGTGGGACCGGGTCTACCTCATGTCGGTCAACAGCTACGACTTTCCCTCCGGCCAGCCCTACGACCAGTACATCGCCGAGAAGTGGTTCGTGCGCGATGAGTTGAACCTGGGCGCGGAGGCGCTGGCGCAACTGGATGCGCTGCTGGACGATCGGCTTGTCTACCGGGAGGGTGACGCGACGGCGCAGGCGCGGCTGGACTATGTGCGCGAGCGGCTGCGGCTGCTCTACGTCGGCATCACCCGGGCCAGGCGGGAGCTTGTGATGACGTGGAACTCCGGGCGGTCCGCGGCCAGCCGGCCAGAGGCGCTGCAGGCGCTGCCCTTCGTGGCGCTGCAGGCCTACTGGGAGTTGGGCGGCTGTCGCTCGGCTGCCCAACCCGACCTTACCAGGAGCGTGTGATGTCCCTCCCCAGCGATTTTCAGTTCAGCCAGGGCAGCTTGCAGGATTTCGTCGATTGCAAGCGCCGTTTCCAGCTTCGCTACCTGCTTGAGATCGCCTGGCCGGCTGTGCCGGCCGAGCCGTATCTGGAAAACGAGCAGCATCTGCGGCTGGGGGCGCTGTTTCACCTCATGGTGCAGCAGCACACGCTGGGCGTGGAGGAGGCGCGGCTGACGGCTATGGCGCAGGAGGAGCCGCTGGCCGGCTGGTGGCAGAACTTCCTGCAACACCGGCCGGAGATGGCGGGCGCGCGCTACCCGGAGACGGTGCTTTCGATGCCTTTCGGCCCGGCCGCCGAGCGCCGGTTGCTGGCCAAGATGGACCTGGTGGTGGTGGACAACGACCGCGCGACAATCTACGACTGGAAGACGTCGCGTCATCGCCCGCCGCGCGCCTGGCTGGCCGACCGCCTGCAAACCCGTGTCTATCCCTATGTGATGGTGGAAGCCGGCGCGGAGCTGAACGGCGGCCGGTCGTTTGCGCCGCAGCAGGTGGAGATGGTCTATTGGTTCGCCGGTTTCCCCGACCGGCCGGAGCGCTTCGTATACACTGCGGAGCAACACGCCGAGGATGGCGCGTCCCTGGCCGGGCTGCTGGAGCAGGCGGCGACGCTGAGCCTGAGCGATGCGCCCTTCCCGTTGACGCCTGACGAGAGCAAATGCCGCTTCTGCGTCTACCGCTCGCTGTGCAACCGCGGCGTTGTCGCCGGCGATCTGAACGAGCTGGACTTCGCCGATCCCGAACCGGCCGTTGCGTTCGACCTCGACTTCGAGCAGGTGGCAGAGGTTGAGTATTGAGCAGGCCGCATGGAGATCCTTGGGGGAGTTGGGACATGGGCGCGACTCTCTCGATCCGCGGTTCTGGACGGGTGGACCGGGCGCGCTTATGCGTGCTCCCTGCGCCGCACACTCAGCGCGCCGGTCAGCGCCAGCACCAGCGCGGCCAAGGCACCGGACCATGGCAAACCCGCTGCGCCCGCCGAACTCGCGCTCACGTTGTTGAGCACCACTGCCGTCGGTCCGACGAAGGTTACGCTCACCGGGCCATGCAGCGTTGTCGCCCCGCCCAGGCTGACGTCCTCCAGCCAGTACCAGTACGTCTCACCCGGCTGCACGTCCAGGTCCTCGTAGGTGTAGGCAAAACCCTGGGCGCTTCCCGGCGCCTGCGAAGGGACGTAGGCCAGCAGCGTCTGCGGAGCGGCCGCGCTGTCGCCGCGGTACAGGTTGAACCCCGCGTTGTCCAGTTCACTGACCGTTTC
>JAWKOJ010000013.1:0-133966 GCA_041391245.1 Caldilineales bacterium
GGGCCAGCACGCGCAGGCCGCGGCCAGCCATCTCCTGGTCATGCTCGCGCCAGGCTGCGCGCTTGGCGTCGTCAATCGGTTGGTCGCCGGATTCGGTGCGCACGGCTGTGCAAACATCCAGCACAGCTTCCGGCGCGCCTTTGACGGCCACCCGAAAGTCACCGTTTCGCCTGTGAACAGTCGCCATCATCTTCAGATCCGAGTCGAAGGCGACCTGGTGTTCCATCGGCTGCCGCTCCAGCAACTCGTCCCGGTGAAGATCAGCGGCCGCGCCGGCGGCCAGCAGCGCCACCTCCAGGGGTTCCCCCGTTGCGCGTGCGCCGTTGTCCCCGGTACCGTTGCTTTGCAGGGCAGCGTTGTTGCAGAGCACACCGACCTCCAGGGTTTGCCGCAGAACAGGTTGATCAGACAGCGACAGCGTTTGCCCGTTGCGGCTGAAGCCGGCCTCCTGCCCCTCATGGCCGTTGGCGGTGCGCACCGTTCCGCCGGCCAAACGGATTTGGCTCACAGTCATCCGGTTCTCGGTGAGCGTGCCCGTCTTGTCCGTGCAGATGACCGTCGTCGCGCCCAGCGTCTCCACCGCCGCCAGCCGGTTGACAACTGCATTGCGCTGAGCCATGCGCCACATGCCGCGCGCCAGCGCCACCGTGGCCACGATGGGCAGGCCCTCAGGCACGGTGGCAACCGCCAGCGCGATGGCAGTTTCGACGATCAGCAACAGTTGCTTGCCGGCCAGCAGGCCGGCGACTGCAACCAGGACGGCAATGCCCAGCGTCACCCACACCAGCTTGCGCCCCAGTTGGTCCAGTTGTTCCTCCAGCGGCGTGCGCTCTTCTTGGACTCCCTCAGCCAAAGACGCGATGTGTCCCAATTCGGTGTCCATGCCGACAGCGACGACCACGCCTTCACCGGAACCGCGCGTTACGGCAGTGCCGCTGAACGCCATATTGGAACGCTCGGCCAGCGGCTCCTCCTCTGCCAGCGGCCCGGTCTGCTTCTCGACCGGCGCCGATTCGCCGGTCAGCAAGGATTCGTCGACGTGCAGATTGGCCACATCCAGCAGCCGCAGATCGGCGGATACCACATCACCGCTGTGTACCACGACTATGTCGCCCGGAGTCAGATGGTCAGCTTCGATCTCGCGCAGCTGGCCGTCGCGCCGCACCGTTGTCATTGCGGCGTTCAACTCGCGCAATGCTTCCATGGACCGCACCGCGCGCAACTCGGTGACGAAGCCGATGGCGGCGTTGATAAGGATAACCGCCACCACGGCGACCCCATCCACCACCTTGCCGAAGGCGAAGGACGCCCCTGCTGCAACGACAAGCAACAGAACGATTACGCTCTTGAACTGGTTGAGGAGTATCTGCCAGGCTGACTGGCGCGTGGCCCGGCGTAGACGGTTGGCGCCGACCGCGGCGCCGGCGGGCCGCTTCCTCCTGGTCGAGGCCGCGGACCTGCCCGACGTGCAGTGCCTGCAAAATATCGTCGTTGGTTTGCGTCCAGGGCTTGCTGACGCGCAAGAATCGCTGGCTGGGGACATGGTTACGCCGTCTCAGGACAGCAGGTCACGCCCCTCTTCCGGTATCCTGGCGGAGCGCGCCTGTTCACGGATCTTTTCATCGTCGCTGCCCAGCTGGTCTTCGGCCGGCGTAGAGATCGCCACCGATTCGACCGGCTGTAAGATCTCGCTGGCATCTGTGCGACGTGCAAGGTCTGCGTCGACCGCGGCCGTCGCTTGCGGCGATATGATCGGAACGCCGCGCGGAAAGACCACCTCGCGGGCAGCATCGGGCAACGTGAACCCTTCACGCAACAGCGCGATCTTGGTCAGCCGTATGACCGACGATTTGACTTTGTATTGATCGTAGCGGTTGCCGTCGATCCAGAAGTAGACGCGCAGATCTACGGTGGAAGCACCCAGGTTTTCGGCCAACACCAGCGGCTCAGGCCGTTGCAGCACCGCCGGGTGTTGAGAGACCTGGCGCATGATCAGATCCTGCGCCGGAGCAATCGCATCCTCGTAGTCGATGCCAACCAGAAAATCGATCCGCCGGTTCGGGTTGGCCGTGTAGTTGATAATGGTGTGTTTGTAGATCGTCGCGTTGGGAATCTGGATATGGTTGCCATCCAGACCCATCAACAGCGTGCCGCGCGTGGTCACCCGCTGAACAATTCCCAGGTGCTCAGAAATCTTGATCACGTCGCCGGCCTGAAATGGCGTGCGCACGCTGATCAGGATGCTGGCAAGAAAGTTCTCGACGATATCGCTAAACGCAATACCTACCACCAGCCCGAACAAGCCCGTTCCACCCAGCACCGTCAGCGCCAGCCGAGTCAATCCAAAGAACTGCAATACCACATAGATACCTATGATGATCACCGGCGCAGCAATCAGCCAGGCCGCTACGTCCCGAAGCAATGGGCTTGCGATCGAATGTAGCAATAGCCTGCGGGCCGACCGGCTGACCAAGATCGCCAGCAGTATGGTTGTCGCCACAATCAGGCCGCCAAAGAGGAGGCGCGGGATCGCCAGCACGAATCCTCTGAGCAGACGAGCCATTTCGTCCAACACAGAGGTGAAATCCCACGCCGCCTGGACAACCAGAATCCGGTTGACCACGGCTACCACGCCCTCAGTCTTCCCGGCCAGTTCACCGGCCCAATCCTTGTAGTCAGACTCGTCGGTGCTTCCCTCAAGAAATACGACGCCGTCCTGCACCGAGACGTTGATCGAACTGAACCAGCCGGTGGACTGTAGTATATCCTCCAGCCGGGATGCGATCTCTTCGTCTTGCGCAGGGGGCCGAACCTCCACTTGATCCGGAACCGGCGGGGCAGCGTCAGTGTCTGGCACAACCGTCTCGATTACGCCATCGGTGCCGCCATCTTGTGCTGCTGCTGGCCGGACAGATACGCACAGGCAGAACAGCGCTGCCATCAGAGAAGCCGCCAGCGCCAGTCGCCGGGCGACGGTGATCGGGTGCGCGCCGCCGGCTGCAGCGGACAGGCGCCTCCTGTCTTCCCTCAGATCGGGATGTGGCGGGGCAGGCTGAAAGCTGCATTTACAATGCTACCTGACGGCCGTCCTGGAGACGCACCTCACCGGTCTCCAGCAGTTGTTTCAGCTTCTCCAGGTTGTCGGACACGGCCGATTTAACCCGGCGCGCCGCCAGCCATTGCAGCGGTCCCGGCACATCAGGGTCAAACTCCCAGCGGTCGGTCAGGCGCGTACCGCCCGGAACAGACTCAAACCGGAAGCTCATTCTCAGAGGCTGAGCCGGCGGCAGGGTCTCGACAGCCACCCGTTCGTTTGGCTCCAGGTCGACAATTTGGTAGTCCTGCTGATCGGTCTTGCGCACCTGATGGAAGCGTGTGCCCACGGCGGGCGGCTCATCGCTCACGTTATCGACATCGATCACGAAGTAGTTCCATTTCGGCATGTTCTCAAAGTCCGCGACAAACGCGAACACGTCGGGGCGCGGCCTCTCGATGATGAGTTGATTCTCAAAGCTTTGCACTGGTTTTCTCTCCTTGTTCTTGTTGCAACGGTGACACACAAACAGGCAGTGTGCCCAGCCAACCTTGATGTGAGAAGTGCGCATGCTCACATGCGCACCCGGCATCTGGGGATGCCTACTCCTCAAGCGAAGATTGACCTCGTACTAGAGATAGTCCAGAAACTCACGCGCCTGGTAGTCCCACTCCCTGGAATCGACGTTCA
Source organism: Caldilineales bacterium (assembly GCA_041391245.1). Taxonomy (GTDB): domain Bacteria; phylum Chloroflexota; class Anaerolineae; order JAAEKA01; family JAAEKA01; genus JACKBK01. The sequence goes on from JAWKOJ010000013.1 coordinate 3,725, forward strand.
CAGCGGTTTTGTCGTCCTTTTCGACGACATGCACGTACACGTGTCCGCCGGCGCCGTCAAAGCGCGCGCAGCAGTTGTCACGTTCGGACACCTCCAACCCCACACCCTTTTCGCCAAAGAAGCGCACGGCCGTGTCCAGCACTTCCGGCGGTGTCAAAGTGGTTTCCTTGCTAAATCCAATCATCGTTCGTCTCCTTTCAATCGTCAACTCGCTCGTCCGGTTTAGCTCCGATGTTCCTCCTGGGCCAGGTTCTCCTCGCTATGAACCTCGCTGCCAATCGTCTCCCGGCCGCTCATTGTGTCGCCATAGAGATAGGCGCCCTGCTCGAACTCGCCCGTTCGATGCCGGCTGTCGCCCGTGACCGCGAGGCTTTCGGGATCCTCTTCCTGAGCGTCAACCTGTTCTTCCAGATTGACCTCCCGATTCTCCTCCTCCAACAGCATGTCGGCTGGCGCGGTCGGGGACATGGTCGCGCGGCGATAGCGTTCCAGCAGGTCGTTCAGCCGCCGCGTCAGTCCAGGATCGGCCTCGACCAGCGCCTCCAGGGCGCCGTTGAACTCGGCGGATGCCGCGTCCGGATCGTCGTGGAACTCCTGCCACAGCGACTCGTACGGGGTGTCGTCGAGCAGCCGGGCGCGCACCAGCGCGGCCATGTCTGCGGCGATTGTGCGTGCTTCTTCGCCGTAGCGATCGGCCAGGCGCGCGCCGCCATCCGCTTCGTAGCTGCGAAGCACTCTTGTAATATCCTGTACCGGCATTTTCCTCTCCTTTGTTTTGTTTGTCAGCGCCCCAACTATTCCGGTAGCCAGGCGACAGCAGTGACATTCTCTACGGCGGGGAGCACCGGCTGCCAGTGAAGCGTATCCAGCGATGCTGCGATCAGGCGGCCGTTTGAAAGCACTGCGAACAGTTCGTTTCCAATCTGATGAAAGCGCTCGACCATGTGGTTAGCCCATGGACCTTCGAGGCCGTTCATGACCACGGTCCAGTTGTGCCCGCCGTCGATGCTCTCCTCGATCCGTCCGCCGCGGTCCACGCCGTCAGCCGGACCCAGGATGATATGGGCGGGCCGCGCCGGATCCACCCAGACCGCGCGGCAGTAGCAGCGATAGAGCCAGTCCCAATAGCTGCCGCCATCGGTAGAGTAGAACAGGCCACCGCCGGTAGCCGCATAGACCTGATCGGACGACGAGGGATGGACGAGAACCGAATGCACGTCGGGGTGGACCTGGTGGCGGCCTCGCTCACTGCTGTAATGGCTGCCGTTGCTGCCCTGCGGCAAATACCACACAGCGCCGCGGCTGTCCGAGCGCAGAAACCCGCCTTGCTCGGCTGCGGCGTAGGCGCGGTCGCCTTGCAGCGCAAAGCCGCGAATGCAACCGGCCGCGGGCGAATACGGCAGATCCCAGCCGTGTTCGTCGCGCATGCGGGCGACCTCAGGCCGTTCGTACCACGAGTGCCCGCCGTCCTCGCTGCGAAAGATGTTGGCCGGCTCGGTGCCGGCCAGCGCCAGCCTCCGGTCGTCGGGATGAAACGCCAGCCAGCGGACATAGCGCTCCGTCAGTCCCTCACTTGCTGCATGCCAGGTTCGTCCAAGGTCGGCCGAATGGTAGATTCCATCTGCCGTGCCGGCCAGGATGTTTTCACCGTCGCTGGCCGCGCTGGTGAACCGATGATCCAACAGCGCGCCGGCGAAATCCCGGAAGTCGTTGCCGCGACGCTCGAGAGTCACGACTCCATTGCGGGTCGCGACGATCAGATAACCGTCCATGGTTGTTCCTTTCTTTCTGGTTGCGCATCACCTGCGGCCCGATCAGCGCTCAATCCAGCGACTCGCCGTTGACAAGAATCGACACATCGTGCACTGTCGGAAACTGCAGGGCTGTCTCCTCGATCTGCGCCTTAACCCGCGGGGCGTCGCATTCGCCGCCCAAACAACTCCTCGCTGTTGCCATAGCAGGCAGCGGTGTCAAAGAAGTTCACGCCGTTGTCCAGCGCGGTGTAAAGGACACGGGCAGCGGTGCGCTCCTCGCTCAACGGCAGGTCGCCCAGTTCGGACAGTCCGACACCGAGGCGACTCACCTTTATGCCGGTGTTGCCGAGTGTACTTTGCTGCATGTTGGACATCCCCTGTTCGTAGTTTCACGCTGAAGAGAGCGTGTGTTCTCGCTTCGCCTCCACGAAGGACTTGAAGTTTTTCAGATCCTCACTCAGCCGCTGCTCAGGCTTGCCGAACAGGTTGACCGCGGCTTCACCGACCGCGCCGGCCGGCGGCACGTATTGCAGTGTCACCGTGATCTGAATCTCCTCGTGCGGCAGTTCCTTGAAGGTCACCTGGCCACTGGTCTTCATGTTGGAGCCGTTGCCATTGACGCTCTTCCAGGCGATGCGGCTGTTCTTCTCCATCAACGTTGTCTTCGCGTCCCACTCGAACCTGGCGCCCAAAGGCCCCTTCATCACCCAATGCGAACGATCCTCGCCCCGGGGGGTCACCGAATCGATATTGGTCATGAAGCGCGGGAAGTTGCTGAAGTCCGCCCAAATCCCGTAGATCTCATCCAGAGATCCTTTTACGATAATGCTCTTGGTTACCTGGTCTGACATTGTTTACTCTCCTTTGCTTGTGTGGTGTCACCTGTCGCTGAACTCGCTCAACCAACTCCAAAAAGACCGCTATTGGTACTTGGTACTCGCTTGCTCAGCAAACCATCAGTCTTCCTTCATGATAATGGAACGACGAGGCCCAGTCTATATACCGGGTAAGCAGAATCGGATATAGATTCAGGTACATTCTCCCTCAAATGGAACGGGCGTCACCAAAGCAATCAGTTGGCACCATGGTGAAGCGCCTCAGACTTCGAACGAGAACGTGTCGATGCCGGTCGCGCCATTCGGGTGCGGCGGGTTCGATTCCGCAACCTGCAGGGTGCCGTCGCCGTCATAGGCACGCACCGCAGCCACGTGGCCGCCAGCCGGCAAGCTTTCCTGGTAGCGCCACTGCACCCATGTCAACTGGCTGAGCGGCGGAACGCGCAGTTCAGCTTCCTGCCAGGGACCGTCATCGACCTGCACCTCGACCTTGCTGATGCCCCGCTCGCCGGCGTGGGCGATGCCGCCCATCACCGTGGAACCGTCGTCGGCCTGCTCCACGTTCACCGCGTCGATGACCGACGTGGTGCGCATCTCCGCCGTCCGGCTCCAGCCGCGATCGACCCAGTAGCCGTTAGGCTCGTCGGCCACTGCCATCATGCGCACGATCCACTTGGGCTGCTTCATCCCGTAGCGGTTGGGGATGTAGATGCGCAGCGGGAACCCGTGCTCCTGCGGCAGCGGCTGCCCGTTCATCTCGTACACCAGCAGTGTCCGTTCGTCCATCATGTCTTCCATGACGACCGTCTCGTAGAAGCCATCCTCGGCCTCGATGGCGATTGCTTTGGCGTCCGGTTGCAGGCCAAAGTCGGCCAGCAGATCCTTGAAGCGGGTGCCGGTCCACAGCGCGGTGCTGATGAGGTCGCCGCCAATGCGGTTGGAGATGCACGAGAGGGTGACGTACTGCGACTGGGTCGGGCGGGCGGATGTCGGCCAGCGTCAGCGTGCTGGGATTGTCCACCAACCCGCCGATCTCCAGCGTCCAGTCGTCTTCAGCGATGCTTGGCGGCCTGGTGTTGATGTCGATGCGATAGAAGTCGTCGTTGGAAGTGATCTCGGGCCGAGTGCCGGGTGCCGGCTCGATGCGGCCGGCCAGCGCGGTCTCTGTCGGGGACGCGGTTGGGCCGCCGGCCGGAATTGGAGTCGCGCTGGCTTGCTGGGCCTGCTGGCTGCCGCGCAGCAGGAACCCCAGCCCGACCAGCGCCGCGGCAACTGCCGCCAGCGCGGTACCGCCCAGGTAGATCGCTTGCCGCCTCGACAGCCCGCCGGCAGCGGCCTCGTCGGCCGGGACTGCGAGCATACCGCGCAGTGTCCATCCCAGCGCCATGCCCCAAAAACCAAACACGAGAACAATCCAGCCAATACTGGCAGTCGCTCCCACAGCCGGAAACCCAAGATACGCCTGGATCGCAGCGAAGGCTGCCACAAGCACCAGACCGATTCCCAACCCATAGGTGGGCAGCCGCCGAATGTTGCGAAACAGGCCAAGCACCGCTCCCATCACCCCGCCCAGCACGATGAACTGGAGGATAGCGAAGCTCTGCTCGGCCAGCTTGGCCGCGCTGGCCGTCGAGCCGACATTCAGACGGCTGATGACGCCAACCATCAGATCAATGGTCGCGGTGACGACCGCGCCGGGCAAGACGCGTGTCATGAAATCGAACAGTGAAAACGGCGGGAAGCCAACCCCGGTCACCTTGTCCACAATATACGTGAGCGCCACAACGACGATGCCTGTCAAGACGCCGAGAACTATCCCGTAGCCGACTCGCCTGGTGGTTGTAAACTCTCTCATGGCTCGATCTCCTTTTCCGGTCTGTCTATCTTCATGAACGCTCCTTACTCGTCGTGGCAGGTGCGGTCGTAGCTACGGACATCGTGCTCGTCATAGACGGCGCTCAGGCTCAGCATCGGCGACGGGTGGGTTGCCCCGCCAAGTTTTCGCGCGGTTCTCCGCCGACCCGTTGCGTGGGCGAATCGGGCGAGCGCAGTTCAGGAAAGCTGTTCTCCACAGCGACCAGATCCTGCTTCAGCCGGTCGAACTCGGCGTCAGAGATCACCGGGTCATCGAGAACGTGGTAACGGTAGTTGTGGAAGCGGATCGCCTCGCGCCGCTCTGCGACTGCCTGCTCTGCTTTCTTCTGCGAGTCGATTGACTCCGGATCGATGTCCAGCTTGTGCGCTTCGGCAGGCTGTGTTTTTGCACTCATGGTCGCAAGTCAAACTGACCCGCGGCGAGCCGCGGGTCAGTGAAAGGTTCCTCCATCAATTCCCGATCTCATAGTCGGGCAGGCTGTCAACATACTTCGACGTAACCAGCAGGTGCACCTCGTCCTCAAAGACGCGCCCGAGCCAGATCGTCGGGATCAGCTTCCTGCTCTTCAGGATCAAGCCTTCAGAAATCAGCAGGTGGGTAGCGCGGTCGGTGATGGCATCGGTAAAGACGCGTTCGATATCACCGATGTGTTCGCCATCGCTGCCGATGACTCGCGCTCCCTGCCGCAGCGGGATCGTTCCTGCGGGGATATTGCGCTCTCTTTGCAGGATATAGTGCGGCGGGCCGGACTCTTTGGAAGCGCCATACGGGTTGTATACGCTCCTGCCCCACTGGATACCAACCGGCGGGTACAAGTAGAGAGAGCGCACCTGGGTCTTGGCAGATGGCGTCTGTGGAATCCCTTCCTCGGCCGGAACATAGTAGGATTCCTCGAAGTCCGGCAGCTTTTCCAGGTCTTCTTCGTCCTCACGCAGGGTAACCTTGTCGGCCGTCGCCGGCCCCACAAGGCTCATCGGAACAACCTTGTCTTCAGAGAACAGGAATCCCTTGCGCACGACGATATGCGTCACTTCTTTGGTGTCAGGCCGGATGATGACGCGATCGACCGTTCCTGCGTCCTCGCCATCAGACGTCCAGACATGTGTTCCTGGTTTAAATTGCATAGTAGACTCCTTTCCAGTGTGGCTGTGCTGTCGCAGACGACCTGCGGCTGCTGGCTGCCATCTTCCCTGACTGTGACCTCGGCGCGTTCGATCCACGATGGAAAGTAGTCGGGCGCCTCTTTCTGGTAAAAACCTCCTCGGCGATGCCGTCGGGAAAGCGCTGCATCGAGATCGGCCTGCCCGCCATATGCGGCAGGATCACGTCGCCGATACGGCGGTAGAACTCAACGAGATCCCGCTTGGTTATCTGCTCCCCGGGAAACAGCACCTTGTCGGGGTGAGAGATCTCCACAGTGTGGGCGTCAACTTTGATTTGTTCTGTCATGGCGATCTTCTCTTTACTGGTCCGCTGACGGGCTGGCAACTTCGTCCAGGGTGCGGCCGGTCAGCACGGATCGCGGTTCGGTGCTGGTCGGATTGCGGCGGGCGTCTGCCTGGTCGTCATCCATCTTGATGAACAGCCAGCGAGCGTCTTCTCCATCGCCCGTGCGAACGATGGCGTAGCCACCTTGCAGCTTCTCCCCCTCCAGCCAGACCTCGACCTTGCCATCGTCCAGGGATTCCTGCATCGATGCTCCGTCGTCGTCCTTCTGCGACCGCTGGTTGCGATAGATTCCGGCATCCCAGACCAGCGTAGGGCCGGCGCCATATTCACCTTCAGGAATGACGCCTTCGAAATCGGCGTAATCGAGTGGGTGATCCTCGGTCGGTACTGCCAGCCGCTTCTCGCTCGGATCGGTGGACGGTCCCTTGGGAATTGCCCACGATTTCAGAACGCCGTCTACCTCCAAGCGTAGGTCATAGTGCAGGTTGCTGGCGTCATGCTGGTGGATGACAAAAACCGGCCGGTCGCCCGGCGCGGCATTGGCGCCGGATGGTTCCGGCGTCTTTGCGAAGTCGCGTTTGTCAAGATATGCTTGCAGGCCGTTTTCAGTTGTCATCTCGATGTCCTTCATCCTACGCTGAAAAAACCTATTCCCCGGATGCATCCGGGGAATAGGTCCGCGGCCAACTATAACGCCGCGCGTTGGCTCTGCTATCAGTTCTCGACCAGGAAGGTGATCTTGGCGTTGACCCGATACTTGGAAATTTGGCCGTTCTCAACATCGCACTGCAGGTTATCAATGTAGATATGCTTCACATTCCGCAGTGTTCTGTTGGCCTCCTCCAATGCAGCATTGGTAGCCTGCTCCCAGCCTTCATCCGACTGGGCCAAGACTTCGATTACTTTGGCAATGGTCATCAGCTCGTTTCTCCTTTCGGAAGCTGCCGGTTTCTGTCTGTGATGGTCGACGACTGGCACACCTGACCTATCTCAACGGCCAGTCGCGCAGGATGCGCTCGGTCTCCTCAGCGTGTCCGGTCTCAGCGCGGACAATGTCCTCAAGCTGAACCATCAATCCGGTATCGCCGAACTCTTCAGCCTCGTGGATTCGCTGGGTGTAGTCGCGCACTGCGCGTCGCTCGGCATCCAGCACGGCTTCTACCATCTCATGGTTGCTTTCGGCAGGCGGGATCGGTCGCGCCTTGGTTGTCGGCTCGCCGCCCAAAGCCACAATTTTGTTAGCCAGGTATTGGGCGTGGCCCTGCTCGTCTGAAATCTCGTCGCTGAAGAACTGTGAAAGCTGCGGGCGATACGGCCCGGTCGCCTTGGCGGAGTACGTCAGATACTGGGTCATAGCCATCAACTCGCCCGACAGGTCTTCATTCAAGTTCTGTATCAGTGTATCCTTGTTCATCGTGTTTCCTTTCTGCTTGGTCGTCGAAGCCTCAGCCCGGAGAAACTGGTCGGCACTCTGTTTGCAAAAGTGCGGAAGATCGTTTGGTAAACGCAACGTGTGCCTGACCCGGCGTCTCACCGGCTATCAGCTTGCTTGTTGCCGCATGTCCTCGTACGCCTTCACCCTGCTTTCTGAACAAGACTGTTTCAGAAAACGTGACGCGGCCAGCGGCAGATTTCCGCACATAGTTAGCTTAGCAGCCGCACAGCAAAAGATCAATGTATCCCGCCTGCCAGCGAGATATAGTTTCGGATACATTCCACTGAGCGCACGGAACGATGGAATGCAACTCCTGATCAGTTCAGCCGGGCGGCAGTTTGCCGGCCAGATCCTTCGGTGCGAACGGTCCGGCCTGCGAGATAAGGTTCCTTGCGTTTTCTACCTGATCCCACACGTTCCACAGCAATACGCCGCGTACGCGTCCCTTGTTCAGGTAGTATACGACCCCTTTTCGGCACGGATCCTGCCAATCGGCCACCGTCTCCAGACCCGGATCAAGATCGCCGACCGCCTCGTAGCCCAGATCGAAAAGGTCGGAGTAGAAATAGGGGCTATGGTCGTAGGGTGTCGGATCGCCCGCCATGGCGCGGCCGGCAAGCTGCCCCATGGCGATCGCGTTGTCCTCGTGTTCAACGCGCCGGCGTTTGCCCAGCAACGGATCGATAAACTCCGCCACGTCGCCCGCCGCGTAGATGTCGGGATCGCTGGTGCGCAGGAATTGATCTACAATTATCCCATTGTTGGTCTCCAGACCTGCGAACTGGGCCAGCTCCGTGTTAGGTCGAATGCCGAGACCGGCAACTGCGGCATCTACCGCGATGGTGGTCCCGTCGCCGGTCGTGATCACCACGCGGTCGCCATCCCGGGCGACGCGTTCAACCGGTTGACCGGATAACACCTCGACTCCGCGCTCCCTGTAATAGCCATTCAGGAATTGGGCCAGATCGGATGGAAACACGCGGCCGCCGATACCGTGCTCAGGAAAGATCATTACGGCTTGTTTGTCATTCATAGTCAGGGCAGCCGCTATCTCCGAACCGATGAAACCCCCGCCGATCACCCCAAAGCGCTGCCGATCAACTGTCAATTCATTCAGCCGCCGGTAGTCCTGAATGTCGCGGTAGTAAATGACATCATCCGGGTCGTGTTCGAAAGGGAGATGACGCGGCCGCCCACCGGTCGCCAGCAGCAGTTTCTCGTAGGTGTAGGTATCCCCTTCGTCGTCGGCGACGCGCTTGCGGGTAGCGTCCAGCACCTTGGCGGTGCGGCCGAGGTGGAGATCGGCGCGCAACTCTCCCGTGTTGCGCCAAACGTCTGCAACAGGCATATCTTGCCACAACTGCTTCGTCAGGGGTGGTCTGTCATACGGTGGGTCAGGCTCAGTGCTGATGATTCCCAGGCTGCCGTCGCCGTCGACTGCGCGAATGGCGCGCGCCGCTTCGTCGGCCGCCATGCCGCCGCCTACGATAAGATATCTGTAGTGTGTCAGTGTCATGATCCTCGTACTCCTTGCACTGCCTCCGCCCGCATGCACAGCAGCATGCAATGCAGAATGCAGCCGGACTGTTTCTTCGTAGCCGCTCGCCTTTATGTTAACATAGGGGTTGGGTGGTGTACATGTATACACTCACACGAACGGGGTATAGAATTCGATACATCCGCCGGGCCTGAAGCTCAAAAAGGGCGCAGTGCGGCGGCGACCTCCGGTCATGGTGGATCGGTTGAGCGGCTGTGCGGGGGCGGACGGAAACGAGTTGGGTTTTGGAGCGGAAAAGGAGGAAGGGGGAAACGAGGGAAGTTGTAGTGGTTCAATCCGTTCGTCGTTCGTGGAAAACCGCGAACGTTGTCAAGGCTGGATCACAGTGCGGACACCGCCCGCACCGTAGCTTGCCATGTGGTCCATGACGGCGTTGATCGCGCCGGCATCCAGGGGCACTGTCCCGGTCACCACCGGACGCAGGTCCACGCCGCGGCGGACGAATTCTGTCAGCAGCGGTATCTCCGAGGCCAGGTGGTCGGAGCAGCCGATGATCTCGGCCTCGCGGTTGATTATCTCGGCGTAGGGGTAGATCGGCACAGGCTGATCGCCCAGCCCGACCGCAACGGCGCGGCCGAAGGGCGCCAGGCTGGCGATGGCCGGCCGCAACGTTGCCGCCACGCCCACGAAGTCCAGCGCGACATCGACACCGCGGCCGCCGTTGAGGCGACGGATCTCATCGGCAACGAAAGACTGACCGTCCTGGTCAAGTGACAGGGTTGCTCTCTGCGCGGTTGGCGTTGTCGAGTCGACTCCAGGACTGTCAGTCCTTATGGGGATCGCGCCCAGCTGCTCCGCCAGCGCCAGCCGGCCTGCGTCCCGATCAACGGCGAAGACGTGCAGCGCGCCTAACGCGCGCGCCAGTTGGATGGCCGACATGCCCAGCCCGCCCGCGCCAAAGACGGCAACGGTCTCGCCGGCTGCCAGCCGGCCCTTGCGCAGCGCGTGAAAAGCGGTCGCCGAGGAGCACATCATCACCGCGCCGTGCTCGAAGGGTATCTCGTCGGGCAGAGGAAAGATGCTGCGCGCCGGGACGACAATGAACTCGGCGTAGCCGCCGGGGCGATATTTGCCCAGCATCTGGCCGCTGGTGCAGAACTGCTCCGTCCCCTGGTTGCAATAGGCGCAGTGGCCGCAGGTTGCCATGTAGTGCAGACAGACCCGGTCGCCCGGCTGCCAGCCAGCCACGCTGCCGCCAATGCGCTCCACCACCCCGCTGACCTCATGGCCCAACGTCATCGGCAGCGGGCGGACGGGCGATATGCCAGCACGGTAGTGGACGTCGAGTGGCAGATGCCGGCGGCCTTGAGCGCGCACCAGCACGTCGTCCGGCCCCACCGGCGGGACGGAATCTCCCGAAGTACCAGCGGTCGGTTGACTTCGACAAGTTGGACAGCCTTCATGGAATGCTCCTGCATCGCTTATTTTGTGTTACAGATGTGACCAGCTTACTGGTCAATCGACCTGTGTATCCAGCCACACGATTGCCAAATCAATGAAGTCACCGACAGCCTGACCTTCGGCATCCTGCACCGAAAGTCGTGTACCACTCGTGGGGTCGTATAGACCGGCGATGAGATGGTATTCGCCGGGTGCCAGGTCTGATGCAAGCTGAATACTTTGGTGATCCACCAGCGATTCAGGTTCTACCCACATGCTTGTGGGGTAGCGACCCTGCAGGGGCGGAACATCGCTTTGGCTGACGATGTTGCCGTCGCCATCAAGCAGGTGCAGAAACACAGTATAGTCACGATCAGGGGTGGCCAGGGCTTGCCAATACAGGTCTACATTCAACGACCCACCGGCGCGCCCAGAGGCCGGAACGTCGTAGCCCACCAACCCGATCACATTACCAAAACGATACCCTGAGGTAACTAGCGGTTCGGCAAGCTCTCCAGGAGGAGCTGCCAGCTTGAGTCTGCCAATCACCGGAGCCTCAACGGGGGCACCCGAGGCGTCAAGTATTGGCAGCCTCTGCATGGTGTTCAGGTCATACAGGCCAACCTCAAGCTGCAAGCTGGCCGGTGCAACATTAACTGCCTTGGGATCGATGGGCACGGGGATTGTGTCGTCCAGGTAGCGGTTTGCCTCCCATTGGCTGGTGGGTAACAGGCCCAAGCCCGGATAGGTGTCGCGGGTGCCCTGGACCAGCTCACCGTCGACAAACAAATGCACAAAGACCGTGTAGTTCTCATCCGTGGTCGCCAGAACATGCCAATAGAGAGTTACCCTGACCTCGCCGCCCGGGTTGACCGACTGTGGGTCCAGGTCGTATCCGATAAGCTCCGCAAACTCATCGAAACGCAGATTCGCTGCATGCGTCGGGTTCGGGCGATCCACCTGCATAGGAGGCGACGCATATGCTGGCCGAAGCCAGACAAACAACACCGCCAGGGCAAAACTCATCATGCCAACATAGAGAACACCGACGAGAACGCGGCGTCGCGCGTTAGAAACCCAGACACTCAGACCAACGTACAACAAGATCGCATAGGCAGGTAGGGCAGGAAATGAGAATCGCCCATTGCTTCCCGTCAAGCTCACCTGGGAGTAGTTGACCACGAGAAGGAAGAACATGGCCGCCAGTGCAATCAGCACCAGGAGTTGCCAGAAAAGCGTCTGGGCCGGGCTGGGATGTGTTCGAACCAAGTAATAGACGGTCCCCAGCGCGGCTACCAGAGTGATACCCAACAGGATGAAATAAACAGCATTTGGAACAGGAATCTGCCCATATCCAAAGCGCGCCCAGAAGCTGGTCCAGATGTTGGGCGTCTGACGCAACGCTTCCGAAATGGGTAAGGCGGGATCATGCTCTCCCCAGATCTCTGACATACGCCGCAACGCCGTGGGCTCGCCGTAGAGAATTTGGTTGCGAACCATAACTGGCCCGGCCAGAACGACAGTCAAGCCTAGAACGGTGCACCACGCAGTGACCACCTGCTTCCACGCCCTTGCCCGCCAGCCGATCAACAAGACGATCGCCAGCGAAAAGGCAAGCATCGCAAGCCCACTCATCTTGGATGCCACAGCCAGTCCGGTGAGCACGCCTACCGCAGCGGCCCAGCGGGTTCGGATACCCGTGCGCAATCCGCGCACCCAGAGCCAGGCAAGCAAAGCGGTCAAGGGGATAATGAGATTGTCGTTGCTGACCGAACCAGATACGAAGAGGAACTGTGGCAGGAATGCCACAAGAGGCAGGCTGCCAAAACGTATGTCGATACGATCCGGAAAGACCTCTCTTGCGATTGCATAGGTCGCCACAATGGTCAACGACTGCAAGAGGATCGACAGCCAGCGTGCCAGATGAACCCGCAAGACCCAGTCCTGGTAGGGAAAATCCTCTGCCTGGCTGTGAATGTACTGGCTCTTGTTGTCTGCTCCCACGCGGCCGATCTGATACGCCCAAAACGGATTGGATTCCAGCCGCGCTGTGGAAGCAAGGGAACGAGTCGAGCTGTCGTCCGCCTGCCATGCCGGGGCCGATACAGCCGCAGCCAGAAGGTAATACAGCGGCGGTTGGTGATATTCTGACAGCGATCCGCCCAATGCGGCTATGGGAAGCTTGTGTTCTTGCAGAAGGTACTCGACGTAGCCAAAGTGGTACACCTCATCCGGACTCTCAAATACCGGATTCACGCTGCTGTAGGCCAGCGCCAGAAAGACATAGACCGCCAGGACACACGCCAGTCCCCACTTTTCTCGCTGACTCCCGTGTTGTGAAAACATACCACATCCCTCCATGACCATGGCTCATTGGCCAGGTATGCGTTACGGTGATATTCCCACAGAAGAACCCTGGTCTGCCGAGCTAGTGCCTGGCGCCGGCGCGGCCGGCAGACCTCCCATTGCTCATGCACGCCTCCGCAGGTCACCGTACCTGCTGAAGTCTGTGCGTCGATCATATTGGCGATCATGTGGCGCCTCCCGTCTCAACAACAAGGCACTAACTGTGGTGGGCCGGACCACCTGCACCCGGTTTGCCTTCCGCATCGTTGCGGTAGATCCGTGTCGTCGGATAGGCGAAGTCGATAGCCGGTTCGGCGGCGAAGGCGAGCAGCACGTCCTCCCAGATGACGTGTTCCAGCACGCGCGGCTTGCGCACCTCGCACAGGAAGCGCATGGTCAGCTCCACGCCGATGTCCACAACGCGCGTGTAGACGGTTGGTTCCAGCGTTCCCGTCTTGACCATGAACTGGTCGGTTGCCTTGCGCAACTGCTGCTCGGCCGCGGGAGCAAACTCGCCGGCATGGCGACGGACCACCTGCTCCAGGATCACCTTGGCCCGCTGCCAGTCGCTCTCGAACGTCACCACCACCGGTATCTCGTGCCAGATGAACTCGAACGCCATGTTCTCGTTCACCAGTTTATGGGTGAAGATGTAAGCGTTGGGGATCTGAACGATGCGGCCGGTGCTCTGGCGCGGGCCGGTGACGCCATCGCCCACCTCCAGCAGCGAGAAGACGAACGGCCCGATGTCCACCACGTCACCGCACGTTGTCGATGCCGACCCGCTGGCCGACCTGCAACGGCCGCCGCCACGTGATATAAAGCCAGCCGCCGAGATCGACAATCGGGTCGCGCAGCGCGATGGCCAGGCCGGCGCCGATGATAGCGACCACCGTCGCCATGCTGCCAACGCTCTCCAGCCAGATGGCGACGATCAACAGGGCGACCAGCAGCCAGGTCGTGTAACCGATGATCTTGTACCAGCGATAGCGCAGCTCTGCATCCTTCGTCCGGCGGGCAACAAAGCGGCGCAAAGCATAGCGCAGCGCCAACATGCCGACCACAACGGCCAGCGACAGAACCACTTTTTGCACCAGCGTGTCCGTGCTGGTGTTCTGCAGATAGGTTTGCAGCTCCTGAACAACGTCGTTTGGCATCGCGATTGTCGGACTAGCTGGCAGGCGCCGAAGCCGGGAACAGCCGGGCAGCCGCGGCGAACAGCGGATCGGCAGGATCGAGCAGAGCCGCGGCGGCCATGTCAGCGGCAATTTGCGGGTCGGTCGGATCGGCCAGATACGCGCCCCAGGCGCGCACGAAGTACGCCGGCGCCCGGTGCGGATCGACGTCGAGGGCCGCGGTGGCACTCTGAACCAGGTAGCTGCTCAGCTCGGCCTGCCAGTCCTCGGCCACCGTTCCCTTGACCAGCGGCGTGTCCGCCGCAAAGACCTGCTCGACCGGCCAGGCGCGCATCAGGTCCACTGCCGCGGCATAGTCGCCGAAGAAGACGTTGCCCAGCAGCGGATAGGGGCTGTCTTGCAGCGCGGCAAGCTGGGCGTCGTGGTTGAGCTGGATGAGCGCCGCGTTCCAATGCAGCGAGCCGGACGGCGTCGGCGGATCATCGCCCCCGGCCAGGTTTTCGGCCTCCTTGATGGCGGCCAGCGCGTCGGGCCACAGGCCGGCCTGCGCCAACGCCACGGCGCGGCTGTTGGCCTCATCAGGCGGCGTGCCCCGCTGCCCCATCATCAGCGCCGATATCTCGACCGGAAACATAGCATCGCCCAGCCAGGTGTAGACGCTGAAGTAGGGGTGGCGAACGCCGCAGGCATAGCAGAAGACGTAGTATTCGGTGGCGTTGAGCACCACGTCGTTCTGGCCGTCGCCGTTGACGTCGGCCAGATAGCCAGCGCCCGGACTGGCCGATGCGCCGCCGACCTCCTGCTGCAAGGTCTCGCCATCGAAGCTGAGGACCTGGAACGTGCCGCTGTGCGCGCCCGCGCCGCCGTCTACTGTCAGCCAGATACGGCTCGGGTCGATCTCAGCCTGGCGCAGGCCGTCCGGCGCAACAAAATCCGGACCGTAGTCAATCAACGGATCACCGGCCATCGCCGCGTTGCTGATCTCCAGCCGCGCCAGCTCGTTCCAGCCATCGGCGACCGGCGTGTAGATCGCGACGAAGTGGGAGGGGGTGGGTCGAGGTCGAAGTTGCGCATGCCGGTGCTGTAGACGGCCCACAACGGCGCGCCGTCCAGCGTCCCCAGATCGATGGCGCCCAGTCCCTCGTAGGCGTCGGCAGGTTGAACTGCTTCCACGGCCGAGATCAGCGCATCAGGTGCCGCTGGTAGACGTGATGGTGCCGGTCGGTGCAACTGTGGACTCGGGCTGTTTACCCGACCCGCAGTCGCCGTTGTAGAAATCCGCTTCCGGGCAAACCGTTCCGTCAGGCAGGATGCAAACGGCAAAGCGTTTCCCCGACCCGTCTGTCATGAACTGATCGGAGCCGCCCTGCTGGACGCAGTAGGCCGCGGCGGGATTGGCCACTTCAGGCTCGGAGGTCGGCATGGGTTGCCCGCCAACGCCGGGCGCGCACTCGCCGCGCAAGTAGGCCCATTCGTCGCACTCGCTGCCGTCGGGGAAGACGCAGTATCCAGTCTGGTTGCCGGCCGCGTCCGACCTGATGTCAGGTGTGCCGCCGTTGTCGGCGCAGAAGACCGAGGCCGGGTTGGCAAGGCCGGGCGCGGTCGCGGTTGCCGGTTGCTCGGCGGGCACCACCATCGGTTGGCCGGCCACGCAGCCTGCCAGAAGGGCCAGTGCTGCCAGAATCCCTGCAGCGCCTCCGGCCGTGCGCAATAGCTTGAGCGTTTTCATGAATTCACTGGTCTCCTCTCCGCGACGATGGCTTGGTCCTATTCTTGATCGGGTGGCGCCGGGCACGGTCACACAAGATGAGCATCGTGAAGGCGCCCATCTACTTCAACTCGTTGTAGACGACGCTCAGCGGGCCCGATGGTGGCGTGCTGCAGGAACTCGGCGTCCATGATGTGGAAGAATGTCAGGCACGCGCCGGTGTCCAGCGCCAGCTCGATGGCGCCCATCACCGTCGCGCTGCTCTCCGGCCCGCCACGAATCGCGCAAACGATGCCCGCCATGCTGCAGCTCCTGCGAGTGCGTCAGCGAAAATCGGCCGGCGGCTCCGGTTTGTTGCCAAGAATGCCCTCGATGCGTTCCATCACTGCGGCGTCCAGCTTGTCTACCACGTCCAGGGCGGCCATGTTCTCCACCACCTGCTCCGGCCTGCTGGCGCCGGTGATGACGGTGCTGACGTGCGGGTTCTTGAGGCACCAGGCCAGCGCCAGTTGCGCCATGGTGCAGCCCAGCTCGGCAGCGACCGGCGCGAGCTGGCGCGTCTTGGCGGTCCATTCCTTGCCCTGCGCGCTTTCCAGCCGGCTGCGCAGCCATTCGTAGCCCTCCAGGCTCAGCCGTGAGCCTTCCGGGATGCCGTCGTTGTACTTGCCCGTCAGGAAGCCGCTGGCCAGCGGACTCCAGATCGTCGTGCCCAGACCAATCTCCTCGTAGAGATGCGCATACTCCTTTTCGACCCGCTCGCGCGCGAACATGTTGTACTGCGGCTGCTCCATGGTCGGCGGGATCAGGTGCTCGCGCCGGGCGATGCCGTAGGCCTCGGTGATCTGGGCCGCGCTCCACTCGCTGGTGCCCCAGTAGAACGCCTTGCCCGAGTTGACGATGTAGGTCATCGCGCGCACCGTCTCCTCGATGGGCGTGCGGATGTCAGGCCGGTGGCAGAAGATCAGGTCCACGTAGTCCATCTGCAGGCGGGCCAGCGCGGCATCGGTCCCCTCGAGGATGTGCTTGCGCGAAAGGCCGGAATCGTTGGGGCCGTCGCCGCCCCAGAAGATCTTGGTCGAGACGACCAGATCGCTGCGCTTCCAGCCGGCGCGCTTGATCGCTTCACCCATGACGATCTCTGCCTGGCCGTCCTCGTAGGCCTCAGCGTTGTCGAAGAAGTTGACGCCGGCGTCCAGGGCGGCCTGCATCATCTCCAGCGCCGCGTCCACGTCAGCCTGCTTGCCGAACGTCACCCAGGCGCCGAACGACAGCGCCGAAACCTGAAGTCCCGATTTGCCAAGATGTCTGTATTCCATCTGCAAAACTCCTTGCTGTGATTCTGAAAACAGTTGGTCGTAGGATAGCCTCTCGTGAGCGTTCCCCGGTTCTCGCTTGTAGGATAGCCCCTTGTGGGCGTTCCTCGGTTCTAAGCTGTAGGATAGCCCCTTGTGGGCGCTCCGGTGGCGGAACGGGCACAGGGTCCCATTCTTCAACATCTGACAGCTCACAGATGATTTTAACACGACTCGGCGCGAAGGGCAGATTGGCGCTGTCGTTAGCTCCATTTTCATCGCCACCGCATCCCGTGATATAATCTCGCCTGCGGCGGCTGGCTTGGACTGGCCGCCGTTGACATGCAACCTAACCAAGGAAGTTCAGCAATGCCTCTATCCCCGCTTCGCAACCACCGGCCGCACGCCCGCCGCATTATCGCGACAACCGGGCTGATGGCCCTGGCCCTGGTCGCTCTCTCGGCCTGCGGGCCTGCCACTCCGGAGCCATCTGCCGCGCCCATCGTCCAGCGTCCGACGTTTACACCCACCAGCGCGGTCGACCTGCGGGCCACCGAAGCCGCGGCCGCTGAGGCCACCGCGCTGGCGATGGTCACCGACAACACCGACCGCGTCGCCCACAGCCATTCCAAGCGACACGCCGCTCCCGACGGACACACCGGCCTCGACCGATACGCCCGTTCCCACGGACACACCCGCGCCGCCGACAGCCACACCACGACCGCAACCAACCAGCCCGCCGCCCCCCACCAACACGCCGGTCCCGCCGGCACCGCCTCCGCCGGCTGACGAGTGCGCTAACATTGGCGATGACGGCTGCAAGTTCAAGGTGCGCGGCGGTCCGGCCTTTGCGCCCAACGGCGGTCAGGAGCTGCGGCTGACGTTTGCGTTCGTCCATGGCGGTCGCGGCGACGAACCCCAGGGGAGCTATTTCGTCTGGCTGGAGAAGGATGGGTCGGCAAGCTGCCGGTGCTCGACTCGGTCCGCAGCATAGCTGGCTCGGCAAACCAGGGTCCCAATGGCCCGTTCAACTATGACTTCAAGCTCGGCCTCGATCCGTTGGGCGGCAGCATTACCGGTTGCTACACGGGCTGGGTGCTGGACGGCAACGGCGTGTGTGACAGTCAGAACTTCCAGTTCTGCGTGCCGGATGGCCAGGGCGAGGTGTGGATACTGTTCGACCAGGCGTAGCCGCCCCGCCCGACATCCCTGAAGATGTAACAGCCGCCAGAAGACCTGCCTTCGGGCGGCAGTTTTCTGTTACGCCGGAACGACCACCGTGCAGGCTATGAGTTGATGGCCCGCTGCGGCGCCCGCCGCAAGGTCAACATCCGCCGTGGCCCCGTCGCGGCATGGCAGCGACCACAGTATCCATGTCAAGGACTTCGTGTCCGATATTGAGAGTCCCAGTTTCTCGACCAGCAGCCGCACCATCTCCCGCTTAAGCAGAACCACAATGACGAAACTTTCGTTCGGATAGTTTTCCAAAAGTATCTGCAATCCGCTCTTGAGCGCACGCACATCGAGCGATGCAAGCGGCGCCGCGGACGAACCTGTCGGCGAGAAGTCGCTGACGCCCACCAGTCCCAGGCGCCCCTCCTCGTCCTTGACCAGGACGATGACATTCAGAACCTTGAAAATGCCGGTGCGGACAAAATCCTCCAGGCTGCTCAATGCGCCGTTCATCTCCGAGTGCAGCTTGAAATTCATAACAACATAGCGCAGCCTGCGCAGCTCATCCTGCGTCAGCCCATCGCCGGCTTGTTTCGGCTTCATTCGCAGCCGGGTGCGAACGCGGTCCAGCAGCAGCTCGTTCTGGCGCGCTTGCCAGGCGTAGATAACCACCGTTTTCGCCAGCTTGTCCGGAATCCCTGCCGGCGGTCGTCCCACAGCACCCAGAAGTAGCCCAAGCCTAACGCGGCGAAGGAGACGAAATAGCCAAGATAGCGGACCAGCGAATACTTGAAGTTCATCTTCCGTCCATCAAGCCGGACCACACGGACGCCGCCAACGTATTGGCCGATGGTCTGGCCGCCCATGGCCCAGAAGAGAATGAAATAGGCCGGCCCAGCCAAGATCGTGAAAGCAAAGTTTGGGTCGAGATAACCGCAAAACAAAACACCGTCCTCTGATCCGCCAGATCTGGAGCACTGGCTCGACTCTGCAGCGTGCATTCCTTGACATCGAAACCCAAGAAGTAATTGCAGCGGCAGCGTGATCGAGAAGTTGACAATCCAGATCAAGCCAATGACGATCAGGATATCCAGCACAAACCCCACAGCGCGGCTGACAAACCCTGCGTACTGGCCAAGCAGACCCTTACCAACCATCGGTGTTCTCATCCTCCTCTCGAATAAAGTCGGAAGGAACCACTGTCGCGCCAGCACGGCGCATGATTTCATGCGACGGCGGCGGCAGCTCTGTGCGCGGCGCTCGACGCAGCAGACGGCGGGCCACCATCTCGGCCACCGTGTCGGCAGTGACCGTTCGCTCGCGCACCCCGTCCATGACCTGTCCGGCCAACCCGAGACTTTGCCCCTGGATCAGGGTCTGAACGTTGTCCGGATGCTGGTTAAGGTAGGCGATGTAGGTATCGCCCTGGGTGCGGATCAACGCTTCCACCTGCTCAGGATGGCTCTGAAGATAGAAAAGGTAGTTGCTGGCCTGTTTGCGGATCAGAGCTTGCACGGTCGCGTCATCGGCCAGTTCGGGCAGCACGCGCTTCAACTGCTCATCGACCAGATCGTCGATAATCGGGTCGCTGGCCAGCTCGGGAATGATCTCTTGCAGCAGGTCCTGCACCAACGCCACCACCGCCGGGCTTTGGCCAAGATAGGCAACCACCGCATCGATCACTGTCGTCAAGGCGGCGAGCGCCTCCTCCCGGCTCTCCAGGATCTCTACCCGTCCTGTCTGTTCGAGGCGGTCAACCTGGATGGCAAGCATCCCGGCCGCGTCGCTTACCAGCCCGGTGACGCCGATCCAGTCCAGCGGCTTGCGCAGCGGCGCGGTGGCGTTCCACACCTGCTTGTTGACCGCCACCGACTTGCCAACCCCTCTGGAGACAAGGCGCTGAGTCGCAATGGCGGCCCCAACGGCCGTGCCAAGCGCGCTGTCGAGCCGTTCGCCGGCCGCCGACTGATCCTCTGGCGGCGCAGCGCCCGCCTCGTCAGTGGTCGCAGGCGGCGCCAGAACCTCGCGCAACGACGAAGGCCGGCGCACGACACGCGCGCCGACAACCAGTCCTCCCAGGCTGAGACGCATCAGCGAGCGCGCCAGGCCGTCGTCGCCGCTGCTTGGGCCAGCTTCCGGGCTCCCAGTATCGATTGGATCAGTCATCTCCATACGCATCCTTGGCGGTTGACTTGCCGGCCGGAGCCGGTGGTCGAATCGTACCACATCCAGGCAGTTTGTGGAAACCGGCGCGCCGCCCACAGCCTATTTGACAGTTGCCCGCATCTGCTATACATTCGCGGACATTACCGGACATCTGCCATGGGCTGAGCCGCGCGCCCCAGCCCATGGCAGATGCGCGTTTCTTGTCCGGTGCGTCGACATGACCGTCACCTGGTCTACAGAACATGACTTCAACACGACTTACCAGCAGACTTACCGGCCTGTGCGGGGACGACGCCGGCCGATGCCTGCGGCTGGCGGCCGCTTTCGCCGCCGTCTATCTGATCTGGGGATCGACCTACCTGGCGATCCGGGTCGCCATCGAAACTATCCCGCCCTTTGTCATGGCCGGTGGCCGCTTCCTGCTGGCAGGCGCGATTCTCTTCATCTGGTCGGCGGCGCGCGGCACGCCGCGCCCCACCCGCGCCCAATGGATGGGCGCGCTGATCGTCGGCGGCCTGCTGCTGGCCGGCGGCAACGGCGCGGTCACCTGGTCGGAACAGGAGGTGCCATCAGGGCTGGCAGCGCTGGTGGTGGCGACGATCCCGATCTGGATGGTGCTGCTGGACGCCCTGCGGCCCGGCGGCACGCGCCCCAACAGGTTCACGCTCCTGGGCGTGGCCATCGGTTTCCTCGGAATCGTCCTGCTCTTCGGCCCGGCAGATCTGCGAGAGACCCACGGCATCCGTCCCATCAGCATGATCGTGTTGTTCTTCGCACCGCTCTCGTGGGCCATTGGCTCGCTCTACTCGCGCGGCGCGCCCAAACCGCACGCACCGCTGCAAGGGATTGGCATGCAGATGCTGTGCGGCGGTGCGCTGCTGCTGATCGCCGCCACGCTGACCGGCCAGTGGGCCGAGTTCGATGCGGGGGGCGTCTCGCTGGCTTCGGCGGCCTCGCTGCTCTACCTGATCTTCTTTGGCTCCATTGTCGCCTACTCCGCTTACATCTGGCTGCTGACCGCGACCACTCCGGCCAAGGTCTCGACCTACGCTTATGTTAATCCGATCATCGCGGTCTTCCTCGGCTGGGCCATCGCCGACGAGCCGGTGACGCTGTCCATGCTGGCCGCTATGGCCATCATCCTGTTCTCGGTGACGCTGATCAGCGGCGTCGCCGACCGGCGCAGGACCGTCGCGACGGATTGAATCCGTGGAGGCGCCTTTGGACATCCAGAAGTTTGGCCCGCACAAATCCTATCTCGCGCCGCAGTTGGAGGCTCGCCTGCTCCCAGACAAGGGAGGCAACGGTGTCTTCGCACGCGAGCCGGTCGCCGAGAGCACGCTGCTGGCGGTCTGGACAGGTGTCGTCGCCAACGAGGAGCAGCTCGAAGGCATTCCTGCCGAGATCAGGGCCTATGTCGCGCAGATCGAGGAAACGCTGTACCTGGTGTCCCTGCCGCCCATCGAGCCGGCCGACTACATCAACCACTCCTGCCAGCCCAACGCGGGCATGAGCGGGCAGATCGGCATCGTCGCGCTGCGCGACATCGAGCCGGGCGAGGAGATCTGTATCGACTACGCGATGTGCGATGGCAGCCCGTACGACGAGTTCAAGTGCTCCTGCGGCACGCCGGCCTGCCGCGGCCACGTCACCGGCAACGACTGGATGTTGGCCGAGCTGCAGGAGCGCTACCACGGCTACTTCTCGCCCTACCTGCAGCGGCGCATCGACTGGCAGCGCGAGACCATGGGCCTGGACGACGAGCCGTTGGAAGTCACACTGCACGCGATCAACTACGGCTCGGAGCTGATGGACGCGGCGCAAGAGATCATCGACAGGGGGTGGCCGGAGTTCATGCTCCACGACGCCGTGGCCAACCAACACTGGAACGACCTGTATCGCAAGTTCCCCGACTACCAGTTCGCTTTGATGACCCGCAAGACCGGTAAAATCATCGGCATCGGCAACAGCGCACCGCTCACCTGGGACGGCGCGCTGGCAGACCTGCCGGACGGGGGGTGGGACTGGGCGCTGCAACGGGCGATGGCCGACTGGGAAACCTGGGACCCGCCGCGCATCCAGTGTGCGCTGAGCATCACCCTGGCGCCCGAGTTTCGCGGCAAGGGCTACGGCGTCCAGATGGTGCAGGCCATGAAGTCCATCGGCGGCGCGCACGGCTTTGACTACCTCATCGCGCCGGTGCGTCCCAGCTTGAAACAGCAGTATCCCCTGGTTCCTATGGAAAGCTATGCCCGTTGGCGCAACCCCGACGGCATGCCCTTCGACCCGTGGCTGCGCGTCCACGCCCGCATCGGCGGCGAAGTTGTCAAGGTGTGCAACCGCTCGATGAGGATCACCGGAGCGATCAGCGACTGGGAGCGCTGGACCGGGCTCTCCTTCCGCGATCAGGGCGCATATCCGATCCCCGGCGGTCTGGTGCCGGTGGAGATCTCACCTGCCGACGATCTCGGTGTTTATGTCGAGCCGAACATCTGGGTCGTCCACAAGATCTGGAACGAGTAGGGGAAATCCTCGCAGCTTCTGAGACCGTCGCCACGTGCGGCGGTCTTTTCTTTGTGGACTACTACCTGGGTTGTGTCACTCTGAACGGATCCTACGCGCATCGCCCATTTCAGCGAATCGCCAGTGAAGAGTCTCGACCCTCACGTGCGGCGAGACACTTGCGCCGCACGCATGTGCAGGTGTGCTTCATTGGCGATGGCCGCTCGTGCGTATTGGGCGCTGGACCCATTCACGGCGCAGCGCCAGTGACAGACTACGTCAAGTCTCTCACTAGGTCCGAACGGCGCCGCAGCGCCATATGCATCTCAGAAGTCCGCGCGCCACGCGCGATCAACCGATCGGTTGATCGCGCATCCACCCATTGACAGCCAGGGTTCATCCCGGCGATGGGTTACAAAGCCCGTTCGATCTGATATCATGATGGCAGAGTGACGAAAGCGAGGCAACACCCATGGAACACGTAATCGAAGTTCGCAATCTGCGCAAGAGCTATGGCCAGACCGTGGCAGTTGACGACATCTCCTTCCAGGTGGGACGGGGCGAGATATTCGCCGTCGTCGGCCCCAACGGCGCCGGCAAGACCACCACAGTCGAGTCGATCATTGGCCTGCGCAAGCCGGACAGTGGCGCCGTCAGCGTCCTCGGCCTCGACCCCCAGCGAGAAGGATTCAAACTGCGCGAGCGCATCGGCGTGCAGCTTCAGCAAGCCGCCATCGCCGACCGTCTCAAGGTCTGGGAAGCGCTGGACCTGTTTGCGGCCTTCTATCCGCACACGGTCTCGCAAGAGAACCTGCTGGAGCAGTGGGGGCTGACCGAGAAGCGCAACACGGCTTTCGCCAAGCTGTCCGGCGGGCAGAAACAGCGGCTGTTCATTGCGCTGGCGCTGCTGAACGACCCCGAGGTGGTGTTCCTGGACGAGCTGACAACCGGGCTCGATCCGCAGGCGCGCCGCAACACGTGGGACATGGTGCGCGAGATCCGCGAGCGCGGCAAGACAGTGATGTTGGTGACCCACTTCATGGACGAGGCCGAGTACCTGGCTGACCGGGTTGCGATCATCGACGGCGGCCAACTGATTGCCCTGGACACACCCCAGGCGCTGATCGCCGGCCTCAACCAGGAGAGCCGGGTTCACTTCACCACAACCAATGGCTTCGATCCGGCGTCGCTTCGCCAGATCGAGGGCGTCAGCAGCGTGCAGCGCGACGGCAACCTGGTTACAGTGTTCGGTTCCGAGCCGCTGATGGCTCGTGTCGCTACCAGGCTGGCCGAGAGCCATGTCCTGCCGTCCGACCTGCGCCAGGAGCGCACCACCCTTGAGGACGTTTTCCTCGCACGCACCGGCCGCGCGCTGCGCAATTAACAACCGACAACGCATCCGCGTTTCCCGCCACGGTCACAACATTGTGACGCAGACAAACAGGAGACTCCCATGAAACCGTTCATCAAACTAACGACAACCGAACTGAAACTGTACTTCCGCGAGCCGGTCGGGCTGTTCTTCACGTTAGCTTTCCCGCTGATCTTGTTGCTGATCTTCGGCTCCGCCTTCGGCAACGATCCGACGCCCATGTTCGGCGGCTTCGGCAGCGTCGACGTCTCAGTGCCCGGCTACATCGGCCTGATGATCGGCACGGCAGGGCTGATCGGCCTGCCCATCGGGCTGGCAACCTACCGCGACCAGGGCATTCTGCGACGCTTCCGGGCTGCACCGGTGCACCCGTTGCTGATCCTCGGCGCTCAGATCGTGGTCCACCTGATGCTGGTGCTGGTGGGCGTGGCGATGTTGATGATCGTCGGTAAGCTGCTGTTCGACCTGCAACTGCCCGCCAATCTGGTCGCCGTGATCGCTGCAACGCTATTCGCCGGCGTCGCCTTCAGCGCTGTCAGCTTCGTCATCGCCGGACTTGTATCGTCAGCACGGGTTGCGCAGGCGGTAGGCATGGCGCTGCTGCTGCCGATGCTCTTCCTGGCTGGCTCGGCCATGCCCCGCGAGACCTTGCCCGAAGGCATGCAGCGGATCGGCGACTTCCTGCCGCTGACCTACGTCGTCGAACTCATCAAGGACCTGTGGCAGGGCAACGGCTGGAACGTGACCGCACTGATCGTGCTGACCGCCATCCTTGGCATCGGTCTGCTGCTGTCAACCCGGACATTTCGCTGGGAGTAGACGAAATGCGGCAGGTCGGCTAAAATAGCCCCCCACCTCCCAGCGATGCTGCGGCCCGTCGTTGCTGTGGCCAGTTGGTGCCATGACCGGTTGTTGCTGTGGCCGGATGATGCCATAACCGGTTGTTGCCATAGCCGGTTGTTGCTGTGGCCGGTCTCCGACCGAGCCACCGGCAGGACCAGCAACAGCGACACACGGCCGCCACAAGACACGCGCGAAAGACTGTTGCTGTGGCCGGTCTGCGACCGAGCCACCGGCGAGACCAGCCACAGCAACAACCGGCCGCCACAGGACACGCGCCAAGGACACACTCGATGAGCAACCAGCCCTATCAGCCCAACGCCACGCCAGCCTCCGCGGGCAGCCAGCCGGACATCTGGGAGCGCTGGGGTCGCCTGTGGACTGCCGTCTTCTACGGCTCGCTGCTGTTGCCGCTGGCCCTGACCCTGGGCTTCGACAGCAGCTTGTCGGCGACCGAGCGGTTCTGGGTCGTGCTGCTGAGCGCCGCGTTGGCCGTGTGGCACGCGATAACCGGTATCCTCTATCCGCGGCGCCGGCCAGACTGGCGAGAGCGACCCTGGATCACCAGCCTCTTCCTGCTGGTCAGCACGGCGCTCTGGGTCCCGCTGGCGAGAATCGATACTGTCTTCGGGTTCACGCTGGCCGGCCTCTTCAGCCAGGTTTTCTTTCGCCTGCCGGCGCTTTGGGCTGTGCCTGCCAGCCTGATCCTGTCTGTGATTGCGCTGGTTACCCTGAACAACACGCGGGCGCTACGCTTCTCGCTCTCCGAACCCACCGCGCTGATCTACCTGGTTTCTATCGGGTTCGCCCTGCTCTTCTACGCCTGGATCGTGGCAATCATCAACCAGAGCGTGGAGCGCAAGCGTTTGATCGAAGAGTTGCAGGAGACGCAGGCCAGTCTGGCCAGAGCGGAGCGGGAGGCCGGCATCCTCGAGGAACGCCAGCGGCTGGCGCGGGAGATCCACGACACGCTGGCCCAGGGCTTCGCCAGCATTGTCATGCACCTGGAAGCCGCCGAGCAGGGCCTGGCTGAGGATGTGGAGATCGCCTACAAACACCTCGACCTGGCACGACGCACGGCGCGCGACAGCCTGGAACAGGCCCGTCGTGTCGTGCAGGACCTTCGGCCGCAACCGCTGGACGAGGCGACGCTGCCTGACGCCATCGAGCGCACTGTGAGCCAGTGGGCCAACTCAACGGGCGTCGCGGCCGAGGCAACCTGCACCGGCGTCATTCGGACGTTGCATCCCGACATCGAGACAACCTTGCTGCGAGCAGTGCAGGAAGCGTTGGCCAACGTGCGCAAGCACTCAGACGCCAGCCGGGTCGATGTCACCCTCTCCTATTTCGACGACGTGGTGGTGCTGGATGTGCAGGACAACGGGACCGGACCCAGCGCCAACCCGGCAGCGGCGTCTCTCTCGGGCGGTTATGGCCTGCAAGCCATGCGCGAGCGAGCCGGGCAGCTCCACGGCTCGCTGCTGCTGGAGACCGTGCCCGGTGAAGGGACGACTCTGGTTTTGGAGATACCGGTCACACCTGAAAGGTCCGAAGAAACGCGAGGCGCTCACTCATGACAACCATCCGACTGATCATCGTCGACGACCACCCGGTAGTCCGGGAAGGACTGCGAGGCATGCTGGCCAGCCAGCCTGATTTCGACGTTGCCGGCGAGGCGCCCGACGGCCCAACGGGGGTCGCTCTGGCCGAAGAGGTGGCGCCCGACGTGATCCTGATGGATCTGAGGATGCCCGGCGGCGACGGCGTCAGCGCGATCGCTGCGTTGAAGGCGCGCGCCAACCCGGCCCGCGTCCTGGTTCTCACGACCTACGACAGCGATGCAGACATCGTGCGGGCCGTGGAGGCCGGAGCGACCGGCTATCTGCTCAAAGACGCGCCCCGGGAGGAGTTGTTCAAGGCCATCCGCGCCGCCGCTCTGGGGCAGGCGGTGCTGGCGCCGGCCGTTGCGACCCGTCTGATGGGACGCATGGCGACGCCAAAGGACGACACGCTGAGCGCCCGCGAGATCGAGGTGCTGGAACTGGTGGCACGCGGCAACAGCAACAAGGCCGTCGGCCGCGCGCTGCACATCAGCGAAGCGACCGTCAAAACCCATCTCATCCATATCTACGGCAAGCTGGGCGTTAACGACCGCACGGCGGCTGTCACGGTGGCGCTGGAGCGCGGCATATTGAGCCTGGACTAAGCGACAGGTTGTCCGTGATGCGTGATGCGTATTGCGTACTGCGTATTGCGTAGCCTAACTCCGATTACGCAGTACGCATTACGCATGTCGCACCGCCGAGCGCCAATCACTGAAACATCCAAAGCGCCCAAGAAGGCGCCTCAAAACGAGGAGTGTCGAAATGTCTGTCTTTCTCATTCGAACATTTGCCTACGTGATCCTGCCGCTGCTGCTGGCCGGCGCAGCGATCGCTCTGGATAAAAGCGCCCGCAGCCGCGAGCGGCGGATCGAGGTCTTCCTGGTATACATGTTCGCGATCGGTGCGGCTGCCGGCATCGCCAACTGGGGCGGCCATATCTTCGCCGCCGACCAGGTCGCCGAAGCTATCGGCTGGGAGCCGGGCAGCCCCTTCCAGTTGGAGATGGGGTTTGCCAACCTCAGCTACGGCATCCTGGCCATCATCGCCATGGGACGCCGCGACGGGTTCCGCGAGGCCACCGTCATCGGGGCAACGATCATGAGCCTCGGCGCGACGCTGGTGCATCTGTGGGACATCGCAGTATCTGGCAACCTGGCGCCGGGCAACACACTGCAGAACATCACCAACCTGGCGCGGCCGGCCATCCTGATCTTCCTCCTGACCGCCAGCCGGCGGGCAGAGCGCCTGCCGACCTCAGAAGTTGGCACGCTCGCCTTTGCCCGCTGGCAGGGCACGGTTGTGGCGGTGGCCGGACCCATCGCGGCCGGCGTCGGCATCGGCATGGGCGTGGGCCTGGCGTTCGGCCAGCCGCTGGTGGGCCTGATCCTTGGCCTGGCGGCCGGGGCGGCTCTGGGCATGCTGCAGCGCTCAAAGCTGGAGGCCGGCAGCCACCCGGCAATCGGCTCGCCGACCTCAGACTGATCGGTGGTGCCATCCATCTGTGCGAGAGAATTGCTTCACAGCAGGCTCGCACCCTGAACACGAAAACGAGGCTGGGGGTCATGCAACCACCCAGCCTCGTCCTTGTTTCGTTACCCGCAGCACAGCGGTCAGATGGCGCGCATCCGGTTGTTGCGGGCGTTGTGCTCCACCTCGGCCAGCCCCAGCGCTTCCATCAGCGGCGGGATATAGTTGGCGAAGCGTCCACGCAGGCCTTTCTTGGTTCCGTACCAGCCGCCCACCGGGTTGTCGGGCGAGCGCGCCCAGGCCTCCACGGTGCCATCCTTGGCTTCCTTCTGCTCATCGGCGCTGCCCAGCGGCATCCAGTCGCCGTACTCGGTGAGCATCGCGTGCAGATCATCCAGGCAGCGCAGCAGATAGCCAAGCTGCGTCTTGCCGACCGTGCAAACCAGGACGGGCGGATCGGCCGTCTCGTCGCGATACATCTGGTACTCCGACGTACCGGGCGGCGTCAGCAGAATCCACGGGTCATCCTGCGTGCCCGTTCCCCGAACAGGTAAACTCGTCATTCCGTCTCCTCCTGTAATACATCTCGCGGTCTCCCGAACCATTTGTGCGGAAGTTGTCAGCAGTATATCCTGCGCGGCAGGGCGTGTCAACCGCCGCGCGGCGTTGGCTGATCGGCCAGCACCAGCAGCCCGGCGTTGAGCAGCCGGGGCCGCGTCGCGACGCGGTAGCCCCGCTCAGCCAGTCGCTCGGCCGCAGCCCGGAACCACTGGCGCGTGCCCCAGACCTGCATGGACGACGTCTCCTGCGCCGCGCGCCTCCAGGCTGCAAAGAAATCATGGACCGGCTCGCCCGGCACGACCCGGTGGATCAGGTTCTTGGGCAGCACCGCCTGAAAATCGCCCGGATCAAACCCCAGCCTGAAGTTGGTTGAAAACACCAACGCCTCCTGCTCCAACCACCCGTCCCTCCCCAGCATTCCTTCCTTTCCCCAATTTCCCTCGTTTCCCTTCTTTCCTTCCTCTCCCTCCCTCCCTCCTGCGCGCCACATTCGCCACCCACAACCGCCCATATGGCTCCGACGTCCCTTCGATCAGCAACCCGCCGGGCAGCAGGCTGCGCGCCATCAAGTCATAGGCCGCGGCGACGTCAGCCTCCTCGTACTGGCGCAGCACGTTGAAGGCGCGGATGCAGCGCACGGTCTCGCCGGGCCGCAGCGGCAGGTTGAAGCCGCCCAACCGGAAGGCAGTCCGCTCGTCGGCGTACGGCCGCGCGGTCGCCACCCGCTCCGGGTCGATCTCCACCCCCAGAACTTTCAAACCGGGGTTGAGCGCCGCAGCCGCGCCGCGCTTTCCAGCGTCGTCACCGGCTCCGCGCCGAAGCCCAGGTCCGCGTAGAGCGCGCCGCGGAACGCCCCGTCCTCGCGGCGAAAAAGGGCCGGATCGTACAGCGCCAGAAAGTTGTCCACCCGCCGCAGCCGGTTGGGCGCGGTCTTGCCGCGCGTCGGCTGGCCTTGCGGCTTGCGCGGCGCTGACCGGGGATGGTCGCCCGCCATCGTCTAGCCGACCCAGCGCAGCGCGCCGGTCTCGTTGGTGTCGTAGCCGCCCAGCGCGCGCACCGTGCGCCGGCCGCTGTCCGAGGAGAGCCACTGCGCCATGGCCTGGACGCCGCCGCTCCCCCAGCAA
This sequence comes from Caldilineales bacterium, assembly GCA_041391245.1. Classification (GTDB taxonomy): domain Bacteria; phylum Chloroflexota; class Anaerolineae; order JAAEKA01; family JAAEKA01; genus JACKBK01. Next base: position 33,304 of record JAWKOJ010000013.1, read on the forward strand.
GCCTCCGGAATCACCAGATCGTAGCGCTCGCGCCAGATGCTCGAAGTGCAGCCCGAAGGCCAGCGCGGCTGTCTCGACGCCGACGCCGGCATCGGCTCTGCCCGGCCGCCACGGCCTGGGCAACGGCGGTGTGGGTGGCGAAGGTGTAGTCGTAACCGGCGATCCTGGCCGGGTCGATCGCCAGCTCGGCCAGCTTTGCATCCAGCCAGACGCGCGTGCCCGATCCCGGCTGGCGATTGGCGAAGCGCAGCCCAGCCGCGGCCAGGCTGTGCAGCCCATCCACCCGCAGCCCGGTCCGGCCGCACCATCAGCCCCAGCCGTCGGTGCGCCACCGTCAGCAGCGCCACACGCTGGCCCGGCAACAAACGGCGCACGTACGCCTCGTTGTAGCTGCCGGTGTCCACGTCGAGCAGGTGGCTGCCGGCCAGATCGGCCTCGCCCCGCGCCAGCGCGATCAGCCCGCCCAGGCTGCCGGTGAAGGTCATCTGCATGGTCCATCCGGGCGCAACCGCCGGCAGGCGCGCGGCCAGCGTCGCCGCGGCCGGGTCGTGGCTGCCGGCAAAAGCGCAGCACGCCGACCGTTCCCGGCGGCGGCTCCTGGGTCAGGACGCGCCAGCGGTCCAGCGCCAGGTTGACGGCCTGCTCCACCTCGGGTAGCGAGTAGCCGGCGCCCAGCAGGCTGAGCAGCACCGACTCGATCTGGTGGACAATCGCGGCCCGCCGCAGGGGCATGCTGTGGCCAGCCGCCAGCGGCGGCTCGGCGACGGTGGTTCCTTTGCCCGGAACGGCGACGACCGCGCCGCTTGCCAGCTCGCGGTAGGCGCGCTGGACGGTGCCGGCGGTGCAGTTCCAGCGCCCCGCCATCTCGCGCACGGATAACACTGGATCGCCGGGTTTCAGCGACCCGTCGGCGATGCTGCGCTCAACCGCGCCGATGATCTGCTGGTAGATGGGATCCTGGGGCATGGTGTGTTGATGGTTGCCAGGTGCCGGGGACTTGCGGCAAGTCCCCGGCACCTGGCCGCTATGCGCTACGGATGCGCCTCGTTCCAGGCGGCCGAGTCGGGCACAAAGAGCGACTGGCCGAACTCCTCGACGCCGAACGCGGCGATCTGCTCCTGGGTTGGCACGGACACCAGCCAGTCGATGAACTGCATGGCCAGGTCCTGCTTGACCTGCGGGCAGCGCTCCGGGTTGACATCCATGACGCCGTAGGGGTTGAACAGGATCGGATCGCCCTCGACCTCGATCACCAGATCGGTGCCTTCCAGCGTGCGCGCCAGGTAGGTCGCCCGGTCGCTGAGGGTGTAGGCCTGCTGCTCATCGGCCATGGTCAGCACGGCGCCCATGCCCTGCCCGGCCGAGATGTACCAGTCGCCACCCGGCTCGATGCCCGCTGCGCTCCAGATGCTCTTCTCCTTGGTGTGCGTGCCAGAGTCGTCGCCGCGCGAGACGAACGGCGCCTGGGCGTCGGCGATCTTGGTGAAGGCGTCGGTCGCAACTGTCATCCCTTTGATGCCGGCCGGGTCGGCATCCGGACCGACCACTACGAAGTCGTTGTACATGACGTCCTCGCGGCGGGTGCCGTAGCCGGCGTCCATGTACTCGTCCTCGCGCGCCCGGGCGTGGACCAGCACCACGTCCGCGTTGCAGTCCTCACCCAGCTTGAGCGCTGCGCCGGTGCCGACAGCCACGACGTCGACGCTGACGCCGGTTTGCGCCTCGAAGTCAGGCAGAATGACGTCCAGCAGCCCCGAGTCCTGGGTGCTGGTGGTGGTCGCCAGGATCAGCGATGCGCCTTCCGACGGGGCTGCCGCAGCCGGTGTGTCGGCGGCAGCGGGTTCGGCGGCGGGTTGTGCAGCCGGCGCCTGCGGCGGCGGCGCGACACAGCCGGACAGCGCGACTGCGGCCGCCAGAACGAGAACGCTCAACGTTACCAGAGAGTGCCTGCAATGCAAAGATACCATCGTGATGTCTCCTTCGTGAAATTCGAGAGATTTGTGGCAGAGCCGAAACGCCCACAAGGGGCTATCCTACAAACAAATCCAACTACCGCGCTAATACACCATCTCGCCGTGGATGAAACGGGCGGTGCGCGGATCGGACGGCGACCGGAAAAACTGCTCCGTGTCGGCAACCTCCACCACCGCGCCGTCCAGCAGCAGCCCGACACGCGTTCCCAGCCGGCGCGCCTGGTGCAGGTTGTGGGTGACCACCACCACCGTCGTACCTTGCTCCCGGTTGGACCGCCCGATGATCTGCTCGATCAGCGAGACGTTGTACGGGTCCAGGTTGGCCGTCGGCTCGTCCAGCAGCAGCACGTCCGGCCGCAGCACCAGCGCGCGCGCCAGCGCCACCCGCTGCGCCTCTCCGCCGGAGAGGGTGCGCGCCTGCTGGCGGGCGAACTCAGTCAACCCCACGGCCTCCAGTGCTTCGACGACCTCAGCGCGGCCGTTGCGCTCGCCGCGCAGCTGCAGCCCATAGCGCACGTTGTCGTAGACCGAGCGGCTGAGCAGGACCGGCCGCTGGAAGACGGTGGTCACCCGCCGGCGCACCTCCAGCGGCGCCGGGTTGAGGGCGTCGAAGCGCTGGCCGCGGAAGCTGATCGCGCCGGCTGCCGGCGCTTCGAGAAAGTTGAGCAGGCGCAGCAGGGTGCTCTTGCCCGCGCCGCTGGGACCGATCAGGGCCATCACCTCGCCCTGCCGGATGCCGAGATCATGGACGTGCAGCACCGTGCGCGCGCCATAGCGCTGGGTGACGCCGTGCAGATGGTACAGCAGGTCGGTCATAGCGCGCCCGACCGTCCCTGCAGCGCCAGCACCGCGCCGTTGATCAGAAAGGCGATGGCCAGCAGGATGATCCCCAGCGCCAGCGCCAGGTCGAAGTTGCCCTTGCCGGTCTCCAGCACGATGGCGGTAGTAACGACCCGCGTCTTGCCGGCGATGTTGCCGCCCACCATCATCACCGCACCGACCTCCGAGATGATCGCGCCGAAGCCGGCGATGACCGCTACGACCACGCCGATACGCGCCTCGCGCACCGTGGCCAGCGCCACCTGCCACGAGGTTGCGCCCAGCGCGCGCACTTGCTGGCGCAACTGCGGATCCACCGCCAGCACCGCCGCCATGGTGAAGCCGGCGATCAGCGGCAGCGCCAGGATCACCTGCGCTGTGATCATCGCGCCGGTCGTGAAAAGTTGGGGAACCAGGGGAGAGTCGAGCTGCCCCAGCGGGCCGCTGCGGCTGAGGAGCATGTAGACGAAGAGGCCGACCACCACCGGCGGCAGCCCCATGCCGGTGTAGATCAGGATCACCACCAGCCAGCGTCCGAAGAAGCGGCTCAGTCCCAGGGCAGCGCCCAGCGGCACACCGAGGACGGCCGCAATCAGCAGCGCGATCCCCGACACGCGCAGGCTGAGGGTGACAATTTCGATAACCGTCGCGTCGCGGCTGAGGATCAGCCGGACCGCTTCGGCGAGGCCGTTGACCAGGTCTTCGATGAGGAACGCTCCTGAACTGTATGATCGTAGTGATACGATTATAACGGCTCAGGAGCGTGTGTCAAAACGAGACGGCGACCAACCGGCGAAGAACCTATCCTGCGGTCGCCTCTGCGAGCTCGTCGGCGAAGATACTGAGCCCCTGGTCGATCTGCTCGCCGGTGACCACCAGCGGCGGTATCCAGCGGACGGTGTTGTCCCACGGGCCGCAGGTCAGCAGCATCAGGCCGCGCTCCAGACAGCCGGCGCTGACCGCCTTGGCGGTCTTCTTGTCGGGCCGGCCGGCCGCGTCGCGGAACTCCGTGCCGATCATCAGCCCCAGCCCGCGCACGTCGCCGATGACCGGGTACTCCTCTTGCAGGTGGCGCAGGCCGCGGGTCAATTGAGCGCCGCGCTGCACCGCATTGTCCAGCAGGTTCTCCTCGCGGATTGCCTGGATGGTGGCCACGGCCGCGGCGGATGCCACGACGTTGCCGCCGTAGGTGCCGCCGTGGGAGCCGGCCGGCCAGCGCGCCATGATCTCCTGCGATGCGACGATGCCCGACAGCGGCAGCCCCGACGCCAGCCCCTTGGCAATGGTCACGATATCGCCCTGAACGCCGAAATGCTCGTAGGCAAACCACTTGCCGGTGCGCCCAAAGCCGGTCTGGATCTCGTCCAGGATCAGCAGGATGCCGTGGCGGTCGCAGCGCTCGCGCAGACCATGCAGGAAGCTGGCCGGCGGGACGACGTAGCCGCCCTCGCCCAGCACCGGTTCCACCAGCAGCGCGGCGGTCTCGCCAGGCGCCGTCTGGGTTGCCAGCAGCAGGTCAAGCTCGTCCAGGCACCAGGCGCTGGCCTGCTCCGCGTCCCAGCCGTAGCGGTAGGCGTAGGGGAAGGGCGCCACAAAGACGCCCGGCATCAAGGGCTGGTAGCCGCCGCGGTAGATGGTCTTCGACGTGGTCAACGACATCGCGCCCACGGTGCGGCCGTGAAAGCTGCCCTGAAAGACGACCACGTTGGTGCGTCCCGTCGCCTGGCGGGCCAGCTTGATCGCGCCTTCCACCGCCTCTGCACCGGCGTTGCTGAAGAAGAAGCTGTCCAGCGGCGCGACGATGGGAAGAAGCTCCTGCACAAGTTGCAGCATCGGCTTGTGGAAGACGATGTTGGCCTGGCCGTGCAGCAACAGCCCGGCCTGGCGCTGAACAGCTTCTACGACGCGCGGGTGGCAGTGGCCGGTGTTGGTCACACCGATGCCGCAGGTGAAGTCGAGATAGGCGCGCCCGTCCTCGCCGTAGAGCAGCGCGCCCTCGCCGCGCTCGGCGATCACGGTCGAGTAGTGGGTCCAGGCCGGTGAGAGATGGGGGATGGCGGATGCCAGAGATGAAATCATGGGACACCTTTGTCTTTTGGTCAGGCTCTTGCTCCGGCCGGTCTTCGCGGCGCACCCCGGAGTTGGCCGACGGCGCCGGCGTCGTGATGCTGCCTGCACGTGAGCATTGGGCTGGCTCGGTCGGAGACCGGCCAGAGCGGGTTAGAGCGGGTTAGAGCGGGTCCAGTACGGTTTTAGTATGCCAGCAACGTCCGTGCGACGGCTCGCAGCGCGGCCAGCGGCTGTCCTGCCGGGCCGTCCAGGTCCAGCGAGCGGGCCGCGACGGGCGGTGCAAAGCGCACGGTCGGACGCAGGTCGAGAGAGCCGGGAAACAGCAGTTGCTGGGCAGTCTGGAAAACCTCGGCCACCTTCTGGCGGTCCTTGCGCTCCTGGCGCAGCCGCGTCACCGGCGAGCGATACCATCCCTGTGACAGCACGCCGCCGACGGTGCCGACCACGACGTTGGCCTGCGGTGCGCGGCGCAGCAGCACCTCAACGCTGGGCGACCAGCGATCCAGCGCCTCGACCGCGCCGGGCATGAAGGCCGGATCGGGGTCGAGAATGCCGCCGGGAAAAATGAACAGCGCGCCGCCCTGCTTCAGGTGGCTGATGCCGGCCCGCACCGCCTGCATCCGGCTGCCAGCCTCGCGCCCGATGGAGATGAAATGCGGCCCGGTAGCCGGCAGGTGGCGCAGGATCGAGATCTCGCTGACGATGATGCGGACGTCGTCGCGCGGCAGCATCGCCAGGATCAGGAACAGGTCCAGGCCGCCCGGATGGTTGGAGAGCAGCAACAGCGGACCGGCCGGCGGGATCAATCCGGCGTTGCTGACGGTCAGCCCTCTGATGAACCGCGGCGCGCGACTGCGCAGCGCACGTGAGATGCCAATCTCCGCCACGTCGCGGTCGAACGGCGCCGCGACCTCGGCGAAGCGCCGCAAAGCCGGCCGGATGGCGGGCGTCAGGGCGCGGCGGAGCGGGTTGCCCTCCTCCAGCCCCAACACCCAGAAGAACTCGGCCTGGACTGCCGCTTGCAGATGCTCCGGGTCGACGTATGCGGCCGGCGCACTCACATCTCTTCCTGCACGCTGTAGCGATACTTCTTGCGTGCGTCCAGCATGGCGCGCCGCAGGATCTCGTGGACCTCGACGGGATCCTTGACGTTGCGCAGGACGGCATGCGGCTTGGACGGATCGGCGCTGGCGACGCGGATGTCGCCGATGTTCAGCGCCCGCTCGCCGAGCCCCTGGTCGTGGTCGATGTCCTGGATGCGGACCAGCTCGATGTCGTCGCGGTCCTTGCCCAGGAAGCCGCTCTCGATGCGCACCCGCTGGTTGGTGATGCGGTAGTGCGTGACCAACGACAGGAATGGGCGGCCTTCCCAGAGCACGATCTCCTCGTCTGTCAACGGCGCGAGCACGCTGTCGGTGCGCCCGGCAACGCCGCTGTCCTCCAACATGTCGTCCACCGCCACCAGGACGCCGTCGGTGATGGCGTTTACCAGCGCATCAAGCTGATCGGCAGGCACGGCGTCGATCTGCACGCCGCTCCTGGCGATGGACTGCCAGATGCTGGCCTTGACTTTCTCGCGAGATTGTTCGACTGTCATAGATGTTCCTTCCAGTGTGTTGGTGTCAGAAGCGCTGCCGGAATCGGCAATTGCAAGCATACAACGAATCGGCCCCTGCTGCAACTCGCGCGGGCTGTCCGGCGCATGGAGATTCACCGGTTCTAGCGGATTCTGTAGGTGTGTGACCGCCCGACCGTCAAACGGATCGGGCTACGATGTGAAAGGCCCTCCAGGCCTGCGGATTCCGTAGCCCAGCGGGCTTGCATTTCGTAGCCGGATGGCTTGTTGCCACCGGCGGGCGCCCTTGCGACGACAGCTTCCCGCATCAACAGAATCCGGTAAAACCAGAAATTTCACCCTGTAGGATAGCCCCTTGTGGGCGTTCCGGGGTGCAGAACGGGCACAAGGCCCTATCCTACAAGAGGCCAGAATAGGTTTTTATGTCAACCTTTGACGCATTTGCCGGGCCGTGCTACAATTCGGCTACCGGAGAACACGATGACCAATACCTACAACGAACTTCTCAAGAACCATATCAACCTCACCCTCGTACCTTTCAGCGACCGCGGATCGCGCTTGCTGGTGTTCAAGACCCTGGACCACAACTCGCTGTACATCAAACTCGCCGAACGCCTTACGGCCCTGCAGCCCGGCCTTGACACCTATCGCTTTCGCCCGCCGTACATTCAGGACCTGACCTTCATCGACGCCGACAGCATGGCGCTGGCCTTCAACCTGACGACCTATCCCCACATGCTGGTCTTCGAAACGCGCATCGGCGACTTCCGGCTGGCATTCAACAACAGCGACACAATCGCCATTGGCCTGCCGGCGGACACCGACGCCGGGATACGGTTTCGGGTCAGCACCCAGTTGTGGCAGCGGTCGGACGACGGCGGCAGCCTGCGGGCCGTGCGCAACCTGGCCTATCACTGCACAGGCAAGCTGCTGCGCAACGAAATCGGGCTGGAGCGGGAAGCCTACATCGTCGAACTGGCTCTGGAAGCCGGCAAGGACGTGACCGTTCACCTCAACATCCGCAACGATCCCAACGTGGACGGCGCGGCTGTGCCTTTTTCACACACGGTGGCCGAGCGCCAGCGAGACTGGGAAGAGTGGTTCGACAAGGTCCCAAAGGTGGACGAGCGCTTCAGCCGCCACTACTACTACGCCTGGTGGGTGATGCGCAACAACCTGGTTGCGCCGCTGGGACGCGTCAGCAGGGAGGCGATGATGCCGTCCAAGATCAACTATGTGGGCATCTGGAACTGGGATGCCTGCTTCCATGCGCTGGCCTACCGCCATGTGGACGCCGAGTTGGCCCGCAACCAGTTGCGGACCATGATCGATTGCCAGTTGCCCGACGGCATGATCCCTGACGCCGTCTACGACGAGGCGGTAGTCGCCTCCATCGAACATCCCTTCAAGGCCGAGGTGACCAAGCCGCCGATCATGGCGTGGGCCGCGCTGAAGCTGCACGAGACCGACCCCGATCCCGCCTTCCTGGCCGAGATCTACGTACCGCTGGTCCGCTGGAACGCCTGGTGGTTCAGCATGAACGACGACGACGCCGACGGGCTGGTGCAATACAACCACCCCTACAGCTCCGGGCTGGACGATAGCCCGCTCTGGGACTACGGCATGCCGGTCGAGTCGCCTGACATCAACACCTATCTCTGCGTCCAGATGGGCTCGCTGGCCGTGATGGCCGAGGCGTTGGGCATGGACGCCGAGGGCGCCATGTGGCGCAAGCGGGCGGCGGCCATCGTCCGGCGCATGGTCGCCGACTTCTGGGACGGCGAGAGCGGGGTCTTCCGGGCGCTGCACGACCAGGTGCCGATCCCCGTGATCACACCTTTCAACCTGTACCCGCTTTGGACCGGCCAGTTGCCGGACGACATCCGTGAGCGGCTCATCGGCCACCTGACCGATCCGGCCAGATTCTGGGGCGACCACGTCATACCCACCGTGGCCAGGGACGACGTCAAGTTCGATCCCAAGACCATGTGGCGCGGCCCGGTGTGGGCCAACATCAACTACATCTTCATCGAAGCGCTGGAACAGATCGGGCGACACGATCTGGCACGCGATCTGCGCGAGAAGACTCTCGACCTTATCATGGCCCACGACGGCATCTACGAGTACTACAACGCCGAGACAGGCGAGCCGCCTGAGACTGCCGCGGCCATCTTTGGCTGGACCGCGGCGGTGTTCATAGACCTGGCGATCCGCGCCAGTGCAGAGAACGGCGCATAGGCCGGCTCTCTGCGAGGGGCAACTTTATGACAACTTCGACATCGAGCAGCGGGCGGCGCCAGGCGCTGATCGTGGCCGCCAACCGCGGCCCCGTGACGTTTCAAACGGCCGGGGACGGCAGCCGCACGTTTACCCGCGGCACGGGCGGGCTGGTCACGGCGCTGACTGGCCTGGCCGGCAGGATGCCAATCACCTGGATCGCCTGCGCGCGCACCGAAGATGACCTCAACTGGGGTCAGGGCAAGGTCACGCTGGACATCGGCCGCAAGCCAGCCACCCTGCACGTCAACTTCATCTCGCCCGACCCCGACGCTTACGACGGCTACTACAACACCATCGCCAACCCGCTGCTCTGGTTCCTGCAGCACAGCATGTGGGACCTGCCGTTGGCGCCGGTTATCGACCGCAAAACATGGCAGGCATGGACGGACGGCTATGTGGCAGTCAATCAGCGGTTCGCCGACGCCATCGCCGTTCAGGCGCGCGCCAACGATGAGCCGACCATGGTGATGTTGCAGGATTATCACCTATATCTCACTGCGCGCATGATCCGGTCGCAGATGCGGCCCGCCGAGCGGCCGTCGCTGCTGCACTTCGTCCACATCCCCTGGCCGGGCACCGAGTACTGGCGCATCCTGCCGCCTGACATGCGGCTGGCGATTCTGGACGGCCTGTGCGCGGTCGACCTGTTGGGCTTTCAGACGCGCGCCGATGCGCTCAACTTCATGCGCACCTGCGAGGCGTACCTGCCGCGTGCCAGCGTCAAGTTCAGAAAGGGACGGGTCTGGTATCGCAACCACGCCACCCATGTGCGTGAGTTCCCGATCTCCATCGACGTCAAACGCCTGCGCCAGTTCGCCCGAACGCCCCAGGTCGCCGACCTGCGCGCCGACCTCGAAACGCAGCTGGCGGACCAGAAAATCATCCTGCGCATCGAACGCACCGAGCCGAGCAAGAATATCGTGCGCGGCTTTCTGGCGTTCGAGGAGATGCTGGAGAGCCATCCCCAACACATCGAGAAGGTGACCTTTGTGGCGATCCTGGTGCCGTCGCGGCTGGAGGTGCGCGAGTATCGCACCTATCTCGACGCGCTGATGGCGGCCGCCGGACGGGTCAACGCTCGCTTTGGCACCGGTGAATGGGAGCCGATCCGCTTGCTGATGGGGGAAAGCTACCCGCGGGCCGTGGCTGCCATGCAGCTCTACGACGTGCTGCTGGTCAACTCCATCGCCGACGGCATGAACCTGGTTGCCAAGGAAGGCCCCATCGCCAATCAACGATCGGGGGTGCTGGTGCTTTCAGAGAGCACCGGCGCGCGCGAGGAACTGGAGGCGGGCGCCCTCGTCATCTCGCCATGCGACGTGCATGCGACCGCCGAGGCGCTGCACCGCGGGCTGACCATGCCTGCGGCTGAACGCAAGGATCGCATGACAATGCTGCGCACGGTCATCGAGCAGAACGACATCACAACCTGGCTTGACAACCAGTTGGACGCCGCCGCGCGGCTCAAGCTGAAGGGAGCCGTCGCATGACGCCGAACCATCCGCGCACCGCCATACTGCACTACAGCGCGCCGCCGGTGGTCGGCGGCGTCGAGGCTGTCATGCTGGCCCACGCGCGCACGTTCACCGAGGCCGGTCTGCCGGTGACGGTCATCGCCGGGCGCGGCGACCAGGCTGCGCTGCCGGCCGGTGTCGCGCTGGCCGCGCTGCCGGAGATCGACTCGCGTCACCCGCAGATCATGGCAGCCTCCGCCCAGTTAGCGGACGGACAGATACCCGCCAGCTTCGACGAGTTGCCGGGCAGGCTGGCCGCAGCGCTGCGGCCGCTGTTGGAGCCGGTGGACGCGCTGATCGTCCACAACGTGTTCACCAAGCAGTTCAACCTGCCGCTGACGGCCGCGCTGGACCGCCTGCTGGACGACGGAACGATCCGCCGTTGCATCGCCTGGTGCCACGACTTCGCCTGGACCAGCCCGCGCTCGCGCGCCGATGTGCATCCCGGCTATCCCTGGGATCTGCTGCGGACTATGCGCGATGACGTGACCTACGTGGTCGTCTCGCGCGAGCGCCAGGCGACGCTGGCCGGGCTGTACGGGTGCGCCGAAGACGAGATCCACGTCGTCTACAACGGCGTCGATCCGCAGGAACTGCTAGGGCTGGCGCCGGCTGGCGCCGACCTGATTGCGCGTATCGGCCTGTTAGAAGCCGACCTGGTCCTGCTGATGCCGGTGCGCGTCACGGTCGCCAAGAACATCGAGCTGGCGCTGGAGGTGGTAGCGGCGCTCAAGCACCACGTCGACCGGCCGCTCTTGGTACTGACCGGCCCGCCCGATCCGCACGACAGCGAAAGCATGGCCTATTTTCACAGCCTGCAAGACCGCCGCGCCGCGCTGGGCGTGGAGGACGAGGTGCGCTTCGTCTTCGAGTCAGGACCGGACCCGGACACCCCGTATCTGATCGATGCGGCGGTGGTCGGCGACCTGTTCCGCGTCAGCGACGTGATGTTCATGCCCAGCCACCGCGAGGGGTTCGGCATGCCGGTGCTGGAAGCCGGGCTGGCCGGCGTTCCCGTGGTGGCCACCGGCGTGCCGGCGGCGCGCGAGATCGGCGCCGACGATGTAACGCTCTTCGGCCTGGACGAATCGCCGCGCCGGATCGCCCAGCGCATCGTGGCGCGGGTTGAGGGCGACCCCGTCTGCCGCTTGCGCCGCCTGATACGCCAGCAATACACCTGGCAGGCGATCTTCCAGCGCGATATCCTGCCCCTGCTGACACGGTGATCTGTCCATGACCCCTCCTGCATGTGAGACAGCCGCGCTGGCGGAACGCCTGGCAGGCGCCGCGGCGCTGCGACTCTACCTCGACTACGACGGTACACTGGCCGACTTCGCGCCGACGCCCGACGACATCCTGCCTGACCCGGCCATCGCCGGCTTGCTGCTCCGGCTGGCGCAGTTGCCGCGAACCGAGGTTGCCATTATCAGCGGCCGCCGGCTGAGCCACATCGAGGCACTCGTTCCGGTGCCGGGGATTCTGCTGGCCGGCACCTACGGCATCGAGCTGCGCTGGCCCGATGGCGCCCTGTCGCAGCGGGTCGAGCTGGCCGCGATTCGCCCTGTGCTGGACAACCTGAAGCCGCGCTGGGCCGCGCTGATCGACGATCGCCAGGGCTTCTACCTGGAAGACAAAAGCTGGTCGATGGCGCTGCACGCCCGTTTCGCCGACGATGCCGCGGCCGGTGAGACGCTGGCTGGCGCGCGCCGCCTGGCTGACGACGCGCTGCAAGGCGCGCTGCCCGGACAGTTCCGCATCCTGGGCGGGCACAAGTTCCTTGAGATCGGCCCGGCGCAGGCCAACAAGGGGGACACCATCCGCTTTTTGGCAGAACGTGATCCGCAGCCAGGCGCGCTGCCGGTCTACATCGGCGACGACGACAAGGACGAGGAAGCGTTCGCTGTGATCAACGCGCTCGGCGGGCAGTCCTTCGTGGTGGCCGCGGCCGACCGCCCATCGCTGGCAGCCTGCCGATTCTCCTCTCCCGCAGCGGTCCGCCAGTTTCTGCACGCGCTGGCCAAGCGCCGCAGTCCCTCGCCTGTCTGACCCAAGACTGCCCCTCTCGTTTCCCATCCGTCCATACCGACGCGCGCAGTTTTGTGCGCCGGTTGATGTTCGGTATACTTGAGACCGTTGTTTGCTCATTCCGCCCTCGTCAACTGTCAGGGAAAGGGAACACCGGATGGAAATCGCCATCACAATCTTCGTCCGCCGCCACCAGAACCAGACCTACACCGTGACCGTGCCCAGCGCTCCCGGCATCACGGCCTTCGGCCCGACGCTGGAAGAGTGCAAGGGCGAGATTACCCTGGCCCTGATGCAGCGGCTGGCCGACATGGATCCGGCCCACGTCAACGATCTGGCCGCGACGCCCGGCACGCAACTGTTCAAGACGCAGGTGGAGCTGTTCCCCAGATACCCCGACGGCCGGCGGCGGCGCAACTCCTTCCACCTGCTCGTCAGCCTGATCCTCATCCCGGCCGACGGCCAGTTCATGGTTCAAGCGCCGCTGCTGACCATGCAACCCTACAACCAGCCGCTGGTGTTCTTCAGCCGCCCGGAGGACGACCTGGAAGAACTGGCGAAGGCCGAGATCAGCGAGTATTTTGGCGGCGCGCCGCTGGAGGTTCTCCAAAACTTCCAGGGAATGCGCTACGAGAACATCGAGACTCTGACCGTTGAGTTCACGCCCAAGTCGCCGATCCAGTCCGACAAGGATCGCAAGGAGATGGAGGAGGCGGATTTCTGGGCGCTCCGTTCCAGCGGCGTCAACCTGACCGCGCAGGCCAAGGAAAAGCAGCTAGGCCGCGCCTATCGCCGCGAGCCGGTCGTCGAGGAGGTGCTGCGCATCCTGGCGGGCGACAGCCGGCCGAGCTTGATCCTGCTGGGCGACTCTGGCGTCGGCAAGACCGCCATCGTGCACGAGGTGGCGCGCCGCATCCAGCGCAAGGAGTGCCCGGAGACGCTGCACGACCGCGAGCTGTGGTCGGTGACCGGCTCGTCGCTGCTGGCCGGCATGCAGTTCATCGGCCAGTGGCAGGAGAAGCTCACCAACCTGGTGCACGAGGTGCGCAAGAAGCGCCACATCCTCTTCGTCGAAGATATCGCCGGGCTGGCCGACGCCGGCCGCTGGTCGAAGAGCGACGAGAACATGGCCAGCTTCCTTAAGCCGTACATCCAGACCGGCGACGTGGTCATCATCGGCGAGAGCACGCCCCATCGGCTGCGCTACACGGACCGCCTGACGCCCGGATTTGTCAGCCAGTTCCGCACCGTGCCGGTTGAGGCGACCAGCACCAGCGACACGCTGGCGGTTCTGGCGACCGTGGTCCACCGGCTGGAGAAGGAGAGCAACGTGCGCCTCCAGCCGTCGGCGCTGGAGGCGGCGGTCGAGCTTACCACCCGCTACCTGCCCTACCGCGCCCTGCCGGGCAAGGCAATCAGCCTGGTGGAGCAGGCCGTCGGCGACGTTGACGGGCAGCGGGGCGTCAACGACAAGCGGCTGACCATCGATCGCCGCCACGTGGTCGCCAGCTTCACGCGCCAGACCGGCCTGCCGGAGTTCCTGCTCTCCGACGCCGCGCCGCTGGACATCACCGCGGTGCGCAGCTACTTCGCCGAGCGTGTCATCGGGCAGGACGCGGCCGTCGACGCCATGACCGACCTGGTGGCCGTGATCAAGGCCGGACTGAACGACCCGCACAAGCCGCTGGGCAGCTTCCTGTTCATCGGCCCGACCGGCGTCGGCAAGACCGAGATGGCCAAGACGCTGGCGTCCTACCTGTTCGGCGACGAGAAGCGGCTGCTGCGCTTCGACATGAGCGAGTACATGGACCCGGCGGGCGTCCGGCGGCTGATCGGTATGCCCGGCAGCGACAGCGAAGGCGAGCTTACCGGCCGCGTGCGCGCCCAGCCCTTCTGCGTGCTGCTGTTGGACGAGTTCGAGAAGGCCGATCCGCAGATCTACGACCTGTTCCTGCAGGTCATGGGTGAGGGGCGGCTGACGGACGCCACCGGCCAGACCACCTCCTTTCAGAACGCGGTGGTGCTGCTGACGTCGAACCTCGGCTCCGGCGCGCGCGAACAGCGCGGGCTTGGCCTGGCGGCCAGCAACCGCGCCGCGGGGGCGAGCGATGATCCGTCCTACTGGCGCAGCAAGATCGAGCAGTATTTCCGGCCCGAGTTCATCAACCGCATCGACCAGGTGGTGGTCTTCCAGCCGCTCAGCCCGGAGGTGATGCGCCAGATCGCCCGCCGTGAACTGGGCCACGTGCTGATGCGCGAGGGGCTGGTGCGCCGCAACGTGCTGGCCGAGGTGGACGACAACGTGATCGACCTGCTGGTGGAGCAGGGCTTCGACGCGGCCTACGGCGCGCGCCCGCTGAAGCGGGCCATCGAGCGTCTGGTGGTTGTGCCGCTGGCGCGCTTTCTGGCGGGACGGCCCGACGGCGGCGGCGACTTGCTGCGCCTGCGGCGCGCCGGCGACCAGGTGACCCTCAGCGCGATTCAGCTCAGCAACGCCGACCGGACGGCTACGGTGGAGTTGGGCGCATCGCCGCTGGAGGCCGATGGCAAGCGCCGCCGGCTGACCGACCGGGAGTTGGTCGAGGGATTCGCGTCGCTGCGGCTCAAGCTACAGGTCTGGAGCGAGCGGCCGGACGTCCTGAGATACGAGGATGAGCGCAGCCAGGCGTTGGCGGCGATGAACAAGCCGTCCTTCTGGGACAACACCTACGGGGCGCAGGAAACTGTGGAGAAGTTCTATCGCCTTGACAGGGTGCTGAAGCGCCTGCGCCAACTGACCGAACGCGCCGAATACCTGGAGGAGTTGGCCGGGCTGGTGCGGCGCGAGCGCGACTCCAGCTATCGCGGCGATCTGGCCGATGGCCTGGCCCGCCTGGAGCGCGACGCCGCCTACCTTGAGATCGAGCTGATGAGCGCCGGCAGTGTGGCCGGCAAGTACGCAATGCTGATCCTGCGCGTCGTCGGCCAGCGCCACGAGGAGGACGCGCAGGCGCTGATCCAACTGGCGCAGATGTATGCCCGCTGGGGCCAGCGCAAGGGCTACGAGATCAGCATGGCCAGGCTGGACCCGCTGGAGCTGACGGAAGCCCGCATGCGCGAGGCGCGCGAGCGTGTCGCACGCATGGCGGCCGACTACGATCCCGACGATTTCGAGGATCTTTCTGACCTGCCTGACATCGAGTTGGTAAGCTGCTCTGATGTGACAGCGGCCTATTTCCCCTACCGCTGGTATTCTCTTTCGGCCGGCGACGATGACAACAAGATCAAGCAACTGGCGGGCCAGGGCGACGCGCGCGAGCTGGCCGTCCTGTTGGAAGGGGTCAACGTGCGCGGCTTCGTCACTGGCGAGCAGGGCCTGCACCGTTTCAACGAGAAGCGTCCCAGCGGCGAGCGCAGCCAGACCCTGGTGGAAGTGGTGGTCGAATGGTTCGGTCCGCAGTGGATCGACCGGGAGCCCTGCTATCGCGCCATGCGCTCGCCGGACTACATCCGGCTGTTTCTCCCCGACTACGCCCCGCCGGCAGGCCAGGCCGACCTGGAGGTCGCACGAGTCTACCAGCTTGGCGGCCAGGGGCACGTCCTAGACCCGCGCACCCGGGTCCGCCGCAACGACGTCCAGGCCGTCCTCGACGGTGATCTGGACGACTTCATCCTGGCGTTCCTGCGCGTGCAGCAGGAGCTTCTGTCGTAGGATAGGGCCTTGTGCCCGTTCTGCCTCCCGGAACGCCCACAAGGGGCTATCCTACAGTGATTCGGTAATCTGGCGCGTTTCGATGAACTGGATGCCCAGCGACTCCAGCTCCGCCAGCACCGGCTCGTAGATCTCCGGCACCACCGGCACCTGCACGCCGGTCAGATCGATCTGGCCCGTCAGGATCAGCTTCACGGCGATGGCGGCCGGCAGGCCAACCGTGCGCGCCATAGACGTGTCACCGTAGGGGATGCCGAAATCGACCATGGTTGACGTCAACTGCTCGCGCCGGTCGGGGAACTCGGCCTCGAAGATGTGCTTGAGTATCAGCATGTCGCGCTCGCCGGGGGCGTAGCGCATCTTGTCCAGCATGGTCGCGGTCAGCACGTCGATGGGTGAACGGACGCCGGCCGGCAGCGCCTGGTCGCTCAGCAGCCCCAGCCAGATCAGGTTGTCCAGCACGAACGAGTCGGGAGGCAGATCCAGATGTTCCGCCAAATCGCCGCGCAGGCTGCCGGCGCTGTCGGTCAGACTGGCAGTCAGGCCGGCGTAGGTCAGGCCAGCCAGGTCGCGCGGCGTCTCGTCCAGCATGCCAAGCTGGGCCAGCTTGCGCAGCGTCTGGCACCAGCCCACGTTGCGCAGCGTGCCGCGGAAGAACGTCAACGGATTGGTGATGCCGTAGGTCTGCATGTAGGGTAAGCTGTCGCGGTTGGGATAGCCGTCGTAGTCGATCTCCTCGCCCTCCACGGCCACCGGCACAGTGACATAGTGGGGTCGAACAGCTCGTCGCCCGGTATCTCCACGTCCTCACCGTTCCACAGGTAGTGCGCCGGGTTCTTGCCGGCCAGCAGCACGCCGCGGCTCCAGGAAAACTTGTAGCCCAGCGGGTTGTCGTTGGCGTCAGGCGCCGGAAGGCCGCCGCACCAAGACACGAAGCTGGTCACGCGCCCGCCGTCGCCCCGCACCGTGGATGATACGCATCGCGGTCATGTGGTCGATGCCGGGATCGACCCCGATCTCGTTGAGCAGGATGACACCCGCGGCCCTCGCCGCCTCATCCAGCTCCGCCATGGCCGGCTTGACGTAGGACGTCGTGACCATGTGCACCCGGTTGGCGACGCACAGCCGCGCCACGGTCGGGTGATAGGCGTAGGGCAGCAGGCTGACGGCCAGATCCGCCCCGCGGATCAGCGCCTCCAGCGCGGCGGGGTCGTCGGAGTCGACGGCCAACGCGGCCGTTGGGATGGCCGGCCACCAGCGCCTCGGCCTTGCCGACCGTGCGGCTGGCGACCGTGACGTGAAAGTCGGGTTGGTCCAGCAGATAGCGCACCAGCGCGCCGGCGACCATGCCGGCGCCGAAAACTACGATCTTTCATGTTTGGCGTCCTTTCCGTCCTCCTCTACTCATCCTCCTACTCATCCTACTCCTACTCTTGTCCGGACGAGTAGGAGTAGGAGTAGGAGGATGAGTAGGAGTAAGAGCAGGAGTTACAAGTACTGCTCCAGATAGCGGTAATCCGGCGTCAGCTCGCCGCGGTGGGTGATGACGGCGCGCTTGATGGGCGCGGGCAGGTCGAGGTCATCGAACGACATGTTGTAGTCGGCGGCGACCAACGCGGGGATGAACCCGGCCAGCACGCGGCTGAAGTCCTCGGATGCGTCGCGCGGCAGCTCGCTGGGCAGGATGTCCACTGCCATGTCGACGACGCCGCGGCCAGCCACGCCGTCGGTCGTCCCGCCGGTCAGCGGGTCGTAGACAAAGCTCGGCTCACCTGCCTCGGTGGCGCGCACGGTGCACTCGATCGCGCCGTCGATGTCGCAACTGATGTCGCCGATGACCTGCAGGCGCAGCGCGTGTCAGCCTCCAGCGCATTGCGCAGGTACGCCGCCGTCACCAGCCGCGGGTACTGCGGCGCCCAGTAGATGGCGTTGACAAGCACGTCGAGATACGGCAGGTATTGCTCGAAGGCCGGCCGGAACTCCTCCGGGTGGCGGTAGTAGCGCTGCAGGTCGAAGGGCTGGCCGGCTGCCAGCGGCGCCGCGATGTGTTCCTCGCGGAAGGTGGTCGCGCAGATGACGTGCCGCGACGCGGATGGATCGCTTGCCAGCGCTGCCAGCTCACCCGGATCGACGACCTCGACCGGCAGGTGGTCGAGGATGTGCCAGACGCCGCGCGCCACGTTGCCGTAGCCGGCCACACCCAGGGTCAGCGGCGCCAGCCTGGCAGGCAGTCCGTAGCGGTGGATCGCGCCGCCCAGCGCCCTGAGATCGACCAGCGCCTCGTCCAGGTCGTGGTACTGGTAGGGCTGGCGCAGCGCTGCGAACGGGGTGTCGATCCCTTGCCACGCCAACCGCAGCCCCAGCGCCCGCAACGTCTCCAGCGCCCCGGCTACGCCCGCGTGCCAGCCAAAAAAGATCAGCCGCCGGCCGCCTTCGTCGATGATCCTTTCGTAGTCGATCAACGTGCAGCCCAGGTCCAGCAGCCGTTGCAGCATCGGCATGTTGAACGGCTGACCCTTGATGACATGCGCGAAGAAGACATAGGCCTGGCCGGGCAGAAAGACCTCCTTCGGTATCTCCTTGATCGCCAGGACCACAGGACAGCCGGACAGATCCTCATCGACCTGCGCGCCGGCCTGGCTAAACTCGTCATCGGAGAAGGCGCGGATCGACGAGGGCTGGACGCGCGTGTCGATGCTGTGCTGCTCGCGCAGATGGCGCGCGCCGACCGGTGTCAGCGGGACACGCCGCTCCCAGATGCTCTTGTCCTCCCGCCGCACGCCGACGGTTGTCATGGTTGTCGCTCCTCGGTTTGGAAAGTATAATCGCGGTCAGACGGATGATGTGAAACGGAGTTGTGATGCGTGATGCGTAATGCGTGATGCGTAATGCGTGACCGGTCCAGACAAGTACCTGAGCGCCTTCACGCCACACGCTTCACGTATTCACATTTCACGCATCACGTTTCAGCCTTCACGTTTCAGCCTTCACGTTTCACGTTTCACGCTTCACGTCACGGGCGAACGGAGGCCAACGATCCATGAACACCCTCGACTCGATCACCAACTTCTTTCAGATCCTGCCGTTGATCGGCACGGCCGGCCAGCCGACCGCCGGCCAGTTCACCGCCATACGCGATGCCGGCTTCGAGTTAGTGGTCAACCTGGCGATGGCCAGCTCGGACAACGCGCTGGCTGATGAGGCAGGCATCGTGGGGGCGCTAGGAATGGAGTACGTCCACATACCGGTGGTCTGGACCAACCCGACGCCCGACGACCTGGCGCGGTTCTTTACGACGATGGAAGCGAACCGGGGTCGCCGCGTGTTCGTCCACTGTGCGCTGAACTACCGCGTGTCCAGCTTCATGTACCTCTACCGGGTGCTGCGGCTCGGCGCAGACGAGGAGGACGCCCGCTGGGACCTGCTCTCGATCTGGGAGCCGGACGAATGCTGGTCGAACTTCATCGCGGCGGCGCTGGCACCGGATCATCGATAGGCGGGCAGGCTCGGTCAGGAGACCCGCCCAAGCTATGGATCTCGCTGGCTTAGAAACCGAGTTTCTCTGAAGAAACTCGGTTTCTTGGCGTCTCACTTCAGCACTAGCAGCAACAGTTGCGCCATCACGATCTTGGTGACGGTCGCGATGGGGAAGGTCAACGCATAGCCGGTGTTGGGCATCTCGTCCTCCGATTGCTCCAGCGCAAAGCCGAGAACCGCGGGCTGGGTATGCACGCCGGCCAACATGCCGGTTAGCAGGCCGTAGGGTATCTTGAACACCTTGTAGCCGATCACCACGATCAGAAGTGACACAGTCAGTGTGATCAGCGCGCCGGCGGCGAAGAGCGTCAGCCCGTTGCCGCTGCCGAGCGTCTGCACGAAGGTGTAGCCGGAGCGCAGCCCGATGCTGGCCAGCAGCAGGATCAGGCCGATCTGGCGAATGGTCAGGTTGGCGCTGTAGGGCAGCGTCCAGACCACGCGGCCGGTACGCCGCAGCGAGCCCAGGATCAAGCCGGCGAACAGCGGCCCCAGCGCATTGCCCAGCTTGAAGCTGGCGCCGCCCGGCAGCGGGACGGTGATCATGCCGATCAGCAGGCCGATGCTGATGCCCAGCCCCAGCGCCAGCAGGTCGATCTCGCTCAACGCCTTGTACGAGTCGCCAAAGAAGGCCGACACATCATCCATCCGATCGCGCGGCGCCACCACCCGCACCCGGTCGCCCAGCTCCAACACAGTGCTGCTCTCGGCCAGCAGGTCCACGTCACCGCGACGCACACGGGTTGCGATCGCGCCATATTCCTGCGGCAGTTGTAGGTCGCCCAGCTTGCGGCCGGCAATCTGCGGGCTGGACACGAAAACGCGGCGAAAGTCGTAGCGGCTGCGGTCCAACTCCAGGTGGTAGTCGGTCAGCTCACCCAGCGCGGCCACTACCACATCCACATCCTCGGGCGCGCCGATGACGCTCAGCAGGTCGCCGGCCTGCAGCACGGTGGCGCCCGTGGCCAGTTGCTCCTCATCGCCGCGCTGCAGGCGGGCAAAGACGACGTGCCAGCCATAGGTCGCCACCAACTGCCGGATCGACTGGCCGACCGCCGCCGTCTGCGTGATGCGGACCGTGCGGTTGTACAGCTCCTGCTCTACCAGGTAGATGCCGCGCAGCTTGCGCGCCTCGTCGCGGTAGTTGATGCGCCAGACGCGCTGCAAGACGTAGCCGGTGAGGATGACCCCCATCACGCCGATCGGGTACGCCACCGAGTAGCCGACGGTCGGCTCGTTGGCCATCTCCGACGACAGGCCGGCCGGTGTGTTGTTGGCGATGGTGTCAATGACGCTGGCCAGCGCGGGCGTGTTGGTCAGCGCGCCGGCATACAAACCCGAGGTCACGGTGGCCGGCATCCGCAGCACAAGGAACTCGACTACGGCAACCCCCGCGGCCAGCACCAGCACCACCACGGCAAACAGGTTGTCGCGCAGCCCCTTGCTCTTGAACGAGGCAAAAAAACCCGGCCCGCTGGTCAGCCCGACGGTGTACACGAAGAGGACGAGGCCGAGGTCGAACAGCGCCGGTGGTATCTTCAGATCCGGGTCCAGCGCTCCCACCGCCAGGCCGACGAAGAGCACCGCTGCCACACCCAGGCTGGCGCCTTTGATGCGGATGCGGCCCAGCGCGTAGCCGGCCGCCGAAACCAGGAAGAGCAGCAACAGCGAGTTCTCGATCAGCACCTGGATGATCATTGTGCCGGCTCCCAGTTATAGTCGCACGCGGTCGTGATTTGGCGAAACCCGAAGCGCTGCACGATGGGCCGGCTCATGGGGCTGGCGTCGATGGTCAGGAAGCGCGCCCCGCGCCGGATCGCCTCCTGCAAACGCACGGCCAGCAGCGCAGTGTAGTAGCCGCGCTTGCGATACGCCGCCAACGTCGATCCGCCCCACAGGCTGGCAAAGGGCCGGCCCTCTTCAAGATAGAGCCAGGCCGCGCTGACCGGGATGTCGTCGTCGTAGGCCACGTAGATCGACATCCATCCGTCCTTGTCGAGCAGGGAGTCGGTGAGATAGGCGATAATCCTGTCCTGATCTTCGTCCCATACGGCCCGCTCCACGGCTTCTACATCGCGCAGCAGCGCGGGATCGCGGATCTGGCGAATGTCCGCGTTGACGGGCTGGAGCAGCTCGGCCGGCGCGCTGTCGAGCTCCAGCGCCATGATGCTCTCGGGCTCGTCGGCCGTGAACCCGTGCAGCAGCAGACGCGCGTCCAGATCGGCCGGCTGATCGTGGGTGTAGAGCTTCCAGCCAACCTTCAGCCCCTGCCCGCTGGCATACTCGATCTGTTCCTGGATCACGCGGTCGGCGTTGTCGGTGTCCAGGCAGGTGTAGGCGATGAACACGCTGTCGCGGTGCTCGCCGGGGTTCCTGGGCAGGTGGCGCACCACCAGCCCGGTCTCCTCGCGCACAATGTCCGGCCACACGGCCTTGACACGCTCTTCCTGATCGTAGAGCGCCAGCAGTTCGTGCAGTTCCATGGGGTTACCTTCCTACGCCGGCAAATCCAAGGCCGACGACGCCCGCGATGATCAGCCCGATGGACGCCAGCTTCAGCGCCGTCATTGGTTCGTGGAACCAGACAACGCCAATGGCCGCGATCAGCGCTGTGCCAAGGCCGGCCCAGATCGCGTAGACCAGGCTGACCTCCAATTGCTTGAGCGCCAGCGCGATCGCGCCCAGACTCAGGGCATAGCAGACGAACATGGCCACGGCATAAACCGGCCGGGTCATGCCCTCAGACAGTTTCATGCTTGTGGTGCCGATGACCTCGAGCACGATGCCGACGAACAAGATCACCCAAGCCGTTGCAGGACTTCCTATCATTCGGCGGCCGCGTCGGCTTCCTCCGGCTCAACGTCCGGCTGGACCGTCTCGCCCAGCAGTTCGGCCAGGTTGATCTGCAATGCGGGGAACAGGTGCGGCTGGAACACCTCGCCGGCAGCTACGCGTGTCAACGCCAGGTAACCCTCCGGCGTCAGGCGGTATTCCTCCACCGTCAGGGATTGGCTGTCGATCAGCCAGTACCATGGCACACCAGCCTCGCGATAGGCGTTGAACTTGTCCACGCGGTCGCGGCTGGCGCTGGCCGGCGAGACGATCTCCACCACCAGATCCGGCGCGCCGATGATCCGCCCGCGCTCGGCCGAGTAGCGCTCCAGGTTATCCTCCGCCAGAAACACCAGGTCGGGAACGTAGACGCGCCGGCGCGACAACTGGACATCGATTTCAGGCCAAACAGAGCCAGAGTTCGACGCTGAGATGTGCTCATCGAGCGCGGCGCCCAATCGCATGATGATCTTCTGGTGGCGCGGATATGGACGAGGCATGGCAACCAACTTCCCTCCATCAAATTCATAGTCAGGCGGTCCCTCGGGCAGCGCGTCGAAGTCGGCCAGGGTCAGCGCCTGGCGGACAGGCAAGGCCGGCGCGCGGCTTTCGGTCATCGGTTTCACTGCTACAGCCATGATGCAAACTCCCGGAAAGGATGCGGGGACAGCAGGCCAAGCCTGCCTGCCGCCATTTCGCGGATTATAGCGCATGGTCTATCCATGGTCAATGTAGGGTCAACGCTTGCCACCTGGTGGACTCCGCGGGTGATTCGCGCGGCGCGCCGCGCGGCTACAGGACCTTGCTTGGCGCCGCGGCCGTATCTTGTGCACGGGATGCGGCAATCTACCATATATAGGGCCTGACTGACGCCGCCGTCGACCGCCGCACGCCGCTGGCAAAGGGCGCGGAATTGGGATAAAACGGTGTTCTGTGGTATAATTTGGTCAACCAAAGTCAGTCGCACCACGGGGTTGCTGCCAGCTAATCAGCAGCCCCGTATTGTTTGAAAATGCTACAAGGGAAACCCTCCTCTTTATGACACAACCCGATCCGCTGGAAATGGCTGAGCCGACCGAGGCGCCCGAAGACAACAACGCCGGAGCGATCCGCTCCGTCAACATAGAAAGCGAGATGCGCGAGGCGTATCTGGACTACGCCATGAGCGTCATCGTGTCGCGCGCGTTGCCCGACGCCCGCGACGGGCAGAAGCCGGTGCAGCGCCGCATCCTCTACGCCATGCACGACATGGGGATGCGCCCCACATCGCCCTATCGCAAGTCGGCCCGCATCGTCGGCGAGGTGCTGGGCAAGTACCACCCCCACGGCGACACGGCCGTCTACGACGCGATGGCGCGCATGGCCCAGGACTTCAGCCTGCGCTACCCGCTGGTGGACGGCCAGGGCAACTTCGGCTCGGTGGACGGCGACAGCCCGGCCGCCATGCGCTACACCGAGGCGCGCATGGCGCGCATCGCCGAGACGCTGCTGCAGGACATCGACATGGACACGGTGGATTGGCGCGAGAACTTCGACGGCAGCCTGCAGGAGCCGGAGGTGCTGCCGTCGATCCTGCCCAACATGCTGGTCAACGGTGCAGCGGGCATCGCCGTCGGCATGGCAACCAACGTGCCGCCCCACCACCTGGGCGAGGTCGCCGATGCGGTGGTGCATGTCATCGACAACTGGGAGCGGCTGGAAGAGATCACGCTGGAAGAGTTGATGGAGTACGTCAAGGGGCCCGACTTCCCCACCGGCGGCATCATCCTGGGGCTGGACGGGATCCGCTCGGCCTACGCCACCGGCCGCGGCCACATCCAGATGCGAGCCGTCGCCGACATCGAAGAGTCGCGCGGCCGCTTCCAGATCATCATCACCGAGATACCCTACCAACTGAACAAGACCAACCTGCTGGAGCGCATCGCCGAACTGGCGCGCGAGGGCCGTCTCGACCAGATCAGCGACCTGCGCGACGAGTCGGACCGCACGGGCATGCGCATCGTCGTCGAGCTGAAGCGCAACAGCGCGCCGCGCAAGACCCTCAACCGCCTGTTCAAGTACACGCCCCTGCAGTCCACCTTTGCCATCAACATGCTGGCGCTGATCAACGGCGAGCCGCGGCTGTTGTCGCTCAAGCGGGCGCTCTACATCTTCATCGAGCACCGCCAGGAGGTGATCACCCGCCGCAGCCTGTTCGAGCTGGAGAAGCTGCGCCAGCGCGCTCACATCCTGGAAGGGCTGCGCATCGCCTTGCAGTTCCTCGATGAGGTCATCCAGACGATCCGCGAGTCCGAAAGCGCCGATGCCGCCCGCAACGCCTTGATGGAACGCTTTGGCCTCAGCGAGTTGCAGGCCCAGGCGATCCTCGACCTGCAACTGCGGCGGCTGGCCGCGCTGGAACAGCAGAAGATCGAGGACGAGTACAGCCAGGTCATGGCGCGCATCGAGTGGCTGGAGGACCTGCTGGCGAACCCGGAGAAGATCCTGGCCATCATCCGCGAGGAAACGGTCGCGCTGAAGGAACGCTTCAACGACGAGCGGCGGACCGTCATCTCCAACGAGGCCGTGGGCGAGATGCGCGAGGAAGACCTGACGCCCAACGACCCGGTGCTGATCACCGTCACGCAGAACAGCTACGTCAAGCGGACCGGCGCGGCCCAGTTCCGCCCAGGGCCGCGGCGGCCGCGGCGTGCTGGGCATGGCGACCCGCGACGAGGACGAGATCGCCCACCTGCACTTCGCACGCACACGACCACATCCTCTTCTTCACCAACCACGGACGCGCCTACTCAGACCGCGCCTGGAACCTGCCCGAGGCGGCCCGCACCGGCAAAGGGCTGCCGCTGGTCAACGTCCTCAACCTGGCGCCGCGCGAGACGGTGACCTCGCTGGTGCTGGTGGAGGACTTCGACGAGGCGCTACATCAGCCTGCTGACCACCCAGGGCCGCATCAAGCGGGTGGAGATGAGCGAGTTTGCCAACGTCCGTTCGACGGGCATCATCGCGATGAACCTGGACCCCGGCGACGAGCTGAGCTGGAAACGCACCACCAGCGGCGACCAGGAACTAATCGTTGTCACCGCCGGCGGGCTGGCGCTGCGCTTCGACGAAACGCGGTGCGTCCCATGGGCCGCACCGCGGCCGGCGTCTGGGCGATTGCCTGCGCCCCGGTGACCGTGTGACCGGCTTCGACGTCGTCAACCCCCACGGCGACCTGCTGGTGGTGACCGCCAAAGGCTACGGCAAGCGCACCCCGCTGGACCAATACGCCCCCAAGGGCCGCTACACTCAGGGGATTCTCACCATCGACCACAACCGGCTGGATGAGACCGGTCCGGTCATCACCGGCCGCGTCGTGGACCCCGACGACCAGATCTCGCTGATTACCAGCGGCGGCATCATCATCCGCATGAAAGTCAGCGACGTCAGCCAGATGGGCCGGGCCACCCGCGGCGTCAAGATGGTCAACCTGGACGACGGCGACCTTGTATCCGCCTGCGCCCGCATCCGCGCAACGGAGGCCAGCAAGGTCGCGGAGGAAGCGGCTGGCCCGGCGGCGAGCTGGCGGTGG
This sequence comes from Caldilineales bacterium, assembly GCA_041391245.1. Taxonomy (GTDB): domain Bacteria; phylum Chloroflexota; class Anaerolineae; order JAAEKA01; family JAAEKA01; genus JACKBK01. The sequence continues at coordinate 59,189 of JAWKOJ010000013.1, forward strand.
CGCTGTCAGCTACCGCAGCGCAAGGCTGAAGCGCAGCGCGGCTGCAACTACGGCAATTCCAGGGCTGGCGACAACCCGACTCCTGAACAGCCTCGCACATCGTCAATAGTGCTTGTTGGCGCCCCTGCGCTGTGCTATACTCGATGCGACTTCTGATTCCAGAGGATCGAAACTATGAACACCGCGACTACCCAGCAGATCATCGATCAGATCAGATCCCTGCCGCCGGAAAGCCTGGATGACCTGGCAGTTTATGTTGACTTCCTGCGCTTCAAGGCCAGCCAGGCTGGAGACGCTGAGCCAGGCGAGAAGCCGCTGCGCGTCATCAACCTGCGCGGCATATTGAGGGGCCACGACTTCTCGCCTGAGGCACTGGCTGAGGCCAGGCACGAGATGTGGCACAGCCTGGAAACCAGCGAGCCATGAAGCGCTACGTGGCCGACACCCAGTGCTTGCTCTGGTATTTGTCTGACGATCGCCGCCTGCCTCGGTCAATCAACCGAGTATTCCGGGCCGCAGACGACGGCAATGCTCAGATTCTCGTGCCCAGTATCGCACTGGTCGAGGCCATTTTTCTTTCCCAGCGGCAACGTGTCAGTGACGCCCTGCTGAAACGCGTGCTTGACCTGTCGGAAGATCCTGAGACCAGCATTGCTGTCGTTCCGCTTGACATGGCGGTTGTGCGTACCGTGAATGACTTCGGGCCGGCAGGGGTGCCCGAACTTGCTGATCGCGTTATCGCCGCGACCGCACGCGCGTTGAATCTCCCTCTCCTTACCGTGGATCATGCCATCGCAGTCAGCGGGCTTGTCGATGTGGTCGCGTGAATCGGTATCATCATTCGTATAAAGTTCAGTGACGTCAGCCAGATGGGCCGGGCCACCCGCGGCGTCAAGATGGTCAACCTGGACGACGGCGACCTCGTCTCCGCCTGCGCCCGCATCCGCGCGACGGAGGCCAGCAAGGCAGCGGAGGAAGCGGCCGCGCCCAGCGGAGAGCCAACGGCAGCATAGACGCCCGCTCGCACGACCAACGAGAAACGCCGCCAGTAAGTGGGCGGCGTTTCTCGTTGAACTACAAAAGACTGCGACGTTTCTTATGTTGGATACGCCCGCAGCCCGGCGCGCATCGCCCCTTCGATGGTGCCATCGAGCCTGCCGGCGCCGGGAAATAACCATTCATCAGGGTCGTACCCCTCATCGCTGTACTTGTAGATGGCGAACTCCCAGTTGATCATGTCGCCAGTGTAGGTCAGCCGGCAGACAGGCCAGAATCCCCCGCCGCGGCGTTCATGCCCCAGATACATGAACGCGCCCGCGGTAGCTGGTCACGTAGTGCGCCCAAGGCTCGTCCTTCAGCGTCCCGGTATTAAATGGGCCACAATGGCATCCGCTTGCTGCTTGATTTCAGGGGTGATCTTTGGTTTCCGGCATCTGCGGCATCCTCGACCAGTCAAGCCATCACTCTACTAACGCTTTACTCGTCGAGTGGCAGTTGAAACCGTCCAAGCACCACACCAGGCACGGTGATGTCTTCATCCGGAAGCCCCAACGCATTGCATATCCGTCCAGGCGCAGCGCTACATCTTTGAGTTGTCTGTTGGTAGCGGTTTGCAGAATGCGAAATCGGGATCGGCAGGAAAGCCGACGATCTGCCCGTCGGTGAGCTCCAAAAAAGATATATGATCTCGCACCAAACGCGGATCGCGGTTGGTTCTACCAGAAATCGGGTTCACTGTTTGTCATGGTACTCATGATAGGCTTTCAGCAGAAGGTCGTGAAACTCGAAGATTCAGGCGCTCCATCTCGCGGCAACGTACGGCGAGATCTTGCTGCGGGCAAGCTGCACGGATCTGAACCAGAACTTGCACTCGCTATCTGATGTGGCAACATGAATATGGGGTGGTTCGCCGCGCCTATCAGAGTAGAAATGAAAGCGAAATCCGCGAACTCGTAGTACGGTCGGGATGCTACTAGCTTCCGACCGTTGGCGAACTTAAGCGCTACGCCCGACGCCTCGGGCAAGATTACAGTATAAAGCAGCATGGGCAAAGGATGCGTTGATAGCCTACCGAAACAATTCAAGCATGATGTTGCTGGAAGATGGCGTCTTTAAGGCACCGGCGGCGCGGAACTGTGGTACAATACGGGCCATGGAAACCCAGTCTGCGGTGGAGAAATTTGGCGCCGGACGTTTTGGAGCGCTGCGCGCCGACATGCTGTTGACGCCGATCCAGCGACCGGCGAATCAGCTTCTGGTAAGAAACGTGATGCCTGGTGAGTGAAGTTGCATCCAACGGACGCCGCCGGAAAGGCGGCGTCTTTGCTGTGCCGGCGGCGCGGATGTGTGGTACAATACGGGCCAGTGATTCCCGATCCTTGATACATACGACCATGCCTCTCAAACCCATCCTCAAGCAAGGCCCCGGCCTGCACACCGAGACCATGGCCGAGCCGGACGCGGACCGGCTGGCGGAGACGCTGGTCGCGTTTGCCAACGGCGACGGCGGCGTGATCGTGCTGGGCGTCAACGCCGATGGCACGCCGGCCGACGGGCTGCTGGGCGACGAGATGGAGGAAGCGCTGCGAGCTGCCTTGGTGCAGTGCCGGCCGCCGATCCGCACCGAGTGGGAACAGATGGAGACGGCCCACGGCGCGGTGGCCGCGATCCGGGTGCCCCGCTCCACCGAGCTGCACTCGCTGGCCGACGGCCGTGTGCTGATCCGCAGCGGCGCCGAGAACCATCCCCTCAGCGGCGAGCAGGTGCGCCAACTGGCGTCGGGCAAGTCGTCGGGCGACTTCGAGATGCAGGACGTGGCCGGCGCGCTCCTGGCCGATCTGGACAACGACATCATCAAGGACTACATCGCCCGCCGCGAGGAAAAGCAGGGCCGCCAGATCAAGCTGCCCCAGGACCGCCTCCTGCAGCAGATCGGCGCGCTGACGCCCGATGGCAAACCGACGGTGGCCGGGCTGCTGCTGTTCGGACTGGAGCCGCAGTTCTATCTGCCGCAGTCGGGGCTGACTTTTGTGCGCTTCAGCGGCACGGAGCTGCGCGGGCCGGGCGGGCTGCCCGGCTACAGCCGCCGCGACGAGATCACCGGCCCGCTGGCGCAGATCATCGAGCGCACGTGGTCGATCCTGATGCAGGAGATGCGCCTGGAGGCGGTGGTCACCGGGCTGCGCCGCGAGGAACGCACCGAATACCCGACCATTGCCGTGCGCGAGGCGCTGGTCAACGCGGTCTGCCACCGCGACTACCGGCTGACCGGCCGGCGCATCGAGATCCGCATGTTCGACGACCGCATGGAGATCCACAGCCCCGGCGGGCTGCCAGGCTACATCACCATCGACAACATCGTCGAGGAGCACTTCAGCCGCAACCCGCGCCTGGTCAATGGGTTGTATCACTGGAACTACATCGAGGAGCTGGGGCTGGGTGTGGACAAGATGATCGAAGCCATGGTGCAGGCCGGCCATCCGCAGCCGGAGTTCAAGGCGACGCCCCACAGCTTCACCGTAACCCTGAAGAACGCCAAGGAGCGCGCCACGCAGCAGGCCGGCCCGGCCTGGGAAAGCAGCATGAACGAGCGCCAGCTGCGCGCCATCCAGCACATGCGCGAGAACGGACGCATCACAAGCCGCGACTATCAGGACCTGTGTCCCGACGTGTCGCCGGAGACGCTGCGGCTGGATATGGTGGACCTGACCGACCGCGGCATCGTGATGAAGGTCGGCATGAAGCGCGGCACGTATTACATCATGAGGTAGTGCCATGAACAACACACGAAACAACACCTGGGCAATGGCCATCGTCGCCGTACTCGTTGTCTTGTTGGTGGCGATGTGCGCCTGCCTGTTTGGGCTGGCCGTAGGCGTGGGCATCGGCCAGGCGCGGGCGCGCGTCCAGCTTGAGAACATTGTGCCGATAGTACCAGAGGTCGTCCCCCGTGCCACGCCGGCATTTCCCCTGCTTCCGACGATCCCGGAGTCGCCCGATACGCCGGACATGCCGGACATGCCCGAGATGCGCGACCTGGAAGAGATGCTGGACATGATGAGCGGCGCGCTGGTGAGCGAAGTGGTCGCCGACGGTCCGGCTGATCAGGCCGGCATCGCGCCGGGCGACGTGATCGTGGCCGTCGATGGCGAGAACGTCACCCGCGACACGTCGCTGGCCGAACTGGTCAGGCAGTATGCGCCGGGGGACGAGGTAACGCTTACGCTGGTGCGCATGAGCCAGGGAGACATGAACCAGGACGAGGTCGTCGTCACACTGGGCGCCAACCCAGACGACGACTCGGTTGGGTTCCTGGGCGTTTTCGTTGTGCCTTTCCTTCAGAGCGATGAGCAAGGCACGCCCTAGGTTCGGCCGGTAACTGGCCACAGCTGCCGTATCGGACGCCTGCCGCGGCAGCGGCATTGGGCGCCAGCTACAGCCCCCACACATTTGGGAAGACGTTTGCAGGGATCCTCATGCGTTCACGACGCGTAACGCTTGCCGCGTTTGCCGTTCTTTCGGGTATTCTGGTGCTGATCGCAGTTCCCACGTCGGTCGCGCAGAGGCCAAGAGAGTTGCAGCCGGACCTGGCCTGCTTCGAGCCAGAGCTGCCACATCAGTTGGGCCGCCGCACCCACGCCGAGGTGCCGGACTACGCCGTGGTGCCGGCTCGCCTGCGCAGCGAGTCGGCTGCCTACGATCTCGTCCAGGACCAGATCAGCTTCTTTGGCGCGCCCGGCAGCGCTCCGCTGCTCCATGGCCGCCAGGATGTCCTTGCCAACAGCGAGTTGATCCGGCGGTTTGCGGTTCAGGACCTGGAACTGATCGTAGCCGCCTCCATCGCACATCAGGCCAGCGACATCAAGGATCGCCCTTTCGGTGCGGACGCAGTGGAGACCTTCGTGCTGGAGAACGTCAACCCTGACGCGTCGGTGGGAATCGCCCAACTGCGCCCCAGCGAGGTGGTCTACTGGGCGCCCGAGCTGATCGGGGCAGATCTGCTGGAGCCGGAGATTGCGGTACGGGTGATGACCGCCAAGCTGGAGAAGGCCGACCATTACATTGCCCGAACCTATCCTGAGGCCAGCGTCACGGATCGCACCATGCTGCTGGCGTTGGCGCAGAACGACAGCAGCGAGATCGCGATGCACAAGACCATCGGCGCGTTCTTCGTAGGCGCGGGGCGACTGGGACACGATGCTGTCGCTGGAGCAGGCCCAGTCACGCGACTGGATGGAACAACTGCGGCTGGTCCTGGTGCAGCTTGACTGGCTGGTCGGCGAGGGATGGCAGAAGCCGGCCGGGCTGGACCGCGACCGGTGGGCACAGATAGCCTTTCCACGGGCAGGCAGGTCGACTCCTCCGTAGCCCGGCCGGCTGCGATCAAAGAATGCCGCGGCAGGTTGCCCGAAGTTCGTAGCGGCGCCCCATCCGGCAGCCACCAGAAATTTGCGCGATCGCCCAAGGCGTGCTAAAGTCGCCGGCATGCACAAACCACCAATCGACCTGCGTCGGCTGTTGCCCCTTGTGCTGCTCACCCTGACCCTTCTCACGCCTTCTCTGGCCAGCGCTGCCAACTCTGCGCAGCCTGCCGACCCCGAGCAGCCCATCATATCTGAACAACCCGCCGATATTCCGCGCGCCAACGAAGCGGCGCCCTTTGGCTATGTCTATGTCGTGCAGCCTGGCGACGACCTCTGGCAGATCGCGACAGCCCATGGCCTGGACATGGAAGCCCTGGCTGCAGAGAACAACCTGGAAGCACCCTACTGGCTCCAGCCGGGCGACAAGCTTTGGGTGCCCGCCAAACCCGCCCCGGTGCGTCCTCCTGTGCCGGCAGCCGCACAGCCAGCGGCAGCGGCGGCATCGTATGTAGTCCAGAGCGGCGATGACGTTTGGCAGATCGCCGTTGCCCACGGCCTGAGCGAGGAAGAGCTGGCAGCGGCCAACAACCTCCAACCACCCTACTGGATCCATCCCGGCGACAGGCTGGTAATTCCTGGCCTGCCGGCCCAAGAGCCTCAGCCCGCCCCAACGCCGTCAGAGGCCCAGCCCGTTGCAGTCGCGCCCGAGCAACAGGAGGCCGCGCCTGAGCAACAGGAAGCTGCGCCAGAACAGCAGGAAGCCGCTGCGGCAGCCAACGAGCTATCCACCCAGAGCACAGCCAACGACGGCATCTCCCCCGACGCCGCACTGATCCTCAACAACATGAACGAGCGGCGCGCTGCCTTCGGACTGGCGCCGCTGAGCTGGTCCGGCCAACTGGCCGCGGCTGCCCAGGCCCATGCGGATGACCTGGCGCGGCGCGGCTGGGGCGGACATGTCGGCTCTGATGGCGCGCATCTGCGCACCCGCCTGGGCCGCGTCGATTACTGGGCGGTCTATGCCAGCGAGAACTGGGCCAACGCCAGCGGCCCTCAGCACGCCTTCGAGATGTGGTGGTACGAGCCCGACTGGGGTCCCCACCGGCTCAACATTCTCGGCCCCAACTACACCGAGATCGGCATCGGCATCACCCAAGGCGGCTGGGGCTACTACTTTGTGGCTGACTTCGGCAGCCGGTAGATCACCCGCGTGACAAAGCGCCTATCAACAATGCGCAGGCTGCAATGGCCTGCGCATTTTGATTCCAAGCGATTTGAGCCAGGTGGTGGCCTCCGACGGTCACAAGTCACAGGTCGCGCCTGTGAAACACGATTACCGCCAGCGCCAGCACGACCACGATGAAGAGCAGGGAATAGACCACCATCGCCGGGCTGGGGGAGCTCAACGTCACAAAGGGGCAGACGTTCAACTGCCGCAGGTAGGATGGCTGACTGAGGTAGGATGCCCGCCGCCAGATCGCTTCGCTGGGGAGCACGAAACTGATGAGGATGCCGATGTTGGTTGCCGCCTGGTTGCCGGCGAACGCGGCGATCTGCTCGATCCAGCCGCCGATGAACACCAGCCCATAGAGCATGAAGACGAAGATGCCGTTGGCCAGCGTGTTGAGGAAGGTCCCGCCCAGGATCGATACTGTCAGGACCAGAAGCTGCGCCAGGACCATCAACGCAATGCCTTCCGGCAGGTTGTCCGGCAGGTAGCGCGAGATGATCCACGCCACCAGCACCAGGCTGGCAGACACCAGCGTCATGATGATGCTCAGCAGCGCTGCCAGCCCCAGCCATTTGCCCAGCACCACATGCCAGCGACGCAGCGGCTTGGTCACCAGCGTCTGGATGGCGCCCGAAGCGATGTCGCCCGCGATCACGTCCACCGACATCACCACGGCCAAAACGACGCCCAGGAAGTTGGCGGCGTACAGGCCCATCAGCAACAGGATGTTGGATGCTTCCAGCCGCTCGCCGACGATGGAGAAGCGGCTCTCGCTGTGGATCAGGTAGTAGCCGGCAGCGAACAGCGCCACGAAGGCGATGCCCATGACCAGCACCAGTTGCAGCAGCCGGCGGCGGCGTGCTTCCAGAAACGTCAGGCGGGCAACAGTGAAGACGCTCAACCGCTATCCCCCTCGACCAGGCGCACGAACAGATCCTCCAGCGACAGCCGCCGGGGCGTCAGGGCATACAGGTGCGCGCCGCCGTTGACCAGCAGCGCAGCCATGGCCGGCAAGACGCTGTCATCTGCGATCTGCACCGTCAGGCGATCGCGGTCCTCGGCAACGATCCGGCCAAACGCGGCCAGTCCGGCGCGCAGGTTATCCGTGACGCCGCTGGCGCGCACGTCCACCTCCAGTTGCATCCCGGTCAGCTCCTCGATGGTGCCCAGGCCAGCAACGCGGCCGCGGCGCATGATGGCAACCCGGTCGCAGGTCGACTCAACCTCGCTCAGCAGGTGCGAGTTGAGGAATACGGTCACCCCGTCGCGCCGCAGCTCGCGGATCAGGTCACGCACCTGGCGGCGGCCCAGCGGGTCCAGGCCGGAGGTCGGTTCGTCCAGAAACACGACCGCCGGCCGGCTGAGCAGCGCCTGGGCCAGACCGATGCGCTGCGTCATCCCCTTGGAGAACTCGGACAGCCGTGAGCCTTCCCGTCCACCCAGGCCGACCCGCTCCAGCAAGACCGGGATGCGCTGGCGCCGCTCCGCATCGGGTATGCCATACAGCCGCCCGTGGAAGTCCAGGAAATCTTTGGCAGTCAGCCACGGGTGATAGTGAAAGTGTTCCGGCAGAAACCCAACCTGCGCCATGGCCTGCGGCTCGCCCGGCTTGCCCCCAAGCAGGCTGGCCGACCCGCTGGTCGCATGCACCAGCCCAAGCAGCATCTTGACCGTGGTCGTCTTGCCCGCGCCGTTGGGTCCCAGAAAGCCGAAAACCTCACCCTGCTCCACGGAGAGGGTGAGGCTGTCCACTGCGACCACATCGCGGTAGACTTTTCGCAGGTTCTCGGTTTCGATTACAGGCATGTGACCATGGACGAGCCGGTGTCTTTGGTGAATGGTTGCCGGCGCGTCATTTCGCTGCCGGCGCCTCGACACTGTTGATCAGCACCGTACCGTGATCGACCTTTACCTCATCTCCGGCGTTGAGCAAGCCGTACGACTGACCGTTCACGACCAACTCTTCGTCGCGGATTAGCACATCGGCATCCCGGCACGGGGTGAAACGATACGAAACAGAACCGGTGTCTCCGACCTGTTGCGGCTGTGGAACCTCCGTCCGGTAACAGTCGGTGACGATTACCGTGTGGCTGCCGACCGCGGCCTGGACCTCACCGAACAGGAGGTTGTTCGACCTGCTGCACGACGCCAGGAACACCAAACATCCAACCGCGGCAACTACTGTGATTCTGCGCATCTCAATCAACTCCTTGTGAACGCGGTTCTCTACCGCAGCGAGTCGGCCGTCTGGAGCATTGCCGAATCGGCAACGTTCCAGGCCATCAGACCGTAGACGACGCCATCGCGCTGCCAGAGCAGCGCACGCTCGCGGCCGCGCCTGCTGGGTGAAGCAGCCTCGAACAGCAGCGCCGGCACACCATCGGCGGTGACCTCGCTGTAGCTGCCCATGTCGCCGGTCATCGGGATCACCACGGTCGACGTCCAGTCGATGGTCTGGGCGAGGCGGGCCGCGTCCTCAGCCGGCAGACCCACCGCCCGCAGATAGATCTCGCCCATCGTGGCCGGGTCGATGCCCGGCGGCAGGTCGATCTCAGGACTGGGCGCCTGCATCAGCGTCATCCCTGCGTCGCGCGCGCCGTACGGATTGTCCACTGTGTACTCGGCTGCCACCACGGCCGCGGCGTCGACCTCGATAGCCGCGGTGTCGAACTCCGGCAGGTTCACATCGGCGACCCCGGCCATGTCCAGCGCCATTTGCACGGTGGGCCGATCCACCTCCAGACGAATGTGCGGCCCCTGGGTAACGGCGAGCTTCTCAAGAGCCGTCCCCTCCGGCATTTTGGCCGGCAGCCGGACAGCATAGCCTGCCAGGGCGGCGGCTGCGTTCTGATCCGCCGCCACCTGCTCTTCACCGAAATCGCGGATCACCTCCGGCTCTCCCAGAATCCCGGACTGCAGGACATCCTCGAAACTGCGCATGCGGGCCAGGTCTTCGATGTTGACCACGGTGAACTGCTGCACCCTGAACAGGCCGAGAAACTGCGCCATCGCCTCGCGAGCCGGGGCAAAGCTCATCGTGCCGACCAGCAGCAGGAGCACCAGCGCGCCTATCGCCGCTGCCCGAAGCGCCACCGGCGTACCCCGCATCAGACCGTTCCTTCGTATCTCGCCACTCATGTTTTTGTACCTCCTCAACCAGGCCGACCACGGCGCTTGTTTCGCCACAGGCAGGCCGGCGCGCAGCCGGGCCAGCGCGGCCGGAGCCGCAGGAACGGCTGCTGTGACAGGTTCCAGTCCGGCCAGCAGCGAGGCCGTCTGACCGGCGTACTCTTGCAACGCTTCCACCTCCCGGCGGCACGCCTCGCAGCCTGCAAGGTGCTTCGCGACGTCGGCCCGCTCGTCGGTGCTCAGCGCGCCGTCGAGGTAGGCCTGCAACGTTCCGCTATCACGTGTCATCGTCATCACCTCCTGTTGGTCCGGCGGCTGCATCCTGATAGGCGGCGGCAAAGGCAGCGTGTGCCCGGGCCCGCACCGTTCCTATCGACCCGGGAGCAACATCCAGCACGCTGGCCAGCTCGTTGTAGCTCAGGCCGGCATGTCTCAGGAGCAGCAGACTTGCCTGCCGCTCGGGCAGCCGCTGCAACACCAGCCGCACACGCTCTTGCTCATCCCGGCGCACCACGGCGTCTGCCGGATCGACGGCGACGGGTTGATGGCCGTAGACCACCTCCTCACGCCGGTCCCGGCGGCGGTTGCCGCGGATGGCGTTGAAGGCCAGGTTGGTCACCACCTTGAGCAGCCAGGCGCGCTCGCTGTGGTCGCGGTCGGGACTGAAGGTCTGGCCGTGTAGACGCACAAACGCCTCCTGCGCCAGATCCTCGGCCTCCTGCGCGTTGCCGGTCACCCGATACGCCTGGCGGAAGACGCTCTCGTAGTGCGCCAGGAACAGGGCATCGAACGCGCCTTCGGTGCGCCTGGCATGGTCGCGGGCCGTGTGGGCGCCCGATTGCCGTGGCAGTTGATCTGTCATCATGTGAGACTGTCGCTCCGCATCGGTTCTCACCTTTACAACACCGCAGAGCGCGAACTTGTGACAGCGTTGGGTGTGCTGCCGGTGGCCAGGAAGAACTGGGCGCCGGATCAGGGGCCGGCCGTCACGAGGATTATACAGCGGTGGCTATAATGGCGGCAACCAACTACATCGCGCCGGCTGCCGGGGCCGGCCACGCACAGGAGACCACCATGACCCAGCAAGCGCAGCTTCAGACCCTGTTTGCCTACAACTGGCACACAACGCGACGACTTATGGAATGCGCCGCCCAACTGAGCGATGACGCCTACCATACCAACCCCGGTTACGGCCACGGATCGATCCACGACCTGTTCTTTCACCTGCTGCGCGCCATCCGTAGCTGGCGTATCGCCCTGGAGACCGGCCGGCAGCAGGCTGGCATTCAACCAGACGACTACCCGACCCTGGCCGCCATCAGCTCAGCCGTCGACGCCGAACAGGCCGACTGGGAAGCCTATCTGGGGGCGCTGGACGACGACCGGATCGCGGCGGACATCACACTGATCAACTGGCGCGGCGATCCGTGGACGCTGCCGCTCTGGCGCATCCTGCACCACCTGGTGTTGCACGGCATGCAGCACCACACCGAACTGGCGCAGTTGCTGACCGCGGCAGGCCAATCCCCAGGCGACATCGACTTTCTGTTCTACCGCGGGTAGGCGCACCCGCCATCACGAGCCAGTATCGGAACGACGATTTGGAGAATCGTCCTACGATGGCAACACATCGTAGAGCAGTCTGGAAAACTGCCCCACCGCTCTCAAGCTGGCATACCCGTTACTTTAGCTTCGGCCGGTCTCAGACCGTGCCGGCCTGCCTTGACTGCGCGATCAGCACCTCCATGCCGGCCGCGACGGCCTGCAGGCCGCGCAGCGGGCGGATCATGACGCGCAGCTCGCTGATCTTGCCGGCTTCGTCGAGCTGGAAGATGTCCACCCCCTCGATCTCCAACCGTTTGTCGCCATCGGGCGAAGCAACTGTTGTGGCGAACTGCATCACCACCCCACCGTTGTCGTTAGCCCACCAGTTGGTGTAGGTCAGCGGGCCAAACACCTGCACCACCATCGACAGAATGCCGGCGATAGTGCTGCGTCCCCCATACGGTTTGTAGACGGCCGGTGAACGAAAGATCGCATCCTCTGCGAACATAGCTGCCATGGCGCGCAAGTCGTCCCGGGCGACGACATCTTCCCAGGCAGCCACGAACTCCTGCATTTGTTGGTCCATGAAGGCTTCTCCTTGATCGGGTGTTTGAGTCGAATGGTGCCACAGGTGCTCCGCTTCACCAAACCGTCAGGCCAGAAGCAGGCGATCCGCCGGGTTAATGGAAGCGCGCTTGCGGCCCGGCCCCCATTCCTGTAGTATCGTTCTTGGGTAGTGCGCATCAAAACAAAGTAAAAGGATCAAACCATGAAACTTCAACTCACCGGTATTCACCACCTGACAGCCGTCACCGCTCAGGTACGGCGCAACCTGCAGTTCTACACCGACACGCTGGGCATGCGGCTTGTCAAACGCTCCGTCAACCAGGACGACGTCAGCGCGTATCACCTGTTCTACGCCGACGGGCTGGCCAGCCCTGGCAGCGATCTGACCTTCTTCGATTGGCCGCATGTGCCGCAGGAAGGACGCGGCCGCCAGAGCATCACCAGAACAGGGTTGCGGGTTGACAGCCGCGCCAGCCTGGCATGGTGGGCCGACCGGCTGGACACCCACGGCGTCGTGACGGCCGGGATCGGCGAACGCGATGGCCGGGCCGTGCTGGATTTCGAGGACTTTGAGGGCCAGCGCCTGACGCTGGTCGCCGAGGCGCCGCGTGCCGAGACGCACCCCTGGGAGCGCAGCCCGGTGCCGGCCGAGCACCAAATCCGCGGCCTTGGCCCGGTCACCATGACAGTGGCGCGGCTGGAGCCCACCGAGCGCGTGCTGACCCAGGTGATGGGCATGCGGAAGCTGCGCGTCTACCCAAACCCCGAGGCCCCTGAGTGTGCCATCCATGTCTTTGCGATGGGCGAGGGCGGCGCGACCGCCGAGCTGCACGTTGCCGAGCGGCCCGACCTGCCCTTCGTTCAGCCGGGGGCCGGCGGCGTACATCATGTGGCGTTTCGGGTGTCGACCCGGGAAGAACACGTGGAATGGGAGCGCTTCCTGAGCTCGCGCGGCGTGCGCAACAGCGGCATCATCGACCGCTACTACTTCCGCAGCATCTACTTCCGCGAGCCGAACGGCGTGCTCTTCGAGTTGGCCACCGACGGTCCCGGCTTCGACGTGGACGAGCCGATGGCAACGCTCGGCGAACGGCTGGCTCTGCCCCCGTTCCTCGAACCGCACCGCACGGAGATCGAGGCGCAACTCAAGCCGCTGAACTGATCAACTGCTGAGCATCAGCCCGCAAAGCGGAGGAGTCGCAAATTTCTTGGCTGCATCTGTACAAGGAGGTTCACGATGCGTATTCTGGTTTCAGGAGGTGGATTGGCCGGATTGACGGCCGCCTATTGGCTGCATCGCCACGGCCACGAACCGGTGGTGATCGAGCGGGCGCCCGATCTGCGGCGCGACGGCTACGGGCTGGACTTCTTCGGCAGCGGCTACGATGTGGCCGAGCGAATGGGAATCATTGACGCCCTCGCACAGCGGCAGATCTTCCAGAACAAGGAGGGCGGCATTGCTTTTGTGGACCAGGACGGCAATGCGAAAGCCGAGCTAAAGATCGATGCCGTTCGCCAGGTGCTGGGCGGCAAATACATGGGGTTGATGCACTACACCCTGGAAGAGGTGCTGTTCGATGCGGTGAAGGACAGCGTGGAGATACGGTTCGGCACCTCGATTGCGGCCGTCCATCAGTCCCCCGACGCCGTCACCGTCACATACGAAGGCGCCAGACGCGAGAACTTCGACCTGCTGGTCGGCGCCGATGGCATCCACTCCAACGTGCGCAGCCTGGTGTTTGGCCCTGAAGAGACCTTCGGCGTGTACCTGGGACTGTACCTGGGGTGTTACTTCGTACCCGACCGCGATCAACTGCACGCACTGTGGGAAAACTACAACGAGCCGGGACGGCAGGCAGGCGCCTACTACACCGACCGGGACGGCCAGCTTGCCAGCCTTTTCCTGTGGCAGGCGGAAGACGAGGGCTATATTCCCCACGGACAGCGGGCCGCGAAGCTGCGGTCTGCTTTTGACGGCATGGGCTGGATCGTGCCACAGCTTCTGGATGACATGCCCGCCAGCGGCGGCGACATCCTGGTGGACACAGTGACGCAGATTCGCATGGACACCTGGCGCAAGGGCCGGGTGGTGCTGGTGGGCGACGCGGCCGGCTGCATGACTTTGATCTCAGGACAAGGCGCTTCAATGGCGATGGCCGGTCCTTACGTGCTGGCCGAGGAACTGGGCCAGACAAGCGACTGGCAGCAGGCGCTGGCCAACTACGAGCACCGGGTCAAACCGCAGAACGACCTTCGCCAGCGCAAGGCGCACGACTTCGCCAAACAGTTCGTGCCCGGCAGCGAATTGGGCATCAAGGCGCAGACGGTGATCATGAAGCTGGTCACGTATCAGGCCTTTTCTGGCCTGCTCAAGGCCCAGTTCGTGGGGGACAGCTTCCTGCAGACGGCCGCGCTACACCGGCTGCCGGAAAGTCAGGGCAACGCCATCGGCTATCGCATTGCCGGCAAGCTGCACGAGACCGACTATCAGACGCTGGAAATGGGCCTGGATGAAGCGCTGCTTGCAAGCACTTCGGTGAACCTGCTGCTGCACATCGAAGAACTCCCCGGCATCGAGCGGGGAGCGCTATGGGAGGACTGGAGGTTCGGCCGGCGCTACCACGACAGCATCGATAGGCTTGCCGTCGTGGGCGACGGGCGCCTGAGCAAGTGGCTGGCCCGGCTTTCTGAACCGCTGTACGCCAAAGACGCCCGGCACTTTGCTCAAAGTGATATCGAGCAAGCGTGGGACTGGATGCACGAAGGCGCCTGACAGGGTATGTGGAAACTAGGCAGCAAGGCGGCCGGTACTTGACCCTACACCCCCAGCCTCAGCACACGAGTCGTCGCCCCGAGACTCCGGACATGCTTTGTCATCCGTGCGCGCCCATCGGCCATCAGCTGTGCGTGACAAAGCATGTCCGAGGTCTTTCCACGGTCTCCTAGAGTTCGGCCACGGCCGGGATGATCTCCCTGGCAAAGGTTTCCAGTGGCGTGATCTCGTAGACATCCGGCATGTTGAAGATCGCGTGGGTGAACCCCATCGCTGAAAGATCCTGGATGTGCTTAATGACGCCGTCGACCGTGTCTTTGCCCGACAGGTGTACAGTGCCGAGGGTGGTTTTCTCGACGGTGTCGTAGTCGCGGCCCAGCGCCTCGCAGTGGGCTTTGAGGGTATCGAGCGCCTCCTGCATGTTCTTCCTGCCGACCCAATCGCCGATGTTGCAGGCATCGGCATACTGGGCCACCATGCGCAGTGTCTTCTTCGGACCGGTGCCGCCGATCATGATGCGCGGGTGCGGCTGCGAGAGTGGGCGCGGATTGTTGGTGATCGCCGGGGCCGAAAGATGCGTGCCCTCGAAGGAAGTCTCATGGCCGGCCCAGAGCGCCTTGGCCAGCCGCAGATTGTCCTCCAGCAGCTCGAAACGCTCGGCGGTTGACGGGTAGGAATCCCGTAGCCGAGTGCCTCGTCCTCGTACCATCCTGCGCCGATGCCAAGATAAGCGCGCCCGCCGGAGACAACGTCCAGGGTAGTAACCATCTTCATCAGCACCGATGGGTGACGATAGATAACGCCCGTCACCAGCGCGCGAGATAGGCCCGCTCCGTCAGCCCGGCAAGGTAGCCAAGCACCGTGTAGCTCTCCAGCATCGGGTCGGTGTAGGCTTCGCCGAACAGCCCCTTGATCTGATAGTAGTGGTCCATCACCCAGAAGCTGTGAAAGCCACCGTCCTCAGCAGCGGTGACGATTTCCTTGAGCTTGGGCCGGATGGCGGCTGTGCCGCCGGGATACTTGAACGATGGAATCTGTAGTCCGATGTGCATGGTTAGTCTCCTTGTCGATACTCTTGGTCGCTCACGTGCTCCATCCAGTCGACCGCTTTGCCGTCCAGGTATTCGTGAATCGCGATGTGGCTCATGGCCGTGGTGGCGCGGCGCCGTGCCAGTGCTTCTCGCCCGGTGCAAACCGAACCACATCACCGGGATGGACTTCCTCGATCGGACCGCCCCAGCGCTGCACCCGGCCACAGCCGGTGGTGATGATCAATGTCTGACCCAGCGGATGGGTATGCCAGGCGGTGCGCGCGCCTGTCTCGAAGGTTACGCTGACACCCGCCACGCGCCCGGTTCGGCGGGGTCAAACAGTGGGTCCATCCGCACCGTGCCGGTGAACCAGTCCACGGGACCCTTCGCGGAAGGTTGTGAACCTATTCGTTTGATTTCCATGTTTCCTCCAATGTCGCTCATCAAAATGCCGGTGGCGTACGGGGCAAACAACCCGCTGAAGATCGTCTAGCTACAGGTTCAATTCTCCGTTGCTTCAATCTCGTCGCTGCGGCGCCAGCCTGATCGTCGCGGCCCGCACCTCCGATGTCACCATGGGAGCAACATACAGGGGCGACGTTGTTTTGTCAGGTAGGCGGCATCCATAGAGAGAGTTTTTGGTCGAAAACGTTACCAGGCGTATGCCTGAGGCGCTTCGCCGCCGGGGCCGGGCCAGATCTCATCAAGCCGTCTCAGGGTTTCGTCGTCAAGTTGATGCTGGCGGCGCGCACTGCGCTTTCCAGTTGCTCCAGGGTGCGCGGGCCGATGATCGGCGCGGTCACCACGGGGTTGTGCAGCAGCCAGGCCAGCGCAACCTCGCCAGGGGATGTCCGATTTCCCGGCACAGATGCTCGTACTTCTCCAGTTGCCCGCGTTGGCTTCGACTTCTTTAACGAAGTTCTCGTCGGTGCGGCGACCCGACTCGTATTTCTCCAGCGCCCCGCCCAACAGTCCGCCAGCCAGCGGGCTCCACGGGATCAGCCCCAGACCGTAGTGGCGGCAGGCGGGGATCACCTCCAGCTTCGATCATGCGGTTGTCCAGATGGTAGATACTTTGCTCGCTCACCAGACCCATGAGTCCCCGCCTGGAGGCTTCCTGGCAGGCGGTGGCGATGTCCCATCCGGCGAAGTTGCTGGAACCGACGTAGACGACCTTACCCTGCTTGACCAGCGCGCCGAAGGCTTGCCAGACTTCGTCCCAGGGACAGGCGCGATCGATGTGGTGCATCTGATAGAGGTCGATCCAATCCGTTTGCAGGCGCTTC
This sequence comes from Caldilineales bacterium, assembly GCA_041391245.1. Lineage (GTDB taxonomy): Bacteria > Chloroflexota > Anaerolineae > JAAEKA01 > JAAEKA01 > JACKBK01. The sequence goes on from JAWKOJ010000013.1 coordinate 76,114, forward strand.
AGGCTGCCTTCGCAGTGCTTGCGGATCTTGTAGGCGCTCAGGCTGCGGCCGTCGCTGTTGACTTCCGGCAGATTCGCCTTACGGTCCACGGGATTGAAGACCTTGGTTGCCAGGACCACGGCATCGCGCCGTCCACCGCCCTGGGCGAACCAGCGCCCGATGATCTCCTCGGTGTGGCCGCGTTCCACAGTCCAGCCGTACACATCGGCTGTGTCGAAGAAGTTGATTCCCAGCTCCAGGGCACGATCCATGATGGCAAAGCTGTCCTCTTCGGATGTATGCCAGCCAAAGTTCATCGTTCCCAGGCAGAGGCTGCTGACCAGCACGCCGTGCTTTCCAAGTCGTTTGTTCGATACGGACATGGTGTCTCCTTTTGGTGAAAGTGCTCGTTATACCACCAACCGGGTTGGTTGCTATACTGGCGCAAAACGTAAACGTGTCTGATACGAAGGCGCTCGTGCAGAGCGATGCAACAGGTTTGACACACTACGTTTCACGCATCACGCTGCAAAACCGGAGCAATCTGGTAGCGGCGCTAATACCGGTGGCCGACCACGGTGATCTGCCCCATCGCGTCCCGGATCTCACTAAGATCATCGGCTGTCAGTTGAATATCTACTGCGCCCAGATTCTCGTCCAGGCGGTGGAGTTTGCGCGTGCCGGGAATGGGCACGATCCAGGGCTTCTGGGCCAGTAGCCAGGCCAGGGCGATCTGTGCCGGCGTCGCATCGTGCTGCGTGCCAATCCGTTGCAGCAGGTCGATCACCACCTGGTTCGCCTCAATCGCTTCCTCGGTGAAGCGCGGATTCTTGTAACGAATATCGTTCTCGGCGAAGGTGGTTTCCCGAGTAACTTTGCCGGTCAGGTAACCCCGGCCCAGCGGGCTGTACGGCACCAGACCGATGACAAGCTCCTCACAGGCTGCCAGGACCCCGTTCTTCTCGATCTCTGTCCACCAGATCGAATACTCGCTTTGCAGAGCCGCAACCGGCTGCACCGCGTGGGCGCGGCGGATTTGCTCGGCGCTGGATTCCGACAGGCCAAAGTGTTTGACCTTGCCTTCCTGGATCAAGTCCCTGACGGCTCCGGCCACGTCCTCGACCGGCACATTCGGGTCGGGACGATGTTGGTAGAACAGGTCGATGGCCTCGACTCGCAAACGTTTCAGCGAAGCCTCGGCGACCCGTCTGATCTGCTCTGGTCGGCTGTCAAGCCCGGTGCCGGGAACCGGGCCGTTTTCGCCGTGCTTGAACCCGAACTTGGTGGCTATCACCACCTGATCGCGATACGGCTCCAGCGCTTCACCGACCAGTTCCTCGTTGGTAAACGGGCCGTAGACCTCAGCAGTGTCGAAGAAGGTAACGCCGCGCCCGACCGCCGCGTGCAGGAACCCGATCATCTCCTGCTTGTCGGTTGGACGGTCGCCAAAGCTCATCCGCATACATCCAAGCCCGAGAGCCGAAACCTCCAGGCCGATGTTGCCAAGTTTTCGCTGTTGCATTCTCTGAACTCCTGTGTGTGATAGGCAGATTGGGTCTTGAACAATAGTCCAGCCGATTTGCCGTAGAACGAGAGCATCTCGTCCCCTGCTCAATCTATTTTAGCACCGCGCTGCGCAGCGCGGTATAATGATCCTCGCCAATCGTTGAACGATTCTGCAAACCCATTAAACACCGATGTGTCGGACAAAGGACTCACCATGGGCGCGATGAACCTGCACTCGGAAGCCAACGGGCCCGATCGTACGCAGGCGAACAAGGCCGAGCTTGCCCAACGGATCGCGCGGGCCGTCCCCACCGATGGAGGCGCTGAGCCGTTGAAGGGTCTGCACCTGTTCCGCTCCTCGCGGCCAACGAAGCTGCACAGTGTATCCACCCCTTCGTTTTGTGTGATCGCCCAGGGCAGCAAGGAGGTCTTTCTCGCCAACGAGCGTTACCAGTACGATCCCGCCCACTACCTGCTCTACACAGCCGAACTGCCCATCCTGGTGCAGATCACCGACGCATCGCCGGCACAGCCATATCTCAGCCTGAGTCTGGACCTCGATTCCGTCCTGGTTGGCTCCGTTCTGGTTGAGGCCGGCCAGCCATCACGGCGCCGGCACGCGGATGTGAGAGCCATCAACGTTAGCGCACTGGACGGAGACCTGCTGGACGCCGTGGTGCGGCTGGTCAGACTCCTGGAGACCCCAAGTGAAGCCCGCTTTCTGGCACCGCTGATCACGCGTGAGATTATCTATCGGCTTCTCAGAGGTGAACAGAGCGATCGGCTTCGCCATCTGGCAGCCGTAGGCGGCAACACCCACCGCATCGTCAGGGCCATCGAGCGATTTCGCGATGAGCTGGACCAGCCGCTGCGCATCGACGACGTCGCCCAGGAGCTTGGCATGAGCGTCTCCAGCTTCCACCACCACTTCAAGGCCGTCACCGCGATGAGTCCCTTGCAGTTCCAAAAACAGTTGCGTCTGCAGGAGGCGCGCCGGCTTATGCTGGGCGAGCAGCTTGACGCGGCCAGCGCGGGCTACCGCGTGGGCTACGACGACGCGTCCCACTTCAACCGCGAGTACAAACGGCTGTTTGGCTCACCCCCCATGCGTGACGTGGAGCGGCTGCGCGCGACCACTGGGGATGGTTTGAACTAGGTTCTCTTGCCATTGCGCAGTGGCAGCTTATCGTCGCCGGGGTGAAAACGCCAACGCAGCCTGGCCCCACGTCATTGGCAAGTCAACTTGACACAGGGTTCTGTTGACATACCACCTTGCAGAGTGAGCATCCACAGATGCCGGGCGTCACTGGCTCTCTACGCCCGGCATCTGTGGATGCCTACTGCTCGGTTCAGGGTGTCGGGAAGCCAACAACAAGCTCTGACTGCGGAGTCTCAGCAGATCCTAGATTCCCAGAGCGTTCCTGCGCATCAGCTCACGGTCGTTCTGCGTGGTCGTCATCTGGTGCCCTGACAGCGGCAGGATGCGCTCGTTGATCGTGTCCAGTATCCATGATGTCTGCGGGAAGAATGCATCCTCCAGCTCGGCTGCCGGGGTGATCCAGTTGCGGGCGCCCACCACAGCCACCGGCGCATCCAGGTAGTCGAACGCCAGTTGGCTGAGGTTGGAGGCCAGAGTGTGCAGGAAAGAGCCGCGCTCCGAGGCGTCCGAAGCCAGCACTGCCCGGCCGGTTTTCTTCAACGATGCGACGATGGGGGCGTAGTTCAACGGGTTGAGGAAGCGGGCGTCGATCACCTCTGTCGACAGGCCGTACTGTTCCTGCAAGATGTCGGCGGCCTCCAGCGCGCGGTACAGGGTCGCGCCGACCGTGACGATGGTCAGGTCGCGGCCGGAGCGCCGCAGCGCCGGTTCGCCCATGGGCACCTCGTAGTAGTCCACCGGCACGCCGCCCGCCACCAACGTCTCTGGCTCGGAGTACAGCCGCTGGCTCTCGAAGAAGATCACCGGATCGGTGCCGCGCAGCGCCAGGTTCAGCATCCCCTTGGCATCATAGGCCGTCGCAGGGAACATCACCTTGAGGCCGGGGATGTGAGCCGTGATCGATGTCCAGTCCTGCGAGTGCTGGGCGCCGTATTTCGCGCCCACGGAGACCCGCAGCACCAGCGGCATCTGCAAGACGCCGGCCGACATGGCCTGCCATTTGGCCATCTGGTTGAAGACCTCGTCGCCGGCGCGGCCCATGAAATCGCAGTACATCAGCTCGGTCACGACGCGGCCGCCCGACAGCGCATAGCCGACCGCTGTGCCGGCGATGGCGCCCTCGGAGATGGGCGAGTTGAAGAGGCGCTGGTAGGGGATCGCCTCGGTCAGGCCGCGGTAGGCGCCGAACGCGCCGCCCCAGTCGCGGTTTTCCTCGCCCCAGGCTGCCATGGTCGGGTCCTCGTAGAAGCGGTGCAGCATCGCCTCGAAGATCGCCTCGGCGTAGGTAACGCAGCGGATCTTGGGCCGCGGCTTGCCGGCCTCGTCCAGCCCGAAACGGAACTTGGCCGACGTGTCCTTGAAGCGGGTCGCATCCTTCGGCAGCAGCACATCCGGCTGACCGTCAGCCATGCGATCGCGCGTCCCGTTCGAAAACATCACGGCGCCGATCAGCTCGCCGCCGCCGTTGATGCGCGGCGATGTGTCCAGCGAGACGGCCGCCCTGACCACCGGCAGCAGCCGTTCCAGGATGCCGGCCTCCAGCGCATCCAGCTCGGATGCGCCGGCGTGCTCGTTCTGCTCCAGGTAGGCGCGGTAGGCCAGCAGCGAGTCCTGTTGCTGCCAGAGCTCAATCTCTTCCTTGGTGCGATAGGCCGAGGCGTCGGAGGGCGAGTGGCCGGAGAAGCGATAGGTGACCGTGTCCAGCAGCACCGGGCCGCGGCCGGCCTCCAGGATTTTGCGTTTGCGTTCTACGGCATCGGCTACGGCCAGCGGGTTGTAGCCGTCCACGCGCTCGGCATGCATCGCCTCCGGGTTGACCGCCAGCCCAACCCGCGCCACGCCGTACAGGCCGAAGCCCATGGTCTCGCCGAAGGGTTGGCCGCCCATCCCGTAGAAGTTGTCCATGAAGTTGAACAGGATCGGCGGCGCGCCGCCCACATCTTCTGGCCAGAGCGTGCGGTACTGGTCCATGGCGGCAAACATCATTGCTTCCCAGACCGGTCCGCAGCCCATGGAAGCGTCGCCGATGTTGGCAATGACGATGCCCGGCCGGCGGTTGATGCGCTTGAAAAGCGCCGAGCCGACCGCGATATCGGCTGAGCCGCCGACAATGGCGTTGTTGGGCATGACGCCAAAGGGCGGGAAGAAGGCGTGCATCGACCCACCCATGCCCATGTTGAAGCCAGTGGCGCGGGCGAAGATCTCGGCCAGCGTGCCATAGAGGGCGAAGTCGAAAGCCACCTCCCTGACGCTGCCGCGCGAGAAGGTCTCCACGACCCGCAACACCGCGCCGTCAAGATAGCTTTCCATGATCCCGGTCAACTCGGCGTCGCCGAGTTTGGCGATAGCGGAGAAGCTCTTGGCCAGGATCTCGCCGTGGCTGCGGTGCGAGCCGAAGATGAAGTCGTCCGGCGTCAGGTTGTAGGCCTGGCCGACAGCCGCGGCCTCCTGGCCGATGGAGAGATGGGCCGGGCCGCGGTGGTTGTACTCGATGCCCTCGTACGAGCCTTCCTTCTTGATGCGGTCCAGCATCGTCTCGAACTGGCGGATGGCGAACATGTCGCGGTAGATGCGCACCAGGTTCTCGCTGCCGTAGCGCGCTGCCTCGGCCGCCGCATCGGGCTGGTAGCAGTTGATGGGTATCTCGGGCGCGTGCAGCACTGCCTGGGCGCGCATCTGTGCGGGGTCGATGGTGATTTGTTTGGTCATGATGGTCTCGTATTGCGTGTTGCGTAATGCGTAGCTGATATGGGGCGCGTGTTCGCGACAGTGGCATTGTAAGGGTAGGCGCTCTGCCTTTCCCTTCTTTCCGTGGTTTCCTTCATTTCCTGTCAGTCTAGCCGGCCAGCAGCAGGTCGATGTTCGCCAGGTTCTGCGCCAGCGCTTGCAGGAAACGGGCCGCGGGCGCGCCGTCGACGACCTGGTGGTTGATGGTCAGCGACAGGCCGATGTGCGGCACGAACGCCACCGCATCGCCGTCCTGCACCGGCTTCAGGTTGATATTGCCTACGCCGAGGATGCCTACCTCCGGCGGGTTGAGCACGGGCGTGAACGACTCGACTCCCAGGCCGCCCAGGTTGGTCACGGTGAAGGTGCCGCCGGTCAGCTCGTCCGGGCTGATGCGGCGGTCCAGGCAGGCGGCCGCCAGCCGTTTGGCCTCACCCGAAATCTCGCGCAGGCTGAGCCGGTCCGCGTTGCGGATCACCGGCACCATCAGCCCGCGCGGCGTGTCTACGGCCATGCCAAGCTGGACGCCGCCGTAGCGCGTTAGCGTGTCGCCTTCGAAATGGGCGTTCAGGTCGGGATGGTGCGGCAGGGTGCGCGCCACGGCCAGCAAGATCAGGTCGTTGATGGTCACGCCTTGCAGGCCAAAGGACTCGCCGCTGGCCTTGAAGCGTGCCCGCAAGCCTTGCAGCGCGCGGGCATCGGCCGACCCGTTGAGTGTCAACTGCGCCGTGGTCTGCAAGGAGGCCAGCATCCGCTCGGCGATGATCTTGCGCACCCCCGTAACCTTCACTACCTCAGTTTCCAGAGGAGCTGCCTCAACCGCTTCCCTGATTTCCTTGCTTTCCCTCGTTTCCTCTCCCATCGGCTGCAAATCCCGCGTCATCACCCGCCCGCGCGGCCCGCTGCCCTTGTCCGGCGCAGCGTAGCCGCCCTCGGCCAGCCTGGCCTGGGCGACCGGGCTGAGCTTGGGACGGGCTGCCAGCGCGGCCTGCACGTCGCGTTCGATGATGCGTCCTTCCGGCCCGCTGCCGGCCAGCAGCGCCAGGTCTACCCCCTCGCGCCGGGCCAGGTTCCTGGCTCGCGGCGACACGGCGATGCGACCGGAGTCGGCCCCGCCGTTGGCGACGGTGGGTGCGGCAGACGCAGTTTCGGCGACGGTTGTCTCAATGGCCGCAGGTAAAGCCGCTTCTTCGGCAGCCTGACCCGGCCGCAGAGCGCTGACATCTTCGCCCGGCTGGCCGATGGCGGCAATGGTCTCCAGCACAGGGACGAGGTCGCCCGCGGCATAGAACTGCGCCAGCAAGACGCCGTCGGCCGGGCTGGTTACCTCGACCACCGCCTTGTCGGTCTCGGCGTCACACAGGACATCGCCCTCAGCAACAGCATCGCCGACGGCTTTCTTCCATTCGATGATGACGCAGCTTTCAACGGTGTTGCCCAGCTTGGGCATGATTGCTGGTGTTGCCATGGGTTAACCTCTCAGTATGATGAGTTCGATCCAGTTCAGACCTGGATGACCGTCGCGCGGGCTGCGCGCACTTGTGCGACCAGGTCGGCCGGCGCGTCGCAGTCCGTAATGATGGTGTCGATCTGGCTGACGGATGCAAAGGAGGCGAGACCGACCCGTCCCCACTTGGTGGCATCCAGCACCGCATATACCTGCCGGCACATTGCGGCCAGTTCCCGTTTGACATCCGCCTCATCGGCGCTGACATCGGTCAACCCCTCCTCCAAGGTGATGCCGTGAGCGCCGAAGAAGCCCTTCTGGATGTTGTACTGGGCCAGCATCTCCAGCCCGTCGAGGCCCACCAGCGAGAACGTGTCTCGGCGCAGCCGGCCGCCCGGCACGACTACCTCCAGGTTGGCGTAGTCGGTCAGCTCCTGCACGATAGCGATGCTGTTGGTGATGACGGTGACGAAGCGGTGATCCGCCAGGTGGCGGGCGATGGCCAGCGCGGTGCTGCTGGTGTCGAGGAAGACTGAGTCGCCGTCCTCGATCTGCGCCGCGCCCGCCTCGCCGATGTGGTCCTTGGCCTGCACCTGCTGCTGGCGGCGCAGCGCCAGCGACAGATCGCGCGACAGGCGGTTGGCCGGGATCGCGCCGCCGTGGGTCCGCACCACCAGGCCTTGATCGGCCAGCGCCTGCAGGTCGCCGCGGATCGTGACCTCGGAGACATCATGCGCCTGGCTCAGCTCGGCGACCGAAGCGCGGCCGTCGCGCTGAATGCGGTCGAAAATGTTGTGGCGGCGTTCCTGAGCGGACTGGGGGGTGGACATCGGGCGACTTTCGTTTGCTTTCGAGTGGTTTCATTCTATGCCAAATCACAAGAAATGTCAAGAGGGTGCGAAGATGAATCTGGGCGCGGATGCACGCGGATCTCGCGGATTCGTTGAACAAATCCGCGAGATCCGCGTGCATCCGTGTCCCCAAGTCCGGCAAGTAGTTTTGACATCCGCTCGATGTAGCCTATCATAGCCAGACGATATACTACTATCTGGAGACACCGCCAACCATGCCTGAACTACCCGTTGTCATCGAACCCGACGCCGTACCATCCCTGACCAGCTTTTTGCACGAGCGCGGCGTCGCGAGCGTCAATCTGGTGGCCGACCACAACACCTGGCGCGTGCTGGGTGAGCGGGCTGCCGGCGCGCTGGCCGCGGCCGGGATCGACGTCCACACAATCCTGCTGGCGGGCGAGGAGGTCACACCCGACGAGCAAGCCATCGTCGAGGTGCTGTTGGCAGCCGGCCGCGAGCAGCGTCCCTACGTCGCCGTTGGCTCCGGCACGATCACCGACGTCGTCCGCTTCGCCAGCCATCGCACCGGCAACGACTTCGTCTCGCTGCCGACCGCGCCGTCCGTGGACGCCTATACCTCCACCGCTTCATCGCTGATCATCCGCCAGCTCAAGCAAAGCGTCTACGGCCATGCGCCGGTCGCCGTGTTCGCCGACCTTAACACCCTGTGCGCCGCGCCGCGGCCGATGATCGCCGCTGGCTTTGGCGACGTGGTGGCGAAATTCACCTCGGTAGCCGACTGGAAGCTGGCTGCGCTGCTGTGGGACGGGCCGTTCAGCGAGCCGGTCGCGCAGCGCATGGAGATGGCACGCGACCGCTGCATGGCGCAGGTCGACGCGGTGGGCGCGGCCGAGCCGCAGGGCATCCGCGACCTGATCGACGCGTTGATCGAGGCGGGGCTGTGTATGCTGGCGTTCGGCGGCTCGCAGCCGGCAGGCCAGTCCGAGCACTACATCTCGCACTATCTGGAGATGAAGTTGGTGCGCGAGGGCCGCCGTCCCGTGCTGCACGGCGCCAAGACCGGCATGGCGACGGTGATCGTCGCCCGCTATTACGAGCAGATCCGCCGCATGAGTCGCCAGGACGCCGCACAGCGCCTGGCCGCATCGCCCCTGCCCGATCGCGGGCGCGAGATCGAGCGCATCCACTATGCCTACGGCGACCTGACGGATGCGCTGATCGTCGAGCAGGCGGACTTTCTGGACATGACTGAAGCGCGCTGGCAACAGCTCAAGCAGCGCATTCTGGACCGCTGGACAGTCGTGCAAGCTATCGCGGCAGGGGTGCCGTCGCCGGCTGTCTTGACCGACTTACTGGAACGGGCTGGCGGGACTGCTGACTACCGCGCGTTGGGGCTGGGCGACAAGGAGATGGCGCTCGCCGAGGAATACGGCCACTACGTGCGCAACCGCTTCACTGTCATGAAGTTAAGCCGGGTGTTGGGGCTGCTGGAGTAGCCGGCTGGTGCTGGCTCGGTCGGAGACCGGCCAGAGCGGAGGGATCGTGGAGACGTGAAGACGTGAAACGTGATCACGCCCAGTCGGGTTGGCTCTCACGTTTCACGTTTTGCGTTTCAGCCCGAAGTCACGGACCGCGAAACATACCCGGACCTCGAAGCTATGGCCGAGCGGGCGCCTGGATGATCTCCAGCGTGATGTCGTCCGGGTCGAGGAAGTAGCAGGTGTAGCCGCCGGTGTTGATGCCGGCCTCGATGGCCACCGGCTCGCTGCGGAAGCGCACCCCCAGCGCGGCCATGCGGGCGTGTTCGGCGTGGATGTCGTCCACCTGGAACGCCAGGTGCGCGGTGCCGGGGTTGAGCGTGCGCGCGTCCACTTTGACGCCCTTGGGGGCAACGTATTCCACCAGTTCCAGCACGTGGCCGGAGCGGGGTGTTGGCAGGCCGGCGATCCGGAATTGCGCCACCTTCAGGTGGGCGTCGGGATAGCCCACAAACTTGCGGGTGTAGGCGTTGGCCTGTTCCTGCGTGTGGACCAACTCCATGCGCAGGATGTCGCGGTAGAAGCCAATGGAGCGCTCGATGTCGCTCACAGTGAAGCTGAAGTGCCAGGTGTTGATGAGCATGAGGTAACTCCCAGTTACAGACTTATTGCCCTGCTACGCGATCCACGAACAGCCCCGACAGCCCAACATACGCCTCAGGCTGCAACATCGCGCCGATCTGCTCCGGCGACAGGTAGCGGGTGACGCGTTCGTCCTCGGCCAGAAGGTCGCGCAGGGGACGGTCCTGCTCGAAGGCCAGCATCGACGCCTCGTGGACGACTTCGTGGGCGGTTTGCCTGCCCACGAAGTCGCCCAGCCTGAGCATCACCGCCTCAGACAGGATCAGGCCGTGCAGCGCGCCCACGTTGCGCCGCATCCGCTCCGGGTAGACGATGAGATGCTCGATCACCCGCAGCGTGTGCGCCACCGCGCCGCCGGCCAGGATGCTGGCCTCGGGCACGCACGCCCATTCGATGTGCACCGCCGACCAGTCGCGCTCGTGCTCCGACTCCATGGCCGACAGCACGGTGTTCTGGATGCCGCGCACCATCCTCGCCTCGGCCATGATCCCCTCGCAGACCATCGGGTTGCGTTTGTGGGGCATGGTGCTGGACCCAACCTTGCCGCGCACGTAGGGCTCTTCCAGTTCGGCCACTTCCGACTTCTGCAACAGGATCACCTCGTGGGCAATCTTGCTCATGGTCATGGCGATCATGGCCAGCAACGAAACGTACTCGGCGAAGCCGTCTCTCGCCGGGTGCCAGCAGATCTCCGGCACGCGGAGCCCTAGCTCGGCCATCAGCAGCCGCTGGATCTCCAGTCCTTGCTCGCCCACCGAGGCCAGTGTACCGGCGGCACCGGCGAACTGGCCGACCAGCACCGCGGCCCGGCCTGCTCCAGCCGTTCGATGTGGCGGCGCACCTCGGCCAGCCAGATCGCGACCTTGAAGCCGAAGGTGATGGGCAGCGCGTGCTGGCCATGGGTGCGGCCGGGCAGGATCGTGTCGCGCTCGCGGCGCGCCAGATCGGCCAGCGCGCCGGCCAGCGCCTGCAGGTCGCGCAGGATGATCGCGCACGCCGCTTTGACCTGCAACACCAGCCCGGTGTCGGTCACGTCCTGAGTGGTGGCACCCCAGTGCACCCAGCCGCCGGCGTCCCCTTCGCACAGCCTCGCCAGTTGCCAGATCAGCGGCACCAGCTCGTGAGTCGTGTCGTAGATGCCCTGGCGCAGCGGCGAGGTCGATGTTTTCGACGCGCGCCTGGCGGGTGATCTCAGCGGCCGCGGCCGCGGGCACCAGACCGACCGCCGCTTCAGCCCGCGCTAACGCGGCCTCGTAATCGAGCCAGCACTGCAGCAGCGCCTCGTCGCTGAACACAGCGCGCAGCTCGTCGGTGCCGTACATGTCGCGGAAGATGAGAGAGTCGATGGCGTTGGATGGCATGGCAAATGGCTAGTGGTTGATGAGCAACGGTTAATGGTTAATGGCCGGAGACGGATTGGGCGATAAGGGTGGGTATGGCACGAAGACGGGCCAGGTCGGCGTGAATGGGGACGACATCGGCGATGCCGAGGATCGTGTGCGGGTCGGCGCTGGCCTGCGGGCTGCTCGGACAACCATAGCCTCGAACTGGTCCTGGTCGAAATCGGGTAACAGGGCGTCCTGCGGAATGCCGCCCCACAGAGTGAACGCGGGTCCGGTCAACAGCCGCGCTTCGGACAGGGTAGCGTCGCTCTGCGGCGGACCGCAGACGCCCTCAACGCCGTCCACACTTGCGTCTGCCAGAGGCCGCAGCAACCGGCCAATCGGCCCGCCGGTGCCGGCCAGCAACATCTTGTCGCTGCCGTGCAGGAGCATGGCAGTGCGGCGGTAGCTGTATGCCAGGTAGCGCTGAAACAGGGCTGGTGAGATGAACTGGGCATCCAGGTTGTCGGGCGAAACGACGACCTTGCCAGGCAGCACAGTGATCTGTTCGACCAGGGCCTGCATCTTGTCCTCCAAGACAGCAACGACCTCTGCCACGAGATCCTGAGCGTCGAAGAACAGCAGCAGACCGTCGCTCCAGCCCAGCCATTCCAGGAAGACCTGCGAAAATGGTCGCCGCGGCAGTTCCAGCGCGACGATTCCATCGTCGCCAACCTCGACAGTCTTTCGCTCCAGCGCGGTTGGGTCAACGTCGTAGCGGCGTTGCGAGACGATTTGAAGCAAAATGTGCAGGTCCGATGGCGACTTGACGGAATACTCGGTTTGCCACCAGTCGCCGTCCGGGCCGAGGGTCCAGCGCTCGGTCAGCTCGCCGGCCGCGGCGCAGTAACGAACCAGCCGCTCGCGGGGCGTTTCAACCCTTTGCACCGCGACGTCGCCGTGATCGACGCCGAAGGCACAAACGGTCAGCCAGGCCGGCACGCCGAGACTGCACGCAATCTGCGGCAGCGACCAGCCTTGCCACCCGGCAGGCAGCGTCCCGCGCCGGTTGTGCCATTCGTACCACAGCATCAGGTCGGGGAGGAAGCGCGCTCCGCTCCCGCCGGCTAAGCTGAACAGATGTGCAAACCGATTGTTGTTTATCAATGGATTATTCAGCCGTATCGGTCACGGTAACTGGACTGTCATCATGATCTCGTCCAAAACCTCGGCGAGATCCGGCGCAGTTGATTCCACAACTCTGTCTTCGTCGGCGACATGTTTATGATGGGGATAAGTTGTCAAGCCAAGCTTGCGGTGATGGCCCGTGTTGTCGTACCGGAACATGAGGCGCTGCTCGGAATCCATGTACTGGTAAACATAGGTGAAGCGATCAATCGTGTCTTCTGCATCGACAAATTCTCGCAGATGCAGTGTCGAACCATCGATGAAGTCAAGCTCCCCGCGGATGTACCCCTGAAACGGCGCACGCTTCTCGTAGGTCATATTCGACGATTGGACTATCGGACAAGCAGCGATCACTACGCCGAGCTGAAGGAAGTAATCGTCAATTGACAATACTGATACCCCGGTAGGCGTCTGCTTTTTCGCGCAAGCGAATCAACAATCGATATTCCCCGATCCATTCGACAAATTCCAGGGTTTCGGGGAACTCGTCCTTCTCGAAGCGTTCGATGAACTGGCGAGTGTCCATTCCGTGTACTGCCTCAAATTCACCCAAACGACGCTCAGATCGTTGAATCGCCGCTTCCAGAATGCGCAATTCATTGTTCAACGCAGCCTCGACCAGAGGTTTCAGCGGTTGACGGGTGGTTGCAGTTAGGGTAAGTTGACTCATCGAACCTCCTTAGCGCGGGCCATTGAAGCGTCCTGCCTCACCTGAAGGGTTATTCTTGGGTGACAGGATTGTAGCACCGGCGGTCAATGGGCGTCAAGGATTCGTGCCGCCTGGGTATTCCGCCTGCCAGTCCTCGCCGAAGTCCGGCGCATCGGGTGGTGTGGGCACGCCGGTCCGCGGATAGTGATATGCGCGCGTCTGGTCCTCGTCCTTGTAGATATACCACGTGCAGGGCGCATCGGGGTTCATGACGTGGTCCAGCGGGCGCAGCAGCCGGCCGCGCTGCCGGCCCGGCAGCCACTCCATCGCGATGGCGCAGTGGCTGCAGTACCAGTGGATGCCGGTCTTCTGCCAGGTCCAGTCATGCGGCTGCTGGTTGACGCCGTGCTCGTCCACCGGGTAGGGCGGGCGCCCAGTCTCGGGATCGCCGCGCCGCAGCACGCCGCCGCTGCCGCACAGTTCCATGGCCATCACCAGCCGGTCGCCGTCGTCGCGTACGGTCACGTCGCCGCGGCGGCGCTCGCCGCTGAAGTGCCCGCCGCGCATCCCTTCCACCGTCAGCGCTAGCCGCTCGTGCGGTGTCATCCTGGACCAGTTTTCGTAGCGGTCGCCCCAGATGCTCTGATGCGTCTCGAGGATCGACTCAAGCACAGCTTCCTCACCCCAGCGCACGGCGATCGTGGTCAGCAGGTTCTGCACCCAGGCCACCAGCACGTCGTGAGGATATTTGAACTCCAGTCGCATCTGGTCGAGCAGAAGGACTGGCAGTCCTTCGGAAGGACTGCCAGTCCTCAGCGCGCGGATCGCCTCCTTGCAGCGCTCGCGCAGCGCCTCGCCCAGCGGGTAGGTGCGCCAGATGTCCAGCAGCGCGGTCGAAAGCTCGCCGGCGTTGTCCGACGGCCCGCCGCGGGCGATGATGTAGCGGGTAATGTCGGTCAGCCAGGTGCGCATGATGGTGTGCATGATGCGCATCTCCTGATGGAAGTAGTCCACCAACTCAATGGCTTCATCCGCCGCCCGGCCCGATCGCTTCCTCGGCCAGCGTCTGCGTCGAGACGCCCAGCGTCAGGTCGTCGACACGCAACGCGCGACCGAGGATCTCTGAATTCCAGTTTGACCTGGTCTGCCAGCCTGGGGGCAAAAAGCAGCGCGGCCGGGGTAACGATGTAGCCTGCCAGAAACCGTCCTCGAACACCGGAGCCGAACCAGCCAGCGAATATCCATTGCTTTGGCCGTCCGCCAGCCAGCCCTGCCAGTCCGGCCACCAACGCCTGCAGTTCATCGTGGTTCAGAGAGCCGTCGATCTTGAGTGGAAAGAGCTTCTCGAGTTCTCTGTTTCTCTGCCACAGTCTCGGCGCTTGTTTGTCTTGGCAACGGTGCCAGCTTGAGGCTGCCATGCGGCGGAGACCTCAGAGCCACCTGATCAGTCTGTCCCGCGGCCTCGACCAGCCGCGCTTAAGCTCGTCGAACAGTTCGATGGAAAGCTGATGAAGTTGAGATAATTGCCGGTTTGGTGGTGCCGGGCAATCCGGTCTTAGCGGCCAATCCCGCTGCACCGGCGGCTGTGTTCCAGACCGTTTTTTGCGACTTCCATGCCTGAGGCCCTGGGATCAGATAACCCTCGCGCAACTTCAAGGGCGGGTTCACCAGAACGTTTGCGAGGATCGCTGCATCGCTGCCGGGGAGACCAGGATCAGCAGCGAATGGCTCGGCTGCAAAGTGATCTCCCGCGCCTTATCACTACGACACCGATGTCGCGATAGTGCTTGTAGGCGAGATCGACAGAAATGACTGTCACGACATTACGCAATCTCGGCGCGTACCAGCGCCGCAGCTTCGACCATCACCTGCATTTTCTGGTTGGCCAGGAAGCGCGGCGTCTGGCTGAAGCCGCAGTCGGGCGCCAGCCACAACTTGTCCGGTGCACAGTGGCGCAGGCAGGCGCGGATGCGGTCGGCCACCACGTCCACCGGCTCCAGACTGCGGCCCTTGACGTCGATCACGCCGGCGCAGAGAATCTTGTCGCCGCCGTACTGCTCCCACAGCTCGACCTCGTACATGTTGCGGTTGGCAAACTCGATGTGCAGCACGTCCACATTGAGGTCCTTGAAGTGCGGGGCGAACACGGCGAAGCTGCGGTGCGACGTGGCCGGCCGGCCGCGGAAGTTGCCGAAGCAAAGATGAAATCCGATGGTCGCCTCGACACCTTCGACGCAAGCGTTGAAGATCTCCACCATCTCCTCCGGCCCCCCGTCGGCGATCCAGTAGGCCGGCTCGTCAAACTGGACGTGGGTGCAGCCTGCTGCCACGACTTCCTTCAGCTCCTGGTTGATGTAGGGCACCAGCGCCCAGGCAACCTCGGTCTTGTTCTTGTAGACCGTGCCCGGATCGATGCGGAACGCCTGGGTGACAGGGCTTTGAATCGGCGAGATCAGCGGCTTGTCCGTCAGGGTGCGGGCGTAGCGAAACTCCTCAGCGTGGCCGTAGCCGTCGGGCACGGTCAGCGGGGCGACGGCGCGGAAGGCGTCGAGCTGGTCGGGGCCGGGATAACCCAGCCGGCGCGGGAACTCCTGCGGCTCCAGTCCGTGGACCTTGCCGTGGAAGTGCCAGGTGAAGTCGGCGCGCTGCATCTCACCGTCGGAGATGATATCGACGCCGGCTTCCTCCATGTCGATGATGGCTAGCCGCGTAGCGTCTTTGAGCGCCTCGTCGATGTCGAAGGGCCCCATCTTGCCCTCGCCGACCGCGTCGCGCACGATCCAGATCCAGCCCGGCACGCCGTGGCTGCCGATCACTTGGGTGGGGAGAAGGGGAAGGTCAGTCGATTTGTAGGTTAGCATAGTGTGACTCCTCAGAGCGGGGAAACGAGGGAACCCGAGGCAAATGAGGGAAACATATAAACCGAGAGATTGGATCGATCAGCGCAGAATACGATCATAGATGTCGTGTTTGCCGATCCAAAACCAGGTGATGGTGTCGCCGCTCAATACGCCAAGCGCCCGATAGTTCCTGGAAATTCGAACCGAATAGATCGGCTCTTCTGAGTCAACCCGCTTGAATTGGAGACTCGAAGCATTCGGCTCAACTAGCCAGAGTCGATACGCCTTGTCCGCACGCAATTGAATGTCGACAGGCAAGGCATTGTACTGCTCCCAGAATTTCCTGGTCGTCCGCGATTTCATCTGGCAGACAGCTTGTCATCTTCAATAGTCATCTCGCTGTTTCGCCTGCTTCGTATTCCTCAAGCGCCTCGCGCCATAGCTCGAAACAACTCGCGATTTTGGAGATAGACTTGATCCCAAGCTGCGTCTTCGGACGTTAGTTCCTCCGGTGTGATGTCCTCCCCAGGCCACTCATCCGCGACAGTTTGCGTCCGCAGCCAGCGGGCAAAGTCCAGTACCTGCACGGCGCGACTGGGCGCCAATTCTCTGACCGTCCTGATCAAAGTTTCCTCGAACCTGGTTTGCGGTTCAGCAGGTTGAGTCGTCATTTTGAACCTCCGATTCGTCAGTTCATTTCATAGCCGCCGTCGACGTTGATTGCCTGGCCGGTGATGTAGTCGGCGTCGGCTGAGCAGAGGAAGGCGACGACGCCGGCCAGATCCTCGGGCGTGGCGGCACGCTTGAGCGGCACCTGCTGGATGAAAGCGGCCATGGCTTGCCCCTCCTTGGCGCCAAACAGCTCGGCCCGGTCCTGGTCGATCTTCGTCCACATGGGCGTGGGCACGATGCCGGGACAGACGGCGTTGACGTTGATGCGATACGGGGCCAGCGCCAGCGCCGCCGACTGGGTGATGCTGATAATGGCAGCCTTGCTGGCCGCGTATGGCGTGGACAGCGCGCGTCCGTGCCGCCCGGCGATGGAGGAGAAGTTGACGATCTTGCCGTAGCTGCCGGCCAGGGCCGGTTCGTCTGCGCCCGTGCCGCCCGGCTGGCTGAGCTGGTTTGTCAACACATCTGCCAATGCAGCGCCGCTGCGCAACTCCTCGGGCAACTGGCGGACCATCTGCTGCGCCACCGCCTGCAGGCAGAAGAAGGTGCCGCGCTGGTTGACATCTATCACGCGATCCCAGTCGGCCTCGCTGAGGTCCATCATCGGCTTGGTCTGGACCACACCGGCGTTGTTCACCAGGATGTCGATGCGGCCATAGGCAGCTACCACGTCGCGCACCATCGTCTGCGCCGCGTGGACGTCTGCAATGTTGACAGTGTAGGGCAGCGCCTGCCCACCGGCTGCCTGAACTTCAACGCTGGTCGCGGTTGCCGTGCCCGCGTTGTAGTCGGCGATCACCACAGCGGCGCCCTCACGCGCCAGCCGCAGCGCAACGCCCTTGCCGATGCCCTGCCCTGCCCCGGTGACGATGGCGACTTTGCCAGAAAATCGTTGTTCCATGAACGCCTCTTTCTCCTCCTCCTACTCGTACTCCTACTCCTTCTCCTGCTCAATCCGTATGTGGGAAGACCAGAAGAGTAGGAGTAAGAGGATGAGTAGGAGTGCGGGGTCAGTCCGGACAGGGCACCGCCTGGCACTCGTCGATGTTGACCGAGCGGTTCTCGGCGGCCGACAGGTAGGCAGCCTCCACGACGCGCAGGGTCTGCAGGTTGTCGTGGCCGTCGGTCTCGGGCACCCCGTCCTCCTGGATGGCCTGCATCAGCGAGGCGGTGGGACCGATGAACGCGTCGGGGATCCACTTGCCCTCCAGCTTTGCCTCGAAGCGCTTCTCGGGATAATAGCGGGTGCTGCTCCACTGCAGCGTGTCCGGCCGGCCGTCGGGGTAGTTGTACATCGCACCCAGCGTGCCGGTGATGTGCCCTTCGGTGCCGATGAAGCGGAAGATGGCGAAATAGTCGTCGCTGTGGTTGTAGTGGTTGTCGGCGATCAAAACTTGCAGGTCGGTGTCGTAGTCCATCACGGTGATCGTCTTGGTCTCGCCGACGATCTCGCCTTGCAGCGGGTTGCGGGCGTGGCGGCTGGTGATCCAGATCGGGTCGCCCAGGATCGAGCGCATGGCGTCGATGTAGTGGATGCTGTGGTACTGCACTTCCAGGCGGGGCGATATGGCCAGCCACGGCCACATCTGCCACGGCGTGTTGACGCTGACCTGGATCGACGCATCGACCACCTGGCCGATCCAGCCTTTGCGGATCAGCGTCTTGGCGGCCCGCAGCCCCTGGCCCCAGCGCAACTGCTGGTTGACGGCCAGCTTGACGCCGCCTTCCCGCGCCAGCCGCACGATCTCAGCCGCGTGGGGCAGCGTGTCGGCCAGCGGCTTCTGGCAGAGCAGGTGCTTGCCGGCCGCGATGCAGGTGCGGGCAATCCCCAGTTGATACTGCGGCGGCACCGAGATCTCGACGATTTCGATGTCCGGATTGGCCAGCAACTCCTCGAGGCTGTCGTAAACGTGGGGGATGTCGAACTCTGCGGCCACCGACTCGGCGGTCGTCCGGTTGATGTCGAAGCATCCCTGCACGTTCAGCCCGTGCTTGATGTACGTCGGCAGCACGGCATATTGCACGATCCCGCCACAGCCGACGATGCCGATGCCGTAGTCGGTCTTGGGCGGCATGTGGGGTTTGTAGTCCAGGTCGAGTAGATCGTCGCTCATGGTGGTTGACTCCTGCGTAGCGTAGTACGTAATGCGTAATCCGTAATCTGCACAGTCACTCTACCACACGCATCACGCAATACGCATTACGTTTCAGCATAGGTCACACGCTTGACAGCTTGCAGAATCTTGTCGGCATCCGGCAGCGCCTCGTCCTCCAGCGGCTTGCTGTAGGGCGTCGGGATGTCAAGCGCGCCGACGCGTTCGACCGGGGCGTCGAGATAGTCGAACGCCAGCTCCTGAACCAGCGCGGCAACCTCGGCGCCGACGCCCAGCCGGCGGTGCGCCTCGTGGGCCACCACCAGCCGGCCGGTCTTCCTGACCGATTCGACCACCGTATCGATGTCCAGCGGCACGGTGCAGCGCAGATCGATCACCTCGACGTCGATGCCATCCGCAGCAGCCAGCTCGGCGGCTTCCAGCGCGTGCAGCACCGTCCGCGACCAACTGACCACGGTCGCGTCGCTGCCGGGCCGTTTGATGTCGGCCTGGCCCAGCGGGATCGTGTACTCGCCGTCAGGTACCAGGCCCTTGGTGTTGTAGAGCAGCTTGTGCTCGATGAACATGACCGGGTTTGGGTCGCGCAGGGCCGACTTGAGCAGGCCCTTGGCGTCGTAAGGGGTCGAGGGCAGCACAACCTTCAGGCCGGGGATGTGGGTGAAGAAGGTTTCCAGGCTCTGTGAGTGCTGGGCCGCGTTGCCCCGCCCGCCGCCCTGCTGGGTGCGGATGGTCAACGGCACCTGCGCCCGCCCGCCCGACATGTAACGCATCTTGGCAGCCTGGTTGAAGATCGAGTCGGCGGCGACGTAGGCGAAGTCCATGAACATCAGCTCCGCCATGGGGTGTTTGCCGGTCATGGCCAGCCCGACCGCCGCGCCGATGAACCCGGCCTCGGAGATGGGCGTCTCGATGACCCGCTCCGGCCCGAAGCGCGCCAGCAACCCTTCGGTCACCTTGAACACGCCGCCGTAGACGCCGATGTCCTCGCCCAGCAGCACGATGTCCGGATCGCGCGCCATCTCCTCGATCAGGGCCTCGCGCAGTGCCTTGGAATATGTCAGTTCACGCATGTTTCGTAGCTTCCTCTGGGTAGGCAAGTAGACAAGTATACAAGTACACAAGTACACAAGAAACACGGAGACAAGGCGACAAGTACACTAGGGAAACAAGTAACCAAGGATCCGAGTTCCGCACGTCCCCACTTGTCTACTTATGTACTTGTTTACCTGTCTACCTGTCTACCCCAAACTCACACCATAGAACGCCTGCGCCGTCTTGTAGCTGATCTGCTCCTGCTCGGCCGGCGAGCGCTCGGCCAGGATTTGCTTGTAGACGGTGAAGGCTTTGACATAGCCGCCGGCCAGCACCGAGACCGGCCAGTCGCCGCCCAGCATACAGCGTTCGGCGCCGAACAGATCGATGGTCCAGTGGACGAGCTTGCGGATGCTGTCGGCAGTCCAGCCTTCCCAGTCGCCGCTGGCCGTGCCGAGGCCGGAGATCTTGACGTAGATGTTGGGGTTCGATGCCAACGCCTGCATGTCCTCGCCCCACTGGCCGGGTTCGCCAGCCTGGAAAGGCGGCTGGGCCAGGTGGTCGATGACCATCCGCAGGTTGGGAACGTGCTCGCTAACCGTGGGCAGGCACTCGAGGTGCTCGTGTTTGGTGGCCACCACGTCAAAGGTGTAGCCAGCATCGGCCAGCAGTTGCAGGCTTTCCCACACGGCCGGCTGCAGCAGCCAGTGCGGGTCCGGCTCCTCGTGGATCAGGTGACGCACGCCGCGGAACCAGCGATTCTTGCTGAAACGTTCGATGGCTTTGGCAGTGTCGGCGGGATCCAGCAAGTCCGTCCAGCCGACCACGCCGATCATCCACGGGTAGACGTCGGCCTGGTCCAGCATGTAGACCGTGTCGGCGTAGCTGTTGGCCGACTGCACCATGATCGTGGCCGAGACGCCGGCCTCCTTGATCTGCGGCTCCAGCTCGGTTGGCAGATAGGTGCGAAAGAGCGGCCCGTAGGCCGGCACCAGCCAGGCATACTCGACCTTGCTCAGGTCCCACAGGTGCTGGTGGCAATCGATGATGGGGATGGTCATGAGGATGTTCCTTCTGCTTCGGGTGACGCAGGTTTTCGGTAACACGTGATGCGTAATGCGTAGGCCGGAGCCGAGTGCATTCTCAGTCTGAGTAACGCATCACTCGTTACTCATTTCGCAAAGACATGCTCTGCAATCTCGCTCACATCCGGCCACGGGCTTTCGAGGGCGAAGCGCTTGATCTCTTCCATTTCGTCGGCGACCTCGGCCTCGATCTCGGCGATCTCGTCAGGGCTGAAACCGAACTCGTCGATCAGGCGCTGTGGAAAGGCGGTGATCGGATCCCTGGCCCGCCATTCGGCCACCTCTTCCTTGCTGCGGTAAGGCTGGGTGTCGCCGACCATGTGACCGAAGAGGCGGTATGTCATGGCTTCGATAAAGACCGGACCGCCGCCGCTGCGGGCATGTTCGACCGCCTCCTTGGTGGTCTCGTAGACGGCGATGGGGTCGTAGCCGTCCACCGTCATCGTCCTCCAGCCAAAGCCTGCCGCGCGCTCGGCCAGCGTCTTCGTACCGATCATCGCGCTGATGGGTGTCATCTCCGAGTAGAGGTTGTTCTCGCAGAAAAAGATAACCGGCGCCTGCCAGGCAGCTGCCAGATTCAGCGCTTCCAGTAGCATGCCCTGGTTGATCGCGCCGTCGCCGAAGACCGCCATCGCGACCTGGCCGGTCCTGTCCAGCCTGGCGCGCAACGCAGCGCCGACGGCAATCGGTGCGCCCGCGCCGACGATGGCGTTTTCGCCCAGCAGCCCGACGCTGAGATCGGTGTAGTGCATGGAGCCGCCCTTGCCCTGGCTGCAGCCGGTGCGCCGGCCCAGCAACTCGGCCATGCCTTCCTTGGGGTCCAGCCCTTTGGCGATGGCCTGGCCGTGGCCGCGGTAGGTGCAGGTCAGGTAGTCGTCGCGGCGCAGCGGAAAGACCGCGCCGACGGCGGTGGCTTCCTGGCCGATGCACGGGTGCAGCGAGCCGCGCAGCTCGCCGGCCATGAAAAAGGCTACAGCCTGTTCCTCGAAGCGGCGGATCAACAGCATGGTGCGGAACATGCGGCGCAGATTGGCGTGGTCAAGTGACATAGGCATTTCTCGATGGACGATAAGGTTTCAGAAATCGCTCAAAGATTTCACGGATCACACGGATCGGAAACGGGAAGGTCTGATCCGTGAAATCCGCGTGATCCGCGAGCAATTCTCAGGTCAGCGGCGGTGTGAAGATGCAGAGCAGCTCCACCGTGTCGCTGCCGGTGTTGACAAGAGCGTGTTCCAGGCCGGCGGGAATGGCGACGATCTGGCCGGCCGCGAAGTCGTGGTCGGTGTCGCCCAGGGTGAGCACGCTCTGCCCGGCCAGCACGTAGACGGTCTCGGTCTCCTTGACGTGCAGGTGGCGGCCGATGACGCCGCCGGGCGGCACCTGGACCAGGTTGACGCCGGCCAGCGGGTTGTCGGCAGGGCCCAGCAGCGACTTCATGCCGATGTCGCGGAAGCGCGGGTGTTGTGCCCAGTCGATCGCGTCAGCAGTAACGACTGAGGCGGGCGGTGATGGTTGTTCCATGGTCTTCATCCGTCAACGTGGGCGGACGCGCCGTTGCCGCCGGCCGTGCGCATCTGAACGCGTGCCTGCAAGATATCGAGATAAAAGGCGATGTGGCTGGCCATGGCCTGGCGCGCCAGTTCCGAATCGCCGGCAGCGACGGCCGCGGCGATGGCTTCATGCTGCGAAAAAACGTTTTCCACCGGCCGTGCGCCGTAGTGCTCCCAGGCGTAGAGAAAATGGTCGTGCAGTTGCTGGATCAGCGGGGTCAGCAGAACGCCAAACAACTCGTTGAGAGTCGCTTCGGCCAGCAAGAGGTGAAACTGAAAATCCATCTCGGCCAGAACGCGCGGCGCGCCGGCGTGTTTGCGCATCTCCTGGCACAGGCGGCGCAGCTCCCGTCGCTCCTCATCGGAAGCGCGCACTGCGGCCAGCGCCGCGATCTCCACCTCCAGGACCCGACGAATCTCGGCCAGGCGCAAGTCGATGTCGTCCTGGTCCATCAACTGCAGGTACATGCGCAGCGAGCGCGAGATAGCTGCCGAGTCGGGTTGGCGCACATAGACGCCGCTGCCGGTGAGCGTCTCCAGCACACCGCGCGCTTCCAGCGTCTTGATCGCCTCGCGCACGACCGTGCGGCTGACGCCAAACGCCTCAGCCAGATCGCGCTCGGGCGGCAGGCGATCGCCCGCGGCCCAGGTACCGTCCTGGATCAACGCAAGAATCTTTTCGACGACGCGCTCATAGAGGCGCTGTTCACGTTCGAGCGGTTCGATGGCGTACGGTTTCGCGTCCATGGCGGCAGGGCAAGCGGGTGGGTTCTACCAGGTGGTACGATGGAATACCATCATACCTCTCACAGGCGAGTTGTCAACTTTGACGGTTGAACGTTACGGCGCTTGGCGAATGGCGGAGGTAATCTGTTTGACAGGCCCGCCGGGAGCTAGAACCTCCCGGCCACCAAGTGGAAGCCCCTTCGGGCTGCGAAATCCAGGGCCGCAGGCCCTTGCACGTTGTAGCCCGATCCGTTTACGGTCGGGCGGCGCCCGCCAACCCAGTATCAACCGTTTGCGCCGTCACAGCCGGCACGCAGCCGATCACGTCAGCATCGTAGCTCATCTTCAGGCGCTCGCCGGGCTGCAGGACCAGAAAGTCGCGGTCCCAGTCGCCGAACAATAGCCGGCGCACCAGCACCATGTCACCCACAACCTTCTCGAAGATCCAGCCGCGCCGCGCCGCATCGTCGCGCGCCATCTGCTCGACCCGGCTGCCGTCGCCGACGCCCATCTCGATGAAGGCGGCGCGCTTGTAATGCGCCTGCCACTGGCCCATGACCTCCATCAGGTAGTCGGCGTTTTCCTTGCCGTATTTCGCGACGTATTCCTCGTAGACCGCCTGGCCGTCCGTGCCGCTGCCCGCGCCCAGCCCCATGCTGCCGCCGGCGCCGTCGTCACGCTCCATGTAGTCCAGCGCGTACCAGTAGGTGCCGGGCTGCTGCTCGAACTGGGCGTCGTAGCGCTCGCGGCCGCCGAGGAAGATGGTAATGCAGTCATGGGCGCGCGGTACCACAACAGGCACGTCGCGGGCCGTGAGGCCGGCCGTTGCCTGGCCGCAGAGGCCGTAGGCCATCACGACTGCGTCGTAACCCTGGCCGGCGGCCGCGTCGACGTTCTCCTGCAAGCGGCCGCGTAGAATACCCGGTGTGTTGTGCAGCCCGCGCGGGAAAAGCTGGATATCCACGATATGCGGCGAGTGGGCAGCGGAGAGGTAAAGCGGGCGGGCCAGCACGTCACAGGCCAGGCATTTGAGTTTCATGGGGCGGCTCCTTGGGTTTGCGGAAGTTGACGCGGGCATTGTACCGGGACTGCGCCGGCGCCGCAAACCATGGTCTTCAGAAATGTTACCACGGACGGGAAGGATCAGAGATGATCCAGCAAAACGATCCGTGTTTCCTTCCCTCTGTGAGTCGCGAATCCGCATGGCCGCCGCCAGGAAAAATCACGCACCGAACCCCACAGGTTGCGCTACGCCCTGCCATCCACGAGCCGTTGTTGGGCGAAAAAAGCCAGCGAAGCGTCTCTTCTTGACGAGGCGAGACACCTGCGCTTGCGCCGCAGGTGCAAGTGTGTTTCGCTACGCAGTGTGCACGTGTCTGTTGGCTGACCGAGCCGCTCAACATGACAATGGTGGGCATGTGAGAAGCCTGAACGGACGAATTGGTGCTTGACAAACCGCGCTAAGTCTTGTATAGTAGGTCTTATGAAACCGATATCATGATATCGGTTTTCAATTGCCCCTCTTGCCGCCGCGGTTCTGCCGCCACTTCGAAGAGTTGACCGTGACCACAATCAGCGACGTTGCTAAGCGAGCCGGTGTGTCCCCCGTGACTGTCTCACGGGTGCTCAACCGCGTCGGCAACGTCAACGTCGACACGCAGCGGCGCGTCGAAAAGGCTATCGAGGAGCTGGGCTATGTCCCCAGCGGCGTCGCCAAGAGCCTGCGCTCCAAGCGCACCAACTCGCTGGCGCTGATCCTGCCCGACATCCAGAACGCGTTCTGGACCACGGTCGCGCGCGGGGTCGAGGACGCAGCGCAGAGCCAGGGCTACTCCGTCTTCTTGTGCAACACCGACGAGAACCCGGCCAAACAGCTTCGCTACCTCGACGTTGTCGTCAGCCAGCGGGTCGACGGCGTGATGATTGCACCGTTTGGGTCGGACGGTGACGACCTGGCGTTGCTGCGCACCCGCAACACACCGACCGTCGTCATCGACCGCCTGATCAGCGACTGGGACGTGGACAGCGTAATCGGCGACTCGCTTTCCGGGGCGCGCGCGCTGACCAGCCACCTGACCTCCCTGGGGCACCGGCGCATTGCCGTCCTGTCAGGCCCCGCAGGCACCGCGACCGCAACCGAGCGCGTGGCGGGCTATCGCATCGCGCTGGCCGAGACGGGCATCGAAGCGGACCCGCGGCTGGTTCGTTTCGGCGAGTTCAAGTCCATCTCCGGCGAGCACATGATGGCTCAGGTGCTGGACTCGGGCGTCGAGCCGACGGCCGTCTTTGCCGCCAACAACGCGATCGCGATGGGCGTGCTGGACGAGCTGGAGCGGCGCGGTCTGCGCGTGCCACAGGACCTGGCGCTGGTCTGCTTCGACGACCTGCCCAACACCTCGCGGCTCTTCCCGTTCTTGACCGTAGCCGTCCAACCGGCCTATGAGATCGGCGCCAACGCGGCCCAGTTGCTGCTCAGCCGGCTTGAGGCCAAGGTCCCGCTCCAGCCGCGCCACGTGGTGCTGCCGACCCGTCTGATCGTGCGCTACTCCTGCGGCAGCAAGCTGCAACGCGGCAAGGACCCGGTTCTCAGCCTGCCGCTGGCCATCTCCCCCGAACCCGCCCAGATTCACGTGCCGAAGGTGGATCCGGCGCTCATGCGGCTGGCAGTTCAGGGAACGGCGCGCGGCTACGCATCTGCCCCGCGGCGGACGCCTCTTCTGGCCGAGTTCGACCGCTCCGACGTGAACCGCCTTCTGAAGGTACTGCGCCACCAGGAAGCCGATCGGGTGCCGTATCTGGAGTTCTGGATCGACAACCGGGCTGTTCTGGAGTACGTGCTGGAACGCAAGCTCGAGCATGGGCAGGGCAACGGCCGCGCGGCCGGCCAGGCGATTCTGCCCGAGGACCAGGTGGAGTTTGCCCAGCGGATCGGGATGGACGCCGTCACGGTCAGCTTCTCCTGGCGGCCCAACAACGTCCTTGCGCGCGCGGCGGACGGCAGCGAGCACTACATTGGCGGGTCGGTGCGCAACTGGTCTGATCTCGAGAACCTGGAGCCGCCGCCGCCGCTGGCCCAGCAGTTGAACACGCTGGAGCGCACCCTGCGCGCCGCCCAGGGCACCGGCGTCGGCGTGATCGTCAGCTTCACGTCGTTCTTCGACAGCGCGCTCCTGGCCGTCGGCGTTACCGAGGCGCTGCTGCTGCTCTACGACAACCGCGCGTTTCTGGAGCGGCTGATGGATATCTTGCTGGATCACCAGCAGCGGCTGATGCAGGCAGTGTGCGACCGGTTCGGCGACGACCTGGCGTTCGTGCTGGTCTGCGACGACGTTGCGCACCAGACCGGCCTGCTGATCGGCCCGCACATGTTCCGGGAGATCGTGCTGCCGAGGATGCAGCGGCTGATCGCGCCCGCACGGGAATACGGCAAGCTGGTGGCGTTCCACACCGAGGGCCAGGTCGAGCAGGCTATGCCGATGTTGCATGAGATCGGGTTCGACCTTGTCCATCCGGTGGCCCCTGAATGCAATGATATTGCGGCGCTGCGACAGGCCTGGGCGGGCAAGATGGCGTTTGCCGGCGGGATGCCCGCACTGCTGCTGGCCTATGGCCGCCCGGACGAGATCAGCGAGCGCGTGCGGCACCTGTGCGCCGGCCTGGCTGCGGGCGGCGGGTATGTGCTGGGCGCCGCACCCAGGATCACCGACGGAATTCCACCCGAGAACTTCCTGGCGATGGTTCAGGCGGCGCAGCGCTATGGACACTATGGGCGGCTGGGCCAGGCAGAGGGCGCCGATCGGCACCTGCCCGCCCTGGCCTGAGGCCGACTGCGACAAGATGCGAGACCTTCCATGAATTCACGCCAACGAGTATTGACAGCCTTCAGCCACCAGGAGCCGGACCGTGTTCCGGCATGGTTGGGCGCGTCGCCCGAGTGGAAGCAACTGGCGCGCGAGTATCTGTCCCTGGCAGACGACGAGGCGCTGCTCCGCTACCTGGGCGACGATTTCCGCCGCGTGTTTAGTCGCTACGCCGGGCCGTCTGAGCGCAGCCCGGACCTGCTCCTGTCGCCCGGTGCAACCTGGCGTTCACCGTTCGACATTGAACGGCATGGCTATGGCTACGGCATGCCGCTGGTCAACCCGCTGAAGCGCGCCACGCTGGCCGACGTGCACGCGTTTCCGTGGCCCGATCCCGACTGGATGGACGTCTCGCAGATCCGCGCCGAAGCCTTGCAGTGGGGCGGCGAGTTCGCCATCCTTGGCGGCGAGTGGTCCCCCTTCTGGCACGACGCCATCGACCTGCTGGACTTCGACGTGCTGATCTACCAGATGTACGACAACCCGGAGATCGTCGACGCGGTGATGGACTACACGGCCAGCTATTATCTGGCCGTCAGCCGGCGCATCTTCGAGGCGGCAGGCGACGCCATCGACATCTTCTTTATCGGCAACGACCTCGGCGCGCAGACCGGCCCGCTGCTGAGCCCACCGCTGTTCCGCCGCTTCGTGATCCCGCACCTGCAGCGGTTCGTCGATCTGGGCCATGAGTTCGGCAAGCTGGTGTTGCTGCACACCGATGGCTCGCTGCGGGTTGTCATGAAAGACCTGATCGCCACCGGCCTCGACGGCATCCAGTCGGTGCAGCCTTATTGCACCGGCATGGCGCTGGACGGTTTGAAACGCGATTTCGGCCAGGAGTTGACCTTCTTCGGCTGCGTGGACACCCAGCGGCTGATCGAGAGCACGCCCGAGGAGGCGCGCCAGCTTACTATCGACACCCTGCGCACCATGATGCCCGGCGGCGGCTTTATCGCCTCGCCCAGCCACGACTACCTGCTGCCGGAGACGCCGGTGGAGAACGTGATCATCATGTATGAGACGATCCGGGAATACGGAGCGTATGCGTGAGTCGTATTGCGTGGAGCGTATTGCGTACCTGGTGAAGGTCTTGGCCCAGCAGCGAATCACACCACCAGAACGCCTTTCGCCATTTTCCACGGCTTCACGAACTACGAAATACGCAATACGCAACACGTCCCAGACTTAACCACCATTCAGGAGACATCACCCGTGAAACGATACGGCCAACTGATCGGCGTCAAGCCGGAGAAGCTCGAGGAATATACCCGCTACCACGCGGCGGTCTGGCCCGAGATTCTCGATATGATCCGCGAGTGCAACATCCGCAACTACTCTATCTTCCACAAGGACCACATGCTCTTTGCGTACTTCGAATACGTCGGCGATGACTTCGACGCCGACATGGCCAGGATGGCGGCCGACCCGAAGACACAGGAGTGGTGGGACGTGATGATGCCCATGCAGCAGCCCATAGCTACCCGCGCCGAGGGCGAATGGTGGGCTAACATGCAAGAGGTATTTCACACCGATTAGTGCGTGTGTTCGGTAGTGTGCTAGTGCGGTAGTGTGTGAGTGCTGCAACGAAGCTTGGGCTGCTTCCGATACCTGTCGCAGCTCCCGCCCGCTAACTTGACCCTAACCACCCCACACCCTGTTCAGAGAATTCACCCCCGGTATCGTACGCATGCACCATTGCACTACCGGACTACCACACTACCGAACTATCGCACGAACCTACAAGGATTCCGACCATGGAACGAACACCCAACGCCCTGGCCAAGGTCGATCGCATGCGCAAGACGCTGAGCCATCAGGAAGCCGACCGCGTGCCGGTCAGTGACTTCTTCTGGGGCAGCTTTCTGGAGCGCTGGCGCGACGACCTGGGCCTGCCTGCCGACGCCGACGTCTACAAATACTACGACCTTGATTGGCAGGTCACCATTCCGAACATGGATCCTCACGTCCGCCCGTTCGAGGTGCTGACCGAAAACGAAGAAGAGGTGATCGTCAGAACCGGCTTCAACGCGGTGATCCGCAAGAAGTTCGCCGATCCCATGCCCCAGTGGCTGGACTGGGAGACCAAGACCATCGAGCAGATCGACGCCTACACCTTCGAGGATCCCTGGGACGAGCGCCGCTACTTCAGCGCCGGCGACAACCAGATTGCCGGCGTCGGCGACGGCTACGCCCGCAACTCGCCGGCCTGGATGGACACCGTCAAGTCGATCTACGCCGATTTCGCCGTGTTCGGCAGCGTCTGCGAGGCCAACGAGTACATGACCCGTATCGTCGGGCCCGAGACCAACATGCTGATGATCGCTCTCTACCCGGAGCGCTACGGCGCGTTCATCGAACGCACCAACGCCTTTGCGCTGGAGATCTGCAAGGCGCAGATCGAGGCAGCCGGCGGCATGTTGGACGGCATGGTGATCTGGGGTGATATCGCCTACAAGAAGGACATGTTCTTCTCGCCCGACTACTGGCGGCGTTACTTCAAGCCGGGCCTCAAAGCGATGGTGGATGTCTGCCACGAGGCCGGCCTGCCGGTGATCTACCACGGCTGCGGCAACGCGACGCGCGTCTTCCCCGACTTCATCGAGATGGGCATCGACGGCTACAACCCGCTGGAGGCCAAGGCTGGCCTGGATGTGGTCGATCTGCGGCGCAAGTACGGCCACCAACTGGGCTTCGTTGGCAATATGAACGTCATGGAGTGGGCCGACGCGCCCGAAGAAGATCTGAAAGGCATCGTCCTGCGCAAGCTCAACGCGGCCAAGGGCGGCGGCTTGATCTTCCAGTCGGACCACTCGGTGCCCAGCAACGTGTCCGGCCAGCGCTACGACTACGTCGTGAAGCTGGTGCGCGAGTACGGCCATTACCCGCTGCAGCTCGGCCAGTATGACATCCCCGACCTGAACTGACGAGCAAGCAACGGTACAACATGCGTCTGCAACACCTGCTGCCCGGCCAACTGCAACAAGCCATCGACGAAGGCTGGCCCTTGCTCGTGCCAACCGGCTGTGTCGAATACCACGGGCCGCATCTGCCGCTGGGCACGGATACGCTGATCGTCGAAGAACTGCTGCTGCGCGTGGCGGAGCAGGCGCGCTGTGTGGTGGCGCCGCCTTTCTGGTACGGCCCGGCCAGCTATGCCGTAAGCGGACCGCAACAAGGTTCCATCGACGTGTCCACGGAGCGTTTCGGGCGGCACGTCAAGGATGTGCTGACCGGCTTCTGGCGAACCGGCTTCCGCTGGATCATCGTCGGTGTCCACCATCAGGGATTGGACGGCCCCGAGTCGCTGGCGATCCGCCAGGCTGCCGCCGAAGTCACTTTCGAATCAACGCACGCAGAACGCGGCGACTCGTGGTGGGGCAAGGCGGCATTGGATCCAGCGGATAACGTGTTCGAACGCATTCAGGTCTGGCCATCGGTGCTGCCGGCGGCCGCTGCCCACGACGTGACCATGGCTGACCATGCCGGCTTCTACGAAACATCATTGATCCTGGCCGCTTTGCCGGCCCTGGTTAAACAGGAATTGCTGGCGGCAGACTCGCCCTGGTTCACCAACACACCCGGCAGCAAGGCGGCCGACGCCACCGTCGAAGCCGGACAGCGCATGATGAACGCCATGGTGAAAGCCTGGGTTGATCGAATCGGCCGCCTTGGCAAACGTGTATGAAGACTGGTCATCTCAAACAAGGAGAAACGGATGAACTAACCCGCTCAATTGCCCGCCAGATAGATTCAAGAACGACGAGCCTCGCTTTCATTGACGCCAAGAGATCCCATCATTCACTCCCACGCAGCCCGTTGCTCGCCATTCGCAGCTCCCACCGGTCACATTCTCGGTGACCACTCGCCGTGCCCAGTTCGATTGTTGCTGAAACCTGTCAAGGAGGACATTTCAGATGAAACCGTATCGTACCCTGTGGACCATCCTCACACTGTTGATCGTCACCGCGATGATCATCTCTGCTTGCGGCAGCCAGGCAACCCCTGAGCCTGCACCAACGACCGCGCCAGCCGAAGCGCCGACGACCGCACCGGCCGAAGCGCCGACCGCGGCGCCTGCGGAAGCCCCCGCCGAAGCGCCGGCCGCGGCGCCAGGTGAAGCCATGATGGGTCCTGACGGCCGTGCCAGCTATGCCGGTCTTGATATGGACCTGACCGGCCAGACAATTCGCATGGCCAACATCGGCGGCGCCCCCTACGAAGCCATGTACGACTCGATCAAGCTGTTCGAAGAAAAGACCGGCGCGACGGTGGAGATCGTCTTCCTGGGCGACGGCTTCCAGATCGACCGCTACCTGAAGCAGAACTACGCGGCCGGCACGGTGGACTTCGACGTGGCGTGGAACCACACCTCGTTCATGAGCCAGTACACGCCGTTCGTGGAGGATCTGAACCAGTACTTCACGCCCGAGGAACTGGCGGCCTTCAGCCCGGCGATCATCGATGCGGCGACCATCGACGGCGCCCTGCAACTGATCCCGCGGCACGCCGACATCAGCGCTTTGCACTACCGCACCGACCTGTTCGAGGACGCCGACCTGCAGGCCAAGTTCCAGGAGGAGTACGGCTACCCGCTCGCGCTGCCTGAGACCATCGAGCAGATGCAGCAGATGGCGGAGTTCTTCGTGGCGCAAGGCGCCGTGGAGTACGGGACGGAGTTCGCCGGCAAGGAAGAGGCGCTGGCAGGGCGGTTCTACGAGCTGCTGGTAGCCAACGGCGGCAACTACTTCGACGAGAACTTCGAGCCGATCTTCAACTCCGAGGCCGGCAGATGACGGCGCAGTGGATGCGCGACCTGTACGAGGCAGGCGCGATCCCCAGCGACACGCCCAACCTGCTGTGGCCGGAGGTGGCGCAGAACCGTGACGGCAAGGTGGCATTCTACCTGGAGTGGTACGGCTGGTACAGCTACTTCCAGGATCCCGACAGCCGCGCAGTCGCCGGCAAGTTCGACATGACGCGGCCCGCTGGGCGCAGCCAACGACAAGCACACCGGCTGGGCCGGCGCGCACGCCTTCTCCATCCCCAAGGATGCCCAGAACAAGGAAGGCGCGGCGCAGTTGATCAAGTTCCTTTCCTCCCAGGAAGTTGCCTACGAGGAGGCCAAGCTGGGCTTCTGCTGCCGGTGCGCATGACGTGTGGGGCCTGGTGATCGAAGATGCCAGCGCGCCGGATGTGCCGCTGGACAAGAAGCGGCTGGAAGTGGCGCAGCAGCAGATCTCGGAGGACTTCTTCACCCCGCCGCTGTTCGCCGACTGGATCTCGTTCACCAACCTGTGGTATCCGCAGCTCCAGAGCATCATCCTCGGCGATGTGTCGGTTGAGGACGGCCTGAACGACGCCGCTGACCAGACACGGACCTTGATGGACGAAGCGGGCTATTACAGCGCCGGGGCGACCCAGCAGACGCTGGAGCAACCGGCTGTCGCCGCTCCGGCGGCCGGCGAGCCGCAAGTTGCCGGCCTGGACAAGGACCTGAGCGGCATCACCATCCGCATGGTCAACATCGGCGGCGCAGCTCTACGAAGCGATGTATGGATCGATCAAGGACTTCGAGGATGCCACCGGCGCGACGGTGGAGATCGTCTTCCTGGGCGACGGCTTCCAGATCGACCGCTACCTGAAACAGAACTATGCGGCGGGGACGGTGGACTTCGACGTGGCGTGGAACCACACCTCGTTCATGAGCCAGTACACGCCGTTCGTGGAGGACCTGAACCAGTACTTCACGCCCGAGGAACTGGCGGCCTTCAGCCCGGCGATCATCGATGCGGCGACCATCGACGGCGCCCTGCAACTGATCCCGCGGCACGCCGACATCAGCGCGCTGCACTACCGCACCGACCTGTTCGAGGACGCCGACCTGCAGGCCAAGTTCCAGGAGGAGTACGGCTACCCGCTCGCGCCGCCTGAGACCATCGAGCAGATGCAGCAGATGGCGGAGTTCTTCGTGGCGCAAGGCGCCGTGGAGTACGGGACGGAGTTCGCCGGCAAGGAAGAGGCGCTGGCAGGGCGGTTCTACGAGCTGCTGGTAGCCAACGGCGGCAACTACTTCGACGAGAACTTCGAGCCGATCTTCAACTCCGAGGCCGGGCAGATGACGGCGCAGTGGATGCGTGACCTGTACGAGGCAGGCGCGATCCCCAGCGACACGCCCAACCTGCTGTGGCCGGAAGTGGCGCAGAACTTCTGTGACGGCAAGGTGGCGTTCTACCTGGAGTGGTACGGCTGGTACAGCTACTTCCAGGATCCCGACAGCTGCGCAGTCGCTGGCAAGTTCGACATGACGCGCGGCCCGCTGGGCGCAGCCAACGACAAGCACACCGGCTGGGCCGGCGCGCATGCCTTCTCCATCCCCAAGGACGCCCAGGAGAAGGAAGCTGCCGCCCAATTGATCAAGTACCTGTCCTCGGAGAAGATCGCCTACGAGGAGTCGCAGCTTGGCCTGCTGCCGGTGCGCGACGACGTCTGGACGCGCATCATCGCCGACGCGGGTGCATCGGATGTGCCGCTCGATCAGAAGCGGCTGGAAGTGGCGCAGCAGCAGATCTCGGAGGACTTCTTCACCCCGCCGCTGTTCGCCGACTGGATCTCGTTCACCAACCTGTGGTATCCGCAGCTCCAGAGCATCATCCTCGGCGATGTGTCGGTTGAGGACGGCCTGAACGACGCCGTTGACCAGACACGGACCTTGATGGACGAAGCGGGCTATTACAGCGCCGGGGCAACCCAGCAGACGCTGGAGCAACCGGCTGTCGCCGCTCCGGCGGCCGGCGAGCCGCAAGTTGCCGGCCTGGACAAGGACCTGAGCGGCATCACCATCCGCATGGCCAACATCGGCGGCGCGCCCTACGAAGCGATGTATGGATCGATCAAGGACTTCGAGGATGCCACCGGCGCGACGGTGGAGATCGTCTTCCTGGGCGACGGGTTCCAGATCGACCGCTACCTGAAGCAGAACTACGCGGCCGGTACGGTGGACTTCGACGTGGCGTGGAACCACACCTCGTTCATGAGCCAGTACACGCCGTTCGTGGAGGACCAAATGTCAACACAGCCTAGTAGTGCAAGTCAGGAGTGCATCCATGGCACGGTCCGAATCGAGCAGTCAGGCAGCGGCGACCGGCGCAAAACGCGCCAGCCGTCCAAAACGCAGCAGCTACTATCGCTGGAAGTCCATATTTCCGCTGATGCTGATCGCGCCTGCCGTCATCATTATCCTGCTGGTGGTGGCCTATCCGATGGTGTACTCCGTCTACATCAGCTTCACGCCCTACAACCTGTTGCGGCCGGACACGACGCTGGTCTTCACCGTCGACAACATGTTCCACAACTACGAGCGGTTGTTGGGCGACAAGGTGTTCTGGCGTTCGGTGGTGAACACGGTCATCTTCCTGGCGGTCACCGTCAACCTCAGCTACTTCATCGCGCTTGGGCTGTCGCAGTTGATGGCCCGCGTGTCGCGCGGTCAGGGGTTGATGCGGACGTTGCTGATGGTTCCGATGATGTTCGCCGCGGTTCTGGTCGGGTTTCAGTTTGCGTGGTTCTTCAACGCAACGGTCGGGCTGGTGAACAACGTGCTGTTATCGCTGCACATCCTGCAGGAACCAAAGGCCTGGCTGGTGGACATACCCACCGGCATGATCTCGATCATGATAGCCACGATCTGGATGAACGTGCCGATGCTGACGATCATTCTGCTGGCGGGCACGCTTTCGCTCCCGCGCGAGGTCTTCGAGGCAGCGGACGTGGACGGCGCGCCGGCCTGGCAGAAGTTCCGGCACATCACAATGCCGCTGCTGCAGCCGTTTTCACTGATCGCGCTGACGGTGCTGTCGCTGGACATAGCCCGCGCCTACGACATCGTGCGCATCATGACCGGCGGCGGTCCGGCCAATCGCACCGAGATGATCTGGACCTACGCCGGCCGCCTGGCCGAACGCGACTCGCAGTACGGTCTGGCCAGCGCGATGTCGATGGTCGGCGTGATACTGGGTGTGTTGTTCACGCTGTACCTGTTCCGGCAACTGGTCAAGTCAAGGGTGGTTTACTGATGACGATCTCCGATAGCCCGAACCCAAATCAGCAGTTCAGCTTCCGTCCGCGGCTCCGGCTGAACCGGCGCAAGGTCGGCGGCGGCCTGCTTACACTGGTCACCATCCTGATCCTGTTTGCCTTTGCCTTGCCTGCTTTCTGGATCATCTTCACCGCCTTCCGGCCCGGCAACGAGATCAACGTGTCGCCACCGATCTGGATTCCCAAGCGGTTGACCCTTGACGCCTTCGGCAACCTGTTTGGACTGAACCCGGACTACGCGACCAAGATCCCGGTCACGAACTACCTGCGCAACTCCTCGCTGACGGCGCTGATATCCACCTCGATTGCCCTGACCGTCGGTACCATGACCGGATACGCCTTCTCTCGGTTTGAGTTCCGCTACCACACGGCCGTGTTCCTGGGAATCATGCTGTCGCGCGCGGTGCCGGGTGTGGCGCTGGGCCTGCCCCTCTTTCTGCTGATGCGCAAGTACGGCCTGGTGGACACGACTCACGGCCTCGCCTTCGTCTACGCCGCCATCAACATCCCCTTCACCTCCTGGTTGATGGACGGGTTCTTCCGCCAGGTGCCGCGCGAGCTGGATGAATCGGCCTACATCGACGGCTGTGGCTACTGGAGCGCCTTCTGGCGCATCGACCTGCCGCTGGCGCTGCCGGGCATGGCCGCGGCCGGCATCTTTGCCTTCCTGGCTTCCTGGAACGAATACCAGATTGCCAGCCTTATCACCAAGACACCAAAATCAAAGACGTTCCCGGTCGGCCTGTACGATTTCACCAGCCAGTTCACGGTCGATTGGCGCGGCATGACTGCCATGTCCGTGCTGATGATCATTCCAGCGGTTATCTTCGTCATTCTGATCCAACGACGGCTCACCGAGGGCCTGACATTTGGCGCCATCAAGGGGTAGCCGATCACTTCACACATGGAGAATTCCCAATGAGTCAACAAGACACACTTGATGTAATCTACGAGGCTGTGCTGGCCGGCGACGCCAACGCCACAACGGCCGCTGTCAACCAGGCGCTGGCCGAGGGCATCACTGCCGATGCCATCCTCAACGACGCCTGCATTCAGGCCATGGACGAAGTCGGCGCCCAGTTCGAAGAGGGCGAGAAGTTCGTGCCTGAGATGCTGATCTCGGCGCGTGCGATGAGCGCGGCCATGACCATCCTGCGGCCGCTGCTGATCGAAGCCGGCGTCGAGACGGTCGGCACGGTGGTACTCGGCACGGTCCACGGCGATCTGCACGACATCGGCAAGAACCTCGTCGGCATGATGCTGGAAGGCGCCGGGTTCGAGGTCATCGACCTGGGCACCGACGTGCCGGCGCAGAAGTTCGTCGATGCAGTCCAGCAGTACAACCCGGACATCCTCGGCATGTCGGCGCTGCTGACCACCACCACCAAGTCGATGCCGGCGACGCTGAACGCCCTGACCGAGGCCGGCGTGCGCGACAGGGTCAAGGTGATCATCGGCGGCGCCCCCATCACCGACGAGTATGCCGCCAAGATCGGCGCCGATGGCTTTGCGGCCGACGCTGGCAGCGCCGCGCGCGTCGCGCGGGCGTTGATCGGGCTGGGCTAATGTTCGAAGTCCGGTTTCTTCGGAGAAACCGGACTTCTTGGACTCACAACGACGGGAGAAACCCGGTTTCTCCGAAGAAACCGGGTTTCTGGTATCCCCTACCCAGGGACGGAGACCATGAGCGAAACAAATTCCTATGAGAGATCCGACGTCAACCGCCTGCTCAAGGCAATGCGGCACGAGGAGGCCGATCGTATTCCACACCTGGAGTTCTGGGTTACCAGCCAGACCGTCTTCGAGTATGTGCTTGAAAAGAAGCTGGACTACGATATAGTCGATGCGGCGCTGGGCGGCCAGTCCATCACACCCGAGGACCATGTCGAGTTCGCCGGGCGGCTGGGTATGGACGCGGTGGTGTGCAACTTCAACTGGCGGCCCAACAACATCATGCGCGTAGCCTCCGACGGCACGGAACACTACGTGGACGGCGGCATCAAGGGCGAGGCAGACCTGCCCAACCTGGAGCCGCCGACGCCCATCGACGCCCAGCTTCGCTATCTGGAGCGCTACATCAAGGCTGCGCAGGGCACCGGGGTCGGCGTCTTTGCCAACTTCACGTCGTTCTTCGACAGCGCGATGCTGGCGGTCGGCGTCAGCGACTCGTTCCTGATGTTCTACGACAACCGGCCGTTCCTGGAGAAGCTGATGGACATCCTGCTCGACCACCAGGAGCAGGTCATGCAGGCGGTGTGCGATGAGTTCGCCGACGAGCTGGCCTTCATCCTCGTCAACGACGACATCGGCCACAACGCCGGGCTGATGATCCACCCCGACATGTTTCTGAACATCTTCCCGCAGCGCATGAAGCGGTTGATCGCGCCGGCCAGGGCGCGCAACAAGCTGGTGGCCTACCACACCGACGGCAAGATGGACAAGATCCTGCCGATCCTGGACGACGTCGGCTTCGACATCGTCCACCCGCTGGAGCCGGAGTCCAACGACATCTTCGCCATCAAGCAGCAGTGGGGCCAGCGCTTCACGCTGGTCGGCAACATCCCCACGATCCTGCTGGCCTACGGCAGCGCCGAGGAGATCGAGGAGCGGGTCTGCGAGTACTGCGCGCGCCTCGGCCCCGGCGGCGGCTACGTGCTCGGCTCCTCCACCAGCATCATGGAAGGCATCCCGCCGCAGAACTTCGTGGCCATGACCCGTGCCGCCCACAAGTACGGGCGCTATGGCGCGCTGGGGCAGGCAACATAATGGTTAATTCGTGAACGGTGAATGGTGTAATGGTTAATGACCGGAGCCCTCTGGAGAGCCGGGCCGTTAACAATTCACCATTCACCCATTCACCATTCATCAATTTGGAAGGGAAACGATCCCGTGAGCGAATTCGAAGTCAATCCTCCGAAGCACCGGCTGGCGGGCCAGCCGCCCAAGATCGGCATCCGCCCCACCATCGACGGTCGTCTGGGCGGCGTACGCGAGTCGCTTGAAGACCAGACCATGGCCATGGCAAATAACGTGGCCCGGCTGTTGAGCGACACCTTGCGCCACCCCAGCGGCCTCCCGGTCGAGTGCGTGGTCGCCGACGGCACCATCGGGCGCGTGGCCGAGTCGGCCGCCTGCGCCGAAAAGTTCCGCCGCGAGGGCGTCGGCCTGACCATTACCGTGACGCCCTGCTGGTGCTACGGCGCCGAGACCATGGACATGGATCCCCACATGCCCAAGGCGGTCGGGGGTTTCAACGGCACCGAGCGGCCGGGCGCCGTCTACCTGGCGGCCGTGCTGGCCGGACATACCCAGAAGGGCCTGCCGGCCTTCAGCATCTACGGCCGCGACGCAGGACAGCAGCGACCAGACCATCCCGCCCGACGTGGCGGAGAAGCTGTTGCAGTTCGCCCGCGCCGGGCTGGCCGTGGCGACCATGCGCGGCGCCGTACCTTCGGTCGGCGGCACGTCCATGGGCATCGCCGGTTCCATCGTCGATCACCGGTTGTTCGAGCGCACGCTGGGCATGCGGGTCGAGGCGGTGGACATGACCGAGGTCGCCCGCCGCATCGACCGCCACATCTACGACCCCGAGGAGTTCGCGAAGGCGCTGGCCTGGTGCAACGCCAACCTCGTCAAGGGCAAGGATTACAACCCGCCCCACATGCAGCACTCGCAGGAGCAGCAGGATTGGTCGTGGCAGTACTCGATCAAGATGGCGCTGGTGGTGCGCGACATGATGGTGGGCAACCCGCGGCTGGCCGAGCTGGGCTTCGGCGAGGAAGCGCTGGGCCACAACGCGCTGGCGGCCGGCTTTCAGGGCCAGCGCCAGTGGACCGACCACCTGCCCAACGGCGACTTTCTGGAGGCGATCCTCAACACCTCCTTCGACTGGAACGGCATCCGACAGCCGTACATCGTGGCCACCGAAAACGACGCCCTGAACGGCATCTGCATGCTCTTCGGCCACCTGCTGACCGGCACCGCTCAGATCTTCGCCGATGTGCGCACCTACTGGAGTCCCGACGCGGTCAAGCGCGTCACTGGCTACACGTTGGACGGGCTGGCGGCCGGCGGCATTCTGCACCTGATCAACTCCGGCCCGGCCACGCTGGACGGCACGGGCCAGCAGGAAGTCGATGGCCAGCCGGCCATGAAGCCGTACTGGAAGGTCACAGCCGAGGAAGCGACCCGCCGTCTGCAGGCCACCACCTGGCACACCTCGATGGTCGAGTACTTCGCGGCGGCGGCTGGTCGACCAAGTTCCTGACCTGCGGCGGCATGCCGGTCACCATGTTCCGGCTGAATCTGGTCCACGGGCTGGGACCGGCCCTGCAGATCGCCGAGGGCTGGACCGTCGATCTGCCGCAATCGGTGCATGACGTGCTGGACGAGCGCACCAACCCGACCTGGCCGACCACCTGGTTTGCGCCGCGGTGACGGGCAGCGGGCCGTTCAGCGACGTCTACAGCGTCATGTACAACTGGGGCGCCAACCACGGCGCGATCAGCTACGGCCACATCGGCGCGGACCTGATCACCTGGCGTCGATGTTGCGCATCCCGGTCTACATGCACAACGTGGCCGAGGGGCAGCTCTTCCGCCCCAGCGCCTGGAACGCCTTCGGCACCGCCGACCGCGAGGCCGCCGACTTCCGCGCCTGCGCCAACTTCGGGCCGCTGTACGGTCGCTGATCGACGGATGACAAGGTGGCCAGGCGGACTTTTCTGGTTCACCTTGTCACCCCCTCACCCGGTCACCGTGTCACGTAGTCTCGTATACCATGGCTTCCACCCTCGCACTTCCCACGCCGTTCGGCGTCCTGTGGGACCTGGACGGCACGATCGTAGACACCGGCAACTTTCACTACCAGTCTTGGGAACAGGCGCTGCCCGAGTTCGGGATCCCGTTTTCTCCCGAGAAGTTCCAGCGCACCTTCGGCATGACCAACGAGGGTGTGCTGGCTGTTTTCACCGACGGCCAGGCTGATCCGGCGTTGGTGGAGGCGGTGGCCGAGCGCAAGGAGGCGCTGTTTCGCGACCTGCTGCGCGGCAACGTGAATGCTCTGCCGGGCGTCATGGATTGGCTGACACGGCTGCACGACGCCGGCGCGGCTCAGGCACTGGCGTCGTCCGCGCCGCCGGCTAACATCGACCTGATGCTGGACGAGCTGACCCTGCGCCCTTACTTCGCCGCGG
This sequence comes from Caldilineales bacterium, assembly GCA_041391245.1. Classification (GTDB taxonomy): domain Bacteria; phylum Chloroflexota; class Anaerolineae; order JAAEKA01; family JAAEKA01; genus JACKBK01. The sequence continues at coordinate 116,196 of JAWKOJ010000013.1, forward strand.
TGGTTTCGGGCACAGGGCTGCCCAGCAAGCCGGACCCGGCCGTCTTCCTGCGGGCCGCCGAACGCATCGGCGTGGCGCCGTCGCAGTGTGTGGTGATGGAGGATGCGCTGGCGGGCGTCGGCGCGGCAAAGAACGCCGGCATGCGCTGCATCGCCGTCGCCACCACCAACCCCGCCGAAGCGCTGAGGGCCGCCGATATCGTGGTCGAGCGGCTGGACCAACTGGACGCGGAGTCTTTCCAGCGCCTGCTGGACGGCGCCTAGACCGACGTCAATGCTGGATTGATACGGACCAGACCTCCGCCAGCACTACAGGCATGCCGTGGTATCCGGCACCTGCACAACGCCGGCGGGGAGCCGCGGCCCTGACGGCCGCGGCTCCCCGCCGGCGTTTTCAGTCAAGTCCGTATTGGGCCGTGGCCCGGCGATTGCTCACGAAGTGTGATGTGAAGCGCCATCCCGCCAGACAGACTCGTTTCCACATCATGCAATGCGTGTTTGTGCTCAGTTTTGCATTTTGCTGCACAACTTGACCAATAACTCATTGACAGTCGCACGCAAATGTGCTACTATGAGCATGTTCGTTTCATTGTCCTCATCGTTCCTCTGACATCCACGCAAGCAGGCTTTTGGTCCATGTACTCTGCCGAGCGACGCCAGGAGATCCTCAAACTCATACAGCAGACCGGACTGGTCTCGGTCGATGATCTGGCGGCGCAGTTTTCCGTCAGCGCGTCCACGATCCGGCGCGACCTCAACGAATTGCACCGGTTGGGCATCGTTCAGCGAACCTACGGCGGCGCGCTGGCGCCCTCCGGGGGGTCGTCGGAGGCGCCCTTCAGCGTGCGGGTGGCGTCCAATCACGAGGAGAAGTCGCGCATCGGACTGGCGGCGGCGCGGCTGGTCCGGCCTGGCGAGACGATCTTCATCGACGGCGGCACCACCACCGAGTACATGCTCAGCCACCTGCCGGGCATCGTAGCCGAAGGCGGCAACGGCTCGACTCGCGCCGACGGCAAAGACCCCGGGATCACCGTCGTCACCTATGGGTTGAACATCGTCCAGCGACTGGTGGACCATGAAGGCATTACCCTGGTGCTAATCGGCGGCGTGCTGCACACGCCGACCCTCACGTTTGGCGGAGTCTTCGCCAAGGACAGCTTCGAGGGCTACAACATGCGCTTCGACAAGGCGTTCATGGCTGCCAGCGGCGTCTCAGCCGAGGCAGGCATCACCAACGCCGGCTTCGAGGAGATACCGATCAAGCGCCGCGCCATGCGCAGCGCCCGCGAGTCGATCATGCTGGCCGACTCGTCCAAGATCGGGGTCATCGCCCCCGGTGTTGTTGCTCCCATCGAGCAACTCCAGCGCCTGATCACGACCACCGAGGCGCCGGTGGACGAGATCGAAGACCTGCGCCGCCTTGGCGTCCTGGTTGACCAGGTGTGACCTGAAAGGACTTGTCGTGACCCAATCGCCCCCTCGTTCGCCCCGCGACGGCCCGATATTTGAGTTGAAAGGCATCTCGAAGTCCTTTCCGGGCGTGCAGGCGCTCTCCGACGTCAGCTTCTTCCTCAACCCCGGCGAGGTGCATGCGCTGATCGGTGAAAACGGCGCCGGCAAGTCAACCCTCATCAAGATCATGACCGGCATCTACGCGCCGGATCAGGGCGAGATTCTGCTGGACGGCCAGCCGGTGCAGATACGCAACTCCATGGAGGCGCAGACACTGGGCATCGCCGCCATCTACCAGGAGCCGATGGTCTTCCCCGACCTCAATGTGGCCGAGAACATCTTCATCAGCCACGCGGATCGCGGCCCGCTGGTGCGCTGGGGCAGGATGTATACGGACGCCCGCGAGATATTGGATCGGCTGGACGTCAAGCTGGACGTGCGCCAGCCGGCCCGCGGCCTGACCCTGGCAGCGCAACAGGCGGTCGAGATCGCCAAGGCCATCTCGCTGGACGTGCGCGTGCTGATCATGGACGAGCCAACCGCCTCACTCTCGGCGCATGAGGTGGCGCAGCTGTTCAGGACCGTCAACAACCTGCGCAGCCAGGGCGTGGCAATCCTGTTCATCGGCCACCGGCTGGAGGAGGTCTTTCAGATCGCGGACCGCGTCACCGTGCTGCGCGATGGCCGCTGGATCTCGTCAGCGCCGCGCGCCGAGGTGACCACGGAGCAGGTGATCCGCGACATGGTGGGCCGCCAGATCGACGACTTCTTCGCCAAAACCGAAACGACGCGCGGCGAACTGCTGGCGTCCGTGCGGGGAATGACGCGCGAGGGTGTCTTCTCCGACATGAACTTTGATGTTTACAAGGGCGAGGTGCTGGGCTTCGCCGGACTGGTGGGCGCCCGGCGCACCGATGTGGGATTGGCCCTTTTCGGCATCAACCCGGCCACGGCGGGCGAGATCGTCTACGAAGGCAAAAGCGTCAACATCCAGTCGCCGGAGCAAGCCATGCGGCTGGGCATCGCTTACGTCACCGAGGACCGCCGCCAACTGGGGCTGGTGCTGCCGATGTCGGTGGTTGTCAACGTCACCCTGCCGACCCTGCCGCGCTACCTCAACCGGCTGGGGCTGGTCAAACGGAGCCAAGAAGCAGCCACCGCGAGAACCTACCAGGAGAAGCTGTCGATCCGCACCCCCTCGCTGAACGGCGAAGTTGGCAAGTTATCGGGCGGCAACCAACAGAAGGTGGTCCTCAGCAAATGGCTCAACATGGAGCCAAAGCTGTTGATCCTCGACGAGCCGACGCGCGGCATCGACGTGCGCACCAAGGCCGAGGTCCACCACATCATCAACGATCTGGCCGCCCAAGGGCTGGCGATCATCCTCATCTCATCCGACCTGCCCGAGGTGCTGGCGATGAGTGACCGGGTGGTCGTGATGCGCGAGGGCCGGCAGATGGGCATCTTCCCGCGCGATCAGGCCACACAGGAGACAATCATGACCACCGCGATGGGTCAGACCGGCACAGCAAAAGGCGCCGGCATCAACGGGCAGCCGGCGACAGACGGCGCCAGCGGCAGCAGCGAGGTGGCACCATGAGCTTCCTGATGCGGCGCTTCCGTCCCGAGCAGTTGCGGGTTCTGGTTCTGGTCGGGGTACTGGTTGCCATCCTCATCTTCTTCCAGACACAGATCGAAGGGTTCGTCAGCCCGCGGACTGTCAACCGCCTGCAGACAAGCATCGCCATCATCACCGTGGTGGCAGTTGCCGAGACGCTGGTGATCCTGACCCGCAACATCGACCTGTCCGTCGGCTCCATCGTCGGTTTCGCGGCTTATTTCGTCGGCACGCAGCTTTCACGCAACAACGACGTCTCTCCCCTGTTGATCGTGCTGATGGCGGTCAGCGTCGGCGGCGTCTTGGGAGCCATCAACGGCGTGCTGGTCAGCTACGGCCGCGTGCCATCTATCATCGTCACGCTGGGCACGCTGGCGATCTACCGCACGGTACTCGTGCAGTTCTCCAACGCCCAGACGGTGCTGACCAGCAGGCTGCCCGAATGGCTGCAGACACTGCCGAGCATCAATCTGACCAGCGTGGGATCGTTCGACGTCAGGCTCATCTTTGCCATGGCGCTGGCGGTAGTGCTCGTGTTCCAACTGGCGCTGACCTTTCTTCCGTATGGCAGACGGCTCTACGCGGTGGGGTCCAACCCGGACGCAGCCAGGATAGCCGGCTTTCCGTCGCAGCGCATCGTGTTCTTTGCATTTGTGCTGTGCGGCGCGCTTTCCGGGCTGGCTGGCTTCATGTTCCTGGGCCAGTACGGCAACGTCACCGTGGTCGCCGGCCAGGGCATGGAGCTGCAGGCCATTGCAGCCGCGGTCGTGGGCGGCGTCAGCATTCTGGGCGGCACCGGCTCGGCCTTCGGCGCCCTGCTGGGCGCAGCCCTGATCGGACTGCTGGAGCAGGGGTTGCGCCGGATGCCGCAGATCGACGAGTTCTGGCGCTATGCCTTGCTGGGGTTCCTGATCCTGATCGCAGTGGCGGTGGACACGGTCGTCATGAACCGGCTGCGCGCCATCTGGGCCCGCAACGAGCTGCAAATGGCCGCCCGCAGCGACCAGGCTGCTGAACAGGAGAACTCCGCCCATGTCGCTTAGCCAGCCCGCCGTTCCGGCCGCATCTGCGCCGGGTTTTCTCAGCAAAGCCTGGCAGCGCCTCAAATCATGGGAAGGCATGCTGCTGGCCGTGCTGCTGATCGTCGTCGTTTTCAACGCCGTCAACACCCCGTCCTACCTGACCTTCGGAAACTGGGTCAACCTGTTCCAGCTCTACATCGAGAAGATCATCATCGCGTTGATCATGACCTTTATCATCATCAACGGCGAGATCGACCTGTCGGTCGCCTCGGTCATGGCCCTGGCGGCGGCGGTAATGGCGGTTCTGCACGAAAAAGAGGTTGCCTTCCCGCTCGCGGTGCTGATCGGACTGCTGTCCGGGCTGATCTGCGGCTTGTTCAACGGCTTCTGGATCGCCTTTGTCGGCCTCCCCTCGCTGGTAGTCACGCTGGCAACCCTGATCGCCTACCGCGGCCTGGCGCTGGTTCTCGTGCAGGATCGCTCCATCGGCAACTTCCCCGAGTGGTTCAGCAACCTGGGCCAGAAACCGCTGGTTGGCGGGCTTCCCTTTGCGCTGATCCTGTTCATCGCCGGGGTTGCGCTGGCGATTGTGATCCTGCAGTACTCAGGCTTCGGCCGCAGCGTCTACGTCATCGGCAACAACAAGGATGTCGCCCGCTACTCTGGCGTCAACGTGCGCCGCGTGAAGATGTGGCTGTTCATCGCCTCAGGCTTCATCGCCGGGCTGGCCGGCATTCTCTACGCTGCGCACCTGGGCGCGATGCGGGGCAGCACGGCCGACGGCTTCGAGCTTGACATCATCACCATGGTGCTGCTGGGCGGCGTGAGCATCTTTGGCGGCACGGGCAGCCTGTGGGGCGTCCTGCTGTCGATCCTGATCATTCTCAACCTGCGCAACGGCATGGGTCTGGCCAACATTTCGGGCGAGATTCAGAAGGGCTTTGTGGGCATGTTGCTTATCCTCTCAGTTCTGGCGCCCAACCTCTTCGGCCGAGTCCAGGAATCCTACAACCGTCGGCGGCGGCTCAGCGCGGCCGAAACGGCGGAAACCTGAGGCAACCGGCCTGCTCTTGGCGTGTGACAAGGAGGTGTGGCGCAAGAACACAGCAACCGCAGGAACTTTCGCAAACGACGATCCGGCGTTTCCGGACAGAACACACAATCCAACCGTCCAAGGAGGACAACCATGAAGAAGACAAGAACCGGGCTGATCCTGTTGCTGATTGCAACACTGATGCTGGCTGCCTGCGCACCGGCCGCCACACCCGCGCCGGAAGCAGCGCCAACCCAGCCGCCGGCAGAAGCGCCGACGACAGCGCCGGCGTAAGCGCCGACCACTGCGCCGGAACCTACCGCCACCACCGAAACCGCCCCGACCGAAGAAATGCCAGCCATGGAGCCGGTGACCCTGGAGCCGGGCATGGCCGCCAAGCGGGTGTTGTTACCCAAGTTCCTGGGCATCCTGGTGTTCGACCAGGCCAACCAGGGCGCTGAAGAAGCAGCGGCTGAACTGGGCAACCCCGAGCCGCTGGAGTTCCTGGGACCGACGCCGGAGAACAGCGTCGCCGGCCAGATCGAGATCGTCACCAACGCCACCACCCAGGGCGTGGACGGCATCATGCTCTCCAACAACGCCGGCGACCAGATCGTGCCGGCTGCCCAGGCGGCCGCCGAGGCCGGCGTCACCATGGTCACCTGGGACTCGCCCATCCCCAACGCTGAGGGCGAGCAGGTCTTCGTCGCCCAGGTTGACTTCGACGAGACCGGCGTTGTCATGGCCGACATGGCCCTCGACATCCTCGGCGCCGACGGCGGCCAGTTCGCCGTCCTCTCCGCTTCCCCCGACGCTGCCAACCAGAACGCCTGGATCGCTGCCATGCAGGAAGCCCTCAAGGATCCCAAGTACGCCGCCCTCGAACTGGTTGACATCGTCTACGGCAACGACGAGTCCGAGGACAGCTACAACCAGGCGCTGGCGCTGGTCGACAAGTACCCCGACATGAAGCTGATCATGGCGCCCACCACCGTCGGCATCGCCGCCGCTGCCAAGGCCATGCAGGACGAAGGTCTCTGCGACACCGTCAAGGTCTCCGGCCTGGGCCTGCCCGCCGAGATGGTCTCCTACACCCTCAACGGCTGCGCTCCCGAGTTCGCCCTCTGGAGCTTCACCGACCTCGGCTACCTGACCTACTACGTCACGTATCTGCTCGCAACCGACCAGATGCAGGCGGAAGAAGGCGTGCAGTTCGAGGCCGGCCGCATGGGCACCTACACCATCGAGAAGGACCCGACCCGCGACGCCGGTCTGCGCGTCCTGATGGGACCGTTCACCATCTACACCGCGGACAACGTGGAAGCTGCAGCGCAGTAGCTGGCCGATAGCTGATCGCTGAAAGTGAGCGTGCTCAGGTGACAGTCACTTGCGGAAGGTGACTGTCACCTGGCAGCCGTTTTCGACACCGACGGTACGGCCGCAGTTCGCATGCCGGCTGCGGCCGTTCTTCCAACCACCACGAACATGTCTGAATCGATCATCGACGTCAGCCGCGGTTTCTTCATCGAGGTGCTCAAGCCGATTCTGGAGAGCAACTTTCCCGCGGCAGCGGCCCAGACCACCTTCGGCGTGTTCGGCTACGGCTCCGAGGTGCTGCGGCTGGACGACGAACACTCGGCTGACCACCACTGGGGCATCCGCGTCAACGCGCTGATGCCGGAGCATCTGTTCGCGCAGCAGGGCGGCGACATCCTGCGGGTGGTCGAGCAAGAGACGCCCGCAACCTATCGCGGCCACAACCTGCGCGATGGCTACTCCGCCGGCAAGGGTCTTTCGCTGACCAGTCTGGAGGGCTATCTGCTGCGGACGGTAGGACTGACGCGCGTGCCGCAAACCTACCAGGAATGGCTGAACGTTCCCGAGGAAGACATCACCCACGTCATCAACGGCGAGATCTGGCAGGACGACGCGGGCCAGTTCTCGGCGATACGGGCGGCCTTCCTCCAGTACTACCCGGAGCCGGTGCGGCTGCGTCGCATCGCCCACTGGTGCCGCTACTTTTCCGGAATGGGCACGTACGCCCTCAAGCGCGCCCTGCTCCGCTACAACGAGTGGTACGCCGCGGTCGCCTTTGCGCGCGCCGTTCGCCTGGGCGTGCAGTTGGCCTTCCTGCTGGACAAGCAGTACTGCCCTTATGACAAGTGGACCATGGCGTTCTTCAGCCGCCTGCCGCGCCTGTATTACCCGCTGGCGCCCGTCGTGGGCGAGGCGGTCAGCCTGTCAACACCCTGGGCGCGCAAGCTGGACCTGTTGAACGAGATGGCCGACATCCTCGACCAGACCATGGTAGCTGACGGCATCGTGCCCCCGCATCCGGCTTACAAGTCGTCGCCAACCTCCGGTTATCGCCTGCTGGAGCACAACTACGCGGCGATCTTGCGATCCTTGCCGGAGGAGATTCGCACGATCGTTCCCGTGTGGGACCAGATCTATTTGGAACGGTTCCACAGCGGCTACGTGGCATCGCTTGAGATGGACTCCTGGGACGCGCTGCTGAACCTGGAGCCGGTGGATTCATAGCCCAGGTGACAGTCACTTGCCGAAAGTGCCTGTCACCTGCCGACGAGGATAGAAACGCCAATGAACTCAAAAGAACGTGTACTGGCGACGCTGGAACGCCGGCCGGTCGACCGCACACCCATCGACTGCTGGCTCTACCAGAAGCAGTTCGTGGAAAAACTGGTCGCCGACTATGGCCCGCGCGAGCAGTTTCTCGACGAGTTCAACATCGACATCTTCGTCGGCTTCACGCCCTGGCCCAACCAGACCGGCCGCCTGCTGGACGTCAACGAGCTGACCGGCTTCGATCCCGGTGATCCGCGCGATCCGCGTTGGCTGAACCACACAGACTGGGACTACGACTTTGTGGGGCCCAATGTAATGCAGGCCGTCGAGCAGCAAGGCGACAGGCGCTGGATCATCGCCCACCTCTGGGGCATCGTCGAAGGCACCAGCCGCATCATCGGCATCGAGAACTGCTGGACCAGCCTGGTGGAGTTCCCCAAGATCATGACGGGATGGTTCGACCGCTACGCCGACTGGCTGTGCGCGCTGGTGGACAGTTGCGCCGACGCAGGCGTGGACATGATCACTCTCTCCGACGACTGGGGCAGCAACCGCAGCATGCTCTTCTCGCCGCGCATGTGGCGGCGGATGATCGGCCCGTATGCCAGCCGCGTCGTCCAGCACGCGCACGAGCGCGGCATCTACGTCAACCTGCACAGCGACGGCTACATCATGGACGTCATGAACGATCTGGTCGAGATCGGCTACGACATGTTGCATCCGGTGCAGGAGAGCGCGGGCATGGATCCGCTGACTGTGAAACAGCAATACGGTGACAAGCTGGTCATCTACGGCTCGCTGGACGTGGTCGATGGACTGCTGGCGTATCAGGGTGACGTGCTGGAGGAGTACATCGCGCGGCGCTTCGCGATCTACGCGCCGGGCGGCGGCTTCATCTTCAACACGGGCCACTTCGTCCAGCCTGACATCCCGCCCGCGCGGCTGCTGCACGCCTATTCGGTGGTCAACAGGCTGGCGCGGCACTATGGGACGCAGGCAGAAGGTAATGAAGGAAAGTAGGGAAAGGAAGGTCCGATGACACGGGTTGGCTTCTTGCTCAAAGTGAAGCAGGACAAAATCGAGGAATACAAGAAACATCACGAGGCTGTCTGGCCGGAGATGCTGGACGCACTGCGGCGCACCGGCTGGCACAACTACTCGCTCTTCATGCGCCCCGACGGGCTGCTGTTTGGCTACTTCGAGACGCCCGAGAGCTTCCAGTCCGCGCTGGACGGCATGGCAGGTGAAGCGATCAACGCACGCTGGCAAGCCTTCATGGCGCCCTACTTCGAGGGTCTGGGCGGGGCGGCTGCCGACGAGAGCATGGTTGAGCTGGAGGAAGTTTTTCATTTGGACTGAAGTCTCCTGGCTTTCCATTGTTTCCATACTTTCCCTTTCGAGGCAACACCAATGAACTCAAGAGAACGAGTCCTTTCGGCCCTCAAGCGCACTGGCACGCCTGACCGGGTCCCAGTCCAGTTCGACCTGTGCCGGCAGCTGACCGACGCTTTCGGAGTCAAATACGATATTCCCGTCCACTACACCACCTCCTACTTCGAGGACCTGACCTACCGTATCTCAGCCAACGAGTTGCGCACGGCCATGGGCAGCGACTGTGTGGTGGTAGGCGCCGGCCTGCCGCGCGGCTATCAGCATCCGAGGACCGACGCCGGCTACATCATCAACGAGTTCGGCCTGACCATGCGCCAGGGCCCGCTCTACATGGAGACGGTGGACACGCCGTTGCGCAACGTCAGCAGCGCCGATGAAGTCAGAAACCACCCATTCCCTGACCCGCTGGCGGATGGCCGTTTCGACGACGCCGAGAAATACATCCGCAGGTACCGCGACGATTACTTCATCATCGGCGACCTGGAACTGACCATGTTCGAGATGTCGTGGCACATGGTGGGCCTGGAGAAATTCCTGATGGACATGGCCACCGGCGAGGAGTATGTCGGCGTGCTGCTGGACCGCGTCAAGGCGTTCAGCATCGGCATCGGCAAGCAGCTGGTGGAACTGGGCGTGGATGGCATCTGGTTTGGCGACGACTTCGGCGCCCAGAACGGCATGCTGATCTCGCCGCGCATGTGGCGCAACGTGTTCAAACCGCGCTATGCCGAGATCTTCCAGGAATTCAGGGCCGCCAATCCCAACCTGCTGATCATGTACCACACCGACGGCGCCGTGGCTCCGATCCTGCCCGACCTGATCGAGATCGGCCTGGATGTCTTCAACCCGGTTCAGCCCAACGTGCCCGGCCACGATCCACAGGAGCTGAAGGACAAGTTCGGCGACCGGCTCTCGTTCTGGGGCGCCATCGACCAGCAGCACCTGCTGCCCAACGGAACCGCTGCGGAGATCGAAGCAGACGTCGCACAGAAGATCAGCGTGTTAGGCGCGGGCGGCGGCTACATGTGCTCGCCGGCCCACATCATCCAGTCCGACGTTTCGATGGAGAACGTCGAAGCGTTCATTGCGGCCGTCAAGAAACACGGCGTCTACCAGCCCGGCTAGGACGCAGTCTTGCAGAGTCAACCGGCGCCTAACACCCGCCGCTGCGGAAGTGACGCGTGACTGGAGACGTCGAATCAGCCGGGCTACTGCAACTATCGGAGACAGAATTTCTTGTTGACTCCTCCTTATCCCGAACTTGACGACCTGCTGCACACGATGGGCGAGGCCGGCCGCCACCTGGCAGAAATCGAGGCTAGCGAAGGTGCGGCCGGCAACATCTCGGTCTGTCTGCGCTGGCAGCCGGAAACCATCGTCAACCTGCCAGAAGGCATCGGATTCATACCCTTCGCAGTGCCCGGCTCGGCCGAGCTGATGGCCGGCAACGTGGCCGCGCTGCGGCGCTGTCGCATCGTCATCTGGGCCAAGCATGGCGTCATGGCGCGCTCCGACATCTCCGTCAAGCGCGCCGCCGACCGCGTCGAGTATGCCGAGACCGCTGCGAAATCCGAGTATCTCAACCTGCGGGTAGGCGAGATCGGCACCGGCCTGACCCCTGACGAGATTCGTGCTATCTGTGCAACTTTCGACATTCAGCAAGAGATATTCTGATCTCGAGATCCAAGGAATTGCCATGACTCCGACAGAAGGCAGCATCCAGGCTGCATATGAACTGGCCCGCCAACGCTACGCCGCTCTGGGTGTAGACACAGAGAAAGCACTGGCCGCGTTGAGCCAGATCGCCATCTCCCTCCATTGCTGGCAGGGTGACGACGTAGGCGGCTTCGAGACATCCGGCGGCGAGCTGGGCGGCGGGCTGGCCGCCACCGGCAATTATCCCGGCAAGGCGCGCACCGCCGACGAACTGCGCAGCGATCTGGACGCGGCCTACCGGCTGATCCCCGGCCGGCACCGCCTGAACCTGCACGCCATCTACGCCGAGACCGGCGGCAAGCGCGTCGAGCGCACCGACCTGCAGCCCGAGCATTTCGCCGCCTGGGTGGACTGGGCCAGGGCCAACGGCCACGGCCTGGACTTCAACCCGACCTGCTTTTCGCATCCGCTGGCCGCCGACGGCTTCACGCTGGCCAGCTACGACGAGTCCGTGCGCCGCTTCTGGATCGACCACTGCATCGCCAGCCGGCGGATCGGTGAGAGCTTTGGCCGCGCCCTGGGCTCGCCCTGCGTTACCAACATCTGGATACCGGACGGACTGAAGGACACGCCGGTGGACCGCAAGACGCCGCGCGAGCTGCTGGCCCAGTCGCTGGACACCGTCTTTGCCGACAAGATCGACCCGCGCTTCAACCTGGACGCGGTCGAGGGCAAGCTTTTCGGGCTTGGCTCGGAAGCCTACGTGGTGGGATCGCACGAGTTCTACCTGGGCTACGCCATCAGCCGCGGCGTGTTGCTGACCCTGGACAGCGGCCACTTTCACCCCACCGAGACCATCGCCGACAAGATCTCCGCGGTCATGGCGTATGTGCCCGAGCTGCTGCTGCACGTCAGCCGGGGTGTGCGCTGGGACAGCGACCACGTGGTGACCTTCAACGACGACCTGCAGGCGATCATGCAGGAGCTGGTGCGCGGCGGCTTCCTGGGCCGCACGCACATCGGCCTGGACTACTTCGACGCCAGCATCAACCGGGTAGCGGCCTGGGTGATCGGCACGCGCAACGCGCTGCGGGCGCTGTTGCTGGCTCTGCTGGAGCCCATCGACCACCTGCGTTCGCTGGAAATCGCCGGCGACTACACGGCGCGCCTGGTGCTGCTGGAGGAACTCAAGAGCCTGCCGTCTGGGGCCGTCTGGGACTACCACTGTCTCAGCCAGGGTACACCTGTTGGCCCGGCCTTCCTCGACGACATCAGAACCTACGAAAAGCAGACTCTGGCGCAGCGGGCGTGAGCCGGCGCAGTCGACCGCGATCAGCCGGCCGGCAAGAGACTGTCCGGCACTGGAGCACCTATGCAAACAAGCGGTCTCTCGAAACTGGTGGCTATGGCGCGCTGGCCGGCCCAGTCAACGATTATGTCATCTGGCTGAGGGCAACACCTCCGGCGCATCGACGCCGATAGCTTTTGGGTCAAGGCCAGCGGCGCGAACTGTGCGCGACATTGAGGCGAGCGGCTTTGTTCAGGTCAGCTTCACATGCAGGCAATGTTGACCGGGCCTGACCCTGGTGACCGGGCGCTGCAGGCTGCCAAGCTCGACCCACTGCGATCACGGCCCACCCCCTCGGTCGAGACGGTGTTGCGCCTTGTGTCTGGCGCTGCCGGGCGTCAGCTTCGTCCGGCCACACCCACCCGACCGCCATCAGCACGGTCACTACTGCCAGGCGTTCGAAAGAAAGCCGTCAGCGGGCGCCTGTTTCCTGATGAGATCGTGCTATGCGGTCCGGCAGCGGTGGTCATTCCCTACACCGATCCGGGCCTGCCGCTGGCGCGGACGTCAAGCAGCGCATCGACGCTTTCATCGAGACCCACGGCGAGGTTCCGAAAACGGTCTACATGCAGAACCACGGCTTCATCGCCCTCGGCGACTCGCCGCGCCAGGTGGAGAACATCACGGCCATGGCGGTCAAGGCGGCGCGCGTGCTGGTCGGCGCCTACAGCCTGGGCGGGCCGCATTTCGCCTTGGTATGTTGCTGTCACCCCGGCCCGACGAGCATTACCGCCAGCGGTGGCGGATGGCAGATAGCGGATAGCGAATGGCAAGACTCCTTGAACGTGCACCTGTAGGATAGGGCCTTGTGCCCGTTCTGAGAGTTCCCCGGAACGCCCACGAGGGGCTATCCTACAGCTGGACGCGACGGAGTGCGGGGCTTGCCCGCGAAACGAGACAACCAAATGCGAAGACAACTTGACTGTAGCGCAGCTTGAAGCGCAACTCGACGACTTTGATGCGGCCATTGCGCCGCGGTGCTGGCGGAGCTGGTCGCGCGGGCTGACGGCTGGCGACATCGACCTCCCGCCGCAATCGCGATGTGGCCAACATGCACTGCCACCTTCTTCTCGTATAACGCCTACGGCTTCTCGCCCAGCGGGCCTGGCCTGGCTGGCGCAGAACGACGCCGAAGCTGATGGGCATCGTTGACTTCGACGTGCTGGGGCCGCGGTGGATGAGTTTCTTGATGCCTGCGACTGGTTAGCGTGCGCGGCAGCGCCAGGCGTCCAGACGCGCGTCTTCCTGCCAAAGTTCGCAGCCGCTGAGATCAACTCGCCAGGCAGGCGATCATCGACTACATGGGCATCGGCTTCACCGCCAGCGCCCCACGCCACGGCCGCCGGCATCCTGCACGACATGTAACGCCCGCCGGCGCAGCTTGGACATCATCGGTCGGGTCAACGCCTACCTGACCCCGGTGTCCATCGACTACAGCGCGACGTGCTGCCGCTGACCCCGGCCAGCACTGCCACCGAACGCCACATCGTCCTGGCCTACGTCCAGACGCCACGAGCACGCACTGCCCCAGACGTGGCTGCTTTCTGGGCCGGCAAGCTTGGCATGGCGCCGGACGCGGTCAGCGCACTGCTGGACGAGCCGGCCAGGTTCCAGAACCTGGTGCGCGCCAGGCTGATGAAACGCGGCGGTGTCGGTTATGTCGAGCCAACTCAGGACGCCTATCCGCGTGTCGAGGAGTTTCACCATCTCATCACGGCCTGCGGCGCGCTGCCGTGCGCTGCCTGGCTGGACGGGACCTCAGCCGGCGAGCAGGACATGGAAGAGCTGCTTGGCCTGCTGATCGGCAAGGGCGCGGTGGCGCTCAACATCATCCCGGACCGCAACTGGAACCTGGCCAATCCCGAGGAGAAGCAGCGCAAACTGCAGAACCTGTACGATGTGGTAGCCCTGGCCCGGTCGCTGGACCTGCCGCTCAACATCGGCACTGAGATGAACAGCCCCGGCAACAAGCTGGTGGACGACTTCGACGCGCCTGAGCTGGCGCCGGTGCGTCAGGCATTTCTCGACGGCGCACACTTCATTTACGGCCACACCGTTATGCAACGCACCCTGGGATTGGGCTACCAGTCAGCGTTGGCGCAGGATCACCTGGCGACCCGCAGGGCGCGCAACGATTTCTACACCCGGATCGGCTACCTTGTGCCGCCCGGGCCAGCCGGTGCGGCGATGCTGCGCCAACTGGACGACAACGCTGCGCCGGCCGAAGTGTTGGCGCGGCTGGACGAGAACCGCGGATAATTAGGACACCGCGGATCGAAATCTGGGCAGCCAGTCTGCCTCGATCTGCGCCTTCGGGTAAATCCGCGGTTCAATTCTTCAGGAGATTCCAATGACCGATACACTTTCCGAGTTCCGGCAGGCCGACGGAGCGCTGCCGGAGCGCAATCGCCTTTGGCCGCTCTACGGCGCCGGCTTCGAGAACCTCGGGCTGGACGGCAAGCCTATCGATGTGCCGTTCCCGACGTACGGCCCCGATGAGTTGCTGGTGCGCCACGACGCCACCGGTCTCTGCTTCTCAGATATCAAGGTTATCAAGCTCGGCGAGGAGCACCCGCGCATCTACCGCGACATGCACGCCAACCCGGTGACCCTGGGCCACGAGATCGCCATGACCGTCGTCGGCGTGGGCGAGAACCTGCGCGACCAGTACCGCGTGGGCGACCGTTTCACCATCCAGGCGGACGTGTTCGTGGACGGCACCGGCTACGCCTACGGGTACGAGATCCAGGGCGGCCTGTCGCAGTACAATGTCATTGACCAGCGCATTCTCAGCGGCGACGACGGCAACTACCTGATCCCGGTGCAGCCATCGACCGGCTACGTCGAAAGCGCGTTGACGGAGCCATGGGCCTGCGTCACCGCCGCTTACGGCCTGACCTATCGCACCGGCCTCAAGCCAGGCGGCACGACGTGGATTATCGGCGACGCAAGGACTGGCAGTCCTTCGGAGGACTGCCAGTCCTGCTCGAACGACTACACTATCAGCAATGGGTTCGACGGACCCTACCACCCCGGCCGCCTGCTGCTCAGCAATGTGCCGGCCGGATTCGCCGCATGGCTGAAGGAAAGATCCTCGGCGCTGGGCATCGAAGTGATCGAAGATGTGGATGTGGCATCGCCGCCGGAAGGCCAGGTGGACGACATCGTGCTGCTCAGCCCCGACCCGGACCTGATCGAGGCGGTCAGCCCGCGGCTGGCGGACTTCGGCGTGGTCGCCCTACTGTCCAATACGCCGCTGAGCCGCAAGGTCAACGTGGACATCGGCCGCGTGCATTACAACCGCTGGGTCTACGTTGGCACCACCAGCCACGATGTGGCGCGCGCCTATGCCGACGTGCCGGTACGTTCGTCGCTGAAGCCGGGCGGGCGGGCGTTGTTCGTCGGCGCCGGCGGTCCCATGGGACGGATGCACGTGCAGCGAGCCATCGAAGTGGCCGGCGCGCCGTCCGTGATGGTCTGCAGCGACGTCAGCGACCTGCGCCTCAACGACCTGAAGGAGTCGTACGCGGCTGAAGCGGCGGCCAAGGGGATCGAGTTCATCTGCCTCAACCCGATGGAGAAGGAAAGCTACGACGCGGGTATGGCGAGGTTTTCCCCTCACCTGGCCTCTCCCCAGGGAGAGGGAATTGAGCCAGCGGGGACTTCCCCTCACCTAACCTCTCCCCAGGGAGAGGGATTGGGAAGCGGCTTCGACGACATTATCGTGCTGGCGCCGGTGCCGGCGGTGATCGCGGACGCGGCCGGCTGGCTGGCGCCGCGCGGGGTGATGAACGTCTTTGCCGGCGTGGCGCGCGGCACGATGACGCAACTGGACCTGAGCGATGTCTACTGCCGGGACGTGCGCGTCATCGGCCACTCGGCGTCCACCATCGACGACCTGCGGCTGATGCTGCACCAGGCCGAGGCGGGCGAGCTGTCGCCCAACCGCTCGCTGGCGGCAGTAGGCTCGCTGGACGCGGCCAAGGACGGACTGGCCGCCGTGCGCGACACAGTCTTCCCCGGCAAGGTGGTCATCTTCCCACAGATCAAGGACATGCCGCTGACCTCGCTGCAGGATCTGAAGACCACCCTGCCGACGGTCTACGCGCTGCTCAAGGACGGCCGCGAGTGGACCGTCGAGGCGGAGGCGGAGTTCCTGCGGCTGATGCTGCCTTAGGTCAGTGATCAGTAGTCTGTGGTCAGTGATCAGTAAGGCCTCAGTGACCCGTCCTAAATATAGTTGACAGTGTTCAAGTATAATGAGGGACGGTGAAATGATGAAAAAGGAACCGATAAAACGCTACAGTCAAGCCTTCAGGCAACAAGTCGTGCGAGAGTACGAAGCTGGCGCCAGTGTGCACAGTTTGTTGCAGAAGTACGGCATCGGCGGCCACGGAACGGTAAAGCGCTGGATCGAACGGTACGGACGTGCCGGGTATCGGGCCGAGCTGGTGGTCATCCAGACGGTGGACGACCAGATGGAAGTCAAGGCGATGCGAGATCGCATCAGCGAGTTGGAAAAGGCCTTGGCCGAGAGTGTTCTGGAGAACCGGATGTTGAAGAGCACCCTGGAAGTCGCCAGTCAGGAGTTCGGAGTAGACCTTAAAAAAAACTTCGGCCAGAGATCATAGCCCATGCTGCCGCCACTGGTGAGGTGAGCAAGCAGGCAGCCTGTGGCTGGTTTGGGATCAGCCGGCAGGCCTACTATCAGGCTCGCTACCGGCGGATGCAACGAGCGGCGGAAGACCACTTGCTGCTGGAACTGGTTCAGGGTATCCGGCAACGTCATCCCCGTATGGGAGGACGCAAGTTGTTCCACGAGTTGCAGGAGGCGATGGCAGCTCTGGACATCGCCCGAGGCCGGGACGCCTTCTTCGATCTACTGCGCCAGCATGACCTGTTGGTTCCCAGCAAGCGCAGTCGGCGGCGCACCACCCGATCCGGCCTGTGGCGCTGTCCGAACCGGCTCATCGACCTGGACATCGTCCGGACCCATCAGGTGTGGGTGGCTGACATCACCTACCTGACCACGGAACAGGGCTTTGTCTACCTGGCTTTGCTGACCGACGCCTTCTCGCGCTTCATCGTCGGCTACGATCTGTCCTCCTCGTTGGTGGCCGAAGGCGCCTTGAGAGCCTTGGATCAAGCCATTGCCAGCACGCCCGACCATGTCCTCAATGGACTGATCCATCATTCCGATCATGGCGTTCAGTACACTGCCTGGCCCTATTGGGATCGCCTTCAATCTCTTGGCATCCTATCCAGCATGGGTGCTGTTGGTAACTGTTACGACAACGCCCTGGCAGAACGTGTCATCGGTATCCTGAAGAACGAGTATGCTCTCGATGATCTCTTTGTCGATGCCCGTCACGCTCTCACAGCGGTTAAGGAAGCTATCTGGCTCTACAACTATGAACGACCGCATCTGTCACTGCGTTACCGCAAACCCGCACAGGTCCACCTGGATCCTCAAGTCTGGGCTCAGATCTCGCCGCAGCAGCGTCTGTGGTAATGTGGGAAACCTCCGGTGCTCTGTGGGTTTTCCACATTTCCACAGACCAGGCTTCCATACTGGTCAGCTTGCTTTGACCAACCGCCAAGTTAACCATAACTATGTGAAGTAGTCACTATTTTGTGTCAACGTATTTCAGGACTTGACACT
>JAWKOJ010000014.1:0-130794 GCA_041391245.1 Caldilineales bacterium
TGGCCTCGGCCACCCGTTCGTCAGGCGTGGCGCCGGCGCGGCGCAGGTAGTCCAGGCTGCGCAGCAGCATGAGGACGTGCATCGTCGAGTCCCAGCCGCTGCTCCATGCCGCGCCGCCCCAGCGCCCATCGGGCGCTTGTAAAGCCAGCAACTGCGCACCCCAGCCCTCGGTCGCGACCTTGGCGCGCTCGACCGCGATCTGGTCCGCCGGCGCACCGGTCAGGTCGCGCAGTACCTGCCAGCGGATCGCTGGGGCCGAATCGAGCAACCACTCAATCACCGATCTCAAGACAAATCACGCCTCCTCGGGTTAGACGCCAAACTCGCGACCATCGATGTTTCAAGCAGCTGGGTTGCACTGCACCCTCACAAACTCATCAGCCAATCCAAACTCGGATACTCACCGCCGATTATTCCACGTAGAATTCTCTGATAGACCTGTTTTCCGTTCTTGCCATTCGTCATGATAACAATGCCAGCGCCTTCCTCGGCTGAGCCAATGACAAAGTTCTGGTAGTTGCCGTTGTCTCCCCAGTGCCAGAACGAATCATCAGACATCAGGTGTTGAATGCCCCAGCCAAGCCCCCAGCTCACCTGCTCAAAAAGCTCAGTCTCCGGGTTAGGCCAGTTCACATGCCAGGTTGCTGAATCGTTTGTCTTTACCTGCGGGGTCAGCATCTCCTTCGTCAGGTCGGACGAGAGATGGTAGGGGTTGTCGGGAGATGGTCGCATTACAGCAAGCACAAACTTCGCAAAGTCAGTCGCTGTACAGTGCAGACTGGCTCCGGCAATCATTTCTGGCCACGATGCTTTCTCTGTTGGCGTTCCGGCTTCGTTGTGACCCAAGGCTACCTGCAAATCCTCGGTCCCAGCCCAGACAAAGCGGCTGTTCTCCATACCAAGCGGTTCCAAGACATTCTGCTGAGCACAGGCTATTGCTGTCTGATCGGTCACTGTTTCCACGATAGACTGGAGGATCGAATAACCCGTTCCAGAATAGGCGAAACGCTCTCCAGGCACAAAGTACGTCTTCAGAGGCTGTTCCTTCGAGGGCCAATTGGGATAGCCGGCGGTATGACTCAACAAATGGCGTGTCGTGACAAGCGCCAACTGTGCTTTGTCGATCACCAGTTTCTCTCGTGAATCACCTGGGGTTGGGAGGGCAATCGTCAGGCAACATTCTGGAATATAGTCGACTACCGGAGTGTCCAGATCAAGAATGCCCCTGTCACACAGTTTCAGAGATACGTAGGCGAAAAGTGGCTTGCTCAAAGACGCTGCCTCGAACACTGTGTCCAGCGTGACAGGCTCTTGAGTAATTCGATTTCGAACGCCAAAAGCGCGGCTCCAGGCGATGGTGCCTTCCCGAACGAGCGTGATGGCAACTCCGGGAACGGTTGCCTCCTCCATCAGTTTTGGAATAGCTTCTTCAAGACTGTCCGCAAGTCTATCGGTTGACAGCTTACCGATCCGATTCATTGTCTGAACGTCGTTTTCTGGTATCTGTGCACTTCCTTCTTGGTCGTTGGCAACAGACAGTCGTAGAGATAGTTTGCAACGTCAGGTTCGGCAAGCGATGCGATTTCCACCGTCTTGATACCATTTGCTTTCAAGCGCGCAAAGCATTCTCGAATGAGGGCCGTGGCAAAACCGCGTCGGCGATACCCGGTGTGGGTTCCTACAGGCTCAATAGTTCCACGACGATCATCACCACTTTCGTGCCAGCCTACGCAATATGCAACCGGTTGACCGTCCGGAGAAACAGCCATCAGGTGATATTCGTCGATGTAGTCAGGCGAGGCCAGCAGGCCCTTCAAGTTCTCTTCGGTATAGTGAGGATTGTCAAATGCATTCTGAACCAGGGCAACACGTCCTGCATAGTCGTTGACTTCTGAAAACGCTTGCACGAGAAAGCCATCTTCCAGCCGATAGTCAAGGTCGATCACGTCCAGATCGTAGGTCCGCTTGTTTTCCGAATGCCGCTGAAATGAGAAGCCGTGAGTCCGCAACTGGCCGATCTTTGGCTTGTCCGCTTCAAAGACGTCGACTTCGATCATGTCCCGACCGTTCGCCCACACGTCCTCTATCCAGCAAAATATCTTCGGATAGATTTCGTGATATTCCGGCAAGACCTCGATGAACAGATCGTTCTTACCGTACTCTGAGATACAGAGTCCAACGATTCCTACCGTCTCCGAGCGCCACAGGTGCACATTGTCCTGGAAGAAACGGTCATCCGGATCCCTCTTTGCATGGATGGTGTATCGCCAGTAGTTCATCCTGCCCGATTCCCACAGGGTGAATTGGTTCTGGGATGATAGTCGGTCGAGGAAATCGCAGATTGCCCGATACTCCTCTTCTGAGTTTCGATAGGCAGAGTCGATGATGTTCATGATGTTTGGCAGATGGCGAGTCCTGTCAAATGGTTGTGCGAGCCGATGGCCCGCACAACCATAGCGTGCATCTGCCGCTGACACGCCCTTGCCGGATCTTCATTGTCAACAAGGCGGATGATATCGTTGCACTCAGTCCTCAACTCACTGCTTTCATCACCAGCGCGGCGATCCGTTCCTCTTCGGCGGCCGTCAACTCGATCAGCGCGAAGGAGGCCGGCCACATGTTGCCCTCGTCGAGGTTGGCATCGGGCTGGAATCCGAACGTCGCATAGCGCACGTTGAACTTGCTGGCGGCCTGGAAAAAGCAGATGACCTTGCCGTCCTTGGTATATGCGGGCATCCCGTACCACGTTCTTGGCCAGAGGTCGGGCGCGGCTTCGCCCACGATCTCATGAATCCGCGTCGCCATGGCGCGATCCGGTTCCTCCATCTCGGCGATCTTGGCGAGCAGGTCGCTCTCTCCCTCCTCGCGCTTCTTGTTGGCGCGCGCTTCCGCCTTCAGTTCTTTGGCGCGCTCCTTCATCGCGGCCTTCTCCTCGGCGGTGAACCCCTCAGACTGTTGTGTGTTCTCCTTCGCACTCATAGAAACCTCCTCATGTTTGTCACCACCGGGTTATGTGGCGATCTCCCAGATGTAGCCCGCCGGATCCATGAAACTGGCGGTACGGATGCCCCAGGGGCGATCCATGGGGCCGTTCAGCAGCTCGACGCCGCGGCCGGCCAGCTCGGCGCACATCGCGTCGACGTCGTCGACACTTATCGTGAAAACGAAGCGGGAGCCGCAGTCGCGATCGGCAGTTTTGGCCGGCGAGATCAACTCGTCCGCCTGCGAGATCACCAACAGGTTGATCAGCGTGTCGCCGAACCTGAAGACGGTTGAGTTGGGGTCTTCGAACTCCACAGAGAGACCGAAAACCTTCTGATAGAACTCCCTGGTCTGCTCAAGATCCTCGGTAAACAGGGTTACTGCGAAGATACCTTTGGGCCAGGCGCCAGACATGGGCGATCCTTCCAATGCATCACTCATAGGTCGCCTCCCAACAAGCAAGTTTCAGCGGCAATCGATTAATTGTGACACTGTGAAGTTGTAGTAGCGCCATTGTAGAACATACGTTCCCAATTGTCAAGCTCGATTCACACTGAAAACAAACACCCCGCGTCCAGGCGACAGCCAATTTCCGCTTCCTGCGCCATGCCGTAAGAGCCTGCGAAAAGCAACTTTCACCCTGGCAGCAAGGTATTGCCGCTGTCTGGACCAGGTGGCGGGCGCTGTCTTCAGACGCCCTCCGTGCGTGGCTGGCTGCTCAACGGTTGCTCTGCACGGACGGTATGAACAGGGTGGCCGGGTCGGTGCTGAAGCGCAGCGGCACAGCGCCCTGATCCCGGCGTGGATCGACGACGCCGGTCCCCGGGTTGAAGAGCACGTAGCCTTCCGCCCGTACGCCTCTGGGCAGCGACAGGCTCGCGAAGTAGGTGAAATCCGTGAAGTTGGTGATCACCGGTGCTGGCGTTGCCCAGCTGGGCGGGGGCGCCGACACGATGGAGTCGCTGGCCAGGCGCAGGAAGCTGGTGGCGCCAACGTTGATGTTGAGCGAATAGACCAGGACCCCGTTGTAGCTGAAGCCCCTCAGCGCAACGACATGGGCGACATTGTCGGTGTTGTAGAGGTAAAGCACTGTGGCGGTTGCATCGTTGTCGGTGGGTACAAAATATACAAGCGTTTCACCGGGAATGGGAGTTGGCAGGACGGCCGGAGACCCTTCCAGGTTGATTCCGGCGGGCGGCAACTCGTCGCTCTCCATGACAAGGAAGGGAATTGGTGTGGCAGTTTCGTTGCTAAGGCTTACATTGGCCTGCCGTCCACTGGCCGGAGCTATGGCCAGCAAGCTCTGACTGGGGGCCAGCAGGATTGATCCCAGTGTCAGAACAACTCCGATGATCACGCCAACAATCAGCAATCTGGTCTTCTTCATGTCATTCACCTCATGACACGCCCCTGGTATAACAAGGGCGGAACCCAACCGTTGTTCAACTCGTGGTACGGCGCGAGATCATAACACGGCTGTCGATTCTCGTCAATCGCCGAATCGAGCCGGCTGGTGCGCGCAGACGCCAACAGGATGGCCCGGAAAAGGGCCGAGACTCGGTCGGTCCCTCAGGAGATGCTTCAGCAGCGAAGCGCGGCAGGCAATGCGTCAGTTGGGGCGCCAGGCCGGGTCCGTGTCGTCGGCCTCGTTATCGGTCAATCGCTGTTGCCCGGTGCCGTCGGCGTTCATAAGGTAGATCTCCCAGTTGCCATCGCGCTGCGAGGCAAAGGCAATTCGGGCCCCGTCGGGTGACCAGGCGGGCTGCCAGTCCTTGCCGGGATCATCGGTCAGTCGTTGGACATTCCCGCCGTTGCTGTCCATCACGTAGATGTCCCAGTTGCCATCCTGGCCGGAGGCATAGGCGATCCGCGAGCCGTCAGGCGACCAGGCGGGGAAGTAGTCCGTGGCGTCGTTATCGGTCAACTGTTGCACATCGCCGCCATCGGCGTCCATCGTGAAGATCTCATGGCCGCCGGCGCGGTCCGAAGAAAACACAATCCGCTGACCATCGGGCGACCAGCCAGGAGAGTCGTTGATCTGGTTGGTGACCCGGCGGGTCAACTGCCGGAAGTCCCCGCCTTCGTTGTTCATGACGGAGATGCTGAAATACTGGTGGGTGTGGAACACAAAGACGATTTGCTCGCCATCTGGCGACCAGACAGGGCCCGCCATGGCACGGTTCTGCGCGAACACCTCCTGCGGATCGCTGCCGTCAACGTCGATCGTCTTGATCCTTCCCATATAGGGCGCCGAGGTCTCGTAGATGATTCGCGTGCCGTCGGGGGAGAAGGCGGCGTACGAGGCATTCTCTTCGTCTGCGACCAACCGTTGGTCGCTTCCATCCGCGTTCATCACGTAGATGCCCGGCCGCCCGCTGCGATCGGAGCTGAAGGCCAGCACGCCACCACCGCTGGCGCTGAGCGGCGGCAGCGGAACGGGCGTCGGCGTATCCATGGGTAGTGCGGGCGTGGCTGTTGGCGGAACGGGGGTCGCCGTGGCAGTGGCGGGAGCAGGTTGCGTGGCCGTGGCTGCGGGTGGATCCGGCGTCTGTGCAGGCGCCACAGGGGCAGCAGTCTGCGAAGCAGGCTCAACCGCGGGCTGAGCGGCTGCACAGCCCGCAGCCAGCAGGGCGAACAGCAGCCCGCAGATGACCAACATGTGATGTCTCGTTCTCATTCGTGCCTCCGGGATGTGGATTCGTCTACGCCTCACCCTTGACCACTCTGCATGCACGATGGAGGTTCAATGCCTGTAGTCCGTCGGAGAACCCACCGGTGCCTGGCCCCCCCATCCGGTGTAGTCAGGTCGAGGCGCCGCCAGCGCTCTTTCCTCTGATCTCTTTCGCCCACACCGGTGCCGACCTCAGGAATTCTTCCCGGCCATTCACTCGAGGTCGTTGCGCAACTTCTGGTCGTTAAGCACCAGGTCGTCGATTTCGCCTGGAACCTGCGCCTCCCGGCAGTCGATGCATTTCCATCGCCGCGCTGTGCATAAGCCTCTTTAGCGCTCCCGCAACAACCCGTTGACCGCCCGATCGCGCGAGTGCTCGGCCAGCCGATCCGGCGCGCCGGGCTTGGTCATTCCGCCTTCGTACTCGAAGCTGCCGTAGCCGGTCCAACCGTCCAGCACCATGGGCACCGCGCCGCCTGCATCCACCCACAGGCCGTTGTAGCGGCGTGAGAAGTGCAGGTGCGTGGTCTCGGCTGCACCGCCCTCGCAGCTTGGCCGGCCCACCGGATCATCCTGCGCCAGCACGGCGCCCAGCGGCGCCTGGTCCACGATGTGCAGGTATTGCAGCACCCAGCCGGTGCGGATGTCGCCGTCGCCGTCCAGGTCCAACAGCACCTCGCCGGGCAGGCTGCGGGCCACGACACCCGGCGCAGCCGCCACCGCCCATGACTCGGCCGGGATGCAGCCCCCGATCACCGCGTCCTCCGGGACAAAATCCAGCGCGGCCCAGCCGCTGCCGCTCACCCAGCCGCCGTGCGGGCCGCCGGTCAAATGCCACCACTCGCCCGGCTTCCAGGGCAGGTGCAGCTCCGGCTGTTGCAGGCCGGCCGGCAGCACCGGCCCCGCGTCCAACTCCGCCGGGTCGCCGAACAATCGGCGGTAGGCTTCGTCGAACGCCGCCAGCTTGTCCGGCAACTGGCTATGGCTCGCGTCTGCGGCCAGCGTTCGCTGCACGGCCACCGTGCCGGGATTAAGGTCCGGAGCGCCGCGCGCAATCGTGCCGTCCTCGAAGCGAATCGCCGTCTCGCCGCGGTCAAGCCAGCCGTAGAAGCCGTGGTTCAACTCGTTGGCGGCCCACTCGAGCTGCGGCAGCAGGCCGGGCGCGCCGTTGGTGTGGCCCAGCGGATAGCCGGCGGCGTTGCCCTGCGGGTCGGGGTCGGTGACCCAGCCGCTGCCCGCCTCCATCAGCGCCAGCAGCACCCGCGGGCCGACGCTGTAGCGCGCCGCGATGCGCTCCACGACGTCTGCGCCGCTCCACTGCTCGCCGTCCAGTCCGGCAATAGTGACCTGCGACAGCCGTCCGCCCTGCTCATCGACGAACGCTTGCAAGTCAAAATCGACGTAGCCCTGGCCGTAGACCAGCTCGCTGTCGGGCAGCAGCACCTCGTCGGGCGTATAGCGGTCGGTGTGATGTGGAATGATCAGACCCTGACCCATCGGCACCACGTCCGGGTTCTCGATTCCGCTGTACTCCACCAACTCGTCCAGCGAGACGCCGTAGCGCTGGGCCACGTAGCCGAGATACTGGCCCTGCTTCAACGTGGTGAACTCCAGCGCCAGGTCGGGCGCGACGGTCGGGCCGGGGGTCGGCGCGACGGTAACGGTGGCCGTCGCAGTCGGTGTGATGGTGGCGGTGGCGACGGCGGTCGGGGTTGCGGTCGGTGTACGTGTTGGCTTGGCCGTTGCCGTGGGGGTCGGCGAGGCGGCAACGATCGGCGCGGCCACATCAACCGCGGCGATTGGCTCTTGACGGCTGCAAGCCGACACCATGATCAGAAGCGCCCCCAACACCACCAGCAAGACTATAGATTGCAGTTTCATCACAGGCGCGCGGTCAGCGATCAGCCTCCAGAGGACGCATCATCTTTGGGCTATGTTCTGTATTCCGCTCGTGCTTCTGCAACTGACGCGGTAGCAGGTACGACCGGTTCGTAGGTTAGGACCGATACCTCGGTGTTTACACGATGAAGCGGGCTCAACAGCGCAGTCAGGCTGTCGACGACCTCGCCCGTCATGAACGGTTCACGGCAGTTCTGACAAATCTCGGCAGGAACGTCCGTAACGAGAAACGTTCCACCGTGCACAAGAAGGGGAATAGTCACAACGTCGCGTTTCATGACTCCACCACAGAGTAGACATTGAGTACCGGTTGCGTGTTTGCCAGTCATTGTCGGTCTTGTCGGTAGTTAAAAGGCGCAGCGTCTTCCTCTTCATACCCGTACTCATACTCGTACTCGATTGCAAGCGATTAAGAGAGGAGGAAGAGGCGGAGCGTTAGGTCCGCTGACATTCCGCAATTGGAGCTTGTCATCGGCGTCCTGACGCCACAAATAGCGGAGTCGGCATCCTCAGATGCCGGGCCGCAAGCATCAGAGACGCCCGCATCTGAGACGACCATGCGCTACTCGCACAACCATGGATGAAAATCGAGGCGGCACGGTCGGAGACCGGCCGCAGCAGCGTCTATTTTCAAGTCAGGCGCCGGGACGGGCTCCGCCCGACACCCCGACCAATGAAAACATCGGAGCTCGCCTTCGCCGTGGATATGCCTCTGATCCGCGCTCCGACCGATCCGCGGTTCTGGGGCTGGAGCCGGCCAGTCGCTATTTTCGAAGCAGGATGGATGCTCACTCCGCGGGGCGAAACATCAACAAAGCTAGTAAAACTCGGTATAGACGTTGGTTTCCCAGAAAGCAATGTAGAAGTCGTCGCGGCTTCCCTTGCAGGCGCCGTCCAGCGAACAGGTGCCGGGGCAGGCGTAGTCCACCGCCTTGATGTAGGTGCAGATGTCCATCTTGTGGCACGCGCGGCCCGCAGATCGGCTCGTGGTCGTAGAAGCAGCAACTGCGCCCCAGGTGCCAGATCCACTTGTCGAACTCGAAGACGCTGACGCCGCTCTCGGCCACCACCACGTCACAGGCGTCGGAGACCGCCCGGCGTACCGCGTGGTTGATAGCGTCGCTGACGACCGCCTTCTGCTTCAGCGCGATCAGCAGACCAGGGTCGGTGACCTCGACGATGCCGGTGCGCAGCGCGACCCGCATCGCGTGGTAGTCCATGCAGACGTGCAGGTTCTGCGGGTCCTCCAGCGGCCAGACGCCGGCTGCGTCCAGTTGCCCGACCAGGAGTTGCGCCTTTTTGTCCAGCGGATCAGCGTATGGCGGCATGGCGCGCAGGCGGTCGAAGATGCCGCCCTCGCCGGCGATGTGGCCGCCCGCCTGGCAGTAGACGTTCATCGCCTGCCCCTCGTAGTCTGCCAGCAGCACGCCGGCCACCGCATGCAGTTGCTCCAGACGCTCGTCCACGCGATCGACCGTCGAGGCGACAGGGTCGAAGTCGTCGGAAAGGATGGCGCGCAGGCGGTCGCCGTCGATAGCGGCCATCGCCTCGGCCGACGCCATCTCGTCCACCACCCGGCGCGTGGCACGGATCAGGTAGTCCCAGCCGCGACTCCAGCGTCCGTCGATGACGCCGGCCAGGCTCTTGGTGTGCTGGCAGATGGCAACGGCGAAGGCCCAGTAGTTGGCCTCGCGCCGCGCCTCAACCCGGGTGGTCGGGACGAAGAGGAACTCGTCGGGGCGCACGCGCTGGCTGCGCAGCCGCTCGGCGATACGCTTGCACTGGCTCTCGTTGACGACGATCATTTGGGAAAAAGGCGATCAGGCGATCTCGCGCTGGTCTTCCAGGCTCCAGAGAACGGCCCGGTCGTTGCCGGCCAACAGCACCGGCTGGCTGCGGCGCACGATGGTGTCGGCGTTGACGACGCACTTGGTCACCTCGGGGCGGGAGGGTATCTCGTACATCACGTCCAGCAGCACCGACTCGAGGATGGTGCGCAGGCCGCGCGCGCCGGTGCGCAGCTTGGTGGCCTCGTCGGCGATGGCCTGCAGGGCCTCGGGCGTGAACACCAACTCCACGTTGTCGAGGCCGAACAGCCGTTGATACTGCTTGACCAGCGCGTTGCGCGGCTCGGTGAGGATGCGCACCAGCGCCGCTTTGTCCAGCGGATCGACGCTGACCGCAACCGGCAGCCGCCCCACGAACTCCGGGATCAGGCCGTACTTCATCAGGTCGTCGCTGGTCACCTGCCGCAACAGGGCAGCCTTCTGCTGCTCGGGATCGAGCCGCTTGGCGCTGGCAGCGCCGAAACCCATGCGGCCGGGGCCTTGCACCCGCCGGCCGATGGTCTCCTCCAGGCCGGCGAACGCGCCGCCGCAGATGAAGAGGATGTTGGTGGTGTCGAGCTGGATGTATTCCTGGGTCGGGTGCTTGCGGCCGCCCTGCGGCGGCACATTGATCACCGAGCCTTCCAGCATCTTGAGCAGCGCCTGCTGCACCCCTTCGCCCGACACGTCGCGGGTGATGGATGGGTTGTCGCCGTGCTTGCGGGCGATCTTGTCGATCTCGTCCACGTAGACGATGCCGACCTTGGCGCGGTCGATGTTCCACTGCGCGGCGTGCAGCAGCCCCACCAGGATATTCTCCACATCTTCGCCGACGTAGCCAGCCTCGGTCAGGTTGGTGGCGTCGGCGATGGTGAAGGGAACGTCCAGGATCCGCGCCAGTGTCTGCGCCAGCAGGGTCTTGCCGCAGCCGGTCGGACCGATGAGCATGATGTTGCTCTTTTGCAGTTCGATGTCGCTGGGCTGCCCGCCGCTTGTAATGCGCTTGTAGTGGTTGTAGACCGCCACCGCCAGCACCTTTTTGGCCCTGTCCTGGTCGATGACGTATTGGTCGAGGTGGCGAACCATGTCGCGCGGCGCGGGCAAGGTCTCCAGAATCGCGCCCTGCCCCTCGCCCAGTTGCTGCCGCTCCTCGGCGATGATCTCGGCGCACAGATCGACGCAGAGGTCGCAGATGTAGATGCCGTCCGGCCCCTTGATCAGGCGGCTGACTTCGTCTTCGGTGCGATCGCAGAACGAGCAACTGGCAATGGACAGGGGCATGGTGGGCATGAACGAATGATGCTTTCTTGGGCTGTGCAGGTCTCCGCCCGTGCCACAGATGGTACGGGCGGAGACCTGCTTTGGCGAAAGATGCTGACCTAGCGGCGCAGCCGCTCGTCTTCCAGCGATTTGATTACGTCGGTGGCGTCGCCCAGCACGTCGTCAACTAGGCCGTAGTCCTTGGCTTCCACCGCTGTCATCCAGCGGTCGCGGTCGAAGTCCTCTTCAATGGTCTGCGCGGTCTGTGTGGAATGCTTGGCGAGGATGTGGAAGAGCTGCGTCTGGACGCGCTCCAGCTCTTTGAACTGGATGCGCACGTCAGGGGTATAGCCCTGCGCGCCGCCGCCGGCAGGATGCATGTGAACCGTGGCATGGGGCAGCGCGTAGCGTTTGCCGGCGGAGCCGGCCGCCAGCAAAACGGTGCCCATGCTGGCAGTCACACCCACTGCGGTCGTGCTGACCGGCGCTTCGATCATCTGCATGGTGTCGTAGATGGCCAGTCCTGCATACACGGAACCGCCGGGCGAGTTGATGTACATCTGGATGTCGCGCTCAGGATCCTCGCGGCTGAGGTAGAGCAACTGAGCGACGATCAGGTTAGCGATCTGGTCGTTTATGGGTGTTCCCAGAAAGATGATGCGCTCGCGCAGCAGCAACGAGTAGATGTCGTAAGCGCGCTCGCCGCGGGCCGTAGTCTCGATAACCATCGGGACCAGGGACTGGGGAATTTGTTCAAACACAGGTAGTGTCCTCCAATAGTCTTTCGCAAAAAGAGGGTTGGCCGGTAGTGAGTGTCAAGAACCAACTTGGTGGGTTGGCTCGGTCGCAGACCGGCCAAAGCGTGAACTCGGTCTTAGACAGTTACTTAGCTTTCCTCGGCCACCGTAGCTTCCTCGGATACGACGGCGACACTGGCAAGCTCTGCCAGTTCCTCTACAGCATCCTCGGCCGCTTCGTCAGATGCAGCGGCTTCCGCAGCAGCCTCCTGAGCGGCCCGCTCAGCCATTTGAGCTTCGATCTCCTCCAGAGTCGGAGCAGTGCCGTCGGCAATGGCCATCACACGACGTATCGCGTTGCGACGTTCGATGTCGTGCATCATCGCATGCCGGCCACCTTCGGACTCCAGCAGCTCGCGCAAGCCCTCGGCATCCTCGGTCTCGCGTTCGATCATTTCCTGGATGCGCTCGGTGATCTCGTCCTCAGTGGGCTGCAGGTGCTCGGCTTCGATCAGCTCCTCGATAAAGAGATCGGACAGCAGTTGCTGGCGAGCGTTGCCGCGCACGTCGGCCAGAAACTGTGCTTCTGTCCGACCCACCAGCCGCAGATACTCGTTGAAAGGAATGCCCAGCCGGCTGATCATGGACTTCTGCTCGCGAGCCATGCGCTCGGCATAGTCGTCCAGCAGCACCTCGGGATACTGGATGTCCGCGACTTCGATCATCTGGCCCAGGGCGGTGTTGGCATACTCGTTGTCGGCGTCGGACTGCAACTCCTCCAGCATGCCCTCGCGAATGCTGGCCTTCAGGTCGTCCAGCGTGTCGAAATCGCCGACCAGGGGAGCAAAGTCGTCGTCCAGGGCCGGAAGCTCCTTTCGCTTCACGCTGTGAATCACTGCGTCAAAGTGCGCCGTAAGGCCGGCGCGCGCCGGGGATCGCCAATCTTCAGGATAGGTGAGGTCAAACGACAACGCATCCTCGGCCTTGACACCAAGCAACGCAGCGTCGAAACCGGGCGGGAAGTCGTCGTTCTCCTCTTGCAGTTCAATCTCGAAGGCATCGTCTTCAAGGATGACTTGATCATCCTCAACGCCTTCGATCTTCATCGTGACGAGATCGCCATACCGGGCGCCCTCGTCTTCGACAGGAACCCAGTCGGCGTTGGCCTGCTGCAGCTGAGCAAGCTCCTTGTCGACAGCTTCGTCCTCGACGACGACCTCGGTCCGTTCCACACGAATGGAGCGATAGTCGCCCAGATCAACCTCGGGCGCCATGGGCAGGACGAGGTGAAAAACCAGGGGATCGAAGCTGACGTCCATCAGCTCGCCGGGGGCAATCGGCTCCAGACCGGATTCCTCGAGCGCCTCGCGATACATCTCGTCGCCCATATCCTCGACGACCTGCTCGTACAGCGCTTCCTTGCCATAGGCCCGGACCACGGCGGCGTAGGGCGCCTTGCCCTTGCGGTAGCCCGGCACGGTGTATTTCTTGGCCACCTTGCGGGCCGCACGTTTGAGCGCCTCTTCCACGCGCTCGGGGTCAGGCTCGATGGTAAGAGCAATCTGGCAATTGGGTAACTGTTCTGTGGTAATTTTCAAGACTCTTGTGCTCTCCTTTCAGGAAACGCCTTCGGCCGGCCAGCCGAAGGTCAGGCGGAATTATAACACACCAGGGTGGAAAGGTCTAACAATTGGCAGCCGTATTCACCGCCTCAATGGGAATCGTCCTGACGAATCTGATGTGCGCATTGGGCGCTGCCGGTAAGATTTCTGTAATCTGGCGTGACTAAGATACAATAGCCTGCCGTTAGTGCGAGTTAGTTCCCCGATTGTAATACAAACATTGCCGGATGCCGCAGGTGGTAATTGCCGCGAAAGGAGGCCACATGGCGAAACTGTTGCTCTGTCACCCCGTGTTCCTCAGCCTGAGCCCGGCGGAGCAAGCTTCGGAAAGCCCATACTTTCCGCTGGGCTTGCTCTACCTGGCCAGCTATGTCCGCGAGAACGGCCACGAGGTAGCGGTCTTCGACGGCACGTTCGAGGCCGACGAGACATCCTTTCAGCGCCGCCTGGCCGCCGAACAGCCGGATGCTGTGGGCATCGCGGCGCTGCTCCCAAACCGCGACATGGCGCTCAAGCTGGCCGCCATGGCCAGCGAAGCCGGCGTGCCGGTGATCTTTGGCGGGCCGGACGCGACCAGGTACCCGTGGCGCTATCTGGGCTATCCGCAGGTCGATGTCGTTGTCCACCACGAAGGCGAGCAGACCATCAAAAGCCTGCTCGACCTGCTCGACGCCGGCCAGTTCGGCCTTGCGGCGTTCCGCAACGAGCTGGGCATCGCCTATCGCAACGAGTGCGGCGATCCGGTGGTCAACCCGCCGCGGCCCAACATCGAGGATCTGGACACATTGCCCATGCCCGCCCGCGACCTGATCGACATGGACCGCTATCTGGACACCTGGCGCGAGACCAACGGCTACTCGTCGCTGACGCTGTCCACTGCCCGCGGCTGTCCCTACGGCTGCGAGTGGTGCCAGGATGCGGTCTACGGCACAACCTATCGACAGCGGTCGCCGGAGAGCGTAGCGCGCGAGATGAAGATGCTCAAGGAAACGTACCAGATCGACCGGCTGCGCATTGTGGACGACGTGGACGGCATCGACCGCGAGTGGTTCGATAGTTGGGCCGAGGCCGCCGAACAGATGGACGCGGCCATTCCTTTCGAAGCGCTGGAGGAGCTGGAGCGGCAGGATCTGCCGCTGCTCGACGTCCGCAGTTGTCTCTGAAAGAAGCGCAATGTATATTTCCCCACCGTGAGTGGGGACCTGCACGCACCACCGCAAGAGTAAGCTGTCGCGCCCGCAAGTGGCGCGGACACGCTGAAACGTGAAGCCGTGAAACGTGAAAGGCGACCCGGCAGGGCAACATCACGTTTTACGTTTTACGCCTTACGTTTCACGTTGCCTGATGTCGCGCGACCCCGAACAGACCGAACCAGGAGATCATGGAGGCGCCGAACTTCTTTCGCGACAACTCACCCTTCCTGCGCCACCCGCTGCTGACCGCCGAGCGAACTGCGGCTGAGATCGACTTTCTGACGCGGCAGATGGGCATTACGCCGCCCGACCGCGTCCTTGACATCGGTTGCGGGTTTGGCAGGCATAGCATCGAGCTGGCGCGCCGCGGCTTCAGCGCGGTCGGCGTCGACCCGTCACCGGCGATGATCGAGGCGGCCCGCCGGCGGGCCGGGCAGGCCGGCGTCACACCCGAATTCTACGTTTCGCCGGCCGAGACGTTCACCGGCGACCAACCGTTCGACGCCGCGATCTGCCTGTTCACGACGCTGGGCCAGATCTCGCCCGACGGCGACAATCTGGGACTGCTGGCCAACGCGTTCCAGTTGCTGCGACCCGGCGGGCGTCTTGCCGTCGAGACGCCGCAGCGCGCGGTGGCGGTCCGCACGGTGAAGCCCTTCGAGCGCTTCGACGGTCCCAACAACGTCGCCGAGGTCACGCGCTCTTTCGACCACGACAGCAACGTGCTGACTGAGGTGTTCGAGATCGGCGACGGCGCGACGTCCGAGCGTTTTGTGCTGCGGTATCGGCTGTTCAGCGCCGCGGAGCTGGCCGGCCTGCTGCGGGACGCCGGGTTCCGCGGCGCCACGTTCACCGACGGCTACACCGATGCACCGCTGCGCGACGACAGCCCGGCCATGCTGGCCATTGCATCGAAACCACCAGACGCCAGGCGATGAACAAGGCTGCGCTGCGCAGTTCACGAGACGCGTGTTGCGCGTTTCTCAGTTGCCAAGAAACTGGATTATGTCACTCTGAATGGGTCGTACACTCAACACACAGTTCAGTGTATCGCCAATGAAGAGTCTCGACTCACACAGGCCGAGAAGCACTTGCGCCGTCCTTCGATCCCGAAGATCTCAGGATCAAGGGACACGCACGTGCAGGTGTGCTTCATGGACGTTGGCTGCTTGCGCGTGTTGGCCGTTGGACCCATTCACGGC
Source organism: Caldilineales bacterium (assembly GCA_041391245.1). GTDB lineage: Bacteria > Chloroflexota > Anaerolineae > JAAEKA01 > JAAEKA01 > JACKBK01. The sequence goes on from JAWKOJ010000014.1 coordinate 15,393, forward strand.
GCAGCGCCAGTGACAGTATGCGTCAGGTTTCTCACTCTATCCGAAAGGCGCCGCGGCGCCTTATGAATCTGAGGGTGACGTCTCTCTACCCTGGCAGATGTGACTCACAGATGGAAAGAAACTCAAATATTCTCTGTACCGTTCAGAAAGGAATGAACCAGTGAAGAAATACCTTGTGCTTGCGTTGTTGACATTGGTCGCTCTGCTGGCGGCCGCCTGCCAGGCTCCGCCCGTAGCTGTCGCACCCGCTGACGCGCCGGACGGCGCCTCGACCGAACAAACGCCGTTCGTCATCGGAGCGATCCCCGACCAGGACCCGGAGAAGCTGCAACGCCAGTTCGGGCTGCTGTCCGACTACCTGTCGGCTGAGTTGGGCGTGCCGGTGGAGTACAAACCGGTCACCGACTACACGGCGGCCGTGTCGGCCTTTCGCTCCGGCGACCTGGACATGGTCTGGTTCGGCGGGCTGACGGGTGTGCAGGCGCGCTTGCAGGTGCCCGGCGCGCAAGCCCTTGTGCAGCGCGACATCGACGAAACCTTCCACAGCGTCTTCATCGCCAACGCAGACAGCGGCCTGCAGCCCATCGACGACATCAGCGGGCTGGCCGAGCTCAAAGGCCACACCTTCACTTTCGGGAGCGACTCGTCCACCTCGGGCCGGCTGATGCCGCAGTACTTCCTCAGCCAGGCCGGGGTGACGCTGGACGACTTCACCGGCGAGGCGGGCTTCTCCGGCTCCCACGACAAGACGATCCAGTTGGTCGAGGCCGGAACGTATGAGGCCGGCGCGCTCAACGAGCAGGTCTGGGAGAGCCGCGTCGCCAGCAACGAGGTCGATCTGTCCAAGGTCGTCGTTCTGTGGCGTACGCCGTCCTACCACGACTACCATTGGGTGTTGAACCCGGAGGCGACCACCCGGTTCGGCGCTGATTTCCCAGCCAGGGTGACCGATGCGTTCCTGGCGCTCGACCCGGCCAACGCCGACGACGCCCAGATCCTCGACCTGTTCGGCGCGCAGAAGTTCATTGCGACCAACAACGACAACTACGCCCAGATCGAGGCCGTCGGCCGCGAGATCGGCAAGATCGTGAACTGACCCTCTTCGTCTCCCACCAACTCCTACTCTTACTCTTACTTGTCTGAACCCGGACCCGAAGAGTAGAAGTAGGAGGTCGAGTAGGAGTAGGAGGCGAGACAACTCCTGGAAACCCGTGACCGACACGCCCATCTTCGAGCTAAACCAAGTCAGCAAGCAGTTCGGCAACACCGCCGCGCTGCAGGACGTGACGCTGCGCGTCCGGCAGGGCGAGCGGGTCGCTCTGGTCGGCCCCAGCGGCGCGGGCAAGAGCACGCTGATCAACCTGCTCAACGGCTCGCTGCTGCCCGACAGCGGCGAAGTGCGCGTCATGGGCCAGGACCTGGCGCGGCTGGGCACACGCCAGGTGCGCGCCATCCAGCGCCGCATCGGAACCGTCCACCAGCAGTTCGATCTGGTGGGCAACCTGCGGGTGATCCACAACGTCAACGCCGGGCGGCTGGGCGACTGGCCCCTCTGGAAAGCGGTCGCGTCGCTGATCTATCCCCTTAACGCGCAGGCCGCCTTCGACGCGCTGGCGCGGGTCGGCATACCCGAAAAGCTCTTCGAGCGCACCGACCAGCTCTCAGGCGGCCAGCAGCAGCGGGTGGCCCTGGCGCGCGTCCTGATCCAGAACCCGGCCGCGATCCTGGCCGACGAGCCGATCTCCAGTCTCGACCCGGCCCGCAGCCGCGAGATCATGGACCTTTTCGGGACGTTGAGCCAGCAAACGGGCAAAACGCTGGTTGTCAGCCTGCACGCCTTCGAATACGCGCTGAGCCACACTGACCGGCTGATCGGGCTGCGCCGCGGCCGGGTCGTGTTCGACGCACCGGCCGCCGACGTCTCGACGACCATGGCGCAGTCGCTCTACCGCATCGAGGCCTGAGCATGGCAGGCGGCGCCCTCTCCACCCAACCCGCGTCGACCAGCCTGCCGGCGCGGCCGCGCCAGATCAACAGCCGCTCGGTGTGGACGCTTGCGCTGCTGCTATTGCTGGCCTGGTCGGTGGCGCAGATCGGCATCGGCGGCCGGGCGCTTGTCAACCCCGGCGGCATTCCCCAGGTCGCCGAGTTTGTCCGCGCCGCGGTTCAGCCCGACCTCAGCCCGCAGTTCCTGCAACTGACCCTGCACGCGACGCTGGTCACCGTCGGCTACGCAGTGTTGGGAACCTTCCTCAGCCTGGTGCTGGGGTTTGCCGGCAGCCTGCTGGTTTCGGAGACGATGTGGCGGGCGACCATGCCGAGCCGCCGCCGTCCCGGTCTGTACCGCGCGCCCTGGGCCCTCTCGCGCGGCGTCCTGGCCGTCCCGCGCGGCATCCATGAGGTGATCTGGGGACTGTTCTTCGTCATCATCCTGGGACTCGACCCGCTGGCGGCCATCCTTGCCATCGCCATTCCCTTCGGCGCCATCGTGGCCAAGGTCTTCGCCGAAGCCATTGACGACGCACCCCACGAACCGTTCGACGCACTGATCACCAGCGGCGCATCGCCGTTCAAGGCGCTGCTCTACGGGCTGCTCCCGCAGGCGCTGCCCGACATGATCTCGTATACCTTCTACCGGCTGGAATGCTCGATCCGCGCCTCGGTCGTGCTGGGGATGATCGGCGCGGGCGGGCTGGGCTACCAGATCCTGCTCAGCTTCCAGACTCTGAACTACAACGAGATGTGGACGTTGTTCTACGCCCTCTTTGCGTTGTGCGCCGGGACCGACCTGTGGAGCAGCGTGCTGCGGCGCCGGATGGGGCGGCAGGTAACCTGCACCACCTCCGGCCGCACCCCCATCGAAGGACTGGCAGAGCTGCCGAAGCGAGGTGAGGCCGGTGCAGCCCAGAACGACCGCTTCGTCACGGGATCCATTGTGGCGGCCGGCGCGCTGACCGTGCTGTCTTTCTGGTACATCGACCCGACGATCAGCAAGCTGTGGGCGCCCAAGACGCTGCTGTTGCTGCGCGGCCTGATCGACGACGTGTTTCCGCTGTCGCTGACGCTGCCGCAACTGGCGGTGCTGCTCAAGCTGTCCGGCCAGACGCTGGCTATGTCGGTTCTGGCGACCGGCTTCGCGGCCGCTGGCGGGCTGCTGCTGGCGTTTCCGGCGGCGCGCAACTTTGCCATGCCCGGCGGGCTGACGAGCGCGGGCAGCCAGGGGCGTGCGCGGCGCTGGCTCGGGGCAACCGTGCTGGTGTTCACCCGTGGATTGCTGTTGGTACAGCGGGCCATTCCCTCGCCGGTCTGGGCGCTGGTGCTGCTGTTCGTCTTCTTCCCCGGTGTGTTGCCCGGTGCGTTGGCGCTGGGCATCTATAACCTGGGCGTGCTGGGGCGGCTGATGGCCGAGTCGGTGGAGAACATGGATGAGCGGCCGGTGCGCGCGCTGCAGGCCCTGGGGACAGGCCGGGCGCGCGGCTTTCTCTACGGCGTGCTGCCGGTCACCGCGCCGCGCTTCACCGCCTACACCCTCTACCGCTGGGAGATCGTCATCCGCGAGACGGTGGTGGTCGGCCTGGTGGGCGCGGGCGGGCTGGGCCGGCTGCTGGCCGAGCAGTTGAGCAGCTTCGACTACAGCGGCGTCACCGTGACGCTGCTCTTCTACATCGCGCTGACGTTCCTGGTCGATCTGGCCAGCGCCAGCATTCGAAGGCCGTATCGATGACAAGCAACCCAACGACGAAACCGATGTCCCGAAGCGCACCGCTATGGCCAATCGCCCTGGCAAGGATGGCGATCGGCGTGCTGTGGCTGTTTTCGCTGCGCTGGAAGCTGCCGCCTGACTTCATGCCGGCCGCGGGCCGCGGGCTGATGGACTGGCTCCAGTTGGAGGTGCAGCACCCCTCGTTCGGCTTCTATGCTGAGTTCGTGGCGGGGGTCGTGATCCCTAATTTTATGCTGTTTGCCTGGCTGATCTTCCTGGCCGAGCTGCTCACCGGACTGTCGCTGCTTACCGGCACGCTAACCCGTCTCGGCGCGGCAGTCAGCCTGCTGATGGCGCTCAACCTGGGCATCGGGCTGCTGGAGGTGCCGGGTGAATGGCCATGGTCGTACGTGATGCTGGCCATGTGGAGCTTCGTGTTTCTGGTCGCGGGCGCGGGGCGGATGTGGGGCGTCGATGCGTGGTTGCGACGCCGCAGTCCCGGCTCAAGCCTGCTGCGCTGGCTGACGTAGGATAACCCGGCTTGAGGAGGCAGGCGCCGGCTCGGTCGGAGACCGGCCGGAGCGAGAGCGCGTGCAGGACTGGCAGTCTTTCGGAAAGACCGCCAGTCCTCGCGTTCTCAGTCTGTCGTCGCCGGCTGCTTCGTTTCTACCGGCTCGGCCGGCATCGGCTGCCGGGCAGGCTGCTCAGACCGGTCGTCACGCGGATAGGAACGCTCTGGCCAGCAGCCGCGCCACGGGCCGTGCCGTTGACGGCTCCGGTAACCTTCCTCACCTCCTGGCCCACCGGCCGATTGCCACATCCAGTAGCGCATGCCGCGCATGACGGCCATGAACAACAGCGCCAGCAGCCCAAATCCGAGGATCACCCCGAAGAATCCAGGACCTGACGACCGGTTCTGCATCGCCAGGGCATAGGGGATCGCTGCGCCGTCCTGACCGCCCGCGGCCGCCAGCCCGGTCAGATAGCCCTGGGTCCAGGCATCCTGTCTGCCAGACTGTCCGCCGACCACGAACAGCCCGATCACCACGATCAGTATCAACACGAAAAAGGGGAACCGTCTGTGCATTGCACACCTCCAGAGATAGTTGTGCGGGCCAGCACTGGCCGCGCATGGTTGCTCAACACCCCCAGTGTGCCAGACGACTGTGAAGAAAATTCGAAGAAACCGAACACAAGCTGCGCAGCATTGCCCGGATGGGCGACTTCGCAGCGCCCGCAACATGCCGTTTCGTGTTTTTATGTCAATGTACCGGCGACTCCAATTCGTCCTGCCTGCCGGCTGGGCGCCAATCCATCCGCATTGGTGGCCCCGTAAGAAGAGCAGAACCCCGGGGTATGAGACAACTAACCGACAACTAGCCTGCAAAGGAGGACACCTATGAACCTCATCAATCAACGCTGGCTATCGAAGACAACGATAGCTGCGATCATCGCCGTGCTAATGCTGGCCAGCCTGGCTGGCGCTGCGCTGGCAGACGTGCCGGTCAAGGGCACCGTCTTCGAAGGACAAGGCGTACCTGGCGCCGACCTGGGCGCACCGCGTGAAAAGGTGGAGACGGTCTATGGCGCACCCGCCAACTGCGTTTCCGCCACCATAGCCGGTGGACCTGTGACATGCACCTACCTGGCCGGGCGTGATGGCGTGGTGTTCGTTACCTACACCAGCTACATCGAGCCATCCCCCGCTGCCGAAGAGGTCCAGATGGTTGTGACACAAGTGTCCTGGCGCGGCTTGAACGGCTGGCACACCACCCGGGGTATCAACACGCTGATAGCGAGGTTCGACCCCGATCAAGCGGTGAAGGCCTACCCCAACGCCATGGTCACTTACAGCGAAGATGGCGAGATTCGCCGGATCCTCAGCACCGAGCTTGGTCTGGACATCCGGCGACAGATTGGCATCGGCGCTGATCGGCCCACGGTGACCATGACCATCTTCAAGCCTGGCAAGTACGACGGCTAATCTGCCACGCGAATCGACGACCGGCCTGAAAAGGCCTGGCCACTAACCAATTCAAACAAACGATCGCCCTGCACGATGCAGAGCGATCGTTTGTTTCATCCATTCCCCCCCATCAACCTAGCCGGTGTCTGTTGAATCCCTGATACCGCCGGTAAAATAGGCCAGCAGACGTTTCCGTCCGGCTGCGATGTCCAGCCGGCGCAGACGCCACGTGCCGACGATACCGTAGGGCAGGAACATCACGATCAGCACATAGATCGCGCCCAGGATGAAGGCCGATCCCTCGCCAAACCAGCGCGACAAATAATACTCCAGCAGGCGCAGGATGGCAGCGCCGATCATTGCCCCGCTCAACGTGCCGATCCCGCCGATCAGCAGCATCAGCAACCCCTCGACCGTGAAGCCCAGCCCGGCGATCTCGGGGCTGACCAGCGGCTTGTACAAGGTGTTGAACATCCCGGCCAGGCTGGCGGTGACACCCGCCAGCACCAGCGCGGCCAGCTTGAACCAGAACGTGTTGAAGCCGATGGCCAGTGCGCGGTTCTCGTTCTCCCGGGTGGCGACGCAGACCCGGCCCGTGGGCGAATCGACGAAGCGCTTGTAGAGCAGATAGACCAGCACCGCAAAGGCCAACGTCACATAGTAGAATCGCAGCCGGTCGTCCACCGGGTTGAGGAACTCGGGCCGCGGGATGCCCTGCAGGCCGACGTCCGACCCGGTGTAGGCGTTCATCTCCTGCGTCCTGATCAGGATGTCGAACACCGAGGCAATACCGAGCGTCACCAGCGCGAAGGTGATCCCCTTGACACGCGGCAGGACGATGCCAAACAGCAGCGCATTGAAGACGCCGGCCACCACTGCGCCGATCAACACCGCCCACAGCGGCCAGCCCAGGGTCTTGAGCAGCACACCCGTCAGGTAGGAGCCAAAGGCGAAGAACATGCCGTGGCCAAACGACAACAGCCCGGTGACTCCCAGCACCAGGTCGTAGCTGATGGCGAACACCGCCAGGATGAACACCTCGATCAACAGCCCTTGCAGGAACTTGGCGGTGCTGGAGTCGTTGGCCAGCAGGCTGCCGATCGGCAATCCCTCGATTACCGCCAGTACGAAGGGCAGCGCGGCCAGCCCGACCACGGTGAGTATGAAGCCGGCGTGGCTTCTCCAGGGCGACTTGCCAGATATCTGTGCGTTCAATGGATGTTCCTCAAGCTGAACCTGTGCGCGGTGCTATTCGCTGCGCCCAAACAATCCCTGCGGCAGGACCAGCAGGATGATGATCATCAGCAAAATGATCGATGCGGGCACGATGGGCGGCGACGGTTTCCACGGTTCCTCCAGGAAGGGCAGGTTGATGCCAAGCTGGCCGTAGCGAATGATGAACTGCTGGGTCAGCCCGACGATTACCGCGCCGGCGGCTGCGCCCGGGAAGCTGGTCAGGCCGCCGATTGCCAGTGCGATCAGCGAGCTGAGCAATAACGTTGCGCCCATGGAATCGGACAAACCGGAGGCCGGCGCAGCGATCACGCCACCAAAGGCCGCCAGACCGACGCCCAGCGCAAACACCAGGGTAAACACCCGCCGCACGTTGATGCCCAGCGCCTCGACCATCTTGCTGTCCTGCACACCAGCACGGATGATCATGCCCAGCCGCGTGCGCTGCAAGAGCAGCCAGACAGCGATCAGCACCACCGCGCCCACCGCGATGACGAACAGCTCGTTGTAAGTGCGGATGCGCGCCGGCTCGCCGCCGATGTCGACGATGATGGTCGAGCAGTGGTGCTGCAACCAGCCGGCGATGCTGTCTGCCGGGCAGCCGTCGCCGGTGCTGGAGAACAGCTCGGGCTTGGGCATGGTGAAGCCGGTGCGTCCCCAGATGGTGCGCACCATCTCGACGCCGATGAAGCCCAGCCCGAGCGTCAGCAGGATCTGGTAGATGGCCCGCTCGTAAAGAGGTCGGATCAGCGTGCTCTCCATCAACCCACCCAGGCCCGCGCCTACCAGCGCCGCCACCAAAATGGCCAGCACAAAGAGCGCGTTGCTGCCAAGACCGAGCAGGAAGTCCGACAGCGGCGTGTTGACGGCATACAGCGCAACGCCGGCCAGCACCAGCACTGCGAACCAGATCAACGGCCGGGTCGCGGTCCGCCCCGAATGAGCGGTCGAGCCGCGGCGCGCGACGGCGAATCCAACCACCGCCAGCCCAACCAGGCTGCTGCCGGCCAGCAGGCTGCCCCAGTCCAGCAGCGCTGCAAGGACCGAGTCGAAGGTGGCCGGTGTCACATTTTGTGCTACCGTCCCGGCATCGAAGTACTGCGTCCAGACGATGGGGCTGTCCTGGTATTCGGTTGCACTCCAGATCGAGATTGGATAGCGCGAGAGCGCCAGCACCAACAGGCCAAGGCCGGCCAACAGTGCGATCCAGGGCCAAATGCGCGCGGCCGAGCGCGACAGTCGCAGCCGCCCCAGCATCGGCGCCCACAGCGGCATCAGCAGGAAGCCGGCCAGCACGAGCAGCACAGGAGACGTCACGTCCACCACCGTATCAGGGCGAACGTACATGCTCCAGCCCACGTAGGCGCCGATCATGAACAGCGTGCCGTGCGCCAGGTTCAGCACGTCCATCAAGCCCAGGATGATCGACAGGCCGGCCGCCACCAGGAAGGTGATCGACCCGACCGCCAGCCCGCGCAGCAAGGTCACGACCCAATCGCGCGTGCTCATCCCCTGGATGGCCAGCAGGAGCAGCAGGAAAAGGATCACCAGGGTGATGATCAGCGTCCGGTTCTTGCGGTAGGTCTGAAGCAGGTTTTGCATTGGCAGATTCCGGCAGATTGCAGATGGCAGATGGTGGATAGTTATCAGACGCTGGACGTGGTTGTGGCTTCTGGCATTAACCATTCACCATTCACGAAATCACCACTAACCATTTCTTAGGCCGCGCCCAGATAGCGCTGGACGGTGGCTTTGTCTTGAACGAGGTCCGCCATCTGGCCGGACTGCACCGAGCGGCCCTCTTCGATGATGACGTAGCGTGAGGCAAGCTGGCTGGCGACGATAAAGTTCTGTTCGACCAGCAACACGGTGGTCTCGGATGACAACCGGCGGATGGCCTCCATCATGGCCTCGATGATCACCGGTGCGAGGCCCTCGCTGGGCTCGTCGATCAGCAGCAGCCGGTTGTCGGGCACCAGAGCGCGCGCCACGGCCAGCATCTGCTGCTGCCCGCCCGACAGGTGCGTGCCCGGCAGCTTGATCAACCGCTTCAGGTCGGGGAACAGATCGAAGATGAAGTCAGACTTGCGGTCGAGATCGCCCTTCTTGCGCTCGGCGATCTTGAGGTTTTCGTGTACGCTGAGGTCGCGGAAGATGCCGCGGTTTTCCGGCACGAAGCCGATGCCCATCGTCGCGATCTCGTAGCTGCGCTGCCCCTGGATCGGCTGCCCGTCGAAGATGATCTCGCCAGAACGCGGCGGGGTCAGGCCCATGATCGACTTCAGGGTGGTCGTCTTGCCGGCGCCGTTGCGCCCCAGCAGCGCCACGATGCCGCCAGCAGGCACCTCCACATCCACCCCTTCAAGGATGTGAAACTGGCCGATGTAGGTGTTGATGTTGCGGACTTCCAGAATGTTGCTCATGAAGCTTGCTCGCGGTGCGACAGGCGTTTGCGGTCAGGGAAAGCAGGGAAAGAAAGGAAAGGAGGGAAAGATGGAGTCATGGCGTGGTGGCCTCCTCGTAGGAAGCGTGGAATGTCTCGACTTCGTTGGCGATTCGGGCGATTTCGTAGACAGGCGAGGACTCTCGAACCGAATACGATGAGTCCCAGGACTTGTCGGCCTGTTTCTGGCGCAGTGCGTTGAGCATCCTGTCCAGCAAGTAGCGCACGTCGCTGTAAAGTTCAAGGACCGCCGGCAACGAGGAGGGGTTGATAACCTTCCAGCGTTCACAGGTATGCAGATGTGTGCCAAGCTCGCCCAGCGAGCCGCGGGCAATCTCGCAGTAACGCACGTAGTTATTGATGCTGCCGCTGCAATATCCCTCGGCGATGTTGGCAGGAACTGACTCTGCCGCATCCAGCGTCTGCCCATGAAGTCTGAAATAAGCAGGGCCCATCCCCTGAGTAGCGTCGTGTACCACATTTGCCAGTTCGCTGGCCTTCTGCCACACGATCAGGTTTCGATACCCTGGCAACACAGCAAATGTATGCGTATCCCGTCCCGGATACTCATACCCCGCTCCCGTAGCCTTCGACCCACTCATCCGCCCTTTCACTTCTTTCCGCCTTTTCCCTTGTTTCCCGTCTTTCCTTCCTTTCCCTCCCCTCCCAACTCATACAATCCTCCCAAATACGCGTTCTGCACCGTCTCGTTGGCGGCGATCTCGGCGGGAGCACCTTCGGCAAGCACCTGGCCCTGGTGCATGACGGTGATGCGGTCGGAGATGCTCATGACGACGTTCATGTTGTGTTCCACCAGGACGACGGTCTTGCTGCCCTGCTGCTGTACCTGCTGAATCAACGCCATCAACTCCGGTACCTGCTCGGCCGCCATGCCGGCCGTCGGCTCGTCCAGCAGCAAAACCTCCGGGTCCGACGCCAGGATGATGCCCAACTCCAGCTTGCGCTGGTCGCCGTGCGGCAGTGTGCCCGCCAGTTGTCCGGCGCGCGCGGCCAGCCCGACCTGCTCCAGGATCGCTCCGGCGCGTTCGTTGTAACGGCTGAAGCGGCTGGCCGAACGCCAGAACGCGAAGTTGTCCCGTCCCATGGCCTGGCAGGCCAGCCGCACGTTCTCGAACGCGGTCAGGTTCGGGAAGAGGTTGGTGATCTGGAACGACCGTCCCATGCCGATGTGCGCCGTTCGGTAGAGGGGCAGCCGCGTGATGTCGCGCCCCTTGTACAGCACCTGCCCGCTGGTCGGCTGGATGTTGCCGCTCAGCAGGTTGAAGAAGGTCGTCTTGCCGGCGCCGTTGGGACCGATGATCGAGTGGATCGCGCCGGCCTGCACCTGGATGCTGACGCCGTCCACGGCCAGCAGCGCGCCAAATGCCTTGTGCAGATCACGGGTTTCGAGGATGACTTCGGGCATGATCGGTAGGTTGGTAGGTTGGTAGGTTGGTAGATTGGTAGACTGGTAGATCGGTAGATTGGTGGAGTGGTAGATTGGTGACTGGGGGTGCTCAGCCAACCAATCTACCAGTTTCCCAATTTACCAGATTATTCTCCGCTCAGGCTGCCAACGGGCAGGTCGCCGCAGCGATCGGCCTGATCTTCGGGCAGCAGGCAGGGCGGCTCGGGCCGGGTCGTCGTGACCAGGTCGAACATCGCAAAGTCCGGCGCAGCCAGATCAGTCAGGGTCACGATGTACATGTCCTGCAACGCAACGTGGTCCTCGGGCCGGACCTCGATGGTGCCCTTGGGTCCATCGAAGGACATGCCCTCCATCGCGCCGATCAGCGCGGCCGAGCTGGTGTCGCCGCCGGTCGCGGCTAGGCTATAGATCGCCATCAGGGCGGCGTTCATGCCGTCGGCGTCGAACAGGTCCGGCGGCTCACCGTAGCGCGCCTTCACCTGCTCGACCAGCCAGTCGTTGATCGCGTTGTCCGGCGCCGTGTAGTGATACAGGATGCCGCTGGTCTGGCCCTGCATCTTGTCCGCCACCGGTCCGAACACCGCCGCCATCGTCTTGTTGTCGAAGTACGACGCTCCCAGCCCCATGCTGTCCAGCACGCCCAGCTCCTTGGCCGACTGGAACATGGGTACGAACCCGCCGCCAGCCCACGTCACGATCCACGCATCCGCACCGCTGTCGGCGATCTGCTCCATGTACGGCGTGAAGTCGGTCGTGTCCAGCGGCGCAAAGATGTCGTCCGCCACGAACGTACCACCGAACTTGGTGCACGCATCGCGGGCCGACGCTGCACCGCCGTAGCCAAAGCTGTAGTCCGGCGCGATCTGGATGAACGTGTCGTACTCCGTCGTCAGGTACTGGCACAGGTTGATGAAGTCCTGGTAGTTCTCACGGCTCACCCGGAAGGTGTGGTCGTTGAAGTTCACGCCCGTGATGTCGTTGGCCGCCGCCGGCGCCGCGATCAACACCACGTCGTTCTCCTTCGCGATCTCCTGCAGGCTGGCCGTGCTGCCCGAGCTCACCGTCCCTACCAGCATGTTCACCTGATCCTTCTCGATCAGCTCCCTCGCCAACGTCGCCGTCTCGTCCGGACTCCCCTTGTCGTCGCGCACCAGCACCTCCACGGTGCAGTCGCCGAAGGTGTAGGACCAGGCGTTGTCGCCCATCTCCTCACCGGCGGCGCCGGAGGCGTACTCCATGCCCAGCAGGAAGGAGCGCTCGGTCATGGTGCCGTAGATCGCCAGCCCGCCGGTCAGGTCGGTGATCAGGCCGATCTTGATCGGCTCTTCGCAGGTAAATGCGCCCATGGCTGCGGGCGCTTCGGTCGGCGCTTCTGCGGCTGCCTCGGTCGGGGCTGCGGCAGCGGTCGCGGTTGGCTCAGGCGCCTGGGTTGGTTCGGGCGCCGCCGTAGGCGCTTGCTCGGGAGCGGTGGTCGGCTCAGGCGTCGTGCCGCCGCCGCAGGCTGCCAGCATCATCGATGCCAGCAGCAGCAGTGCAATGGCTGTGTACAGTCTCTTCATGATGGTCTCTCCTCGTGTGGTTGATATGTGACCTTTCGGTCCGGTTCTACGAAACGTCGCTGATCAGCACCAGCGCCTCGCCCTCGCACACGGTCAGCCCTGCGGCAGTGGTGCAACGAGTCGCCAGATTCACCAGTTGCTTGTCGGGTCGGATGCGTACGATCTCGACCTCGGCGGTGAGTTCCTGGTTGGGATAGGCCGGCGCAGGAAACTCCAGCCGTTGCTTCAGATAGTTGGTACCGGCTCCCGGGAGGCGGGTACCGAGCAGAGTCGAAAACAACCCGCCCAGCAGGGCGCCCGGGATCGGCGAGTCGGCGAAACCTGCCTGCCGCGCCATGTCGGTATCGTTGAAAACAGGACATCGCTCGCCGGCCAGATCAACGTAGTCGGTCAGGTTTTCGGCCGAGAAGGTGCGCTGCAACACGGCTTTTTGACCGACCGCGAACCCCTTGAATGGCTCGCCCGCAGGCTGTTCAGGTTGGTCTGCCGTTTCAGCCGTCCGCAGTTGGAACTTCGACGAGCCTGGCAACCGAACCAGCATGCTGCCCTTCAGGCCGCGCTGGCCGCCAGGTTGCACCACCTCGGTTGACAGTTCGGCCAGGCCCTCGCGGTACAGAACCGACACGATCTCCAGTCGAATCTCGACGGCCTGTTCTGCATAGGTCGGCGCGGGAAACTTCAGCTCCTGAACCAACTGCTTACAGCCCAGATGCGGCCAGCGGCTGCTCAGCGTGGTGCTGACGGCGCTGTAGAGCAGCATGCCGTGGGCCACGGTGCGACCGAACTTGCTGCGAGCCGCGAAGGCCGGATCGACGTGGATCGGATTGTCGTCACCGCTCAGGGCTGCGAAACGATCGAAGTCATCCTGGGTGAACGCCCGGCTGACGGATGCGACCTGGCCGACTGCGATTGTCATTGCTGCGTGTCCTCCTTCCACTGGCGCAGATCACGCTTCAGCACCTTGCCGGCCGCCGTCCGCGGCAGGACCTCAACGAACACCACCGATTTCGGGATCTTGAAGCGGGCCAGCTTGCCCTGGCACCAGGCAATCACCTCCTCCTCACTCAGGGTCTGGCCGGCCTTCACGACCACGAAGGCCCGGCCCACCTCCTGCCACCCCGGATCGGGCACGCCGACCACGGCCGCCTCGGCCACCGCCGGGTGCTCGTAGAGCACGTTCTCCACCTCGGCCGGGTAGACGTTCTCGCCGCCCGAGATGAACATGTCCTTCCAGCGGTCGACAATGGTGTAGAAGCCCTCGTCGTCGAACATGGCGGCGTCCCCGGAGTGCAGCCAGCCATCGCTCAGCGCCTCCGCCGTCGCCTCGGGCCGGTTCCAGTAGCCGGTGGTCACGTTGCCGCCGCGTATGCACAACTCACCCACCTGGTTTGCGCCCAACACGTTGCCATCGCGGTCGCGGATCGACACCTCGGTGTGCAGCACCGGCTTGCCTACCGAGCCGGCCTTGCGCACCGCGTTGTCGCGGTCGATGATAAACACCGTGGGGCCTGTCTCGGTCATGCCAAAGCCCTGCTGTATGACAAGTCCTTTTGACACAAAATTGTTGACAAGCGATGGCGGCAGCGGAGAGCCGCCGCTGGCCCAACTGCGCACGCTGGACAGCTCGTAGCGGTCGAAATCGGGGAACTGGGCCAGCATCAGGTAGATCGACGGCACCAGCAGGATCACCGAGACGCGCCAGCGCTCGATGAGGCCCAGCAGCCCGCCCGCGTCGAACGCCCGCATCACCACCAGGGTCCCGCCGGCGTGAAAGATCGGCCCGGCATACAATCCCAGCCCGCCGGCATGAAACGCTGGCAGCACGTTCAAATTGACATCCTGCGACGTCAGGTCGATGGCCTGGCCCATGCCAACCGCGTTGTAGAAGAAGTTGCCGTAGGTCACCTGCGCGCCCTTGGGACGGCCTGTGGTGCCCGACGTGTACAGGATGCACCAGGTGTCGTCGTAGCGCAGCCGAGGCGCGGTCACCCCGTTGGGATCGCCGGCCGCCAATGCATCGCCATAGCGCCAATCGCCAGAAGGCCCTCCATCACCCATAACGACGAAATGCTCGCAGTCAATACGGCTGCGCAGCGCATCCACCGTTGCAGCAAACTCCGATTCGTAGATCAACACCCGCGGCTGGCAATCGTTGAGAATGTACTCCAGCTCAGGCGCCGCCAGCCGCCAGTTGAGTGTGTTCAGGATCACACCCGCCTTGGCGCAGGCCATCAACACCACGTAATAGTCGGCGCTGTTGCCGGCCAGAATCGACACCCGGTCGCCCTTTTGCAAAGCAAGCTTGTCAACAAAGAAGCTTGACAGCCGGCCTGCGCGCCGGTCGAACTGGGCAAAGGTAAGCTCCAGACCGCTGTGCGCGTCCACCAACGCCAGCTTGTCAGGCGTCCGTTCGGCGTGTCGTTTGATCCAGTCGAAGTGGTACATGGTTGGTGATCCGTGATCGGTAATCAGTAGACAGTGTTCAGTTATCAGTATTCGGAGTGTCGTGAATGGTTGCGATTGGTATTCAATGACCGGCCTCAGGCATCTGCTGACTGCTTACTGCTCACTGATGACTGATGACTGTGTGCTGCCCGGCCAGAAAGCCCAAGACCAGCGAGTTGAACAGATCCGCCTGCTCCCACATCACCGCATGCCCGGCGTGGGGGATGACGGCGAACTGGCTGCCCGGGATCTTGCTGGCGATGATCTCGGCGTATCGGCGCGGCTTGAGGATGTCTTCTTCGCCGACGATGACCAGAGTTGGCGCGCTGATGCGCTGCAACTGCGCGGTTATGTCGAGCCGGGCGAAGCTGAGCAGCAACTGGAGAAGCGCTTCCATGTCCAGGTGCCGGTAACGTTCCCGTGCCGCCTCCAGGGCAGGTCCATTAGCAGCGATCCAGCGCTCCGAGAAGTTGACAGGGTAGGTGACACGATACAACATCTCCGAATCACCGATCCTCGTCGCCGTGATCCAGCTGTCGATCATGCCGCGCAGTTGCGCATCAATCTGGCTGACCGCCGATCCAACGATCAGGCTCCTGGTGCGAGCGGGATGGCGCAGGGCAAACACCATGCTGATCTCAGCGCCGTACGAGACGCCACCGATGTGGGCAGCCTCGACGCCCAGTCCGTCCAGCAGCCCGGCCAGATCGTCGGCGTGCTGCTCCATGGAAAACGGCCCGGCAGGGTGCTCCGACTGCCACATGCCGCGGCAGTCGTACAACAGCAGCCGGTACCGGCGGCTGAGCGAGCTGATCTGGTACGCCCAGCTTGCCGTGCTCATCAGCACGCCGTTGGAAAGCACTAGCACATCGCCCGGTTTGTCCCAGCCGTGCTGCTCGTAGTACAGATCGACGCCGTTGGCGGTCAGGCGGGCCATGGCTCTGCCCTCCGCGATCCGTTGCCGCGCATGCCGTCCAGAAACGCCGCCATGCCGGCCTGCGCTTCTGCGGTCACGATTTGCTCGACAAACGACCGCCGCTCCGCCTCCAGCCGCTGCGCGACCGGAACGTCAGCCCACAATCGGCGTTTGATGGCCCGCACTGCCCCGGGCCGCATCGCTGCGATTGCCAGCCCGGTCTCAGACGCCTCGCTGTGCAGGTCATCCGCCGCAACCAGCCGACTGGCCAGTCCCCAGGCGACCGCCTGTTCGGCCGTAATCGTGCCGTTGGTCAGCAGGAGTTCGGCTGTCCGCTTGCGGCCGATCACGTCGGGAAGCAGCGTCGTCCAGCCGCCGTCGGGGCTGAAACCGACCACGCTGTAAAACGGCGAAAAGCTGGCTTGCGCAGTCACCAGCACCACGTCCGACGCCAGCACCAGCCCTAGCGATCCTCCGGTGACGATGCCGTGGACGGCTGCCACGACCGGTACTGGCAGATCGATCAGTGCAGTGACGGTCTCGTTCAGCAGCCCAACCAGCCGTCCGGCGTACCGTTCAAGGTCGTCCAGGTTCTCGACAAAGCCACGGAGGTCGCCGCCGGTGGAAAAGCTGCGGCCGTTGGCCTGCAGGACAAGCGCCCACACATCCGGCCGCGCCGCCACCTGAGCCAGCGCGTCCAGAAGCTGCTCCAGCAGCTCCGGTACCAGGCTGTTGTGGCGTTCGGGCCGGTTGAGCGTGACCGTCGCCAGCGGCGAGTCGATGTCCAGCAGAATCATCTCGATTATGTTTCAGGCGCAGGCTCGAAGGCCAGAAAGGTTCGTTGGGCGTCGCCCTCGCCGCGGGTCACGAAGGTGGCCTGCAGCGGCATACCAACCGCAACTTGTCGAGCGTCTTTTACATCGACACCCACGATCTGCCCGCTGATCGACGGACCTTCGTCCAGCGCCACGATGCCGGTCACGTAGGGGTTGTCGCGCCCGTAGCCTGCCTCGATCATGGCGGTCGGCGCGATGTAGACCGTGGTGAACGCCGCCAGCTTGCCGTGTCCTGACAGCGGCTCCCAGGCCATGTCGTCGCCGAAACAGTCGGGACACATGGGCCGCGCCTCGGCATACAGCGCACCGCACGACCGGCAGCGCGCGCCCATCAGATTGTGCCCGGCCAGCCAGGCGGTGAAATCAGCGTGGGTGAAGGTTTCGGTTGCCATTGCTGCTCCCTGGTTTCAGTGATCAGTGATCAGTGGTCAGTGGTCAGTAGTTTGTGGTTTGCGACTCATCGTCTGATTACTGATCACTGGTTACTGGTTACTGCTCACCAACTACCGCTGCTCAAAGATGTGCACCACACACGTCTGGCCCGTGCCGCCGACGTTGTGGGTCAGGGCGATGTCCACGTCGCGATCGACCTGGCGCGGGCCGGCTTCGCCGCGCATCTGCTTCCAGACCTCTACCACCTGCGCCGCGCCCGACGCGCCCACCGGGTGGCCTTTGGCCTTCAAGCCGCCCGACGTGTTGACCGGCCGCAGCCCGTTGCGCGCCGTAAGTCCTTCCTCGGCCGCCACGAAGCCCAGTCCCGGCTCGAAGAACCCCAGGTCCTCAGTGGCGACGATCTCGGCGACGGTGAAGCAGTCGTGGACCTCGGCGATCTTGACGTCCTGCGGTGTCACGCCGGCCATCTGGTAGGCTTGCCGGCTGGCATGCCGCGCCGCTTCCAGGCTGGTCAGGTCGGGCCGGTTGGGCAGCGCGCGGTCGCTGGCCTGGCCGGCGCCGATGATCGCGATGGGCGTGTCGCTGAACTGGCCGGCCAGGTCCTCGGACACCAGCAGCAGCGCCGCCGCGCCGTCGGTAATGGGCGAGCAGTCGAACAGCCGGAGCGGCCAGGCGATCATCGGGTTGTAGACATCATCGTTCAGGAACGCCATCTCGTCTGCCCACTCCGGCACCGGACGGCCCTTCCTGGCAGCGCTGGCCTGGCGAGCCTGCATGATGCCGCCGATGGACACGTTGAACTGCGCCTTGCTGTTCAGCGCGCCGTTTTCGTGGTTCTTGATGCCGACGCGCATCAACGCCTCAGGCGTCGCGCCGTAGCGCGCCATGTAGGCCGAGGCGATGGCGCCGTAGAAACCGGGAAAGGTGAACCCGGCCGGTATCTCGTAGAGCACGTCACCGGCCGTGGCCAGGGTGTCGGTGACTTCGGCCGTCGGCAGGTTGCTCATCTTCTCGATGCCGCCTACCAACACCACGTCGTGCAACCCCGACGCCACGGCCATGATGCCCTGCCGTAAGGCAACGCCACTGCTGGCGCATGCGTCCTCGATACGCACGGCCGGCCGCGGCGTCAGTCCCACCCAGTCGGCCATGATCGGCGCGGTGTGGCCCTGGTGCTCGAACAGGTCGCTGCTGTAGTTGCCGATGAACAGCGCCTCGATGTCGCGCGGGTCCAGTCCCTTGTCCACCGATGCGCGCATCTCGCGAAAGGCCTCGACGAACAAGTCGCGCGTGGCTTTGTCGGGAAACGCTCCAAACTGGCTCATGCCGGCCCCGACGACTGCCACGCCGCGGCCGAGTTTACGTTGGTTGGTCATGGTGGTCTCTGGTAGATCGGTAAGTTGGTAGATTGGTAGATTAGGAAGTTGGTTGATTGGTAGGTTGGTAGGTTCGTGAGTGAATAGATTGGAAATCGGGTAGGTTCTACCAGATGGACCAATATCCCAATCTACCAAGTTTCCAATCTACTCTTTCGCGTACTGCTCACGCAGATCGCGTTTCAGGATTTTGCCGGCGGCCGAGATCGGCAGCTCGGGCAGGAAGCGAACGCTCCTCGGCACCTTGTAGCGCGCCAGGTTATTCTGCATGTGCGCAATCAGTTCGCCCTCGGTCGCGGTCTTGCCCGGCTTCAGGACCACACACGCCAGACCAACCTCGCCCCAGCGCGGGTCGGGCACGCCGATCACCGCGCACATGGCGACCGCCGGATGCCGGTACAACACCTGCTCGATCTCGGCCGGGTAGACGTTCTCGCCGCCCGAGATGAACATGTCCTTCTTGCGATCAACGACGAAGAAGTACCACTCGTCATCGTGATACACCAGGTCGCCGGTGTGGAACCAGCCCGCGTCGTCGATGACCGCGGCCGATGCCTGCGGGTTCTGCCAGTATCCTGACGAGCCGCTCGGCCCCTTCAGCAGCAGCTCGCCCACCTGGTTCGGCCCCAGCGGCCGGTTGTCGTCGTCCACCACGCGCACGTCGATGAAGAAGTTGGGCCGGCCGATGCTGCCCGCTTTGCGGATGGCATCCTCGGGCGGCAGAGCAAACAAACCGGGGCCGTACTCGGTCATGCCGAAGCCCTGTTTGAAGCGGATGCCCTTCTCGCGTGTACTGCTCGACCAACGGCACGGGCAGCGGCGCCGCCGCTGGTGCAAAAGCGCAGGCTGCTCAGGTCGGCTGTCGCCCAGTTGGGCGCCTGGGTCAGCATCTGGTACATGGTCGGCACGGCGGCGAACACCGTCACGCCCTCGCGCTGGATGAGGTCCAGCACTTGCACCGGGTCGAACTGCCGGGTCAGCACGCTGGTGTTGCCGAAGACGACCTGCGACGACATGTAGGCGAACAGCCCGCCGGCGTGGAACAGCGGGAACACGCACAGGTAGATGTCGTCGTGGGTCAGGTCGTGGATCACCGTGTTGAGCACGTTCCAGCAGATCTGGCGATGGCTGATCTGCGCGCCCTTGGGCAGGCCGGTGGTGCCGCCGGTGAACAGCAGGCAGGCGATGTCCTCCTCGGTCAGCATCTCGCAGGTGACGGGTCGATCGGTAGATTGGGCGAGGGTAGATTGGTAGTCCTGGCTGAAGGGAAGGCCGGGGCCGTCGAGGTGGAGGAAATGGTTAATGGTCGATGGTTGATGGTTAATGGTTAACTGGATCTGTTCGACGGCATCGCGGAAGTCGTCGCCGAAGAGCAGCGCTTTGGGTGTCGTCAGTTCGATCAGGCCGGCCAGCTCGCGCGGGTGCAGCCGCCAGTTGAGCGGTGTGCTGATCGCGCCCAGCTTGCCGCAGGCGTAGAGCAGATCGAGGTGCTCGACCCCATCGCGCGCCAGGATGGCAACCCGATCGCCCTTGCCGACGCCGGCCGCGTCGTGCAGCCAGTTAGCCAGCCGGTTGACACGCCGGTTCCACTGGCGCCAGGTCAGCCGCAGCTCAGGCTGCTTGCCCGCGTCGATGATCGCCAGCTTGTCCGGTGAGTAAATCTCACGCCGTCCGAGGTAGTCGCCGATGTACATGGTGTGGTTGGGGACAGTGATCAGTGATCAGTTGTCAGTAATCAGTCGTTGGACCCGCTTGTGCTCTTGATTGGGTTGACGTAGAAATTCGCAAGATCGTCTTCAACCAGGTACTCGACTGCGGATTCCCGTAGTTGAGGAGTAGGCGCGCCACAGAAACGGTCGGCTTTGGCGATCATGCCGCCCAGGAGGCGTCCTATCTCCTCGCATTTTCCGATGAACTCATCGCGTTGTTGGGGTGACAGGTATTCACAATCCAGCGCCGTATCAATCCAGTGCTGCGTTTCCTGCTGCTCGCCGTCAGCATCGGTGAGTTTGCTGACGAAATGCCTCTCGTAGCGCCGCTTCGCCCAGGCTTCGGCAATCTGTCCACCGACTGATCGAGAAGATCGCCGAAGTTGATCGGTAAGGGAATACATCTCCTCGCGCGGAAACGATTTCGAGAAATGGAACAACTCTCTCGAAAGTTCCCTCGCCTTCTGATACACTATCAACTCCCGATAGCTCATGGCATAAGCAAGTCGAGTCATAGCAATAACCCACTGATCCTTTTATTCCCAAAACACCAGAGCCGCAATCACCGTGTCAGTTACTCTGGCCACTGCTTACTGATCACTGATTACTGGTAACTGCCCCGTCAGCAATTCATGAAACGCCGCACCAAACTCCGCCGGCTTCTCGATGTGCGGGCTGTGGGCGGTGTCCTGGATGACGACCTCGCGGTACTGCCCGCCGGCTGCGGCGTACTGGTCAAGCACGGCACGCGTCTGGCTGACCATGGGCTGGGGCGGGTAGATGTCCTCGCCGGGACAGCCGGGCACGAAGCCCAGCTTGGCCAGCGCGCCGAAGTCGAAGAACGACAGGTCGCCGACGATCAGGTCGTCGCTGCCGTGGATCCACAGGATCGGCGGCTTGGGGTGCACCGCGATCAGCGCCTCGGCATCGCCCGCCACGTACTTGGGCGAGCCGGCGTTGATCGGACCCCATTGACCGGGTGCGACGTTAGGCCAGTTCTCCGACGCGGTCATGTCACCGGGGTAGCGCTGGTCGCCCATCTTCTCGGCCAGCGCGGCGGTCAGGAAGTCCTCCTCGCGCGCGGCCCGGAAGGGCGCCTTGTAGTAGAACGTGTTGATTACGTTGCGCGGCGAGTTGGGATCCTCGTCGCTGCGGTCGCCGGCGATGATGCGTTTGACGAACTCCGGGTTGACCGTGCCGCCGCCCGATCCGGCGAAGTCGGGATAACACGGCGTGCCCTGCGCATCCTTTGTACCGCCGAAACCGTAGGGCGACACCGGCGCGACCAGCGTCGCCGACAGGACCTTCTGCGGGTGATCGGCGATGAAGCGGAACACCACGCCGCCGCCCAGCGACCAGCCCACCAAATGCGCCTGATTGATGGCCATCGCCTCGAACAGCGCCGCCAGGTCATCCACCCAATCGCGCATGCCGCGCGTCGCGTCGATCAGCTTGTCCTCGGTCCAGCCATAGCCGCGCAGGTCAGGAGCGATACCGCGGAAGCCAGCGGGAAGCGCCAGCATCGTCTCTTCCCAATAGGTCGCCGCCGAAAAGTTGCCGTGCAGAAACACCACCGGCACGCCGTCGTCCGGTCCGCTAGATAATACATGCATCACCAGGCGGTCGGTCTGCACCATTTGCGAGGCTACTCCATCGAGAGGTTTGATCTTCGTCATAGTTAGCGCTCCTGTGTCTACACTGCTTTGAAAGTGGTCGGGGCTGGCGCACACACCGCTTTACGGGCTGCGTGTCAAGTTTCCACACAAATACCGGAACCCGGGAACGTCAAAATCTGTGACCAGTGTCATCGAGCCGCTTTGCCAGACCCGTTGACCTGGTACGAGATGCTCGAAGCTTATGTCGGCAAACTGGATTTCATCATCGCTTCCCACGTTATAACGCAGCTTTATCGACACGTTGCGTACTGCGTCGCCGCCAAACTCTTGGATGTCCAGGAGAGCAGCTTGCCTGAGCGCGTGCTGGCATGCGTAGTTCGAGCGAGCCAAGCCTATGGCTGCTGTCAAGTCCTCGTCGATCACTGCATCAAGGTATCGTCCGGCAATTGTCCTGGTCGACGGATATGAAATGAAGGATAGATACATGAAAGCGCAGCAGGCAAGAGCCATCACTATGGCGACGAGACCAGCACCCAGCTTGCTTCGAGTCGTTCTCATGGCGCAATGTCGCTAGTATTAGAGGCGAGATGCTTCGGCAGCCTCAGCATGACCGTTATGATCGAGGTGTCATTGCCAGTCGTGGGGCGCCGCGACGCCCTGAATCTACGCGCCCACGGTCTTGACAGCAAAGAATGTTCTCACTGCCGGCCAGAAGATGTCCGGCCGTTCCATGTAGGTCATGTGACCGCTGCCCGGCAGGACGATCTGGCGCGCGTTGGGCAGGATGTCCAGCAGCTTGGCCTGCTGCCAGGGCGGGATCGCGCGGTCCTCGTCGCCGGTCAGGATCAGCGTCGGTGTGGTGACGATGCGGTACGGGTTCGGCTCCTGGTCGATGCGGGCGAAGAACGGGTTCTGCGCCTCGGTCAGCCGCACCAGGCAATACTCCTTGCCGTGGTAGTCGTCGAAGAACCCCTGACGCATGCGTTCCATCTTGTCGCCGTAGATGCGCCGGCAAAACGCTTCGCCGAAGATCTTCTCGTACATGTAACTGGTGTAGATCTCGAAAGCCGGGTCGGGCGACGTGTAGAACTTCAACGACAGGTTCTGGTACATCTGGAACTGGGTCTCGCGGGTCAGCAGGATGCCCGACAGGGTCAGCGTGTGCAACCGGTCGCCGAACAGCCGACCCAGTTCCGCGGCGATAAACCCGCCGTACGAGACGCCCACGGGATGCACGCGCTCGATGCGAAGCTCGTCCATGATCTGCATCAGATAGCCTGCGAAGTGGTCGATGAAGTACGGCTCGTCCTCCTGCGACGACCGGCCCTGGCCCAGATAGTCGTAGAGCAGCACATCGTAATCGGGCTGCAGCTCAGGCAGGTTGCGATACCAGCCGCGGGTGGACATGGCCACACCGTTCAGCATCACCACCACCTCACGGTCGCCGGCGCCGAAATATTCCCAATACACGCGCCGCGCGCCACCCTCGACGGGCAGAAAGCCGCTGCGGTCGGGGATTACAACCTGTTTCGTAGCCATGGGATCGGTGATCAGTTATCAGTCATCGGTGATCAGTTGTCCGAGACGTCAGAATCATATGTGCCGTGCTGCCTAAGGCACCCAGGCAATTCAGCCAGCTTCACAGTCATCTTGAGCGGGTCATGCAACCAAGGTGCAAAACGGCGAACCGTCAGCGAAAGATCTCTCGGGAAGTTGCCAGGATCGCCTTCGCACCGCCCGCCAAATGAATTCGGCGTCTGCCATCGAAAAGCTTGCTCAAGCAGGCTGCCCATGTCTGCTTCTACCAGTTTGCTTCAGCATGCTTCGGCTGTCAGGCCATGAATTCATTCGTGGCGTTCATCCACGCCCGTAAAACAATTTTCCAAATTGTTCCGTCGCTCAACTCGCCCGGATGACGATTTGGAAAATCGTCCTACGATGCGCCTGCAAGATGGCCGTAAAACAATTTTCCAAATTGTTCTGCCGCTCAACTCGCCCGGATGAGGATTTGGAAAATCATCCTACGATGCAACTGCCAGGTGCGCGTGAAACGCCGCGTTGAACTCGTCCGGCTTTTCGATGAACGGCGCATGGCCGGCTTCGTTGATGACCACCTCGCGGAATGAGCCGCCGCCCGCCGCGTAGCGTTCTAGTACGGCTCGCGTTTGCTTCAGCATCGGCTGCGACGGGAACACTTCAGCGCCAGGCCAGCCCGGCACCAGCCCCAGCGCGCCCAGCGTCGCCATGTCCGCGGCCGCGTTGTCGGACACGCTCAGGTCGTCGCGGCCGCGCACCCACAGGATGGTACGTTTCGGCTGCGCCGCGATCATCCGCTCCACTGCCTCGCTCACATACTTGGGCGACAGCGCGTTGGCTGCGCCCCAGACGCCTGGGGCTACGTAGGGCCAGTTGGGCGACATGACCTTGTCGCCCGGAAAGGCTCGCTCGCCGACGTGGATCGACAGCGACGCCGACAGCAATTCTTCCTCGCGCGCTGGCACGAAAGGCGGCCTGAACACCAGCCGGCGCAGCCCGCTGCGATAGCCGAACGGGTTCTCCAGGCTGCGGTCGCCCTTCTTGACCGCCTCCACCACCGGCGCACCGATCAGCCCGCCGCCCGAGCCGGCGAAGTCGTCGTAGCAGGGCGTGCCCGCCTCGTCCCTGGTGCCGCCGAAGCCGTAGGGCGAGCCGGGATCGACCACCGTCACGCTGAGCAGGCGATCTGGCGCGTCGGCCAGCAGCCGCCAGACCACCATGCCGCCCAGCGAGTTGCCCACCAGGTGCGCCTGGGCGATGCCCAGCGCGTCCAGCAGCGCTACCGCATCGTCAGCCCAGTCGCCAGCGCCCCTCGTCGCGTCGATCTTCTTGTCAAACTCGGCATCGCCAAAGCCGCGCAGATCGGGGGCGATGCCGCGGAAGCCCGCCGGCAAGTCGAGCATCGTCTCCTCCCACCACGTCGCGGAGGAGGAGTTGCCATGCAGGAAGAGCACCGGCGCGCCGTCGTCCTGACCGCTGAACAAGACGCGGGTAGTCAGGCGTTTGCTGGTGATCGTCTTGGGAGTAATGCCCGGCAGAGTAGGAATGGTCATGGTTTCCTCGATAGAGTTGCCAACTTTTCGGAAGAGTTGGCAACTCTGGCACACGCTCACGGCATCCGCAATACGACGCCGGCGTAGTTGTAGCCGACGCCGGAGCCGACCAGCGTCAACAGATCGCCCGGCTTCACCTTGCCGCGGTCGACCGCGTCGTCCAGGCACATGCCGATGCAGGCCGAGCCGGTGTAGCCCCATTTATCCATCACCCAGTGCGTCTTCTCCAGCGGCAGGCCCAGGTCCTCCATCACAAGCTTGATGGACGACAGGCGCACCTGGGTGAAGATGGCCAGGTCGATGTCGCGCACGGCAAGCCCGCCGCCGCTCGGCCAGCAATCGCACGATACGCGGCCAGTTCTCGTGGTTGACGTCGGGCGGGTAGCGCTGCAACAGGCGCACGTTGGTGCGGCCCGCTTCCACGGCTTGCACGCTGGCCGGCTCGTCGGTGGCGCCGGCGTACAGGCCCCAGTAATCGTGGTAGGCGCCGTCGGCCAGGTAAGCGGAGCTAATAAAGCCCGGCTTGCTGTCCGTCGCGATCACCACCGCGCCGGCGCCGTCGCTGTAAAAGAACGAGGTCACGTCGGCGGGATCGGCCAGCTTGCTCATCATGTAGACGCCCACCACCAGCACATAGTTCATCCACGGATTGGTGGCCAGCAGGCCGGCAGCCGTGGCGATGCCGGTCGGGAAGGAGGCACAGGCGCAGCCGATGTCGTAGGTGCCGGCATTGACCGCGCCCAGCTTGTGCTGCACCACGGTGGAGGTGGCCGGCGTGATGTAGTCGGGCGTGTCGGTGCCCAGCAAGATCATGTCCACCTGGTCGGGCCGGATGCCGGCCGCGTGTAGCGCATCCTCTGCCGCACACGGCGATGTCCGGCGCAGCCCAATCGCGCGGCGCCAGCCAGCCGCCACGATGCCCGAGCTTTCCTCGAAGCGGTCAACAACGGCCGCCAGGTCCGGGTTGACGGCGCTGACCTGCTGCTGGAGCATATCGTTGGTCTGTATTGTTTCCGGGACGTAGCGTCCGGTGCCGATGATGGTGGCGTAGCGTGTCATGGTGCGTGATGCGTATTGCGTGTTGCGTATTGCGTAATACGTCGTGACACAAAGCAAGCGTTGGCTACGAAGTACGAAATACGCAATACGAGATGCACATTAACCGTCGTTCTGCTCGTACCTCTTCACTAACTCCTGCTTCATCACCTTGCCGTAGGGCGAATACGGCAGGGCATCGACGAACTCGACCCGCTTGGGCGCCTTGTAGCGGGCCAGCCGGGTGTAACAGAACTCGCGCAGTTCCGCCTCGCCGGCGGATTGGCCCGGCTTGAGCACCACGACCATCAGGCCAACCTCGCCCCACTTCTCGTCGGGAATGCCGATCAGCGCAGCTTCCTGCACGGCCGGGTGGTCGCGGAAGACGGTCTCAACCTCGGCGGCATAGACGTTCTCGCCGCCGCTGATGATCATGTCCTTGAAGCGGCCGGCGATGGTGTAAAGCCGTCGGCGTCCACGCGCGCCATGTCACCCGTGTGAAACCAGCCATCGCGCAGCGACGCAGCCGTGGCCTCGGGGTTGCGCCAGTAGCCAAGGCAGACGTGCGGCCCCTTGATCAGCAGCTCGCCCGTCTCGCCGACCGGCACGCCCAGTCCGGTCTCCGGGTTGACCAGCCGCATCTCGCTGTGGAAGATCGGCTTGCCCACCGAGCCAACCTTGGCAAAGCTCGGCGTCGGTCATGCTGAAGCAGTTGGGGCCGACCTCGGTCAGCCCGTAGCCCTGGCGGAACACCACGTCCTTCCTGGCCCGCCAGGCCTTGACCAGCGGCACGGGCAGCGGCGCGCCGCCGCTGATGAAGAAGTGGACATGGCTGAAGTCGGCTTTGGCGAAATAAGGCGTGTCCAGCCACATCTGGAACAGGGTCGGCACGCCCAGAATCACCGTGCAGCGCTCCTCGACGATAGCGCGCAGCGACTGTTCGGCGTCGAAGCCGCGCGCCAGTAAGATGCGGCCGCCGGCGTAGAAGATAGGCGTCAGAAAGGCGAACAGCCCGCCGGCGTGGAACATGGGCGTCAGCACCGGCGACACGTCGTTCTCCGACAGCCCCCAGCTCACCACCGTGTTAATGCAGTTCCACAGGATCTGGCGATGCGGCAGGACCGCCCCTTTGGGCTTGCCGGTGGTGCCGGAGGTGTAGAGGATGCAGTACGGTGTGTCGCCGTCCATCGGCGGCCGCTCCGGCTCGACCGCCAATGCCGCTGCGACCCCTTCCTCGTAGCTTTCGGCGCCGGGGATGTCCGCGCCCTCCAGGCTGACCAGATGCTCAACCAGGATGTCGGGACGCATCTCTTCCAGGACCGGTGCGAACTCGGCGCTGCAGATCAGCACCGCCGGCGCACAGTCGCTGACGATGTAGGTCAGCTCGGCCGCGGTCAGCCGCCAGTTCAGCGGCGCAAAGACCGCGCCGATCTTGGCCAGCCCGTAGAACAGGTCCAGGTAGACCACGCTGTTCTGCGCCAGGATCGAAACCCGGTCGCCCGGCTCCACACCCAACGCGCGCATGTAGTTGGCGGCCCGGTTGGCGCGCGCGTTGAGCTCGCCGTAGGTGAAGCGCTCGCCTGTGTCCAGAAACAACAGTGCCTCGCGGTCGGGCGTCAAACGGGAGCGGTTGGTGAGTAAATCGGCTGCGTGCATCAGGTTCCCACAACGATTCCGCCGTCGATGCGCAACACCACACCGGAGACGTAGCTCGCCTCGTCCGACGCAAGCCAGAGGTAGCCGTTGGCAATGTCGCGCGGCTGCCCCATGCGACCCAGCGGGACGTGCGACACCATGTCGGCCAGCACCTTCTCCGGCATCTGCAACACCATCTCGGTCAGCGTGAAGCCGGGCGCGATCGCGTTGACGCGGATTCCGTAGCGCCCCAGCTCGCGCGCCCATACCTTGGTCATGCCGATGACGCCCGCCTTGGTGGCGACGTAGTTGGTCTGGCCGAAGTTGCCGTCGAGACCGACGATGCTGCTGGCGTTGAGGATCACCCCGCCGCCCTGCTTGATCATCACCGGCGCCACCGCCTGCGTGCAGTTGAAGACGCCCTTCAGGTTGACGCTGATCACCAGATCCCAGTCTGGTTCGGGCATCTGCTTGACCAGCTCGCCTTCCTTGACTACCACCAGCCGGCCATCGCGCAGCACACCGGCGTTGTTGACCAACACGTCTATGCGATCGAAGCGCGCCACTACGTCATCGATCCAGCGCTGCACGTCCTGCCGGTCGGCTACGTTGACCTTGTAGAACGCCGCCAGGCCAAGGTCGGCGACGGTTGCCTCGCCCGCCTGCTCGTTGACGTCACAGATGACGACGGTCGCGCCTTCCTCCTGGAAGCGCTGCGCCGTCGCCTTGCCAATGCCGGCCGCTCCGCCGGTGATAAGAGCTACTTTGCCGTTGAGTCGCATGGTGATTTCCTTTCCGAATATCCTGTTGCGGGCAAAGAGACAGTGCGGTATAATCTCGTTAACTGCCAGAGCAGCATTTTCTTAGCAACACAAAACATGGAACTGTGTCATGTTCATTCGTCGATAACTCTGGGATGACTATCGCATAGAGCACATTGCCCGGCACGACGTCGATCCTGACGAAGTGTGGGAAGTTTGTGAAGACCCGCTCCACATGGCGCACCGTCAAGGACAGAATCGCTATCGACTGTACGGGCAGACTGTGGACGGCCGCTACCTGTTTGTTGTCCTCGAAAGAGTTGAATCATCTCTGTTTCGACCAATCACTGCGCGTGATATGACAGGCACAGAAAAGCGTAACTTCCGGAGACTGCGAAAATGAAGACTCTTGAAACTCCTGAGTTTACCTCTTACGAAGACGAAGCTGCGTTTTGGGACAACCTCGACACTGGCGATTTCATGGAAGACGACGGCGAGTGGTTTCGCTTCGAGACACCTAACAAGCGGGCTGTGCGTATCGCGGTTTTGCCCGACATCGCTGAGGCGTTGGCCGAGCGTGCTCATTCTCAGGGCGTATCTGTCGAAACACTGGTAAATGTCCTACTCGCCGATAGTATCCGTCCACCGGCTGCCGCCGGTTGATAGACCCTGATGTCTTTATCAGCTATCGTCTGAAACCGCAATCGGTAATCGGTTAACCATATTCCGGCCACTGATTACTGATCACCGTTTACCGATCACCGTTCACCTCGCCCCACCGCACCACGCCCGCCGCCCAGACGTAGCCGATGCCGGCGGCGACGATGGCCATCAGGTCGCCGTCCTTGAGCCGGCCCGCGGCCAGCCCTTCGCGGATGCTGAACATCGCGTCCTGCTCGCCGGTGTGGCCGATCTCGCCCAGGTAGACCGATTGGTCCTCGCGCAGGCCCAGCCGCTCCAGCATCTCGCGGTGGCCCGACGGCTTGATCAGGATCATGTTCAGGTAGTCGATGTCGCTGCGGGAATAGGGAGAGCCGTCCGGCTTGCTGCCGCTTTTGCGCAGCGCCTCGTCCACACAACGCAGCCAGTTGTCCATGCTGACCGCGTTGAGCCGGTTCTTCATCGCTTCCGGCTCCACCAGATCAAAGTAAAACAACTCGGGGGACAGGCTGTTGCCGGCCATGGCCTGTGGCGTGGCAAACTGCGCCGTACCGCTGGCCGGGACCACCACGTGCTTGCTCATGCTGCCGTCCACGATGATATGGGTGCCCAGGACGTGGTTGCGCGGCCAGCCCTTGCGCAACAGCATGGCGCCGGCGCCCGCGCCGATGTTCCACATGAACGAGGTGCGTGCGTTGCTGAAGTCAATGAAGTCGGACACACGGTAGCCGCCGGCGATCAGCACCGTATTGATCTCGGGATCGGCCACCATCATGTCCCTGGCAATCTTCATCGCGCCGACCGTCGTGGCGCAGCGCATGTGCAGGTCCAGCGCCCAGGCGTTGGTCGCGCCGATCTCCTGCGCCAGGTGGATGCCCGACGTCCACAGCAGGTACTCGCGCCATTCCTCGGTGGTGCAGATGACGAGATCGATCTCTTCGGGTGGGATGTCCGTCTGCGCCAGGCAGTCGCTCGCGGCCTTGATGGCCATCTCGTTGGGCTGGTCGTCGGGGCCGGCCACGAACTTGCGCGTGATGCCCATCTTGTCGCGGATCACCCACTCCGGCAGCCCGCTGGCCGCGGCCACATCCGCCGCTGTCAGGAAGTTGGCGGGCGAATACGTCCCGATGCTGACGATGCCCACCGGCGGTTGCGTGGAAGTCATTCGCTTACCGCCTCGTCTCGCCCGGCCTGCAACGGGTTATGAAGATCCACATAATCCCCAATGAAACGCAATGCGTCGTCGATACGCGTAAACCGCAGTTGTTCGCTGGTCTGTACATGCTGCACCACGCCGCGCCAACCCGCGCCGGGAAGATCCTCGCCAGGCAACTCCTGTGTGAAGCGTACGACGAACGAAGCAATGGTGGTGTCGGTCATGCTGTGCCGTAGTCGGGCGTCCGCGCCCGCAAACGTAGAAGTGAAGTCAATACAATTCGAGGCGCCGACATTGTATCACAACCCAGTGACACAGGAGTTACACGGTCTGGAGAACCCATTTGCCAATCCCCCGCGGCTCAAGTAACATGGCCGCAACGACCTGACTCGCGGAGGTGCCGTGGAGCTCTTCCCCGTGGTGGTGCGCACCCGCCTGACACCGCCTCGCCCCAACCGACGCATTCTGCAACGCCCGCGCCTGGCCGCCGTGCTGGCCGAGGCGCTGGACTTTCGCGTCACCGTGGTGCAGGCGGGCGCCGGTTACGGCAAGAGCACCGCGCTGGCGTCGCTGGCTGATCTGAACGTCCCGCTGGCCTGGTACCAGCTCGACAGCGACAGCGGCGATCCGTTGGTCTTCCTTCTCCACATCCTGCACAGCCTGCGCGCCGCGCTGCCGGGCCTCTCCGAAGCGCCGCTGGCGCGCCTGGAAAGCTGGAACCAGGCGGGCGCACAGGGTGCGCTGCCCTGGCCGGCAACCGTCGATCTTCTGGCCAACGCGCTGGACAGCCTGCCCGGCCAGCCGGTGCTGCTCGTGCTGGATGACGCTCATTTCCTCAACGGCCATCCGCAGACGCTGGCTATGCTCGACCGCCTCATCGACCGTGCGCCGGACCACGTGCATTTCGTTCTGGCAACCCGCTACCCGCTGGAAATCGGCGGCCTCGCGCGCTGGCAGGCCCGCGGTCAGGTCCTTGCTGTCGACCAACGCCATCTTGCGTTCCAGCCGTCCGAGATCGCCGCGCTGTTCGCCGAGCGCTACGACCTCCAGCTCAGCCACGGCGAGGTACAGCGCATCGCCGCCGAGACCGAAGGCTGGGCCATCGCCGTGCAGTTGGTCTGGCAGGGGCTGCGGACGCGCCTGCCGGGCAGCACTGAACACAGGCTGTCGCGCACGGTCCACCCGACACCGACACTGGACAACCTGTTTGCCTTCCTGGCCCAGGAGGTCGTCAACCAGCAGCCGGCGGACGTGCAATCGTTTCTGCGCGACACGGCGGTGCTGCGCGAGATGTCGGTTGAAACCTGCAATTGTCTGCGCAACGCGGATGGCAGCGCAGCCCAGCTTCGCCATCTGCTGGACAGCGGGCTGTTCGTGGTCGATCTGGGCGGCGGGCACGCCCGTTATCACCACCTGTTCCGTGAGTTCCTTATGCAACAACTGGCTGACTTCGAAGCCGCGACCTTTCACAGCCGGGCTGCAGCGTGTTTCGAACAGCAGGGCGCACGCGAGGAGGCGCTGTACCACCGCTTCGCCGCCGGCCAGTACGACGAAGCCGCCGCGCTCCTCGACGCGCTGGGGAGAACCGCCATTCGCGCCGGCCGGCTGGACACCCTGGCGGGTTGGATCGACCGCCTGCCGCCGGAGATCCTCGAGTCGCATCCGGCGCTGCTGGTCTACCTGGGCGACATCGCCCGCTTGCACAGCCGCTTCGAGGAGGCGTTGGGCTGGTACAGGCAGGCCGAGGGGTTGGCACGGCTGCGCGGCGACGCGGGCCGCACCGGGCAGGCGCTGCGCGGCCAGGCTCGCATCTACCTCGATACCGTCAACCCGAGCCAGGCCGAGAGCCTGCTGCAAGAGGCGCTTCGCCTGTCCGACGGCCAGGAGGACCGCGAGGCGCGCATCCGGCTGCTGGAGTTGTTGGAGGAAAACCGGCTCAACCTCGGCAAGCTGGAGGACGCGGCGCGCTTCCGCGCCCAGGCCCAGGAGTTACGCGAGGAGGGCCCCAGCGAGGTTGAGATGAACGCGCGCGTGTTGGTGCGCACGGGACGGCTGGCCGAGGCACGCCGGCTGCTGGAGCGCTGGGCCGAGACCGAGCAACGCGACCCCGTGTTGCGGCCGCGGGCGCACCGCGAGACCCAGTTGCTGTTGTCACTGGTGTTGGCTTTCCAGGGCGAGGGCGAAGCGGCCTACGAGAGCGCTGTTCAGGGCAAACAGCGCGGGCGCGAGCTGGAATCGCCCTTCATCACCGCGGTCGGGTTCATGCGCGAGGGACACGCCTGGCTGCTGCGCGACCATCCTAACGGCCAGACCGAGGCGCGCCGCTGCTATCGTGAGACCATCGCCCTGGCCGACAGCATGGCCGTGCCCCGTCTCAAGGTCGAGGCATATTGGGGACTCTGCCGGGCGTATGGCTATTCGGGAGAGATAGAAGCGGCCGAGCAGGCCGCGCTGCAAGGCATCGAGATCGCCCGCCACACCGGCGACGAGTGGATCGTGGCGCTGATCCGGCTGGCGCTGGGGGCGGGGCTGATCCTGTCAAGCAAACTTGACGACGGCATGGCGCTGCTGGCGCGGTCGGCCAGCGCGTTCGGCGAATGCAGCGACAGCTACGGTGAGACGCTGGCGCGGCTGTGGCAGTGCCTGGCCTGGCAGGCCAGCAGCGACGAAGCGCGCCTGCAACACGGGCTGGAAGACCTGCTGCGCCTGACCCGCGAGCACGGCTACGAGTTCCTGTTTACCCGCCAGACCTTGCTTGGCCCGCCCGATGCCCGCCGCGTCGTGCCGCTGCTGGTGTCAGCACGCAACCTGGGCCGCCAGCGTCCCGTCGCCGAAAGCCTGCTGGCGCGGCTGGACCTGGCGCGCGTCGAGCTGCATCCCGGCTACCAACTGCGGGTGCAGACGCTGGGCGCGTTCCGGGCATGGCGCGGCAGCGACGAGATCGTCGCGGCCGAGTGGCACCGCGAGAAGGCGCGCCAGCTCTTCTTGCTCTTCATCACCCAACGCCGGCGGCGGCTGGAGCGCGACGAGATCGTGGAGAAGCTGTGGCCGGACCTCAGCCCCGATGCCGCCGAGCGCGACTTCAAGGTGGCGCTGAACACCCTGTACCGGGTGCTGGAGCCGAACCGCGAGGCGCGCACGCCGTCGGCGTACATCGTTCGCGACGGCACGCACTACGGGCTGCGTCCCGGCGCAGACCTGTGGCTGGATGCCGACCGCTTCGAGCAGTTGCTGGCCGACGGCACCCGCCGGCTGGAGGTAGACGAGGACGGCGGGCTGGCGCTGCTGCGCGAGGCGTTGGCGCTGTACCGCGGCAGCTATCTGGCCGAGTACCCCTACGAGGAATGGTGCAGCGTCGAGCGCGAGCGGCTGCTGACGCTCTTCCTGCGCGCTGCCGACCGCGTCGCCCAGGCGCTGGCCGACCGCGGCCGCTGGCAGGAGGTAATCACCGTCTGCCAGTCGATCCTGGCGGCCGACGACTGCTGGGAGAACGCCTACCGGCTCAGCATCGCCGCCTACGCCGCCCTTGGCAACCGCACGCAGGCGATGCGCGTCTACGGGCAATGCGTTGAGCGCTTGCAGTCGGAACTGGGTGTGCCGCCTTCGCCGGCGACGGTGGCAGTGTATGAATCGCTGCGCGTGGCGGACTGATTTGTGCTGAGTGTCGTGCAATGCTAGAAGGAACCACCATGTTGACCACCTATGACGATTTTGTTGCCCGCGTCGAATCGCTGGGCTTCATGACGCTGTCGCCCCTCTTGCCAGGCTTGCCATCGCTGAGCGGCGAGACGGCAGAACGTCAATGGCACACCAGTCTCGAGACCGACCCCTGGCGCTGGAAAGATCGCGTCGCCGAAGAAAAGCGCCTGGCCTATGGCTGCATCCTGGGCAAGCATAAGGGCTTTGTCACCCGGCGCATGTACCCAATCTTCTACGCCGCCTTCCATCCAGCTCTCTCCATGCCCGAACGCTGGGAGCGTGGCGAAGTTAGCCAGAGAGCCTGGCAGCTTTGGCAGCTCTTTGACGAGAGGGGCACGCTCAACATCAGCCAGGTGCGGCAAACCCTGGGCGTCAGCAGCAGACAAGGCGCCGGTGCGGTGGACACTGCCATCCGCCAGTTGCAACAGGAATACTACATCACGGTCGACGGCAACGACCGCAAGGTCAACGCCAGGGGCGAATTCTATGGTTGGCCGGTCAACCGTTACTGCCGGGTGGTGGATTGGGCGCCTGCCGGTTGGCTGGACGGCGTCAAGGATTGGTCGGTTGAGGAAGCCAGAGAATCGATCCTGGATACTGGCGCGGCAATGTCGGAAGGTGTAGATCGCCGGGATTTGGCGAAGAAACTGGGT
Organism: Caldilineales bacterium; assembly: GCA_041391245.1. Taxonomy (GTDB): domain Bacteria; phylum Chloroflexota; class Anaerolineae; order JAAEKA01; family JAAEKA01; genus JACKBK01. The sequence continues at coordinate 49,705 of JAWKOJ010000014.1, forward strand.
TTGCGGTGACGCGCCGCGCCGGAGATTGCCTGACCCCGCATCGCATCTGACCGTAACCACGGTCGCGTATCAGAGCCCGACCAGCTTCAACCGGCCTGGCCGACAAGCGTAGCATCCACATGAAAGAACAACTGGCATCTCTCTTTGACTACGGCGACTGGGTAACAGAACGGCTGCTGGACACTGCCGGCGCGCTGACCGCGGAACAAATCATGCGGCCGGTGCTGGCCGGCTTCGGGTCGGTGCATCTGACGCTGGTTCACCTGTTGGGCGCTGAAGTGCTGTGGTTTGCCCGCTGGCAGAGTCAGTCCCCGGCCACCATGTTGTCGGCGAACGACCTGCCCGACCTGCCGGCAATCCGGGCGCGCTGGGCAGCGCTGGCCACCGAACGCCGCGCCTGGTTTGTCCATACAGACGACGCGGGTCTGGCCGCGCAGGTCAACTGGACCAACATGCGCGGTCGTCCCTACATGCTGGCGTGCTGGCAGGTGGTCCTGCACTGCGCCAACCATTCCACCCATCACCGCAGCGAAGTGGCAGCCATGCTGACCGAACTGGGCCACGAGCCGCCGGCCACCGACCTGCTGGCATTCTACCTGGAACAGTCCGGTGAACAGTGGCAGCCCACGGGACGGTCCTGACAGCCAGAACATTGCGCAACCGACAAGCTGCCCCAGATGATTGACTATCTCACCCGCTATTACCGGCGCGGCACGCCGCCCTTTCAGTGCCTTTCGGCGCTGACCGACGACGACGCGTTGCCGATCATGCAGCGGCTGGCCGACGACTCCCCGCTGGGTGTACGCTTCAAGAACCCGTTGCAATACATGCGCGAGCGCAGACAGTCGGAGCAGTGGACGCGCGAGCAGTTCATCGCCACAGGCGGCCAGCCCGTCGACGCATATCCGATCCCGATGGTGCTGGGCGACTCGCCGTGGATCGTGAAGCACGCGCCCGATCTGGCCATGCACGCCGAGATTCGCATCCCGCTGTCGGCTTTGACGGAGCAAGATGTCAGCTTCACCTATCCCGACAGCATGATTTCGTTCTGGTTCGGCGCCGAGAAGCCACCGCGATACTACATCCCCGAACTGCACGGCAAAGTGTTCACCCTGCAAGTGATCCTGGCCATTGTCGAAGTGCGAGGAATGCCCGAGGAAGGATGGGAAACCGGCCTGCCCGACGACCTGGCGCCGTATATCGAGGCGCAGGTCTGGAACCATCGCCTGTTGACCGCGTTTTTGCCGCGCGAGGCATGACCAATCACGAAACAACGCTTGCCGATTTCTCGGTCGAGTAGGTGCTGCTCCAGCATAGTTGGCCTCAGTCAATGACGAAGTGCGCGAACGAATCCGACGTTTTCTGCAAGAACGGCTGCTCACAGCGCCGGGCGAGCGTAGTCCTCTCCGAAATTCGGGACCTCGGCCATATCACCGTGCGGCGAAACGGCGCCCTCAGCAACTCAGCAAGGTGCGGATTGACGCAGGGCAGCAGACGTGCTACCATCGCCGCCAGATAACCGCTCCCAAACACAGGTGGGCAAGCCAGTGCGGCGAAACAGGACGATGAAACGTCGGAATCCACATTTCGTCAGAAGTGCAATTCCGCATAAAATCCCCCTGCGGGTGGATATCCGGCGAGCATTCCGCATATCCATCCGCACAGGGACAAAATACGGAATTGCTAGCTAGCGATATCAGGCGACCGGCATTCCCGTGAATCACTAGCCAGGCGCTTGCACTCGTTCTTGCAAGCTGATTAACTAGAGAAGAGACGTGCGATGAGGATTGTGAGGAGAGAGAGATGAATATCGATGAACTGCGTCGCTACATTCGGGTTTCTGAGAAGATGGTCGTACCTGCCCGGGTCGCAAACACAACTCAGGGCAGCGCTATCCTGCGCAAGCTGCCGCTCAAACTCCAGCAGTATATAGCTAACCGGGGAGCACGTACCCATCCGTACATGAGCTTCATCGTCGAACCATATAGTGTGTTTCTCGCCTTTGAAGTCACCGATACAGCAGCCGCTGAGCGATTATTGCCGCCAAATTATGTCTTGTTCCCTACGGCGATGTTCGGCGATACTCCCGGGCGACCGTGTGCGATCGTTGGCGCTTTCAACGTGCACACCAGCGTATTTTGGGGGAGCCGCGTAGAATTCTATATGATCGCTGAGAACAGCGAGACCGGACTTCTCTCTTGGATCATCGTTGAGTATGAAAGCAACACGCATAGCTACGAGCCCAGCAAAGGTTTCATCGGACCGAGTACATCGCATTCGGTTGTCACAACCTCCTACCTGGGAGAGATAATCGTTGATATCGAGAGTGCCCGATCCGACAATGGTTTCGTTCTCGTCGCCGATCTTAAGAACGGCGTGCTCACGGAGCTCGATCAGCGCTTGTGGGTCGAAGGCAATCTCTCCGTAGACTACGGCGGTGAGTTTCAGCAAGCCACCAAGCCGTTCAGTCTGGTGTTCGATCCGCAGGAGATGGCCCGCGCACTGAAACTTCCCATCGACGACATCTCGCTGTGCCGAAATACGTTCGGTGCAGGCATGCTGGATCCAATGCCATTCGAGGCGGCGTGCTTCCCATACGCGCAGCACTTTGTCACAACAAGCGTCCCAACAGCCACCACAATGCGTACAGCTGAGGACCTTGAACGGGCCGTGACAAAGATCAGTGATGCAATGAACGAACCACTGGAGACGGACTGCCAATAGTCTACTCAAAGAGTGGGTCGGCTTTTGTGCCGAGTTGATGACTCTGTAACTTTCGTGGAACGGTGTTAGTTTGAAAAATCGAGGGAGCGCCTAACCCCAGTTGCACGTGAGCTGGCTCCGCCGGACAGTAATCGATCCGCTTTTTGGGTATCTGGTTCAGAGCAAAGTAAGGCGCGGGTTCAAAACGCCGGGTCACGTGAACCCACCGTTGGGCACAAAAGAGCGAGTGTACAAACGCGCTTCGCCCTCTCCGATACCTGCGAACTCGGCACTATCACCGTGCGGCGAGACGGCACCCTGCAATTGATCATCCCCTGAAACAAAACCCGGCTGGCAACACTTTGGCTGCCAGCCGGGTTGATTCTACCAGGTCACATCCGCGTTACACGGTGCGGAACTCGCCTTCCACCACGTCCTCGTCGCCGGTGGCGCTGGCGCCGGGCTGGCTGTGGCCGTTGGTGTAGCCGGCGCCGTTGGTCCCGTTAGCTCCGTTGGCGCCCGGCTGGCCGTAGGCCTGCTCGCTCAGGCGGTAGCTGGCCTGCTGCAACTGCTCCATGGCCGAGCGGATCGCGTTGGCGTCCTCGCCCTTGACGGCGCTGCGCAGGTCGGCGATCAACTGCTCGATGGCCTGGCGGTCGCCCGCGCTGACCTTGTCGCCCAGATCATCCAGGCTGCGCTCGACGCTGTAGGCCAGGGCGTCGCCCTCGTTGCGGGCCTCGATCAGCTTCTTGCGCCGCTCGTCGGCCGCCTTGTTGATCTCGGCCTCGCGCACCATGCGCTCCACCTCGCCCTTGTTCAGGTTGGTCGAGGCGGTGATGGTCACGCTCTGCTGCTTGCCCGTCGCCTTGTCCTGCGCGCTGACGTGCAGGATGCCGTTGGCGTCGATGTCGAACGTCACCTCGATCTGCGGCATGCCGCGGCGGGCCGGCGGAATGCCTTCCAGGTTGAACTGGCCCAGGCTGACGTTGTCAGCCGCCATGGGCCGCTCGCCCTGCAGCACGTGGATCGTCACCGCGGTCTGGTTGTCGTCGGCGGTGCTGAAGACCTGGCTGCGGCGGGCCGGAATGGTGGTGTTGCGCTCCAGAATTGGCGTCGCCACGCCGCCCAGCGTCTCCAGGCCCAGGGTCAACGGCGTCACGTCCAGCAACAGCACGTCCTTGACCTCACCGCCCAGCACGCCGCCCTGCAGGCCGCGCCAATGGCCACGACCTCGTCCGGGTTGACGCCCTTGTGCGGGTCCTTGCCGCCGGTCAGGCTGCGCACCAACTCCTGCACCATGGGCATGCGCGTCGCGCCGCCCACCAGCACCACCTCGTCGATACCGCCGGTTGACAGCTTGGCGTCCTTTAGCGCCGCCTCGAAGGGGCCGCGCAGCCGCGCCGTCAGGCTTTCGCTGAGCTGCTCGAACTTGCTGCGGCTGACCGTCATCTGCAGGTGCTTCGGTCCGCTGGCATCGGCGGTCACGAAGGGCAGGTTGACCTCGGTCTCCAGCGTGCTGGACAGCTCGATCTTGGCCTTCTCAGCCGCTTCCTTTAGCCGCTGCAACGCCTGCCGGTCGGCCCGCAGGTCGATGCCTTCCAGCTTCTTGAACTCGTCGGCGATGTAGTTCACCAGCACCTGGTCGTAGTCGTCGCCGCCCAGGTGGGTGTCGCCGGCGGTCGCCTTGACCTCGATGACGCCGCCGCCAACCTCCAGCACCGACACGTCGAAGGTGCCGCCGCCCAGGTCGAAGACGAGGATCGTCTCGTTGTCCGCCTTGTCCAGGCCATAGGCCAGCGCGGCCGCGGTCGGCTCGTTGATGATGCGCATGACCTCCAGGCCGGCGATCTTGCCGGCGTCCTTGGTGGCCTGGCGCTGGCTGTCGTTGAAGTAAGCCGGCACGGTGATGACAGCCTGCGTGACCGGCTCGCCCAGGTACGCCTCGGCGTCGGCCTTGAGCTTGCCCAGGATCATCGCGCTGATCTCCTGCGGCGAATAGGTCTTGTTCTTGACGGGGATGCGCACGCGCGCGTCGCCCGACGGGCCTTCGGCGATCTCGTAGGAGACGTGCTCGTCTCTCGTCTCGTCGTAGCGCCGGCCCATGAAGCGCTTGATGCTGGCAACGGTGTTCTCGGGGTTCACCACGGCCTGGCGGCGGGCCGTCTGGCCCACCAGCCGCTCGCCGCTCTTGGTGAACGCGACTACCGACGGGGTCGTGCGACCACCCTCGGCGTTGGGAATCACCACCGCGTCGCCGCCTTCCACCACAGCAACCACACTGTTCGTCGTACCCAGGTCAATTCCTACAATCTTACTCATTGCTTTGTTCTCCTTTTAGTTTTGGTCGGCTTGTAGATTGGTACATTGGTAGATTGTTGGATTGGTAGTCCGTTTCTGCGCACGCGAGGACTCGTTACCAACCCACCAATTTACCAACCTACCAATCACTACCACTATACCACCCAAGTGTTAGAGCAACGTCGGTAAGGTGTTGGATTTGTGTTAGAACCTGCGCGTGAGTGATCGCCCCGCGATGAAACCGATGCTTGCCGCGACGGCCAACAGCAGCGCTGCGACTCCCCAGAGAAGCCATGCCGGGCCGGCTGTGCCGGCCTGGAAGCGGGCCAGGCCGACGGCCGTCGGCTCCTCGATGACCAGGCGTTGCTGGCTGCTGCTCCATGGGCTGACCAAATCGCCCAGGCGCGACCGGACCCGCAGGCGTGCATCGTTGGAGCCGACATCGGGCGTGCGCCAGACACCGCCGTTCCCGTCAACCGCCACATCTGCGGCGCGCCAGTGGGCCGCGCTGACATTTTCGATGCGCAGGTTATCGATTGTAGCGGTGTCCTTGCCCTGCGACAGCGTGGAGTCCTTGCTGTAGCGCCAGACTAGCTGGTGCTGGCCAGCCGGCAGCTCCATCGAGAACAGAGACAGGCCGCTCTTGCCCGACCGCTCCAGAACAGGCTGGCCGCCTATGGAGAAGGTGAACCGGTCGGCGCCGGCCTCTGAGTCGACAGCCCAATCGAAGCTGAGTTGGCCTGGCGCTACCAGGTCCACCGCCAGTTCGAGAGCGCTGGACTGGTTGTGGCTGACCGGGCCGGCGCGCAGCGCGTTGTTTTCCACCCGCCAGGGGAGATTGCCATAGGATGTGAAGACCGCCGGCAGGCCGCCGCGGTTGAAGTCGTATGCCAGCGGGCCCGCCAACGTCGAGTCCAGGCTGACCTGCACCTCGTAGCCGACGGGCAGGCCGTCGATCCCCTGCCAGGACACACCGGCCGTGCTGGCAGGCGTGATGGCCGGGCCGCCGCTGACCACGGGCGCGCCGGGCGCCGGCAGCGCCAGCAGCCCGCGCCGCATCAACGCAGCGCGGATCGCGTCGCCGTAGGCGCCGTCGTTCAGCACCGCGTCGGCGTCCAGCAGCGCTCTTCCGGCGTCGACCAGCGAGGCGGCCGGCGGCAGGTAGAAATTGCTTTCCAGTGCCAACCGGTCGGCTGCCGCTGCACCCAGCGCGCCGCGCAGGTCCCACAGCACCCGACTCCAGATCTCGCCGTCCTGATGCGCATCGCCCGACAACCCTGCCGGATACTCCCGGCTGCGGTCGACCCGGCGCAGGCAGAAGGGCGGCCGATCGACGTAGGCGCGGCTGTCCCGTTCAGCGATGCAGGCCGGGTCGATGCTCTCCTCGGCAAAGCGACTGGCTGCCAGATAGTCTGCGAAGCCTTCGCCGATGGCGTTCATCTCGCCGCCGCCCCAGTACGGCACTTGGTCTTGCTGCAAGGCGTGCGCGTACTCGTGGACGATGATATCCGGGTCTTCCGCGTCCTGCACTCCGCCGTCGCCGAAGTGCAGCGCGCCGTCGCTGGCGCTGAAAAAGGACTGATCCTGGGAGAACCAGTGGGCGTTGGCCGCAATGGGCTGCTGGCGGATGCCGTTGGCAGGCGTGTTGGCGTCGCTGTAGCCCAGGCTCTGGACATAGCGTTGCGTCGCATCGACGTAGTGGTAGACCATCACCTCTTCGAAACGGGGATCGTCAGGCGGGTAGATGAACTGGCCGCTGGCAGAAAAAGCGCGCGGCGCGTGCGGGCCGGCAAGCTGCGTCAGGTCCACATACTCGCCGCGCAGCCAGCCGCTGCCGTCCAGCCCAAGCAGCGGGACCGTGGCCAAACTCAGCGGATCCTGCGCCGCGGCGATCCATCCAGGCGCAGTCGGCTGCAACACCTGGCCGGTCGCGCTGCTCTTCTGCGGATCAGTGCGGTCAAACACCAGCAGGTTGGTGCGCTTGACGACCTCGCCGGTTGCTGCGTCGACCAGCACCTCCCAGTCGCCCGCCGGCGAGGCAGCCACGACCATCACCTGCCACACCAGCCTGCCCTCCGTGGGCGAAAGAGGCAGCACTGCCAGCTGCGGCGCAGGACTGCTGCCCCGCGGCGCGGCGAACTCGATGGCCTGGCGAGCCGCCTGCACTGCCTGCACTGCCGTGACCCTGGCCTGTGCAGCCGGGACCGTCAACTGCGGCAGATAGCCGTTGTGCAGCACCGCGACGCTTCCGTCCTCCCGCATGTGCACAGACACAAAGCTTCCCAACACCGGCCAGGCGTTGTACTCCTGCTGGAAGAAGACATGGCTGCCCGCCAGCCCGTGGCGCAAGCTGGCCATCTCCAGGTCCGCCAGATCAGCCGGCAAGCCCAGCGGATCGTGGTTCTCACGCAAGAAGGCGAGGGCCGTCTCAACCGGATCGCCGCTGGCGGCTCTGGGCGCATCGCAGTTGCGCAGGGCGGCCGGTGTGCCGGTGATGGCGTTCCAGCTGACGTCGCGGCACGGCAAGTCGCCCTGGCCTGCAGGCGCGGCAAAGACCGGCGTCACGCTGAGAAGCATCAGCGCGGTCGCAGTCACTATCTGCCAGATCATGCCGTGTCTGGCCGAGCGATCTTGTCTGTCGCCAGGCTGCAAGTCGAAGGTCTCCTTGCCCGAACATGCCGGGCCGCCCTGGGTTTTCTGCGTAGCTCGCCTCTACTCAGCCAGGACTGACAGTCCTTGTCGCTCACCGGAGCTTCATCGTGCGCGACACTCACTACGTCGCAAATACAGGACTGTCAGTCCTCTTGGTAGTTACCGTAATTCTACCACTTTTGCCAGGGGCTGTCTATGTGCCAGTTCACCGTCCGGCAAATCCAACCGTGGCGCCGAGTCGGGCTGCAGCCGGGTTCGGCAGGCTCGGTTCACACCGGTTGACCTGCCCGAAGGCCCGACTCGAGCCGGTCCTCAAGATTGACCGCGCTGACCTGCGGTGGTATAGTAGCGCGCTGTAGCAACCTGAACCGTTCGGAGACCCTATGAGCGACAATTCTGCCATGGACGCCATGCGCGATGAGTTCGATATCGACACGCTGATCGAGCAGGCGACGCCCGTCTTGCGGCGCTACATCCTGACGCTGGTACAGGAGAACGCACGCCTGCGCCAGGAGCTGCACGAACTGCAAGGGACAGCAGCCCGCCGGGAGCGGGCTGCGCTGGCACGCGAGAGTCGCGAGCCTTCGGCCAGCGCGGCGGTGCCCACGCCTCGCTATGGCGATGACGTGATGGTGATCACCGTCACCGATCAGGGGCTGTGCAAGCGCACGCCGATCAACGACTACTCGGCCCAGCGGCGGGGCGGCGTCGGCGTCTTCGACATCCAGACCAGCCGCGACGACCAGGTGGCGCACGTGCTGGTGGGTCGGGCAGCCGCGGCGCTGCTGGTGCTAAGCAGCCGCGGCCGCGCGTTCCGCGTCCCCATCGAGTCGCTGCCGCTGACCGAGGTGCGCGGCCGCGGCACGTCGCTGCCCGAGCGTCTGATGTTCACCGACGGCGAGACGATTGGCGCGCTGCTGGCGCTGGACGAGGAACAGGACGACCGGCCCAACGTGCTGATCGCGACGGCCAGCGGCTGGCTGCGTTCGCTGCACCGCAACTACGTCGGGCCACGTTTGCAGCCCGGCACACTGCTGGTCGAGCCGGCTCGCGGCGGCCCGCCGGCCGCGGCAACACTGTCCAGCGGCGGCGGCGACGTGCTGGTCGCGCTGCGCAGCGGCGCCGCTTATCGCTTCAGCGAGCAGTTGATTCGCCGCGAAGGGGTGCGGGGCATCCAGGTGCGCCCCGACGATGCGGTGGCAGGCCTGACCGGGATCAGCGAGGGCGGCGAAGAAGCCATCTTCCTGGCGACCGGTGACGGCCTGGGCACGCGGCGCGGCGAGGACACCTTCTCGGCCAACAAGTCGCCGGGCGGACAGGGCAAGGTGATCATGAAGACCGACGCGCTGGTTGGGGTTGCGGCGGTCAGCGAACAAAGCGAGGTGTTCTGCGTCAGCGGGCTGGGCAAGATCATCCGCTTCTCAGTCGCCGAGGTCCCTGCCAAGGCTGGCAACGTCCAGGGTGTCAACATCATGGACTGCCGCGGCGACCGCCTGACAGCTTTTGTCGTCACGACGCCACCGGCGCAGGAGTAACGTCGATGCCTGCAACAGCTCGCCGCGCACTGGTGCGCCCGCCAGACCGATCCTTCGTCAAGGCGCTGGGGCAGAAGGAGGACGCGCCGCCCATCGATCTCGCCCGCGCGCTGGCGCAGCACCACCTGTATGTTGGCGCCTTGCAGGCCGCCGGTCTGGCCGTCACCGGGTTGCCGGCCGCGCCAGGCCTGCCCGACGCTTGCTTCGTGCAGGATGTCGCGCTGGTGCTGCCGGATCTGGTGCTGCTGGCCCGCCCGGCCATGCCATCACGGCAGGGTGAGGTCGCAGCTATCCGTCCCCATTTGCCCGACGACCGGCCTGTGGTTGCTGTCGAGCCGCCTGGAACGCTGGAGTGGGGCGACGTGCTGCGCATCGACGACACGCTGTTTGTCGGTCTGTCCGAGCGCACCAACGCGGCCGGCGCGGATCAGGTGCGCGCCGCGGTGACGCCGCTGGGGATGCAGGTCGAGACGGTGGTCGTGCCCGCCGGTCTGCATCTGTTGAGCGGGTTGAGCTATCTCGGCCAGTCGCCGCGCACTCCCGAAGAACCAGGCGTCGCGCTGGCGTGGCCGGTTTACGCCGACCTGCCGCCCCTGGCCGGACTGGATGTGATCGTCGTGCCGGAGACCGAAGCACCGGCAGCCAATGCGCTGGCGGTGGGCGGAACGGTGATCCTCCCCGCCGGCTATCCACGCACAGCGGCTGAGATCTGGCATCGCGGCTTTCGCGTGCTGATACCATCGGTCGGCGAGTTTGGCAAGGCAGACGGCGGCGTGACCTGCCTCAGTCTCCTGTTCTGACACCGATCCAATCTGGAGAGCCGATGTCACGTGATCCATTGATCGACCGTACCCAGGCCGCGCGTCTGGCGTTTTTTGAGCAAGAACGAGACCTGTTTCGCGAGCTGGTGACCCACGGGCAGTCACCCGACGCGCTGCTGATCGCGTGCAGCGACTCGCGTATTGTCGGCGCCGGATTGATGGGCACGCAGCCGGGGGAGGTGTTTGTCGTACGGACGGTGGGCGCCGTGGTGCCACCCTACGGCACGGGGCAGCGATCGGTGGGCGCAGCGCTGGAGTTCGCGCTGGACAAGCTCCGGGTGCGCCATGTTGTGGTGTGCGGCCACACGGACTGCGGCGCAATCCAGGCGCTGGACACGCCGCTGGACCAGCAGAGGCTGCCAAACCTGGCGACGTGGCTGGATAACCTGCGGCCTGCCAGGACTTCCGTCGACGCACGCCAGGCCTTCGACGATCCGTATCTGCGCCACGTTGCCATCGTCCAGCAGAGCGTGCTGCTGCAACTGCGCAATCTTGCGACGTACCCCCTGGTGCAGACCGGGCTGCAACAACAAACCGTCCAGCTCCATGGCTGGGTTTACAGCCTGGAAACCGGACGGTTGAGCTATTACGACCCGGATGTCGGACAGTTCGTGGTCGAGGACGCTGACTAATAGGGCTGCCCGTAGATGCTGCCGCCGATGGTGGGAAGCGAGGTCGGCTGGGCGCTGCCGCCGGCCGGCTCCGCAGTGACCTTGATCGTGTCGAACTGGCCCATAGGTTCGGGGGCGGTGAACACCAGCTTGCCATAGCCCGCGTCATCGGCGCTGAAGAGACCGGCGCTGATCTCGTTGTCACCCTGTCCCAGCCATACCTGATAGGCCTGCCCGGACTCCAGCGGAGGCAGATTCTCGGCCAGCAGAAAGCCCTGGGGCTGGTCGGGATTGCAGACGATGGCGCCGTATGCGTCTGTTGCGACGCCGGCCGGCCCGGCCGGTAGCCCGATGCGCAGATAGGTGTCCTCACCCACCAGCGTCAGCACGGCCACCTGCTGGTTGGCCTGGTTCTCCAGGGCGTCGACTGAACTGGCAAGCGCGTCGATCTGGCCCATCAGATAGAGGTTGACGGCCAGCAGCGCGACCACCGCAATGGCCGCCAGAACTGGCAGCGGGCGCAGCCACGCGCCGCTTAGCGCAGCCTGCAGTCGATCCCGCAGAGATGGGCGATCGTGTTGCTGGCTGGCACGGACTGCTGGCGCGGCGGGCAAAGGATCGTCGATACGTGTCGATGTGGCGGCCAGGATGCTCGCTGCCAGGCTGGCAGGCGGCTCGATGGCCGGCGCGCTGAACAGCAGCGTCTCGGACAGCGCCTGATACTCCGCTGCTTCTGCCACTGCAAGGGGGCACTCAGCCAGATGCGCCTCTACCAGCCTCGTCTCGTCGGGGTCGGTGGCGCCCAGGCAGTATGCCGGAATCAACTCATGAATCTCTGAACAGTTGGTTTGTTTTGCGTCATTTGCCATGACTGTTTGCCTTGTGTCTGCCGCGTTTGTATCCTTTGTTGTGTGCGAAACCGCTTCGCTTCAGATTGGCAGATGCACTTCTTCTATGGCTTATTACGCAGCCGCCCGTCAATCTGGATTTAGCCGCCGGACGATTCTTCCTGCGATTGCATCCACTGCGCACGCAGCTTCTGCAGGCCGGAGCGCAGCCGCGTCTTGACTGTACCCAGCGGCCATTGCAGATGTTCCGCCAGCTCGCTGTGGGTCATGCCCTGGAAGAACGCCAACTCGATCACCAGGGCTTGCTCCTCGGGCAGGGTGGCCATGAATTGGCGCAGCGGTGCCCATCCAGCCAGCGGCGGTCGCCTACCCGTTCCGGCGCGCTGGCGTGTTCGGCCAGGCTGTCCAGAAAGGGGGCCCGTGAAACAGTGTGCCGTTGCTTTCACCGGCGCAACCGGTCGGTGCTGCGTAGCGTGCGATGGTCAGCAACCAACTGCTGAGCTGGCCTCGCGATGGATCCCATTGCTCGGCCTTGTGCCAGACCTTGAGGAAGGTGTCCTGTGTGGCCTCCTCAGCCAGATGCGCGTCCCGCAGAATGCGCAGCACGAGTCCATAGACCTGGCTGCCAAAGCGCTGATAGAGGTCCATCAGTGCAGCTTGATCCTGGTTGGTGATCCGCGCCATGAGCGCGGCATCGGCCGCATCTTGGCTTGTTTGGGTGTCGGGCGCAGCCATGGGCAGAGTTTAGCACAGAACCACGGTGTGAACAAGGACGAAACAAGGCCGCCTGACTTTTTCCCGAACCGACTCTGACTGCAACCAATCCAATCGCTCCGGTGGTCACGTAATTAAGAGGGCAACATTGACAGACCCTGTCCAAAACGATGTTAGCAACCCAAGGAGGAGTTCATGAAACATCCGTTCAATCCATTGAAATCGTCGTTACACCTGCCAGTGGGCCGCCGCGCGACGATGCCCGCGATCATCAGCGTGGCTGTGCTGGCACTGGTCGTTGCCGCCTGCGGTGGACCCGCGGCCGAGCCAACCGCGGCGCCCACCAACACACCCGCGGCGGCAGCGCCCGCCGACACACCCACCCCCGTGCCGCCTACAGCGACCCCTGTACCGGCCACCGCGACGCCCGTCCCACCAACGGCCACCGCCGAACCAGCGCCGACCGACACACCGGTGCCACCAACTGCCACGCCCGTGCTGCCGACTGCTACCGCAACCTCTGCGCCACCGACTGCCACTCCCGAGCCCGAACCCACGGAGGAGCCAGAGCCTACCGAACAGCCCCAGCCGACAGAAACGCCGCTGCCTGCGCCAACCGCTGACAACAGCGCCCTGATCGCGCAGGGCCGCGCCGTGTTCGAAGCCAACGGCTGCGCAGGCTGTCACGGTGAGCCGGGCGCGCAGGGCATCATCAGCCCGAACCTGGCCGGTATCGCAACCCGCGCCGCCAGCCGGGTGCCCGGTCTTTCGGCTGAAGCGTACATTCGCCAGTCGATCCAGGACCCCAACGCGTTTATCGTGCCCGAATGCCCCACCGGCCCCTGCCCGCGCGATACCATGCCGCAGACCTTCGGATCGACGCTGAGCGCGGAGCAGCTTACCGCGCTGGTGACGTACCTGTTGTCGCTGAACTAGCACCGGGACGCGCGTCCGGGAAACGAACTCACCAGGTGCAGCGGACTGTTTGAACAATCATCCAATCAGACTGCTCGGAAAAGCGCGCCGGTCCGGGAATTCCCGGACCGGCGCGTTTTCATTGGGGTATTGACAAACCGCCCGAAGCGCGGTAGAATTGCTTTGTAAGATCAACATACTAACCGTCATCGCACTCTACATCAAAGGCAGGTTACAATGATCCCCCGAAGCAAGAAACTCACCCGCGACGAAGCGAAGAACCACAACCAGCGACTGGTGCTGCGGCTCATCTACCAGCACGGCCAGTTCAGCCGCGCCGACGTTGCCCGCGCCAGCGGGCTGACACGCACGACCGCCTCCGCAGTGGTCAGCGAGCTGATGGAGCAGGGACTGGTCCAGGAGATCGGCCAGGGGCCGTCAGCCGGCGGCAAGCCGCCAACGTTGTTGCAGGTTCCACCCGACGCGCGCCACCTGATCGGCGTCGATCTGGCCGGGACTACCCTGGAAGGCGCGGTCTTCGACCTGCGCGGCCACGCCGTCCACCGCGCATGTGTCGAGTTTGATCCTGGCCGCAACCACGATGCGCTGGAACCGGTGCTTGATCTACTGGATCGCCTGGTGGTCCACGCCAGCCAGCCGCTCTTGGGCATCGGCGTCGGCCTGCCAGGGTTGATCGACAGCCAGCTTGGCGTCGTCTATCATGCATCGAGCCTGGGCTGGCCGCAGCTTGCCCTGGGCGATATCCTGCGCCAGCGCTACCGGTTGCCGGTCTATCTCGTCAACGACAGCCAGGCAGCCGCGCTGGCCGAGTACACCTTCGCGCGCGAGGAAAACATTCACGACCTGGTTGTGATCCTTGTCGCCCAGGGGGTCAGCGCCGGCATCATCCTCAACGGCCAACTCTACCGCGGCCGGCTGCACTCTGGCGCCAGCGAGATCGGGCATCTGCGCGTGATGGAAGAGGGCTTTCCCTGCGTTTGCGGCCACGACGGGTGCCTGGAGACCATTGTCGGCGAGCAGGCGGTGCTGCAGGGCGCGCGCACGATCTACGCCAGACGGCCCGACTCAGCCCTGGGCCGTCTGGTGCAGCGCGCAGACGACATCTCCATGGCGGTCGTGGCAGAAGCGTACCGGCAGGGAGACCCGCCGGTGATGGCGCTGGCCGCCGAGATGTCCCACTATCTGGGCATCGCGGCTGCCAACCTGCACGCCGTGCTCAACATGCCGCGGATCGTGCTGGGTGGCGGGGTGGCTGCCTTTGGCGACTCCTTCGCGGCGGCGGTGGAGGCCGAGATCCGCGAGCGCACGCTGCCGTGGCTGGCCGACCGGGTCGCCGTGCGCCCCAGCACCCTCGACGCCGACGCAGTCGAGCTGGGCGCGGCCGCCGTGCTGCTGGCCAACGAACTGGGCGTTGTCTGAACCGATCGACATGAAAACCGAAGACCTCGCCGCCCAGGCGCAGCGCGGCGCGCGGCCGGAGTCCCGGCAGTTGTGCGTGAGCCTGGGCGTCGATGATTTACCAGATCGCGTGGAACTATGGCTCGCTTGACTTGGTTCACGGAAGATGTTCCAGATCGTCCAGATCTTTGAATCTCCCCGCAGCCCGTTTGTTCTGTTTGAGTGAGTCCAGATCAATCAGGTTTACTTGCACGCCATCGAGAATAGCTACGACGCGATATGGATAGCTGGCAGCAAAGTCAATTCCGGATACCGAGGTGAGGAGTTCGATTCGCATAGGCGGAATACCCATACGCACAATGGAGTCAGGCACAAGGAACAGGTCTTCGTTCAGTTCTGGAAGACCAAAGCCGAAGTGCTTCAAGACTTTGACCACACGTCGGGCGTTGTCTGCCGACATGGCGATCCAGATATCGAGGTCGTTGGTTGCTCGGGGATAGCCATGGTAGCCAACCGCGTAGCCACCGATCAGGAGATACTCAACTCTGTGATCGTTGAGCAACCTCAAGAACTCTTTGAAGTCTTGTGGAAGCTGCATCTCCATAGTTGATCACTCGCAATATCTGAACGTGTTGAATCCGCTCCTGGGGCGTCTTGTTCCACCAGAATGAGCAGTCGTCTTCAACAGTGAGAGGAACCGTATCAAAGAAAGTACGGTCGACACGCAGGTCTTGAAGTGATGCAGACATAAATCCTCATTCAGGATTATAACACATCGTGCTGAAACACGCTCATTTGCATTTTATTGCATCTCAATAGTCCGTGACAAACTCAATTCTCGTCACCGGCGCGGCCGGCAAGACCGGACGAGCGGTCATCGCGGCGCTGCGGGCGCGGGGAGCAAACGTACGCGCGCTGGTTCGCCGGGCGGAGCAGGCACACGCGCTGCGCGATCTCGGCGTCGGGGACGTGATCACCGGCGATCTGGAGGACCGCGAAACGTTGAAAGACGCCTGCCGCGGCGCGAACAGCGTCTACCACATCTGCCCCAACATGCACCCGCGGGAAGAGGAGAGCGGTTCGTCGATGATCGCCGCGGCGCAGGCTGCCGGCGTCAACCACTTTGTCTACCACTCGGTGCTGCACCCACAGACCGAGGCGATGCCGCATCACTGGCAGAAGCTGCGGGTCGAGGAGCGGCTGTTCAAGTCCGGGCTACCTTTCACCATCCTGCAGCCGGCACCGTACATGCAGAACGTGCTGGCCCAGCGCCAGCGCATCCTCGCGGAGGGTGTTTACCCCGTGCCGTATTCAGCGGGGACGCGGCTGGCGCTGGTGGACCTGGCAGATGTGGGTGAGGCGGCCGCGACGGTGCTGCTGGAGCCGGGCCACGCGGACGCGGTCTACGAGTTGGTCGGGGAAGCCGCACTGACACAGGCGGCGGTGGCCGCGATTCTGAGTGGTGCAGCCGGGCGCACGGTGGTCGTCGAGGAAGTTGCGCTGGATGACTGGCGCAGACAGGCAATCGCCGGCGGCCTCGGGAGCTATCAGGTAGACACCCTGGCGCGCATGTTCGAGTACTACGACCGTTACGGCCTGACCGGCAACCTGAACGTGCTGCGTTGGCTGCTGGGCCGCGCGCCAACCTCGTTTGCCGACTTTGCCCGCAGCGAGTTTGCTTGACGGACGGCACCTAAGTTGCCAACGCAGCCTCGGCCTCGCCCAGATGTTCGCCGCGGTGCATGGCCCGTACCACCCAGCGCGGGTTGTAGTCGTAGATCAGCTCGAGCAGTTGGCGCGGGTAGGTTTCGAGCCGCCGGTCCAGCTTCTCCGCCTCGTCGATGGCGATCTCGACCGCCCTGCGCGGCGGAACGGCGGCCCACAGCGGCAGCGACAGGTCGTTGACGAAGATGTCGATCTCGGGGATGAACAGCTCGCCGCTCTGTTCGGTCATGTCAAGGACGTACATCACCCGCCGATCCCACCACGCCAGATGGGCGTAGACGATGGCGACCGTCCAGTGTTCGCCGACGGGGTGCTGTAATTCCTCGTCAGTCAGGCTGGCGGCCAGGCTGCGCATGCGTTCGGTTGCAGCGCTGTTGCGCTCACCATAGGACTCGTCAAAAGCCATCTTGTTGCCTCCGGTTGTTGGTAAGATTTGTCTTGCACGATTTGTTTGCCGGCTTTGCCCGCCGCGCGTTTGGATGAAGACAGCTATTCAACCCAGCCCGGCATCCCTGGCGCGGATGACAGCCTGGGCGCGGTCGGCCACCTGCAGCTTGCTGAAGATGTTGGACACGTGGTTGCGCACCGTCTTGACGCTGATGGTCAGCGCGTCGGCGATGGCGGTGTTGGACTCGCCGCGCGCCATCAGGGTGAGGACCTCCATCTCCCGCTCGGTGAGATCGGAGAAGGTCTCGGCCGGGATCTCAGCCCGGCTGGCCGCAAAGAAGCTCACCATGCGCGCAGCAATGCTGGGGCTGAAGATAGCCTCGCCGCTGGCAACGGCGCGGATGGCGCGCAGCATCTCGTCGTGTTTGGCGCCCTTGAGCACGTAGCCGCGCGCACCGGCCCGCATGGCGGCGAAGACCGACTGGTCGTCCTCGAACATGGTCACCATCAGGACGTTGATCTGCGGATAGGCCGCCGCGATCTGGCGCGTTGCCTGGATGCCGTCCATGTCGGGCATCTGCAGGTCCATCAGAATGATGTCCGGCTGGTGTTGGGCTGCCAGCGCGATGGCTTCCCTGCCGCTGGCCGCTTCGCCCACCACCTCGGCGTCAGGCGCGGACAGGAGCAACGCCTTCAGCCCGTCGCGGAAGAGTTGATGGTCGTCGGCGATCAGGACGCGGATGGTGGTCGCGGGCAGGTCCACTACGATGGCTCCTTGCTGTAGCTGGCATAGCTGGCTTGGTAGCCCCGAAGCCGGCCAATGGGCGCCAGAACGGCGAAGAGCACACGCTGGACCGGATAGGGCGGGCTGACGGCGCGGAACTCGTCGCTGTAGGCCCGCAACGTGACTGCAAGCTGCAACAGGTTGGGAACGCCGCCGGCGTTGGTCTTGCCGTCCGCCTGCAACCCCCACATGGTTTCGAGGAAGGGCTGCGTTTTCAAGGCCGGCCGCACCTGCCAGAGCAGGCAACCTTCCGTGTCGCCGACGTTGTGCATCCAGTGGGGCGTGTTGGCAGGCACGGTGAACGTCTCACCGGCTTCGTAGACCCGCTCCAAACCGTCGATCCCGGTGCGGAATCGGCCCTGCAACACCTGGAAGCGCTCTTCCTGATAGGGATGGTAGTGCGCAGGCGGCTGTGGCGAATGGGCCGGATAACGCGCCTCCATTTCCAACAGGTCCCCACCGGTGTCGGCGCCGGGGCGGCGAACGGTGAGGCGGCTGTCGCCTGTAGCTCTCGGTTTACTGGACATGGGTGGCGCGAGCCTCCTTGCTTGAGACCAGGGGCAGCACGGCCGTGACTTGCGTCCCCTTTCCCGGTTCTCCCGCGACTGCACATGTCCCACCCAACTCCTCTGCGCGCTCGCGCATGGCGGTGAGACCGACGCCAGCGCGCGGGGCGCCGGCGATGCCCTGGCCATCGTCGTGAACAGCCAGGTGCAGGCAGCCGGTCGTCTCTCCTTCCACCCATAGACGCAGCGTACAGCGCCGTGCCTGTGCATGGCGCACCACGTTCGCCATCGCCTCGCGCCCGATGTGGTAAGCCGCTACCTCCACGGCTGCCGGCAGCGGCGGCAGCGTGTCGGGCGCATCGACGCGCACGGACAGCGCGCCGCTCTCACACGTCTCGGCATAGGCGCGCAGCGCGCCGGCCAGACCCCACTGATCCAGCGCCGGCGGCCGCAGATCATAGACGATGCGGCGCACCTCGGCCAGGGTGCCCTCGATGTCGCTTTCCATCTCGGCCAGAAGCCGGTCGGTGAGTTCGGGCCGGTCGGCCAGCAACGCCCGTGCTGAGCCCAGCTTGAGCAGTTGGGCAGCCAGGGATGGCCCCATCCCGTCGTGCAGGTCGCGGCGCAGGCGCCGGCGTTCCTCCTCGCGGCTGGCGACCACCTGCTGGCGGGCGTGCTGCAGGTCAGCGGTGAGCTGCAGCGCGTGGACGGCTGTGCCTGCCTGGCGCGCTGCGTTCTGCAGCAGTTGCTCCTCGGCGGGGGTGAAACTCTCCCCAGGCGAGCGGGGCGCGGCCAGCAGAAAGCCAATCGTCGCCCCCTGGTAGATCAACGGGAATGACCGGGCATTGGCCGCGGGCTTGCCGTAGGAGACGGCCATCTGCTGCGCCTCGCCCGGCCCGGTGGTGATGGCCGCGTAGGGCAGTTTGAGCGTCTGGGCGATGGTCTCTACCAGCGTCGGCAGCACCTGTTCGGGCGCCAGCGCATCCTCCAGACGCTGGCCCAGACGCGCCATCACCTCCAGCGGCTCGTCGCGGTGACCATAGAGCAGTCGGTTGACCGCGCGCTGCAGGCGGATATGCACGGGCTGGAAGAGCACAGCCACCAACCCGGTGGCGATCAGCGTCAGCAACCAGTTGCCCTGCGCCTGGAAAAGAGCGCCCGCCCCGCCTACCACCAGGGCGTAGATGGCGATGACAAAGGCCGTCAATGCGCCGTAGACCAGGGTGCGGTTGATGACCAGATCGATGTCCCACAGACGGTAGCGGGTGACCGAGATGGTCAACGAAAGGGGCACGATGTTGAGGGCCAGGAACCAGCCCAGCACGCTGATCGCCGCCCACCAGGGCGCCGGCGCGCCGGGGGGCAGGCTCTCCAGGTAGAAGAAAGGACCGGTGGAGAGCAGAATGTAGCCCAGCCAGAGCGCAAAGCCATAGACCACCCATTTCGCCTGCTGGCGTTCGGTGACCGACGAGACACGGCGGAAGCGATAGACCTGAGCCGCCAGGCCGGCGATCAACAGACCCACCAGGCCGGCCGCTACCGCGATGATCAGGATTGACCCCGGTCCGCCAAGCTCCGCTGCGCCAGGGAAGGGCACGAACACCATCGCGACGGCCAGCGGAACGGCCAGGATGACCAGCCAGCGTGTCCATGGTGGCACGAAGCGGCCGTTGGGGAACAACGCCAGCAAGGCCACGGATGGGATGGCGATCAACAGCCCTTGCAGCCGCATCACCACGACGGTGTCCCCCAGCCAGTAGGCGGACCATGTCTCCAGAGGGCCGGCCATGACGACCGCATACAGCAACAAGAAGTAGGAGAGCGCGGCCGCCAGCGGCTCGGTGAAACGGCTGCGGAAGAAAAGGGTCGCCAGAATCAGCGACAGCAGCGCCGCGGCCAGCGATGCCACGGTCGAGAGGACGGCGATGATGGTGATACCCAGGCTCCGGTCCTGCGCGCCGATGTGGGCCAGCTCGCCGCGGAAGCTCTGAGCGTAGCCCGGCAGCGCGGTGACCAGAACAGCCACGGCCAGGATCGCCAGCATGATCCACGCGGCCCGGGCGGCCCGCAGCCAGTTGCCTGAGAGTTCAGGTACGCTTGCAGCGTCACGCACCCTGTCGTGGTTGGCGGAATTCCAGGATTGTTCGATCATGTTCGCAGGCGTTATAGCGGAAAACTGGCGATCCTGTCAAGCCCTGGAATTCCCGAGGCTTGGAGAAGCCGCTCGCCGCCGCTGAAGCCCCAGAAACACCACAACGTAGACCGCGTTGAGGACCACGATCAGGCCGAACATCTCGGCGACGAGATACAGCGAGCCGCGGGATGTCGACCAGCCCGATCACCGAGACGTTGAGGCCCAGCAGCAGCACCAGGGTGACGCAGGTCAGCAGGACGGCGCCGAAGCGCTTCCAGCCGGCCCGGTAGAGCAGCGTCACCAGGATCGCCATGCCCAGCGTGAACGCCGCCGTCAGGGGCAGGGCCTGCCCGATCAGCGCATCGGGCGGGCCGTTGGCCGACACCACGGCGGCCATGGTCGTCACCGGCTCGAAGGCCAGCACCGACAGCGCCCCCAGCAGCGCGAACATCGCCACGTAGAGCAGGTTGTAGCGCAACCAACTGCCGGCCGACGACTCCCGAACCAGCAGCGCATAGCTCCAGCCGATGCACAGACCGCACAGCGCGCCGGCCGCCAGCATGGGGACCAGAGAGAACCAGATGTCGCTGATGAAGATGTCGTGGATGACGGTGAAGGCCAGGGCTGAGACGGCGCCGGCCACCGCACCCGATGCGGCATAGCGACCTTTGCTGGCAGAGCTGGCTACCTGAGTCATGCTCCGTTCCGTCCGTTGTGCGCCAGCCGCAGCCAGCCGGCCACGTCGTGCGGCTGCGGGCAGACCTCCCGGGTGGCGTCCAACAAGGTCATGTACTGGTCCTGTCCCCTCGTTGCGATGTCGCGGTCGAGCCAGCGCCACATCTGGACGAGTTCCTCGCCGGCCATGCGCTGGAACAGCGCTAGGGGCAGCGGAATGCCGCGCGGCTTCTTGCCGGCGACGGTCTGAAACGCGACTCTGGATTGGCTGAGGCTGCGCAGGTCGCCGCACAAGGTGATGTCGCGGCCGATCCAGGCCGCCGGATCGGCGAAGATGTTGGCGACCGCCACGCCGATGTCGTGCACCGCTACCCAGGGCAGGGGCGTGTCCCATCCTACGGCCTTGGGCATCGCACCCCAGGCGGCCATGGCAGGATAGTATTCCTTCTCGCTCATCAACTCCATGAAGGGGGTCGGCCGCACGATGGTGAAGGGCAGATCGAGGCTGCGCATGTAGTCCTCGACCACCAGCTTGCAGTCGAAGTGGGGGATGCCTGAGTTGGGCTCGCCCGCGCCGGCCGACCCGTAGACCAGGTGCCTTACCCCGGCCGCCCTGGCTGCATCGGCTACCAGTTTGCCCTGGCGAATCTCCCCGTCCGCGCCGCGCATGTGGCAGTTTTCCACGCTGAAGACGCGCGTCATGCCGTCGAAGGCTGCCTCCAGCGAGGCGCGGTCGTCCATGTCGGCCTGGACCAGCTCTGCGCCCCGGGCAGCCAGCGCCTGGGCCTTCTCGCTCTGCGGGTTGCGCGTGACCGCCCGCACCTGCCAGCCGCGGCGCAGCAGCTCGCGGGCGGCCGCGCCGCCCATGTTGCCCGTGGCGCCGAACACCAACACATCGTTTCTGTCGCTCATTGTTTCACCTCGTCAAAGCAGAATCATCCGGTTAATCCGCCCCATGTTGAGGGGCAGCTTCGTCCAGGTATCGCCGTAGTCGGCCGTGTGCCAGACGTCGCCGTTGGCCAGCCCGGCGTAGAGCTGGCCGGGCGCGTCCGGGTCGGTCACCAGCGCGTAGGCCATGAAATCCAGCGGCTGGGGCAGCCCGCCGCCCAATCGTTCCCACGGCGCGCCGCCAGCCTTGCGGTAGATGGCCGCGTTGGCCTCACCGTCCCGGTGGGCCTGCGGCGTGCCCCGCCAGCCTATAGGGCCGGCCGACAGATACCACACCTCGGGGCGTTCCGGATCGGCAGCGCAGGTCCAGCCGTAGCGGTGCTTGAGGCCCTGCTTCGGCTGCTGCCAGGTGATGCCGCCGTCGCGCGAGACGGCCGCGCCCACCAGCGACGCACCACCCTGGTAGACCCAGTTGCCGTCGCTGGCGTGGAAGGTCAGCCCGTGACAGTCGCGGATGGCGCCCTTGCGATGGTTGGACCAGGTCCGCCCGCCGTCGGCGCTGCGCACCACGGCGCCGAACTCGACGCCAGCCACGATCACGTTGGGATCGGCCGGCGATACCGAGATGGCCTGGACGTAGGCCCGCCAGTCGGGCGGCTCGGCCGGGGAACGCCACCAGCGCCGGCCGCGGATGCGCCCAAAGCCCTCCAGGTCCGCCCAACTTTTCCCGCCGTCGCGGCTGACGAGAACGCCGGCCGGCTTCACCCCGGCGTAGATCGTGTCCGGCTCCAGAGGGCTGACGGCCAGCGCCGTGACCGGGTGGGCGGTCACGCCGCAAGCTTGCCAGGTCTGGCCCCGGTCGCCGGAGCGCAGCACACCGTCGTCCGTGCCGGCGAACACCGTGTTGGTATCCCCTGCGGCTGCGGCCAGGCTGCGCACCCGCCGGCCGTGCAGCGGAAAGACCACCGTCCAGCCGCGCGCGTCAGCTTCGGCCCGGGCCAGCCCGTTGCCGGTTACAGACAGCAATGCCTTGCTTGCAGCCATCATAGCTGCCTCCCGACCTCAGGCGCCACGCTTGGCTGGAGAAGCTGCAGGCCCAGCGAAATCGCAGCCAGCAGGCCCAGCACGAGGTTTAGCGAGTTGGCCAGGTTGAAAAGCCCGGCATCTGCCCGGCACGCAGCCGGGCAGTAGAAGAGCAGCCAGCCGATGGGCACAGCCAGCAACACCAGCGCGTTGATGGCAAAGGCTGCCATCAGCCCGCGCCGGCTGCCCTGCCAGGCGACGAACAGCGCCCAGGCCCAACCGGCAAACAGCAGCGTGAAGACCACGGCGGCAAGCTGCATTGTGCCTTCATCGCCAAAGTCTGCCGGCAGCACAAACATCGCATCCAGAAAGCCGCGCCAGACGTTGGAGAGCAGCGCCAGAACCGAGAGAGTGATTGCGCCTCTGCGCGATGTGAACCATTCAGCCATCTCGACACCTCCTTGCATATCTCTTCAGCCGGTCTCAGCATACACCATGTGATCGCGGTTTGTCATGAGGCAGGCGCCTATCCTGATCGGGAAATGCCCGAACCGGCAACCGGGATGATATCCCGGCAGGATCGGGATATCATCCCGGCCAGAGTGTCATGCTGGAAGCGGGGGATCCGGGCGAGAGGCAGAGCAGGTGGGGCCGGAGACCGCATGGTCGCCGGGCGCGACGTATCCGGCTGCCCGGATGGCATGCAGCTTGGGCGCGTTGGTTGTCCCCTGTTCACGCAGGCAGGTTCGGCCAGAAGAAACAGGCCCCATGAAGTTTCACAGATTCGGCCCGTTTGGAACACATGCGATTGACATGCACCCAAGCAAGGCGACCGGTTCCATTTTGCTTGTCGAATTTCCTTGGTATAATGTTCATGCGATAGTTAAGCGAACCTTGTGAACAAGCAAACAACCGGTCTGTGTCTCGATACGTTCCAAAGACAACGTGCAGATTACGCCAGAACACAGCGATTTCTCATTGGGTGGGTCCAAGAACGCAGAATTGGTGGCGTTACGGACACCTGATCCATTGCTGATCACCAAGCTCTATCGTCCGCCTGTTGCCCCGGACGTGGAGTTGCGCGCCGATCTGCTGAAACGCCTTGGCCGCCACACGCTGCGCCCGCTCACCCTGATCTCAGCGCCTGCCGGCTATGGCAAGACCACGTTGGCCAGCATGTGGCTGGAAGCCAGCGCCTATCCCAGCGTCTGGATCTCCCTGGACGAAGCCGACAAAGACCTGCGCCTCTTCACAAGCTACCTTGTGAGCGGGATTCAGCGCGTCTTCCCCGATGCAAACCTGAAAACCAGAGACCTGTTGCAAGCGCCTGCCATGCCTTCGGCGCCGGTAGTCGCCCGCTACCTGCTGAACGATCTGGATACGATCGGCGAGCCCCTCATCCTTGCCCTTGACGATCTCTACAGGATCAACGAGCCGCTGATCTTCACGCTGCTGAGCGAGCTGTTGCAGCACCCTTCGCCCGTCCTTCACCTCTTGCTGATCACCCGGCGGGATCCGCCTCTTCCCATCGCATCCCTGCGGGCCCACGGTCAAATTGCAGAAGTCCGGGCGCGCGACCTGCGCTTCACCGTTCAGGAAACAGCCAGCTTGCTGAGCAAGCTGCTGCAACGGAACGTGGACGAAGCGACCGCGGCCGAATGGACCGAACGAACCGAGGGATGGGTGACCGCGTTGCGCTTGGCGGCTCTGTCTTTGCGCAACCGGGATGAGGACGCTGCGCTGATGGATGGTATCCCGGGCAGCAGCCGCTATCTGAACGACTACCTGTTCGCCGAAGTGCTTGCACGCCTCGATCCGGTGAACCAACGGTGGCTGTTGGCCAGCAGCCTGCTGGATCGCCTGTCAGCATCGTTGAGTGATGCGGTCTGCCGGTCCAACGGTGCCGGTGAACAGGATGACATGACCGGCGACAGCTTTCTGGACTGGCTGCAAACGCAGAACCTCTTTCTCATCCCGCTGGACGACCAACGTCAGTGGTTCCGCTACCACCACCTCTTCCAACATCTGTTGCAAAAGACGTTACAGGAGCGCTTCAGCCGCGATGATCTGGCCGGTTTGCACAGAAGGGCCGCCGCGTGGTTTGCCCGCAATGCCATGTGGAATGACGCGATCCGCCATTACCTTGCGGCCGGAGACACGGAAGCGGCCATACAGATTGTAGCGCAGCAGCGCCACGATCCGATGAACTCGGAAGATTGGCCCGAACTGGAACGTTGGCTGGCATGGTTCCCGGATGAAGTCACAGCCAACGACCCCTTGCTTTCGATCACCCTGGCGCACCTCCCTGTGACACGGGGGCGGGGATCCCAGCAGATGGTTGCTGCCCGTGCTGCGGATCTGGTGGGTTTGCTGCCGGAGGACTCGCCTGTGGCGCGCGAAGTGCGCGGGGAGATTGCCTATTTCAACGCCATGATAGGCCTGTACATGGGTGATTCATCAACGGTACTTGCCGCCTCTGCTGAAGCGTTGCCGTTGTTGCCATTGCACCAACAGCACATGCGCAGCCAAACGATTGCGCTCCATGCCTTCGGATATCAGATGATGGGTGAGGTCGTGCAAGGCAATGCGATCCTCGAAGAAGCGTTAAGAGATCCCGGCTTGCCGGCTAGCGAGCGAGGCAGGCTCCTCTATTACCGGGCCCTTATTTGCTTCATGGATGGCGACCTGCTCGGTGCTCAGCGATCTGCCAGCGAAAGTATACGTTGGATCCGCAACTACGATCTGGTGGATACGCTCAACGAGGCGCGTTACGTGTCCGGGATTGCACACTACCTTTCCAATGAGCTGCCCCTGGCGGAAACGGTCCTCCATGCCATTGTGCAGGAACCGGCGCTGGCATCACCTGAATATCTGGCGCAGGCAGCGATTACCCTGGGCAGGATCTATCTTGCCCGGGGAGGCAGCGAAAAGGCGGTGGAGGTCATTGCGTCCTGCACTGCCTATCTGGAAGAATTGGATAGCACGTATGTATTGGATGAGCTGCGTGCCTTTCCGATCGAGATCGCTCTGGCGCAGGGAGACGTCGATCTCGCCCGTCGTCTTGGCATGGTAATCGACTTCGACATGAATCGCGTGATCTGGTTCTACCCTCTCCAACTCACACCGGTCAAGCTGCTACTGGCAGAGCACGGGACCGGAAGTGCGGACAAGGCATTGAGCTTGCTTGAGCAGATCGACAGCCAACTGCTCAACATGAACCGCAAGATCTATCGCATCGATGTGCTGGCCCTGAAAGCGCTGGCATACCACGCCCAGGACAACTGGCCCGCGGCCAGGGAGCAGTTGATCGCAGCGCTGGACCTGGCCCAGGCAGCGGGCACGATCCGCAATTTCGTGGACCTGGGCCGGCCTGTGGCCAGCCTGCTCCAGCAGTTGCAACACGAGCAACCGGCCTTGCGACCTTCCATCGCATCCTTTGTCAGCAGCCTGCTGGCTGCATTCCCCACACACGTCCTGGCCTCCACCGCAACGACACCTGTGCCCGTCGCGCAGCAATCACCCGGTGCGACAATACCGGTGGGGACAGCGGATCTGACCCAACGGGAGTGCCAGGTTCTCGAGTACCTGGCAACCGACCTCACACCAAACCAGATCGCCGAGGAGCTGTGCATCTCCATCAGCACACTGCGCACGCATACCAGGAACATCTACGACAAGCTGTCCGTTCACAACCGGATGGAGGCGGCACACCGTGCCAGAGAGCTTGCCGTGACATAGAAGATGTTCTCAGTCCGCTATTGCCGCGTTTCTTTCAGACAGGTCCAGCGCCCTGATTAGCGCTGGACCTGTCTGCACGTTTGCAGGCAGCCCTGCTTGTATGTCTCGCGCGAATCGCCCGTGTTTTTACCCAATTATGGGTATGACACCTTGCAAGGCCCATGTTACACTGTTTGTATGGACCAGCACTAACCAGTTCCTATGGATGCTACATGGCTTTATCTGATGCTACCAGTGCGAAGGCAGGGAACTCTCAGGATGTTCCCAAGCAAGCAGGCATAATCCTCACCACCCTGATCGTCGTAGCGGCCGTTGCCAATCTGCCGTTGGCGATGGCCAACGTGGCGCTGCCCTCAATCGGCGCCTATTTCGACGCCTCCCAGATCCAGCTCAACCTGGTCGCTGTGGGGTATTCGCTGGGCCTGGCCTGTTCGGTGCTGTGGCTGGGGGCTTTAGGTGACCGCTACGGACGGAAGCAGATGCTGATCCTTGGTGTGGTGCTGGCCATGCCAGCAGCGCTCGTCTGTGGTTTTGCCCCCTCGGTTCAGGTCTTGATTGTCGGCCGGCTGGTAGGCGGTTTTGCGGCCGGCATGGCCTTCCCCACGACGTTGTCCTTGATCGCCGCGCTGTGGGGACCGGGACCGCGACGAACCCATTCGATTGCGCTGTGGGCTGCCTTTGGCGGGTCGATCAATTCCCTGGGACCACTGGTGTCCGGACTGCTGCTGGCCGTCTTTCCGT
Source organism: Caldilineales bacterium (assembly GCA_041391245.1). Taxonomy (GTDB): domain Bacteria; phylum Chloroflexota; class Anaerolineae; order JAAEKA01; family JAAEKA01; genus JACKBK01. Next base: position 76,822 of record JAWKOJ010000014.1, read on the forward strand.
GGAATGCCGTCTTCCTGGTGGTCCTGCCGATCGCGGTCGTGGCGTTGATCCTGGCGCTGAAGTTCTTGCCGGCACACGTCAACGAGACCAAGGAACCTGTCGATAATCTGGGAGGCATGCTTTCGGTCCTGCTGATCGGGGCGTTTATCCTGGGCATCAACTTTGCGCCGGTCGCCGGTGCGCGGACGCTGGTCGTAACGCTGATGGTTGTTGCGCTTTCGGCACTGGTCCTTTTCGTCATCCGCCAGCGGCGCGCCAGGAATCCACTGTACGACCTGAAGGTTGCCGTACGACCGACCTTCTGGGTGGCAGCCGTAGGTGGAATCATCGTCTTTGGAGCGCTCATGGGTGCGCTGTTCATCGGCCAGCAGTTTTTGCAGAATGTGCTGGGATACTCGACGGTGAGTTCCGGGTTGGCGATCCTGCCAGCCTCGATCCTGATGATCCTGATAGCGCCGCGCTCAGCCAGGCTGGTGAAATCACGCGGTTCACGGTTCACGTTGCTGCTGGGGTATCTTTTTGTGCTGCTTGGCTTTCTGACCATGCTCTTGCTGTGGAACGAGGGCATTCCCTATTGGATGGTTGGGCTGGGGTACGCCTGCATCGGCGTAGGCGTTGGCCTCGGTTCTACGCCATCTTCAAATTCGCTGACAAACTCGGTACCGGTCACTCGGGTAGGAATGGCATCGGGCACGGCTGACCTGCAACGCGATCTGGGCGGCGCGCTCTTCCAGTCCATCTTTGGCGCTTTGCTGGCGGCAGGATATGCGGCGGCGATGGCTTCCCAGCTAGCCGCGACGCCTGACGCCTCGCAGGCGCCGAGCGTTGCGGTCAGCAGCCTGGAGATGTCGTATGCCGGCGCGCAGAGCGTGGCTGCCCAGTATCCACAATACGCAGCGCAGATCACGGCGGCGGCTAAGTCGGCCTTTCTCGCCGGCGACCAAACCGCCTACATCGTCGGGATCATCGTCATTCTGTTGGGCGCAGCGCTGGTATTCTTCCTGTTTCCCAAGCGGGAAGAGGAGGATGCACTGGTTGCTGGGTACCATCAACACGATATGGCCGCTTTGGCGGGCGCCAAGCAAAGCGGGTCAACACCTACGTAGTTCCGCGCGGCCTCCCCTCGTCAAACGACCGAGTGAGTGTACCGGCAAACAGGTACGCATCGTCAGTGGAGCGTGACCATCGGGTATCACGCTAACCTGATTTCATCACGCCGGTGACCGGCTTTTCGCCCGACACTGTATCCAAAGTAACCAACAGGAGGTTTGCAATGTCTGAAAAGAAAACGTATCCCGAGGAGTACAGCGAGCAGGTCTTCAAGGGCAAGATTGCCCTCGATGTCCGCGACTCGGTAGCCGACTGGGGGCCCTACAAACCCCCGCAAGCGCCTGAAGGCGCGCCGAACGTACTTTTCATCCTGTACGACGATACGGGGTTAGCGGCGTGGTCGCCGTACGGCGGCCGCATCAACATGCCGGCAGCGCAGAAGCTCGCCGACAACGGCTTGATATACACACAGTGGCACACGACTGCCCTGTGTGGACCGACCCGGTCTACCTGCCTGACCGGCCGCAACCACCATGTCAACGGCTTCGCCGAAATCCCAGAAGGTTCCAACGGCTTCCCTGGCTATCACGGCCGTATCCCCGCGCAATGCGCCACGGTCGCCCACATCCTCCAGGATGCTGGCTGGAGCACGTTCTGGGTGGGCAAGGATCACAACGTGCCGGAGCAAGACAATGCCCCCGGCGGGTATAAGGGGACGTGGCCTCTGCAGCAGGGTTTCGACCGCTTCTACGGCTTCATCGGCGGCGAGACCAACCAGTGGTACCCTGACCTGGCTGAAGACAACCACTTCATCGACCAGCCGTACCTGCCCGCCGAAGGCTACCACCTATCCAAGGATCTGGCCGACCAGGCCATCCGCATGATCCGCGACAACAAGGCAAGCAACCCATCGAAGCCCTGGTACATGTGGTTCTGCCCCGGCGCCAACCATGCCCCCCACCATTGCCCACCGGAGTATATCGACAAGTACAAGGGCAAGTTCGACGACGGCTACGAGGCGTACCGCGAGTGGGTGCTGGAACGGATGATCGAGAAGGGCGTTTTCCCCGAGGATACCAAGCTGACGCCGTTCAATCCGATGCCGGAAGATCAAGCGAACCCGCTGGATGTCGTCCTGCCCTGGGACACGTTAAGCGACGATCAGAAGAAGCTCTTCAGCCGCATGGCGGAGGTTTGGGCTGGCTTCTCCGAATATACCGATGCCCAGATCGGACGCATCTTCGATTATCTGGAGGAATCCGGCCAGTTTGACAACACGCTCATCCTCTATGCCGCCGACAACGGCACCTCCGGTGAAGGCTCGCCCAATGGCTCGGTCAATGAGAACAAGTTCTTCAACGGGTTCCCGGATTCGCTGGAAGAGAACATGAAGATGATCGACAAGCTCGGGGGGCCGGATTGTTATAATCACATGCCCACCGGCTGGGCGGCCGCCTTCTCGACGCCCTTCAGAATGTTCAAACGCTACTCGCAGTACTCCGGCGGCACCTGCGATCCCATGATCATTTCGTGGCCCCAGGGTATGAAGGCTCGTGGCGAGGTACGCCACCAGTACCATCACTCGACTGACGTTGCTGCAACCATCCTGGATGTGTGCGGGCTGGATATGCCCGCGACCTATCGCGGCGTGGAGCAGTACCCGATGAACGGCATTTCAATGCGCTACAGCTTCGACGCCGACCCGGACGGCCCGACCCAGAGAAAGCATCAATACTATGAGATGATGGGCACCCGCGGTATGTGGGAGGACGGCTGGCATGCTGCCGCGACCCATGCACCGCTGACCGACAAAGGGCACTTTGACCAGGATCGGTGGGAACTGTATCACGTGGATGAGGATCGCTCCGAATTCACAGATCTGGCCGAGAAATACCCGGAGAAGCTCGCACACCTCAAACAGTTGTGGATGGATGAGGCCAGGAAGAACCTGGTGTTGCCCCTCAACGATCAGCCCCCGGTAGTCCTGGTCAACATCGAACGACCTTCCACCGAGCCGCCCCGGGAGCGCTACATCTACTACCCGGATACGACCGCGGTTCCCGAAGGTGTGGCGGCCAACGTGCGCGGGCGGTCCTACAAGATCCTGGCTGACGTCGAGGTCGGCGAGGACACCTCCGGGGTGATCTTCGCCCATGGGTCACGCTTCGGCGGGCACTCGCTGTTCATCAAGGATCAGAAGCTGAACTACGTATACAACTTCCTGGGCATCCCGCCGGAACAGCGGTTCGTCTCTGATGAAGCCCTCAAGCCAGGCAAGTACACACTGGGTGTGGAGTTCATCCGGGAGAAGGCCGGCCAGTACGGCGAATCCCACGGCACGGCCAAGCTGTATATCAACGACAAAGTCGTGGCCGAAGGCCCGATGCGCACCCAGACCGGCAAGTTCACCCTGTGTGGAGACGGCCTGTGCATCGGCCGTGACAGCGCCGACGCCGTCGCCAAGGAGTACACACCGGAGACGCAAGGCAAATTCGCCGGCGGCACCATCCAGTACGTGGAGGTGTCGGTGGAGAAGGAACAATACCGCGACCTTGAAATGGAGATGGCGGCGGCCATGGCCGTCGACTGACCCTCAAACCCGCCCACTTTTGACGTTGAATGGCGGGGTATCGGCTCTGCTGGTACCCCGCCTGATGCTATCGGACGCGCTGTTCCGCTATTCCAGGAATAGGTGGGGCAGCGCGAGACTTTCGTATCGCTGAAGGGTAAAAGTGATGACGATCTCAGATCTTCTTACCGTGGTTGCCCAGGTGTCAGGCCTGTTTCTTCATCGTGACCAGCATGCTGGCCATGGGTATGAGCCTGACGGTGCCGCAAATCGCCGGACCGCTAAAGAATGCCCGGCTCGTCATCCTGGCCCTGGCAGCAAACTTTGTGCTGGTGCCGCTGTGGGCGTACGTGATCACACTGGTCTTGCCGCTGGACCAGCCGCTGCGGATTGGACTGATCGTGCTGGCAACGGCGGCCGGCGCTCCCTTCCTGCCCAAACTGGTGCAAGGCGCCAAAGGCAACATCGCCTTCGCGGTTGGGCTGATGGTGCTGTTGATGGTGGTAACCGCCTCTACCTGCCGGTTGTGCTTCCGCTGCTGCTGCCCGGCGTCTCGGTGAACCCGTGGGACATTGCCAGGTCGCTGATCGCCCTGATGCTGGTACCCCTGGCCCTCGGCATGCTGTTCAAGTCCCATTCACCGGATAGCGCCGGGCACTGGCAGCCGTTCATGAACAAGACCTCCAGTGTTTCGCTGCTCGTCCTGCTGGTGGTTGGACTGGGACTGAACGTATCCAATATCATCAACCTGATCGGCTCCTTGGGACTCCTCGCGTTGGTGCTGTTGATCGCCGGAAGCGTTCTGATCGGGGTGCTCCTGGGAGGGAGAGATCCGGCGGTGCGCAGCGTGATGGGCCTGGGCACCGCGCAGCGCAACGTCTCCGCGGCCATCCTGGTCAGCGCGCAGAATTTCGCCGGCACGGCGACACTGCCGTTCGTGCTGGTGGGCGGTGTGTTGCTGCTGCTGATCCTGCTCCCCACTGCGAAACGGATGGGGGCACGAATCCAGGCATCGACCACAGGCGAACAGCCTGCGAGCAAGCCTCAAGACGCCTGACCTTATGGCAAATCTGTAGAAAGCCATCCACATAATGCCAATTGACCTGACCCTCTGGAACGGTACAGCCACCAGGCAAGCGATATGGGATTTCGTCGCAAAGTCACCGACCGCGACAACCCAGGCTACGTTCCGCCAGAAGAACGCATCGCCGTCTTCGACAACGACGGCACGCTTTGGTGTGAAAAACCCGTGTACATCCAACTCGATTTCATCCTGCGGCGTTGGGTGGACATGGTGAACGAAAATCCTGCTCTTGCTAAGGAGCAGCCGTGGAAAGCAGCCGCCGAACAAGATTACTCATGGCTGGGGAACGCCGTTACCAAACATTATCGCGGCGATGACAGCGATCTGCCCAAGGTGATGCAGGGCATACTTGCCGCCTTTGCCGGCATCACAGTCGAGGAATTTGCTGCCCGCGCCGGCGAGTTCTTGCGCACGCAGTCACATCCTACCCTGAAACGACTGTACAGCCAGTGTGGCTATGCACCGATGGTCGAACTGTTGCGCTTTCTGGAGGCCCACGGGTTCGCCAATTTCGTCGCCTCCGGCGGCGGGCGCGATTTCATGCGCCCGATCACGCACGAAATGTACGGCATCCCGCCGGATCGCGTGATCGGCAGCAGTGTCTCGCTGGAGTTTCGCGCCGGCGACCGCGGCGGCGATTTGTTGACGCTGCCGCATCTTGATGTCCTGAACGATGGGCCAGAGAAACCGCCGCGCATCTGGAGCCGCATCGGGCGGCGACCCATTTTCGCGGCAGGCACCCAACGGTGACATCCAGATGTTGCAGTATGTCGAGGGAAACCCGCGTTCCTCCTTGTGTTTGCTGGTCAACCACGACGACGCCGAAAGGGAGTTCAACTACACGGCCGGGGCAGAAGACGCTGTGAAAATGGCAACCGAGCGCGGCTGGGTGGTGGTCAGCATGAAACAGGATTGGCGCACGGTCTTTTCCATTCAGGCTGCGTAACGACTTTGCAGACAGGTAAGAAAATCAACACGACAACCGTCCCCAGAGGACTGGAAAAGCACATCCCTATTCTAAGCTGGTTGCCGGCCACAGGCCTCGGTGCAACTGGCCACTCTCAGGAGACCGTGTCTTGAACATCAAGAGCTTCCTAAATTCCGTCAATCCAAACCCAAAGACACTGAAATCAGATGCGATAGCTGGCTTCGCCACCGGCTTGTTCAGCATTCCCGAAGGGATGGCCTACGCCCAATTGGCTGGCGTGAACCCGCTGTACGGCATGTACTCGGGCACGTCGCCACGATCGCTGCGTGTCTTTGTCAACCGGCACCATCCTGAGGATCAGCACCCTGACCAGCGCCATTGCGTTGTCAACGGCCAGCGTCATGCAAACAGCCAACATTCAAAGCAGCCAGATGCCCGCCGCCTTGTTTACCATCACGTTCCTGGTCGGGGTGATGATGTTGATTCTGGGGCTGTTGCGCCTGGGTAGCCTGGTCAACTTCGTCTCGAACGGCGTGATGACCGCTTGTGGCCGCAGCATCGTTGCTCATCATCATCGGTGAGATGGGCGATTTTTCCGGCTATGCGCCGTCAGGCAGCAACAAGTTGATGGAGATGATCAACTGGTTTGTGAACATACCTCAGTGGAGCTTGCAGATAACGGCGGTTTCCGTCAGCACCATCGTCCTCATGCTCGTTCTCAAGCGCATCCTGCGGACGGCGAAGCTGGTTAGCCATCTTCACTCTGATCATCATGACCTGTGGTTGCGTTCATCTGCTGAAACCGCCAGTTCCGCTGGTCAGCAGCATTGCCTCGATCCCGCGCGTGGCTTGCCCACTTCCCGTCCTGCCGGCGTTTGCCCTGATACCGAAACTGGCGCTGATCGCTTTCGGTGGCGCTGGTGGCGCTGGTACAGGGTGCAGGCATCAGCACCGCTTACCCCAACACCGACGGTAGCCGGGCCGATGCTACGATTTCATCGGCGAAGGCATCGGCAACCCGCTGGGCAGCTTTTTCCAGTCCATGGGAACCGGCGGCCCCCCGTCACGCACCGGCATCAGTGTTGGCGCCGGGAGCCAATCCCGCTGGGGAGGAATCTTTGCCGGACTGTGGCTGGCCCTGATTCTCTTGCTGTTCGGCAGCCTGGCCGAGTTGGTGCCGCTGGCCGTCATCGCCGGGATGCTGTTTGTCATCGGCGGCGAGTTGATCGCCGCCCGAATTCCCAACGCCAGGCTGCGTACAGGGCATTCTGGGCCTGCAGCAGCCGGGTTGTTGACCTTTGTCTCGGCGCTGTTCATTCCTCTGCGTGTACACCATTTTCCTTGGCGCAGGGTTGTCGCTGCTGCTTTACGTCAGCGCCTCCGCTTCCCATACCAGGCTGGTTCCAGCTTGTGCGGGGAGAAAGCGGTTACTGGGAAGAAAAGGACCTGCCCGCGACCTTCTTCCTCGAACCAGGCACCGTCGTTGCCTACGAAGGTGCCAACTTCTTCGCCGAAGTGCCTAGTGTGATGAACAAGATGCCCTCCCTGGAAGGCGTCACCCACGCGGTCGTCATCTGGCGTTCGCGCAGCGCGAGACTACAGCACCTTTCTCAAGCAGCTATCGATCTTTGCCAAGAAGGCACAGGCTGGCGGCAACCGGTTTATGCTGGAAGGCGTTGGAACTGACGTAATGACCACGCTGGAGAAAACAGGCATCCTTGATGAGATCGGTCGCAACAACGTATTTCCTGAGCAGGCTGGTCTGGGCGCAGCTCTGGATACTTCCTGGGCTGAAGCGCAAACATGGCTGAAGGCCAGGTCTGCGGAAGCAAAATGACAAGAGCTTTCCCGGAATACTCAACTTTTACCCAATTTTGGGCATGACACGGACAGTTTGTTGGCTCTATAATGATGAATGGAGCCAGTGATCAGTATCTATTCGATGAAAGGTGACGTTCGGACGCTGCCCATGCAGGTATGCAAAGGTCGGAAACTCCGAGGATGACTTACCCTTTTGACAGCTCAGCAAACTATGCCATCTGTGTCGCCGGCGTTCTGGACCCATCGTGGACAGATCGCCTTGGCGGCATGACGGTAAGTGAACCTGAAATGGCACCGGGGATTCCTTCACCGGTGACGCGGTTGGTTGGGTGGGTCCCGGATCAAGCTGCGCTGGCAGCATACTGAATACCCTGTACGAAAGCCACTTTGCGTTGTTATCCGTGCAATACCTGGGTGCTTCATGAACTCGTATCCCCTTCGGCGAACTACCAAATCTACAATACAGGAGGTTCTCAATCTCGCCCCAGGCGTTGATCATGGTCGGCAAAGAACTGGAAGCCATGATCGAGGCCGAGGAAGCTATCGAGGCCGCCGAGGCCATCAAGTACGCTGCTGCGCTGGAAGTGGCCCAGGTGCTGGCCGAGGTCGATCTGATCGAGGAAGCCGCCATCGCCGAGGCCACCGACGGGTGGCGGCCGCGCTGGCCGAGGACGCCGCAGCGGAGGACGTGGCCGAGGTGCTGGTTGCTGCGGAGCTGATCGAGGAAGCCGCCATGAACGAGGCCGCCGAAGTCGTGGCCGAAGCCATGGAGGCGGAAGCGGAAGCGATTGCCGAGGAAGCAGCCGAGGCTGTTGAGGCGGAGGAGGAGATCAAGGCTGCAGCCGCGCTGGCCGCACTGAAGGCGCTGCTGGCTGCTGTAGTTATCGAGGAAGAGGCGGCCCGGGAAGCGTTCGATGCACTGGTAGCTGCCGAGATCATTGAGGAGGAAGCAGCGGCCGATGTCGTCGCTTCCCTGCTGGCCGACGAATAATCCACCTGTGATGAAGATGAATGCCGCCCGCAACACCGCATTCATTGAGGAAACAAGTTCGTAATTCCAGACTATCTGAAGGAGTACTATGATGGCTAAAGCAGATCTTCGGCAATCTACAACATTCTGGCCTTCCGCTTCGCCGGTCAGCAGGGCGCCTCGGACGCCGTGAGTGCAATCAAGGCCTCCGGCGCGCTGGAAGGCCACAAGATAGTGGCACAGGCAGTGGTCGAGCAGGATGCTGGCGGCAAGGTCCACGTCCACGAGCCGGGACGAGGCGGCGTAGGCGCGGTGGTTGGTATCGCAGCCGGCGGCCTGTTGAGCTTGATCGGCGGACCTTTCGGCCTGCTGGCCTGGGCAGCAGCCGGCGGCGTCGTCGGCGGCGTAGCGGGCAAATATCTGGGCCGTCCCATTGCCAAGGGTGACCTGGAGGAGATCGGCCAGGCGTTGACGCCCGACAGCTCGATGATGCTCTTGCTTCTGGAAGACATCGAGAGCGAAGGCGTGATCAACAGCATGCAGGGCTACAGCGCAGACGTGGTCACGCTGACCGTCGGCGATGAGCTGTCGGGCCAGATCGCATCCTACGTGGCCGGCGCCGCCCAGGATCCTGAAGGCGACGTGGTTGCGGGCGAAGGCGGTGTGGCAGCCGATGCTGAGGGCGACGTGGTCGCCGCCGGGACCGTTGTCGCAGCCAGCGGCGAGTAGTCGAAGGCGACAGGAGGGGCGCTAACCCGACCAGCGTCCTGACATGGAAGAACACCGAGCCTGACGAGTTTTGCGCTTGACGGGGTTTCGGTTTTATCTGGTCCAATAGATAGTTAAGACCAGGTTTGAGAGGAGGTAGTCTTGTGGATAGAGAAACTCAGTGAAAGCTCCGGATCGGTGGTCGGCTACAAAGTCGTGGGCAAGGTCACGCCCGACGATTACCAACAACTGAATCCGGCAATCCAGGCCCTGGTAGATCAATACGCCGACGGCGTGTTCTTGCTGCTGGACCTGCAGGAATTCGCCGGTGAAGAAGTCAAGGCGTGGTTGCCTGATCTGAAGTTCGGCCACCGTTTTCACGACAAGATCAAGAAGATGGCTATCGTCGGCGACAAACGCTGGGAGAAGTGGCTGGCTGCCCTGGCCGGATCCCTTCGATGCCAGGGAGGCCGAGTATTTCCCCTCGGACCAGACAGACAAGGCGTGGGCGTGGCTGCGCGAAAATGACTAGCTAAAGACTGAAGATGGGAGGCTCGCTGAGCAGTCTCCCATCTCCAGTCCTCCCATTATCCGCATCAAGCGATTGCAATGCCTTCCACGCCCCCTGTGTCCACAGCATCTCCCCCTTGATCACGGCAAAGAACTGCCCCAACAGCGCCGTCGGGGCAAGCTAATCGTCGGCGTCTGCGCCAAGAACATCCTCATCGGTCACCATGATTCGCTTGCCGCGTTTCTTGGTGACCACGTTCCAGCCCCAGTCGACGATCGTGGTGGTCTTCTCCTCGCCGCCGGAGAGCAGCGCGGCGTGGACGGCCATCCAGGCCAGCCACGCGGCGTGGCCGGTCATCGTGCCGTGTTCCGGCATCTCGACCACCGCTGCGCCGCGCCCTACCGTGGCCATTGTTCCTTTATCGCGATACTCGAACGGCTGGGGATCCTTGCCTTGAACCAGTCGGGCGATGTTCTCGCCGGCATGATGGCCGGCTTGCTGCGCCACTGAGCCGAGCTGCGGCAGTTGTCTGTCCTTCTTGGCGTCAGTGATGATGGCAATATCGCCGACGACAAAGACTTCGGGGTGATCCTTCAGGCGCAGGTCGGTCTCCACCGGGATGCGGCCTCCTCTTCCCTGCTCGACGCCCAGGCTGTGCGCCAGCGGATTGACCTGGATGCCCGCGCCCCAGATCAGCGTGCGGGTCTTGATGACCTCGCCCGACTTCAATGTGACGTGGGTCGGCGCTATCTCGGCCACGATCTGGCCCGTCCTCACGGAAACGCCCAGCTTCTCCAGCGCCTTCTGGGCGTACTTCTGCAGTTTGGGCTTGAAAGGGCCGAGCAGGTGCGGCCCAGCCTCCAACAGAATAATCTGTGCCTTCTCCTTTATGGGCAGGTTGGGGTAGTCTTCCTCGGCAACGAAGTGCAGGAACTCCGCCAACGCGCCAGCGGTCTCCACGCCGGTCGGGCCGCCGCCGACCACACAGAAGGTCAGCGCGCCGTCGTCGATCAGCGCCGGGTCCTTGTCCACGGCTTCCAGCGTCTGGAGCAGGTGGTGCTCGTGCCGCAGCGCATCGCGCATGGTGTAGAGCGGAAAGCATGGTCGTCTGCCCCGGGAACCCCGAACGTGTTGACCACCGCGCCCAGGCCCACGACGAGATAGTCGTACGCCAGCGGCTCCATCCCGTCCAGTTGCACCTGCTTGCCGGCCAGATCGACGGCGTTAACCCTGGCCTGGTGGAACACGGCATTGTCCTGGCGGTGCATGGCTAAGTACCGGAAAGCCAACCTGCGTCGTATCCAGTTCGTTGGTCGCCAACTGATAGAGCAGCGGCTGAAAGGTATGGTAATCGTTTTGGTCGATGATCGTGATCCGAACCGGCGCATCCTTGAGCTTGCGCACGGCGCCCGCGCCGGCGAACCCGGCGCCCAGAACGATGACATGAGGTTCAGAGGTTGTCATAGATACGTCTTTCAAGTACCTGGGAATGCAGAATCGCAAGACTACGCACCACCGATGGTACGCCACGAGGGGACATCTCCGGGTTATGCCGCCCTCTTGCCATCACCATCATCGGTGTCTGTAAGCGCCATCGATGAGGCAGGGGGCGCTCTCGTCGGCGTCGATTGTTGTGGCAAGCCGCACATCCTCGTCAAACCCCTGCATGATCAGTTTCGCTGGTGATGAACAGGCGGACACCAGCGCCTGGATGTCATCCGCTGCGCTGCGAAACGCATCGACCGCCAGGCGCGCCTCGGGCGACAGGGCGCCGGGCAGGCGCTGGATGATCGCGCCAGCGCCCAGCCAATCCTCGACACCGGGCCGCAGCGACCAGCCGGTGCGCCAGCTCGCCAGCCGGGATGACCGCGATCCCGCGCCCGATCTGCGCCGCAGCCTGGCCACAGCGCTGGCATTGCGCAGGCAGCCGGCCAGCGTAGTCGTGTCGCCGGAGGCCAGCGATAACGTCGAGCCGTTGGGCGAGGGCAGAACGAGGCGCTGCCCGGCTGAAACCTGGGACAAGGAGGCGGGCGACAGGGAGAACCGTCCCAGGCCCCGCTTGCCGGCCAGCTCTGCACCCTGCGCCCGGGCAAATGCGGCCGCGCCCTCGCCCTTGCTGCGGAACGGGAAGACAATGGCGCCGCGCGCCACGGCAATCAACGCAGGTGCTAAAGACAGAACATCGACGACGATCACCACATCGCTGACCGGCGCCAGGTGCAGCACACCCTGCTCGCCCCATTCACAACGGATGTCGAACTCAGCCTGGTCGTAGATCATTCGCACTCACCATGTGCCGGTCAGCGCCAGCAGCCGGGCAGTCATGAGCTGGTCCAGCGCGACTGGATACGTCATTCCATGGTCGCGAGCCAGCGGCTGTGCTTGCTGGCGGAAGAAGTCCGCGATGATCACAGCGGCTGCGATCATCGCCCGGCGCTCCAGCGGGCAGAACGTGGACACCAGCGGCGCCAGCGTCTTCGCCGGCAGCAGCTCATCGACCTTGAAGAAACCTTCGTCCCCGGCGTCCGGATCGGAGAAATCCTGCCGCAGCCGCGCCAGGTTGATGCAGGACAGCCGCAGGACGTTCAGCTGCCCCTGCGCCCACCAGAGTTGCCCGCGTTAATGCAGTGATGAAGTGCGACAGGTCGTGCCAGAACCAGGCGATCAGCCGGCGCAGCGTCTCGACCTGTTCGGCAGATCCAGCGGAACGGACGCACCGGCTCGACGCCGCTCAGAATACCACGTTTGTCCAGCAGCACATGGAATGGCCCGCCGTTGCTGGGGCTGAACTTGCCCTCGCGCCCAAACGAAAGCTCGATTTCCGTGCCGTCGTCCAGAATGACGAACAGCATGTCGGAGATGTCGAAGTCCTCGATGAACAGCGGGTTGCCCAACTTCTGGACAAACGCGCCGCGCTCGGCCCTGAACGACTCGAACGCGGCATCGCTGGTGATCACCGCGAGGTCGATGTCGGAGCGCTCGTCCCATGAGCCGCCCACGCGCGATCCGTAGCGCGTGGCAGCCAGGATGCGCGGGTCGGCGCGACAAACTGCGACAAAGCGTTCAATGACAATCTGATCTCGCAAGGCATCTTCTGTCATGGCAAAGCTTTCTCACTGCGCCTGATCGGCGCTGCGCCACCAGACGAACGTGGCTGCCAGGCCGACGATGCAAACCAACAGCACGACAAGGTAGCTGTGCAGGCCGGTCAGCTCGGCGGGCGGCCCGGCCATGCCGCTGGCCAGCGCCGGCACACTCCAGGGAAACCAGTCGCCCCAACCGAGTACGCCCACGATCTGCGCCAGCACCAGGGTCAGCAGCGCCCAGCCCAGCGGCGGCAGGTAGCCGCGGCCGGCGCTGGCAAAAAAGGCGACCAGCGGCATCAGCATCAGGAGCAACAGCATGATCAGCGCCAGCGAGCCGAACGTCGTTGTCGCCAGTTGCGATGCCCAGCCCGGAATCGTCACCAGCGCGCCGATGACCAGAGCGACGGCGAAGCTCAACAGAGTCAGAACTACGATCCACAGCACCAGGAGTGCAAACTTGGCGGCGATGATCTGCCAGCGCGGCGTCGGCACGGCCAGAAACTCCTTGGCCGTATGGTCCGAGAACTCGCGACCAAAGACCCAGGCGGTGATGAACGAGTACAACATGATGCCGCCGATGGCCGTCCCTTGCAGCAGCATGCTGAAGTAGGTGGGCCAGTCGGCGGCGCCGCCGGCCAGCTGCGCCTTGACGCTGATCAGGCCCATGGCGCGCGCCTGTTCGGGGTTCTTGAGGATGACCATGAACAGCCCGCCGACCAGCGGCAGGATCAGGAACGCCGCAGTGATTCCCCAGGCCAGCCGCGGCGCCAGCAACTCGACCTGGAAGGCAGCCAGAAACTCGCTCACCGTGCCGCCTCCCGTCAGCCGCAGGAAGTAGTCTTCCAGGTTCTCCTGCTCCACCGCCAGCCGGGTGGGCGGCGTTCCCGCGTTGACCAGCAGGGTTGCCACCTCGTCGGGCGCATCGACGGCCTGTGCCGGGGAGCAGCAGCAAGCCGTCGCCGTCCTGAACCTCGAACCTGCGCCGGCCAGTGCGGCGCGGGCGCGCCAGGTCACGTCCGCACGGCCAGCTTGCGCTTCCGCAGTGCTTCCAGCTGCCGCGCGCCCAGTTCCTCGATCAGCCGGCCGTGGTGGATGATGCCGATGCGCGTCGCCAGCCGGTCCACCTCGGTCAGGATGTGGCTCGACATGAAGATGGTCACGCTCTGCTCGCCGGCTAACCGGCCCAACAGCTCGCGCATCCCGACCACTCCCTGCCGGGTCGAGGCCGCTGCCCGGCTCGTCCAGGATCAGCAGGTCAGACCGTGCAGCAGGGCCCGCCAGTCCCAGCCGGTGGCGGTTGCCTGTGGAGAGCGTTCTCGATCGCCGGTTGGCGTACTGGCTCAGGCCAAGCTGTTCGATGACCCGTTCGATCGCGCTGCGGTCGCTCACACCCTGCCAGCAGCGCGCAACCTCCAGGTTTTCCCGCACCGTCAGCTCGGGGTAGACAGCCGGCGACTCCACCATGTGGCCGACCTGGCGCCAGGGGCCGCGCCGTGCGGACCCACCGGCTGGCCCAGCAGGCGCACCGACCCGGTTTCAGGGCGGATCATGCCCAGCAGCGCGCGGATCGTCGTCGTCTTGCCCGCGCCGTTGAGGCCGAGAAAGCCGTAGATCTCGCCGCGCTGCACCCGCAGGCTGACATCGTTGACAGCCCGCACGTCGCCGAACGATTTTGACAAGCTGATGGTTTCGATAGCCAGGTCCAAGTGATGTCCCGGTTTCACGGTGGCGTGTGACGAGCCACCGACAGCAAGAAGCCCGGCCTTGCGGAACAAGCCGGGCTTCGCTTGGTTCGCTGCCGAGACGTTCGACTTTGCCGACAAAGTCGAACGTCATCGTGCTAGCCCTGATACGGTTCGCCGTCCACCCAGACCTGAACGTCGTCGAAGTAGCCGTTGACGTTCTCAGCCAGGGGGCTGATAACCTGCAGGAAGATCATGATACGACCTTCAGGCCCGGCCGTGACCGTGTGCTCCAGCGGGAGCCATTGGCCGTGCCACGGACCGTTCACCCACTCGGCGTCCATGTCGTCGCACTTGACTCCCAGCGCGGCCCAGTCGTATGTCCAGACGTTGCCGCCGTGCAGCCCGCCGTGGTCGTAGAGCAGGTACATGGTACGCACCTTGACCTCAGAGCCAGGCGGAACGGTGATCTCACGCGAGATGCCGGCCTCGAAGGGCACGCTGGCTGCGATCTTCATCGAGTAGCTGCCGTCGTACGGGCCCTCGTCCTTGACCACCTGCTCGCGGTCGAGAGTCACGCTGTCGGCGCCGCGGTAGGCGTAGCCACCCCAGTTATCCGGGATCATGCGCCAGGTAATGCCGTGGAAGTGGTCGAAGGTCTCGAAGAAGGGACCCGGATTGGCTGAACTCAGAAGCTGGTTGCCATAGGCCCAGTCGTTGCGAGCGGCCAAGCCGGTTACGGCCGGACCGTGCCCCACGATGGTGGAGTGGTCATCGCCGCGGGCGACCTCTTCTGCATGGGCAGCCATGGACGGTTCGGGAAGGGACGGAATCATGTTGACCCACGCCTGCAGCGATGCATTGGACGGGGACTTGGTGGGGATGGGAAGCCCGGCGGGGCTGCCCGGCCCATCTGGGGACGGTGGAACGATTGGAGTGAAGTAGGCCTGCCAGCTCGACCAGTCAGAGACTGGCGCACTGCCAGAAGCGCCCACAGAACCGGCCGACATGGCCAGCAGGGCAACGACGACTAACAAGACAAAAAACCGATGCTCACGTCGCTTCATAGGGATCCTCCCTGCGCGTTAGGCGGCATCATTGCCGCAGATCAATACCCAGTGCATTCATTATACGATTTGCGTCGCCGGGAGTCAAGAGGGATTCGCGAGAAGGATGCTCGAACCATCATTCGCGTCCGCGACACCCCAGCGAAAGCCGTCGCGAAACCCGATTACCTGCATGCCGTACTCGCCCTGCGCGGCCTTGCCAACGCCCCGGATCGCCGCGTTCAGGCCAGGGCTGTCGCCGCCGGCGGTCAGCACGCCTACGTATTTGGTCATGAGACGCCTTTCTGGAGGGTAGCTGGATCGCCCAACAGGTCGTGATACTGTGGATGGCGCTGGATGTAGCGATCCACGTACCAGCAGATTGGTACGACGCGCAGTCGCTGGACGCGGGCTGCCCGAAGCGCGTGGTCGGTCAGCAGCGCGGCGACGTTCTGGCCGCGGGCTGCCGGCGTCACGTAGGTGTGGGGAAGTCGCATTACGCCATCGCGGGTCTGGTAGGTGATGTATCCCACAACGTCGCCGCCGTAGAGCGCCTCGAAACGCCCGGCCTCCGGGTTGTCGCTGATTGAAACAAGGGTTGTATCCACGTTCATAGTATTGTTGGATGATTGTACAGCGCCGCGGCCTGTCCAACAAATCGCACCGCTTGCATGGCCCGTCGCGCGCTTCGCTTGTCAGCGGCAGTTGTGGTACACTCTCGCCACAAATCTGAGGAGGAATGCTTAACAATGACCGAGACACCACTGACAGGGGCCGAAACCGTTAGCTGGGATCTTACTGATCTCTACGCCGGGGCGACCGATCCGCTGATCAACGCCGACCTCGACGCCTGCGACGACGAGGCGGATGCGCTGGACGCGACCTACCGCGGCCGGATCGCGAGCCTGACCGCAGCGGAACTGGCTGCCCTGATTACCCGCTACGAAGCACTGATCGAGCGCGCCTTCAAAGTCGCCTCCTTTGCGTCGCTGAACTGGACCCAGGATACGCAGGACCCGGCCCGCGGCGCGCTCCTCCAGCGCATCACAGAGCGCGGCTCGCGGCTGGAGCAGAAGCTGGTGTTCCTTGAACTGGAACTGGCAGCAGTGGCCGACGAGACGGTGGCCGGTTGGCTGGCCGATCCGGCCGTGGCCCACTGGCAGCACTGGTTGGAGACGGTGCGCATCTACCGGCCCTACCTGCTGAGCGAGCCAGAGGAAAAGATCTTGTCCGAGAAGGCAGTCACGGGCCGCAACGCCTGGGACCGCTACTTCGACGAGGTGCACGGCGCGGCCCGCTACGAGTTCGAGGGCGAAAGCCTGATGCGCGACCAGTTGCTTACGAATCTTTACTCGCCCGACCGGGACCGGCGGCGGCGAGCAGCGGAGACGGCGACAGCCGGGTTCAAGACGATGCAGCGGACCAACACCTACGTCTTCAACACCGTGTTGGCCGACAAGGCGTCCGACGACCGGCTGCGCGGCTATCCAAGTTGGATCAGCGCCCGCAATCTGGGCAATCAGGTCGATGACGCCACCGTGGAGGCGCTGGTCGAGGCGGTCACCGCGCGCTACGACATCGTGGCCCGCTACTACCGGCTGAAGGCCAGGCTGTTGGGCGTGGACGAACTGTTCGACTACGACCGCTATGCGCCGCTGCCGGCCGCCGACCACTTCTACACCTGGGAGGAGGCGCGCGAGCTGGTGCTGACCTCCTACGGCCGCTTTCACCCGCAGATGGCCGAAATCGCCGGCTGGTTCTTCGAGCACGACTGGATCGATGCGCCGCCGCGGCCGGGCAAGATGGGCGGAGCGTTCAGCAGCGGCACCGTGCCGTCGGTGCATCCGTACATCCTGCTCAACTACGACGGCCGGCCGCGCGATGTGATGACCCTGGCCCACGAGCTGGGCCACGGTGTCCACCAGAAGCTGAGCGGCGCACAGGGCATGCTGCAGATGCACGCCGCTGACCTCGGCCGAGACAGCCTCGGTGTTCGGCGAAATGCTGGTCTTCCAGGCAATGATGGCGAACGTGGCGGACCCGGCTGTTCGGCTGGCCATGTTGACCTCGAAGCTGGAAGACTCGTTCGCGACGGCCTTCCGGCAGGTCAGCATGAACCGCTTCGAGCACGCCATCCACACCGCGGCGCGAGGAGGGCGAGCTGACCACAGAACGCATCAGCGAGCTGTGGATGGAAACGCAGCGGGCCATGTTTGGCGACAGCGTTACCTTGACCGATGGCTACAGCATCTGGTGGAGCTACATCCACCATTTCATCAGCGTGCCGGGCTACGTCTACGCCTATGCGTTCGGCGAGTTGCTGGTGCTGGCGCTCTATGCCCGCTACCAGCAGGCGCCGGACGGCTTCGCCGACGCCTACGTCGAGATGCTGAGCAAGGGCGGGTCGGACTGGCCGCACGAGATCGTCAAACCGCTGGGCGTCGACCTGACCGATCCCGGGTTCTGGAGCGAAGGGCTTGGGATTCTGGAAGGGCTGGTTGAGGAAGCGGAAGCACTGGCGGCGGCTCAGTAATCACCGATCCACTCGACAATCGTCGCCTCGCCCTGCCCGACGCCGACGCAGAGGGTTGCCAGACCGTAGCGCACCGGCTGGCCGGCCGCGTTGCGCCGCTTCATCTCATGCACCAGTGTCGTCACCAGCCGTGCGCCGGAGCAGCCCAGCGGATGCCCCAGCGCAATCGCGCCGCCGTTGACGTTGGTGATGGCAGGATCCATCCCCAACTCGTGCATGCAGGCCAGCGACTGCACGGCAAACGCCTCGTTGATCTCGATCAGGCCGATGTCCTCGATGGTCAGGCCGGCGCGCGCCAGCGCCTTGCGCGTCGCCGGCACCGGCCCTAACCCCATGGTGCGCGGATCAACGCCTGCCGCGGCCGAGCCCACGATGCGCACCAACGGCTGCAATTCCAGCGCGCGCGCGCGGTCGGCCGACGTCAGCAGCAGCGCTGCCGCGCCGTCGTTGATGCCACTGGCGTTGCCGGCAGTCACGGTGCCGTCCTTGCGGAAGGCCGGCCGCAGCTTCGCCAACTGCTCCAGGCTGGTGTCCAGCTCGACCTCGCCCGCGGCGTTGCGCCGGTAGCGCGGGTGTTCGTCGGTGTCAACCACCAGCGGCGGCCCCTTGCGCTGAGGAATCTCCACCGGCACAATCTCATCGCGGAAGCGGCCGTTGCGGATCGCCTCTACGGCGCGCCGCTGGCTCTCCAGCGCAAAGGCATCCTGTTCAGCGCGGCTGATGGGACCACCGGCCAGCGGGCCGGTCGCGTCGCAGCTCAGCTCGTAGATGTTCTCGGCCGTCTCGCCCATCTGCTCCAGCGGGAACATGGCCTCCATGCGCGGATTGGGAAAGCGCCAGCCCAGCGTCGTGTCGTAGCCGGTGATGTTGCCCCAGGGGTAGCCGCGCTCGGCCTTGGGCAGGGCATAGGGCGCGCGGCTCATGGACTCGACGCCGCCGGCGATGTACACGTCGCCCTCGCCCGCCTTGATCGCGCGCGCGGCCTGGTTGATCGCGTTCAGGCCGGACGCGCACAGGCGGTTGAACGTCACCGCGGCCACGCTCTGCGGCAGGCCGGCCAGCAGCGCGGCCATGCGCGCCACGTTGCGGTTGTCCTCGCCCGCCTGGTTGGCGCAGCCGAGATACACCTCCTCCACCAGCGCCGGATCAATACCGGTGCGCCTGATAAGCTCGCCGATGACCAGCGCGGCCATGTCGTCCGGACGAACGCCGGCCAATGCGCCTCCGTGGCGTCCCACCGGCGTGCGCACCGCGTCGATAATCACTGCATCGTGCATAAGAACCTCGGTGATAAAAACAGGGGAGATAGCTGATAGCTGATGGCTGATGGCTTATAGCGGCGACCAGCCACGGTCATTGGTCACTGATCACTGAAGAAAACGGACGGACCGGGGCAGTAGCTGAAAACTGATAAATGCTCACTGAAGCCGGCTGACGCCCAGGCGCAGTAGCTGCTCCTTCCGCCGTGCACCTTGCCACCTGCCACCTGCAACTTGCCCGCATCTGTCCGTTTGCCTCGCTGCCCATTCTACCATACAATTCAGGGGAAACTTGCACCAGGACCCGACCATCATGAACGACGACCGATCGAAACCGGCGCACATTACCGTCTATGCCACGCCCTACTGCGGCGACACCCGCCGCGCCCGCCGTGTGCTGGATGAGCTGCGGATCGAATACGATTTCGTGGACATCCGTCTGGACCAGGAGGCCGCGCGCTGGGTCGAGCAGGTCAACAACGGCTTCCGCAGCTCGCCCACCATCGCCTTCCCCGACGGCACGACGCTGACCGAGCCGTCGGAAAAGGTGCTACGGGCAAAGCTGGAACAATTAACGACGTCTTCTGCATAACTATTGAACGAGCTTTGGTTACAGGCTGAGTTGTAATCGACGAGGACTGACCGACATGAACACTGTAGAATTGTCCGAACCCACCTACGAGTTGCTCCGGCGCCAGGCATCCCAGCAGTCCGCAACTCCTGATCATTTGGCTGAAACGCTGCTTAGACAGCATCTCCTGCCAGAACATGCGTATGTCGAAGTTGTCGAAAGGGCTTCGGGACGACGGGCCATGATCAGGGGCACGAACATACCCGTGAGTATCATCGTCGGGTACCTGCGCGTCGGCGAGACGCCGGAAACCATCGTTGAAGACCTGATGCCGCATCTCTCACTGGCTGAAGTGTATGACGCGTTGAGCTATTACTACGAACGCCGGGCAGAGATCGATCAGGAAATCGTGGAGAATTCAGAGGCTTGGGGTCGAGCCTATTTACGGGAGCATTTGGGCGACGAAGGCTATAAGGCAGTTACCGGACAAGAGCCATGACGCGCAAGCCGCCGAGACTTTTGCTCGATGAGCATATCTGGCGAGGATTGGTCCATATCTTCTTCCAGGAAGGCTACGATGTTGTGCATATTGTCGATCTCGGTGGCCGGGGCATGTCTGACAGCGATGTCATGGCGTTAGCGGAGCAGGAAGACCGCGTGATTCTGACTTTCAACAGCCGTGATTACATACCGCTGGCAATTGATTGGTTTGAGCAAGGAAGAGATCATCCGGGAGTACTGGTATCACCAGAACTTTCTCGGGGCGAGCTGCAGCGAAGGGTTCGGTTGTTTTTGCAGAACACAAGTGCCGATGAAATGTTCAATCAGATACGATGGCTTTCAGAGTTCAAGACCGGTTGAGTGAGAGAATGGACTTCCAACTATCCGCAGAAGAACAATCCATGCTGGCAGGCGAGGCCGGGCCGGGCGTCCAGCGCGCGATGGAGATCGTGGCGACGCTGGGGCGCATCTACGGCGCGCCCGACCTGGTGCCCATCACCCATGTGCAGATCGCCGGCGTCAGCTACAAGAACCTGGGTGACGCCGGTGTGCAGTTCCTCAGCGAATGGGCCGAGGAGGGCGCGCAGGTGCGGGTGCCGACCACCCTCAACCCGGCCGGGATGGAGATGGACCGCTGGCAGGAAATGGGGATCAGTGAGAGCTTTGCGGCACCACAACTGACGGCGGTCGATGCGTTCGTCAAGATGGGTGTCACGCCGACGATGAGCTGCACGCCGTACCTGTTCCCCGACTACGTGCCCCGGCGCGGCGATCATCTGGCCTGGGCGGAGAGCTCGGCCGTGGCTTACGCCAACTCGGTGTTGGGTGCCCGAAGCAACCGTGAGGGTGGTCCGTCGGCCCTGGCTGCCGCTATCGTGGGACGGACGCCGCGCTACGGCTACCACCTGGACAGTGAACGGCGGGCCGACATCGTGATCGACGTCCGCTGCCCGCTGCGCGAGGTGGCCGACTTCGGCGCGCTGAGCTATGTGGTCGGTAAGCAGGTGGGCAGCGCCTGTCTCTGGTTCGAGAACCTGGCCGACTACCTGCCGCCGCTGCCGGAGGACGTGACCGAGGGCGGCGACGCCGGCGACCGGCTGAAGACGCTGGGCGCCGGCCTGGCCGCCTATGGCGCGGTGACGCTCTACCACGTAGCCGGCTATACTCCTGAGGCGCGCGATCAGGGCGAGGCGCTGATCAAAGCGGGCGCGCGCCGGCTGGTCATCGACAGCCTGGACCCGGCGTACCGGATCATGGACGCCGACCCGGACCTGCACCGCATCGACCTGGTGACGGTGGGCTGCCCGCACGCCAGCCTGAACGAGATCCGCCAGATCGCCGATGCACTGGACGGGCGGCAGGTGGCGACGCAGCTCTGGGTGACCACAGCGCGCATCACCCGAGACCGCGCACGAGAGTCCGGCTGGGTGCAGACCATCGAAGCGGCCGGCGGGCAGGTCGTGGCCGACACCTGCGCGGTGGTGGCGCCGGTGCGCAGCATCGGCATCACCAGCATGGCCACCAACGCCGGCAAGATGGCCTGCTACGCGCCGGCGCACAGCAAGGTCAGGATGCGCTACGGCAGCCTGGAGCAATGCATCGATGCCGTACTTACGGGTGAGTGGCGTAACTAGCAGAGTGGTTTTATGAGCAACGATGCCGGAAGTAGCCCTAGGTGATTTGGCGTACAGCCCGCGTTTCGACTGTGCGATCTGTCCGACGCGCTGTGACGGGCGGTCGAAGAGCGAGTATGTGTTCGAGGACGATGTGGCCGCGTCGGAGGAGGCTGAGGACTGGCTGGCCGAGCACCTGTGGACTGCGCTGGACGTCGATGTCTACACGGCGCCGGCACGGCGGCATGGCCTGCCCGACCTCGCGCTGATCCGCGGCGACCGCGTGCTGGCCCGGGTGGAAGTCAAGGCGCAGGGCCGGGCCTTCATGGCCGTGGAACGGTTGCTGCCCGACGCAGACCTGCGCCCCTATGAGACCGTGGCGCTGAACCTGAGCGACATCCGCCGCTACGCCGCGCAGTACCGCGAGGACCAGATTTCGACCTACATTGTTTGGCGCGTGCGGCGGCCGTGTCTGGGCGAAGGATACTGGGGCCGTGACATCGACACGCTGATCGAGATCGGCAACAAGTACCGCGACGCCCGCACCTGGCGCCGCGCCTCCACCGAAAGCGACTACGTGGACGGCGAGCATCGCGGCGTGACGGTCAACTACCACTTCAGCCTGCGCGAGCTGCTGCCGCTGGAGGCGCTGCTGGCGCAGATGCGCTCCCGCCTCAATACGGCCACAGCAGCGGCACAAGCAGCAGGCTGAGCGCCATGATCACAAACGCCAAGGGAAGCCCGATCTTGAGATAGTCCTTGAACTGGTAGCCGCCAGGCCCCATGATGAGCACGTTGGCAGCGTGCGCCACCGGGTTAAGCGCGCTGGCGGCGACAGCGACCGCCAGAAGCATCGTCATCGGATAGGGAGACAAACCCAGATCGACGGCGGTGCGCAGCACGATGGGCGCTTGCAGGGCCGCCACAGCCTGGGTTGGCATCACCTGCGTCGAAAGCATCGCCAGCAGGTAGAAGCTGGCGCTGATGGCCGTCGGCCCTGCGCCGCTGGAGAGGCTCACGATCGTGTCTGCCACCAACTGCGCAGCGCCGGTCTTTTCCAGCGCCTCAGCCAGCGCCAGCATCCCGGCGATGAGAAAGACCGCCCGCCACTCCACGGCCCGGTAGGCCTCGTCCATGGTGAGACAGCCACTGACCACCATCAGCGCCGCGCCCACCACGGCCATGATGGCGATCGGCATCCAGCCCAGCATTACCGGCAGCAGCACCACCGCCATGACCGCCAGCGCCACCGGCATCTTGCGCACCCGAGGCGCGGTCTGCGCAGCCGCGGTCAACACAACGAAATCCAGCTCGCCCCCCAGTACCTGCATCTGCCGGCGCGACCCGTGAATCAGCAGCGCATCGCCGAGCTTCAAGGGAATGTCGCCCAACCGCTCGCGATAGGCGTTGCCGGAGCGCCAGATGGCCAGCACGGTCAGCCCGTACTTCTCGCGGAAGTTCAGGCTGCGCAGGGTGCGGCCCTCCAGCGGGGAGCGCGGCGCCAGAATGACCTCTGCCAGGCCCACATCCTCCGACTCCAGCGGCACCATGCCGGCCGGGCCTGGGTTTTCCGGATCGATCTCCAGGCCCGCCAGCCCTTGCAGCGCCTGCATGTCTTCCGGGCTGGCGTCTACCAGCAGCGTGTCGCCGGCTTGCAACACCTCCCCGGCGACGGCGCCAGCCGTGTGGCCCCGTCGCGCACAATGCCCAGGACCAGCAGGTCGAAGGCGGCCCCGAGGCGGCTTTCCGCCAGCGTCCGCCCGGCCAGCGCCGACGCCTCGGGCACGTGCAGCGCGGCGAGATGGTCGCTCAACTGGTGGGCCAGCGCGGTTTCGCTGGACACCACCTGGAGCGCGCCGGCTTCGACCAGCGCCTGCGTATCTTCCCTGCTGGCCTGGACCAACAGCGCGTCCCCGGCAGCCACGGTCAGTCGCGGCAGTTCCTCGCGCACCAGCCGGCCAGCGCGCCGGATGGCAAGCACATTGACGCCATACACCGTGCGCAACGCCAGCTCGGCCAGAGTCTTGCCCACCAGCGCCGATTCGTCCGGCACACGCAGCTCGCTGATGCCGATCTCAGCGGTCGTCAGGGTTTCCGGGGCCAACGGCTCGTCGGAAGGCAACACGATAGGCTGACCGTTGACGCCGGCCAGCCCGTCCGCTGTACCCTGGATGATCAGCCGGTCGCCGGCCAGTAGCACCTCACCAGGCGGCGGCGCGAGGCGGGTCTGGCCGTTGCGCAGGATACCGACGACGTTGCCGCCGGTTATGTCCCGCAGACGACTTTGCGCCAGGGTGACGCCAACCAGCGTCGAGCCTGGCCTGATCTGCACCACCGTCAGACTGTCCTCCAGCCCGTACAGGCGCTTCAGTTCGTCGCCGCTGGCCGGCGGCCTGGTTTCCCGGGAGAGATGGCGCTCCGGCAGCACGCGCCGGCCGACCACAGCCATGTAGACGGCGCCGGTGAGAAGCACCGCCAGCCCCACCGGGCTGAAGGCAAAGAAGCTGAACGGGGCAAAGCCTCCCTCGCGCAGCGTCTCGCTGACGATCAGGTTGGGCGGCGTGCCGATCAGGGTTGTCAACCCGCCCAGCAGCGCGCCCGATGCCAGCGGCAGCAGGAGCCGCGACGGGGCGATGCGCGTCTGGCGTGCGATGTCCATCACCACCGGCAACAGCAGCACCACGACGCCGATGCTGTTCATGAACCCCGACAGGATGCCGGCCGACAGCACGATGACGACGATCAGCCGCCGCTCACCGCTGCCGGCGACGCGCACGATCTGCGCCCCCACGGCCGCGGCGACCCCGGTCATGGCCAGCCCTGCGCCGAGGATGAAGACCGCCCAAACCGTCACCACGGCCGGGTTGGCAAAGCCCGCCAGCGCTTCGGCCGGCGTCAACAGGCCGGTGAGCGCCAGCGCGCCCAGCACCAACAGCGCCACCAGGTCCATGCGCAGCCAGTTGGTCACGAAGAGAACGACCGCGGCCAGCAGGATTGCGAAGGTTGCCAGGATCTCTGGAGTCATGAGCAGGGGGTTATCGCCATCATAAGTCGCGCAGATTATAGCAGAGACTGAGGGTTGTGTCATCTCAGAAGCGGCGCGGGCAGCGTACGATCGGTTCCAGGCCGGTCGTGCGGCTGCGGTCCCCACTGCAAGTTGCCGCCCGGTCGCCGCCGGTGCTATAATCTCCGTGCAGCCCGTGAAAACATCTGTCTGGCAGACCCTGGAGGATGACCCAATGACCGACCACAACGACGTGGACACAATCACCGCCGAAGCCCGGCGCTGGGCCGACACAACCCTTCGGCACACCCTGGATCGCTTTCCGGAGCGGCGCGAGCACTTCATCACCGCCTCCTCCGCGCCGGTCGAACGGCTGTACACACCGGCCGATCTCGCCGCCAATGACTACCTGCGCGACATCGGCTTCCCCGGCGAGTATCCGTACACACGCGGCGTCCACGCCACCATGCACCGCGGCAAGCTGTGGACCATGCGTATGTTCGCCGGTTTCGGCACCGCGGAGGAGACGAACGCTCGCTTTCGCTATCTGTTGAGCCAGGGCCAGACCGGCCTCAGTGTCGCCTTCGACATGCCGACCCTCTACGGCTACGACACCGACGCCCCCGAGGCGCTGGGCGAGTTCGGCAAGTGCGGCGTGGCCGTCAGCTCGCTGGCCGACATGGAAGTTCTCTTCGACCAGATCCCCATGGGCGAGGTCACCACGTCCATGACCATCAACTCGCCGGCGGCCATCATCTGGGCCATGTACATCGCGGCGGCGGAGAAGCAGGGCTACCGGCGCGCGCAGCTGGGCGGCACCCTGCAGAACGACATCCTCAAGGAGTACATCGCCCAGAAGGAGTTCCTCTTCCCACCTGAGCCGTCCATGCGACTGGTGACCGACACGGTGGAGTTCGGCACCCGCGAGCTGCCACTGTGGAACACGGTCAGCATCAGCGGCTACCACATCCGCGAGGCAGGCAGCACCGCGGCCCAGGAGCTGGCGTTTACGCTGGCCGACGGGTTTGCCTATGTGGAGGCAGCCCTGGCGCGCGGGCTGGACGTGGACGCCTTCGCCCCGCGGCTGAGCTTCTTCTTCAACGCCCACAACGATTTCTTCGAGGAGATCGCCAAGTACCGCGCCGCCCGCCGCATCTGGGCGCGGGCCATGCGCGAGAAATACGGGGCGAAGCAGCCGCGCAGCTGGCTAATGCGCTTCCACACCCAGACCGCTGGCGTCAGCCTGACGGCGCAGCAGCCGGAGAACAACATCGTGCGCGTTGCGATCCAGGCGCTGGCCGCCGTGCTGGGCGGCACGCAGTCGCTGCACACCAACTCCATGGACGAGGCGCTGGCGCTGCCCTCCGAGAAGGCGGTCACGGTCGCGTTGCGCACCCAGCAGATCATCGCCGAGGAGAGCGGCGTCGCCAACACCATCGACCCGCTGGGCGGCTCCTATTTCGTCGAGGCGCTGACGGACCGCATGGAGGCCGAGGCCAACGCCTACTTCGACCAGATCCAGCGGCTAGGCGGCGTGGTCCCAGCCATCGAGCGCGGCTTCTTCCAGCGCGAGATCGCCGACGCGGCCTACGTCTACCAGCGGGAGATCGACGAGGGAGATCGCAAGGTCGTCGGCGTCAACGACTACGTGGCCGATGAGCCGGTTGCGATTCCGATCCTGGCGATGGACCCTGACGGCTACGACCGGCAGGTGGCGCGGCTGCGCCGCGTGCGTGCTGAACGCGACAACTCAGCCGTGCAGCAGACCCTCCACCGCCTGTCCGACGCGGCGCGCGACGAACACATCAACCTGATGCCCCCGATTCTGGAGTGCGTGGAAGCCTACGCGACCCTGGGCGAGATCAGCGACGTCTTACGCGAGGTGTTCGGTGAACACAACGAGCCGGTGTACTTCTGACACCGGCCCGTGATAGTTTCCCCGTGACTTGAGTGGCGGTATTTCCCGATCACCCGATTCGCAGGGCGGTTATTGGTCTGCGGAGGGTTGTCGAGGCAACAGGCCCAGTTGCGCCAGCAGCGCAAAACGATCGGGTGATCCCCAGTGCTCGATGATCTTGCCATCCTGGAACCGGCAAGTGTCAAATACGGCGATTTCGAACGGCCGGCCATTGGGTGGTCCCATGAAACCACCGCGATTGGTCCCGCGTGCTGTCATGCGCGCCCACACCTTATCATCTGCCGTTGCCATATCTTCGATGGTTAGATTGAAGTCCGGGAAGGCCGTGCGCAAATACTGAATATCGCGCTGCATTCCTTCGATGGTTGCGTGGATTCCAAACTGATGTTCGACAAAGTCGGGGTTGAAGTGGTCGTGCAAAATGGTGTAGTTGCCCTTGTTGTAGGCCTCGCAGATTACCTGCCGAAAAGCGGCTTGATTCTGTTCCGATGACATGGTGAGATTCCTTTCGAAGTGTTGAGGTGATCCTGGTTTCTGGAAGTCTTCTGGCCGTTGGATCTGAGCAAGATTGACGTTAACTATTTACTAATGTTATACTGTATTGAATACAGCAATAGTATACCCATACTGCCAACTTGTCAAGTGCCGCTGATGACGAATTCAAAGAAATCAAAAAGAAAATACGACTCGACCAGGCGCCAGGCACAGGCGCGTGAAACCCGCAGGCAGATTATAAAAGCTGCAGGCAGGCTGTTTACCGAAAATGGCTACAATGGGACGACCATCGAAGCCATTGCCGGCGAGGCCGGAGTTGCGCCGGAAACCATTTTCGCTGTCTTTGGAAACAAACGAACCATACTGGCACGGGTGGTGGATGTTTCGGTCGGGGGAGATGATCTGCCGGTTCCACTCTTGCAACGAGCCGGGCCGAAAGCGGTGTTGCAGGAGCCTGACCCCATTCAGCAACTGCGCTTGTTTGCCCAGGATATTTCGGGCATCCTCGAACGCGTTGCTCCGGTCTTCGCAACCATGCGGATGGCTGCCAAGACCGAGCCGGAGATCGCTGAACTGCTGACGTCCCTCCTTCAGGAACGGCTGCACAATCTGACAGGTTTTGTGCAGCAGCTATCCTCTCATACCAGCCTGCGGGACGGAATGGATGTGGCGCAAGGCGCGGAGACTGTTTGGGCAATCACCAGCCCCGAGGTCTACAGCCTGCTCACAGTGGATCGGGGGTGGTCCAGGGAACAATATGCTGGCTGGCTGGGCGATACGTTGATCAGATTGCTGCTGCCCTGACAAGCAGACGGGAGAAGAGACCCTCTGCGGTTTATAGGCTTTGCGCTATAGACGCCGGGCGGACTGAGAGCCATTACGTTAGTCGTTCTGCGCGTCTTTCAGCCTGGAGCCGTATGTGATGACCACGATGGAAGCGAAACCCGCTCGACCGTCGTATCCGGACCACGTTTCCCCAGAGATAGCTGTAACTCAGCGCATAGTCCGGCCCCAGGGCACTGTCTCCCGGCGTCGGCACTCGTTCGTGTGGGTCGCCCAGCGCATCCAGCAACAGGGTGTCGAGGAACCGTTTCTCCTGCCCTTGGATTTCTACGGTCCCGTCTTCCCAGCGGGGCTGCGTGGTGGGGTAGAAGTTGATGCTTGGGTGAACGGAAACCAGGGTCTCGCCATAGGAACACACGCTGATGGTCAGCATGTGCCCGTCCAGTTGACCACCTTCGAGACGATACAACTGAAACGGCGGAGTCCCGTAATCATAGGGTGTGACCAGGTGAAAGAAGACCGAACCTTCGAACCCTGACCTGTCGAGGGCTGATGTTATCACAAGCCCGTTGGGTAGCTCTATTCTTCCAGCATCTTTATCGATGAACATGTGGGGCTTACCATACAGCGTCGCGCTACTTTGAAAATAGCGGCTGGCCGGCTCCGGTACCGCGGATCGGAGGCGTGACTGCGGCAATGGCGTGTTCCGACATTTTCACCTATCGGAGTGCCGGGTTTGTCCGGCCGGGCGGCTGACTTATCGTTTCCGCTCTCTTGATAGCGCAGATCACAATGAACCAAGGGCTCTTCGAGAGGCGCGTATATCCGTTGGGATGCACCTGGCGAAACTTGTCCGTGGGCTGTGGTTCCAGGAGATGCTCGATCAGAAAACCCGAGCAAGCCAGGTCTGATGATATCACTGTGAGCGGACGGCGGTAGAAGGTTATCTTCCCGAAATTTTTCCAATCATCCTCAAGCATCTCCACAGCGAAGTAATCTTCTCTGTCGAACAGCTTCCAGTCCATGGTGGGGTGGTGCGTCGAGAATACGAGCACGCCGCTTGATTTCAGCACGCGGTGGAATTCCCGCAGCGTTGGCTGCCAGTCTTTGAGGTAATGCATGACCAGCGGACATAGCACTACATCGAACTCACCATCTGCTGCAAAATCCAGTGGCTGAGACAGATCAGCCTGCAACACTTTTGCACGCTGCCCAACACGTGCCTCTGTCAGAGCTACGAAATCCGCATCAAGATCGACTGCTGTAACGATAGCCTTATGATCCAGCAGATACTCGGCGTACCATCCTGATCCACAGCCCGCATCGAGCACATTTGCGTTTTCCACATCCGGGAGCAGCGATACGACTGCCGGACGTTCGTAGTAGGCGTTGTATGGGCTCATATCAACTTTCTGAGCATACTCTTGAGCCTTGCCTTCATAGCTTCTTCCCGTATGTTCAGCCACAAAAACCTCCGATACCTTATTGAAAGCCTCTTGCACGCTACGGACTGGTCGCTTGCAACTCGACCAGCGGCACGACCTCAACTTTCAGATTCACCGGGGAGCCTTCGTTGGCCGCAAGCTGGCGGCTCCAGGCATCGACGGTGGTGCTGGTGATCTTGCCCTCTGGTGCACTGACCCGGGCAACTACGAACGTGACGCCGTCAGCATGCCAGCGATTGACTGTGATGATCTCAACGCCCTCCAGATCCGCCAGGCTGGTTAGCGTGTTGGTAACACTGGCAGTCTGGCCCACATCAATGCGCGAGCGCAGCGTCGGCAGGGCCAGCGCCACACTGACGATCAGTAACATCACGATGCCAACGATGAGGCCGCGGCGGAAATTCTGCTCACGTTCCTCGTCATCGCGCGGCCGTACCCCCAGGATCAAGAAGACGGCGGTGCCGGCCACAATGATCGCGATCAGGTTGGTGGTGAACAACAGAAAGGCGCCGCCGGCGATGGGACCGGAGAAGACCGCCAGACCGATTCCCACCGTGCATATCGGCGGCATAAGCGCGGCCGCGATGGCAACGCCGGGCAGCGCGGCCGATACCTCCTTGCGGGCCAGCGCGTAGGCCCCCGCAGCGCCCGATGCCAGCGCGACTGCCATGTCAAGCAACGAAGGTTGCGTGCGCGCCAGGATCTCCGAACCAATCTTCTCGCCCGGCAGAATCAATGCAATGAACAACGCGATGGAGATGCCCAGCACGATGCCCTTCAGGGTCGACTCGGCGGCCACGCGGATCGTCCGCGGCTCGCCCATCACAACGCCCAGGCTGGTAGCCAGAATCGGCGTCATCAGCGGCGCCACCAACATGGCGCCGATGATGACAGCGGCGCTGTTCTGCCAAAGTCCCAGCGTCGCAATAATCGCGGACAGAACGATCAACACGTAGTAGTTGATGTTGGCACGCGCGCCGCGCCGCAGGTTGCGGAACACCAGAATCTGGTCTTCTTTTGTCAGAACAGGCGCGCTTTCCTGAACACGGCCCCACAGGAGCCGCAGAAACGCCTCGCTGGCCGCCTGTCCGGCCCGCACCATGATGGCGGGAATGGGCGCTTCGGCTGCGACGCGCTCCGGCACGTTGCCGAAAAGAATGTTGTCCAACATTCCCTCGTTGGACGCACCCAGCATCACCAGATCATAGCCGTTGCTGGCCTCCTCCACCAGGATAGTGGCAATCGGCTTGGGGTTGTAGACGACGCGCACCTCAACGTCGTCGGCGCCCTCCAGACCGGCGAAGGTGGAGCGCACGGTCTCTTCGGCGGCCGACTGCGCCTCAGCATCGTTTTCGTCGCGTACGGCGCTGAATCCGACCACACTGGCGTTGTGAGCCTTTGCGAAACTCATGGCGAGCTGTGCTGCCACGGGCGCGTTGGGGCCGCCGGCGGTGGGCACCAGAATTCGCTTGACCTCGCCTGAAATGTCGCCATTGACAGCCGCGACGATGCAGGGTGCTCCCCGGACCAGCTCACCAACGATGCCTGTGCTCTTGTCGATATCGGTCTCGCGGCGCTGAGTCCACGAGGTGAGGATCATGGTGGCGCCTTCATCGGTCGCGGTGTCGATGATGGCCTGACTGACGTTGTGACCGATGCGCGTTAACGGGATGACTGGGACAGGGCTGGCGCGCTCGCCAATGGACCACTGCAAGAGCTGGTTGCGTTCTCTGGCAATCCGTGCTCCCTCGGCCCGTGTCTGTTGCGGCGCCAGCTCCACCACCTCCAACGGCATCACCACGCCGTTCTCTCCCTCCGCCAGCATCACCGCCAGATCGATCAGCGCGCGCGCCGCTCTTTGTCCGATCCCAGCGGCACCAGCACGCGATAGGTGCGGTCTTCGGCAACACGCTCGCTGAGTTGCTTGCCAAAAACGGCGCGACTCATCTGCCCGATCATGGGCGGCGCGGCCGTACGCCAGATAGATCAATGTGGCGGCCGCCATGAGAATGGCTATCGTCAACTTCGCAGGGGTCTCGGCCGTCACTGCCACGAACACCGTCACTGCCAGACCCAGCGCAGGAATCAGCGGAGGAACCGGCAGTTGGATCACGTGTTCAGGCAGTTGGCCCTGCTCTTTGGGGCGATAGAAGATGCCGGCGAAGTTGATAGCGCCCGCGTAGACCAGCAGCAAACCGATTGCGATCGCCGTGGTCACTGCTTGGGACAGAACCAGCACCAGCGCCGCCAGCACTGCAACCGAGACGACGGTGACCACAACATCGCTGAGTCTGCGATTTGCCAGGGCCGCGCCGGGAAAATAGCCCTCCCGCATCAGCTGTCGCAGCAGCCGGTTGGCTTGCAGCAGCACCGTCCCGGTAGCGTTGGCCAGCGTAATGATAAACAGCAGGCTGGCGAGCTGCCAGCCGAAAGGTAGTTCGTTTACGATCCCGGCAAGTCCCCGCACCGCCATCCCCTGCGGGTCGATGCGCAGACCTGCCCACAGAAGAGCCAGCGCTCCGAGGAACAGTATCGGCAGCATATACGCCACCAACGCCGGAAAACGACTGCCGCGGCCGCGGCGCAGATTGCCTTTCCATTCGCTGACTGCTTCTACCGCCAGCAAGATCAGGATCGGATAGGCAGCCGCCCGGAAGATATCGGCCATGTCGGTGGGCGGCAAAAAGGCGCGCGATGGCTTGACCGCCAGCGCGCCGGCTATCACAAGCAGCACCGCTCCCAACCCCGCCAGCAGCACCAGATAGCTGGCGCGGCGCCCGGCCTGGCGCCGGCGCAGCGCCAGTGCCATTCCAACCACCACACTGCCGATGGCCAGAACTGTCACCGTCAGTCCCGGGTTGAGATCCGGCAAGAACTCTTCCTGGAAAGGCAGCAGCAGCTCTGCAATCGACCGAGCCATCAGCGCTGCCACGACGACATTGGCCAGCATCAGCGCAAGCGCGGCCAGGAACGAGACGACCCCGCTTCGTTGCGAGGCGATGGTGTCGTGAACGCCGCTTTCGTCAGTGAAGCTGGCCAGCTCCAGGTAGGAAAGCACCGTCAGCAGCCAGATGACCGCGCCCAGCAACAAAGCTACCGGCGCCTGTCTGCCGCTGTCGACAACCATCGGCCCCAAGGCGATGAAGGCGATAATCGGCAGGCTGGCGCGCAGACCAAGGCTGATCGCCTGCCGAGGCCCAATCTCCCGGGTATAGAAGATATTGCCAGACTGGTTGTTGCGTTGGTCGGTCATGGCTTGATAGGGCAGAGCGGGATGCAGAGGACTGACAGTCCTGGTTTCTGGGCAAAGTCACTCAACACGTCTATCGCATCTCCGCTGCACCACGAGGACTGTCAGTCCTTCCACGTCTCAAGCAGGCTGCTTATTCTGCGTCAAACCCCGTTGCTTTCGTTGAGACGAAACGCGGCATGGATCCTGCGCACGGCTTCGTCGGCGTCGCCGCGGGCCACCACCAGCGAAATGTTGCACTCGCTGCTGCCCTGTGCGATGGCGATGACGTTGATCAGCGCCTCGCCCAGTGCGCCGAAGATGCGGGCCGAGATGCCGGGCGTCCCCTTCATCGACGCGCCGACCACCGCCACGATAACAATCCCTTCCAACGCGTTGACGCGGTCGATGTGGTGGCTGGCGATCTCGCGCGCCATTTCCCTCTGCAACTCGGCAACCACCGCGGGCTGGTCCAGCTCGCGGATCACGAAGCTGATGCTCTGTTCCGACGACGACTGGCTGATCATCAGCACGTTGGCGCCGACACGGGCAACGGCGGTGAAGGTACGGGCCGCGATGCCCGGCACGCCCAGCATGCCGCGCCCCTCAACCGTTACCATGGTCAATCCCTTGATGGCCGAGATGGCTTTGGCGACATCCCTGGTGGGTTTGGGTTCCTTGACAACCACCGTGCCGGGATGGTCCGGCTCGAAGGTGTTGAGAACCCGGATGGCGATGTTTCGCTCAACGGCCGGCAGAATCGTTTTGGGATGGAGCACCTTGGCGCCGTAGAAGGCCAGCTCGGCCGCCTCGATGTAGGAGATCTCAGGGATTGTGCGGGCGTCGGGAACGATGCGCGGGTCGGCAGTCAAGATGCCGCTGACGTCGGTCCAGATCTGCACCTCGTCAACATTGAGCGCCGAGCCGAGAATCGCGGCGGAGTAGTCGGACCCGCCGCGTCCCAGGGTGGTGCCGAGGCCGTCTTCCGTCGCGCCGACAAAGCCTGTCACAACCGGGACAACGCCGCCGCTGAGCAGGGGCAGCAGCCTGGCCTCGGCGTGGCGCGTTGTCGGCTCGATCAAGGGATCGGCTGAACCAAAGTTGTTGTTGGTGACGATGATCTCTGCGGCGTCAACCCACTCGGCGGCCACGCCATGGGTGCGCAATACGGCCGCCAGCAGCGGAGCTGCCAGCCGTTCACCCAGGCCGGAGATCACGTCCAGCCCGCGCGGAGTCAGCTCGCCAAGCACCTCGACGCTGCGGCACAACCGTTCAAAGCTGTTCAGGCGCGACTCGAAAAGACGGCCCAGCGCGGCGCGCTCCACACCGTCGTTGATCAGTTGGCCCGCCACCATCTGATGCTTGGCCAGCAGGTTCTCCTGTGCCTCGCGGTAGGGCTTGCGGTCGCCGCTTGCTGCGGCTTTGGCGGCGTTGATCAGCGTGTCGGTGACGCCGCTCATGGCCGAGGTAACGACGATGACCTGTGTGTCCTGCTCGCGCGCCCGTGCGACGATCTTGGCCACCTGACCGAACGCCTCGACACTGCCGACAGATGTTCCACCAAACTTCAAAACGCGCATGATCTTTTGGCTCCTTGGTGCTGCAAAACCGCTCATGAGAGAGGTGGAACGGAAGGCACAAACAAAAAGCCCGCATTAGCGGGCGGGGAAAACGAGCAGGGATGCGTCATTGTCATCGCCTCTCATCTCCCAGCTTTCGCTGCCGGAGTTGGCACCTGTGGAGAGCGTTGCAGATTGCAGGTCACAGGTTGCAAGGTTCGAACCCTGCCACTTGCTGCATGCTACCTGCTACTTTCATCCTGGTTGCCGAGGTTTCATAGGGCCGGTCCCTCAACCTCTCTGGATAAGAGCGCAGTCAATTTTCAGTTATAGCGGCGATGGTAGCACAGCCGCGATAGTTTGTCAATCTCAAGTGCCAGTCACCTGCGAAAAGCGGCTGTCACTTCATTCCCGGCCGAGGTACAGGCTGAACGGCCGGCAGGCGGCGCGCGCTTGCAATGCTGCCAGCAGCAGCTTCGGGTCGCCGTCCACCCAGTCCAGCGCATCGACACCGTGCAGCGGCGCCCAGATCAGCTGGCCCTCATCGGATGGCTGAACGGCACGCTGCGGCGCGCTGCCAAGATAGACGAACACCAGCACGCCCGGCATCGTCCCGTCGCTCAACGCGCCTGCCTGGCCGAGCCGGCCGTCGACATGCACCACGCCGGCCAGCCAGAGGTCGTCCACATCCAGCCCGCTCTCCTCGAGCACCTCGCGGCGGGCGGACTCCCGCACGTCCTCGCCTGCCTCCACATGCCCGCCCAGGCCGTTGACCTTGCCCGGAAAGAGCCGCTTGTGGGGCGAGCGCTTGATCAACAGCACATCGTCGCCATCCATGATGAAACACAGCGTGCGCGGGATGACCGGATAGCGTTGGGCGGTTGGCATGGCTAGTCAGGTGGCAAGGATCGTTTCAATAGCCGCCAGTTCCTCGTCGCTAAACGCGAGGTGGTCCAGCGCTGCGACAGCTTCCTCGATCTGACGAACCTTGCTGGCGCCTATCAACGCCGAGGTCATGCCCGGCTGGCGCAGTACCCAGGCAATGGCCATCTGCGCCATGGACTGGTTGCGGTCGGCGGCGATCCGGTTCAGCTTGCGCACCCTGGCGATACGATCCTCCGAAACCTTGTCGCCCCAGTGAAACGCGCCAGCCAGTTTGGCGGCACGTGAGTCGTCGGGCGTCTCCTTGAGGTACTTGTCGGTCAGGATCCCCTGGCAGAGCGGCGAAAAGGCGATGCAGCCGATACCCTCCTCCGCCAGCACGTCCAGCAGCCCGTCCTCGATCCAGCGGTCGAACATGTTGTAGCGCGGCTGGTGGATCAGGCAGGGCGTGCCGAGCGAGCGCAAGATGGCGGCTGCCTGGCGCGTCTGCTCCGGGCTGTAGGTGGAGATGCCGGCGTAGAGCGCCCGGCCGCTGCGGACGGCAAAGTCCAGCGCGCCCAGCGTTTCCTCCATCGGCGTGTTGGGATCGGGCCGGTGGCTGTAGAAGATGTCCACGTAGTCCAGTCCCATGCGCTTGAGGCTCTGGTCGAGGCTGGCGATCAGGTACTTGCGCGATCCCCACTCGCCGTAGGGGCCGGGCCACATGTAGTAGCCGGCCTTGCTGGAGATCACCAGCTCGTCGCGGTAGCGGTGCAGGTCCTTGGCCAGGATGCGACCAAAGGTCTCCTCGGCCGAGCCGGGCGGCGGGCCGTAGTTGTTGGCCAGGTCGAAGTGGGTGACGCCGAGGTCGAAGGCGCGGTGGATCATGGCGCGCCCGTTCTCGAACGAGTCGACGCCGCCGAAGTTGTACCACAGGCCCAGCGTGATGGCGGGCAGCTTCAGCCCGCTGCGCCCCGAGCGGCGGTAGGTCATGGAGTCGTAGCGTGTGTCGGAGGGAAGGTAGGTCATTGAGATGTGTCCTTGAGTTACTCCTGATCTTGTCACGAATTCTCGATGGGAAAGTTAGCTGCAAGGTCGGACGACAGCCCGGCAAAATCAGATCATGCCCAGTCGTATCCATGTCTGAGCGCTGTGAGTTGCAGTTCCCCGTTCATGTTGAGGCATTCAATCGTTGCCCGGCCAATCG
Organism: Caldilineales bacterium; assembly: GCA_041391245.1. Lineage (GTDB taxonomy): Bacteria > Chloroflexota > Anaerolineae > JAAEKA01 > JAAEKA01 > JACKBK01. Next base: position 113,255 of record JAWKOJ010000014.1, read on the forward strand.
CCGTGATACCTACGATTTGTGCCGAGCCTCTGTCGATCCGGAAATGCTCATCCCAACGATCGGCGCGGGTGAAAAGTGGCGCAACCTGTCCAGACTCTGTGTCTTTACCCTGAATTGCGGTTGATTTGTATAGATTGCAGGATCGGCATGCCAAAGCAAGATTATCCGTCTCATCGCTGCCGCCGCGGGATAGAGGTACGATGTGTTCAACCTCAAAGGCTAAGTTGAACACGGCTTCCGGCGCGCGGCAGTACTCGCAAACGTGCAGTGCCCGTAGAGCAATTTCCGGGTAGCGCTGGTTCATTCTACCAGCAGATCGAGCATTGCCTGTGCGAGCCGCACTGGCGCGCAGTTCAAGTGCAACGAGTTCGTCGAGTTCAGCTTGCAGTCTGTCGGAAGAGTCGCTCCCTGGTCACGTGCAGACCGCCAGCTACTCATCAATTCGGCTAGTCGCTGTTGGTCATCCTTCGTGAAGAACTCGTCTGGTTGTCCGCTTTGAACTACGACAAACGTGACGCCCTTTTCAGGACCAAGCTGTTGTGTCAAGGCGTCTAGTGCTTCACCTGCCGTTTTGCCGATCGATTGTTTGTCACCGGCAACAGCAACGTAAGCCTTCCCGTTGCGCTCAAGAGGCACTGGTGTGATAGATACTCTGTTCATGTTTTGCAACCTTTGCACGGATCTACGCGTTTTTCATCACCGTGTCCAGGTCCTTGTCCCCTCGTCCGCTGAGGTTGACCAGGATCACGGCGTCCTTGCCCAGTTCCGGCGCCAGCTTGACCAAATGGGCGACGGCGTGCGAGCTTTCCAGCGCGGGGATGATGCCCTCGGTCTCGCACAGCAGCCGGAAGCCCGCCAGCGCCTCCTCGTCGGTGGCGTAGGTGTATTCGCTGCGGCCCAGATCGCGCAGCAGGGCGTGCTCCGGGCCGACCGACGCGTAGTCCAGCCCGGCGCTGACGGAGTGTGTCAGCGCGATCTGACCGTCGGCGTCCTGCATGACGAAGCTCTTGGTGCCGTGCAGCACGCCAAGGCGCGCCAGCTCCGGGTCGGCGAAGCGCGCCGCGTGCTCGCCCGACTCGATGCCGCGCCCGCCTGCCTCGACGCCGATCAGACGCACCTGCGTGTCGGCAAGGAAGGGATGAAAGATGCCGATGGCGTTGCTGCCGCCGCCGACACAGGCGACGATCGCGTCGGGCAGCCGGCCCGGCCCACCAGCCGACGGATCGAGCATCTGCCGGCGCCTCACGCCCGATGACGCTTTGGAACTCGCGCACCACCGTCGGGTAGGGATGCGGTCCCAGCGCCGAGCCCAGCAGGTAGTGGGTGTCACGCACGTTGGTCACCCAGTCGCGGATCGCCTCGTTGATGGCGTCCTTCAACGTTCGGCTGCCGCTGTCCACGCCGCGCACGTCCGCGCCCAGCAGTTTCATGCGAAAGACGTTGGGCGCCTGGCGCGCCATGTCCACCGTACCCATGTAGACGACGCACTCCAGACCCAACAGCGCGCAGACGGTGGCCGTGGCCACGCCGTGCTGGCCCGCACCCGTCTCGGCGACGATACGCTGCTTGCCCATGCGTTTGACCAGCAGCGCCTGTCCCAGCGCGTTGTTGATCTTGTGGCGCCGCTGTGGGCCAGGTCCTCGCGCTTGAGGTAGATGTGCGCCTTCCAGCCGCTCACTGAGCCGCCGGGCGTGGGTGATGGGTGTCGGCCGGCCGACGTAGGTGCGCCACAGCCGGTCCAGCTCGGCCGTGAACGAAGAGTCGTTGCGCGCCCACAACCAGGCCTGCTCCAGCTCATCCAGAGCCGGCATGAGCGTTTCGGGCACGAATCGTCCCCCGTACGGGCCGAAACGGCCGTGCTCGTCAGGATAGCGGTAGGTCGCGAATTTCATGGTTTCAGCCATCTGCTCGGGTCTCTTTATCGTGTTGGGCCATATCGCGGACGGAGACAATGAAGTCCGTCTTGCCGTTGGTGTAGCTGTCGATCTGGTCGGGAAAACGCTGCGCGAGCTCGCGCTTCAGTGCGCCGTATGCGTCCGCCGCGTCGGGATGGTTCCGCAGATACTCGACAAAATCGAGATGTTTGGAGATCTCCGGGTTTCCGACCTCGTAGACGTGTACGTTGAAAACACGCCGCTCGCCGTCGCTGACGTTAAAGAATCGCCGGCCCGCAATGCCATATTCGCCCTTTGGCACGTATCCCAGTGCACACATGGCGTCGTTGACGCCATCCACCGTTTCGATGTCGTACACCACCGGCATGATGTCTACCACCGGCTTCGCCCAGATGCCGGGCACGGAGGTACTGCCCATGTGGTGTATCGCAGCCAGCCTGTCCCCGAAGACGACGGCCAGCCGCGCCGCCTCGGCCTCGAAGAGCAAGGGCCACAGCGGGTCGTAGGCGACTACCTCCAGGTTGCGGTGCTTGCCCATCAGCATTGGCTCGCAGCGCAACAACGCCAGCGCGCTGACGCCATCACTGATGCGACCATCGCGCGCCATCTGCATGGCCTGCGCCATGGGCACCAGATGCACCTCGCTCTGCTCGGTAGCTTCAAGATTTGTGGCACCGTTGACTTCGGCACCCTTGGCGATGAAGAACGTGCAGCGAGCGTCGGATGTGCCGTTCATAGCATAGAACCAGCCGGCCATCTCCATGGAGCGGCAGGTGGCGCCTGTTTCTTCGGCCAGTTCCTGGCGCGCCACCTCTTCCATCGACAAGCCGGGTTTGTCGCCCAGCCCGCCCGCCGGTAGCTCCCAGCACCATTCGTCCACCGCATAGCGATAGCAGCGCAACATGATGATCTGGTTGTCGTCGGTGACCGGTACGACGGTGACAAAGCCCGGGTGCTCCTGATATGTGAAGGTAATCTCCTGGCCATCCGGCAGCGTCACCCGGTCCTGGCGAAGGTTGTGCCAGTGGCTCTGATAGGGACGGCTGGTTGCCGTGCGGCGCCATCCGAGGCTCTCACCCAGCGGTTTGTCGTTGCTGTCGCGATATGCCATGGTTTCAGTTCCTCCCGTAGGTCTTCATTACATCACGTCTCACGATCCGCGCCTCATTCTGTACGCGTTCCCGCTCCTGCTTCATCTTCAGCCTGTCCGAAATACGAACGCTGCAACTCCTGCCAGCGTTCCGGCAAAGGAACGATGGATGCCTGCAAGCTGCCGCCGCTGATTTCCAGCATGCCCACCGATACATACTGTCCCGGCTGCGTACGCCGGTCGAGGATGTTGATGTAGGCGCTGCCGGGATTCGCGACTAGGGTGCCGTTGACGTCGCCGATGAAGGGCCGGTGAACGTGGCCGCAGACGATGCAGTCCACCTTTTCGCCTTCGAAGCGGCGCACCACGCTGACGTAGAAGCGCGGCGCCAGAAACCAGCGCTGCCCGAAGAACATATTCCAGGTGAACCCGGGCCATTCCAGCCAGCGCGGCCGGTTGCCATGCACCAGCCCAACGTGCTTCCCGCCCAACTCAAGCACCCGCTGCACCGGCAGATGGTCCAGACCCTGGTCCTGGTCGCCGCGCACTGCAATGACGGGCGCGATCTCCTCCAACGACGAGATGACGCTCGGCCCGGTCAGGTCCCCGGCATGCAGAATCAGATCGACGCCATCGAACACCTGAAAGATGGCCGGGTGCAGGCGGGTGGCAACTGTCGGGTAGTGGGTGTCGCTGATGAGTCCTACGCGCATGGGTTGGTAATCCGTGATCGGTGATCAGTAAACGGTGAGCAGTAATCAGTGATCGCTTGCTGGTGGGAGGACATCGGCTACTGATTTCTGAAAACTGATCACTGACCACTGGTAACTGATAACTGGCACTCGCGCACTGCCGCCACGAACTCGCGTACCCGGCTGTGATCCTTGCGCCCCGGTGACGCCTCGACGCCGCTGGCGACATCCACGCCCCACGGCCTGACCTGCCTGATCGCCTCCGTCACGTTGTCAGGAGACAGCCCGCCGGCCAGTAGCACCCGGTACTTCGCAGCGACGCCGGCAGCCACCTGCCAGTCACCGGTGTCGCCGGTGCCGCCGCGCAGGGCAGGGTGCCACGCATCCAGCAGGATAGCGGGACCAGTTGTGGCAGCCAGCGGCGCGAAACGGGCTACGGCCCGCTCAGCTTCATCGGCTGTCCGCGGTCGTAAGGCTTTGAATGAGCGACCTGCCAGCGCGGCCAGCGCATCCGGTGTTTCCTCACCGTGCAACTGCGCCAGGTCCAGCCCGCAGCGATCCAGCGTGGCAGCAACGACCGCCGGCGTCTCGTTGACGAAGACGCCGACCAGCAGCGGGCAGCGGGCGGTGAGCCGCAGGACAGCCGTGATCCCGGCCACCGTCTCCGGCGCAACGTAGCGCGGCGACTTCTTGTAGAAGATGAAGCCCAGCAGGTCGGCGCCAGCCTCCGCCGAGACCTGGGCGTCCTGCACATTGGTCAGCCCACAGATCTTGATCTTGACAGAGCCAATTGGCTCGCTGGTTTCGGTAATCGATGGCGTCATACCACTGTCTGCCGTAACGCAATTTTCCAAATTGCCTGCCAACGCTGGGCGTGCATCGACGGAGAAACGATTTGGAAAATCGTTTTACGATCCTGCTGCGGTCTCGCGGATACGCTGCCAGGCCCGCTGGACGTGTTCGGCCTCGGTCCACGTCTGGCCGATAGACATCCGCAGCGTGTAGTGGCCCGACAGCACGGTGTGCGTCAGGTACAGGTCGCCGCTCTTGTTGAGGCGCGCCAGCAGCGCGCGGTTGAAATCGTCGCCAGCCTTGTGGCGAAAACAGACCAGGTTGAGCGGCGCGGGCGCGGCCAGCTCGAAATCGGGATCCGCCTCAACCCAGCCGGCGAACTCCTGGGCCAGCGCGACGTGGCGGCGCACGTGATGCTGCAAACCCTCGACGCCGTAGTGGCGGATGACGAACCACAGCTTGAGCGAGCGGAAGCGCCGGCCAAGCTGCACGTGCCAGTCGCGGTAGTCGAAAACCGCTCCCGACTCGGTGGCCTGGTTTCTTAGGTACTCGGGCAGGATGCTCAGCGTCTTGATCAACGCAGCCCGGTCGGCTACCCAGAAGCAGTCGCAGTCGAAGTTGGTGAACATCCACTTGTGCGGATTGAAAGCATAGCTGTCTGCCAGCTCGACGCCGTCCTGCAGGTGGCGATACTCGGGGCACAACGCCGCCGTGCCGCTCATGGCCGCATCGACGTGCAGCCAGATGCCCTGCGCGCGGCAGATCTCGCCGATCGCCCGCACCGGGTCCATCGCGCTTGGACGAGGTGGTGCCCACCGTTGCGCAGACGAAACAGGGATCAGGCCGGCCGCGCGGTCGGCCTCGATCTGCCGCCAGCGCCGCCGGCTTCATGGCGTACGCCTCATCGACCTCGATCAGCCGCAGGTTGTCGCTGCCCAGCCCGGCGATCATCATCGCCTTCTCCACCGACGAGTGCGCCTGGCTGGATGTGTAGGCCACCAGCCTGCCGTCGCAGCCGGTCTCATTGCTCCGGTATTGGGTCGCGCGCTCGCGTCCGGCCAGCAACGCCGCCAGCGTGGCCGAGGACGCCGTGTCCTGGATGACCCCGCCGCCGGTTGACGTGGATTTGAACGCTTGCGGCAGTCCCAGCATGTCCACCAGCCAATCGAGGACATGCGTCTCCAGTTCGGTGCAGGCCGGGCTGGTGGCCCACAGCATGCCCTGCACGCCCAGTCCCGACGACAGCATGTCGGCCAGCATGGCGGGAAAGGAGGCGTTGGCCGGGAAGAAGGCGAAGAAGTTGGGCGACTGCCAGTGGGTGATGCCGGGCATGATCAGCGGCTCGATGTCCGCCAGCATCGCTGCAAACGGTTCTCCGTGCAGCGGCGCCTGGGCCGGCAGGCCAGCGCGGATATCACCCGGCTGCACCTGCGACAACACCGGGTACGACCCGATGCGCTCGTAGTAGTCGGCAATCCAGTCGACGACCTCGGCCGTAGCGGCGAAACTCGTCGGGGGTCATGTGGTAGGAGGGAAGTTCTGAGGAATTCATGGGACCCTGCAGCACCTGCGGTCAAAAAGGATCGACTGCTTTGAAAATAGACGCTTTGGCCGGTCTTCGCGAAGCACCCCGGAGTGGGCCGACCGTGCCACTTCCATTTTCATCCATGGTTGTGCGAACAACGCATGGACGTCTCAGACGAGGTCATTATAGCCGAGGTTGGAAGCGATGGAAAGTGTTAGCGCCAACCGATTGCCGTAACACCCCCGGCGCGATGTCACACGATATGCTATGACCGTGGTACGGCTCACGCCCTGCCCGCGCGCCAGCTCGCGCACCTTGCCCAGCCGCTCCTCTGGCTTCGCCGTGACCAGGCTCTCGCCGACCAGCATCGCATCGACGCCCATCTCCTTCAGCCGGCGCACGTCGGCCGGGGTGTGGATGCCGCCTCGCTGACCAGCACCCGGTCGGCCGGGATCAGCGGGCGCAGGCGAGCGGTGGTGGCGATATCGACGTTGAAGGTGCGCAGGTCGCGGTTGTTGACGCCGATCACCTGTGCGCCGGCCGCCAGCGCTCGCTCGACCTCTTCCTCGTCGTGCACCTCCACCAACGCCTCCATACCGTAGCGGCGCGTCTCGGCCAACAGGCTGCGCAGCTCGTTGTCGCCCAACACAGCCACGATCAGCAGTAGCGCCGGCCCCCGCCACCCAAGCTTCTCCACGATCTGGTACGGGTCGTAGATGAAGTCTTTGCGCAGGACGGGAGGAGTGGGGGAGTGGGTGAGTGGGGAGAGGGAGATATCTGTCGTCTCCTCTCTCCCTCTCCTCTCCCCCTCCTTCTCCAAAGTCTCCTTGACCGTCGTGAGGTACTCAAGCTGGCCCTGGAAGTAGCGCGCCGGTGAGCACGGAGATGGCAGCCGCCGCCGCGGGCATACGTGCTGGCCAGCATCGCCGGGTCGAAGTCGCGGCAGAGCAGCCCGCGGCTGGGGCTGGCCTTCTTGACCTCGGCGATCAGGCTGACGCCCGGCTGGCGCAGCGCGGCGGCAAAGTCCAGCGGGTCGGGCACCGTGACCGCCAGCGCACGCAGGCTGGTCAGCGGCATGGCAGCCATGCGCTTCGGCAGCTCCTCGCGCTTGTGGCGCATGATCTCGTCGAGCATCTTGCCCTGGTGGGCATGCGCCTTCGCGGCCTGGGGAGGAGGATGGTTTGGTTGATGACATGGCAGGTCCTGTGGGAAGGAATGGAAAACAAGGAAACAAGGAAAAACAGGGAAATCGGCCTCGGGAAGGCCGGGTCAGTCACCGATTACTGGTCACTGATCACCGGTCACTGAATACTGACCGCCACCAGTCGCTCCAGCGCTGCAGGGCGCGCCGCTGTCGATGCTCTGGCGCTTCCGCTCCAGCCCGCCCCGCCAGTCGCCGTCGGGCACGGCCAGCCCCATGGCGGCGTTTAGGAGCACGGCGTCGCGCTTCGGGCCGCGCCTCGCCGCTGAGCACCTGGCGGGTGATGCGGGCGTTGTCGGCCGCGCCGCCGCCCTTGAGATTGGCCAGGCCAGCGGGCTGCAATCCCAGGTCGGCCGCGTCCAGGCTGAACGTCCGCACCGCCGTCTCGCAGCTCGCTGACCCGGTTTGGCCTGCTCAGGCTGAGCTCGTCCAGCCCGCCGTGGCCGTGGACGACGAACGCGGCCGCGCTGCCCATCCTGCCCAGCACCCCGGCCATCTCCTCGGTCAGGTCGGGGCTGAATACCCTGATGGCCATGTACTCGGCGCCGGCCGGGTTGGTCAGCGGGCCAAGGATGTTGAAGACGGTGCGGGCGGCAAGCTGCGCCGCGGCCGATGGCGAACCGCATGGCCGGGTGGTGGTTGACGGCGTAACAGAAGCCGATGCCCGCCTCGTCGATGCAAGCGGGCCACCTGCTCGGCATCGATGTCCAGCCGGACGCCCAGCGCGCCCAGCACATCGGCGCTGCCCGCCTTGCTGGTGATGGAGCGGTTGCCGTGTTTGGCGACCGGCGCCGGCGCCGGCGATGACAAACGCGGCCGTGGTGGAGATGTTGAAGGTGCCGCTGTGGTCGCCGCCGGTGCCGACGATGTCGGTCAGGGCCGGCTGGCCGGCGTCACGGCGACCGCGTTGGCGCGCATGGCGCGCGCAGCCGGCAATCTCCGGCACCGTCTCGCCCTTCATGCGCAGCGCGACCAGGAAGCCGCCGATCTGGGCCTGCGTCGCCTCGCCGGTCATGATCTCCATCATAGCCGCGTAGGCTTCATCCTCGCTCAAGTCACGACGGTCGAGCAGGTGTGCAATGGCTTGCTGGATCATGGGGTCTCCTTGAGGTAATTGAAATTGGTAGATTGGGAAATTGGTAACGGTCATACGCCACGCCGTGCACTACACAAAAATACCAACCTACCAATCTACTAATCTACCAGTCTACCTACCTACCTGCTCATCGTCAGGAAGTTGTGCAGGATGTCCTTGCCGTATTCGGTCAGTATGCTCTCCGGGTGGAACTGGACGCCGACGCAGGAATGATAGTCGCGGTGGCGCACACCCATCACCTCGCCTTCCATGGTGAACGCGGTCAGCTCCAGCTCCGGCGGCAGCGGCTCCTGCACGATCAGCGAGTGGTAGCGGGTCGCCTGGAACGGGCTGGGCAGGTTGGCGAAAACGCCTTTGCCGGTGTGGTAGACGGGCGACACCTTGCCGTGCATCAGCCGCGGCGCGCGCGCTACCTTGCCGCCGAAAACGTGGCCCATGCACTGCTGGCCCAGGCAGACGCCCAGAATCGGCGTCGTCTTGAAAAAGTAGCGAATCACATCGTTGCTGACGCCGCTGTCCTGCTCCGGCGTGCCCGGCCCCGGCGAGATGATGATGCGCGACGGGTTGAGTTCAGCCAACTCTTCCACGTCGATCTCGTCGTTGCGCCAGACGCGCAGCTCGGTCAGCGGGTCGCCCAGCCGGTGCTCCAGCATCACCTCGCCGATATACTGTACCAGATTATATGTGAACGAGTCGTAGTTGTCGATGAATGCAATCATAGAGTGGTCCTTGGTAGATAAGAGGTGGCGTCGAAAATCGAGTAATGCGTGATGCGTAATGCGTGATTTCGGGCGCACTGAGTATTCTAGGAAAGAGGCACGTCTTCCAGCGGGTCGAACGGGCGATTTCGTAGGTGGCGCCGTCCTCTTTGAGTTGTCGGTCGGATAGTTCTGCACGACGCTGCTTTGGGATCATGGTAAGGAGTAATCGGATGATCTGCGAAAACAGGCGAAGGCGGTGATCGACAGCGGCTGGATCGAGCAAATGACGACCCTTATAGTACCAGTCTTGCTTCGCGCCGAACCAAGCGCATCTCATAGAAGCGGGCGTTTGTCACGGCCTGATCGACGGGAATACCCTTCGGCAATGTTGGCGCTTACTGATCCCACGGCCCGATACAACTGGTCCGACAGATCGCGAGTTCGTTGATCACCTGCCAGTTTGGTTGCGTCGGGCCATGCAATGTCCGCCGCAAACAGCGCCATTTGGTAGGCCTTCACCGTCCACAGCACATCGTCTCGGATCACCGCTGGCACCGTTGCGCTCCACTCGACAAAGTTCATCATAGCCTCCCTACGAATTACGAATTACTCGTTGCGCTCGACTTCTTGCGGCGCTTCTCGGCAGCACGGCTGATCCGGTTCCATACGCCGGTCAGGCCCATGGCCTTCTTGACTTCCAGCAGCGTCGCCCGGCCCTCGGCGGACGCGCGCTGCGTGCCTTCGTAGAGCAGCTCGTCCACGTAGCCTGTCTGGGCATCGTAGTAGGCACGTCGCTCGCGGATCGGATCCAGGAAGTTGTTGAGCGCGACGACCAACTTCTCCTTGACCTCAACATCGCCGACGCGGCCGGCGCGGTAGCGGGCCTTGAGGTCTTCCACCTCTTCCTTGTTGGGGTTGAAGAAGTCATGGTACTCGAAGACCGGGTTGCCTTCAACGGTGCCGGGAATGTCGGCGCTGATGCGGTTGGGGTCGGTGTACATGCTGAACACCCGCCGGCGCACCGTGGCCGCATCGTCGCTGAGCAGGATGGCGTTGTCCAGGCTCTTGCTCATCTTGGCCTGGCCGTCGGTGCCCACCAGCGTGCCGCCGATGACGTAGGGCTCCGGCAGTGGAAACACCTCGCCATACGCATTGTTGAAGCGGCGCGCGATCTGGCGGCTCAACTCGACGTGGCTCTCGTTGTCCTTTCCGACAGGAACCAGGTGCGCCCGCGGCATCAGGATATCGGCCGACTGCAAGACAGGATACCCCAGCAGGTTGTAGGGTATCTGGTCCAGCCCGGCGGCGTCGGCCATGTCCTTGATGGTCGGCAACTGCTGCAGGCGTTCCACCGTCACCAGCCCGCTGAGCAGCAACTGCAACTCGTAGATTTCGTGCACGGCTGACTGCAGGTAGAACGTCACCCTGGTCGGGTCGATGCCGATGGCCAGTTGGTCGAGGACGATGGCGCGCGCCTTGTCGGCGATCGAGAGGATGTCGTCCTTGGTGTTCCGGGTGGTCAGCATGTGCAGGTCTGCGATCAGGAAGAAGCAGTCGTACTGGTCCTGCAAAGCCAGGCGATGCCGGTGGCTGCCGACGTAGTGGCCCAGGTGCAGTTTGCCCGTGGGCCTGTCGCCGGTGAGGATACGCTTAGTGGTCATGGTCGGTTCTCCTCTGAGAGTTGCCAACTTTTCGGAATGTTGGAAACTCTGGAAACAAAAAAACGCCCGTCATCCCGCGCACGATCGTGCGCTTTCAGGGACGAGAGGCGTTCTCGCGGTGCCACCCTGGTTAGGCGGGAAAACAAAGCCCTGCGATGAAGCGCAGGGACGTGTCGGCCAGCCTCACTCTGCGAAGACAGTGTTCGGTGTTCAGTAATCAGTGATCAGATAGCAGTCATGACCCGGGAGCGGCCCGTACTGATAACTGACAACTGGTAACTGAATACTGGAAACGATCTCCAGCGCCCTGGTAACGGTGGCGTCTCCGGGGACAGCTACTGAACGGTTAATTGTCAACGGTTAATGGATAATGGTTAATTGCGGGAGCCTGGCTCCCTAACTATTTAACCGTTAACCGTTAGCACGTGACCAATAACCATTGTTCACTGCCCGACTCCCCGGTCCACGTTTTTCCGTGCGTTTTACACGGTTCTGCCAGCGCTGATGCCGACTTTTCAGCAGCCGTCGGCTCTCTGGAACCCGCTGTGGCAGACACTCTTCCGGTTCGTAGTCTTTGTGTGTTCGGTTGTGACGGCGATTATGCCACACGAAGGACAGCGTGTCAAACCAACTCAATTCGCAATGCGTTGTCCATCGCAGCGTTGCACTCGTCTTGATGCTGCGCTGATACAGTAGTACAATAGCGCAATCCCGTATCACAATCCACCCCAATCAGCGCGCCGCCACCGTCTGCACTACTGGTCAACCATGCCCACTAAACCGTTTCAGGTAACTCTCAATTTCACCGTTCGCACCTACGACGTCGACTTTGTCGGCATTGTCAGCAACATCGTCTACATCCGCTGGCTGGAAGACCTGCGCCTGCAGGCGCTGGCCGAGCACTTCCCGTTGGACACAGCCATCAACGAGCTTGGCATCAGCCCGGTGTTGCTGCGGACCGAGATTGACTATCTGAGACCGATTCGCCTGTTCGATCCCGTGGTTGGCGTGCTGTGGGCGGCCGAGATCGGCCGCGTTCGCCAGGTGTTGCAGGCCGAGTTCAGGGTTCACGGCGATCTGCACGCCTCGGCGCGGCAGACCACCTGCTTCATCGACCTCAAAACCGGGCGACCGGTGCGCACCCCCGACGCCATCCGCGGTTGACTCAAGTGATTCGCCCCAGCAACCTGTCGATCAGCGCGGCTGGCGGCGGATGTGGCTGGCCGGCGCTGTTCAGGAAGCCGCCGCTGACGCGCGCGGCAGCTACCAGTTCGCCGTTGCAGAACACATCATGCCGCCACGCGCCGCGCACCCTGCGCATCTCGCAGATCTGGCTCACGATCTCCACGTCGTCGCCGGGGCGCGGCATTCGCCGGAAGTCAAACTCGTGGCGAATGACCACGGCCACGAAGTCGGCCTCGCCCATCCGCTGATAGCTCCAACCGACCTCGAGCGCGGCCCCGGCGCGTGCTTCCTCGGTCCAGCGCAACACATGCGCCGCTGACACCTCGCCGTTGCGGCCGGCCTCGTAGCCGCGTACCCGATGCCGCCAGCGAAATTGCCTGCTTCCCGGTAGCTCGTCTACGGGCCGCGCCGGCCTGATCTGGTAGTCCCTGGGCAGAGTCGTCGGCAGACCGGCTGGCGCACCCGGAAGCGCGGGAGTCCCGCCGTCGGCCGTTTCCCAGACCAACCGGGCGCGCAGCAGAACCTGTTGATCCTCTTCTCGCTCGACAGCGTATCCGAGGCTTGCCCCATCCTTGTCGGTGTCTTCGATCCACACGTGAATCGCCAACCCGGCACCGTGCAGCGCCGGCGTGATGTACTCCATCGACAGGTGCTGCAACTGCCAAACGCCCGCGGCGGGAAATGCCTCCTCAGTGGCTTGCTGCAGGTAGGGGAAATAGTTGGCGTTGTTGACGTGGCCCAGCGAGTCCAGATCGTAGATGTGGACCCGGGTGCGCCACGTCCATACGCCTGCGTCGTCCATTGCATTCATTGTACGACCTTTCACGTTACGTGTATACTGAGGCCATGGCTCTGTTGCATACCGGTAATCACTCACCTGCCTCAGCGAGGACCCGTCCTCTGCGTGAGCGATTCGGCTATTTCTTTCATGCCTCGACCTACACGCCGCCCCTGGGTCACGCCTCGGTGGATGTGTTTCTGGCTGACAGCGAGGACGGCTGGTTCTTTCCGACCCGAACGGCAACCTTTCCCGTGGCCGATGACGATGGGATCAGCCATCTCCATGTCTCCCAAACCTGGGCTTTCGGTCAACAGGACTTCCGCCTGGCTCCGGGCATGTTTTTCCTCGTTGCCTGGGATGGCGACCTCGTCGAAGGGTTCTCTTTCGGGGGCGACCTCGCCATCGATCAGCAAGACGACCACATCTCCTGCCACCTCCGGTCACCGGCCCCGTTCTTCGACCTGGCAGACACCAGCGGGCTGGTTGCGATCCTCGTCCCGGAGTTCGAAGCCGAGTTGGGCCGGCTGCGGGCAGAGTGGCAAGGCACCGACGACGAGTTCGACCGCCGCGTGGCGGCTGCCGATCCCCTTGCGCTCTTCGTAGCCAGCATGCGGCTAAGCAACGACTACACCCACCGTCTCCCGGCGCTGAACTCCGACGAGTTCGTGCTCGACGAACGTCATATCGTCAGCCACGCCGTGCATATCCTTATGCGTGCGGATGAATGGCCGGACGAGCCGGCCACGCTACACCAGTTGATCTTCGACGAGTAGCGTCGCCAGCTCGGCCAGCCGGTCCGCATAGATCGGATCAGCCAGCGGCGTGCAGGCGGCCAGAGTCGCCTGGCGTGCGCCAAGCTTCAGCGCGAAGTTCCAGCAGGTTGGCTCGCCGCAGGCGCGGCAGTTTGTGCCTGGCAGCAACTTGTAGAGCATCATCGGTGTCGGCCGTTGGCGCACGGCGTAGCTCGGCTCGATCCGCTCGCGGTCGTCCCACGTCTCGTTTACCAGCCGGATCAGCCGTTCGACCGCTGCGACGGCCGCGTTGCGATCCTCCAGGTTGCTGACGGCCAGATGATCGGCGTGAAACACCACGTGCCGCCGGCCATCCTTCCAGACCAGCGCGGGAGCAGCGGGGTTGTAAGCCGCGTTGGGCAACGTGGCGTTGAGGAACGGGAGCGCCGGCCCGATATTGCCTTGCAGCTGGGCAATGGCGCTGAAGGTCACCGACCCGGGCGAACAGGGCGGCGTGAACACTTCCAGATCGTACGACGCAATTAGCATGAGGCTCTCCTCCCGCTACCAGGCGCGCCGGATTGCGTCGGCGCAGGCATATGGCCGTCCAGTTCGCGCGCTGCCCGCAGCGGCCAATACGGATCGCGCAGCGACTGGCGAGCGATCAGCACGACGTCGGCGCGACCCTGCGCACGATGGCATCGGCCTGGCGCCTCGGTGATCAGGCCCACGGCGCCGGTGGCAGACCTGCCTCGCGGCGGATGCGCTCGGCGAAACCTACCTGATAGCCGGGGCCAGCAACACCTGCTGGCCGGCGTCAACCTGCCCGATGACACGTCCATCAGATCGACGCCCTGGTTCGCAGCCGACGCGCCAGTTCCACGCTTTGGTCCACGTCCCACCCGCCGTCCGCCCAGTCGGTCGCGCTGATGCGCACGAACAGCGGCAGGTCGTCGGCCAGACCGTCCTGACCGCCTCGGTAACCGCCAGCGCCAGGCGAATGCGGTTGTCGAAGCTGCCGCCGTAGCGGTCTTCGCGGCGGTTGGACAGCGGCGAGAGGAACTGGTGCAGCAGGTAGCCGTGGGCGGCGTGTATCTCGACCGCGCGAAACCCGGCCTCGCGGGCCCGCTGCGCCGCTAGGCGAAAGCCGCGACGACCTGCTGGATGTCGGCGTCGTCCATCGCGGCCGGTCTGGTAGGCTTCGAGAACGCCAGCGCGCTGGGACCGATCGACCCGGGCACGGTTGCCTTGCGGCCCGCGTGCGCCAGTTGCAGGCCGGGCAGGGCGCCGTGCTCCCATGAAGCGAACCATCGGCCGGTAGGCGGCCACCTGCGCATCGTCCCACATACCCCAGGTCCTGGGCGCTGATGCGGCCGCGCCTCGACCGCCGTCGCCTCCACCAAAATCAGCCCTGCGCCGCCGACCGCGGCTGCCGTAATGCACCAGGTGCCAGTCGGTGGGGACGCCGTCCTCGGCGAAGACCGAGTACTGGCACATCGGCGATATCCACAGCCGGTTGCGCCGTCACGCCGCGCAGTTGGATCGGTGAGAAGAGACTGACGCCGGTTGCTGTATCCATGCATGTTCCTTTCAGGCTACCCGATCGGGTTCTCAGCCCGATGATCTCACGTTTCTCCGCAATTGGCAATGATGCGCGTCATGTTCTGGCAAAGCAAGTGCCGGGGACTTCAGAAAGTCCCCGGCACTTGCTTTCAGATTCCCAGGATCATCTTGGCGACTTGCAGATAGATCAGCAGCCCGGTCGCATCCACCAGGGTGCTCATGAACGGGCCGGAGACGATGGCGGGGTCGATGCGCAGCTTGCTGGCCAGCAGCGGCAGCAGCGAGCCGACCGCGTTGGCCCAGACGACGATGGCGAGCAGCGCAATGGCAACCGCCTGCGCGACGCTGAACGGCGTGTGCCACAGCAGCGCGCGGGCAAACCCGACCGACCCCATCACCAGTCCCAGCATCAACCCGACCCGAAACTCGTGCCACAGCACAGGCCACGCATCGTGCAGGTCGATCTCGCCCAGCGCCAGCGAGCGGATGATGGTGCTGGTGGTCTGCGATCCGGCGTTCCCGCCGGTGCCGATCAGCAGCGGGATGAAGAACGAAAGCGACACGACGGCTGCCAGCTCCGTCTCGTAGTGGCGCAGCACGCTGCCGGTCAGCGTTTCCGTGGCAAAGAGCAGCAGCAGCCAGCCGACGCGCTTCTGCGCTACCGTCAGGACCGAGGTGTCGAGATAGTTGCGATCCAATGGCTGCGTCGCGCCCAGCTTCTGAATGTCCTCCGTCGCCTCCTGTTCCATCACATCCACCATGTCGTCGTGCGTGATGATGCCCAGCAGCACGCGGTCAGGCGAGACGACCGGCACCGACAGCAGGCCGTAGCGTGTCATTAGCCTGGCGACCTCCTCCTGGTCCCGGTCGGGCTCGACCCAGATGACATCGGAGGACATGACGTCGATCACCTGCGCAGCGGGCGCAGCGCGCAGCAGATCATAGAGGCAGGTAACTCCCACCAGTCGATTGTCCCGGTCGACAACGTAGAGAAAGTACAGCGTGTCGGCCGACGGCGTCGGCACGCCGGCGCGCACGGCGTCCAGCGCGTCGGCCACGGTCATGCGCCGGCGCAGCGCCAGCAGATCGCTGGTCATGCGGCCGCCGGCCGTCTTGTCGTGGTAGATCAGCAGCGGGCTGATCTCGTCCGGATCCTCCAGCTTGGCCAGAATGGCGCGGCTGCGGGCCGGATCGAGGTCGCCCAGCAGGTCGGCCGCCTCATCCGGCTCCATCTCGTCGACGATGCGCGCCAGGTCGGCGTCCGACAACTCGCCGGCCAACTCGGCCGCCTCCGGGTCGTCCAGATACTCCAGGACGTCGGCCGAGTCCTCGATCTCAAGGCGGGGCAGCAGCTCGACCTGCTCCCGGTCCTCCAGCTCCGAGAACACGTCAACCATGTCGGCCGGCCGCTGGTCGCTGAGGACGCGCACCGCCTCCTCGATCCGACCGGCCTCCAGCGCCTGACGCACCTCGGCCAACACCAACTCCAAATCAAAAACCCGCTCCATAGAGCCTCCTTTGGTGATGCGGAGAGGCGGAGCGGGCTTGTCAGCGGCGGTCGCGCAGGGAATCAGACAGGACCGGGCAGCCCGGCCGGCGTCTCCTCACATCCCGTATTGAGTTGTAGACGCCAGCAATGCGCAGAAGTAGGCGCAACGGTCCCGCAGGATCCGTCGCGCCGTCTACTGTGCGAACTGGCAGGCTTGTCGTCGTTCATAACCATCCTGAAAGGTTGTGTTGGTTCGTTGGGATGCGGGCCGTGGTTGTCGTGAAACGTGAAGGCGTGAAACGTGATACCAATTCTTGGCGCCGGCGCTTTTGACGCATAGTCACGTTTCTCGTTTCACGTTTCAACGGTAGCCGGCCTCAACGCCCCGAATCCCGTCGAACCTGTCCCAATTCGTTGACTCAATTCACTGTTACATTCCAGCACCGCGATTGTAGGACGAACGCTGTATTGTGTCAATTCTTCAGCGCGGCGGTTGGTGTATAATGGGCGTACCTATGACTCTACAAATCGCCATCGTCGATCTTGGATCCAACACCACCCGGCTTGTGGTGTACGAGTACGAGCCGGGCTGCCGCTTTCGCCTGACCGACGAGGTGCGCGAGGTGGTGCGCCTGCGCGAAGGGATGGGCAACGGCATGGTGCTGCGCGCCGGCGCCGTCGAACGGGCCAGCCGCGCCATGCGTATGTTCGCCAGTTTCTGCCGTTCCCAGGGCGTGGACGACGTGATCATGACCGCCACCAGCGCAGTGCGCGACGCGCGCAACGGCGCGTCGTTCATGGCCCGCATCCGCGCCGAGACGGGTTGGGCGCCGCGCCTGCTGTCCGGCGAGGAGGAAGGCTACTACGGCGCGCTGGGCGCGGTCAACGCCACCGGGCTGCGCGAGGGGTTCGTCATCGACCTTGGCGGCGGCAGCGCGCAGATCGTGGAGATCCGCGATGGCATCCCCGGACGCGTCGCCAGCCTGCCGTTGGGCGCCTTACGGTTGAGCGACTTGTACCTCGGCTTCGACGAGGCCAGGCCAGCCGCCGTTGCCCGGCTCAAGGAGTTCGTGGCCGAGCATCTGGCGCCGGTGGACTGGTTCAGGGCGCAGCCGGGCGACTGTCTGGTGGCGCTGGG
>JAWKOJ010000015.1:0-128886 GCA_041391245.1 Caldilineales bacterium
ACGGGGTCGTTGTACCGCTCCCTGGAGGTGATGGAGGTGGCGGAGCAAGACGCAACGGCCGGGCTGCTAAAGCTGGCCGGCCGGGTGCGCAACACGGGCGACCGCGAGGCGCTGGCCACCCTGTTGACCGTGACTGCCTATGACCGGCTTGGTCGGGTGGTCGGCATGCGCACCATCGCGCCGGAGCCGGACGTCATTGCGCTGGGCGGCGGCGAGGCGGCCTTTGCCGTCGACCTGCTGGCGGCTGCGCCGGTGGTCAGCTACACGATCCAAACTGAGGCCCGGCACGCTGTGCCGAATTGATTCAAAAAAAGACAAGAGCGAAAAATGGCAAGCAAGAACACCATTCCCGGACGGGTCCGTTTCCTGCAGTTTCTGGCTCGATTGATCCTGCTGTTGTTTACCCGCTTCGAGGTGCACGGCGCGGACAAGATACCCGCCAGCGGGCCGACCCTGCTGACCATGAACCACCTGCACTTCCTCGACCCGGTGATCGGCGTCGCGATCGTCAACCGCCACTCCAAGATGTTCACCGCCGACAAATGGGAAACCCGCCCGGTGATCGGCCACATGATCCGCTGGAGCCAGCAGGCCATCTTTGTGGCGCGCGGCGAGGTGGACCGCAAGGCGTTGGTCAAGGCCATCGAAGCCTTGAAAGATGGGTTGCTGCTGGGCGTTGCGCCGGAGGGTACACGCAGCAAGACCGGCACGCTGCAAAAGGGACACGAAGGTGTGGCGTATCTCGCCTCGCGCACCGGCGCTGTCATCGTGCCGGCGGTCGCGTATGGCCAGGAGAAGGCGGTAAGCAGCCTGCTGCGCCTGCGCCGCGGCCGCATCGTCGTCAACGTCGGCGACCCCTACGTGCTGCCGGGCACCCCCAACAAAGCCAAGACGGAACAGTTGGCGAGCTACACGGACGAGATCATGATGCGCATGGCCGTCCTGCTGCCGCCTGAGTACCAGGGGTATTACCGGGAGCGAGTGGCCGGGCTGGAAGTGACGAGTCGATGACGTTGGCTTTCATCACAGTCGCGGTTTACCGACCAACCAACCGCGGCCCGGTTCTACCGGTGGCGCTGGGGCATCGTTCGACCTGCTTGCGGCACATCACCGTTTCAGCGGCTTGATGCTATAATAGCAGTATCATTTACAGTTGGATTCTGAGGCAAGTCATGGACACGACAATTCAAATCTCACCCGAAACGTATAAGATGCTCAATCGCCGAGCCGCAGAAGTTCGGTCTACCCCAGATCAGATTGCGGAAACAGCCATTCGTTTGCAGTTGGGCAACACAATCCACATTGAGCAGAAACAGACACCGGGCGGTCCACAGGCTTACCTGCGGGGCACTCGGGTGGCTGTACGCCACGTGGCTGCATTTCTGAAGGCTGGATACACGGCCGAAGAAATCGTTCGGGATGGTTTGCCACAACATCCTCCGGCCGCAATCTACGAGGCCATCGCTTACTATTTCGACCATGAAATGGAGATAGATGCAGAATTGGCAGCCAATTCGCAGGAGCAGGTTCACGCTAAGTTGCGAGGAAAGCTATCTCCCGCACAATTCGCTCGTTTGACAGGCCAAACGGCGTGAGCATTCCTCGGTTTCTTCTCGACGAGCATGTATGGGGCGGCCTGATCGAAATAGGTCTCGGTTTGGGTGTGGATATCTTACTCGTGCAAACACAACTGCCCAAAGGTGCTGATGATGAAGAAGTACTTGCTTTCGCCGCCAGCCAGGAACGGGTGCTGCTCACGAGCAATGCGCAGGATTTCGCCCCGTTGGTCACCGAATGGTTTCTGACTGAACGCGAGCATTGGGGGGTTGTCATCGTGCCGGGACAAACGGACAGGAGTCTGTTGAGTCGTGCCCTGAGGAACATTGTTCATCAGTACACGGCAGAGTCCTTGAAGAACAACTTCCGCTTCATTCAGGAGTTTGATTGACAACAATCTGCTTGATTCATGCCAGCCAGAATCGCTGCCCCGAACATCTCGGCCCGGGCATGAGCACCACAGTCGCGGTTTATCTATCAACCAACCGATAGATCGCGCCGTTGTAGTCCACCACTAACACTTCACCGGTCTCAGTCTCGCCGAAGGAACTGATCTGCGCGTTGCTAACGATCAGTTCGGCGCTCTGCCACTGGCCGTCGCCATCCGCTGCCATCCCCCAGATTCGCCCGGAACAGTAATCGCCATAGAAATAGATCCCTTGCAGGGCCGGCTGCATGTCGCCGCGGTAGACGTAGCCGCCGGAGACCGAGCAGCCCTGGCCGTGGTCGTACTCTGCCACCGGCTCTGTCAGCCCGGCCCGGTCGCAGGTCTCGGCGTTGTAGCAATGGGTGGCTTCGGTGATTGGCCAGCCGTAGTTCTCGCCGCCGGGGCTGGCGGCCGGCTGCCAGTCGATCTCCTCCCACTGGTTTTGTCCCACGTCGCCGATCAACAGGTCGCCCGTCGCGCGGTCGAAGCTGAAGCGCCACGGATTGCGCAGTCCGTAGGCCCAGATCTCGGCGCGTGCGTCGTCCTGACCGACGAACGGGTTGTCAGCCGGCGCCACTGGCTGATCGCCCTCAACGTCGATGCGGATGAGTGTCCCCAGGATGGTTTCCAGGTTCTGGCCGTTGTTGTAGCGGTCGCCCGCACCGCCGCCGTCACCCAGCCCTGCATAGAGGTAGCCGTCAGGGCCGAAAGCGATCATGCCGCCGTTGTGGTTGCTGGACGGCTGGTCTTGTTGGAGCAGCACAATCTCGCTGTCAGGGTCGGCCTGCGTCCTCGTCTCGTTGGCCTGAAAGCGCGAGATCACAGTGTCGCCCGCCGTGTCGGTATAGTAGACGAACAAACGGCCGTTGCCGGCGAAATCGGGGTGGAACGCCAGGCCCAACAGGCCCTGCTCGCTGGCGCCGCTGCCCACCCGCCCGGTGATATCCAGAAACGGTTGCTCTGCGACGCCGTCCGCCGTAAGCGTCAAAATCCTGCCGGCCTTCTCGACGATAAACAGGCGCCCGCTGCCGTCGCCGGCATGAGTTGCAAACAGCGGCCGCTCCAGCCCTTTCAGCACCGGTTCCAGCTCAAGGCTCACCGCTGACAGGTCAGGCAGCGGCGTCGGGGTCGCCGTGGGTAACGGGGTATCGGTGGCCGTCGGCGAGGGTGTCTGGGTCGCCGTTGGCGACGACGTATGGGTTGCCGTCGGTGACGATGTTGCGGTGTCGGTGGGAGGCGCCAGGGTTGCAGTCGCCGTTGGCGTTGCCGAGGGGGTCGCCACTACCGCGGCGGGCGGCGGTGACGGCGTCTCCTGCTGGCTTCCACACGCAGCTATGACCATCACCGCAACGGCCATCAGTCCCAGCCGCGCCGCCAGCCTGGCGGGCCTTCGTAGGTTCGCGAGGTTTGCATTCATGCACCCATCGTACCATCAGGAACAAGTTCCGTCAGGCAGATGGTTTCCAAAGATGCCTTGCGCCTGTTCGATCCTTGCTGGTGTGTCACCGTGCGAAGGCGGGAGTTCAGCGCCTGCCAGCCATGGATTCCCGCCTGCATTGGAATGACGGATGAGCAGTGTGTCAGCCATAGCGCCGGAAGTAGGCCAGCGCCTGTTCCTGGTCGCCGCTCATGACCACCTCCAGCAACTGGCCGCCGCGCGCCTCGGCCACGTCGATGACCTTGACGACGCCGTCCAGCGCGGCATCGGCCGGCGACCGCTCGGCCAGCTTGTTGGCTGCCTCGGCCAGGAAGCGGCGGTTGAACGTCGTCTCTGGCTGCTCCGGGAAGACCGCGAGCGGGAAAATGCGCGCCTCCACCAGGTCCTGGAAGAAGTGGGTGCCGTAGCTGACCTCAGGCGCGCCCGAACCGTGGTCGTAGCCCAGCTCGATCAGCACGCTGGTGTTGAACACGTCGGCGTAGGTCACCTTGACGCCCAGATCCAGGTTGGAGCTGCCCCAGCGCCCCGGACCAACGAGGATAAAACGCTCGCCTTCCAGGGCGCGGTTCAGCCGGCCGATGACCCTGGCCACCTCCAGCTTCTCCGAAGGAGGCGCCAGCCGCGAGTATTGGTGCGGATCGACGTAGACGATGTAGCGCAGCCGCTCGACCACGCCGTTGGGAATCAGGTCGCTGGCGGTGAACAACACGTCTCCGTCCGGCACCGAGGTCGGTATCTCGACGCGTTGGCCCTGTTCATGGCTGCTCTGCGGGCGGCACTGCAACAGGTTGATGACCAGCTCCGGCTTGCGCGCCGAGCCGCTGAACGCCAGCGTGAACTCGACGTCCACCGGCACGCCGTAGGCGTTCTCCAGCGTCTTCAGCACCAACTTCATACGGTCTACAAACGGCGTGTTCTCCACCAGCCCGTCCAGCGTCAGCACCAGCTCGTGCGATTCGACGACGTCGATGGAGGAGCGGATCGGCTGGATCTGCCCGTCGCGAAAGGCCGCGCCCAGCATCCGCAGCCAGGGATAGTCGCCGTCCACGGCGTAGCGGACTGAGACGGTGCGCAAGTCGTTGGCCTCCAGATCCACCACGTCCATGTAGCGCTGCGAGTAGTGCTGGATCTCGCGGGCGGTCTGGGCCGGGCGCAGAGACGGGTGGCTTAGCCCGATCATGCGCGGGTAGTCGTCGGGCACCCGGTCCACAGCGCGCGTGCCCAGACCGGTGACCAGACGCACGAAGCCCTCATCACGGCGCAGGCGCGGCGTCCACAGGAACGGGTTACGGCTGAAGCCCACGCCCGACACCGTCGGGAAGAAGAGGCCGCGATACTGCTCTCCCTGGACCCGTTGGATGATGACCGCCATCCGTTCGTCGTAGTCGATCAGGCCCATCTGCCGCCGGTAGAGCAGCGCATCTGGGTTCAGCGCGCTGGCGTAGACCTGTGAGATCGACCAGAGCAGGTCGCGCAGGTTCTCCTCGGGCGTCCCCTGGTTGCTGGAAAAGATGCTGTCGTATTTGCCGGCAAACGAGGTGTTGACGTTGTCCTCCAGCAGGCTCGAGGAGCGAACGATCAGCGGCGCGTTGCCGAGTTCCTCCAACAGATGCTGCAAGTCGTGTATCACCCGTTCGGGGAACTTCCCCGCGGCGAAGCGCTGCGGCAGGCTGGCATAGTCCGCGATCATCTCGTCGGGCATCTTGTATTTCTGGTTGATCTCCGGCAGCAGGTCGTTGATCTCCAGGAACTCGTAGAAGACGTCGGACCCCACGAAGTAGGATTCCGGAATGTCAAGGTGATCGCGCAGTCCGGCCCGTTCGACCTCCGGGGCCGTGTTGAGGATCTTCCAGGCCAGCATCAAGCCGGCAGCCTTGCCGCCGATCTTGCCGCGCCAACGCGGTGGCGGCGGATTTCGTTGAGATCAGCGATGGTGAAAAAGCGGCGGGCAATGCCCACGAACCCCAGTTGGTCGCTGATCATGGCCTTGATGAGCACGGCCTTGATCTCGGACAGGTGGTGGGCGACCTTGGGCTGCTCTTCCGGAGGCAGCGCCTCGTACTGCAAGCCCTTGGCAAAGAGCACGTCCCAGGGCGCCAGCTCAGGGTTGAAGGAGAGCCCCAGGTCGTCATGGTCGTGGCGGCCGATCTCCGAGTGGATCAGATCTTGCAGCAAGCGCGCCGGCAGGTTGTAGCCAAAGTAGAAGTCGGTCAGATAGTCGCGGACCAGTTGTTTGCGGCGCTCCCACGTCTCGATGGACTCGGCACCGTACGGGTTGTCGATGCCCTCCCGCCGTTGCGATGCGATGGCCCGCTCCTCTACCTCGGCTTCGAATACCTCGCGGGTCACGATGCCCCGGGCGAAGATCTCCTTGCGCATCTTGGACCGCACGCGCTCGGCCAAAATCGGGTAGTTGGCCAGTTGGAGATAGACCTCCATCACCTTGGGCAGTTGCCCATCGACGATGCTGTCGTGCGTCATTGATAGACCTCCGGCTTCAGCGCGCCGATGTAGGGCAGCGTGCGGTGCCTGTCTGCGTAGTCCAGGCCGTAGCCAACCACCCAGACATCGGGAATCGTGAAGCCAAGATAGTCGACCGGTACGCGCATGGCTTCAGGACGCTCCTTGATCGAGAGCGCGCAGGTGCGCAGTGACGCCGGCCGGCGGCTCCCCAGGACCTCACGCAGATAGGTGAGGGTATTGCCTGAGTCGACAATGTCCTCCACCAACAGAACGTGCTGGCCCTCAATCGGCGCGCGCAGATCGAGCACGATGCGCACCGCGCCGCTGGTGGCAGTCAGGCCGTAGCTGGAGACCGCCATGAAGTCCACGGCATGGGGAATTGTCAGCGCGCGTGCCAGGTCGGCCAGGAAGATGAACGCGCCCTTCAGCACGCCCACCAGCAGCAACGGCCCAGAGTCGGCGTAGTCGCGGTCGATCTGGGCCGCAAGTTCGGCGACGCGGCTCTGTATCTCCTCGGAGCTGATCAGAACGCGGTCGATATCGGAGTGGCGTGGTGTGGACATGAGGGAACTCCCTGAGATGTGGTGTCACAGGGATTATAGCCGTGGCCTCAGCGGGCGTCAAAGCAAGGCGCGCGGCAGGCTGGTTTTGCCGGGGGCTCAGGCGTTCACTGCGCCCAGCGCTGTCAGCGTTGCTCGCTGCGCCGGATTGATCCCGTTGGCGCCGGCGATGTTCATCCCCTCGTAAGGTCCTTCCGGCTCCAGGGTCGCCGCGCACGCCATGGTCGCCAGGTCCCACAGGCGGATCGTGCCGTCGGTGCTGCTGCTTGCCAGCGTCACACCGTCCGGGCTGACCCCCAGCGAGGTCAACGTGGACCCGCTGCCGTGCAGGCGATGGCGAACCGCCCCGGTGGCAGGGTCATGAAGCTGGATGTCGTTGGCAGCGCTGACGCTGACAAGGAACTCGCCGTCACGGCTGAACCCCAGGCAGTGCGCGCCATACTGGCTGAGGAGAGTGTAGCGCACCTGCCCGCTGGCAACGTCCAGGACGGGCATGTCGCGCGACTCGGTGTTGTAGATCAACAGCGCGCCGTCGGGGCTGAACAACAGCCGCCAGACGGGGTCACGATGCAGGTGGAAGCGATGTTTTAGCCCATACGCCGCACCGCCCCCCGCTGAAAAAGCGAACTCCCATACGTGGATGGCGCCCTCGCGCGTGCCGCACGCCAGCATGTCACCCTGCGGGCTGAAAGCGACAACGCCGGGCGTATCATCACCGGTCGGAACGGCGCCGACGATCTCGCCCGACTGGATATCCAGCAGCTTGACCGTGCGATCCAGGGCGCCGAACGCCACGTGCCGGCCGTCAGGGTGGAAGGTCATGGCGAACTGGATGCGCGCCTGGGCGCCCGGGATCGCCTGGCGCAACTGCCCGGTGGCCACATTCCAGATGCATATCGAATCGTCGTAGCTGCCGGTCAACAGATAGCGACCGTCCGAGGTGAAGACGGCGTCGCGCACAGGGCCAAGGTGGCCACGCAAGCTGGTTTCGAGGGCGCCGGTCGCCGTATTCCACAGGCAAACCGTGCGGTTGTCGCTGCCGCAGGCCAGCAGCGCGCTGTCGCCGCTGAAGGCCAGCGCCCGTGCAGTCGTCTGTTGGTTGGGCAACTGGTGCAGCAGCGCGCCGGTTTGCGTATCCCACAGCCGGACGGCGTCGCCGAAGCTGCTGCTGGCAAGCAGTTGGCCGTCCGGACTGAAGGTGACATAGTCAACCCAGCGCATGTGCCCCTGGAGGCGCAGCCGCGACTCGCCGGTGCGGGCATTCCAGAGTCGTATCGTCTGATCGTCGCCCCCGGTCACCAGGTTCTGGCCATCGGGCGTGTAGCGGACCGACCTGACCCAGCCGCCGTGGCCCATGATCACGCGCACCGGCTTGCCGTCGGCGACACGCCAGATGCGCGCCGTATGGTCGGCGCCCCCGCTGGCCAGGTGCCGGCAGTCGGGGCTGAACGCCAGCGACAGTATCCAGCCTTCGTGGCCGGGCAGAACCTGTTTCAGGCTCAGGTCGCTCGCGTTCCACAGCAGGACGTGGTCATCCTCGCCGCCGACGGCCAGCGTCTCGCCCGCGGCATCGAATGCAAGGGCCAGATTTCTGCCGCGGCCGGCGCGGCGCGCCAGCAGCAGCTCGCCGGTTTCGATGTCCCACAGGCTGACGTCCGGTCCCTGCCCGGCGGCGGCCAGAATTCGCCCACCTGGCTTGATGGCAACCAGATCCACCATTCTGTCCATGGCCAGGCCGCGCCTTGATTCGCCGCGCCGCCAGTTCCACAGGTGAACCGTCTTGTCCATGCCGGCGACCGCCATCAGGTCGCCGTGGATGCTGATGCTCCAGGGTTGCAGCGGTTTCTCCTCGCGATGCAGCACGCGCGCCAGCTTGCCCGTCTGCACATCCCACAGGCGAATCTCGGCGGCGTAGCCGCCGCTGGCAAGGAACCGGCCATCGTCCGTGAACGCCAGCGCGTTGATGGCTCCCTGACGGCCGCGCATCGTGTGTGTGGGCTGGTGCTCGGCGATGCCCCAGAGGTGGACGACGCCATCGGTGCCGCCGGCCGCAATGTGACGGCCATCGGGGCTGATGGCCATGCACAGCACGGCGCCAAAAGCATCCGCGAACAACGATCCCGTTAGATCGGCGCCGCTCAGATCGACCCCGGCCAGACGGGCCTTGCGCAGATCGGCCTGCCAGACGGCAACCCGCGAGAAATTCCAGCCGCGCAGGTCTGTCCCCAGGTGTAGGAGCAGGTGCAGGATGTTGGCGCCGGCGTAGCCCGCCATTGCGCTGTGCTCCTGCAGCCGTTCCAGCAACTCGCCAAGGCGCCTGATTGCCCCGGACTGACCGTAACGGCCGACCAACCAGCCGGCGACCGGCTGCAGGAGCAGGCGACGCTGCGCGTCCTGCACGTAGTCCCAACTGCGCGCCTTGACCAGCGCGTAGCGATGCAGCCAGTCCAGAGTGCCGCTTTCGATATCGGCGCAGAACGTTTCCACCAGACAATCGGTGAGGAACTCCATGACTACGTTCTGCAAGTAGAGGCGCTGGCTCGCCGGTGCTGCCGGCCGTTTCCTCCACCAGCGACCGGCGCTGCAAGGATCGGGCCGCCTCCAGAAACTGCCAGCGCTTCGGCGGGCGGGCGAGATTGTTCCACAGCGTCTCGACTGTTGCCGGCTCGCGCTCGACGGCCAGCCAGATCACGATCCCTGTTCCAACTGGCCCAGCCGGCCGAACTGGTCGCCCAACAGTCTGCGGATGTCGTCGAACACCGGCGTCTCGTCGCCCAGGAATGCCTGTACATCGCTGCCAAACAGGTCGCGCACGGTCTCAGCCACCAGCTTCAACGCCAGGGGATTGCCGGAATAGCGGCTTACCAGCAATGCCAGCGACTCGTCGCCGGCTGCCACGCCCCGGTTCCTGAGAAGCTCGATGCCGGCCTCGACCGGCAGCCCGGTCAGGGGCAGCAGCCGGACGCGGGGATACTCCTCGTACAGCCGCGGCAGCTCCGCCGGCAGCTCGCGTGGTGACCAGCAGACAGCTCTGTGTCCGACGCTGGCCCATGGTCTCGATCAGTTGCCCGTAGTCCTCGTAGCCCGCGCGCAGGCGGACGGTGCCCGCCTCCATGACGCTCTCGGCGTTGTCGAGCACCAGCAGACAGCGATAGCGCTTCAGTTCCTCCAGGAGCACCGCCAACTTGTCGTCCAGGTTTTCAGGCAGATGGTGCAGTCGGTATCCGGCCAGGGCCTGCAACCAGTCATCGACCACGGCCGACAGTGGCGGCGCGTTCACCAGCGACCGCCACAGGAGGACATCGAAGGAACTGGGCGGCAGGCTGGCGAGCAGTTCCAGCGCCAGGGAGGTCTTGCCCACACCGCCCAGCCCGGAGATGGCCACCAGCCCGGCGCCGTCGATCGTCAGCCAGCGCGCCAGCTTCGCCAGGTCGTCGCGCTGGCCATAGAACGCGCTGCGGTCGGGGATGTCGCCGCGCGCCGGCGGCCGGACCGGAACCGCCGGCTTGTTGCGGCCTGCCGTCTGGAAGGATACGGCGGCGCCGCTGGCCGTTGCCGCCGCCGGGTCGAGCACTCCCGACACGATCAGTTCGTACGTGGCGACTGTGTCTGCCGACGGCTCGACGCCCAACTCCTGCTCGAGGACGCGCCGGCAGGTCTCGTACTGCTGCAGCGCGGCGCTGCGATTGCCCATCGCGGCCAGCAGGGCCATCTTCTGGCGGTGTCCGGTCTCGCTGGCCGGCTCGATAGCCAGCAGACGGGTCAGGTGGTCGAGGGCCGCGGTGGGGTCGTTCTGGTCGGTGTGCCAGCGGGCCAGCGACAGCAGGGCGTCCTGCACCGCCTCGCGCAGCCGCGCTCGCTCGATGGCAAGCCACTGCTCGAACGAATCAGTATCCGGTACGCTGAACCCGTCAAGAAAGTCGCCGCCGTAGAGAGAGACCGCGGCCTGCATCTGGAGGGCATCGGTTTCGGCGCTGTCGGTTCGTTTGAGCAGCGCATCGAACTGGGCGACATCGAGGTGCAGCATCGCGCGCCGCAGCGTCGCTGTCTGGCGCGTTGTGACCAGGGCGTCGCCGACCAGGCGGCGCAGGTCTGCCAGCGCCGTGCGCAGGCTGGTGTTGGCCTGCCTGTCGTCCGCGGCCGGCCAGAACAGGCTGGCCAGCGTCGAGCGCGGCTGGACCACGCCGGTGACGGCGAGGTAGAAAAGCAGCGCCTGGCTCTTGGCGCGCAGCGATGTTACCGGTTCGCCGCCCCGCAGGATGCGCGGATGGCCGAGCAGGCTGATGTGTAAGACAGATTCTATTTGGTCCGGCTGCATGGCGCCTGTCACGATCCCGTCACGACCCGGTCGCGGCGTGCTGCTATATTTCAATCCCAACAATGACGTGTGGGCATTATAGCACAGGGGGTCAGGAATTCACTGTGTTGTTGCGTCCCATGACCCTTTCATCTGAGCCCTGCGCCTAGCAAAGGAAGCACAGGTTGAACCGACCGACTCGAGATGTATACCTAGTTTCCGCGCCCGGCCTTGTGCAGGATGCCACCAGAGCGACGCTGGCATCCCTTCCAGGAGTCACCCTGGTTGGCACCGCCTCTGGCGCACTCTCTGCGACAGCGGCGCTGCTGTACGTATCGCCTGACATCCTTCTGGTCGATGCCAATCTGCCGGAAGAAGAAGTACGGGCACTGTTGCGCTGGACTGGGCAACACTTTCCCGACGTAGCCTGTGTGGTTGTCACCATGACATCCAGGCAGCGGGACCAGGCGCTTGCCTGGGGCGCCAGCGCCGCCATCCAACGATCCAACCTGACAAGCCACTGGGCCTCGGTGGTTGCACAGCTTTCGCCAGCCCGCGACCTGGCCCCGATCCCAAAGGAGAACAGTTTCAATGAAGCACCATCTACGTAGCGTCCTCGTTCTGGCAGCACTGAGCGTCCTCGCCCTGCTGCTGGCCGCCTGCGGCGGCGCAGCCGCGCCGACCGCCGTACCCACCGACACACCCGCTCCGGCCACCGCCACGCCGGCTGCACCGCTGGATGCGCTGCAGCGCGTCCGGGATTCTGGCACCATGGTCGTCGCCGTCTCGGCCGACTACCCGCCCTTCGAATCCTACGACTCCAACTTCAGGCTCGACGGCTTCGACATCGCGCTGATGAAGGCCATCGGCGAGCAGATGGGCGTGGAGATCGAGTTCAACGACTTTGCCTTCGACGGCCTCTTCGGCGCCTTGCAGCTCGGCCAGGCCGATGTGGCGATCTCCGCCATCTCGGTGACGGATGAGCGGCGACAAGAGGTGGACTTCAGCGATGTCTACTTCATCAGCCAGGGCGTGGCGCTGGGCAGCGACCAGAAACAACTGGATGTTACCCCGACGGCCGAGAACCTGAGCGGCCTGCGCGTGGCCGTCGAGGGCGGCACGGTCTACGAGTCGTGGGCCAAGAGCGACCTGGTGGAGCAGGGCCTGTTGCCCGAGTCCAACCTGCTGGTCTACAGCGATGTTGAGCAGGCGGTGCGGGACGTGAAACGCGGGCTGGTGGACGTGGTGCTGATGGACCTGCAGCCGGCCCAGGCGTTCGAAGAGCAGGGCGGCGTCACGATCCTGGCCGAGGATGTCACCGTTCAGCGCTTCGCGATCGCACTCCCCAAGGGACAGGATGGTCTGCGGCGCGCCATCAACAACGCGCTGAGCAAGCTGCAGGGCGATAACCTGATCTTCGGTCTGGCCGAGCAGTATCTGGGCGTTTCGCCGGACGACATCGTCGCGGTGCCCACGCCGATGCCTGAACCGCCGACCCCGACCCCGGCCCCGAACACAACGCCGACGGCCGTACCAACAGTCGCGCCGCCGGCCGGCTGCGTGGATGGTATGGCCTGGGTGGCCGACCTGAGCTTCGACGACAGCAACATGACCGCGCCGCCGGTCGTGCCGCCGGGCCAGCCCTTCGTCAAGTCCTGGCGGGTGCGCAACAGCGGCACCTGCACCTGGAACAACACTTATTTCCTGGGCTACGACCACGGCAACGTGCCGGCTGCCAGCATGAGCGGCCAGCCGGTCTACGTCCAGGGCACGGTGGCGCCGGGCGCTACCTACGACTTCAGCGCCAACCTCGTGGCGCCAACCACCCCGGGCGGCTACCAGGGCTTCTGGCAGATGCGCAACGGCCAGGGCCGGGCCTTCGGCGAGACGGTCTGGGTGGGCATCCGCGTGCCTGCCAGCGCACCGGCGACCCCGGTGGCGACGCAAACGCCTGTGTCCGGCATCAACTTCACGAGCACCAGCAACAACATCCAGCAGGGCCAGTGTGTGACCCTGAACTGGAGCACGAACAACGTCCAGGCGGTCTACTTCTACCAGCAGGGCCAGGACTGGCAGAACAACGGCGTGGCCGGCACCGGCAGCCGCCAGGAGTGCCCGCAGCAGACCACGACCTATTACCTGCGGGTAGTGATGCAGGACAACTCGGTGCAGACGCGCCAGCAGACGATCAACGTGACGCCGGTCGGCAACGCGCCGCAGATCTACTCCTTCAGCATCAACCCGACTGGCCAGATCCAGGCCGGCCAGTGTGTGACCCTGCAGTGGAACGTCGGCGGGGCCAGCATCAACGACATCTTCCTCAGCCGCGACAACCAGCCGCTGTGGGACGGTGCGCCCTACCAGGGCACCTTCCAGGACTGCCCGCCCGGCACCGGCCAGAAGACCTATCTGCTGAAGGCCACCGGCCCCGGCGGCAGCAACCAGGCGACGCAGTCCATCAACGTGACAGGCGGGCAGCCCACCAACACGCCTGTGCCGCCGCCTACCAACACACCGCTGCCACCGCCGACCAACACGCCGGTGCCGCCCACCAGCACGCCGGTGCCGCAGCCGCCCAGCATCAGCAGCTTCTCGGCTATACCGGATCAGATCACCCTGGGCGAGTGCGTGACGCTCTCATGGAGCTTCTCGGGCCAGAGCCTGGCGGCCTCCACCATCACCCGCGACGGCCAGCCCATCGCCTCGGATGTTGCCCAAAACGGCTCGCAGCAGGACTGCCCGCCCAACGCCGGCACCGTCAACTACACCTTGCAAGTCGACTCGGAGGTCGGCTCCACCTCGCAGTCCGATCAGGTCAACGTGCTGGAGGCACAGCAGCCTGAACAGCCGCCGCAGATCACCAGCTTCTCGGCCGATCCGGCGCAGATCGGGCTGAACAACACCTGCACGACGCTGTCCTGGTCCTATACCGGCACCAGCATCGCCGGCGTGAGCCTGTCACGCACTGACGGCAACGGCAACACGGCCGTGCTATCCGAGGGCGATGCGACGCCGCCCTACCAGGACTGCGTCGATCCCGGCCTGGCCGGCCAGACTCTGATCTATACCCTGTCGGTTGACTCAGAGTTCTCCGGCTCCACCAGCCAGCAGACGACCGTGGTGTTTGCTGCCGGCTAGACCCTCGGTGCCTGGCACTTTGCTGGATGTCACGACGACGTGTCAGTTCAGCGCAAGTGCCAGGCACCTACTAATCTTGGGAAATCCTGGCCGCATGGGCGTCATCGCTGACTCATCGTCGTCCATCGTCTTTGCGGCCAGATTTCCACTGACGAATTGCCAACCGTTAACGCAACGAGCCCGACTGCCGGCGCACCAGCGGGCAGCCAGAGAAAACATTCGGAGGAAACCAACCATGACAACCCTTTCATCCTCACCGGCACAGACCAGAGCCTTCCGGCTGCTGGTCGTCGTTCTTGGACTGCTGCTGGTTGCGGCTGCACTCGTCAGCCCTGCTGCCGGTGCCCAGGCCAGCCCGGCGTTGGCGCCGACCGCCGGTATTGTGGTCAACGACTCCGGCGACACCACCGGCACGTGTTCCACCACCGGCACAGGCGCCTGCACTCTGCGCGATGCCGTCACCTATGCCAACAGCAATGCCGGCGCGGATACCATCACCTTTAATATTCCGTTTCTGGGGGGGTGCACAGGCGTAAACCAGTGCACTATCTCGCTCGGCTCAGTGCTGCCCCCCATCACCGGCGACGTGACGATTGACGGCGCAGCAAACAATGGACGAATCACACTCGACGGAGGGGGCAGCCACGGCATAATGGAGGTGCCAAGCGGCGGGACACTGACGGTGAATGCCCTTACGTTCACCCATGCAAACGCCACTCTCGGTGGCGCCATCCGCGTCAGTTTCGGCACGCTGAACGTATCCGACAGCACCTTTCGCGATAACAACAACACCAGCGGTGCTGGAACTGGAGCTGCCATTTCAAATACCGGCGGCTTGGTGAACGTAGCAAACAGCACCTTTGTCAACAATACCACTAGCTTCTCGCTAAACGGTGGCGCCATTTGGAACAACGCGACACTGAACGTGACCAACAGCACTTTTTCGGGCAATAGGGCCGGTGGTGTTGGCGGCGCCATCTTTAACTTCGGCACCTTAACACTGAAAAACAGCATCCTCGCCGACAGCACCGGCGGCGGCGACTGTGTCAGCGCCGGCACGGCCACGGGCAACAACAACCTCATCGAGGACAGCAGCAATGCCTGCGGCTTCACCAATGGAACCAATGGCAACATCGTCGGCACTGATCCGGCGCTGGCTGCGTTGGCGGACAACGGTGGACCGACGCAGACCATGGCGCTCAATTCGGGCAGCGCGGCGATTGACGTCGGTGATGATGCAGTTTGCGCGGCTCCGCCGGTGAATGGTCTGGACCAGCGCGGCGTTACGCGCCCGCAAGGCGTCCGCTGCGACATCGGCGCGTACGAAAAGGACGTGACTGTGCCCCTGCGCTTCACCATCGAGGCGCCGACGGTGCAAACGTCACAGGTGACGAGCTGTTCCGATCTGCGACTCGAAACGTTCGACGGCTATAGCACCGGCAGCTTCTTGAACTTCGGTAGTGCAAACCTGGCTGCGACCTATATGGCGACAGGCAGTGCGAATATCGACATATTGAATCAAGATGAGTTTGGCGGCGCGGACCAACCCAGCACGCCGACGAAGTTTATCAGCACCACTCAATCGGAGTACACGCTTACTTTCAGCTCAACTGATTATCCTGATGGCGTTGGCTATTTTGGCTTCTGGTGGAGCGCAGGCGATGGCGAAAACGTGCTGGAGGTCACTAGAAATGATGGGACGGTGCAGACATTTACAACCCAATCAATCCTCGATTCGCCGGCGCTCCAGGTTGTCTGCCGAGTTGCAGTGATGCAGGCACATCTACCTGTCACTTTGGCAATCCCACTGCCCTATACCAGGGCGTTAATGCAGGTGAAGCCTATGCCTTCATTAATATCTATGCGCAGGATGACGCCAGCCGCATCAAATCGATCCGTTTTATCGAGACTGGTCCTTCATCCTTCGAGTCCGACAACCACACAGCCTGCGCGCCGATCTGATCGACACAGGCAACCAAGGTGGCGCTGATCTGGGCGGCATCGTCATCAAGAAGGTGACTATACCAGGCAACTCCACCAGCTTCGATTTCACCGATAACATCCAGGCGCCCAACGCTTTCTCGTTGAGCAACGGCGAGCAGCAGACCTTCCTCAACGTGTCTCCAGGCACGTACAGGGTTACCGGAGGAATTGAACACCGGAGCGTTCCAACTGAGACTCCTCAACTGCGTAGACGGGGACGCTAGCGGCACCTCGTCGACCGGCGACGTGCCTTCGGGAACGGCTACCATCAATGTAGACTTGAACGAGACGGTGACCTGCACCTTCACCAACAGCAACCAGCCGCTGGGGATCACGCTGGCCAGCTTCGATGCTGCGTCACAGGCCGACCACGTGCTGGTGACCTGGGAGACGGCCAGCGAACTGGAGAACAGCGGGTTCAACCTGTACCGCACCGGGACGGCCGAGCCGCCCACAGCGGCTGACCTGCTGGCCTACGTCCCGTCACAGGGACCGGGCAGCGCCCAGGGCTTCTTCTACAGCCACCAGGACTATGACGTCACCGCCGGCCAGAGCTACTGGTACTGGCTGGAGGACGTGGACCTGTACGGAACCGCGACGATGCACGATCCCGTCAGCGTGGTCTTCAATGCGCCGACGGCGGTGACGCTGAGCGGGCTGGAGGCTGGCGCCGGCCGGCCGGCGGCCGTGGCGTGGCCGTGGCTGCTGGCAGCCGTCATCGCCGCGCTGGCCGTCGCGGGCGCCCTCCATCTGCGCCGCAGCCAGGTATAGCCCTCCTGGCAATCCGAAAGGACTGGCAGTCCTGGTCCGTAACGGCCCGCTGCGGGGAGCTGCGCAAAGGACTGCCAGTCCTGAGGTCGTCCCATCTCTGATATCTCGGAAGACGTGGCATTCGGGCCACTTCTATACACGGGGCTGCGGGAGACGGAGCCAACCCGCAGCCCCACCCACCTCTGCTACGGAAAGGAGCAAACTTATGTCAATTCTTGGAGCCATCATCGGTATCCTGATTGCGGCCGTCTTTGGCGGTATCGTGATCTGGATCGTCGGCAAGCTGGGCCTGGGGATCGAGGTGGACGGCTTTGTGCCTGCCTTCATCGCCGCCATCGTCATCGCCGTCGTGGCCGGTCTGATCACCTGGCTGCTGGGGCTTGGTGGGCATCACCATCGGCGGCGGCATCCTGGGCGCGATCGTCCATCTGGTCATCGCGGCCGTGGTGTTGATGATCAGCGGCAGCATCGTGCCCGGCCTGCGGGTCAAGGGCTTCGTCGGCGCCCTGATCGCCGCAGTTGCCATCGGCGTGGTGGGCTGGCTGATCGGCCTAGTCGTGAGCGCCCTCGGTCTGGCCTAGTCAGCGTTCGATCATTCGTTCACGGCGTCCGGCGCTGGAATCAGTCGCCGGACGCCGTGCCGTCAAAGATCGTCAGTCATGAAGACAGCACTGGATCAAAACGGTTCGCCCATCGAGGCCGCAGCCGGACGGCCGGAACAGGCGACATGTCCGCACTGCGGCGGCGTGGTGGTGCTACGGCGGCGTAAGCGAGGCCGGCCGCAGCAGGGCATGACCTACTTCTGGCGTCACCAGGACCACGAAAACACCCGCTGCCCGGCCCGCTTCGAGGCAAACGTCAAAAACGCGAAGAGCAAGGCACTGTAATGCCGCGCCCAAGGACTGAAGTTTCCCAAATGAAAAAGTATGTTGTGCCACTACTATTCATTGCGGCCGTGGCGGCTGCTGGCTGCTATCCCCCGGTCCAACCGGCATCCGTACCATCGCCCCCGGAACCCCCGGTCGCGATCGCAGCAGGCGCGGCCGGACAGTCCGCAACAGCTTCTGCCACGAACGGGCCGGACGAAGCCGCTTCCATCCCCGTGGAAGCGTTGCGCAACGCCACCTACAGCGGCATCTACGACGAGCCGGTCACCCTGACCGATGGCCATTGGGAAGGGGAGCCCTACGTGCAGGATGGTGCGTCCCGGCCGACAGTTGATTTCGTGGAGGACTCTGCCCTGTTCGGCGACCTGGACGGCGACGGCGTAGACGATGCCGTGGTCTTCCTGGTGGAGAGCGGAGGCGGCAGCGGCAGCTTCGTCTACGTGGCCGCCCAACTGAACCGCGATGGCCAGCCCGTGGATGCCGGCGCGGTGCTGATCGAGGACCGCATTCAGGTCAAATCCGCAGCCATCGGCGCAGGCCAGATCCTGGCGGAAGCCATCGTACCAGGGCCGAGCGACGGCGCCTGCTGTGCCAGCCACAAGGCAAACAAGGTTTACGCTTTGCAGGACGGGATGCTGGCCGAGGTGACCCTGAGGGCGGTGACCTGGTGAAGGTCTCTGCCGCCGATCTGGACGGCACGGACTGGGCGTTGACAGAGGTAGCGGAAGGGCAGCCGGTGCTGGAAAACACGGAGATCACCATCCGGTTCGAAGATGGCGCCATCTCCGGCTCTGCCGGCTGCAACACCTACACCAGCGTGTACAGCCTGAGCGAAGACAATCCTTTCCTCATCACGCTTGAACCGGTGACTGCCACCCGCATGGCCTGCGATGATCCGGTTATGGATCAGGAGACTGCCTACCTGAGCGCGTTGCAGACGGTCAGCATCTGGGGATATCGCTTTGGCGATCTGGCGCTACTTTACACGGCTGATGACGGAACCCCTGCTCTGCTGATCTTCGCCGCCGGCCAACAGCGATACGCTCACCGGCCTGACCATGGAATTGCAGTCGTCAGGCGACATCATCGTCGAATAGCAAACATCCTTTACTGAATCTGATATTCAAGGAAAACAACTCATGCGTAAGCATATCCTATTTATGTTGATCATTGCCTCTCTGCTGCTGGCTGCCTGCGGCGGCGCACTGCCACAGCCGATCACAGTCCCGGCAGCGCCCGCACCCACCGAAGCACCTGCGGCGCCAGCGGCCACCAGAATCAACCCCGGCTGCCGTGGACACCAGCTTCGCCTGCTGCTGAGGTTTCGCTAACCACGCAACCCTGGGGAGTGGACCGCCTTCACCGGCGCAGAGGAACAATTCAAGGTGGAAGCGCCGGCAAGCTACCAGATCACCTTCACCGAGGACAGCACGGTGGCGGTCGTGGCCGACTGCAACAACGCGGCCGGCACCTACACCTACGAGGACGGCGCGCTGGCCATCGTCGCTGGGGCCCATGACCGCGGCTGCTTGCCGGTTCGACGGGTCGCGCAGCGACCAATTCGTCACCCTGCTGGGTGCGGCCGCGCGCTACTTCTTCGTCGATGGCGCTCTCTTCATCGACCTGATGGCCGACGGCGGCGTCATGCGGCTTGACCCGGCCGGCTCGACGGCCGCCAGCCCGGAGGCAGACGCCGCCGCGCCCTCTGACGCAGAAATGGCCGCCTACACGGAACTATGAAAGCCTCCTTGATTGCGCATCTGTGGCGATGGACCACCTACCGCATCGATACGGAAAACGTTACCGTCGATACCCCGACAGACTATATGTTGACCTTGTTCGAGGACGGTACGCTCGAAATCAAAGCCGACTGCAATACCGCTGCCGCCACGTATTTCGTTGATGGTTTCTCTGCCGGCATCGAGATCGGCCCTGCCACGCTGGCCGCCTGCGCCGGCGACTCGCGCAGCGAGCAGTTCCTGCAATTCCTTGGCAAAGCCACCCAGTTCATTGCCACGGATGCCCAACTGATCATCATCCTGGATGCCGAAAACTCGATGATGGTGTTCGAAACCGACGTAACCACGGTGGTCGATTTCTGCGGCGACGCAGCGTTGACGATCAACACCGTCGAGGACACGCTCGCCCCTGAACTCAGCGCCACACTCGACCAGGCACTGGTGAGCCTTGTCCAGTCTGCGCCGCGGCCCGGTCCTGGCGCGGTCATGTTGATCCAGACGGCCCAGGGCCGTTACTTCAAGTCGGTCGGTGTGGCCGATGTCGAAACCTGTGCGCCGCTGGCGGCTGATTCTCCCTACCAGATCGGCAGCAACACCAAGATGATGACCAGCGCCATCCTGTTCCAACTCCAGGAAGAAGGCGTGCTCTCCATCTCCGATCCGCTGAGCAAGTGGCTGCCCGACCTGGCGGCGAAGCTCCCCAACGGCGACGCCATTACCATCGACATGATGCTGACTCACACCAGCGGCCTGCACGACTACTTCGATCTGCCGACCGCGGATGGCATATCCATCGAAGAGGGCGCAGAGGACAACAAGGGCATGCTCACCCGCGCCTTCACGCCGGAAGAACTGGTGCAAGTGGTTGTCGACTCCGGTCTGAGCAACTTCGAACCCGCGGCGGAAGGACAATGGAGTTACAGCAACACCGGCTACATCCTGCTGGGCCTGATCATCGAGAAGGCCACCGGCAAGTCGTACGAAGATAACCTGAAGGAGCGCATCTTCGAGCCGCTGGGCCTGGAGCAGACCTACCTTCAGACGGACGTGCCGGAGCCGGGCGCGCTGCCGCAGGCCTACTATCACTCGCCCTTTGACTATACCACCGGTGAATGGAACGCCAGCCAGGGCTGGGCGGCCGGCGCCGTGGTGTCCACACCCGAGGAGTTCGCCGTCTTCCTGAAGGCCCTGTTCACCGGCCAGCTCTTTAAGGATCCGGCCACCCTGGAACTGATGAAACAGCCGGCCGCGGCCAGCGCGGACAGACTCGCTCCAGGCACCGTCTATGGGCACGGCATGCTGGACAACAACGGCGTGCTGGGCCACGGCGGCCAGACGCTGGGTTTCCTGAGCGAAGGCGGCTACATCCCCGGCGAAGACATCACCATCGTGATGTGGAGCAACGCCGCCGAGAGCAATGTCAGCCGAAGCATCGTGCCCGCCATCGCCGGCATCGTAACCGGCGCCGGGCAAAACCGGGAACCCCAAGGCACGGAGCTCAGGGCTTCTCAAAAAGTTACTGACCTGTCACACTGAACGGGTCGAGCGGTGACCTTGTTTTGCCAGTTGGCAGCGAAGCATCTCTCCGGCGCTGGGCAGAGAGATGCTTCGCTGGCTCAGGCGACTGATGACTGCTGGCGGTGCGACCCATTCAGCATGACAACTGCGGACTGTCGAGAAGCCCTGGCACGGAGCTGTAGTGGCATTGACACTGAAGCTTTTACAACCATAAAGGGCAAGAATCTTTATCCTCAAGAACTCAAGGAGTATTCGAAGTGAAAAAGCACATCCTCTTCACTTTGATTTGCGCTGTCTACATATTGATCACCTCGATCATTGGAACATTCCTGATCGGAGGAGGAGACCTGTACGGGTATGAGTCATCGCTCTCAATAGGCCTTACATTTTTGCAGGAGCTTGGGCTGGTCTTGATGATCGTATATTACGTCAGGCGCTATGCCTCCTGGAGCAAAGTAGGCTATGGAAAAACCAGCTGGCTTCGCATCCTGTGGATCTCCCTTTCTCGTACTGGCGCTGATTTTCACAGTATCCTTCCTGGGTCAGGTTCGCGCGTCCAATCCCAGCGGAAGCGTGCTTATCGCTCTTGTGATAGTTGCCTTGATTGACCTGCAGGTGGGCTTTGCCGAAGAGACGTTGTTCAGGGGCATCCTGCTGCGCGGTGAGATGGAGTTCCGCAATGTCTTCGTGGCGATGCTCGTCAGCTCGGTGGCATTCGGCCTTTTTCATCTCACCAATTTGCCTTTTTCACCGGTGAATATCGTGCTAACCCAAGTGCTTACTGCGCTGGTTGTTGGGCTGTTTTATGCACCCTGGCACTACTGGTGGGAAACCTGTGGCCGCTGGTGATCTTTCACTTCCTTTGGGACTTTGTTCAGGAAGCGCCCAATCTGATACCGAATTTTGAGAAATCTGTCTCAACTGCAACGGTAATAGCCATGATGCCTATAATCGAAGCCGCGATGGTTGTTGTGGGATGGACAGCGGTAGTTGTGATGTGGAAAAGAGGAGCATTTCGTCGGGAGCAGAGTTGACCGCTAATGCCTTCGCAAGCGCGCTGCTGGGATTTGTCTTACCCGATGGCAGCATGAGCCAGGAAGCGCCGTAGACCCGAATCTGTTCGCCCGCGGCGTTCAAGCCTTGCAGCGCTTGGACGCCGCGTCTCACCACGATGCCGGCATCAGCCATGACCGGCGCAATGAGGACTATGCACAACGCAACCACAACAAATGGATCAGAAGCTCTGGCGATGACGGACGCCAGCCTCGACTTCGGCGGAGGGGCCGGCGTTTTCGACTTGAGCTTGTCGTTGCCCAAGGGAGCAATTCTCGGTATGATCGGCCCCAGCGGCTGCGGCAAGACCACCACCATCCGGCTGCTCAACGGCATCTACTCCCCAACGGCAGGTGACGTGCGGGTCTTCGACAAGCTGCCGGCCAGGTTCAACAGCCGCGACAAGGAACGCATCGGATACATCCCGCAGCAGTTCATCCTCTACCCGAACCTTAGCGTCGAGGAGAACCTGCACTTCCTGGGCAGCATCTATGGCATGTCACGTCGCCGGCGCAAGGCCAGGATTCCTGAGCTGCTGGAGTTCGTCGAGTTAACCGACGCGCGCCGTCGGTTGGGACGCAAACTCTCCGGCGGCATGCAGCGGCGATTGATGCTGGCCGGGGCACTGCTGCACAATCCGGACCTGCTCTTCGCCGACGAGCCGACGGCCGGCATCGACCCGATCCTGCGCGCCCGTATCTGGGAGAACTTCCGCCGCTTGCGCGACCAGGGCAAAACCTTGCTGGTGACCACGCAGTATGTGGGCGAAGCGGCCTACTGCGACCAGGTGGCGGTCATGCGCGCCGGCCGCCTGGTTACGGTGGATACGCCCAGCGGCCTGCGGCGCCAGGCCATGGGCGGCGAAGTGTTGCATATCCACCTGCGGGAACGGAGCCGGGTGGCGGAGGTGCAGCACTTCCTCGACGGGCTGCCACAGGTCAAACGCACCGAGCGCACGCCGGACAACCCTGACCGGATCCAGGTTTTTGTCGACAAGGCCGGCCGCACCCTGCCGGCCATTCTGATCGCTCTCAAGGACCAGAAGGGCATCACACCCATCGTTGCCGAGCCATTCCTGCCGCCGTTTGACGAAGTGTTTGTACGCCTCATCCAAAATGCGGAGGTTGTCCAGGCATGAAAGCATTTACCAAGATCGCCGCTTTCTTTTTGAAGGAGTTCCACGATGTGAGGCGCCAGCCGCGGCTGCTGCTGAGCCTGGTGGGCGGGCCGCTGCTGGTTCTGGCTGCCTTTGGCGCGACCTTCCGCAGCGCCAACCCCGGCGTTTCCGCTGTGCTGGTCTGGCCCGAGAACGGCGTGCCGGGTGTGGACCAGTCCCGGGCAGAGGCGTTTATCGGCAGCAGCTTCATGCTGGCCAAGACCACCAGCGACCGGGCGGAAGCCATGGCCATGCTGGACCGCGGCGACGTGGATGTGGTACAGATCGTCCCGGATGTGAGCACCTGGCAGGCGGGCAGCGGCCAAAGACCCGAGATCGAAGTCTACTCGCGCACCATCGATCCCACCGCCGAAGCCTGGATCCGATCGTTGTCCTATGGCGAATTGAACTTCATCAATCAATCGTTGCTTACCCAGGAGGCGACTGCAGCCCAGACCAGCGCGAAGGACGTGTCCGTCTCGCTGGCAAATGCACGCCAGCAGTTCGATCAATTCAGGCAATCGTTTTCTCCGCAAGACATCGGGCGCGCAGCCGCGGTGGCTGAGGATCTCAAGTCCGTGCTGTCGGTGTTTCTGGCGCTGCTTCCGCCCCTTTCCGACGCGCAAGCCAATCTCGCTCCGGAACTTTATCAGCTTCACTCCGATGTCCAGGTACTGGTGGATGAGATGGAGGAACTGGGAACCGTGCTGAAAGAAGAAGACCTCCCCTCCCAGATTGAGCGTCTCTCCAGCAGCGTGGAAGAAATCGACACACTGCGCGGCACGGTGGACGTCTTTGTCAGTGTGCCGCCTGACACGATCATATCGCCCGTCAAGGAAACCTACAGCAACCTGCGCGGCGCGCCCTACAGCATGGTCATCTTCTATACGCCGGCCGTTCTGGCGCTGCTGATCCAGGCGCTCGGCGCAACGCTGGGGTCGCTGGGGCTGGTGCGCGAGCAGGAGATGGGTTCCTTCGAGATGTTCCGCGTTTCGCCCCTGCGCCTGGTCCAGATCCTGCTGGGCAAGGCGATCGCCTATGTCCTGTACGTGACCGTGGCTGGCGTCATCCTGACGCTGCTGCTGGCGCTGATCGGGGTTCCCATGCCGAGAGCGTTTCCCATGCAGCACCTCGCGCTGATCATGCTGCTGGCTACGGCGTCGGTGGGCATCGGCCTGCTGATTTCGAGTCTCTCGCACACCGACAGCCAGGCGATCCAGATGGTCATGCTGCTGCTGCTGCTATCCATCTTCTTCACCGGGTTCTTCCTGCCCATCACCGGCTTCGCCTGGCCGGCATGGATCATCGCCATCCTGCTGCCCATGACTCATGCCAACATCGGTTTCCAGGAGTTGCTGCTGAAAGGTGAAAGTCTGAGACCTGACATCTACGGAACCCTGGTGTTCCTGTCCGTCTTGTCCTACGGCATGGTCTGCCTGATCATGTGGCGCAAATATCACAAGACCAGCGGATAAGCCTGGATGCTTGCCGCGTTGACCTGGCATCTCAACGATGAACAATGAATAACCGCGCGAGAACAACGTACCCGATCCGCTCGCTGGCGCTGGTGGTTGGCGCGATCATTGTCAACATCGCACTGGGCTACCTGGTGCGCGATGGCCTGCGCTGGCCGGTCTACCTGGATTCCATCGGCACGATCCTGGTTGGCGCGCTGCTGGGTCCGCTGGCCGGCGCCGTCACCGGCGCGCTGTCCAACGTCATCTGGAGCGGATTGCTGGGCGACCGGTCGATCTGCCCTTTGCCATCACCGCCGCGTTCATTGGCTGGGCGGCGGGCTATGCGGTGCACCTGGGCGTTCGCCGCTTGCGCACGGTGCTGCTGGCCGGCTTTCTGACCGGCGTCGGCGCCGCGCTGATCTCCGCGCCGATTGCAGCCTATGTGTACGGCGGCGTGACCGGCAGCGGCGCCGATTACCTGACCTCCTACCTGGCAGCGGCCGGCGCCAGCGTGTTGCAGGCCGCCACCATCCAGGGCTTTATCAGCGATCCTCTGGACAAGATGCTCTCCTTCGCGGCTGCCTGGCTGCTGTGGCGGGTGCTGCGGACCTTTTTCACGCCGCCTTCCCGGCGCGGCGCTCAGGTCTTCGACGGGCTGCAAGGGTACAGCGTGGCCGTGGCAGCCAGCCTGGCGGCGCTGCTGGTCAGCTTTGTGTTCCTGCCGGCTTTTGAGCGCGGTATCTTTGCCGTTTTCTACATCGCCGTGCTGGTGAGCGCCTGGCGCGGCGGGCTGGGTCCGGCCCTGCTGACCACGGCGGTGGGCGCCTTTGCCAACATCGCCTTTCTGGAGACGGCGCACTACAGCGTCGGCATCAGCGCCCAGGACTGGCTGCGGGTCGCCATCTTCGTCGCCGTGTCGCTGATGATCGCCGCCATCGCCGACCAGTTGGAGCAGAGCAAGCGCCGCCTGCACGAGTCGTTGGTGGCCGAACGGGCCAGCAAGGCGCGCCTGCGCGCCGTCACCGACGGCGTCAACGAAGCGCTGGCGCTGGTATCCCCCGATCAGCGGGTGGTCGAGGTCAACCGGCGCTTCACGGAGGTCTTCGCTGTTCCCGCCGAGCGGGTGGATGGGCAGCTTCTGGAGGATACCCGCACGCTGTACGATCAGGTCTTTGCCGATCCCGACGAACTGTACCGGTTGACGCTGGCAAGCAGCACGGACACCGAGCGCGACTACACGCGGCTGGTCGTCCAGAACTGGCCCCAGCCGCGCGAGCTGCAACTGTTCACGACCCCGGTGCGGGACGCCGACGGCTTCCTGGGCCGGCTCTACGTGTTTCGCGACGTGACCCACGAGGCGCGAGGTGGATCGCATGAAGACCGAGTTCGTGTCGCTGGCTTCCCACGAACTGCGCACACCGCTGACCTCCATCAAGGGCTTCACGGAGATGGTGCTGGACGGCGACGCGGGCGAGATCAACGACGAGGTCGCGGAGTATCTGGGCATCGTCTACAGCAACGCCGAGCGGCTGGTGGCGCTGGTCAACGACCTGCTGGACCTGTCGCGCATCGAGTCGGGGCGCATCCGGCTCAAGTCAGAGCCGGTCGATCTGGACCAGATCGTCAGGACGGTAGTCGTCACCATGCAGCAGAAGATCCGGGGGAGAAAGGGCAGAGCCTGGAAGTTCGTGTCGATCCGGCGGCTGCCAACGTGGTCGGCGACAAGGACAAGCTGGTGCAGGTGCTCACCAATTACGTCAGCAACGCCCACAAGTACACGCAGGAAGGCGGCGCGATCGAGGTCGAGGTTGTCCGGCAGGACGGCCTGGCGCGCGTCGCCGTGACCGACAACGGCCACGGGATCGCTCTCGCAGACCAGGCGCGCCTGTTCACCCGCTTCTATCGCGTGGACAACGCCATGACCAGAAGTCGGCGGCACCGGTCTGGGGCTTTCCATCGTTAAGGAGCTAATCGAGCTGCAAGGCGGCCAGACTGGCGTACAGAGCGCCCTGGGCGAAGGTTCGACGTTCTGGTTCACCGTGCCGCTGGCGGGACCGCACGGTAGGGGCATGAATGGCGGAGCGACGATTTCGTTTATAATCAAGACTCATCGCCGCCATTCATGCCCCTACGCACGACAACCCATTATTACAAGAGAAGATCATGTCCATCAAAATACTTGCCGTAGACGACGAAGACGACGTGCGCCGTCTCATCCAGATCAAGCTCAAGAAGGCCGGTTTTGACGTCATCACCGC
Organism: Caldilineales bacterium; assembly: GCA_041391245.1. Taxonomy (GTDB): domain Bacteria; phylum Chloroflexota; class Anaerolineae; order JAAEKA01; family JAAEKA01; genus JACKBK01. Next base: position 26,703 of record JAWKOJ010000015.1, read on the forward strand.
CACCAACGGCGAGGATGGCGTGGCTCTTGCCAAATCGGAGCAGCCTGACGTGGTCATCATGGACTGGATGATGCCCAAAATGGATGGCCCGACTGCCACCGCGGTCATCAAGGCTGAGTGCGATCCAGCGCCCATCGTCCTGATGCTGACGGCCAAGGGCACGGAGGACGATATGCTTCATGGTCTGATGGGCGGCGCCGACGACTACATCGTGAAACCCTTCGCCCCGCGCGAGTTGATCACACGCGTGAACGTGGCGCTGGTCAAGGCCGGCAAGCAGCCAGTGATCGGAGAGTAACATGGACGATCAGCCGTATCAGCCGGACGAGGCGCTGGAGGTCCGGGAGTACCTTGAAGCCGCCGAGCTGGAGGCAGCCAGACAACTGGAGGTGGCCGAGTTCATCCGCGATCTGGACCTCGGAGAGGACGAGGAGAACGATGGCGGCGGCGGCGAACTCCAGGATGCTCCGGTCGCCATCATCGAGGATGCGCGCGCCAGGCGCACCTACTGGCAGGCCCAGAGCCTGGTTGAACTGGAGCAGGACGATTTCGCCGCTGCCCTGGCGGAAGGGGACGACGCCCGCCAGCGCAGCGCCTACTTCCGGTTGGCCGTCTACCACGGGCGCACCATCTACATCCTGCGCTCGGCGTTGAACGGCCGTAAAGAGGCGCTGGCCCAGGCCGCCATGCGCAACCTGGGCCACCCTGCACCGCGCCATGATGCAGATGCACAGGCAAGCGCCCCACAACGTGCCGCTGGCCCTGGTCCTGGATCGCGGCGGGCGTGATGACCTGGCCCGCGATCTGGTGATGCGCGCCCTGCAGGACAGCGCCGAACCCTGGACCTGGATGGCATCGTGACGCGGGTCAACGCTCTGGACGTCATCGGGGTGGCCAAAGCCGCAGTGCAGCGGCACCTCAGCGACCTGGCCTCGTCCGACCATGTAACCCTGGCCAGTCAGCGGCCGGCACGCTACAGCCGGACACAGCGTACCTACACCGACATGGACGTCGACGCTCCCAGCCTGCGCGCCCTGGTGGGTTCGGACCTCTACGGCCGGTTCCGGGACGCAGGATACCCGGGGTTGACTGATGTGGCCGGCCGGCAGAGTTCCTTTTCGCGCGATCTTCGGCCAGGTGACAGGCATGGGCGATGGCAGCGCCGCTCTGTTCGTGGACCTGGCGGTGACGTTGTTGGAAGGCCGCGTGTCCGAAGCCAGCCCATGGACCTACACCGATCTGATCGGCTCGCCCTACCCGCGACCCTACCAGTACGAGGCATACGCCGTCTTCCGCGGCTATGGCTACAACGGCCAACTGGTGGAAGCGCCCACCGGCAGCGGCAAGACCATGATCGGCATGATGTGCGTCCAGGATTGGCTGAGCAGCCTGCGATCAGGCCAATCTATCCTGATCCTGGTGCCCACCAGCAACTACCTGCAGCAGTGGTCGGGCGAGCTGTGCTACAAGTCAATCGGCCTGCGTCTTTCGCCTGAGATGGTCTTTGCCGGCACCCCCAACCAACTGGAGCGCTTCCAGAAGCGCACCGGCAGCCATCCCGCGATCCTGTTGATGACCTACACCGCGCTGTCCCAGGCCGGGTCCGCAGTGGGCAAAGGCGGCTTCGACGTCGACTCCATCGAGATGTTTCTCCAGGGCGCCAACGTGCAGTACGTCGTCCTGGACGAGGTGCACAAGGTCGCCGAGAACTTGAAGAGCGTGTCCTCGGACGTCATCCGGCTGATGGTGGACTGGCTTAACGACGGCAGCCTGCGCGGCCTGATCGGCTTCACCGGCACCGCCGAGGCGTACCGCTCCCGATTCGCCCGGCTGGGGCTGCAACTGGTCTACACCATCCCCATCGACGAACTGATCGCGGCCGGCTTTGTGGCGCCTTTCGCCGAACTGGGCGTGCCCTTCTCCTACTCGGCGCGCGAGCGGCGCATCCGCGACCTGCTGGATGCCTACAAGGCCGGCGTGGGCGCCTACCTGGATCTGATCGGTGGTGAGCAACTGCGCGCCTGGTTTGCCGCCATTCCTATGGAGGAGCGGGTAGCCATCGGTCACGACCTGCTTACCATGTACAGCGGACGCAAGGACTGGCCCACCGCGCTCCCCAGGCGTATCGCTCAGTGGGAGCGCGGCGGCAGCCTGCAACTGACCGAGACCAAACTGGTGTCCACGGTCCAGATCGCCCGCGGCTGGAGCGATGCCGACATGGCGCGTGCGGCAGGCGCCGACTGGGAAGCCTTCGGGCAGCTCGTCGAGGAATTCGATGCCATCAAGGCCGAGCTGGCGGAGTTGATCTATCTGCCCAACACACTCAGGCGTCTGCATGTGCCCGGCTTTGCCATCAGCATCGATGTTGATGCCCTGCGCACGGCCCATGCTGAGGCCAGCAACCAGGCCCTCCGCAACGAAGCCGTCAAGGACGGCCTTGCCAGCACCATTGTCGGACTGTACGAAGCGCTGAGCGAGTGGTACCGGCGGGTAGGCGAGGGCCGGGTGGAGACCATCAAAGCCGTGATCGAGGCCGAGCGGGCGACCCGGCCGGTGAGCGGGACCATCATCTTCGACAACGCCCGTCGCATCCAGTGGAAACAGGGGCTGGCCACGCCCGGTTACGAAGGCTTGGGCGGGCTCTACGCCCAGTTGCTGGGCGACGAACGCTTCACACCCTACGCGGTCCTGTCCAGCGAGCAGTATCTGCCCTACGACGCGGTCGACCCGTTGCCGCCGCGCATCGCCCGGTTCGTCGAGCGGGAGTTGATACAAGGCGAGATAGCCGGGGCCATGTTCGATCTGGTGTTTCAGGGGCAGGAATTCGCCGCCGGCGTCCGGGACGATTTGCACCGTCGTTGGAATGAACAGATCACCAACTACATTCCCCGGCTGGAGAACGTCCATGCAGCCCGTCCCGGCGACTTCAGCCGGCGTGCTGCGTCCCATGCGCCAGACCATCCGCAAACTGGACCTGGGGTCAGCTGGCGAGCGCGTGTTGACGCGCATGGACCTGCGCAACATCCACTTTGCCGACCTGCTGAACACGTTCTTCGACTATGCCATCATTGCCCGCTACTTCCGCCAGGCCCAGGTGGCGGAACTGGAGCAGGTCAGCGGCGCCCACCAGAAGTTCTTCGTCATCCCCATGGCCAGCGGCAACCGCAAGCTGCTGATGTACGATCTCACCTCGCGTATCGTCGACGCCGAGTCGCTGCCCATCAACATGGTGGTGGTGTCCAGTTGGGCGCGCACCGGCTGGAACGTGATCTCGCCCAACGTGTTGATCGACGCCACGGCCACCCGAGACGTGACTGCCTGGCAGCAACTGCGCGGCCGTGCGATCCGCGCCCGGCGCACCTGGACCAACGACTGCTATCGCCTGATCAGCGCCCTGATCGGCAGCCAGTTGCACAGCCCGCTGGAGCAGGACGACCTGCCCGAGGATGTGGCGGAGATTCTGGACGCAGAGCTGGGCCAGCAGCAGACGGAGGTAGTTCTGGACCGGAGGCTGCTGGCGCTGCTGGACGAGGTTGCGCCGGCCGAGGTGCAGGGACGCGTCCGGTCCCGCGGGCTTTCCAGCCTGACAGACGAGGAGCGCGGCGACATCGCCATCGCTCTGATGCGCCACTACAACAAGGTCACCCACATCTTCGAGCTGGTCAAGGCCTACGGTTCAACCACTCAGGTGCAATACGACCGCACCGAGCGGGTCTGGCAGCGGCGTGAGAACATCTCGCTCAAACATGAGCACGAGGTTGCGGTTAATCCTTTCAGCGGCGAGAAGTTGGCAGGCGACGACCACGCGCCCCTGGTCTACGTTCAGGATCCGCGCGTTGATATTCCGGCTGCGCTGGAAGACCACCTGGCGGCTGTGATCGCCGGCAGCGATGACCGGATCGTGTCAGGCTGGCTGCGCTACGGCGGACTTCCGGACACAATGGATGCGCTGTAACTTCACCCCGGACGTCGTTTGGATGATATCGTCAAGCCCTCTGCAATTGATGAATTTTGCGGTTAGTTTACAAGGAGAAATCACTATGGCCAAGGTTTATCTGGCGATCTCAGGCGCCCCCGACAAGCTGTTGGGGCACGTCGACGATATGGACGGGAGTGCTGAATGAAGAAGTATGTCCTGCCTTTGCTGATCGTTGGATCATTGTTGTTGGCCGCCTGCGGCGGAGGGGCGCTGGGCGGCATTGGGGGCTCCTGTGCCAACACCGACCTGCCCTTTCCCCGACCTGAGCCGGACTACACCACCAAGCGGGCGCGCGATCTCGACCCCTTCAGCGATGCCCTGGCCGGGCTGACCACGCAGCGGCGGGCAGAGTTGGACGCGCTGCTGGCCGACGCCACGGTGCTCGATATGCAGGATGCCATGGCCGGCGGCCGGTTGACCTCCGAGGAACTGGTCACCTGGTACATCGACCGCATTCAGCGCTACGACATCGACACCCTGAACTCAGTGATGGAGCTCAACCCGCAGGCGCTGGAGATCGCCCACCAACTGGATGCCGAGCGGGCGGCGGGCACGGTACGCGGCGACATGCACGGCATCCCGGTGCTGCTCAAGGACAACATCGCCACCGGCGACGGCATGCACACGACGGCCGGCGCCTATGCACTCAAGGACTGGCAGCCCGACCGCGACGCCTTCCTGGTGCAGCAACTGCGCGATGCCGGCGCGGTCATCCTCGGCAAGACCAACCTGTCGGAGTGGGCCAACTGGATGGACCCCTGCATGCCCGACGGCTTCAGCGTCCTGGGCGGCCAGACCCGCAACCCCTACGGCCCTTTTACTACCTACGGCTCCAGCAGCGGCTCGGCTGTGGCCGCAGCCGCCAACCTGGCCGCCGTCACCGTTGGCACTGAAACGCAAGGCTCGATCATCATGCCGGCGCAGATCAACTCGGTGGTGGCCATCAAGACCAGCATGGGTCTGGTCAGCCGTGACTACGTGGTGCCGCTGCTGGAATGGCAGGATGTGCCGGGGCCCATGGGGCGCACCGTCACCGATGTGGCCGTGCTGCTGACGGCCATGGCCGGCGTGGACGAGCGCGATCCGGTGACGCAGGATGCATCCGAGTTGTCCGGTGTCGACTTTACGCAGTTTCTGGCTCCGGAGGCGGCGGACGGCTTGCGTGGGCATCGTGGTGAGGACCGATGACGACATCGAACAGTTCCTCCAGGGCCTGGGGCTGGCCGGTGACAAGGGGGACGACCTTCGCCAGCAGTTGCGGGCCGAGAGCGACAAGCAGCGGCAGATCGGCCGGCAGTTCAGCGACCTGGGCTTTGAGGTGGTCGAGGTCAGTACTTCGGCGCTGCCGGGCAGGCTCGATGTCGTACCCGCGCTGGCCTACGGCTTCAAGGATGCCATCGACCGCTTCCTGGCGGGGCTGAGCGATCAGGTGGCAGTCGGCTCGCTGGAGGAGATCATCGCTCTCAGCGCGCAAGACCCGGCGAACCGCGCGCCCTATGGCCGGGGTATCTGGAGCAGTCGCAGAACTCGCTGCTCAGCGAGCAGCAGTACCTGGCGCTGAAGGAAAAGAACCAGACCACCGCCCGCGACGCGCTGAGCAGCATCTTCGCCGATTACGGTGTGGACGTGCTGGTCTCAGACGTGGGCCAGGCGTATGCGCCGGCCGGCTTCCCGGCCATGACCGTGCCGACTGGATACAATGATGACGGTCAGCCTGTGGGCATCACGATGGTGGCTGATTACCTGGGCGAGCCGAAGCTGATTGCCGTGGGCTATGCCCTGGAGCAGGCAATGCAGGCGCGCAAGGCGCCAAACCTGGAGGCAACACAATGACGCAAACCGATGATACAAAAGCAGACACGGTGGCGGATCTGATTGCGGCCTACGGACCGCCCAGCCAGGCCGGGTTTGGCAGCGCCGTGTTCCACGAAGCGATCGCTGCCCTTGGCAGCCTTGAACAGGCGGCGTTGGCGAAGTACAAATACTTCGTCGGCGACCTGTGGGAACGTTACGGCGAGGACGCCTGGATCGGGCCGTGGAAAGAGAGTCTACGCGCGGCCGGCCGGCGCCAAGGCCGACATCGCAGCCGAACTGCGCGGCATCACGGATATCGACGCGCGCAACTCGGCGCCGATGATCCTGGATGTGGTCCAGGACGCGGAGCAAGCCAAGGCTGCGCTGGCGGCCGCGTTCGACGACCCGGCCGTGAGCGAGCTGCGGGTCTTCAACCTGGGCGACGGCGGGGCCATGTCGGGCATCCTGGTGGCCGGCCGCCTGCCGGACATGGCCGATGCAACTTTCCTGGTCTTCCTGCTGGACTAGCCAACACCGGCAGTCCATTGCGGCACCCCGCAGCGGAGCGGAGTGGGCGAGGACTGCCAGGCCTGCAACGTTGGAGTAGGCCGGATAACGTGGTGCGCCAAGGGCGGCTACAGGGCAGCGCCGTGGAGACCTACCAGTTTCCTGCCCAGCTTGGCCTGCCCCATGACGTGATCGACCCGAACCAGACCGAGCAGAAGGTGGACGAGGTGTACCCGGTGCTGGTGGAACTGATAACCGGCACAGAATCGGGTACCAAGCCAGGTCCTGGTCAAGGGGCGAAGCAACGGGCGAACCAGCTCAGGCACCTGTCAGCAATCTGCGGGTGATGCGCGGTCGATCACAAACAGCGCGCACCTTTGTCAGCCGCTTGTTCATACGTTACAATGCGCCGTGTCATGGTCAAACCGGACTCGGCGACGGCGCTCCCCTCATCCTCACCAAGCTGCTTCCGCCGCGGATCAGCAGGGACTTTATCGCGCCCAATCCTCATAGAACGGCTCGAGCGGGGCTCCGCCACAAACTTACGCTGGTCTCTGCGCCCGCCGGCTACGGCAAGTCGACGATTCTGTCATCCTGGCTCGAGCACAGCCGCGGCCTTCATCCTGGCTGTCGCTGGACGAACACGACAGCGACCTGCGCGTGTTTGTTGCTATCTTGTTGCTGCCCTTCAATCGATAGCACCGAGCGTGCGAAGCGTACGGAAGAGCTGCTGAAGGGTCCTGAACCGGCGCCCTTTGATTATCTGGCCGCCTCACTGGTCAACGAGATTGCTGTCCTGCCAGAACCGTTTATTCTGGTGCTTGACGACTATCATCAGATCACCGGCACGCGCGTCCATGAGTTTGTTGCGACCCTCCTTCAGTACCAACCTCGCCAGATGCACCTGGTCATCGCCACCAGGCGTGACCCTTACTTCTCCACGGTCCAGCTTCGTGCCAACCAGGAAATGACCGGCTCCGGCTCGACGATCTACGCTTCACCGTCCCTGAAGTCAGGGATTACCTGGAGCACTGTCTTGAGCAAGAGGTCACACCGGAGACCGTGGCAATCATGGCCGGCCGTACAGAAGGGTGGATTGTCGGGCTGCGTCTGGCGTGCCTGGCGTTGCGGCGCCAGGCAGATATTCCCGCCTTCCTCAACTCGTTCCAGGGCACCCATCGTTACATCATGCAGTATCTGTTGGACGAAGTGCTGGCTGTGCAGCCTGAGGCGGTTCAGGAGTTCCTGCTGTGCAGTGCTATCCTGGAACGTTTCAGTGCGCCGCTGTGCGAAGCGATCCTGGGAAGGAATCCGCTGTCCGGTCACAAGGGCCTGCTCGACCGCCCGCTGAGGAAACTCTGGCAGAACTGGAGCGGGCCAATCTCTTTCTGATTTCTTTGGACCAGACCGGCGAATGGTATCGCTATCATCACCTGTTTCAGGAACTGCTGCGACACAAGCTGCGCCAAGAGTATTCCGAACACGACCTGGCGGCGCTGCGCACGACGGCCGGCAGCTGGCTGGCCGAAAACGGCTACGGCAAAGAGGCTTTGGATCACTTTCTGGCAGCAGGCGAGGTCGCGCGCGCTGCGGAAGTCGTGTCCAGGCAACGTTATGCCCTCATGAACGAGACCCAGTGGCAGCAGTTGAGCCATTTGCTGGGTCGCTTTCCACCGGATGCCGTCAGTCGCATTCCCGACTTGCTGATGCTCAAATCGTGGCTCCAGTACCATCGGGGGCACAATGCAGAATTGCCAGCTTTGCTGCAGCAGCTCGACCAGGCACTGACGCAGGCTACGCTGCGCCCTGCGGAGATCACCCATCTGTTGGGAGAGATGAGCGCTCTCCGTAGCCTGTGTGCGTATCTGATGGTGGATCCGCAGTCCGCCATTGCCGCGGCGCAGCAATCGATCGAGACTACCCCAAAAGAACTCTGGATCGTGCGCGTCCTGGCCCGTTTGTGCCTGGCGGGCGCCCTGCAGATGACAGGCGATCTTCAAGCCGCCTATGATGTCATCTACCGGAGCTATGCGGAGGATGCGGCGGAGAGCGGTACACTCAAGTCGACTGTGCTGGTGGCTGCCTGCAGCATCTATTGGGTGGCGGCCGACCTGCATGGGCTTGAACAGACCGCAGATCATGCGCGAGAACTCAGCCACCATGCCATGTTGCCGCAGATGCAGGGTTGGACGCACTACAACTTGGGCTGCGTTGCTTTTCATCGCAATGACCTCGCGGCAGCAGAGCACCATTTCGCCCGGGTGGTGCAACAGCCCTACCTCAACTACGGAGACTGCTACGCGCACAGCGCCTGCGGGCTTGCACTGACCTACCAGGCGCAGGACCGGCCGGCCGACGCCAACGAAATCGCCGATGCCGCGGTCAGGTTCATGCTCAACACCGGCAACACGTCGCTTCTGTCTGTGATCGAGGCATTGCAGGCAGAGCTGGCGCTGCGGCAGGGACGAGTTTCGGTTGCCTGGCAGTGGGCAGATCGCTTCGTGACGGTGCCGCCCCTGCGACCTGAGTTCAGATTTCTTGCGCCCCATTTGACGCTGGCCAAAGTCTGGCTGGCCGACGACACGGGAGCCGGCCAAGCGCGCGCGGCTGGACTGCTGGCGCAGCTAAGAACCTTCTTTGAGTCCACCCACAACAGCCGTTTCCTCATCGAAGTGTTGGCCCTGCAGGCCCTGCAGCAGCGTGCCCCAGGCCAGCTTGTGACGGACGCGCTGGCAGACCTGGAGCGGGCGCTGGCACTCGCACAGCCTGGCAGGTTTGTCCGACTGTTTGTTGATTTGGGTTCTGGCATGGCTCGCTTGCTGGCTGATCTCAGATCAGCGGACGGGAACGAACGGAATACATCGACCAGATCCTGGCGGCCTTCCCCTCTTCCTCGCCTCGAGCCACCCGGTCTGACGGCAAGCAGGCATTCCTGACGGCGGCAACATCGATGGCAAGATCCATGGTTGAGCCTCACCAACCGCGAACTGGAAGTTCTGGCCCTCCTGTCGAAGGACTGTCTGATCAGGAGCTCGCCCAACGGCTGGTCATTTCTCCTCACACCGTGCGCACGCACCTCAAGCACATCTTCGCCAAGCTGGAGGTCGGCAACCGCCGGGAGGCTGTTGTCCGTGCCGATCAACTAGGCCTCCTTTCCCCGGCAGTATTCACCACCGCCGGCAAAAATCCCCGATAAATACCCGGTTGTGGTGATGTACGGTTCCGGTATTCGCGCGATACTGGGAGCGTACAGTCTTGAGCGTCTGAAAACGAAAGGGATGAAATGACGGACTGGAACGGTTGGTCCCAAATTGGGCTGGGTACACCAGCAACCTATCGAATTGTGGTTCGAGGCTCGCTCGAGCGCAGTTGGTCAGAGCAACTGGGCGGCCTCAATATCTGCACCGCGGGCGAAGTACAGGATCCGCAACTGACCATTTTGACCGGTCGATTGCCCGATCAGGCGGCACTTCTTGGCGTGCTTGACAGACTGTATGGTCTTGGATTCTGCCTTGTTGTCAGTGGGATCTCTCATGGAGGCAAAATCGTGACGGAAAATCGCCGTATCTTTGCATGGATTAGTCTGGCTACTTCTGTTGTCCCTGGTGTTGGCGCGTGGCGCCTCTTTTCGGGCGCCAGCGCCGGAAGTCAGCCAACCCATCTATCGTTGGGGTGAAGTGGCCGATCGCCTTTGGGTGTTGGTAGCCTGCGGAGACGCCCTCAACCCGACGGTGGTGGAAGGGCACCGTAATCACTGCCGTCTTCAGCAGCGTCGAGCCGGAGGTCATGGCTCAGGCGGCTGCAACAGCTACTTTGCTCACCTATACTTCGGACGACCAGGGCAACCTGACCATCGATGGCCCCATCGGAACGACGATGATGGTATGCGAGGAGGGGGGCGAGCAAGAGATGGCCTACCTGGCTGCGTTGGGGACCGTCACTGGCTACACGATCAGCGAGCAGGGCCGTCTGGAACTAACTATGACCAGGCCAGCCGTATGAGGAGAAGCTGGTTTACATACCTGGCGAGACAGCGCTGGTGGGTTAATCTGGCGCCTGGTCTCCTATGCGGCCCCGGACGACCTCCAAGCTGTGATCGATGGCACCGAGGTCACGGCGGTGTTCTCCCCGAGACCGATCTGACCGGTACCGTGGCCGGCAACGCAACCTGCAACAGCTACACCGCCAGCTACACCTTGGACGACGACCGGATTGCCATTGGTCCTGTTGCCGGTACGATGATGATCTGCCCTGATGGCGCCGAGCAGGAGGCAGCCTACCTGGCCGCGCTGGGCGCAGCACAGACCTACCAGATCGCCGGCCCCAACATGCAGATCACCTATGATGGCGGCGTGCTTAATTTCACCTCGCTGAATCTGCCCCTGGAGAACATACTCTGGCAAGCTGAGATGATCCTCAGCGAGCCGGTACCGACCGGACTGACATCACGCTGCTCTTCACACCCGGAGACACTGAGGGCAAGGGTGTCATGAGCGGTAACGACGGCTGCAACACTTCCAATCCAGCTACGAAACCAGCGAATCAGGAGCTGAAGTTCACAGGAAAGATGTCATCCAGTGCAGCCCAGTGTCCGGGACGCAGCCTCGGTCAGGGACAGCGAACGCTGCTGGACCTTTTGAAGACACAGAGAGTTACGAGATCCGCGGCAATCGCCTGGTGCTGCAAACTGAAGAAGGCGATATCCTTCTGGCGGCGAACCGGGAGCCGCTGGTCGGCACGTTATGGACCCTGATCTCGCTGGGCGATATCAAGAACCGCAGCCGCCGGTGAAGGCAGCCGCTTCACCGGCCACCTTCACCCGGTTACCCAGCTTGCCCACAGGGACGGTACAAGGTGAGACTGGCTGCAATACCTACAACGCTACCTTCACGGCCAATCTCAACGAGATCAAGATCAACCTGCCGGTCACGACTCAGAACGAGGACTGCCCTGGGGTGCTGGCAACTTCGAGGTCGAGCAGCAGTTCTTCCTGGCCTCAACTCCCGCACCGAGTACAAAATTCTTGGCGACATCCTGCAGATCCCCTACGGCGAGGGCAAGAACCGCCAGGCGCTGAACTTCGTAGCCACGCCGCCCCAGGTGGAGGAAGTGTTGGACTTGACGCCGTTGCATGGAACGAGCTGGGTTCTCGCCGCCATCGGGGATGCCCCGGTGTTGGCGGGGAGCCAACCACAGCTCAGTTTGCCATCGGTGAGGCGGCGTAAGTGGTACAATCAGTGGTTCGGGCGGATGCTGCAATGAATACACGCGGCTATCGGCGAGAACTTCGTCGTTGGACCCATCGCATCGACGCAGAAGGCCTGCGAGCAGGCCGTGATGGACCAGGAGACAGCTTGCCGGCCCTTGCAGACGGCCTATGGTTACTCCCTGGCCGGAAGCCAGCTGCTCATCCCCACCGCCAACGGCATCCTGACCTTCGCCGCGCCACCGCCACCCGAGCAGCCTGTCCCGCCGACTGCCGTCATCAGCGGCCCGGAGTTGGGCGACAACAGTCAGCCAATGGCCTTCGACGGTTCGCAATCCACTCCCTGGCACGTCCGCAATCGTGGCCTACGATTGGGACATGGGTGACGGCACCCAGCTCTCCGGTACCGCCGTACAGCACACGTACGCCACGCCCGGCGGCTACGAGGTGCGGCTGACCGTCGCCGATCAGGCCGGCTTGACTGGAACTGCGTCAAAGCTGATTCAGGTCAGCCCTGTGGTCGTGGCGTCGCCGCCTACGGCTGTGATCATCGGTCCGGACCTCGGCGACAACAACCAGGTGCTGACCTTCGATGGCTCACAGTCTGCAGCCGGCTCGGCACCCATTGCCGCCTATGACTGGGACATGGGCGACGGCGTCAGGCTCACCGATGCCATCGTTACCTATGTCTACACCGTTCCCGTACGTTTGAAGTCGGCTGACGGTCACCGACCAGGCCGGTTTGTCAAACACGGCGACGCAGGTGATCCATCAGCCCGACCGTCGAAGCAAGGCCGCCTGGCTGTCATCGCTGGTCCAGGCAGCTCCGCCGGCGAGCCGGTCACGTTCGGCGCGGCCAACTCGCAGCAGGGCAGCGCCGCCATCACCAGCTACCGTTGGCAATCCGGCGATGGCTGGACACCGGCCAGGTGTCCGACAACAGCTTCACTCACTCCTACGCACGGGCTGGTGTCTATTACCCATCGGTGACGGTGGTGGATGCCACTGGCCTGGCCGATACCGCCAGCATGGAGGTCGTGATCAGCGCGCCGCTGGTCGGCACAGCCCGGGTGCTGGATGGCGCAGATCACGCCTGCCTCCACGCTGCCGATCCGGCCACAGGCCTCAGCCCCTCGGCGGCTTCGCGGGCTGCAACGACTGCAACGCCAGTGCGACCACCTTGGCGGCCGGTCCACCAACGCCATCTCGATCGGCCCGATCACCACCACGGGCGTGCGTGCGATGACGCCGTCATGCAGCAGGAACAGGCTTACCTGGCCCGGTTGCAGGCGGCCACCAGCTACACCATCACCGGGTCGACCCTCACGCTGGGCCACGCCAAGCAGTACGTTGAGATCGGCGCTGCCGTGGCCACACCAGCCGCGACGCAAAGCGTCGCCAGCAACAGCTAGGTGCCAGCGCGGTCCGCCGTCATGGGCTGAGAGTTGTCATGGCGCCCTGCGTGGCATCAAGATGCTTCCCGGCACCGAAGATGATGGATACTGGCGGGCACCTTACCTGTTGTGCTGCGGCACCGATCCTGCACTGGCTGTGGTCAGCGAAGACCGCAGTAACTGCTCAGGCATGGCATTGGAAACCGGGTTTTGTCTCAAGACCAAGGTCATGGCGCCATGAAAGGTGATTGCGAAGCCACACGTATCGATCAGCGCAGACGTGATTCGGAAGAACCGCGACACGGTTTATTCCGTGGCGGTATGGATATCCCTATGTAAAGGAGACGCAAGATGATCAAGAAGACAATCACTGGCGGGCAATCCCTGCCCTTCCCGCCGAAGCCCTCGGGCAGCATTGCCGGGCGCACCATGCGGAATCGGTCTACAGTCCATTGCCAGAGGTAAGGCGTTTGCCGGAGAATGCCCGGAACATCTGATCGTTGATCGATGACGCCGGCCCTGGTCTGCCAGACACCTTGGTGGTGAGGTCCATACGTGAACTCAGGGCGCATCTACAATGACGGCATAGGCTATAACCGCTTTCACACCACGCCATGTGCTCACCCCGCGGTCCTCACTGCTGACCGGACGCAATCAACACTGCACTGGCAACGGCCAGATTGCCGAGTTGGCGAACGACTGGGATGGCTATTCCGGGATGATTCCCGCAGCTAGCGCGCAGGCCGTACTCAAGGACTACGGCTATTCCACGGCTGCCTTCAGCGCGGCACAACACACCTGCCAGTGAGACCACTGTAGCCAGGGCCGTTCGAGAACTGGCCGACCGGTCTGGGTTTCGAGCACTGCTATGGTTTTCTCGCTGGTGAGGCCCTCGCAATATGAGCCAGATCTGGTGCGCAATACCACCTGCGTGCTGCCGCCCAGACCCCGAGGAGGGCTATCACCTGAGCGAAGACCTGGCGGATGACGCCATCCACTGGCTGCGCACCCACAAGGCCATCAGGCCGAACAAGCCCTTTTACATGTATTGGGCCACCGGGGCCATTCATGGGCCACATCAAGTCCACAGGGAGTGGGCGATAAATACAAAGGCAAGTTCGATGATGGCTGGGATGCCTACCGCGGCGCGTTTTCAAGCCCGCCAAGGCGCAAGAGCTGGATTCCAGAAAATGCCCAACTCACCCCGCCGCACGAGAAAATGCCGTCCGGGACAGCATTCCTGAAGAGGAGAAACCTTCCAGCGCCGTCTGATGGATGGCGGGATTGCCGAGCATGCCGATGCCCAGGCCGGGCGGTTGATCGACGAGATCGAGCGGCTCGGTTATGGCGAAAACACCCTGATCTTCTACATCTGGGGGGACAACGGCTCCGGGCGAGGGTCAGATCGGCACCATCAGGAACTGCCTGGCCCAAAACGGCATCCCTTCCCGATCGCCCAGCACATGAATGCGCTCGATGCGCTTGGCGGATTGGACGTGCTCGGCTCGCCCCTGACCGACAACATGTACCACGGCGCTGGGCATGACCGGGCAGCACGCCCTACCAGGGTATGAAGCTGCTGGCCTCACACTTTGGCGGCGCAATCCCATGGCGGTGCGCTGGCCGGCGAAGATCAATGCGAACAAAACCCCGCGGCGCAGTTCCATGCTGCAACGATGTGGTGCCAATCTACGAGATCCTCGACATCACCCCGCCGCACCAGGTCAATGGCGTTGAGCAGGACCCGATCGATGGGGTCAGCATGGCTTACACCTTCGATGACCCGCAGGCCAAGGGACGATTGCTGACCCAATATTTTGAGATCATGGGCAGCCGCTCCATCTACCACGACGGCTGGATGGCCTCGGCTCTTGGTCCCCGTCTACCGTGGGTGCCGGGCATCGATCCCGGCATTCTGACGTGGACGCCGGACAAGGATACCTGGGAACTCTACAACCTGGAAGAGGACTGGTCCCAGGCCAACGATCTGGCGGCGCAGATGCCGGAAAAGCTCGCTCAGATGAAGGATATCTTCCTGATCGAGGCGACCAAGAACAAGGGATTGCCCATCGGTGGCGGTCTGTGGGTCCCGGTCTTTCACCCTGAATTGGGTGTCGCGCCGCCCGAAACGGAATGGGTCTTCCCCGGCGACTTCGTGCGCATGCCGGAGTTCGCGGCGCCCAGGTTAGGCAAACGGAACAACCGGGTCACCATCGACGCCGAGATCCCGGCCAATGCCAACGGCGTGCTCTACAAGCTGGGTGCACACTCAGCCGGACTGACCTGTTTTGTGGAGGATGGCATCCTGTGCTACGAGTACAACCTGTTCATCCTTATGCGCACCAAGATCCGCGCCACGGAGAAACTGCCCATCGGCAAGGTGAAGATCGAAATCGAAACGACTTACGTTGAGCAGAAGGCTGCCGGCCCCTTGAAGGTCACGCTGAAGGCCAACGGTAAGTTACTCGCTGAGGGCGTCGTGCCAGTCAGTGCCCCGGTCGGCTTCACCGCCAATGACTGCTTCGATATCGGCCAGGCGCTTGGTTCACCGGTATCGATGGATTACCGCGCGAAGGCGCCCTTCAAGTTCAACGGCACCATCGAACAGGTGCACGTCAAGTATCTCTAACGAACCCAAATCTGCCTGACGGCGATAGTCACTTGTCGCCGTCAGGCAAAAATGGCGAGTTTTTCTCGCCAAGCACAATCCCGAAATGTCGCCAAACAGATGACCTTGGAAACCACATCCACAAGCAGCGGCATTAAGAAATATCTGCCCATTTTGAGCTGGCTGCCCGATTACCCCAAGGCCTGGTTGCGCTTTGATCTACTGGCCGGGTTGGGCACCGCAGTGGTTGTTATTCCCCAATCAATGGCCTATGCCGGGCTGGCCGGCTTGCCAGTGGAGGTGGGCCTGTATGCCGCGCTAACCCCGATGCTAGCATATGTGCTGCTGGGCAGTTCGCGTGTCTTAAGTGTCAGCGTGACCTCAACCCTTTCGATTCTGACGGCCACGGTGCTGACGAATAGCGTTCCGGGTAAGGATGCCGCTCAGATGTTGACGGCGGCGGCTACATTGGCCTTGATGGTGGGCCTTCTCTTGATCCTGGCAGGACTCCTGAAACTTGGTTTTCTGGTCAACTTTATCTCCGACCCGGTGCTGACCGGCTTCAAAGCGGGGATCGGGTTGATGATTTTCACAGGGCAAATCGGCAAGGCCCTGGGATTGCAGTGCCCAAGGGCGGTTTTGTGGAAATGCCCTTGCAACCTTTCAAGGAGATTGAATGAATTGAATTGAAGCTCACTGCTGATCAGCCTGTTGATGATCGCTATTGTGGTACTGTTACCGCGTTTCAACCGTCACGCATTCCGGGTGCGCTGGTAGGGTGGCTGCAAGTATCGTTCTGGCGGCCTGGTTGAATAGGGCTGGCGCAGGCGTGAAACTGGTGGGTACGATTCCATCGGGTTTGCCAAACTTTGGTGCCCAGACCTGGCATTGGCCGGAGCTTATTGCCGGGGCGATCGGTATTTGCCCTGATGAGCTTTGTTGAGTCGATTGCCGCCGCGCGCACCTTCGCCAGAAAAGGTGATCCCATCGTAGATGCCGATCCGAAATTGCTGGCGTTGGGGGCGGCCAATGTCTTGGGCGGCTTATTTCAGGCCTATCCGGGCGGTGGTGGCACCTCACAAACCGCGGTCAATCAGCAGTCTGGGGCCAAAAGCCAACTGGCGGCCCTGGTCACTGCCCTCACAGTGGGTCTGACCCTGCTCGTCTGGCCCCGCTGGTAGGGTTGGTCCCCAGCCCGCACTGCAGAGCCCTGGTGCTGGTGACCGCCGGACTGATCAAAATTGGTGAATTTCGTGCCATCCAGCGCATCCGACGGGCGGAATTTGTTTGGGCGTTGATTGCTTTCGGAGGTCTTGCTGCTGGGTACGCTGGAAGGTATCCTGGTTGCGGTGATTATCTCCTTGTTGACCCTGATGTATGCGGTCAATCACCCACCGATTTATCCCCTGGGACGCAAACCGGGCGAAAATGTTTTCGCAGCCTGGATGAACACCCCAACGATGATATCTTCCCCGGATTGCTGATCCTGCGCACGGAGGGATTTATGCACTTTGCCAGCATGCCGCGCATCAACGACCGCCTCCAGGAATTGATCCAACTCGCCCAACCCGCGGGTAGTAATCCTGGAATGCAGCGCCATCCCGGATATTGAGTATACAGCCCTGAATAGACTGAGCAACCTGGAAGAAAGATTGACCCAAGACGGGATCGAACTTTGGCTGACGGGTTGAGATCCGGTTCCGCTGGAAATCATCCATGGCGCACTTAATTGGGAGAGAAGGCTTGGCAACGAGCGCATGTTCTTTAACCTGAACCTGGCGCTGGTAGCAGCCTATCCCGTTTGCCGATGGCCAAAGTCCTATTCAGGAAGCGCGTATGGATTGCTCCGCTATTACTTCGAAATCAGGAGAGTACATCATGGAACTCTTAAACACACTCTACAACCTGATGGGCCTGGTCTTCGTGCTGGGTGCAGTCAACCTCGATGGGCAGGCCTGACGATGAAGCCTCACCGGGCCGTTGCGCAATGCTCGCTTTGTGATCATCGCACTGGCCAATTTCGTGGTTCCGCCCTATCCTGGCTTTCATTCTCATCCGGGTCTTCTCCCTGGATGAGCCTGGCGGTCAGGCTACTGCTGGTTTCTCTGACCGCCGAAGCGCGCAGGACTGCCCAAGACGGCTGTGTTTGCCAAAGTGGATACAGCCGCGGCTACCGGGCTGATGGTGCTCCTGGTGGTTGCCACGATCATCGTGCTGCCGATTGCCCTGCCCCTTCTGCTGACGGGGATTTCAGTCACATTTGGGATATCGCCTCCGGGCTGGTCTACCTGATCCTTATCCCCCTGGCCGTGAGCCTGTTTGTGCGTGCCCGCTATCCAGAAGCGGCGAGGTCGTAGCACTCTTGCCCAGGCCTCAACTTGAGCCTGCTGATCCTGATGGTGTTGATGGTCGTGCTGAATTTCAGCAATGTGGTCGAGGTTGTTAGGTTCCGGTGGCTTGCGGCCAGCTGATCTTGGTGATCCTGACCGCGGCTGGCGGTTATCTGCTGGGCAAGCTGGGCAAGGCTGATTGGTTGCAGGCTGGGCGCCGGGCAGCGCATCGCCGCAGCGATGGTAGTAGCTACGATGAACTTCGGCAACGATCAGGGTTGTCATGGTCATGGTCTATTCACTCATCGTCTGGTTGTATTGATTCCGCTAGCCCTGGAATTAGGCAAGCGCCGGGCGGAACGGTCCCGGCGAAATAACCGCTCATTGCCAACGGCTTCATTCCGGAGAACGATCTGGGCGTCAACAGCTACAACAATCAGCAAACTCAACGCGGATGGTTCCATCATCATTCATCTTGGCGGCGACAGAGCAGATCAACTATCTTCCCTATTGTTGAAGGCTGGAACTATGCCATCCGGATGTATGAACCGGGTAAAGAGATCCTTGACGGGTCCTGGACCTTCCACGTCGTGCCGGTTGAATGACCGACCGATGGCCCTGCCACAATCTTTTCCGCCCGCCAGTGCATTCTGGACGATCTGGCCGAATATGCCTGAGTTGTGCCACGGCGCATCCAGCCATAGCCTACAGCCCCTCTCGCCCGAACCAGGAGCAAGTCAACTGCGCAGCATATGACAACGAAAACTTCAAGGGTTATAGACGCAAGCGGAATATGGCGCTTCATTCCCATCCTCTCGTGGTTGCCTCAGTACGACCGCGCCTGGCTGCGCCCCGACATCATCGCGGGCATCACCATCGTAGCCTTGCTGGTTCCTGAGGCATGGCCTACGCTGAGTTGAGCTGGCATGCCGCCAGAGACGATCTTCTACGCCGCGCCGACAGCTTTGCTGCTCTATGCGATCCTGGGCACCTCCCGCCAGTTGGTGGTCGTGGTCTCGTCGGTGCAAGCAGTCATGTCGTTTTCGATTGTATCGGCACAACCGGCCGGTGCACATCCGGAATTCATCGTGCTCACAGCCGCGCTGGCGATAACGGCGGGTGTCGTGTCCGTCCTGGCGGGCTTGCTGCGCCTGGGAAGCGTGGCTCAGTTCTTCTCAGCCTCAGTGCTGACTGGTTTTGTCTCCAGGCCTTGCCGCCGTGATCGCGATCAAGCAGTTGCCCAAGCTGTTCGGGATTGAGCCCGCTTCAGGCAACGTGTGGGAGCGCACCTACGACCTGCTTATTCACCTGCCTGAGACGCATCTGCTCACGTTGGTCGTCGGCGTCAGCACGATTGTGATCATGGTTCTGATCGAACGCGCTTCACCTGCATCGCCTGCCGGCTGCGCTCGTTGCAATGGTCTTCGGCATCGCCGTGTCTGCGGTCTTCGGCCTGCAGGAACTCGGCGTGCACGTTGTGGGCGAAATTCCGGCCGGCCTGGCCCCGCCCAAGCTGCCAAACATCACGCCCAGCCAGTGGCTTTCCCTGATCCCCGGCGCCCTGGCTCTTTCTCTGGTCGTCTTCGCCGAGGCCATCGGTCCGGCGCAGACTTCGCTACCAAGTATCGCTACAGCATCAACCCTGACCAGGAGCTGATCGGCACCAGGCTTTTGACCAATGTCGGCGCTGGCCTGTTCAGGAAGGGTTTTCCCATCGGCTCCAGCCTGTCCAAGTCGGCGGCTAACGACTGTCGGCGCCAAGAGTCAGATGTCGGGCATTGTGGCGGCGACGCTGACAATCGTGGTGGCGTTGTTCCTGACGCCGCTATTCACTAACTTGCCTGAAGCACTGGCGGCCATCGTTGTGGTCGCCATCGCCGGCATGTTCAAGTGGCGAGAGATGCTGCTGACATGCAGGCTGCGCCGGGCGGACTTTTGCCCTGGCGCTGATCACCTCCTGGGCGTGTTGACATTCGACGAGGCGCTGCGGGCGCTGTTGCTGGCGGTCATCCTGTCACTCCTGGCGCTTGTCTGGCGCAAGTCAGGGCGAGATAGGCGAGCTGGGCCCTGAAGCGCGGCAAACTCACTTTGAGGAGGTTAGCCCCGCTTCGCAAGCTGCGCCGATCAGCCGGCTCCATGATCTTTGCGCCGGAGGAGGAGCCTGTTCTTGCGCGCGGACAGCATGCGCGTGACTATCGCAATCGGCTGGCTGCCAGCGCCGAACCGGTTGACAGCGTGCTGCTGGACCTGGAGCTGACCAACGTGCTCGACGTGCCCAGCGCCGACATGTTGAAGGATCTGGACGCCGACCTGGACGCCGCCGGCGTGCAGTTGATGCTGGCCCGTGTGCGCCCGGCGGTGCGGAACCTGCTTGACCGCAGCGGCGTGACCGAAGCCATCGGCGAGGATCCCACGTTACGGTCGCGTGCTGGAAGGCGTGCTGGCTCACCTGAGCACGGGAGAAATCCACGCGAGACATTCCTCGGCCTGTCGACAGATACCCTCAAGCGCGTACAGCAGGCGATCGACGACGTAACCGCCAGGCCCTGGCGCTCGGCAGGCAGGGCAGGGCTGTCCAGGCCCAGTTGAACAGGGCGATCGAGGAGGCTGAGCACGGCTAATCTCCTCTACCCCGACAGAAGGGCTTCTCACTCGCTTGGCGTCGATCAGCGCAGAAAGCACCACCGCTGCAAGCAATCTCCCAGAAGTGATGGCTACCGGCCTGCGACTGCTGACCAGATTGCTACGATTCTTATCAGTTTGCAGGAGTGAAGACACCATGTTTGGAAGAGGACCTGCAAGACGAGCGGGCAGGCGAGCTGCCCGCCGGTTGCCGAGCCCAGCTATGTCGAGGAACTGCGCCAGCTGGCAGGCCTGAAGGAGGCCGGCATCATCACCGACGAGGAGTTCGAGGCCAATAAGCGACAACTGCTTGGCCTCAAGGGCGCATCGGTGGCGCCATCCCCTCACAACTGACGAGGATCAGATGTGGCGCGGTGCTGGTGTAACTGGGACCAACCCCGATATTGCCACCAGATGGGCGGTGCGGTCAAACGCCTGGTGGCAACGGATAGTTGGTGGTCGATGGTCTGGGTGAACCGGCATCTATCGCGGAGTCACCAATTGAGAGTTGAGCATGAACGTTGGCAACCTCTGCAATCAATTGAACCCAAGGCGGCAGTTCTTCAACCCCGCCCTGGCGACGACATCGCGACGGCCTTGTGCTGGGGATCGAGAGCGTCCCCGATGGATTGGCGCAAGGCTTTCTGGCCTCGATCAACCCCATCTACGGCCTCTATGCCTACATGACGGGCACCTTCACGGCGGCCTTCTTTACCAGTTCGGTCTACATGGCCGTGCAGGCCACCGGCGCCATGTCGCTGATTGTGGCCAGCGTCCCCCAGACCCAGATCGGTCGCTATTCGGCTGGATCGGTGTTCGGTCTGGCCATTCTGGCAGGTATTATCATGCTGGTAGCCGGCCTTCTGAAGCTGGGCTCGCTGCTGCGTTCGTGCTGAATTCGGTGCTGGTGGGATCGTCAGCGCCGTGGCAGTGCTCATCATTCTGGGGCGGTTGAGCGATCTGACGGGCTACCGCACGATTGGAGCCAACAAGGTTCTCCAGGCCTTCAACCTGTTTGGGAACCTGGACAAGGTGGATCTGCCTACCCTGTTCGTAGGGCTGGCCACCATCTTCCTGATATTGACCCTGGAAAGACCCGGTTACGGGCCTTGGGGTTGGTTGCGGCTATGATCGTGGCCTCGCTTTTGGTGCCGCTGTTCAGGTGGGACTCCGTGGCGCGGCACGGGACATCGCCGATGTGCCCGGTGCCTTGCCCCGTTTTGTGCTGCCACCCTTGGCGGTGCTGCCGCCCTTGATCATCCCTGCATTCTCCCTGGCCTTCGTAGGTCTGGTGCAGGGCGCCACCATCTCCAAAGGCTACGTAAACCCCGATGGCAAGTACCCGAACGCCTCAGGTGACTTCGTGGGCCAGGGCGTGGCCAATATTGTCGCCGGCCTCTTCCAGGGCATGCCCGTGGGGGCTCCTTCTCAGCCTCATCGCTGTGGTGGTCAACGCCGGCGCCAAACGTTACGTTTCGCCAGCAACATCTTCGCCGGCATCGTCACTTGGCGTTGGTAATCGTCATCTTTGGCAAGGCGGTAGGCGGCATGGCCATGCCCGCAATGGCCGGTCTACTGATCGTGATCGGCTTCCGCACGCGCTCGGCCCGATCGAGTGGAAATGGCGTGGAAGACGAGTCTCGAGTCGGGGTCATGTGGGTGGAAACTACCGCCGCGGCCTGTCTGGTCATGCCCTTGCAGTATGCCGTACTGGTTGGCGTGGCCTCTCGATCGTCTTGTTCGTGGTACAGCGATCACCCCAGGTCACGGTCAAGGAGTGGAAGTGGAAGCCAGGAGAGTTGATGGTGGAGCAGGATGCACCGAAGATGGTACCGGCCAACCAGGTCACCCTGCTGGTGCCGTACGACGCGCAGCCTGTTCTTCGCCACCGCGGCCCTCATCCGAGGAGCAGCTTCCCGAGGTTACCGAGGAGTCCCAGCACGCGGTGGTCATTTTCAATCTACTCAAGAGTGAGGAACTGGGTAGTACGTTCCTCCAGGTGCTCGATCGCTATGCCGCCGAGTTGAGAAGCCATTCTAACGAGCTGATGCTGGCCTCGTCAGTTCTGCGGTCAAGGCTCAGTTGGATCGCACCGGATTGATAGGTAGGATTGGCCGGGACAACATATTCACCGCCACGGACCGGGTCGGGGAGGCGGTCATGGAAACCTGGTACGGCGGATCGCTGGCGGCTAGGCGACCAGGCGATATCAGGACATCTAACTCCGTGCCGCAGCAGCCGGGTAAAAATGGGCCCGCAGACGGTACTAAGATGGCCCGGCGCGCACTTTTGGGTGCTCATCTAGTGGTGATGCAATGCAGCATCTTCATCACTCACCCCTAAGGAGCGCTCGCCAGTGAATCCTTCTCCCATGGTTGCCGCCAAACGCCCCACCGGAATGACCGCATTCGTCGTAGTCTGGTTGGGTCAGATAGTCTCCGTGCTGGCCAGCAGTATGAGCCACTCGACCATGACCATCTGGATGTACCAGCAGACGGTGCCACATGGGAGCTGATGCAGGTTGCGTTCATCACTCCCTTCCTCCTTTCCCCGAACGCCGGCGTGATGTGGACCGCTACAACCACAAACTGATTACTCTGTTAACAAAGTTGTTGAGGTGCCCGGCACTTGCACCGAGTCTGTCATCATGGGCGAATCGTCGTCAAAGTGCCGGGCACCGATGCGCAACTACTTCGTTTACGCAGTACTGATGATGGTCAGCGATTTTGCGCGCATCGTCGCCACTGGCAGCGTGTTCATCAACGACGACGGTACGGTCGAGATCCAGGCTGACTGCAACAACGCTTCCGGCGCCTACACTTATGACGGCATGAGCGTCAACATTGAGGTCGGTCCTGCCACACTGGCCGCCTGCCCGGGCGATTCCCGCAGCTAGCCGTTCCTGCAGCTTCTGGGCGACGCCGCTCAAATGTTCCCCATCGAGGGCATACTCATCGTCACCTTGAAAACCGATGGCAGTTCGATCACCATCGACGTGCTGCTGGCCCACCAGAGGCCTGCACGATTACTTCGACCTGCCGACCGCGGATGGCATCCATCGAAGAGGGTGCAACGGACAAAGCCATGGTCACCCGCCGCCTTCACGCCAGAAGAACTGGTGCAAGTGGTTGCCGACCGGTCTGAGCAACTTCGAGCTGGCGGCGGAAGGACAATGGAGCTACAGCAACACCGGGTATGTTTGCTGGGTACGATCATCGAACAGGCCACCGGCAAATCGTACGAAGAAGAAAATCTGAAGGAGCGCATCTTCGAGCCTCTCGGCCTGGAGCAGACCTACCTGCAAGACCGGCCAGCCGGAGCCGGGCGCCCTGCCGCAGGCCTATGTCAAGTCGCCCTTTGACTTCCACCACAGGCGAATGGAACGCCAGCCAGGGCTGGTCGGCCGGCGCCGTGGTGTCCACACCGAAGAATTCGCCCTCTTCCTGAAAAGACGTGTTCACCGGCGAGTTGTTCAAAGGATCACAACCCTCGATTTGATGACGCAGCATACCGCCGCCGGTGTGGATGCCCTCGTCCGGGCACTGTCTATGCCCGGCATGCTCTCGACAACAGCGGGGCCCTGGGCCATGGTGGCCAGACGCTGGGCATTCAGAGCGATGGCGGCTACATCCCGGACCTGGATGTGACCATCGTGTTCAGGGCAACGCAATGGAGAGCAACGTCAACCGACTCCGCTGTGCCCGTCACTTGCTGCTTGCCGTTTCGGATCCCGACTAGGCCGTACGGAAAATCACTTGCGCGGGGCATGACGGCGAGGGTGTGCCTACCTGATCGTCACCCCACGCAGAGTGGGGGGTCCATGCCGGCGGCACGGCTTAGGTCCTTGGATAGATGCCCGCGCTGCCATGCGCCCCGGGGGAAAGCGGGTATTGATGGTACGTAGTGTGGAGATCACGGAGCAGAACGGTCAGTCCGGTGGCTGGGGGAGCAAGCCAAGTTCCTGCGCCCGGCGGATCGCCTGGTCGCGGCGATGAACGCCGAGTTTCTTGTAAGCATTGCGGACGTGGGTGCGCACGGTGTTGATGCTGATCACCAGCGCCTTCGGCGATCTGCGCGTAAAGTGAGCTCATCAGCCAGCAGGGCCAACACCGCCTGTTCCTGGTCGGTCAGAAGCTGGTCCGCCTCCGCAGGGGGAGCTGAGGCGACCTGCTCTTCAGGCCGTTGTGCGAACTTCGATCTCCCCACCAGGGCCGGGATGTCCAGCAGCACGCGCACATAGCCGGTCTTGACCACCAGTTCCTCAGCCTCGGACAAGGTCTGGCGCGCGGCACTTCCTCGCCGGTTTGCAGCTCCACCCATGCCTTCAGCGCCAACAGCTCCAGTTGTCGGGAAGGTCGTTTTGCCAGCACGCTGTCATCAGCATCGCTGAGCAGAGGTCTGGCTGCCTCCAGGTTGAGCTCCGCGACATAGGCCCGCAGATAGGGAATAGTACCCGGAAGTAGGGGAGGCTCGTAAGATCGGTCGGCAGACTGGCCTGGTACTGCCTGGCGACCTCCCAGGCTGCGTCGACCCGGTCGACGGCCAGCAACCAGCGAACCTGCCAATCAACGAAACGATACCACCCGGAAACCATCTCCATCGTGATCTCAGTTTCCCCGACTGCTTCGGGTCCCTGTCTCCTCAGGGCACACAATCGTTGGAGATAGATCGGGCGTTGGCCATCTCGTCAGTCTGGAAGATCGAGGCGATCTCTCCAGGCCGGCTTCGATGAAATGCATGGCCGGATCCAGTTGATCCTGCCGGTAGCTGTGCTCGGCCGCGTAGGCGTAGACCCGGTCATCTCCGTCTTGGCCCCAGGGGATCGTTTCGAAAGGCAGGCGCTATGCTGTGGAAAACTCACGCCTGGCCTTGGCGCTCCGTCCGGCTTTGACATCCAACGTCGCGAGTTCCCGGCGCACTGCGATCTGGCCCAGTACAAAACCCTCCGTCGAAAACGCCAGCGCACGCCTGGCGTGCGACTGTTGGTTAGTCTCGTCCGCCGCAACGGTGCTCAGCCGCATCCAGAGAAACTCCAGCAAACCCGACAGCAGGCGATCCAGATATTCGGCGACTCTGCACCTCTTGTCTCAGGACGGCTGCGGCCTCGAAATCTCCCTCCGCGTAGCATTCGGCTGCTCGGTAGAGCAGCAACTCCGCCTCGTACACTTTTCTTAACGGTGGGGATGACGGACGGGTGGCGAACGGCGCGGGCGTTGTCCACACATGGTGCGTCAGATCCTTGTTGGTGTTGATCACGGATATGAGACAGCGCTCGAGCATCCAGGCGTGGGCAGCGCTGGCTACTTCCGGGGGCAACGTCGAACATCTGCTGGGCTCGGATCTGGTTGTGCAGGATGGCGGGGCGTATGCGGCTCTCGACCAAGCGCGGCCGCTTCGTCTTCATCGTCGGCGTCCAGCAGATGGCGAATGGCAGGCAGCACCTGTTCATGTTTGGCCAGCCATTCTGCCGCGCGCCGATGCAGGGCATCAATAGCCGCCTTCCCTTCGACCTCCGCCAGCCGATGCTGGAGCAACTCCCGGAACAGGTGGTGGTAACGAAACCAGACGCCATCGGCGTCCATTGGGATCAGGAACAGCTCGCTGTGCTGAAGTTCAGCCAGAATCCTGTAGGCGTCATCGATACCGGTGACCGCCGCACCTAACGGTACCGAGAACGAATCCAGGATCGAAGTCCGCAGCAGAAAGTCGCGTACCCTGGGGCTCTGGTAGGCCAGAACCTCCTGGGTCAGGTAGCTGGCGAGCCAGCGGCGATCTCCGCGCAAGTTCCCAAGATAATCTCCCAGAGATCCTGGCCTGCGTTGGGAGTGAAGCGCCAGTTGCAGGGCAACCACCCATCCTTCCGTGCGATACACGATCTGCGCCAGCTCTTCTGGAGGCGGGGAGATGCGATGGGCGAGGAGAAATTGCTGGACCTCCTCGGCTGTAAAACACAGATCGGAGGCCGTCAATTCCATGACTTGCCCACTGGCGTATAGGCGGGTCAGGGGAAGAGAGGCGGCCAGGCGGGTTAGCAATATGAAGTGCAGGCCAGGCGGTCCTTTTTCCAGCAGAGGCGTCAGCAATGAGCCAGCTTCATAGCTGGCGATCAGATGCACGTCGTCAAGAATCAGCAGTGATTGGGGCACGGACACGCCGTCGGAGGGCGCTAAGCCCTCCCACACGGTGGCAAGCAATTTCCTTATCCCCCGGTCCGTGTCGCTCTGGAGAGCGTCCAGGACGGGCTGCATGGAAGGCAGAAGGCTGGGTAGAAGCGTATTCAGGGCGCTGGCAAGTCCGTGCAGGAGTTCCCGCGGATCGCAGTGGGTCTCGTCCAGGGAGAGCCAGGCCGTGCGCGCCCCCAGGCCCGAGATGTCCAGCCAGCGGCTGACCAGCGATGATTTGCCGTAGCCGGCCGGCGCCTGAATCACGACCACGCGCGCCTCTTGCCAGCGGTTCAACCGGTCGTAGAGACGTGGCCGGTCGACCACCGACGGCGCATAGCTGGGCTTGGTGATGTAGACGGGCAGCAACATGAGTGTGCCGGCAATCGCCGAACTGGGATGGAATGGCAGGCCGAGTTATCGATCTCAATTCTACACCAACCCGCCGAAAAATCACATCCTGTGCAGGCAGAATATCACATTCCATGCGATAGCGCCGGAAAGTGGCTTCCGTTTACACTGGGAGTCTGGATCATCAGACGCCAGGCGCGGTCGCGCGCGTCGTTCACTTTTCAGCATTGTGTGTCTTTGAGTGACCTGCCGGCTCGGCCAGCGAGTGCGATTGGTCGCCCTGTAGAGCGCGACTTTCCGTTGGCAGCCGGTTGCGTTTACTCCCAACCATTGTGAAATCCTGGCCGCACGGCCGTCATCGCCGTTTCGTCGCTGCCACCGGTCCGTGCGGCCGGATTTCTATCGGCTATACCTGTCCCGGATGAGACTGTCGGCGCCGCGCGGCGCTACGATCAGCCAACCGAATCCATGAAGGAGCTTACGATGCAAGCCCAATCAGCCCAACAAACAACCGGCCGAGCCTTATGGTTCGTCCTGGCCGCGCTGGCGCTGGCCGTCATCCTGGTGGTGACCAGTCCGGCGCAGCCCGCCGCCGCGTCCTGCGGCGGCACCACCCCTGCGGGCACTGAGGCCCAACTCAACGCTGCTATCGCCGCCTACAATGCGGTGACGACGGCTGGATGCACCTTCACCATCCAGTTGACCGCTGACATCAACCTGAATGCCAGCACCACTCCGATCAACAACAACACGTCCGGGGTGAGCCTGGTGATCGAGGGTAACGGCAAGACCGTGAACGGTGGGGGCACGTTGTCCGGCGTCCGGCCCTTTGCACTAAGTTCGTCCAATTTAAGACCGGTTACGTTCAACCAGATCACGATTACCGGCGGTGATGTTTCTCCTTCTTCCGGGTCCGGCGGCGGCATTGAAGTTCAGGGAGGGCACCTGACAGTCACCAATAGCACCATCACCGGCAATACTGCTGCCACTGGCGGCGGCATTTCGATTTGTGCTATTTGCTCGCTGACACTGCGAAACAGCACCATCAGCGGCAATACTGCCACTTCCAGTTACGGTGGCGGCATCGTCACGTCGGGACTGGCAACCATCGACAGCAGCACGATCGTCGGCAACCGAGCATGTAGCGCTTGCGGCGGCGCCCTCGGCGCAACAGCGGGCACTGCGACGGTGACCAACAGCATTCTCGCCAACAGCACTTTAATCGATGGCAGTGGTAGCCCAGCGGACTGCGCGTTTCCATTTGGCTCCAACACCGTCACTGACGGCGGCTACAACCTGGTCAAAACAACGGGCAGCTGCAACTTCGGCGCAACAGGCAGCATCATCGGCCAGGACCCGTCCATCGGTCCGCTGGCCGACAACGGTGGCCCGACCTCCACGCACGCGCTGCTGGACGGCAGCCCGGCCATCAACAACGGCAACACCGCCCTGACCACCGACCAGCGCGGTTACGGACGACCAGCCCCGGCCGGCGCAGCGGACGACATCGGCGCCTACGAATACGACGCCACACCATTGGCCGTCGCCCTGGCGAGCTTCGAGGTCGCTGCGCAGGCCGATCACATGCTGGTAACCTGGGAGACCGTCAGCGAATTGGGGAACGCCGGCTTCAACCTGTACCGCACGGCGACAGCCGATCCACCCAACGCGGCGGACCTGCTGGCCCACGTCTCTTCCCAGGGACCGGGCAGCGCCCAGGGCTTCTTCTACAGCCACCAGGACTACAGCGTCACCGCCGGCGAGACCTACTGGTACTGGCTGGAGGACGTGGACTTCAACGGTGCGACCACGATGCACGAACCCGTGAGCGTCGTGTTCGTGGGTCCAACGGCAGTGAGGCTGAACGGGCTGGAGGCGGCTGCCGACCGGCCCGCGCTGGCGTGGCTTTGGCTTCTGGCCGGGTTGGTTGCCATCGTTGCTATCGTCGGTGCATCGCGGCTGCGGACAAGGCGCGGTAACGCGTAGTTGGCACTGAACATCGGGCGTCCGGAGCTGCACCTGGCGACTCCGGGCTACTTCCTTGGCGCCCCGCGAGTCCGCCAAGGGACCAGAAGTTCGACTTCTCGAAGAAGTCGAACTTCTTCGTCGGCACGACATTGGACGAGAACGCGGTTGCGATACGACAACCGCAGATAATGACCAGAACGAGGACTATCCCCATGAGAAGACGTATACCATTCCTGCTGCTGATCGCGACGCTGCTGCTGACGGCGTGCAACTTACCGGTCCAGCCGGTTCCTGCCGAGCCAGCTGCGGCGTCGCCAGCGCCCGTTGAGGCAACTGCCGCCGATCTGACGTCCGCGCCAGCTGTCGATCCAACAGCAGCGCCGGCTGTCGAGGGAACTCCGACCGAGGGTAACGAGCTTGCGGCCGAAGCGCTGAAGAACGCCACTTACAGCGGCATCTACGACCAGCCGGTGACCCTGACCGACGGCCTCTACGAAGATGGACCGCTGACCTTGCAGTATCTCGACGGTACCGAGATGGTCAGCGACCTGGACGGCGATGGCGCCGAGGATGCCGTGGTCTTTCTGCTGGAGCGGGGCGGCGGCACGGCCAACATCCTCTACCTGGCCGCACAGCTCAACCGGGACGGCCAGCCGGTGGACGCCGGCGCGGTCAGCCTGGACGAGGTGCAGGTCGAGTCGACGGCTATGGCCGATGGCCAGATCCAGCTTGAGCTGATCACCATGGGGCCGGGCGATGGCGACTGCTGTCCCAGCCACAAGGCCGCCAGGGCCTTTGCTCTTCAGGACGGCCAGTTGGTCGAAGTGCCTGGCGAGGCGCAGGAGCTGGTCCAGGTCTCGGCGGATGATCTCAACGGCACAAGTTGGACGCTGGTTGAAACCAACTACGACACACCGGTATCGCCTGATGCAGCGATCACCCTGAGTTTCGCCGATGGCAAGATCACCGGCTCCGGCGGCTGCAACACCTACATCAGCCGCTTCATCCTGGGCAATGACAATCCTTTTGTGATGACCACCAGCCCGGTGGTTGCCACGCAGATGGCCTGCCCCGAGCCGGTGCTGGATCAGGAGACCGCCTTCTTCAGCGCGCTGGACGGCGCAGCCCAATGGGGGTATGAGTTTGGCCACATGGCGCTCTACTACCCGGACCAAGAGAGCGGCGCGTACGGCCGCCTGCTGTTTGCACCGGCCTCGGCCGAGACGACGGCGGACGACGGCGAAGGAGCCATGGCCGGCGCACCGGCTGGGCAGCTCCCCGCGGCCGAGATCGCGGTCGACGAAGGCGGCCCGGCGGTGGCGACCGGCGAATGGGCCTACACCGCCGCCGCCGTGGCCAGGCACTACCTGGAGCCGGTGGCCATGCTGCTGGACATGTCGGGCCCGATTCAGCGCAACTACACCGAGTGGGCGCCCCGCAGTGGCCAGATCATAGGCGTCTTTACCCGTCCCCTGGCCCCGGCGCCCACCGCCTATCAGGTGAACCTGCCGGTGCAGCCGGCTGGCGCCAGCGTCGACGTGGACAACGACGGCGAAGAGGACGCCGGCGTCCAGGTCTTCGCCGCCAATCTCGGCACAAATCTCGTGGGCGACTCCTATCTGGAGCAAGTCGAGCAGGGCGGGTTTACCTCGTACCTGACCGATCCCCAGACCGGCGACATCCGCCAGGGCGCCCTGTTGGTCTATGCGCCCGACGACGCCCAGGGCTTCCCCAGCGCGGCGGGCGAGGACGGCGTCTACTTCACCGCCGACGATCCGGCCGTGGGCTTGCCAGCCGGCTGGACCCTGGCTACCCTGGACGAGGACGGTCAGGTGACCTTCGACCGCAGCCGTGAAGCGACCATGGACATTCTGGAAGCTGCCGCCTACGCGTCGCCGGACTTCTCCGACCAGGGCATCCTGGAGAGCTTCAACTCCCTGATCGATCTGCTGGCGGTGCGCTACTCCTACACCGATCTGCGGGGGCTGGACTGGGAGCAGATCCGCCAGGAGTACCTGCCTCGGGTGGAAGCAGCGGACGCGGCGGGCGACTTTCCCGCCTACTACGCCGCCATGAACGACCTGGCGCTTTCCATCAAGGATGCTCACGTCTACCTATCCACCAATTCTTTCGAGAACAAATCAGCAGCCGCGGAGCCGTTCGACCAGGCTTTTGGCGGCGGGCTGGGCGTGGAGGCCATGGAACTGAGCGACGGCCGGGTGGTGGTGACCTATCTGGAACCGGAGGGGCCGGGCGCGCAGGCTGGCTGGCAAGTCGGAACGGAGATCGTGAGCGTGGACGGAGTAGCCATCGGCGATCGCATCGACACGTTGCCGATCTTGGAAAGCGCGGGCAATCCTGAGGTCATCCGCCTCCAGCAGACGAAGAACGCCCTGGCCTTTCCGGCCGGCGCCGAGACCATCATCGAATACCGCCAGCCGGAGGCCAGCGATGTGCTGAGCGCGACGTTGACGGCTGTGGAGGGTACATTCGCCGTCGCTCCCAAGCCGGCCGTGGAGGATGCAGACATCAGCTTCAAGGACCTGGGCGATGGCATCTGGTACGTGCAGTGGAAAATGTTCCGCGACCCGCTCTACAAGATCGCGGTCTGGGAGAAGCTGCTGACGCAAGCCCAGGGCGCGACTGGCCTCATCATCGACATGCGGCACAACGGCGGCGGCGCCACCGATCTGATGTACACCCTGGCCTCCTACCTCTTCACAGCCGACGATCCGGCGCAGGGCCACTGGATCGACAACTACACCTACGACGAGAAGGCGGGCGACCTGGTGAAGGAGTTCGCCAGCGACCGCACCCTGAGCTCGCCCCGACCGGAACTGACCTTCAACGGCGCAGTGGCGGTGCTGGTGGGCGAAGGCTCGGCCAGCGCTGCGGAGTATCTGCCCCAGTTCCTGCAGCGCCAGGGGCGGGCCATCGTCGTCGGCGAGCATGGCACCGAAGGGGCCGGCGGCTACCTGGAGCAGGCCGCGATGCCGGGGGACTTCATCTTCCACTTCACCAAGGGCCGCACCTACTTTGCCGGCACCGAAGAACTCAACCTGGAGGCCAAGGGCGTGGACCTGGACGTTCGGGTGCCCATCAGCCTGGAGAACGAGCTGGCCAAGCAGGAAGGCCGGGACGTGGTGCTGGAGGCCGCCATCGTTGCCGTGGGCGAGGAAGCCGCCCGGCTGTTTGCCGAGCGCCTGCCTGGCACAACCCTGCAACTCATGACCCTGCAGGCCCTAGGGGAAGACGGCGCGTTTGCCCAGGTCAATCCCACAAATCCCCTGAGCTACACCCTCACCTTCGCGGCGGATGGCGTCCTGTCCATCCAGGCAGGCTGCAACCAGGTCAACGCGACGTACAGCCTTGGTAGCGCGGGCGCCATCAGCATCACCCCCGGCGCAGCTACCCTGGCCCTCTGCCCGGATGATGGTCTGGGCGAGCGTTTCGTGGCGGCGCTGGCGCAAGTCGCCTTACTCCAGACCGACGGCCAATTCTACGTCTTTGCCTATCCGTCAGAAGATGCCCCGGTGAACATCCTGATGACGCCGGTGGAAGACAGCACCGGACAGGGTGAGAGTGCCATAAGCGACGACAGCAAAGATGAGTTGCCGGCCGAGCTGACCGCCCAACTGGATGCCTGGCTTGACTCCCAGGTTTACAGTGATGGCGGCGATCCCAAGGCCGCTGCGCCGGGGCTGGTTCTGCTGGTGGATACGCCCGACGGCCGGTATCTGCGCGCAGCCGGTGTGAGCAACGCGGAGGAGGGCACGCCGATGCAGGTGGATGACCGTCTGGAGATCGGCAGCAACACGAAATCGTTCACCTCCGTCCTGCTCTTGCAGTTGCAGGACGAGGGTGTGTTGTCGCTGGAAGACAAGTTGGGTAAATGGCTGCCGGAGCTGGCTGCCGATATCCCCAACGGCGATCAGATTAGCTTGCTTCAACTGATGAATCACACCTCAGGCATTGCCGAATGCTGCAATGAGATCATCGGCGCAGGCATAGCCGATCCTGCCAGGCTGACGGAGGACTACACGCCTGAAGCGCTGGTTCGTAACGCCATCGAGAACCACTCCCCGGACTTCGCCCCCGGCGAAGGTTTCAACTACAGCAACACGAACTACGACTTGATGGGGTTGGTCGCTGAAGCTGCCACGGGACAGCCGTTGGCTGAGCTGTACCAGGAGCGCATCTTCGATCCGTTGGGAATGGAGTCGGCTGTCCTCCTGGAGGGCGTTCCCCAGTCAAGTGAAATCACCAGCCAGGGCTATTACTATGCTGGCGACACGCGCATAAACGTCACCGACTGGAATGCATCCCAGGGATGGGCAGCTGGCGCCAACGCCATGACGGCGGTCGATCTGGCAGCGTATGCCGAGGGACTGGCGGCTGGCAAGCTCTTCCAGAAGCCGGACACACTGGCGCAGATGTTGGCCTTCAACCCGGCTGGGGCGCCGCTCCTCGCCCCCTACGGATTGGGCGTGATGGACATGGGTGATGGCTACTGGGGCCACGGAGGAACGACGCCTGGATTCGAGTCCCTGTGGGCGATCAATCCGGACGAAGGTACTCTGATCGTCGGCCTTAGCAATTCAGGCTCCTACGCGAACTGGAACTTCCTGAATGTGCGCAATATTCTCACCGGGAAAGGCGCGCAACCCTTCATCGCGGATTACATCGGTCCTGCGACGGGCGCAGACGGGCAAGGCTTCCCCGTCGCCTGGCAGTGGATTCGCACGGTCGATTCCTCAGGAGTGCGTGAACTCGACCCCACTGTGACCATCTCTTTGCGCAAGGATGGCACGGCCTCGGCGAGCAGCACAACCTGCGGCCCGGTCGATGGGACGTTCACAGCCAGCGCCCCGGACGCGCTCGACTTCGATCTGGACGCCTCCGCAGTCACATGTCTGGCCGGCGACCCGCTGGTGGAACTGCTGGGCTTGCTGGATACCATCGCTTCCTGGCGCTTTGAGAACGGCGAGATGATCATCGTTCTCGAAGACGGCATGGAACTGGGCTTCCGAAACCCGTACTAAACTCGAACGACGTGCCCGGCGCTTCGTCAGAGGAGCGCCGGGCGTCCGATCTCTGGACCAACGATTTATGCGCCATTCGGAGGACAGGAAAGCAACGATGAAGAGAAACCTACGGATCCTGGTCTTGGTCTTGTTGTCTGTTTTGGTCGCCGCCTGCGCTGTTTCGCCAGAGCTGCCGCCACCTCTGGTTACCGTGGCCCAGCGTTCCGAAGACGCGGTGCCGCGTTATGAACCGCTTGAGGAATGCTTCGAGGCCATTCCGGAAGGGCTTGACTACGACTGTGGTTATATCGTCGTCCCCGAATTTCATGGCGTGGACAACGGCCGCACCATCAAGCTGGCTGTGCTGCGCTTCCGGTCGCCCGCGGAGACGCCAGCCGATCCGCTCTTCGTGGGTACAGGCGGTCCGGGGCAGTCGGCCATCCCGGGCGGCGTCCTGACCGCGTTCCGCTTGCAGGACAGCGAGAGCTTCATGAGCAAGTTGCTGGACACCCGCGATCTCGTCTACTTCTCACAACGGGGAACAGCTTACTCTCAGCCCGATCTATCATGCCCGGTTCGCCAGGCCTACGCAGAACGGGTCAGCGCCGGAGGCGCCACCGCGGAGGATCTGAGGCAGCTCGTATCCGATGCTATGCTCGACTGCTATCAGGATGCAGTGGACGCCGGCATCGACCTCGCCGCCTACAACAGCCTGGAGAACGCCGCCGATGTCAACAGCATTCGCGAGGTGTTGGGCTACGATCAGATTGTCTACTACGGCCAGTCCTACGGCACGCTGCTGGGCCAGCACCTGCTGCGCGATTTCCCCGAAGCGCTCTCAGCGGTGATCCTGGACGGCGTCGTTCCGATCGACGCCGTTGTCTACGAAGAGAAGGTTGATGAGCGTTTCGCCTATGCACTGGGTCAACTTCTCGATCTCTGCGCCGCCGATGCTGCTTGCGCGCAAAGCTTCCCAACCCCGGCCGAGGACATCGAAGAGGTCTATCAGCAACTGCAGACGGACCCTTATGAGCTCATCACGCAGAGCGGCGCGATTCTGCCTGTGGATGGTGTGAGCTTTGCCACCAGCCTCTTCGACAGCCTGTACTCCCCAGTCGTTGCGACCGATCTTCCGGTCGTCATTGACGCGATTCTGACTCCCCATGAAGGCGCAGAGATCGATCCGGCGGTCAGTCGCTTCCTGACCGGCGCCGTGCCGGGCGAGGGCATTGCGCAGCTCATGCACTTTGCCATCGTGTGTGCCGAGGACCCGATCGATTCCATCGAGGAGGCCAAGTCTCTGGTGTCGCCCGCGTCGAGCGTCTACGCCGCCTTTGCCGAAGCGGACGCCGCCGACTACGTACAAATGTGTGCGGCAATGGATCTGCCCGTCCTGCCCGACGAAACCGATGCACTGGTCAGCAGCGACATTCCGGTACTGCTGCTTCACGGTGGCCTGGATCCAGCGACACCTGAGTATCTTGCCGAACAGATTACCAGCACCCTCCCCAACAACTACTCGTTCGTCTTCCCGTACGGCGGTCACGTGCAGGGCATGACCGATGCGTGTTCGCAAAGCATCATCGCCCAGTTCCTGGTAGATCCACTGACCAAACCAGAAGGCAGTTGCCTTCAGGAGTTTGATCCACCTGATTTCCACCTGCCGGGTTAGTAGGTTCAGAACTGAACCTGATCTGCTTCAACAACACGAAGCCAGCCCTTGTTCTGCTGTGCGACGAACTATCGCAAACGGTGTGCCAGCATGGTGTGGCGAATGGCCGACTCCGGCGGACTTGAGCCATTCGCGTTTGACCTCTCCGCACTGATATGGTTTAATCGCCCCCTCGGTTGTCCTGTGCGAGTACGGAGTTCGCGCCAAGAGGGAGCGATAAAATGTTGCGAAAAACGCGGTTTTTTCCCCGCCTGATCACCCCGTTGATCCTGGCCCTGATCCTTGTCACCCCATCGCCGGCTTTGGCAAGCTCGTTTCCCGGGGACGCCGATTCCGGGTCTGGTTGGCCTCCTTCTGGTCTGCAAGCCCACCAGGGAGCCCGCCCGCCGCGCAGCCTGACCGTGGATTGGGTCGTGCAGGAGGGATCGCCCCAGCGCGACTGGGCCACCCGCATCGGTCTGCTCCCCATTGACCCGCAACTGGGCAACCTGGTGGCGGCCGGCGGCACCTTGGGCGCTGGCCGGCTCGTACGGCGGAGGCACCGATGTCTGGCACGGACAGTTCGACCCACACAACGGCTCGCGCACCCGCTGGAGCCAGTTGACGGCCGCTCAAAACCAGGCGGTCAACGGCCTGGCGCCGCTTGCTTCGGGAGGCTACCTGTTGGTCGGCCAGACCTTCCAGTCCGGCCGAAGCTACGAGCTTACCGTGCAGGAGTACGATCAGGCGGGTCTGATGATCCAGGAGGAGGTCGATGGCACGACCGCCTACGACACGGCGCTGGCGGTAGCCACAACGGGCAGCGCTATCGTCGTTGGCGGCACGACAACGGGTGCTTTGGTGCCCGGCCAGTATGCGGGCAACGTCGATGCCTGGCTGCGCCGCTATGATTCGGCGTTGGACCCGGTCTGGACCACGCAGTTTGGCGGGGGCGGCAACGACAGCGTCGAGGCGATCGTGACCGGGGCCGCCGGCGAGTTGTATGTTGCCGGCACGACCGCGCCTGATCTCGACCGCAGCAACGCCATCATTGGGCGGGTGAACCCGGCCACCGGCGCGTTTGTCGAGCAGCACGTCATCCCGGTGGATGCTGCGCCCGGCCCGGGCGGTATGCTTGTTTATTACGAAGCTACTGTGGCCGCGCTGGCCGGCGATATCCTCTACGTGGGCGGCAACAAGACAGATGCCAACGTGGGCAACGTATCCTTCTGGCTGGCCCGCCTCAACGTCAACAATCTGGGCACCCCGGTCTGGGTGCGCTCGTTCGACTCATCCAGCTCGGAGGAGATCGGGGGCCTGGCGCCAGATCCACTCACCCGCGACATCTATTTCACCGGCTGGACCAATGGCAGCCTGCCAGGCGCTGACGGCAGCGGCCATATCGTGGTTGGGGCCCTCGACCAGAGCGGCCAGCAGCTTCTCTTGCAGCAGATGGGCACGCCTCAAGGGGATTCGGCCTCCGACATTGTGATGGACGGGGACGGCGCGCTCTACATCGCCGGCACAACAAACGGCGACCTGGATGGCGGTGGGCCGGGGACGCAGCACGGCCAGGGGGATATGTTCGTCATGCGCTTAGCGCCCGACCGGCCACCCGAGCCGGAGTTGGTGCTGGAGCCGCTGGGACCCGGCTGGCTGGTCAACGGGGTTCCGCTGTCTCCAGGCAGCCAGACCGTCATCAATCCCGGCGACCTGATCCAGTTGCAGTGTAGCTTGTCTGGTGTAGCGGAGGATGAACCCAGTTGCGAAGACGTGGAAGCTGCCCGCTGGGCGGAAAAGTGTGACTTCACAATCCGCTACCTGGCTGCCGGCGCATGGAACAAGCTGGAGTGGGGTGACCTGGAAATTGCGACCGGGGTTTTGCGCACACTGTACTGGGTTCTGCGCGGTTGCGGTTCACCCGGGCCAGCCGAGTCGCCCGCGCAGGTACCGGCCATCGCCCTGGAGTTGGTCGAGGGAGGATACGGATTCTTCACGACGGGCGAGCCGCTGTCGGCAACGATTGCCAGCCCGCTGGTGACGGCCAGCGCCACCGGGCATCACGCGTTCAGTGTCTTCCATGACCCGGACGAAAGTGTTGGTGAGGTTACGAGCCACGTGGGACAAACCCGCGTCGTGCCCGCCTATCCCGGCCTGCCTGCTGTGACCCTGCAAGACGGGCAGGTCGTAGCCCTTACGGCTACGTCCATTGGCTCGGTGACCGATCTTGGGCGGCTGTATCTCCCAATCATCAAGCGCTAGAGGCGGTGGTTCATCCATGGTCTGAATCAACCAATTACATTCGATGTATGCAAGTTGAGGTGCCGTCATTCTGGCGAAACAACTCGATTCGCATGGCTTCCCCTGCGTGCTGAATCATTCAAGGCCCGTCTCAATGACCGAGACGGGCCTATGTTCTGTGCTTAATAGGGGCTGCCAGCCTTCTGCAACTCTATGTCTTTGCACCATGCGTGTTCGTCCACAACGCCATGGACACCCCATTCTGTGGCTTCAGCGCAAGCACTGGCCGGGCCTTCCTCAAATCTTTCGCGCGAGCCAACCGTGGCATACGCATCCCACTGCTGCTCATCGCTGCTACAATTGTCGATCGTTTGCCCTTCGGCAAAAGCCTGGGTCGAGCTCTGAGCGATGCGGACGTGCAGATCGAACATCTGGGTGGCATCCCAGCAGTTTCCGTGACCGGTTACAACAACCTGACTCCCCAGGCTGTTAAGTTCCTGAGTGATGGCAATGCCGAACGGTACCGAAATCGCCCGTCTGGCACTGACACTGTTAGCCTCAGAGTTCAACAGGCTATTGTCATGCACGCGGCTCACTTCCGTTGTCTCCGGGGCTGCCGAGCCGATGCTTGCTGCCAACAGCAGAACAAGAATTGCCCCGACGCCAACAGACGTCAAGGCGGAAAGAATTCGCCTGGCCATTATGGACCTCCTTGGGTAATAAACCTGTATAGCCGGCCTTTCACTGGCCGGTTTCGTCGTTTCCCCCACGTCTTCCGCCAACTCATGTAAAAGGGTCTGCGGATCCCATCCAAACGCCTCTACTCCCCCCGATCGCCCATGGTGAGCGATGCTATTGTATCAAGGTACTGGACACTACAAGGATAACACACGTGATGTTATATGTCTGTACTGATGATTTCCAATGCCATCAACGGAGCGTCGTCACGTCGGGTTTCCCCTCTGTCCATTCTGAAACCTGCCGGAAGATATCGAGGTTGGTGTTGCATGGCGCAAGCAGGTCAGGTATAATCCTCGCGGGTGTTTCCCCATACAGCTAACATTTCCGTTCACGAGGAGCTTTCAAATGTTTGGTTCCCTACTCAAGTTGGCAGGCGGCCTGGTTATCGGCGCAGGCGTCGGCATTGTGGTCGCCGGCATCCTTGCGCCCAAGCGCGGCGAGGAGCTGCAAAGCGACATCAAAGCCTATTTGGACGAGGTGCGCAGCGCCGGCGCGGTCGCCGAGGCGCAGCGCCGTGCTGAGCTTCAAGGCAAGTTCCGCGAGGCAAAGAAGTCCGGCCCCGCCGAGCTAGACATCAACGTCAACATCAAGCGCGATCAGTAGGTTTTGTGCCCGGCTGACAGTGCGGGCAAAAATGTGTGCTGCGCTGTGCAACCTTGATCCGCTGGATCGGCGTGCCGCAGACCGTGCACGGCTTGCCCGCCCGCCCGTAGACCTGGTGGCGGTCCTGGAAGTGGCCGGTGACGCCGTTGGGCCGGCGGTAGTTCGTGATCCCGCTGCGTCCCAGCGTGCTGCCACCCTCGCGGATCGCCGTCGCCAGCGTCTGGCGATCGTGCTGTGAAGTCTGCTGCAGTCGGCCAGCGTCAGCGCCTGTCCCGGGCTTTGCGGGTTGATGCCGGCGCGGAACAACGCCTCGTCGGCATAGATGTTGCCGAGACCGGCCACCACTGACTGGTTCAGCAGCAACCCCTTGATGGCGGCCCGCCGTCCCTCGATTCTGTAAACAACTCAACAGGGGTGAACGACTCGCTAAGAGGCTCCGGTCCGAGTTTCTCCAGCGCCGTCTGTGGTCTGCTGGTCAGCAGGAACCGGCCAAACTTGCGCGGGTCCTGATAGCGCAGCTCGGTATCATCGTCCAGCACGAAAATGAGATGATCGTGTGCGCCGCGCAGCTCACTGGGATGCGTCACGCGCAGCTGGCCGGTCATGCGCAGGTGTACCATCAGCGTCTGGCCGTCGTCCAGCGCAAAGAGCATGTGTTTGCCGCGCCGGTCGGCGTTGACGATCTGACGGCCCAGCAGGCGTTCCTGGAACTCCTCCGGCTGCATCCCGCTCAGCAGGCGCGGCCAGCGCACCTCGACGTCCTCAAAGCGCCGTCCCACCAGCAGTGGTTTCAGGTCGCGTACCGTGTTTTCGACTTCGGGAAGCTCTGGCATGGGCGTATTCTACACCAGCAACCATCCGCCAGCGAAACCAGCGCCTCCACCTCTCATCCTTGTCCACATCCTCCTACTCTTACTCCTACTCCTCCTCCTACTCTTTCCCCGGATCAAGCAGCGAGGATAAGTAGGAGTACGAGTACGATTAGGAAAAAAAGACGCCCTCCGGCGGGGGAGGGCGTAACGGTCAGGGGGTACAGGCTGGCGCTTCGTCAGAGCCGGCTCAGACGCCAGCTCGCGGCCAGCAGCAGGATCAGCAGCACCAGGAGACCCACCTCCAGCGCCAGCAGTGTCGCGGACGGCAGCCCCAGGAAGGTGGTGGCTGTGCTGGCGGCCGGGTCGGTTGTCGGCGTCTTGGCGGCCAGGATTCCGGTCGGGTCTCCCTGGTCGGGAGCCAGGCCGCCGGACGGCGCCACCAGCGCGCTGGCCGCGGCGTCGCCAGCCACCTGTAACCGCGTGCCAAGGTCGCCGGTCACGAAGATCACCAGCAATACCGCCATCATTGCCGCAGCCACCCGCAGGTGCATCGGCTGCAGCCAGGCCAGCCAGCCGGCCCGCTGCGGCGCACGGACGCCAGCCATCGACTCGTTCAGCGTGAACGCCCGCGGCACAGGCACCCGCGGCGTCTCGGCCAGCAGGCGCCGGGTGTAGGTCAGCGTTTGCAGATCTCGGCGTGCCGTCGGGTCCTGTTCCAGCAGCGCGGCCACACGTTCCTCGTCCCGTGACGACAGTGTGCCGTCCAGCGATGCCGAGAGTAGTTGATCATGGTCGTTGGTACGAAAATTCATGGTGCAGTTCAGTTCTTCAATTATTCTGCCAAACGGGTTGACTGCTTGTCCGTCAATCGTTTTCTAGACGATAGCGCGACGGCAAAAGTTCCTGTCGCTCCAGCAAAAAATCGCGTAGTTTGGCCCGTGCCCGGCTCAGCCGCGACTTGACGGTGCCCAGCGAGGTATCCATCGTCTGCGCGATCTCCTCGTAGCTCAGGCCCTCGATGTCGGACAGGACCAGTACCGTGCGCTGTTCGATTGGCAGGGTTGCAATGCCCTGCTGGATCAGCACCGACAGCTCCTGGCGCAGCGCATAGTCGGACGGCGCCTCCAGCGGGTCGATCAACTGACCGGTGTACTCCGGGTCGGTGGAGAGATCGTCCAGCGAGCTGGCGGGCCGGCGCTGCACCTGGCGCAGATAGTCGTAGCACGAGTTGGTGACGATGCGCAGCAGCCAGGCCTTGAACGACCCGCCGCGATATTGACCCAGGTTGCGGTAGGCCTTGATGAACGCCTCCTGGGTAGCATCCTGAGCCGAGTCCCCGGTGCCGAGAATGCGAAAGGCCAGGTTATAGGCCATGGACTGGTAGGAAAGCACCAGTTGGTTGAAGGCAGCCAGATCCCCGCGGCTTGCTGCGTCGATCAGGCGTTGCTCATCCATGGATGCCGGTTTGGTGAAAAGTTTGACGAAATGATTTGCATGGGCTATACTCGTGACGATTCTGCAATGCCGAAGTGGCGGAACAGGCAGACGCGACGGTCTCAAAAACCGTTGAGCATCACGCTCATGTGGGTTCGAGTCCCACCTTCGGCACTTGGTTGGAACCGTGGCATTATACGTCGGCTCGACCAATTTGCTAAGTTTGAAGGAGTTGAGAAGGGAATTGGCCGCCTGGCGGTGCGATTCCCTTATCTATGTCAGTTTTGAAAACTTCACATCACAGAACGCGTCAACGGCGGTACAGCTTGGTGGCTGCGCTGCTGTTAGCGGCAGTGGTGCTCAGCGGATGTCCCTCGCGCGATGACAGCGCAGCCCGCCCGGCCACAGCCGAAGAACGCAACGCATCCATCGTAGCCATCGCAGACCAGTTTGCGGCCACCCAGGATCTGGAAGCCGCGCAGGTAGCCCTGTCGGCGCTCGACCTGCCAGCCGCGCCTCAGGCGGTGCTGGCACTGGCCGAGTCGTTTATCGCCACCGGCCAGGACACCGAGACCACCCTGGAACTGGCCAACCTTGCCAAAGGCCTGGGAATGTCCAGCCGCATGGTGGGTGACTTTGTAGCCGCGGCTGCGGCCGGTGGCGCAGATGTGCCGGTAGCGCTGGCGCCGCCGGCTACCAACACGCCGGTTCCGACGGACACGCCCCAGCCCACTGCCACGCCCACCGACCCACCGGCGCCCACCGACACACCCACCGAAGTCCCCGAGCCCAGCGACACGCCGACCGCAACACCGGTCCCGCGGCCGGTGGCTGTGGTCGACTCGCAGATGAACGTGCGCGGCGGCCCGGGCACCGTCTATCCGGTGGTGGACCAGGTGCAGGCTGGCGACGAACTGGAGATCATCGCGCGCAGCCAGGACGACCAGTGGTGGCAGGTGACGCTGGCCAGCGGGAATCCGGGCTGGCTGGCTGCATCGCTGGTGACCGCCAGCGGGCCGACCGACGCCGTGCAGGTCGCACAGAACGTCGCGCCGCCGCCCACAGCACGACCGACCAACACGCCGGCCGCGCCGCCGCCGGCAGCGCCTCCCACTGACACGCCCCAGCCCCAGCCAAATGTTGCTCCTGGTATGCAATACGTAGCTACCAGCGTTCGCGTCCGCCCACTAGGCCAGGATGCGCAACAGTGCGGCGGCGGCGAGCACAACATCTTTGTCCTGGTGACTGATCAGGCAGGCAACCCGATCGACGGCGTTCGAATACGCGAGATCTTCACAGGCAATATCCGTGTGAGCGGCGACAAAGGCCCTGGCCGGGCCGACTTCGATATCTACATGAACGGCGGCGGGCAGCTTCAGATCGTGGACGGCGCAGACAACCCGATCAGCGAACTGACGATTGGAATGCCAGCCAATCTTCCTCCGTGGGATCTGTTCTCTGCGGCAGGGTACTGCAGCTGTAAACCGTATCCAGATCTCGAAAGCTGTCGTGCTGGCTGGGAAGCGCGCGATTTTCGCTACATGCCTAACACACACTACGTGTACGACGTCGTCTTCCAGCGAGTCGGTTAGGTGTGATGCGACATACCGCGGTTGAGCGTCGAAGTTGCACGTCGCAACGAATGATGCCCCAGCCCACCCAACTCTACCACAAAAGGAGATGCGCCTCTTGACATCTCAATTCATAAACCGAGTGCCGCTGTTCGCTGGCCTCGGGTCGCAACAGCTTTCAGCCGTCGAAGAACGCTTCGCCACGGTGCAGTTTGGCGCCGGCGAGACGATCTTCAAGGCTGGCGAGCCGGCGACTCGCATGCTCCTGATCGAGAACGGCTACGTGCGCCTGGTCACCGACCGGGGCGTTGCGCTGGCAACTCTCGGACCAGGCAGCACTCTGGGCGACCAGGATATGCTGGCCGAGCAGCCGTACGCGTCCGGCGCGCAGGCGATAGGCGCGGTGAGCGCCCGGTCGCTGTCAGGTCGGGATCTGGAACAACTGGTGCAGCGCGACCCCGCCCTGGGGCTGGCGCTTAGCCGCTCGGCCGGTATGCCCGTGGCCGCCATGCGCACCTACGTCCTCAGCCGTTTGCAGTCCGTGCCCGGCTGGCGGCGGGTCAGCCGCGCCGCACTGCTGGACGCCGAACAACGCCTGACGGTTACCGACGCGCCAGCCGGCCAGCGCCTCTACTCAGCCGGCGACCCGCCCAGCGCGCTCTATATCCTGGAACGCGGGCAGATGCGCCTCAGCGACCCCAGCGGCGCGTTCGGTGACATCAGCGTTGGCGCCGGAGCCGTCTTTGGCGACATGGAGCTGTTGACCGGCAAGCCCGCGATGCGCACAGCCGAGGCGGTGGCAGACGCAACCCTCTGGACGCTGAACGCTCAGGCGTTTGCCGATCTGACTGCTGAATATCCCGAGCTGCGGTCTGCGTTGAGCCAGGAGCTCAGGGCGCCGCTTTCCCTCGAAGACCAGAAGACCGCCATCGAGCGCTTGCGCCAGTTGCCCACCTTCAGCCGCTGGCCTGACGAGGTGATGCAGCAACTTGGGGCAGCGCTGCTCTTGCAGCATGTGCCTGCCGGTGAACTGGTCTATCGCAAGGGCGACCCCGGCAACGGCATGTTCCTGGTGGAGCGCGGCCAGATCGAGTTGCATGGCGACGACGAGATGCTGGCTCGCCTGACTGCCGGCAACGACTTCGGCGAGATGGCGCTGGTATCGGGCCGGCCGCGCACCTCCAACGCGCTGGCTGCCACCGACGCCAATCTGTGGGTGCTTTATCGCAGTGACTTCGAGCGGCTGCTGTCCCGCTACCCCGCCGTCCAGGCTGCGGTAACTGAAAACGTTGCCCAGCGGCTTGCGTCGGCTGACGAGGCCTTCTACGACCGGCATCTGCGCCAGATCACCCTGCTTTCGGGCCTCTCCCGCAGCCAGATTGAGGCCGTGCGCCGCCGGCTGCAGGCTGCCCGCTACCGCGCCGGTGAGGTCGTGTTCTACAGCGGCGACGAGCCCGACGGCCTGTTCATGGTCGAGCGCGGCCAGGTCAGCGTCGATGTCCCCAGCAGCACCGGCGGCATGACTGCGGTTGT
The DNA here is from genome assembly GCA_041391245.1 of Caldilineales bacterium. Lineage (GTDB taxonomy): Bacteria > Chloroflexota > Anaerolineae > JAAEKA01 > JAAEKA01 > JACKBK01. The sequence goes on from JAWKOJ010000015.1 coordinate 71,233, forward strand.
CTTCAGTGATGGCGATATCTTCGGCGAGGGCGCCCTGTTGCTGGATGGCCCCCGCACCTCCACCGCCCGCGCTGTCACCGACCTGGATGTCTGGCTGCTGCGACGTGAGGACTTCGAAGACCTTATGTTGCAGTACCCCAGCCTGGCGCTCAATTTGAGCCGGGTGCTGGAGAACCGCCTGCGAGCCAACAACCTGGGCCAGACCGGGGCTCCGGCAGCCCGCAGCAAGAGCAGCAAGCCCGCAACTGCGGCTGCAGCATCTGCCGCGGTTGCTGCGTCGACCGCCAAGCCTGCTGCCCGACCCGCTCAAGCTGCGCCGCCGCCGGCCCCCGCACCTGCCAAGACCGGCGGATTGGGCAGTCGCATCCGCGGCGGTATCGACTGGTTCCAGGAAGCCAGCACCGTGACCAAGATCCTGGTCGTGGTGTTGCTGCTGATGCTGGTATACATCTGCGGCTTCGCTCTGCCGTACATGGCGCTGGTGCGTCCGGTCTCAGCGGCTGAAGCTGAGATCCGCGAGATCCAGATGGCAGCGGCGCTGCCGGCCCTTGGCGGCGTTGAAGTGCCGCCAACCCCCACGCCAGAGCTTGGCGTTCTGGCCGCTGCCCTGTCGGGCCAGGAGATCGCAGCAACGCCGACCTACACGCCGTGGCCCACGGAGACGCCGATCCCCACTGACACACCAACGGTGACGCCGACGCCCACCTTCACCGCCACGCCCACGGATACGCCGGAGCCGACGGCGACGCCCACCTTCACGCCGGAGCCAACCAACACGCCGGTGCCGGTGCGCGTGGCAGAGCCGGTGGTGGAGGCCCAGCCGGAGCCTGAAGTGCGGGCCGCCGCAGCGGCGGTCGAGGCGCCCCAGTCGTCCGTGGAGTGGCGTCTGGTCTCGGCGCGACGCCTTACGCCCTGCGAAAACCGGGGCAAGCACAACATCTTTGTCAAGGTGCTGGACGCGGCCGGCAATCCATACGACGGCGCGCTGGTCGTACAGTCCAACCGCGGCGACTATGGCAACATCCTCGACCGGATGCCCAGCGGCACCAAGGGGCCGGGTGAGGCGGAGTTTATCATGTGGAAGATCGCCGAATACTCGGTGTTCATCGCCAACCCCGACGGGACACCGGCAAGCACCGACTTCGCTGAGCCGATCCACTCCAACTTCACCGACGAAGCTGAGTGCGGCGACGGCGGCGGCGGCGGCAACACGCTGTTCCACAACTCCTTCGAGGTGATCTTCCAGCGAACCAGCTGACGAAGTGACACGACCTTCAAAAAGGCGAGAGCATGACCGGCTCTCGTCTTTTTTGTCGTTTTCATGGAGTGACGCCGCCGCTGCCAGAGCACCGCTTTGTTCATGCTGCCGCCTGTGCTATAATCGCCGTGGTCACGCACCATCACTTCTTCCACCTGGAAAGCACCCTTCGTATGTCCGCACGCCGGCCAGCGGTCAACTCATTGCCTGCCAAGCTCCTCGCCGTCTTGTTGATCGCTTTGCTCGGACTGGCAGCCTGCAACCGAAACTCAGCGCCCGAGGCGACGCCGTCCCCGCCGCCGGCGACCGCGACCGCGACGGCAGCGGCACAGCCAACCAGCACGCCGACCCCAGCGCCATCCGCGACTCCCGAGCCCTCCCCGTCGCCGACAATTGACTTCATGACCCTGCTGGCGACTCACGCAGTGCCCGACGGCGTCTCGCCCTTCACCGGACTACCAGTTGACGATGTGGTGCTGCTGAATCGCATGCCTGCCGCCATCAAGATATCCAACTCGCCCATCGCCCGCCCCCAATCAGGGCTAAGCCAGGCCGATGTGGTCATCGAGCATCTGGCCGAGGGCGGGATCACCCGCTTCACCGCCATCTATCACAGCCAGGAGGCCGAACGCATCGGCTCGGTGCGCAGCGCTCGCCTGATCGACCTGGAGATACCAGTCTTGTTCGACGCCTTCCTGGTCTACTCCGGGGCGAGCGGCGACGTGGAGCGCATGATCGAAACCTCCGACTTCGCGCCCTTCACCCTGTCAGACGAGCGCAAGGACCCCGGTTTCTACCGCCTGGATATCCCCGGACGCGCCTATGAGCATACCCTGTTTACCGACAGCGAGATCCTGGCAAGGGTAGCTGACCAGCAAGGCTGGACCGGCCCGCCGCGCTCCATGGGCTGGGCCTGGAGTGACGTACCGCCGAGCGGCGCACAGCAGGCCGCGACCATCGAGATTCCCTACAGCAGCGAGTACTCCGATGTCGGCTACGAATATGACGCCGCCGCGGGAGTCTACCGGCGTTCAATTCTGGGCGAGCCGCATATGGACGACCTCACCGGCGAGCAATTGACGACACCCAATGTGGTCGTGCTGTACGTCAACCATGTCCCGACGCTGATCGTCGAGGACGCCCTGGGATCGCGTTCGGTCCAGATCCAGCTCTGGGAACAGGGCCGCATGCAGCTTTTCCGTGACGGCACGGTGCAGGAGGGGACCTGGATGCGGCCGCGCCGCGAGGATCCGCTGGTCTTCCTCGACGAACAGATGAACGTCCTCGAACTCAAACCGGGCCCTGTCTGGATCGAGATCGTTCCGCTGGACATGGCAGTCAGCGTCGGGGAGTAACCGGGCAGGCACCGCTGACAGTCTTGCTCTGCACACCCGGGCCTTAAGCGTTCGGCGCAACACCGTTGCGTGCCAACAACTGCCCATCGCGCCCCCTGTAACTCACCAACTGTACCGCGGCTTGCGGAAACGGGAAGACAATTTGGGGTACAGTGACCCTGCGCGTAGATTATTCCCGCGACGTGACCATTCAGCCAGGACAGTCAGTCCTCGATAACTTCAATGGTTGCCGCGGTACGATGGCAAAATGACAGCAAGCAACGCAGAACAAACCCTGATATTGGCCTCGGACAACGCGGCCGCGCATTTGCAATACGACTTGCAACAAGAGGTGCGCGACCTGTTCGAGGTGCATGGCGTGGCAAGCAGCGGCAGCCAGACTCCGGCCTTTGAGTTCCACGGCCGTCTGCTGGTCGCGCCCGACGTGGCTTTGACCACCATCGAGGAACGCTTTCGCCCCTTCGGCTACACCCCCTTTCTCCATCGCAAGGATGAGAGCGATCTGTTGTCGGCGATTCCCGGCATCGCGGAAAGCGGCCGCCAACGGGTCTGGATCAACGTCGTGCTGGCTATCGCGACCTTGTTTACGACCATGCTGGCCGGCGCGCAACTGGCCGGCGCCAGCGTCATGCGCAATCCCGCCAGCATCCTGGAGGGTCTGCCCTTTGCCCTGACGTTGATGGTGATTCTCGGCTCCCACGAGCTGGGCCACTACTTCATGGGCCGCTGGCACAAGGTACGCGTCACCTTGCCCTATTTCATCCCGGTGCCAGCCTTTTTGGGAACTTTCGGCGCGTTTATCCAGATGCGCAGCCCGATCCGCAACCGCGCCCAACTGTTCGACGTCGGGTTCGCCGGGCCGATCGTCGGATTTGTGGTCGCGCTGCCGCTGTTGATCGTCGGCCTGCTGCTGCCGCCGGTGGGCAGTCCCTATCTGCGGGTGGGCGACTCTCTGCTGACCGGTTTTCTGTCCGAGCTTCTGCGGCCCGAATTCGTCGGGCGCGGCTACGGGTTGAACCCGGTTGCGCTGGCCGCCTACTTTGGCATCCTGTTGACCGGCGTCAATCTGCTGCCGGCCGGCCAGTTGGACGGCGGCCACATCGCCTACGCGATCTTCGGGCGGGCGGCCCGTCCGCTGGGCTTTGCCGTCATCGCCGGGCTACTGGTGATGGGCACGCTCTTCTGGCGCGGCTGGTACCTCTGGGCTGGGTTGATCTTCTTCACCGGACTGCGCCACCCGTCGCCGCTCGACGAGATCACGCCGGTGGATACCGCCCGACGAATCATCGGCGTCGGCGCGTTCGTCCTGCTCCTTCTGACGTTCATCCCCGTTCCCAACTAACCCGCGCACGGCTTTCGCGCCTTTGTTACCCACCTCGCGCTGGCCGCGGCCGGCGCGCCCGCATCACCAGGTAGATGCCTGCCAGCACGGCCACCGCGCCGGCCGTCTGCACAGCCGTTGGCATTTCTCCGAAGATAATGGCTGCCAGGACCGTCGTTACGATCACCTGGCCGAGCAGACTGACTGACACCTGGGTCGCGGGGAGCACACCCAGCACGAAGTTGATCGACAGCCAGCCGCCGAGCTGCGAAATGAGGCCCAGCCCCAAAAGCGCCAGCCAGGTAGTGGCCGCAAAGCCGGTCAACGTCGCGCCTGTCAGCAGGCAGATGACCAGCAGCAGGGTCGCGCTGCTGACGACCGACACCGTCATGAACGTCAGCGTGTCGGTGGAACCGCGCACTCGCTGCGTGGAAAGCAAATAGGCAGCGTAGAGCAGGCTTGCTCCCAGCGCCAGCAAGCTGCCCGCGTCGAACGCCAGACCCTGCGCGCCGGCCGGTCGAGCCACCAGCGCCATGCCCGCCATCGCTAACACCAACCCGATCCAATAGAGCCGCGGCAGCTTCTCGCGGAAGATCAACAGCGCGCCCAGCCCAACCCACAGCGGCGCGTTGTTGGCCAGCAACGTCGCCTGCGCCGCGGAGGTGATCAGCAGCGCTGTGTTCCAGAGCGCCAGATCCAGCGCGAAAAACACGCCGCCCAGCCCGGTCAACGCCAGCGCGCGGCGCCGGGGCAGCTTTCGCCGGCTCATCAGCCACCACGGCACGAGAACTACCGACGCGATGAAGACGCGATAGAACGCCGACACCAGCCCGGGCAGATCGGCCCACTTGACCCAGATCGCCGACAGGCCGATGCAGACAATGCCAACGCCAAGCAGCGCGTAGGCTCTGATCGGCGGGCGCGCGGAAACGGGGGCGACAAGAGGGGCGTTCGTTTGCGTGCTCATCGTGAGGGGTGAGGGTGAACCGTGAGGCGTGAAACGTGAGGTCGATCCTCCGAGGTGGTCCTCTGCGCCCTACGTTTCACGTTTCACGTTTTGTCTAATGTGATAGCGACGGTCCTGTAATCGAAACCCTATTTGAAGCCCAACCCGCGCTCCTTCAGGCTGACGAAACGCTGCCGTCCGATGATCAGGTGATCCAGTACATCGATGTTGAGCAGGCTGCCCGCCTCGACGATCATGCGGGTCACCTGGACATCCTCCGGGCTGGGTGTCGGGTCGCCGCTGGGGTGGTTGTGGACGACGATCATGGCGGCGCAGTTGGCGCGGATCGCCTCGCGAAACATCTCACCGACCCGTACCTGCGCCGTGTTCAGCGAGCCGACGTAGATGGTGGGGATGCTGAGCACGCGGTTGCGCGTATCCAGCAACACGGTGCGCAGGTGTTCCTGAGGCAAGAGCGACATCTCGGCCATCAGCAGGTTGGCCGCGTCGGCCGGTGAGCGCATCTGCGGCCGTTCGTGGGGTGCGGTCACCAACAGACGCCGGCCCAGCTCCAGCGCGGCCTTGATCTGTACCGCCTTGGCCTCGCCGATACCCTTTTCCTGGCAAAGTTCAGTCACCGTAGCTTGAGCCAGGCCGGGTAGTCCTTCAAAGCGTGCCAGCAGCCGTTCGGCTACGCGCACCACGTTTTCTCCGCCCACACCTACCCGCAGGATGATGGCAAGCAACTCGGCAGAGCTAAGCGCCGGCGCCGTAGTGCACCAACCGCTCGCGTGGCCGCTCCCTTGCGGCAGATCGTGGATGGTAGGACGGTATTCGACTGGGAGTCGTCGGTCATGGCTTCCCCTCCGCTAAGTGAAAGCTAATCGTTGACGAGGAACGAGGGCCAGGCGCGCGGCTGGGGAGGCGCCGGCTCCGCGGCGGCCGAACCGCCGATCGTGATCATGGGCAGATGCACCTGTGGCAAGTTCGCCAACCCGGATAGCACCATCACGTTTTCAACCGGCCCCGTCATCCCCCAGCGGCGGGCGGTCTCGTAGTCTACCTCGGCGACCAGGCCGCGCTGATCGAGCCGGACAAAATCCTTGGCCGCGGCGTAGTCGACTACCAGAAACGGGCCTTCGGCCGGATGGCCGGGACGCATCAGCCAGACCTTGCGGCCCAGGTCTCCCGCGCGCAGCATGGCCACGTAGCCGACGCAGGTCGGTTTATCGCAATAGGGCACCTGCGCCAACTCCAACCGGCGATGATAGGTGCGCTCCATCACGTCGTAGGCGTAGAACGTCACCTCGCCGCGGGCCGGCAGCGGAGTCGCCATGTACCAGGGTGGATCGGGTTGTTGCTGAACCGGGCTGAGCAGCACGCTCAAGGTCAGTAGGATGGCTGCAAACAAGATGAGTCCTTGACGAGGGATTTTCTGACCCTTGGACGACGCAACCGCGCCATGCGTTCCCAAGAATGCCAGAAGCATGGCGTTTTGTCAAACGCCGTCGCCCGTGTCGCGGGTAGCGAGGCGGCAGGGGCAGCAACCGGCCTTTCGCTACCGGACACTTTTTACTTTGTCACCCTGAGCGGGTCTGGCACCCAACTTTCATGACGGAAGATCGCCAGCGAAGGGTCTCAGTCTTCCATGTGCGTCGAGATTCTTCGCTGTCGATACGTGCTCAAATGGGCTTTGGCCGCCAGATTAGGACGCATTCGATTGAGCGGAAGGCTGTTCGATCCTCTCAAGAATGACAAAAGAAGATTGCTGATTTTGACGGATTCTGTGGGTGTGCGACCGCCCGACCGTCAAACGGATCGGGCTACAATGTGAAAGACCCTTCGGGCCTGCGGATTCCGTAGCCCAGCGGGCTTGCACGTGGTAGCCGGATGGCTTGTAGCCTCCGGCGGGCGCTCTTTGCAGCGATAACTTCGTCCACCCACAGAATCCACTAGAACCAGGAAATTTTTCCGGTAGTCAAAACCGGCGTCTGAGCCTGTAAGAAAGTGTCCTGCCTCGGCATCATTATCAGCGCGACCATGTGTTCTCTCTCTTCGTGCGACACCCTTGGGGCATGGGCATCCCCGAGGGTGTTGCAGTTTCTCCACACTGCGAGGCCGGCATGTCTGCAACTCTCCACCTGACGACGCTTCCCTTCACACTCGCCATTTGCCGGCTCGACCCGGTCTCACCGTTTCCACCCTGGAGCGCGGCCAGCCGCTTTCTCGCCCTCGTCCGCACCGACGAGGAGCTATCTGTCGTTTGCGAGCAGACCCTAGTGCCAACAGGCATCGTCAGTGAACGGGACTGGCGTGGCTTGAAGGTGGAGGGACCGCTGGATTTCGCGTTGACCGGCTTACTGGCGCTTGGCTGCGCCGCTGGCAGATGCGGGCATTCCGATCTTCGCCATCTCAACCTACGACACCGATTACCTGCTGGTGAAGGCCGATCAGCTGGCGGCGGCCTGCGATACGTTGCCGCGGCCGGCTGCACTGTGCGCTAATGGCATGATTGTGTTACAATAGGCGCAACTCCACATAGAAGGTGTAGGTTGCCCCTTATGACCAGTTCAGACCAGACTGCCAGCAAGATCGAGTTCCTCAGTAGCCTGGAGCTGTTTCAGGATTTGTCCGTCAAGGAAATCGAAGAGCTAGAACACCTGATCACCATCACCACCGTCCGGCGCGGCAAGGTCTTCTATCGCCCGGAAGAAACTGGCGAGGTGCTGTTTGTCCTGCAGGATGGGCGAGTCCAGTTGTATCGTATCTCTCAGGAGGGCAAGAAGCTGGTGATTGCGTCGCTGGGACCAGGCGCCCTATTCGGTGAGATGCCGCTGCTGGGCCAGCAACTGCACAAGACCTTTGCCGAAGCCGCCGAGGACTGTGTCATCGGCATCATGAGCCGCAAGGACCTGGAGCGCCTCTTTCTTAGCAAGCCGCAGGTTGCGATCCGCGTGCTGGACATGACCGGCCGCCGCCTGCGGGACGTGGAGGATCGACTGCGCGCGATGGCGTTCAAGGGAATACCGGCCCGGCTGTCGGCGCTGCTCTTGCTGCTGGCTGAACAGAACGATGGCGCGAGGTGGTGGGGTACACCCACCAGGATCTGGCCGAAACCGCCGGCACGTATCGTGAGACGGCAACTCAGGTGCTCAACGAGTTGAAAGCGCAAGGGCTGATCGACATCGGCCGCAAGCACATCACCATCCTCGACGCACAGGGGTTGCAGGCAATCGCCGACGAATAGGCTGTGCGGTTGTCCCGCCCTGAGACGACGCTTGTGATTGCCTGCGCGAGCGTTTTTGTTTTGACATTTGGTCACAGTCATTGTACAATTTTCGCAACTGCCCGACACTGGCCATTGCTTCAGCCCTGGCGCCAGGGTGAGCAGTGTCCACCACCGTTCACTTTCTACGCCGCGCCGGCCTTGCGGCAATCTTTCCGCCCGTACGGACGCCAATCAGGCCGTCGCCGCCCCGTGACCTCGACCAGGAGGCTACTATTTCATGACACATGTGATCACCGATCTGTGCATTCGCGATGGCGCGTGCGTTGAGGTGTGCCCGGTTGAATGTATCATTGCCGGCCAGCCCGAAAAAGACTGGCCCTGGTACTACATCGATCCCGACACCTGCATCGACTGCGGTGCGTGCATCCCTGAATGCCCTGTGGAGGCGATCTTCCCCGAGGCCGATGTTCCCAAGGAATACGAGCCTTCAATCAAGCTCAACGCCGATTTCTTCGCGGGTGGCCCCGGCTACGAAGCCCTGAACATGTGACAGGTTGGCGCCTTGCCCAGGCATTTCCCGGATTCGATCCGGCGTCGATAGATTTCAGCCGAGGCACCGCGCTATGCCGGCCCTCGCAATTTCACCTTATTTCAGGAGACTCCCATGACTCACATTATTACCGAACTCTGTTTGCGCGACGGCGCCTGCGTTGAAGTGTGTCCGGTTGAGTGCATCATCCCCGGCCAGCCCGAAAGCCAATGGCCGTGGTACTACATCGACCCCGACACCTGCATCGACTGCGGCGCCTGCGTGCCTGAGTGCCCGTACGAAGCGATCTTCCCTGAGGAGGACGTGCCGGAGGAGTTCGAGCTCAAGGCCGGCCAGGAGTATCGACCCATCGGCTCCACGGAGAAGTTGACCGCAGAGGGCGGCGAGGTTCTCGACCTGACCACTGCCACTCAGCCGAACTACGACTTCTTCACGGACGGACCCGGCTACGACGCCCTGGACATGTAGTTCAGGTTGATCTGCGGCATTGCTGCAGATCCGTTTTCGAGACCCACCGAGGGCCTCTGCTTTGCGGCAGAGGCTCTCTGCGTTGAGGACCGCGAGATGGCGTTCGCGCGCCTCGGGTGCCGGTCACTTGCTGAGAGTGACTGGCACCTGGCACCCACAGCGTACGACGAAAGGAACGACCCAACATGACTACAGACTTCCGCATTGAAAAAGACTCGCTGGGACCGGTCCAGGTTCCGGTTGACGCGCTTTACGGCGCGCAGACCATGCGCGCGGTGGAGAACTTTCCCATCAGCGGCATGACGTTTCCGCGCAGCTTCATCCGCGCGCTGGGGCTGGTCAAGCTGGCTGCAGCCCAGGTCAACCAGGCGCTGGGCCACCTGGAGCCGCATCTGGCCGAGGTCGTCGTGCAGGCCGCGCAGGAGGTGGCCGATGGCCGGTGGGACGGCGACTTCCCCATCGACATCTACCAGACCGGCTCCGGCACCTCGACCAACATGAACGCCAACGAGGTGATCAGCAATCGCGCCATCCAGATCCTGGGCGGCGAGGTCGGCTCCAAGGCGCCGGTGCATCCCAACGACCACGTCAATATGGGCCAGAGCTCCAACGATGTCATCCCCACCGCCATCCATGTGGCCGCCTATCTCGAGGTCGTCGAGGCGTTGCTGCCAGCGCTGCGCCACCTGCGCGTCGCGCTGCTGGAGAAGTCTGTCGAATTCGACGACGTCTTGAAGACCGGTCGTACGCATCTGATGGATGCCATGCCCGTGCGCCTGGGCCAGGAGTTCGGCGGCTATGCAGCCCAGATCGCGCCTGGCATCGAGCGCCTCGAGGCCAGCCTGCCGCAGCTGGCTGAGCTGGCGCTGGGCGGCACCGCGGTTGGGACCGGCATCAACGCGCTGCCCGGCTTCGCAGCAGCTGTTGCAGCCCGACTGGCCGAGATTACCGGCGTGCCTTTCCGCGAAGCTGACAACCACTTCGCTGCTCAAGCCTCCATGGATGCCTGCGTCGAGCTCAGTGGCCAGCTCAAAGCCGTGGCCGCGTCGCTGATGAAGATCAGCAACGACCTGCGCTGGATGAACTCCGGTCCCATCGCTGGGCTGGGTGAGATCGTGCTGCCGGCCCTGCAGCCCGGTTCCAGCATTATGCCCGGCAAGATCAACCCGGTGATTCCAGAGGCGATGACCATGGTGTGCGCCCAGGTGTTCGGCAACGACCTGGTGGTAACGGTGGCCGGCCAGTCGGGCACCTTCGAACTGAACGTCATGCTCCCGGTGCTGGCGCGCAATCTGCTGGAGTCGATCACCTTGCTGGCCAACGGCAGCCGCGTGCTGGCCGACTTGGCCATCGACGGCCTGGTGGCCAACCGCGACAAGATGCTGAACCTGGTAGACAAGAACCCGATCCTCGTCACCGCGCTGAACCCGGTCATCGGCTACGACAAGGCCGCCCAGGCCGCCAAGCAGGCCTACGCTGAGGGCCGCACCGTCAAGGAAGTCGTGGTAGAACTGGGCTTCCTGGACGAGGCCGAAGCCGCTCGCCTGCTGGACGCCCGGCCGATGACGGGCGTCTGACCCCTCGACGCGACTCACCGCCTATGACCCAACCACCCTACGACTACACTAAGCGCGCGGGCGTCCTGCCCGTCTCGTGGAACGCCTTCCACGGTCTGTGCAGGGCGCTGGCGCTGGGCGTGCAGCCCTGGCGCCCCGAAATGATCGTGGCTGTAGGTCGTGGCGGCTACTACGCCGGAACGCTGTTGGCGCACATGTTGCGTGTCGACCTCGCACCGGTCTACCTGACCCGGCGGGAAAACGATCAGGTCGTGCGCGAACATCCAGAGTGGATCATCGAGCCGCCGGCCGCAGTGGCGGGAAAGCGCGTGTTGATTGTGGACGAAATCAGCGGCAGCGGCGAGACCGTTCGGCTGGTGCGCGACAAGGCGCTGGCGCTGGGCGCGGCCGAGGCGCGCGTTGCCGTTCTCTACGCCCACTCGCAGGGCTTGGAGGAGCCGGACTACATCGGCCTGATCTCCGACGCGTTGATTCTGAACCCGTGGGACCGGGAGGTGCTGACGGAGAATGGCTTCGCGGTACATCCCGAATACCGCGAGGCGCTTGCACAGCAGGGACTGCAGCCTGACCCATCGTTCTTGATCGACGCTCCGGCGTTCACTCTAGCCAAAGGGTAAGGTGCCAACACTCTGTCGAATCTGTCGTGCTGGTTGGGGGAGCATAATAGTTGTTCTTCGGAGTTTCCGATGTCGCCCGGCAGCAGGCGCCTGGCAAGCAACCCAGCCAACATCGCTGTCATCCTGAACGGCGTATGCTTGCATCGAGCATTACCATGACCCTTAGTGAAGGATCTCTCCGGAGAGATACCTCGCTGACGCCCCTGTCCTTGAAGATTGAATGGCGTGTGAAAACGGCTTGGCGGCCGTTGGCCTCAGCTTGCATCGCCGGCGTCGTCTGCCAGCCAGCGCACGAACTGCCCGTGTTCGATCTCGCGGCCGTCGCTGTGGTCACGGGTCACCATCCGTCCTGCGGTCAACTGGCCTTGCTGGCCGGCCATCATCGCCGCCAGCGCATCCAGCGTGGCATTGAAGTCGGCTGACCGCGTGTACAACGTCGCCACCACCAGGCGCGGCTGCCCGCTCAACACCGACCGGCAGGCTGAGCACAACTCCCCAAACAACCGCTCGAAACTCCATACCTCGCCGCCCGGCCCACGTCCAAACGCCGGCGGGTCCATGATGATCCCGTCGTAGCGCACCCCGCGCCGCGCCTCGCGTCCCAGGTACTTCAGCGCATCCTCGACGATCCAGCGCACCGGCCGGTCGGCCAGCCCGGACAGCGCCAGGTTCTCCCGCGCCCGCGTGACGGCCCGCTTTGACGCGTCCACATGGGTGACACGGGCGCCGGCGCGCGCTGCAGCCAGCGTCGCCAGGCCAGTGTAGCCGAAGAGGTTGATCAGATGCAGCGGCCGGCCGGCTGAGGCCACCTGCGCCTCGATCCAGTCCCAGTGCACCGCGTTCTCCGGGAAGACGCCCACGTGCCGCGAGCGGTCGATCTCCAGCGAGCAGCGCAGCCCGTGGTAGCCGATGGACCAGCGGCGCGCGACGTCCGGCTGCACCACCCACCTGCCTTCGCCTGGGCCGTCCTGGAACAGCGCGTGGGCCGCCTGCCAGTCGCGCCGCGGCAAAGCCGGCTGCCAGGTCGCCTGCGCTTCAGGACGATCCAGCACGATCGGGCCGAAGCGTTCCAGCTTGCGGCCGCTGCCGGAGTCCAGCAACTCATAGTCGGTCCATCCTGTGGCAGCCAGGGCAGGCAGGTTCATGTCAGGAAGATCAGGGCCGTGCCAGTCAGCGCGATCAGCGTGCCGACGACCGCCCTCGACGTGATCCGTTCGCCGAAGAAGACGTAGGAGAGCGGGATCAAAACCACGGGTGAGAGGGACATCAGCGTCGAAGCGATGCCGACCGGCGCGTTTTGCACGGCGATCATCGAGTTCCAGACGCCAAGGAAGGGGCCGGTGAGCGCGCCGCCCGCGATCAGCGCCAGCGCCCGCCGGTCGCTCAGCGCGCGGACAATGGCAGGTCCCCGGCCGCGCACCAGGGTCACCAGCCAGATCGACGCGGTGGCCACCAACATGCGCATCACCGTAGCCGACAGCGGCGGAAATCCGCCCTCCAGCCCCTTCTTGGAAAGCAGCAGACCCAGCGCCTGGCCGGCCGCGCCGCCCAGCGCCAGCAGCACCCCGATCACATAGGTGCGCCGGTCGCCGTCTCCGGGAAAGGAGACGCGGCTGCGGTTGTTGCGCCGCTCTGACACCACCCACGCGACTCCTGACAGCGTCACCGCGATGGCCACCAGCTCAAGCGCCGTCAGCACCTCGCCGAACCAGATCCACGCCAGCACCGTGCCCATCACCGGCACGGTGGTCATCACCACCGCCGACCGCCGCGGGCCGATGGTCACGTAGGCCTGGAACAGAAATGCGTCGCCGATAGCCAGCCCGACGATGCCGGATAGCCCCAGCCAGAACCACTGCTGTCGAGTGGCATCCAGCGGCCAGACCTCGCCGGTCAGCACCCGGTGTGCGATCGAGAGGTAGACCACCGCCAGCACCAGCCGCACCCGGTTGACCACCGGCGAGCCGACGCGCCGCCCCGCAAAGGTGAACTGGATGCCGGTGAACGACCAGAGGACGGCGGTAGCCAGCGCGGCCAGTTCACCGATGCCGGGCATTTGTAGAGGAACGAACGGTCTGGACGCGGACGACCGCTGACACCCGCGGATACCTGAGGAAACCCATCCGGTTTCTTTTCATTCCGCGAAATCCGCGTTTTTCCGCGTTCAACGCGTTACTCGCCGGCAGCCAGATGGGCGGCTTCCTCGATCCAGCTTTCGGGCTCGATCTTCTGCCAGTCGGCGGCGGCCGCGGCTGCGCGCACCGCCTCGGGATCGGTCGCAGCCAGTTGCGCGTAGGTGTGGATGCCCGCGGCGCGCAGCCGGCTCTGGAACACCGGACCGATGCCGGTAATGCGCGTCAGGTCGTCGTTCTGCACCGGATCCGGCGCGGCAGGCGCGGGCGGCGCGGCGGTTTCAGCGGCAGCGGATTGGCGGGCGGCCGCCATCTGGGCGCGGTAGCGAATAGCCTCATCGCGCGCCTCGCGCAGGCGATTCTGGTCGGCCATGCTTTCGCTGAGCTTGGCCAACACGAAGCCGCCGGCTGCACCAACGACAAGTCCAAAGAGAAATCGAAACATGAGACGCTCCGTGATGGGGATGGTAAACGGTGAACGGCAAGCGACGGCTGGTAGATGTACAGCCGTGGTCGCCGCCCGATTGTAACATCTTCCCGCCAGCATGGAAAGTCACGCGTCGACGAATCTGCTCAGTGTAACTGAACACCCGGTAGCCACAGTCGCGGCAGTAGCTGTTCCACGCCATGGCGTCGGTGTAGAGGCGGTACTGCGTGGACGAAACGGGGTAATCCCAGGCGCCGATGTGCGGGGCAAACCGGGCGCCGAAGCCTTCCTTGAAGCGCCAGACGCCCCACATGCCGTCGCTTTCGTCCAGCGTATCGGGGGCGCCCCACAGGTCGTAGACGGTGCAGCCGGCCGCGCGCGCCAGCCGCATCGCCTCCCATTGCAGCAGGTGGTTGGGCATCGCGGCCCGCTGGCGCTCGCTGGACGCGCCATACATGTACCAGGCTCTGTCCGCGAAACGGAACAGGATCAGCCCGGCCACGGCGGCGCCCTCGACCTCGGCCAGCAGCAGGTCGGCGCACGGCGCGTCGGCGTCCATCGGCTGCATGAAGGTGCGCCAGGTCTCTGCGTAGTAGTCGAAGGGGCGGACGATGAACCCGTCGCGCCCGCCGGTCTCCCGGTAGAGATCGTAGAAGGCCGGCAGGTCGGCCACGTCGCCGCGGCGAATCGTCATACCCCGGCGTCCGGCCAGCCGGATGTTGTAGCGCCACTTGGGCTTCATGGCAGCCAGCAGCCCCTCCTCGTCGGGCGTCAGGTCCAGCAGCGCGGTGTTGCGGAACTGGATCTGCTCCAGGGAAGGCTGCCAGCCGCGCTGCTGTAAAACAAACTTGACACTCCGGCCGATCTGACTGTCCGGCGCAACGTCCGGATCGATCTTGACGAAGATGGCGCCCTGCCTGCGCGCCTCCAGTTCGATGGCCGCCAGAACCGCGTCCACAAGTCGCTCATCCGACCAGTCGAGGATCGGTCCTTTTGGCACATAGGCGACGCCGCGCGGCAGGCGGGGGATGCGTCGCAGCAGCAGGCTGGCCGCCGCGACGGGCGCGCCGTTCGTCTCCGCCTGCCAAAGCAGGCGGGTCGGTTGCCAGCCGGTCTGGCGCTTGACCTCGCCCCATTCCCAGGTTTGCAGCACGTGCGGCTCGGGCAGGTTCAGCAGCGCGGCAGTCCATTGTCCGCGCTCGGCGATGCGTTGTTGGATCATTGCCGCGTGCCGTTGTCCAGCCGCATCTCGATGACGCGGTCCAGCCGGAAGACGCGCTGTTCGCCGCGCAGCTGGCAGTAGGCCGTCAGGTAGACCGTGACATCGTCGCCGGTAACGTCCAGCGGCTCGACCAAGCGCTCGCTGATGTGGCCGTTCTGGCTGCGGTAGCGCAGCCACAGCGGGCGACCTTCCTCCAGCGCGGTCTCCAGGTCGGCCGGCAGCGACAGCGTGGCCGGCTCCGGCCACAACACGTTGCCGCCCTGTACGTCCAGCAGGTCGCCCAGGGTCACGAAGTTGCGCCGGTTCAGATCGGCCAGCATTACCTCGAAGATGCGCAGGGTCGTCCAGGCGTCGCCCACCGCGCGGTGTTCGCGGTCGCTGCGCACTCGCAGGGCGCGCGCCACGTCGGACAGGGTGTTATGGCGGAAGTTGTACAGCCGGCGGGCCAGCGTCAGTGTATCGGCGGTGAACCCCAGTCGCGGCGGCCAACCCATGCGCCGCCACTCGCCGGCCAGGAAACCGAGGTCGAAGGGCGCGTTGTGGGCAACCAGCACCGTGTCCTCGGTCAGCGCCCGCACCTGTTCGGCGACCTGCGAGAACAGCGGCTGGGTGGCCAGGTGCCAATCGGTCAGGCCATTGACCGCCGATGCGCCGGACGACATGGGACGCTGCGGGTTGACCAGCGCGTCGAAGGAGTCCAGCACGCGGCCGCCGCGGTAGCGCAGCATGGCGACCTCGCAGATGCGGTCGCCCGCGTTTGCGTTGAGACCGGTGGTCTCTACGTCGACGATGGTGAAGGTGGTGTTGCCCAGGTAGGCGCCCGGGGAGGGATCAGACATTGACGGTGCTTTCGACTCTGTGGAGTTTCGTGCGGTAAGGCAGGGTGAAACGTGAAAACGTGATGTCGCCCGGTGAGCGCCTCGTCTCATGCCTCACGTTTCACGTCGCAGCCCGGCTACGGAACCGGTGTCACTCGCTGCGAGGCAAGGTACGCACTTACAATCTGGCGGTGTTCCTGGAGCAGCAGCTTCCCGAAGTCCATCAGGCTCCGAGCCTCTGCCTGCTGCTCGCCGTCGCCGATGTTCTCGACCTGGATGCGCCGACCCTGCGCGATGCTGCGGTAGCCTTTCAGGAGGGTATCGTGCGCCGGTATCATGTCAGGCGGCGCCGTGATCGCTTCCAGCGTCGCCACGATGCCATCCAGCCGCTCGACGGAGAAATCGGGCGCGGCTGCAATGACCGACGGGGCGGTGTAGGCGGCTACATTCCCAAGATATGTCCTGACTTCGGAACGGCGCGCGCCGTCCGGCGGCGGCGGCAGCTCGTTCAGGTCAAAGGTCGGGAAGGGCGATGGCGTTGGTGTCGCCGGCGCCGGTGTGGGCGACATGGCGCAGCCTGCCAGCAGGACGGCGCAAATCATCAGCACACCGAGTGCAGCTGGCCTGCCCGCGCCAGGGATTTCACTTCTTCCGCCAAAGTTGCAATCAGTCGGCAATACAGAGGCAGATCGATGGGTTGTCATCAGAAGACTCAAGGTGTTCGGCAAAATTAGCATCCGTGACTTGTCACCAGCCCGGTGGTAGGCTAGAATATAGCACAGCTATCAGGGCTGGTCAATGCAGCCGCTGAGACAAGGTGACAATCACTTCAGCTTCGGACGAACGACCATTCTGGAGAAGAAGTGACTGTCACCGCCCGCTAACCTGTATCCGCTCCCCGATCCCACCCCGGAGGTGTTTATGAACGTTGTCGCTGTCGTCATGGCCGGCGGAGCCGGCACGCGGCTGACCGTGCTTTCCGAGAAGCGCGCCAAGCCGTCGGTGCCCTTTGCCGGCAAATACCGCATCATCGATTTCACCCTTTCCAACTGCGTCAACTCCAACATCTTCAACATCGCCGTGCTGACGCAGTACCGGCCCCATTCCCTCAACGAACACATCGGCATCGGCAAGCCGTGGGATCTCGACCGTGCCAGCGGCGGCGTGCGGCTGCTGCAACCCTACCAGGTCGGCGGCGGCACCCAGATCTGGTACCGCGGCACGGCCGACGCAGTCTTGCAGAACTATGATTACGTGCGCGAGCTGCGCGCCGACCGGGTGCTGGTGCTGGGCGGCGACCACATCTACAAGATGGACTACGCCAGGATGCTGCGCTTCCACGACGACAACCGCGCCGACCTCACGGTGGCCGTCATGGAGGTACCGCTGGAGGAGACCCATCGCTTCGGCATCATGTCGGTGGACGACGAGTCGCGCATCACCGCCTTCCATGAAAAGCCCAAGGACCGCGACAAGGGCACGCTGGCCTCCATGGGCATCTACGTGTTCAACGCGGACATGCTGGAGAGCCGCCTGCTGGCCGGCACGCAGGAGTTCCCAGACCTTGACTTCGGCAAGCACGTCATCCCCAACATGATCGAGGAGAACAACGTCTTCGCCTATCGTTTCGATGGCTATTGGGTGGACGTGGGCACCATCGACAGCTACTGGCAGACCAGCATGGAGCTGCTGGACCCCGGCTCGCCCCTCAACCTCTACGACCGCTCGTGGCCGCTGCTGACCCGCAG
This sequence comes from Caldilineales bacterium, assembly GCA_041391245.1. Taxonomy (GTDB): domain Bacteria; phylum Chloroflexota; class Anaerolineae; order JAAEKA01; family JAAEKA01; genus JACKBK01. The sequence continues at coordinate 88,901 of JAWKOJ010000015.1, forward strand.
CCAGGAGCGGCCGCCGGTGAAGCTCGGCCCGCAAGCGCGCGTCCACAACAGCCTGATGTGCAACGGCTGCGTGGTGCGCGGGCAAGTGGAGCGCTCGGTGCTCTCGCCCGGCGTCTACGTCTCCCCTGGCGCGCTCGTGCGGGACTCGGTGGTGATGAACGATGCCTGGATCGGGCCGGGCGCGTGCTGGACAGAGTTGTGGTGGACAAGGAAGTGGTGGTCGGATCGGTGCGCTGGTCGGTTTCGGCAGCGACCTCGACACGGTCAACAAGCTCGACCCCGATAAACTGTTCACGGGCATCACGGTCGTCGGCAAGGGCGCCCACATCCCCGCCAACGTGCGCGTGGGTCGCAACGTGCTGATCAACGCCGCCCGCGACGACGAAGACTTCGCTTCGTTCGGCGACCATGTCCCCAGCGGCGAGACGGTCTAGGAGGAAACTATGCGTGTTTTAGCAATGATCCTGGCGGGCGGCTCCAGCCCCGCGTTGAGCGTTCTCACGGCCGAGCGAGCCGAGCCGGCCATTCCCTTCGGCGGCAAGTACCGCATCATCGATTTTACGCTGTCCAACTGCGTCAACTCGCGCGTTTACAACGTCGCCTTGCTGACGCAGTACAAGCCGCGCTCGCTCAACGACCACGTGCGCAACGGCAAGCCGTGGGACCTGGACCGGGCTGTGGGCGGCGTGCGCCTCCTGCAGCCCTACATCAGCGGCGAGGGGGAGATGGGCGCCTGGCAGCGCGGCACGGCCGACGCGGTGCGCTTCAACCTCGACTACGTGCTGGAGCAGAAGGCCGATACGATCCTGTTGCTGGCCGGCGACCACATCTACAAGATGGACTACGGGCCGCTGCTGCGCTTCCACGAGGATACAGATGCCGACTGCACCATAGCGGTGCGCACCGTCAGCCCGCACGAGACCCATCGCTTCGGCATGGTGAACGCCGACGGCAGCGGACGCATCAGCGGTTTCCAGGAAAAGCCGCGCCGCACTCTCAGCCGGCTGGCCTCCATGGGCATCTACGTCTTCAAGCGCGACGTGCTGCTGGACTGGATCACCGGCCCCGGCGCGGGCCACGTGGATTTCGGGCGCGACATCCTGCCGGGGATGCTGAAGGCCGGCATGTCCATCTATGCCCACCGCTTCGACGGCTACTGGATGGACGCCGGCACGGTGCAGGCGTACTGGGAGGCCAACATGGCGCTGCTGGCCGAGACGCCGGCGCTGGACCTCTACGACCCCTCGTGGGTGATCCACACCCGCAGCGAGCAGCTTGCTCCGGCCTTCACTGGTCCTGAAGCGGTGGTCGACGGCAGCCTGTTGTGCGACGGATGCCAGGTCTTTGGACGCGTCGAACGCTCCATCATCGGCCCCGGCGCGGTGATCGAAGCCGGCGCTGAGGTGAGCGATTCCATTGTCATGAACGGCGCGGTGATCGGTGCGGGCGCGCGCATCGAGCGCTCCATCATCGACAAGCGCGCCCAGATCGGCGCCGACGCGGTCATCGGCGACGGCGACGACACCACGCCCAACCGGGCCATGCCCAACAACCTCAACACCGGCATCACGCTGGTGGGCAAGGGCGCCCAGGTGCCGGACGGGCTGCGCGTCGGCCGCAACGTGGTCATCCGCCCGCGCATCCCTGCCAGCGCGCTGCCGGCGGACGCGGTGCCCAGCGGCGAGACGGTCTAGCGGATGGCTGATGGCGAATAGCAGATAGCAGATAGCAGATGGCGCCGGCGTTCGGGGCTTGTGCCGACGGTGGTTGGCGCAGGCCGGCGGACGGGGCGCCATCCACTTTTTGTCTCGACCGCGTTTCTGCATGATGTCCCCGTGAAGGGGCAAGAAGCGGAACTACGGACCAATACCGGCTCTGCTATATCCGGGGGCCGGAAGGAATTCTCATCGGGCTCGCCCAACAGCTCGAGCAGCAGACGTCCTGGGAAAATCCTGTGGAGCGCAAGCGTTGAGATCTCAGGCGTCGGCGCCTGACAACCGGTTGCGGTGGACGGTTCGCTGCGCGGCCCGCCGCTGAACCGGAGCGTTAGCCGCTTCGTTGAATGAGGAGAAACGAAAATGGATAGAATCATTCACTGTTCCGCCCAGTTGCATTGTGATGCTCATCGTGCGTTTGAGATGTTCACCATCAACCACCTGTTTGAATCTTGGCTGGTTGCTGTGGCAGAGGTTGAACCCGTCACAGGTGGCAAATATGAATTGTTCTGGGAGCCGGATGACAGAGAGAACAACAGCACCATCGGTTGCAAGATAACGGCGATTGTGTCCGACAAGTTCCTCTCTTTTGAGTGGAAGAGTCCAAAGCAATATAAGCACTTTGCAAACAATGTTTCTCCCCTTACTCACTGTGTTGTCTTCTTCACTCCAAATGGTGAAAGTACGGAGGCACATCTTATTCATTCTGGTTGGAGAAGTTCACCAGAATGGGAAGAGGCAATGCATTGGCAAGAGAGAGCATGGAGCATGGCGTTCAAGGAACTGGAAAAGCAAGTCAACGGGTAGTTACTCAGGCTTCACTGTTGCGTCACTCCCACGGAGGCGGAAGTCCAGTGCCAGCGAGGCGTGGATCCCGCCTTCGGCGCGAAGCGTGACGGATGTAGCTACAAACAGGGATAACCAGCCTGCGAGACAAAATCCGCCTTCACAATCGATGAGCGCGAACCAATCAGGTCTAGGAGCTGCAATTGGCATTGGAATCGGTGTCGCTCTCGTGGTAGCACTAACAATAGTGCATTAGGAGTGGGAAAATGCCAGATACCATTATTGTCTACGGTCATCCAAACTGCCCAAACCTCGGACCAATAAAAGGGCTACTGACTCAGTCGAAGGTTAAGTTTGAGTATGTTGACATTCATCAGGATAGCGTTGCCGCCGCTCGTGTTCGCGCTATCAATGACGGTAATGAAAGCGTACCTACGCTTGTCTTTCCCGATAGCAGCACTTTGACTGAGCCGACCGTTGGAGAACTCCGGTCGAAATTGGAGTCCTGGGGATATAGAGTCGGCCTTGTCGCATGGTTGGTTGGCAACATGCGGCCTGTTTCTTTTATCGTGGCTGGCGTGCTGATCGCCGTTCTGATCTATGTGTTGCGCTCGCTCGGAGTGTTTTAGAAGTGCCGTTTGCGACCGATTGGAAACCACAGTCTCCCATGCCGCCCAACACCGGCTGCCGGCGACAGCGGCTACACCGCTGAAGGTTGCGCCGCGCTAGAAGTGGCGCGACAATGATCGTGCCGTCTTCCCCACCCCGCCGCTGCGCCTGAGACACACTGTGTGGCGTCGCGGATTCCAACCCCGCCGGCCGGCGAAGCAGGCCTCACAGACAGCTTGCCAGGTCAGGTGTGTTCCACGACCCCGGTAATTCTGCTGTCGATTTGAAAACCAGCTCGAAGCATTAGCGCCGCAACACGTGCTGCGCCAGTGGATTGCGCGGCTTGGTGGTTGGGGCGTCGTCGAGGGATAGCCCAGGGCGAGCAGGGCCTGCGGCTCCATGATCAGGGCAGCGCCAGCGTTTCCACCACCAGCGCCGGGCAAAAGATCGGCGCACACATCCAGCAGCCGGCCAGCCCGTGACGGTGCGCCGCCAGCAGCAGGTTCTGACACGCTAGCACCAGCGATTGCCCGCTCAGGCCCCCGTTGTTCCCCGCAAAAATCGACTGGGTATCGAGGACTGAAGGTCATGGTTGTTGAGCAGAGCTGCACCTGATGTTGGTGCAGCTCTGCTACAAGACCGTCAGTCTGGTTCATCGTCCGGGCTATTCCTGGACGTTCATCAGGCCCCACAGATACGAGAAGTACTCGAACGCACCCGTGTTGCCGACGTGGGTCGGGCTGGACGCATCCAACCCCGCCTGCCACGACGCCAGCACGTCCATCGCATCGAGACTCGATCCGTCGTGGAACGTCACGCCATCGCGCAGGGTGCAGGTCCACATCGTCAGGTCTTCGTTGGGCTCACACGAGGTTGCCAGCGCCGGCTCCGCCGCCGTCCCGCCGATCCGTAGGCGTACAGCGACTCGGTGACCTGCTCGCAGGCCCGCAGCGACTCGCCGTCGGTCTCGTCGCCGCAGTAGAGGCTGATCGGCTCGGCGTTCTGCATCCACATCGAAGGTGTCGCGGTCGCCCGGCTTCATGGCCGCCATGTACTCGTTGCCCAGCGGGCTGGCCTGCGCACCCTCCACGTCGGCCAGATAGGCCACGCCCGAGCCGCCGTGTGCAATCGGCACCATCGGCACCAGCTCGCGGATCGCATTGTTGGCGTCGGTGTAGATCGCCTCTGCGGCCGCCGCGTCCGCTATCTGCGCACCCTGCTCCAACAGTTCGTAGATCTCAGGATGGGGATCGCCGAACTGCGGGTTGGCTCGCCCGAAGTGGTAGTCCAGGAAGTTGGTGATGTGGGTAGTCCGCTTCCACCCCAGCAGGTACAGCCTGTCCAGGTTGCCTGCCGACGACTCGGCGATGAACGCACCCGACTCCATCACCTCTATGCTGGCGTCGATGTTCAGGTTCTCCTTCAACTGCGCCTGGATGTCCTGCGCCACCAGCCCCGGCTCGGGCAGGTAGGAGCGGAACACGTCGCGGTAGTAGATGGTGTCTCGAACCCGTCGGCATAGCCGGCATCGGCCAGCAGCGCCTTGGCCTCCTCCACGTTGAAGTCGTACCAGTCATCGCCCACGCAGCCGTTGGGGATCGAGCAGGGCGTGAAGGTGGCTGGCTACCTCCGACCCGGCCGGGTAGAAGGTGTCCACGATGCGCTGGCGGTCGATGCCCTTGGCGATCGCCTGGCGCACCCGCACGTCGCCCCATGGCTCGAAGGTGTCGGTCATGGCCAGGTAGAAGATGTTCAGCGCTGGCCGCTCCAGCAACTGCAGGTTGGCATCGTCGCGGATGGTGTCGAAGTCGTCGGGGCTGGGGTTGTCGATGCCGTCCACCGTGCCCGACTGCAGCCTGGCAGCCGGCCTGCGCCCTCGGTCAGCCAGCGGAAGACCAGCGTGTCGGTCATGGCCGGGTCGCCCCAGTAGTCGGCGTTCTTCTTGTAGACGATGCTGTCGCCGCGGTTCCAGGAGTCCAGCATGTGGACCGGTGCCAACCGGCTTCTCCAGCAGCTCGCCGCTGGCCGCCGCACTCTCGATCCACTCGCTGGGCTGATGGCGAAGGAGCTGAAGGCGACCTTGGAGAGGAACGCCGGATCGGGCTTGCACAGCTTGAACTCGACGGTCATCTCGTCCAGCGCGATCACCTTCTGGATGATCCCGTCGAACCCGTCGCAGCTCTCAACGCCGAACGACGCAATCCCTTCCTCCATCATCTCGCCCTCAGCCGGCGCCTCGGCTGCCGCGGGCATGCCAAACCACTCGGCGTAGATGTCGTCGTACTCACCGGAGGCCCGAATCGCTGCCAGGCCCTCGTTGATGGCCTTGAGCACGTCCTGGCGCCCCTTGTTGACGGCGATGCCATAGAACTCGTCCGTGAAAGGCTCGCCGACGATGACAGCGCCGATCTCCGGGTTAGCCTTGAGAATGTCGGCCGACGTGGGGGCGTCGTTGATGATGGCGTCGATGTCGCCGTTGCCCAGCGCCTGGAACGCCAGCGTGACCTCGTCGTAGCGCACGATCTCGGCCTGGGTGTTCTCGCTGGACCAGATGTCGCCGGTGGTGCCGAGTTGGACGCCAACCCGCTTGCCGGCCAGATCGTCAACGGTAGCGATGTCGCTGCCTTGCTTCACCACCAGCACCTGGCCGGCGTTGAAGTAGGGGTCGCTGAAGTCAACGGCCTGCTTGCGCTCGTCGGTGATGGTGGCAGCCGAGGCAACGGCATCGAACTCGCCGCTGCTGAGGGCAACAAAGATGCCGTCCCAGCGGGTGTTGACGAACTCGACCTCGAAGCCGGCGGCCTTGGCGATGGCGTTCATCAGGTCGATATCGAAGCCGATGACGTTGCCGTTTTCGTCGACCGACTCGAAGGGGGGATACTCCGCATTGGTGCCGACCTTGACGACGCCGATCTCTGTCATTGGCTCCGCGGCGGTCTCAGCAGTTGGCTCCGCGGCAGCAGGTTCAGTAGCTGCCGGGGCCTGTGCCGGCGCCTCGGTGGCAGCCGGAGCCTCATCGGCGGTCTGGCTGCTCGGGCAAGCGGCCAGAACCATGGACGCGACGATCAGAATCGCCGCCAGGGAAAACAACCGGAAACGTTTCATTGACTTACTCCTCCTGAGTTTTGGAATTCCGATAGGTTTGGACTTGCGAGTGCCAGCAACTATCGACGACACTCGATCAATCGACTAACCCGAGGTAAGGGACGCGGTGACGAGCAGCGACGCCTTGGGAAGTGGATCGAATTATATGGCCGCGGGAGGCGATTGTCAAGTGAATTGCTGACTTGACGGATGGCGCACTTTGCTTCACAATAGAACGCCGTTCCCAATCCCGCGGCTGCAATTCGACTCATTACCCCGCATCCAATGTTCTATCCATCCCCACTTTTCTACCTGACCTTTGCCCTCGTGGCGTTGATTATTGGGCTGGGCAAGGGCGGTTTCGGCTCGTCCTTTGCTGCATTGGCCACGCCGCTGCTGGCGCTGACCATGCCGGTGCCTGAACTGGTGCCGCTGATGCTGCCCTTTCTGATGGTCGGCGACATCTTTGCGGTCGCCTTTCACTGGCGTCGCTGGGACCGGCGGCAGGTGCTGCTGCTGATTCCCGGCGCGCTGGCAGGCGTCGCGGTCGGTACGCTGTTCCTGACCAACGTCTCCCCCGACCTGCTGCGGACCTTTCTGGCGATTCTGGTGCTGTTGTTTGCGCTCTACAAGGCGTTCGAGACGCGCATCATACGTTTCTTTCGCTACCAGCCGCGGCCATGGCACGGGCTGATCGGCGGCGGCATCTCCGGGTTCTCGTCGGCCATCGCCAACACCGGCGGTCCCCCGGCCACCATCTACCTGCTGATGCAGGACCTGACGCCGCGGGCGTTCATCGGCACCAGCGCGCTTTTCTTCATGATCCTCAACTACATCAAGGTGCCGTTCTACTACGCCGCCGGGCTGTTCGATCTGGCGCGCATCGTCAACGTGGCATGGCTGCTGCCCCTGGTGCCGGTGGGCGTCTGGCTGGGGCGGCTGTTCGTGGTGCGCGTCAGCCCCAAGACCTTCGAGGTTGTGATCCTGGTCTTCCTGGTGATCTCAGCGCTGCTGCTTTTGTTGACGTAGGGATTGGTCGGTGGACCTGCCTTGCAGGGTTTGCAGATGTGCCCTGCCGGCCGTTAGCTGGTCTTGGAGTAGGGTTGGATGGTTTGTATTTTGGGGATGAACCTGTAATGCCTCTGGTTGAACGTGTGAAGAGGTGTGCCCAGCGAGAGAAGTGTGTCCGATCAAAACGTCAAGCAAGCCTGCGTTGTGGCTCAGGCGAAACCGGGCAAATACATCCAGCGCCCGATCACAATCTTCTGCGGAGAGCCACACCACCCCATAACCTGCCAGCGCTCGATACACTCGATCTTGTTCTGTCTTGTTGCGACATCCCTGGATCAACTCCATTACAACGTAGCCAGACACCGCCAGTTCCTCCTCTGGCGGCAGAGCATCGAACCATGACATGGCCGGGGGGCTGCGCAGCAAGTCGATCAAGATATCGCTATCGAGCAAAATCATAGCCGGACATCTCCGCGCTCCTGGCTTCGGCGCAGTTGGCGCGCGTAAACAGAGCCGTCATCGATATCGTCACGGTCTTGCCACAGACCGATCAATCCTGACTTGCGTAGCCGCCCGACTGTCAGACGACCCCGCGGCGGGGATGCCTCCGAGGGAGAAACACGATGGCCTCGACGGACTGACCTTGTTTGTAGGGCAAGCCTGTGATCAACAGCTCCCATCCTTTGTGATGACTTGACGTACCTGAACAGCTTCCATTTCGCCATACCTCCACGTAAGTTAAGCGATTATAGCATTGCGGGTGACAAACGATCAAACAGGTTAGGTGCGTTGCCCAATTGGTACCTTCCATGAATGTTGCCGTACCCGGGTTCACGCGGTCCGCCGCACCTCGATCTCCCCAGCCAGCCACAGATACGCCAGCGCGCAGACCACCACCCGGTCGCGAGGATCGTGCCGTCCAGCACGCGCCTTGACCCAGTCCAGGTCGTACCAGTCGAAGGTCATGAACTCGGCGGCGTCGCGGCGGACGTTGCCGCCCGGCCGGGCGTCGCGGCACAGGTAGATCAGGCAGCGGCTGTTGCTGCTGGCCGGGTTGTTGTAGAACTCGCCCAGGAAGTGCAACTGGCCGGCCACGTAGCCGGTCTCCTCCTCCAGCTCGCGGCGAATGCAGTCGGCCGGGTCCTCGTCGCCGTTGGTCAGCCCGCCCGGTATCTGGTAGAGCACCTCGCCGACCGGCGGGCGAAACTCGCGCTCCAGAAGCATCCGGTTTCGCTCGTCCAGCACCGCCACCCCAACGCCGGCCGCGTCGCGGCGGATGGTGGTGTACTCGTACTCCTGATCGTTGGGCAGGCGAAAGCGGTCCACGGTGACGTGCAGCCAGCGGTTGCGGAAGACGTCCTGCGACTCCAGGTGGGTCCATGGTTCCAGCATCGGTGTGTTGCCTTTCGTGGGGGGATCTGTGTGAGCGTTCGTCTGCATTGGCGCGTGAAACGTGAAGACGTGAAACGTGATTTCTTCTTGCGAGGTTGGTGCTCACGCATTGGCTCACATGATACGTGGTGTTATGCTGGCAAATCAACCGTCACGTTTTTCGTTTCACGCCGTCCTGTTGTATCATTGCGGCCATCGTCTTCCAAATTCATGCTAACACCGGAGTTAACACTGTTTCATGGTCGAAGCCAGGACCCCAGACTGGGTCAAATCCGCCGTCTTCTATCAGATCTTTCCCGACCGTTTTGCCCGCAGCCACACGATCCGCAAACCGAACAACCTGGAGCGCTGGGACTACCCGCCTACCCTGCATGGCTTCAAAGGCGGCGACCTGATCGGCGTCGTCGAGCGCCTGGATTACCTGCAATCGCTGGGTGTCACCGCGCTTTACTTCTGCCCCATTTTCCAGTCCACCGCCAACCACCGCTACCACACCCACGACTTCTATCAGGTCGATCCCATCCTGGGCGGCAACGCGGCCTTCAAGCGCCTGCTGGACGAAGCGCATGGCCGCGGCATCCGTGTCGTGCTGGACGGCGTGTTCAACCACGCCAGCCGCGGCTTCTACCAGTTCAACCACCTGCTTGAAAACGGCCAGGCCTCGCCCTACCTCGACTGGTTCCACGTCAACGGCTGGCCGCTGCACGCCTACGAAGGCCATAAGCCGCCCAACTACGCCGCCTGGTGGAACATCCACGCGCTGCCAAAGCTCAACACGCGCAATCCCGCCGTGCGCGACTTTCTCTGGGGCGTGGGACAATACTGGGTCGAGCAGGGCATCGACGGCTGGCGGCTGGACGTGCCCAACGAGATCGACGACGACGACTTCTGGCGCGAGTTTCGCCGCCGCGTCAAGAGCGTCAACCCGGACGCCTACATCGTCGGCGAGATCTGGGGCGACGCCCACCGCTGGCTGCAAGGCGACCAGTTCGACGCGGTGATGAACTATCCCATCACCCGCGCCTGCCTGGGCTTCTTCGCCCGCGAGACGCTGGACAGCAACGCCGCGCTCGGCACCGGCTACGGCAACATCGAGCGGCTGGATAGCGCCGGGTTTGCGGCCACTGTGGCCAACGTACTGACACGCTACCCGTCCGAGATCGCCCAGGCGCAGCTCAACCTGCTGGGCAGCCACGACACGCCGCGCTTCGCCACGCTGGCCCGCCGCGATGGCCGCGCCTACCGCCTGGCATTGCTGTTCGTAGTGACCTTCCCCGGAGCGCCCTGCATCTACTACGGTGACGAGATCGGCATGGAAGGCGGCCGCGACCCCGATTGCCGGCGCGGCTTTCCCTGGCGGGACGAGCTGCATGCCGGCCCGCATGCTCGCTGGGATGATGACCTGCTGGACTACACCCGCCGCGCTATCTCGTTGAGCCGGTCTTACCCCATCTTCAGCCACGGCAGCTTTTCGGTGCTGCAAACGGCCGACGATCTGGTGGTCTACGCCCGCCATTGGCAGGATCAAATCGCGGTTGTGGCGCTGAACGCCGGCAAGTCGTTCGAAAGGCTGGCCGTACCGGCGAGCGGCCTGGCCGCCGATGGTGCGGTGTTTCAATCTGTCTGGGGCGGGGAGGATGGTCGCGTCGAGAACGGCGTCCTGCACGGCGTCGCCGTGCCACCCCGCAGCGGCATCGTCCTCATCGGCGCAACGCATGGTGGCGGGCGCGCTTCATCATCGCCTGCAGGATAGCCCCTTGTGGGCGCTCCCCGTGGGACGTCTGGACCACGAATCCGCGAAGGGATCGAAGGCGCGAAGCGCGAAAATCGCGAAGATGTTCGCAACACCTGTAGGATAGCCCCTTGTGGGCGCTCCGGGGAGTCCCGAACGGGCACAAGGCCCTATCCTACAACCATGACACCGGTTCTTCCGCCTATAGGCGAGTGGGCGCTCAGGGGGGTTCCTGAGCAATCACAGGGCCCTGGCGTGCACGGTCGTCACGGAAGGATCAGGTGCAGGTCACCAAACTCGTGCCAGAGGTAACGCTCGCGCAGCGCCTCGGCGTAGGTGATCTCCAGGTGCTCCCGCCCGGCCAGCGCCTCCAGCATCGCCAGGTGGGTTGCCTTCGGCTCGTGCAAGCCGGTCAGCATGGCGTTTACCGCGTGCAGCCCGCGCTCCGGCGTGACCACCAGCCGCGTCCATCCCTCCCCGCTGTGCGTCAGGCCATCTTCACCGGTCACCGTCTCCAGCGCGCGCACCACCGTCGTTCCCACTGCGATCACCCGCCCGCCGTTGGTGCGCGTCAGGTTGACCAGGCGCGCGGTCGACTCCGGCACGCGATAATACTCCTCGTACGGTGGTTCGTGTCCTTCGAGGCTGGCCACGCCTGTGTGCAGGATCAACGGAGCGACCTGCACGCCGCTCGTCACAAGTCGCATGATGATCTCCGGCGTGAACGCTCGCCCCGCCGACGGCATTTCCGCGCTGCCCGGCTCGGTGGCGTAGACTGTCTGGTAGTAGTCGGCTGGCCACGGCTGGCTGACGTACTTGTAGCGGATCGGCGCCCCGTACTGTTGCAGGTAAGCCAACCATGGCTGGGGCAGATGGAGGCTGGCGATCCAGAGGCGGGAATGTCCGGCCAGGATCGCCCCGAAGCTGCCAGGGTGCGGCGCCTGGAGGGTTGCCAGCCCGCCGCCCGGCAAGGTGTAGGTCTCACAGGTTGCGGCCTGGAGGAACTGCTTGCTCGCGCCATGCTCCGGCTTGCGCACCTCCACCAGCCAGCGGCCGTCTGGCAGGCGCGTCGACAGATGCAGCGCAAACCGCCGGCCGTCGCCGCGCACCGCCGGCAGCGCTGCCTTGAGCGTGCCGCTGGTGTTGACTACCACCAGGTCGCCAGGATGCAGGAAGTCCGGCAGGCTGCGGAAATCGCTGTGGACCACACGGTTGCTCGACCGGTAGGAGACCATCAAACGCACTTCGTCGCGCGTCAGGCCGCGCGCTTCTGGTGGCTGCGCTGCCTCCAACTCGGTGGGCAGCTCAAAGTCCAGCGACGCCAGTTGCACCGGCGGCGACTCGCAGTCGGTTGTCGGTGCGCCTGTGGTGGGCGTGGTGTCAAGAAGCGTGTTGGTTGTCATTGCTTTGTTCTCGTTGGCGGGGCCCGCCCGACCGTAAACGGATCGGGCTACCAAGTGTAAGGCCCTGCGGGCCTGCGGATCGCAGCCCTGGAAGGGCTTGCATATCGTAGCCGGGAGGTTTTGCGCAGCATCCCGGCGGACGTGTCGAATAGCGGGACCGCCGTCCGTAAACGGATCGGGCTACAATGTGTAGGCCCTACGGGCCTAAACTCCGCAGCCCGGAAGGGCTTGCACATTGTAGCCGGGAGGTTTTAGCTCCCGGCGGACGTGTCGAGCCAGATTCCTCGGCTTCAGATCTCACATGATGGCCGGCGTCGTTCACGCCAGCACCGGCACTGCGCTTGCCCGATACCTGCCGCTGGGGAGAACGCCCTCGAGCAGGGCTAGCAGCCCGGGAACGCTCTCTTCGGGCAGCGGACGGTCGCTGATGTCCTCGCCCGGAAAGGCGTTCTGGTGCATCTGTGTCCGCATGTCGCCGGGATCGACCCAATAGACGCGCCAGTCAGGGTTCTCGACCGCCAGCACGTTGGACAGATGCTCCAGCGCCGCCTTGCTGGCGCCGTAGCCGCCCCAGCCTTCGTACGCCTCGATCCCGGCATCGCTGGTAATGTTCATGACCACCGCGCCGGGCTTCAACGCAGCCCGCACCACCTGTATCACACCTAACTGCGCCACCACGTTGACGCGCAAGACCTCCAGCAGGTCGTCCAGCGGGTAGTCCAGCAGCGGAGGCAGCGGGCTGACTCCCAACGTCCCCGCGTTGTTGATGACGGCATCCAGCCCGCCTGCGTCGGCGGCAGCCTGGGCCAACGCCAAACGATGCGTCGCGTCTGCCACATCGCCCGGGACGGCTGTTACGGTCGTCAGTCGGGTAAGCCCGGCTGCCGCCTCTTCCAGCGCCCCGGCCCCGCGGGCATCGACGATCAGCCGCCAGCCGCCGCGAGCCAGCGTCTGCGCCAACGCCAGGCCAAGGCCGCGCGATGCGCCGGTGATCAGCGCCGTTCTTCCTGATTGCAGTGCCATGGTTCAGTTCTCCTGTGTCATGTTTCGTTTTCTTGAACTGAGTCTACCAGACCGGGCGAAGACACGCATCGGGCGCGGGTCCAGAATCGGACCTGTACCTTCGTCCAGGGCCGCGGCGACCGGCGCAACTCCTCCTGAATCGCACTGCGATGATATAATCCCGCCTGGCATGAACGAGAACCCGCAACGAATCTATGAACAACGGCGCGCCGATTTCACCCGCCAGCGCGACGGCCACGAGCAGCGCAGCCGGCGCTACGGCAACCTGAACCTGCTGCTGATCGCCGCCTTGCTGGCGGCTGTTGGCGTGGCTCTTTGGTACAGCACGCCCCAACTCTTCTGGGCGGCCGGTTTGCTGACGGTCGCGCTGGTGTGGTCCTACGTGTCGCACCGCCGTGCCAGGGACGCGGCGCAGCGCTGTGGCGCCCTGGCTACCATCAACGCCGAAGGGCTGGCGCGGCTGGCGCGCGACTGGAATGCGCTGCCGCGGCCAAGCCTGCCGCGCGCTGGCGACCCCGACGCGGTGATCGACCCCAGCACCGCGGCCGATCTCGACCTGTTGGGTTCGGTATCGCTGGAGCACTTGCTCAACACGCCGGGCACAGCCGCCGGCCGGACGGCACTGCGGCGCTGGATACTCAACCCGGCGCCAGTGGAGAACGCGCGGGCGCGTCAGGCAGCCGTGGCCGAGCTATCGCCTCTGGTTGAGTTCCGCCAGTCTGTGATGCTGCAAGCGCGGACCATGGGGCAATCCCAGGGCGGCTATGGCCAGTTCATCGAATGGGCGGAGGACGAGCCGTGGTTGAGCAGGCGGCCAGGATTGATCTGGGCGGCCCGTCTGCTGAGCCTGCTGACGATAGGTTTGGTGATTGCACAACTGGCCGGCTTCACCGTCTTTCCTGCGCTGATCGCCGTGATCGTCGCAGATCTGGTGCTGAGCTACACGGCCGGCCTGCGCGCCAACGCCGATCTGGACCGCGTGGCCGCACGCCAGAACGTGTTCAGCGCGTATGCCGGCATCTTCGACTTGCTGGCTGACCAGCCGTTCGAGGCGCCTGAACTGTGGCGCTTGCAGCAATCGCTGAAGCGCGGCGACAACACAGCCGGCGGCCAGTTGCGCAGCCTGGCCCGGCTCATGCCGCTGGTCGAGATTCGCCGCTCGATGTTCTTCTTCCTGATCCAGGCCGTCACGCTGTGGACGTTTCATGTGCTGTGGCTGCTGGAGCGCTGGCAGGGACGGGCCGGCAAGGAGGTCCGCGGCTGGCTGGAGACTCTCGGCGAGACGGAGGCCCTGATCGCACTGGCGACGCTGCACTTCGACCAGCCTGACTGGGTATTCCCGGTGCCGGACGAGAGCGGGGAGGCGAGGCTGACCGCACGCAATCTGGCGCATCCGCTGCTGCCACCGTCAACGGCTGTCGGCAACAACGTCGAGGTCGGACCGCCGGGCACGTTCCTCTTCGTCACGGGCTCCAACATGTCGGGCAAAAGCACGCTGCTGCGGGCGATCGGCGTCAACGCGGTGCTGGCGCAGATGGGCGGGCCGGTCTGCGCGGCTGAGATGCGCCTGCCGCCGGTGGTCGTGGCCTCCAGCATGCGCGTCCAGGACTCGCTGGATCAGGGCGTGTCCTATTTCATGGCCGAGCTGCGGCGCCTGAAGGCCATCGTGGACCGGGCGGATCAGGTCGAGGCGCGTCGCGTGCAGCCGCTGCTCTACCTGCTGGACGAGATCCTGCAGGGCACCAACACCAGCGAGCGCCGTGTCGCGGCCGCGAGGTGATCCTGCACCTGGTGCGCAGCGGGGCCATCGGTGCCGTCTCAACCCACGACCTGACCCTGGCCGACGCGCCCGAGCTGGCGGCAGCCAGCGTGCCGGTCCACCTGAGCGAGTCGTTCAGCGACAGCGCGGACGGCCCGACCATGACCTTCGACTACACGCTGCGACCGGGCATCGCCACCTCGACCAACGCGCTGAAGCTGATGGCATTAGTGGGTTTGCCGCTTGAAAACGATGTTGCGTCATCTTCGGCGGGTAACGGCCTTTTGCCATCGGAAGTGAGTGTGAGAGGTGATGCCTGATGCAGCAGACAAGGCTGGACAGAGGATACCCATGTCAGTAGAACAACGACGCGTCGCCATGATCACTGGCGGGAACAGCGGGATCGGCCTTGCCACTGCCGGAAAGCTGGCGGCCGAAGGTTTCCACGTCATTCTGGCTTCGCGCAACCAACAGACCAGTGCACAGGCCATCGAGCGCATCCGCGCCGGCAATCCCGGCGCCAGCATCGAGTCGATCCCCCTTGACCTGGCGTCGATGACAGCCGTGCGCCAGTGCGCCGCCGCGTTTCTCGCCAAGAAGTACCCGCTGCACGTCCTGATCAACAACGCCGGCGGATCGGTCGCAGGTGAGAAGGCCAGCTTCACCGCCGACGGCTTCGAATTGACGTTCGGCACCAACCATCTGGGGCATTTCTTGCTTACGAATCTGTTGCTCGACACCCTCAAGCAGTCAGCCCCAGCACGCGTGATCACGGTGTCTTCGCAGAAGCACATCCCTGGCTACGGGGGCCGCGGGGCACCCGATTTCGACTACGACAACCTCAAGGGCGAGAAATACTACGACTCACAGGTGTTCTACCGCAACTCCAAGCTGGCAAACATGTGGTTTGCGTATGAGTTACAGCGCAGGCTTGCCGGTACAGGCGTGACGTCGAACGCGGTGTGCCCTGGTTTCGTGCCGGAAGCGATTGGCGATCGCCGGACGGCAACGATTGACCGCCTGATGTACAAACAGATCCTGGCGCGCATGCCCTTTGCGCGTTCGCTGGAGCAGGCGTCCTCATCCTATATGGTCGCCGCGACCGGTCCCCAGTTTGAAGGGGTCGGCGGCAGGTTC
Organism: Caldilineales bacterium; assembly: GCA_041391245.1. GTDB lineage: Bacteria > Chloroflexota > Anaerolineae > JAAEKA01 > JAAEKA01 > JACKBK01. Next base: position 104,552 of record JAWKOJ010000015.1, read on the forward strand.
ATCGTGGATGGCAAGGAGAAGCGCTCCAGCGACGAATCCTACGATGAGCAAAAAGCGCGCCGTTTGTGGGAGTTGAGTTTGCAGTGGTGTGGGCTTGAAATGTCTGACGGATCAGAGTGAGCGATCACGCCCTACGAAGAAGAATGTGCTGGCCGGCCCCCGCAAGCCCGGAATCTGACTGGCTTCACCCCGGTACATTTCAGTTGGAGTCGTCGCCATAGCGCATGTCGCGGGCGACCGTGTTGCCCTCGCCGACCAAAACAACCCGCGGCCGATGGGTCTTCAGCTCCTCCTCGGTCAGCAGGCCATAGCTCATGATGATCACGTGGTCGCCCGGAGATACCAGCCGCGCCGCCGCGCCGTTGAGTTGGATCTCGCCCTGGCCCGGTGTTCCGGGAATGATGTACGTCTCCAGCCGGTTGCCGTTCTCGACATCCACCACCTGCACCCGCTCCCAGGGAACCATGCCCGCAGCCTCGAACAGCACCGGATCGACCGTGATCGACCCCACGTAGTTCACGTCCGCTGCCGTCACCACAGCCCGATGAATCTTGCCCAACAACATCTGTCGCAACATCTTGATTCTGCCTCCTCTTGTGTCCTGACCAACACACCCAGACTGCCAGTCTTTGCCAAGCTACCTCAACTCCTCGAAGGTCCCACTTTCCCCATTTTCCTTCTTTTCCCACCTTTCCGTTTTCCCTCTTCTCCTCATTTTCCTTCCCTGCTCCCCTTCTGGTTCAACTCCCAGATCACCCGCAGCCCGTCCAGCGTCAGCCAGGGCGCGATGATCTGAATCACGTCCGTCTCCTGGGCAATCGTCTCGGCCAGCCCGCCGGTCGCGATGACCTTCATCTGCGGCCCCAGCTCGCCGCGGAAACGCTGCACCATGCCCTCTACCAGGCTGACGTAACCGAAGATCAGCCCGGACTGCATGGCGTGCACCGTGTTGCGGCCGATCACGCTGGGCGGGCGCACGAGATCGACACGCGGCAGTTGCGCCGTGCGGGTGAACAGCGCCTCGGCCGAGATGCCGATCCCTGCCCCAATCGCTCCGCCCAGGTAGTCGCCCTCGGCTGAGATCGCGTCGAAGGTCGTCGCCGTGCCGAAATCTACGACACAAGCCGGCCCGCCGTAGAGGTGCTTCACCGCCGCGGCGTCGGCCACCCGGTCCGCGCCGACGCCCTGCGGATAGTCGACGCGGATGCGCACGCCCGTCTTGACGCCCGCGCCGATCACCAGCGGCTCGCGCAGCAGGTAGCGGCGGCAGGTCTCCTGGATCTTGCCGGTCAGCGGCGGCACCACCGAGGCCATACACACGCCGTTGATGCTCTCCAGCGAGACGTGGCTGTGGGTCAGCAGCCCGAGGAACTGCAGGCCGTACTCGTCGGGCATGCGGTCATGGGCGGTCGCCAGCCGCCAGCGCGGGCCGGGCTGGTCGCCGTCGTACAGGCCCAGGGTGATGTTGGTGTTGCCGATATCGACTACGAGGAGCATGGGTAATGACCTCCGTGAGCAGAAGCAGGAAAGGAGGGAAACACGGGAAACCAGGGAAAGGTCGGATAAAACCGGGTGCTGCAGTCAGACATGGCTACATGTCTCCCAACAAGAGATTGTCGATCAGGCGGGTCTTGCCGATGTAAACGGCCATGGACAGCAGGGCTCGCTCGACCGGACCGTTCAACTCGGCCAGCGTGAGCGGATCGGCGCAGGAGACGTATTGGCGGCGGGCCAGCGGCTCACCGTCGATGGTGTCCGCCATGATCCGGCGCAGCGTTTCAGCATCGCGGCTGCCTGCCTCGAATGCCGACCGTGCCGCGGTCAACGCGCGGTGAAGCACCGTGGCCGCTATCCTTTCGTCGCCGTGCAGGTAGGTGTTGCGGCTCGACATGGCCAGCCCGTCCGCCTCGCGCACGATGGGGCAGATCACCACCTGGACAGGGAAGCTCAGGTCGCGGCACATCTGGCGGATCACGACTGCCTGCTGGGCGTCCTTCTGGCCGAAGTAGGCGCGCTGCGGCTGGACGGCCGCGAACAGCTTGGCCACCACCGTCGCCACGCCGCGGAAGTGGCCGGGCCGGCGCTCGCCTTCCAGCCCGCGGCTGACGTACTCGACCTCGACATGGGTCTGGAAGCCGGGCGGGTACATCACCTCGACGGTCGGCGTCCAGACCAGGTCCGCGCCGGCCGCTTCGAGCAGCGCCAGGTCGCGGTCCAGATCGCGCGGATAGGTCGCCAGGTCCTCGTTCGGCCCGAACTGGGTCGGGTTGACGAAGATCGACACGACCACCGACTCGCATTCCTCGCGCGCCCGTCGCACCAGCGACAGGTGCCCGTCGTGCAGGAATCCCATGGTCGGCACCAGGCCGACCGGTCCGGCCAGCATCGCCCGGGCGGCCCAGAGTTCTTCGAGTGTTGTGACTGTCTTCATAGTTCGCAATCCGTATGCTGTTATCAGTGACCAGTAATCAGTAATCGGACTGGAAGCAACACTGATCACTGCCCTCTGATAACTGATCACTGATAACTGTCCACCGCCGCCCGCACCAGCCGCCAGAGAGTCCGGTTGACCGGGGATGGCACGCCGGTCTGCTCACCGGCCTCCACCACCGCGCCGCAGATGGCGTCGATCTCGGTGGGCGCGCCGCGCAGGATGTCCTGGAACATCGACGAGTGGTTGGCGGCCGTGCGGCGGGCGACCTCCTCCGCAGCCAGCACCGGGTCTTCGAAGGTGAGATGGAGGCCGCGCGCGCGGCCGGCAGCGGCCGCTTCCAGCGCCGCCTCCGCCATCAGCGCGCGGGCATCGGTTCGCGCCAGCAGCTCGCCGTTGGGCACACGCAGCAGCGCGGTCAGCGGGTTAATGGCCGCGTTGATGACCACCTTGCTCCACAGCAGACCGTCTACATCCGCCGCCGCGCGCGTCTCAAAGCCGGCCGCGTCGAGCAAGTTCAGCAGCGATGCCAGTCGATCATCCGCAGATACGGTGATCGGGCCGTCGCCGCCCGCGCACCCGGCCCGGTCCCAGCAACGTCGCGCCCAGCGTGGTGACGCCGGCGGCGACGCGCTGGGCGCCAAGCTGCGCCTGCAAGGTCTCGCGATTTCCCCATCCGTTCTGCAAGGTCAGGGCGATGCCGTCGGCAGCCAGGCAACTCGCAAGCTGCGCCGCCGCGCGCTGCGTCTGCCAGGATTTCACCAGCACCAGCGCGAGGCCGGCCGGCCGGCACGCGATCGGATCCGCCGTGGCGCGCACCGGCCAGCAGGCCTCGCGGCCATCGGCCTCGACGAGACAGGCGCCGCGGGCTTGCAGTGCTGCCAGCCCGTCGGGCCATCTGCCCAGCATCGTCACCTGCGCATCCGCGGCAGCCAGGCGCGCGGCGAAAAAGCTTGCCAGCGCGCCGGTGCCAACGACCAACACGGGTATGGTCATGGGGGATTCGATACGTTCGTAGCAGGCGATCTATCGCCGTTCCGGGGCGCGGCGGCGCTGAAGCGCCTACTACGAACCAGACCTTACGCGCTTTGCACGGATGCCGGGCTGTTGGCGACAACCCAGAGCGGCTCGCCGCCGTTGCCCTGCCGGACACCGTTGAGCTTGCGCGGCTCCAGCATCGCCAGCAGGGCGGCCCATTCCTCGTCCTTCATGCTGAAGCCATGCTCGTCCGCAGGGAACTGGCCGGCGATCACCTCGTCGCGGTAGCTTTCCAGCGCTTCGACGATCGGGCCGTGAAGCCGGGCGTACTGTTTGACGAACTTGGGCGTGAAGCGGTCGAACAGCCCCAGCAGGTCGTGGATCACCAACACCTGCCCGTCGCAGCCTGCGCCCGCCCCGATGCCGATGGTGGGAATGTCGAGCTTGCTGCTGATCAGCCCGGCAAGCTGGGCGGGCACCGCCTCCAGCACGATGCTGAAGCAGCCAGCCTCCTGCAGGATCAGCGCGTCCTCGACCAGTCGCCGGGCCGCTTCAGCCGTCTTGCCCTGCGAGACAAAGCCGCCGAACTGGGAGACGCTCTGCGGCGTCAGGCCGATGTGTCCCATGACCGGGATGCCGGCAGCGGTGATGGCGCGCACGGCATCGGCCCGCTCGCGGCCGCCCTCCAGCTTGATCGCATCCATGCCGCCCTCCTGCAAGAAGCGTCCGGCGTTGCGCACCGCCTCCTCCACCGAGACCTGGTAGGACATGAAGGGCATATCGCCGACCAGCAGCGGAGAGCGGGCGCCGCGCGCCACCGCCTTGCAGTGGTGCAGCATGTCGGCCATGGTAACGGGCAGCGTCGTCTCGTAGCCGAGAACGACCATGCCCAGCGAATCGCCGACCAGCAGCGCGTCGATGCCGGCCTGCTCCACGACCGTGGCGGTCATGTAGTCGTAGGCCGTCAGCATGGTGATCGCCTGGCCGGCTTGCTTTTTCTGGCGAAAGGTGCGCGTGGTAACTTTCTTGCGCGCGGGCGAGTTGAAACAGGACTTGTCGTAGACACGGTACCCTCCTTGGGTGTGGTAGAGTCCGCAAACGCGGTCTTCGGTTATCCTCGGCAACGGGGACGGGGCCGCTCCCTGGCATCCCGGTCGCTTCGCGATCCAGGCGCCGTGCAAGCTGACTGCCCCGCTAATCCTCGTTGACAGCACCATTATACACCAAAATGCGGCAAGTCAATGTAAGCTCGCGAGCAACTGCTCGGCCTTCTGCATGGTAGAATACCTTCACCGCCCATCCCCGCATCTGATCGGACAACACACCGCGGCCCCGGGGCGACCATTAGGATCCCATGTCGTCACTCACCGACCAAACCTACTTGCGAGATAGCCAATATCGCGACTCGTCGAACCTGGACGCGCGCATCGCCGTCCACCTGCGCTTCAGCAGCAACAGGACAGGCTGGTTTCGCTGGTACTTCGACCAGTTGTCGCCGATCCCCCCGGTTGCGCGTGTTGGACATCGGCTGTGGGCCGGCTCGGCTATGGTGCGACCAGCTTGCGCGCGTGCCGCAGACGTGGCAGATCACCCTGGCCGACCTGTCGCCCGGCATGATCGACCAGGCGCGGGCCAATCTGGCGGCGGCCGGGGCGGCCAACGACCACCGTTTCCTCTTCCGCACCGCCGACGCACAGGAGCTGCCCTTCGGCGACGATACCTTCGACGCCGTACTGGCCAACCACATGCTGTATCACGTGCCCGACATCCCGCATGCCTTGCAGGAGATCCGGCGCGTGCTGCGGCCGGCCGGCCGGCTCTATGCCGCGGTCAACGGCGACGGACACATGGCCGAGCTGCACGATCTGGTCGCGCCCTTTGCCAGCGGCGAAGCACTCCCGCCTGCCCCGGAGCGACGCTTTGGCCTGGAAAATGGCGCCGAGCAACTGGCGCGCTGGTTCGTGCGCGTCGAGCGGCGCGTCTACCCGGACAGCCTGCAGGTCACCGAGGCGGAGCCGCTGGCCGCCTATGCTCTCTCGATCAGCGGCATGCTGTGGATGCCTGAAGGCGAGCCGTCGGCTGATGAACTAACCCGCCATTTCGAGGCGCTGTTGGCGCGCGATGGCGTGATCCACATCGCCAAGTCCAGCGGGCTGTTCATCGCGGCCAAGCTGCCGCGACCCGACGATGTCGACGGCGACGACACGACGCTGCCGGCAGAAATTGAGTAACCGTGGCGCAAGGGTTGTTTCAGCCAGACTGGCTATCCCAGATAGACACGCAGGTTTCTGAACGTAAACACGGGAAGGTAGGGGATCAGGATCGGTACGCTGCGCACGTATTCCTGGTACTCCGGGCGGTCGCCGTAGCGCTGGTTCTGCTGCTCCTCCAGCCGCTTGGTCGATCCCAGCATGATCAGCACGATGCAGACCAGTCCGATCAGGCTGGCCAGCCAGCGCAGCGCCGTCGCGTAGAAGAGCAGCCCGGCTACCCAGTTGCCGGTCCAGAAAAGAATCTCGCCCAGGTAGTTAGGGCAGCGCACCCAGCGATACAGCCCGGTGTCGCAGAACTGGCTGGGATAACGAGCCTTGAAGGCCGACTTCTGACGGTCAGCCAGCGACTCCATGATTAGCGCCGCAATCATGATCGCCAGACCCAGCCACTGGATCAGGCTGGCCGGCGCCGATGGCCGCTCGGCAGCCGGAGTCGTCATCACGAACAGACTGGGCGAGAACATCAGCACGTAGAGCAGCGACACCGTGATCCAGATCAGCACCTTGACGTAGAACGGCGTGCCGGCGTTGCGCTCGTGAGTTGCAGCTATCTCCTTGCTGAAGCTTGGCTGTAGCTCGCGGCGCACCAGGAAGATGCCCAGCCGCAAACCCCAGAAGGCCAGCAGCAAGTTCTGCAGAGCCGCCGCGGCCGTCAGGTTCTGGCGCAGCACAACTATCACAGTGACAGCCATGGCGACAATGGAGAACGCATAGCCGATGCTGATGAAGTACACGACCCGGTAGAAACCGACCGCTGAAATAACCAGTGCCAACACGAACAGCACCAGCATCAACTGGAGGTTGAGGGAAGCCAGCTCCTGGCCAAGCCAGGCGGGAAGAGAGGTCAGCGACATGAACAGTCTCGCAAGGTGTGAGTTAGCTTTGAAGCAAGCCGCACCGGTACGTGCGGTCGCTGCGCTATTCTAGCACGCAATGCTGCCACACCCGCAATTCTGCGCGGTCAACGCAAGGTTCAGATTGCCTGTCAAGACGGTCAAGCCAGCTGAGGCAAAGTCTGCACCGTACATCTTGCTCTTCGGTTGACCGATGCCTCTCGCAGTGCTATCATTGCCTCAATTGCGTCCTGGCGCCTTGGTTTGCCACTGTGTCACGTCTGTCAGTATGGATCGCAGGTGAAATGAACACGATCCTGCACTATAGAAGCGCTTCATACGAGAGGAGCAAATTATCATGCCACGAACCAACATGAGAGACCTGAGCTTTGCAACATTCAATCTGTTGAATATGCAGGTTCCCGGAGGAATGACCTATCACAATCAAAGGCCCTATCCTGATGATGAAGAAGGAAGGAATGCCTACACTCAGAAAGTCCGATGGACAGCCAGCCAAGTCCGTCGTCTCGATGCCGAGGTGATCGGCTTTCAGGAGTTGTGGGCCGAGCAGGCATTAGTTGACGTGTTTGTGGAAGCCGGGCTTCGGGATGAGTATGACATCGTCGCCCGTGATGCTCCCGGGATCGGCGAACCACAGGTGGCATTGGCGGTGCGAAAAGACCGGCATGGAAATTCCCAGCTGCTGGACGGTTGGAGATGGATTGAGAAATTTCCAGACAGCTTCAGATTCGACAAGTTGCAGGAGATTCACGGTGCGAAGGAAGAGATCACGGTTACAATCAACAACTTCTCGCGTCCTGTCCTGCACGCCGTGATTCAGCCTGAGGGGCAGAGTCCCAAACCACCAGAAGTTTCAATCTACGTGGCACATCTGAAGTCAAAAGGAGCAGCTCGCTTGCGCTTCGCTGACCCGTTGCCTGATGTGTTGCAACACCATGCAGGAATCACCCAATCGGCTGTTGCGCACATCCGCAGGGTCATGGAAGCGGGCGCAATGCGCGCCATGCTTGACGGGGTGATGAAGGCCGAAGATGAGAACGCCATTTCTCCGGTCGTTGTGCTTGGCGACCTGAACGACGACACATCGTCGGTGACGAACGAATTGCTGTCAGACCAACCTGCCTATCGCGTAATGCAGAAGAGCTCGGCTGGTCGCTCATCGGACAAAGGGCTATATTCGGCCGAAAGGCTGCAACAGTACCGGTCCTCGCGGCATGTCTACTATACGCACATCTACCAGCACAAACACGAGAGTCTTGATCATATCCTGGTCTCGGAGGAGTTCTACGATCATTCACGGAAACGTCTCTGGTCTTTCCGTGAATTGGAGGTCTACAACGACCACCTGAACCGAGAGGCATTCGAAGAGGAGGGCGCTTCCGATCACGGCCAGGTCAGAGCCTATTTCGACTGGAATCCGATGCCAGAGGAAATCGACGTGACAGGATAAGCGGCACGACTGGAATCCTAAGGAGAGTGCAGCAATGAACAACAAGTCGAATCAACGGATCTATGGCATGAAGTTTGCAGGTGTCTACCCGCTGTATGTGCAAAAAGCTGAACGCAAGAATCGCACGCAGGACGAAGTTGACCAGATTATCTGCTGGTTGACCGGCTACGACCAGGCCGGCCTGCAGCAGCAGCTCACATTGGGCAACGATTTCGAGACCTTCTTTGGGCAGGCGCCGGCCATGAACCCGAATCGTTCGCTGATCAAAGGCGTGGTGTGTGGTGTGCGTGTCGAAGAGATCGAAGATCCGCTGATGCAAGAGATTCGCTATCTCGACAAACTGGTCGATGAGCTCGCAAAAGGAAAGGCAATGGAGAAGATCCTGCGGGAGTAGGATCGCGTCCATCAATTTGTTACCGCTTTGGCCGGTCTCCGACCGAGCCAGCACGTGGATGTGGTTGACAGACGCGTCCTGAGGTGACGCATGACGCCTTTCGCCCGCAACGACTTGTCGCATCCGGCGCGCGTGAGGGCAACCGGTCATCCAGATGTTGAGGAACTCAGCCGTGAGAAAAGTCATCGTGCTTGAACATATCACCCTTGACGGTGTCATACAGGCTCCGGGCGGACCGGACGAGGACACCAGCGGCGGCTTCGCGCGCGGCGGGTGGATTGGTGACTATTCCGACGCAGTGCTTGGTTCGCTCCTGCGGAGGCAGATGAACCTGCCGTTCGACCTGCTGTTGGGGCGCAAGACCTATGACATCTGGGCGCCCTACTGGCCGCATCACGGCGACGCATGGCCGGGTGTCAACGCGGCGACCAAGTACGTCGCCTCGAACAGCATGTCGTCCGGCCAATGGCAGCCGTCGGTGTTTCTGAGCGGCGACGTGGCGGGGAAGGTTGCCCAAATCAAGCATGGGCCTGGGCCGGATCTGCACGTCTGGGGAAGCGGTGATCTCATTCAGACGCTTCTCCGGCATGACCTGGTCGATGCGTTCTGGCTGATGATCTACCCGCTCACGTTGGGCGGCGGCAAGCGGCTGTTTGCCGGCGGCACGATCCCCGCGGCGTTCCAGGTGACTGAAAGCACCGTCACCCCGAAGGGCGTCATCGCCGTGAGCTACCGCCGTTCGGGCTAAACCGATACGACACTGAACGACAATACAAGGAGTCCCGGACATGGCCTTCAAAGCGAACTGGGCATACGACTTCTCGTGCGATCAATCCCTCGAAGAAATACTTGCTGTTTTCAACGACACCGGCCCCTGGCAATGGCAGCTGCGTGATAGCTACGTGTATGGAGTTTACCTCAATACGCGTCCTATGGAAGGTGTGCACGTGCGGGTCCATGAGTATCCCCAGGCCTTTATCAACGGGCCTCGCGAAGAAGGTTTCTTAGCGTTGCTGCAAATAGACAATGACAGTCTGGCTGAAAAGGAAGATGTCGATGGGGTGTTGCTTGAGTTGCTCAGCCGCGTCAGCGCGGCCGCTATCAATGAGATCGAACCCTATGATTGATGTGGCCGTGCAGAGAGTGTATTGGCGCAGGATTGCAGGCAACCAGTCGCGCACAATCCGCGTTCCGTGCGAACAGCAATTCTGCATGATCCTCGAGTGGCGTGTTATGCATTCACCCTGATTCCAGATAACCGGCCATGCGGCCAAAAGACCACGCGATCGCGCAATGCACACCTCGTTGCTTGCTACAAAATTCCATGTTCCCCATCAGCGTGTCGAGCTTGTTGCGCGACCGCGTCTGCTGGGACAACTCGACAGCGGCCTGCGCGACGGACACAGACTAGCCATCGTCTCCGCGCCGGCAGGCTACGGCAAGACAACACTCGTAGCCGACTGGCTGACCAATCACCAATCCGGCAGCGCAGATCTCCGTGCAAGAAACCTCTGGCTCTCTCTCGAAACGGCTGACGACGAGCTTCTGCGCTTCATGCGCTATTTCCTGGCGGCTTTCCGGCGGGCAGACAAGAGCCTGGGCGCGAATGCGCTGCCGATGCTGGAGATGCCCAGCTTGCCGCCGCTCCACGCCTTGCTCGACGAACTGCTCAACGACCTGGCGGCATGGGATGCGCCGCTTCTGCTCGTCCTCGACGACTATCACGTCATTACCGACCCGCAGATTCACGGGGCGCTGGAGTATTTTCTGGACCACCAGCCGGCCTCCGTCCACCTGATCCTGACAACCCGCACCGATCCACCTCTTTCGCTGGCACGCATGCGGGCGCGACGCCAGATGACCGAAATCCGCGCCCGCGACCTTCGTTTCACGACGGACGAGGAGCGTTCCCTGTTCGGGCTAGCCAGGCTGCCTCTGGCCGAAGACGTCCTGCGCACGTTGGATGAACGCACCGAGGGCTGGGCGGCAGGGTTGCAGCTTGCCGCGCTCGCCATTCAGCACCAATCCGACCCCGCAGCCTTCGTGGAATCGTTTCGCGGCAGCCACCGCTACGTGCTGGATTACCTGGCTGGCGAGGTCATCAATCACCAGGACGAGGAGACACGCGCTTTCCTTAGGCAGACCGGCTTCGTCACCCGCTTCAACGCCGACCTCTGCAACGCGCTCACCGGACGGGATGATGCGCACGCGATCATCGCCCGGCTGGAGCAGTCCAATCTGTTCGTGATTCCTCTGGATGACGAACGCCGTTGGTATCGCTACCACCAACTTTTTGCCGACTACCTGGAAAGCCTGCTCTCGCCGGCCGAAAGGAGTATGCTGTATCAGCGGGCCGCCATCTGGCATGAGGCCAACGACCTGGGGGACCGAAGCTGTGCATTACGCTCTCGCTTGCGGCGACAGCGAGTTTGCTGCCGGGGTCATCGAGAGGGCGCTGGACCAGGACGCCACCTGGTCGGACGGCGACCTGGCGTTGCTGGCATCATGGATGGAAGCCGTGCCGCCGGTCATCATCCAATCCCGACCGCGCCTGGGGCTGCACGCGGCGCGTGCTTTATCTTCAGGACGCTTCGACCAGGCTGAAACACAGCTGGCTCACGTGGATAGCCTCCTGCAATCTCAGGATGGGTGCCTGACCGTCAGGTGCTGTCGGCAATGTCTGCGCTCTATCGTGGCGCGATCGCCGCGGTCCGCGGCGATTTCGAGCAGGTCATCGCATTGATCCCCGCTGCCCTGGCCGAGATCCCGCGCGAGGATCACCGTGCCCACGCCCTTGCTTTTTTCAGCCTCGGTCTGGCCCATGAACTCGCCGAACAGACGGGGCAAGCGGTGGACGACTACCTGCGATCCAGCGCCGAAGCGCGCGTTGCGGGCATCCTGTTCCAGGATGTGCATGGACTGTGTGCAGCGGCGCAACTGCAGATCAGCCAGGGCCGGCTGAACCTGGCCGCTATGACCTGCAATGAAGCCATCCAGTTGGCGGAGGAGCGCGCCTGCCGCCGCTGGGGTTGGCCTGGAATATCCTGGGCGCAATCGCGTTGGAACGGTATGACTTGCTGACCGCTGAGACCTGTTTGCAGGACGGGATCGCGCTCGCTCGGCAGGGCGGATTACTGGATGATCTGTTGGTCGGGCTGGCCTCCCGCAGCTGGCTGTGCGCGTACCAGGGAGATTTGGCCGGGACGCAGGTGGCGCTGGAAGAAGCGCTCTCCATCGTCCGCGCCATGGACATCCCGCGTGCCGAGCAGGTGGCGCAGGCGCACGTGGCCCGCATTCAGCACTACCTCGGCCAGCGTGAAGCCGCGACGCGCTGGGCCGCTGATTATCTGTCCAGTCGCGCCGCGCCGCTGCGCGAGTTCGAGGAACTGACCCTGGCACGGGTCCTGCTTTCCTCCGGCGATCTGGAGCCTGTCGAGGGATTTTGCCCGATTTTACAGAAGGCGATTTCCACCGGTCGAATGCAGACCTATCTCGAAGCGATGATTCTGTTCGGGTTGTATCACCAAGCCCGTGGGGAAATCGACGCCGCGCTGGATTGGCTGGCGAAATCGCTGGAGCTGGCCGCGCCTGAAGGCTACGTCAGACTCTTTTTGGACGAAGGCCAGCCGGTGCTCGACCTGCTGCCCACCCTGCGCGCCACAGCGCCGGAACTGGTGGACAGCATCCTGAACGCAAGCCTGGCGCCCGCGAAGGCGCACGCCACCCTGCTCGCCAGCTTACCCGAACCGTTGACCGAGCAGGAACTCAGAGTGTTGAACCTGGTCATCGCGGGGAAAACCAACGCCGACATCGCCGCCGAGCTGGTCATCAGCGTTGGAACGGCCAAATGGCACGTCCACAATATTCTGCAAAAGCTGGGGGTTCGCAACCGGTCACAGGTGATCGCTCTTGCCAGGGAGTTGGGCGTGTAGACGTCCAACTCTCATCGAATTTCGTCGGTGTGCGGCCGCCCGACCGTTAAACGGATCGGGCTACAATGTGAAAGGCCCTTCGGGCCTGCGGATTCCGTAGCCTGTGTGCTTGCCACCTCGACGCCGAATGGCTTGCAGCCGCCCGACCGTCAATCGGATCGTGCTACAACATGAAAGGCCCTTCGGATCCGCGGATTCCGTAGCCTGTGTGCTTGCCATCTCGACGCCGAATGGCTTGCAGCCGCCCGACCGTCAATCGGATCGTGCTACAACATGAAAGGCCCTTCGGATCCGCGGATTCCGTAGCCCAGCGGGCTTGCATCTTGTAGCCGGATGGCTTGCAGCCTCCGGCGGGTTTCTTCTCACACAGTTCCTCACAAGATCGAGCCGCGTAAGCGGCTCTTTTTTGTTCACCCTACCCAACAAACCTACCCACCAAACCTACCCTGAGATAGGGGACAAAGGGCAGCAGAGGGGACTATACTGTTGGCGAGACGAAGCACCAACACATCTGACGAAACGAGAGCAATCATGAACTCAACTGCAACGCCACACAACAATCCGATGGGACGGGTGATGTCTTTGCCGGACTTTCGCCTGCTCTTCGCCGGATCGACGACCTCCTCGTTGGGCGACCAGTTCGCCCTCGTTGCCACGCCATGGCTCGTGCTACAACTGACCGGCGATCCGCTGGCGCTGGGGATCGTGCTGGCGCTGGAAGGGTTGCCCCGTGCCATCTTCATGCTGCTGGGCGGCGCCGTCACCGACCGCTTCTCCCGCGGCTTGTCATGCTGGTTTCGGACCTGATCCGCCTGGTGTTGACGAGCCTGATGGTCGTGGCGGTCTTCACGGGCACGGTCGAGCTGTGGATGGTCTATGCCTTTGCGCTGGGCTTTGGACTGGTTGCCGGGTTCGCCGTCCCGGCCGCCAACAGTATCGTCCCAATGCTGGTGCAGGAGGATGATCTGCAGGCCGGCAACTCGATCGTCATGGGCGCCGGCCAGTTGGCGCAGTTCGTCGGCCCGACCATTGCCGGCATCCTGATCGGCAAATACGCCTCCTCGGCGCTGGGCATCGGCCTGGCGTTCGCCGTCGATGCGATCAGCTTTGCCGTCTCGGCCCTCTGCCTCTGGCTCATGAGCGCCAACCGGCGCCTGACGAGCGGCAGATCGCCGAAGGAAGGCATCTGGAGCTCGATTGTGGTCGGCGTGAAGTACCTGTGGCACGACGAAACGCTGCGGGTCTTCTTCCTGATCCTGGCCGCGGTGAACCTGCTGTTCACCGGCCCGCTGCTGGTTGGCATTCCGGTCCTGGCCGACCAGTACCTCCCGGAAGGGGCCGTGGCATTCGGCTTGTTGATGTCGGCGGTTGCCGGGGTACCTGCTAGGCATCCTGCTGGCCGGCGTGCTGCCCCGTCCCAAGGGCAAGGCGATGGGCGCCTTCCTGGTTCTGCTGCTGATCGCGTTCGGCGTGGCGCTGGCTCTGTTTGGCTTTATCCGCTCCACGTGGCTGGATTTTGCCCTGCTGCTGGTGCTGGGGATTGGCAACGGCTACATTGCCATCCTGATGTTTACCTGGATGCAGGCCAACACCCCCAAAGAGATGCTGGGACGCATGATGAGCATGGTGCTGCTGGCCGGCAGCGGGCTGATCCCGATTTCGCAGGCGATTTCCGGAGCGGTCATCAGGCACAACATGGAAGGATTGTTCATCGTTGCCGGTATCCTGATCGTGCTCGTGGCGCTCTGGGCGGGGCTGCAGCCGGGCGTGCGAGCGTTCGGCGATGAGCTGGCAGCCAACCCGCAAGCCCTGGCGAGTGAGTAACGACTTTCTGACAGAGGTGAATCATGTATTTCAGAGCAATCCGCAACGACGTTCTTCGCAACAAGGCGATCACACTGACCATCGTGGCGTTTGTGGCGGCAGCGGCCCTCCTTGTCTCGCTGGCGGCGGTCCTCGTCGTCAACCTGTCGGGCGCCATCGACGGGCTGATGACGCAGGCGAAAACGCCCCACTTCATGCAGATGCACGCGGGCGAGGTGGACTCGGCCCGGCTGGCGGCCTTTGTGGCGCAGCACAGCGAGATCGCCGACTGGCAGGTGCTGGAGTTCCTCAACATCGACGGCGCGCAGATCGTCTTCGAAAGCGGGTCGCTGGCGGGCAGCGTCCAGGACAACGGCTTCGCCGTGCAGAGTACCAGGTTCGACTATCTGCTGGACCTGGACAGCAACATCATCCAGGCCAGCGATGGCGAGATCTACGTGCCGATCCCTTATATGCAGGGAGGGCTCGCCAGGGTCGGCGACCGGGTTCAGGTCGCCGGAAAGGAATTCATCGTCGCCGGCTTTCTGCGGGACTCGCAGATGAACTCGCTGCTTTCATCGTCCAAGCGCTTTCTGGTCAGCCAGAACGACTACGCTGCAATCAGCAACTTTGGAACGGTCGAGAATCTGATCGAATTCAGACTGACCGACCTGTCGGCGCTGGGCGCATTTGAGATCGCTTATGCTGCTGCCGGTCTCGATGCCAACGGCCCGACAATCACCTATCCGCTGTTCCGCATGCTGAACAGCCTTTCCGACGGCCTGATGATCGCGGTGATTCTGCTGATCAGCGCCCTGGTCGTTGTGATTGCCTTCCTGTGCATCCGCTTCACGCTGCTGGCGAAGATCGAAGAGGACTACCGCGAGATCGGCGTGTTGAAGGCGATCGGGCTGCGTGTATCTGACATCAAGAAGATCTACCTGGCCAAGTACGCGGCGATTGCGGCCGCAGGCAGCGTGTTCGGATTTGCCCTCTCGTTTGCATTCCGCGGCTTGCTGTTGAAGAACATCCGCCTCAACTTCGGCGAAAGCGGCGGCGATTTCCTTGCCCTCATCCTTGGCATTCTCAGCGTGCTGCTGCTGTTTCTGGCGATCATCGCCTTCGTCAACAGCGTGCTGCGGCGCTTTCGCAAGATACCACCGGCGGAGGCGATCCGCTTTGGCGTCGCGCAGGAACAATCCCGCGGTGGAAAGTATCTCCGGTTGAGCCAGAACAGACTGTTGGGCGCCAACGTCATGCTTGGCCTGAAGGATGTCCTGGCCCGCAAGAAGCTGTATGCTACCATGCTGGCCGTGCTGGTGATCGCGGCATTCATCGTCATCGTCCCGCAGAATCTGCACAACACCATCTCTGCCAACAGCTTCATCACCTACATGGGCGTCGGACGCAGCGATCTGCGCATCGACATTCAGCAGGCCGACGACATCGCGGCAAAGGCGGCGGAAGTTGCAGCCGCCATGGAGCGTGACGACGCCATTGCACACTACGTCGTGCTGACCAGCCGAACGTTCACGACCAGACTGGACGACGGATCGGAAGAGCGGATCAAGATCGAACTGGGCGACCACTCGATCATCCCAATCACCTATGCCGAGGGCCGCGCGCCGGCTGCCGAAGACGAGATTGCCCTGTCGGTGATGAACGCCGGCGAGCTGGGCAAGCAGGTAGGCGACGTCATCCCGGTGATGATCGCAGGGCAGGAGAGAATCCTCACGGTGGTCGGAACCTATTCTGACATCACCAACGGCGGGCGAACCGCCAAGGCGGTGTTCACGGACACCACGGCCGACATCATGTGGAGCGTGGTCAGCGCGACCCTGGCGGACCCGTCCCTGACCGGCGCCAAGATCGAGGAATACGCCGGCAGATTCGGTTTCGCCAAGGTCTCCGGCGTCGATGAATACATCGTGCAGACCTTCGGCGCGACCATGGCTGCCATCGGCAAGGCCTCCCGCGTCGCGGCCGGTGTTGCGCTCCTGATTACGGTGCTGATCACCCTGCTGTTCATGCGCATGCTGATCGCGAAGGATCGCTATGCCATCGCTGTGATGAAGGCTTTCGGCTTCACCAACTCGGACATCAAGGTGCAATACGTGGCGCGCGCGGTGTTCGTCCTGTTGGTAGGAATCGTGCTGGGCACGCTGTTGGCAAACACGCTGGGAGAGGCGCTGGCCGGTGCGGCAATCGCCTCGTTAGGAGCATCCACCTTCGCCTTTGTGGTCAACCCCGTCGAGGCGTATCTGCTTGCTCCGCTGCTGATGGTGGGCGCGGTGCTGGTGGCCACAACGCTCGGCACGCTGGATGCCGGGAAAATCAAGATTTCTGAAAGCATCAAGGAGTAGATCATGAAGAAGATCCTGGTAGGTGAGAATCTCGTCAAGTCCTATGGCGAAGGCGATGAACGGCGCAACGTCCTCGACGGCGTATCGGTGGCGATCAACCAAGGCGAGTTCGTTGCGGTGATGGGGCCTTCGGGCTCGGGCAAGTCGACGCTGCTGTATGCGCTGAGCGGCATGGACGGCATCGACAGCGGCAAGGTAGCGTTTGACGGCCAGGACTTGTCGGCTCTCAGCGAAAACGAGTTGGCCGACATCCGCAGAACCGGGATGGGGTTCGTCTTTCAGCAGCCGACCTTGCTGAGAAACCTGAACATCCTCGACAACATCATCCTCCCGTCCATGCGCGACCGCCGGGCCAACGGTGCAGAGATCACCAGCAAAGCAAGGTCGCTCATGAAGACGACAGGCGTTGCGGAGCTGGAAAACCGCGAGATTACCCAGGCGTCCGGCGGCCAACTCCAGCGCGTGGGAATCTGCCGGGCGCTGATGAGCGATCCGAAGGTGATCTTCGGGGACGAGCCAACCGGGGCGTTGAACTCGACGTCCGCTAACGAGGTCATGAACCTGCTGGCCGAGATCCATCGAAGCGGCACGACGATTCTGCTGGTCACCCATGATGCCAGGGTAGCCGCGAGGTCTGAAAGGGTACTTTATCTGTTCGATGGCAAGATCGCCGGAGAGTTTCTGGCCGGCGCGTGCGATGAGGACGGTGACGATCACGAAGCCCGCGAGGAACGTCTTACCTCCTGGCTGGCCGACATGAACTTCTGACCTGGACAGTTGACCCTCCACCTTCGTGCCGCAATGGATTTGCCGGCTGATCGGGTTATGCACATGACAATTGCGGACTTTGGGAGAAGTCCTGAACTCTGCAGGTCGTGGATTGACGGAGGTCGGGAGTCGTGTTACCATCGCCACCAGACAACTGCTCCCAACACACGACCGCGAGCGTGGACATTCCAGTGAGGTAAACAGACCAATGCAACTCAAGTTCATCAGCCTGATGGTTCAGGATCAGGAGCACGCGCTTCAGTTCTACACGTCAGTACTCGGTTTCGAGAAGATGGCCGACATTCCCATGGGCGAGTACCGCTGGCTGACTGTGACGTCGCCGGACAGGATCGAGGGGTCGAGCTGGTTCTCGAACCCATGGCCTTCGAGCCGGCGTGTCTACCAAAGCTCTGTTCGACGCCGGCATCCCGGCACCGCGTTCATCACCGCCGACATCGTCGAGGCTGATCGTCTCAAAGGCGCAGCTGGTGTTCCGCAGTGAACCCCAGGAAGCCGGTCCGGTCATCGTCGCCTTGTTCGAGGAACCTGCGGCAACCTGATCAACACGGTTCCAGCCGTTGATGTGACATTGCAGACGACCAGACCACGGTGGAGAGGATTGATGGCTGCATCTGCTTTCCTCCAGGGGCGTCACAGTGACATCCCGCGGCACCGTGGTTGACCTGCCGGGCAAAAGCGCTGGCCTCTGACGGCACTTTGCTTCCGACGGCGCAATGGGGCTACTCAATGTGCGGGGCCAGCCGCTGCCTCGCGACATCGTCGTCGGCGAGCCACCGCATCACATGAGCGGCCTGGGCTGGAAGTCGGTCGCCCTGCTCGAACTCACCGCACTTCCACCATCGGCATCCGGCAGCCCAGGTCCGGTTTGGGCTGAGTGGACGAAATGCCACTATAGGACCAGAAGCCTGCAACCTGGCGATGGGTTGGGAACGGATCACTTCGATGAGGCAGAAGGCATGTTCTACGATGGCATGTGTCCGAACGTGTATGGCGTCTTTAAAGATTCGTACAACCCTTAGGACGTGTCCAGAACAGCATCCCCGTGTTGGCGTCCTCTGGTTCGAAAATAGCTCGCCGCTCGGGCCGATCTCCTCGCCGGTCGGGCCGGTCTCCTCGCCGCTCGGGCCGGTCTCCGACCGAGTCCCATTAATTTTGGTTCACCAGGGTGCCGGGTCGGCCCATTCGGGGGATGACTTGACAACAGACGCTTTGGCCGGTCTTCGCGAAGCACCCCGGAGTGGACCGACCGTGCCGCTTCCAATTTCATCCATGGGTGTGCGAACAACGCATGGACGTCTGCTTCGAAAATAGCGACTGGCCGGCTCAGCCCCAGAACCGCGGATCGGTCGGAGAGCGCCGGATCAGAACATATCGCAGCGAAAGGCGAGCTCCGATGTTTTCATTGGTCGGGGTGTCGGGCGGAGCCATCCCGGCGCCTGACTTGAAAATAGACGCTGCTACGCGTGGTCTCCGACCGTGCCGCCTCGATTTTCATCCATGGTTGTGCGATAGCGCATGGACGTCTCAGATGTTTGTGATCTGGCCCTGTCATCGTGCGACGAGACGGCGCCCGCAGCAGTTCAGCAATACGCAGATTGACGCAGGGCAGCAGACGTGCTACCATCGCCTGCATCAGCCGCCGGGGCCGAGACCTTTTCAAGGAGCTACGCATGGCAGTTCATGGAACACTGGCGCAGTTGCAGGACGTCCATAACGACCGGTGTTGATCTACGTCAACGGGGAGCTCTTCCGCGCGACGCCGCCAGGATCTCCGTGTTCGACAGCGGGTATCTGGTGGGCGATGGTGTCTGGGACGCCTGCGGCTGCACGACGAAGTGCTGTGGTCTTCCTGGACGAGCACCTGGACCGGCTGTGGCAGGGCGCAGCAACCATCGGCATGGACCTGAAGATGACCCGCCGGGAGCTGACCGACAAGATCCTGGACCACGCTGCGGGCCAACGACATGCACGACGGCGTTCACGTCCGCTTCATGGTCACCCGCGGCATCAAGAAGACACCCTCGCAGGACCCGCGGCTGACGATCAGCGGCCCCAATTTGGTCATCATCCCCGAGTACAAGCTGGCCAGCCCCGACTCGCGCGGTCGCGGCGTGACCCTGTTCACCAGCACCATTCGCCGCGGCTCGCCGGACTACCTGGACCCGCGGCTCAACTGCCACAGCAAGCTGCACGAGGTGATAGCGCTGGTGCAGGCGATCGAGGCCGGCGCGGACGAGGCGCTGATGCTGGACATCCACGGGTTCGTCGCCACCTGCAACGCTACCAACTTTTTCATGGTCACCAACGGCGAGGTGTGGACCTCCACCGGACAGTACTGCATGAACGGCATCACGCGCGGCAAGGTGATCAAGGTCGCCGGCGAGAACGGCATCCCCTGCCAGCAAAAGAACTTCTCGCTGTTCGACGTCTACGGTGCCGACGAAGCCTTTGTCACCGGCACCTTCGGCGGGCTGACCCCGGTGGTCAAGGTAGATGGGCGCCTGATCGGCGACGGCCAGCTCGGGCCGATGACCGAGCGGCTGGATGCGCTCTACCAGGCGGAGATCCGGCACGCGGTCGCGGCAGCCAAGAGCAGCCGCTGAAGCGGACGCATCGGTTGTGAAGGAGGACAACGATGGCGCAACAAGCTGATCCGTATCGTTCCTATAACTTCAAGTTGGAAGTCGGCGGCGTCGCCCAAGGCCACTTCACAGAGTGCAGCGGCTTGAACGTCACCATCGATCCGATCTCGTATCGCGAGGCAGGCAGCCAGCAGATCATCCGCCATCTCCCCGGCCCGGTGGATTACGCCGCAGTCACGCTGAAGTACGGCGTGACCGACTCCCAGGACCTGTGGGACTGGCTGATGAAAACCGTCGAGGGTGAAATCGAGCGCCGCAACGTCTCAATCGTGTTGCTGGATAGTCAGGGCGAAGGCGCGGTGATGCGCTGGAACCTGGTCGACGCCTGGCCTTCCCAATGGCAGGGCGCTGCGCTGAATGCCGGAGATACAGCCCTGGCAATAGAATCGCTGACTCTCGTGTTCGACAATTTGGAGCGGGCCTAGTGCGGCAACTCAGTGACGCCGATCATGCGCAGCGAGGTGGATTGATGGACAACCCGAAAGTCCTGTTGCGGGAAGCACAGATATCTGATATCGCGTTCCTGAGAAGGATTCTCTACGAAGCAGTCTTCTGGCGCGCCAGTAACGATTAAAGCCCTCTTTTAAGAAGGACTGGCATACCCGGAAGTCAGCTAAAAGTTTAGCCGATTGGGGGAATAGAGACGGCGATACAGCAGTTGTCGCTACCATCGACTCAAAACCAATCGGTGCAGCCTGGTATGCAGGTTCTGGACCGATCACAACTTCATTCGGGGCTATGTAGACGAGAACACGCCCGTGCTGGTAATCGGTGTCCTTGGCGACTATCGACATCAGGAATCGGCGGAAAAATGATAGAATGGCTCGTCGATCATGCCGCAAAGCGCTGTCGAAAACATGAAGTCTCAGTGTTTCAAAGGATAACTACGCACTCAACCTGTATCAGCAACAAGGCTTTCAGGAACATAGCGACATCGGAGACTTCTGTCATGTGGTGCGCAAAGTGCAGACACATCGGATCCTTTGACTTTACCATATCGAGTGCCGCGCGCTGTCAGCTACGCCGCGCGCCTTTCTGCGCGGTCTCAAGCGATCTTCCAGTGGTTGACGAGGGTCGCAACCCGTGCTAATATCCCTCACAGACTAGACTTTAGGTAATGCATAAGCAGCGCACAATCGGCATTCGGCGCTGCGTGGTTCACACATGAATTCCTCTTGGGGGTGATGTGCAGTGACTATTTTGGATAGTCCCCGCAGAAGGACAGAATGTAGAATGCATCAATGACCGGATGTGCCGACCAGCATCCCTTGAAACAGTAGCTAGCAGTGTGTTTGAGAATCATGAAGCCGAAAGAGCGTTTCGATCTAATCGATTCAATTGGTCGATATTTGCAGGAAAACATGTCGACAACCGACATTAATGCTTATCTCGGGGCTTTTGGTATTGAAAATGACGGAACGACGATGGCGAGTAGCAAATGGGCGTATGTAAAAACGTTATTGAGTTCAACTGATGACTCGTTGGTCATTCAGATTGCTGATGACTTGGGTCTAGAGCTACCAACGGTTGTTTCCCCAGGTGTAACAGACCTAAAGAGTCTATTGGATGGAAGTGCCTATGTTTATTGTAGGCAAGATTTTGATCGAGCCCTACAAGATGCCGAAACTGATCCTGCCAGTGCAATTGGAATGGCTTGCACCACTCTAGAAAGTATCTACAAAGCTATCTTGGATGAGATGGGGAAACCATACCCAAAAGATGAAAGTCTACAATCATTACAGAAATCTGTGTTTCAGGAAATGAATCTCTCACCTGATTCACGCAGACGAAGATATTAAGCGGACGTTGGGTGGGTTGCTAAATGTCGGCGCAGGAATAGCTGCTTTTACGCACCAAGTACAGTACTTTTCATGGGAAAGGAGCCAAACAAAGACGTCTAGTCCGCAGACACGCTCGTTTAGCAGTGAATGCAATGTCGACCGTCGGCATGTTTGTTCTTGAGACATATCAAGAACGTTTTTCGGACGGTTCCAAAACCTGAGAAACCTGTCTCGAAATAGGGGTCGCAGCCAACAGCTAGCTTGAGCCATCTATGTAGCTGGATTTGACGCAAGGCTAGCCGGTAATCCAGGCTCACCTTTGACGGTAAAAACAGGGCCTCAATGATATCTCATCCACGACAAGAGAAAAGATGATCGAATGTTCGGGTACTTGCCTCATGACACTGATCATGTAGACCGCCCATGCACGTACGTCATGGTTGAGAACGACACCGGACTGATCGCCATGATTGGAACCGGACGCTGCTGGTTCCTGCCCGGCCGCAGGCTGTATCGACCGGCAATTGCGCGAATCATGAGTTTCATGCGCAGGAGGCCGCAATGAGCAAAGTCTTCTACTCGACCGATCAGATCAAGATCCATGCTCCGGGGAATTCCTTCAGGATTTACGAATGGTCCGGTGGCGGGCCGCCCTACATGCACGTGCACTACGAAGATGATGAGGCGTGGCACGTGCTGGAAGGGACACTGACCTTCAAGTTGCCCGACGGCGAGATCGAGATCGGCCCCGGCCAGACCATGCACATTCCGGCCGGGACGCCGCACACGTATGATGAGGCGCACGGCCCGACCCGCTACCTGATGATCTTGACGCCACGGCTGGACGCGTTGATCGCGGAACTGCACCGGACGCCCCTCGATCAGCACGGCCTGGTGCTGGAGAAGTACCGGTCAAAATTGCTGCCGGCCGGCGCATAACGTGATGGTGCAGTGGACGACCACGAGTTCGGGAGCAAACTTGACGGTGTAGACTACACCGATCGCCCCGGCGCATACGGCGTCATCGAAACCGACGCCGGACTGATCGCCGTGATCGACAGCGGCCGGGGCTGGTTTCTGCCCGACAACGGGATGTGCAGACAGACCTTCACGCGAATCGCAAGCCAGGCATTGGAAGGAGAAAAGTAAATGATCGATCCACGGCTGGAAGGGAAAGTTGTCTTGGTCACAGGTGCGAACAATCCGCACGGCATCGGGGCCGCAATCGCCAGAGCCTTTGCCCGTCAAGGAGCCAAGGTTCTGCTATCGTATCTCCGACTGTCACCCACAGAATTCGGCATTGATGAACAGGAAGCAGCACAAGCCACGGAAGCCGGTCTACCCTTTTATCACGCCAGACGTGCTGAGACAGCAGCCGACGTGGTGGATGACATCAGGGTCGCAGGCGGATGGGCGGCAGCCCTCGAAGCGGATTTGACTGATCCGGAGCAAATCTCACAACTGTTTGATTGGGGCGAAAGCAATGCCGGTCCCATCGACATCCTGGTCAACAATGCTGCCGCTTACCAGGAACCTGACACGATATTCACGGCTTCTCTTTCGACCTATCGCCAGACGTTTGATGTCAACGTCGGTGGAACGTTGCTGATGATGGTTGAATTTGTACGGCGGTTTGAGAAACAGGGTCGCAACGGTGGAAGTATCATCAATTTGAGCACGGACGCGGCCCAGGCTTTTTCAGGTCAAATCAACTACGGAGCGAGCAAAGCCGCGATTGAAGCGTTCACACGGAGCGTAGCGATTGAGGTGGGGGCATTGGGTGTCAGGGTGAACACCATTGCCCCGGGTCCGACGCAGTCGGGCTATATTTCGGCAGAGTTGGAGGCAGAACTTGGCGAGAGGATTCCACTGAAACGGATCGGGCAGCCGGAGGACATTGCAGATGTAGCGGTGTTTCTGGCCTCTGAGCAGGCCCGTTGGGTGACAGGGGAAGTCATCAAGGTTGCAGGTGGACACACGTTGTAGGCTTATGAATACTCGGCAGGAGTTGTGGTAGGAGAATCACCTTGAACGCAACACCCGACTACGGCAACTGGATTCGGCAAAGGAAGCTTTACACGTTTCTTGGCATCGGGCTGGTGATTGTCCTGCTGGCCGTTGTTCCTGTGCATCCGCTGATCAGGATCGTTCTGCTCTTCTCAGGCGTCATGTTCCTTGGGCTGAGCGCCTACCTTGCCTACATCAGCCGTCAGTTCTCGCAGCAAGGGGGCGGCTACCAGCGCAAGCTGTGGAACGTCGTCCTCGACCATTTGGACTGGGATGGCAAAGGCCAGGCACTGGACATCGGCACGGGCAACGGTCCGCTGGCCATCGCGCTGGCTAAGCGTTATCCCGAAGCGCGGGTCACCGGCATCGACTGCTGGGGCAGCGACTGGGAATACTCGCAGAGCGCCTGCGAGCAGAACGCAGCGCTGGCGGGCGTCGCCGAGCGCACTGAGTTCAAAAAGGCCAGCGCGGCCAGCCTGCCCTTCGACGACAACCTGTTCGACGCGGTGGTGAGCCATTTCGTCTTCCACGAGGTCGCCGACGTCCCCGACAAACGGAATGTTGTCAAGGAAGCTTTGCGGGTCTTGCGGCCAGGCGGAAGCTTCTCCTTCCAGGACTTGTTTCTCGACAAGGCGCTG
>JAWKOJ010000016.1:0-123189 GCA_041391245.1 Caldilineales bacterium
CCTGGTGGTGATGAGTGCCTGTCACGCCGGCAAGCGCGCGGTGGCGGGCCGCGGCATGGCCGAGCTGGCCGGCGACGATCTGTTCGGCCTGCAAGGCGCCTTTTTCAGCGCCGGCGCACGGGCGGTGATCGGCGCGCTCTGGAAGGCCGACGACGCGACGGCTGCCGATCTGATGCACAGCCTGCACGCAGGGCTTGCCGCCGGACTGGCGCCCGAACTTGCGCTGCAGGCGGCCGTCAAGTCATATCTGGCTGGAGCGCGCGGCAACCGCCGCAGGAATCTGTACTTCTGGGCACCCTACGCGGTGAGCGTCTTCGGCCGAGTTCCGCAGTCATCGTCGGGAGTTGCGAACCGGTAGACCTCGTTCGCTGGCGCTGCAACCAGTCTTGCCAGATATGGCACAGCGGGCTAAAATCCTCCACATCATTTCCCGCCCCGGACTTCCTGTGCCATGAGCCTTGTAACCCCGTCGTTCGTCCACCAACGCATCGTCCTGAAACTGGGGACCAGCGTGCTGACCGCCGGCTCGCCGCAGATCAACCGGCCGCGCCTGCTGGACATCGTGCGCCAGTGTGCCCGCCTGCACAGCGCCGGTGTCGAGGTGGTGGTGGTGAGCTCCGGCGCGATCGGCGCCGGTCGCGAGCTGCTGGGCTTTCGCCAGTTGCCGCGCGCCATGCCGGCCAAGCAGATGCTGGCCGCGGTCGGCCAAAGCCGGCTGATCGGCCTGTACACCGAGTATTTCGCCATCTACGATATCGTGGCCGGCCAGGTGCTGCTGACCCGCGCCGATTTGGACCACCGCAGCCGCTACCTCAACGCGCGCGACACGTTGCAGGCGCTGCTGGCCGAGCGCATCGTGCCGGTGATCAACGAGAACGACGCGGTGGCCACCGAGGAGATCAAGCTGGGCGACAACGACACGCTGTCGGCGCTGGTGTCGAACCTGGTGGAGGCCGACCTGCTGCTGATCCTCACCGACCAGCCGGGCCTGTTCACCACCGACCCGAGGAGCGATCCCAACGCGCAGTTGATCAGCGAGGTCGGTGTGATCGACGACGACCTGCGGGCGATTGCCGGCGGAACCAACAGCGGGCTGGGCGTGGGCGGCATGACCACCAAGCTGACCGCAGCCGATCTGGCCCGGCGCGGCGGCGCGCAGGTGGTCATCGCTGCCGGCAGCGTCGAGGATGTGCTGCTGCGGGTGGCCGCGGGCGAACGCATCGGCACCCGCTTCCCGCCGCTGGCCGGTCGGCTGGAGAGCCGCAAGCGCTGGCTGCTGGGCGGCCTGGCGCCGACGGGACGCATCTGGATCGACGCCGGCGCCGAGCAGGCGCTGCTGGCCAACGGCCGCAGCCTGCTGCCGGTGGGCGTCACCCGGGTCGAGGGCCAGTTTCAACGCGGCGACACCGTGCGCATCTGCAACGCCGCCGGGCGCGAGGTGGCGCGCGGGCTGTCCCGCTACGGTGCAGCGTCGCTGGAGCGCATCATGGGCAGGCGCTCGGACGAGATCGAGACGATCCTGGGCTACGAGTACGGCGAGACCGTGGTACACCGCGATGATCTGGTGGTGCTTTGAAACGCAGAACCGATTGACTCGACCGGCGGACTGGCTATAATGACCCTCGTTCACCGAATATCCCTCAAATCGACGGAAGTACTCTCATGACTGAAACGAACCTTGTAGATCTGGGAAAACGCGCCAAGGCTGCCAGCCGGCAACTGGGACGGGCGTCCAGCGCGCAGAAGAACGCGGCCCTGCTGGCCATCGCCGGCGGGCTGGAGCGCAGCGCGGCGCAGATACTGGCCGCCAATGCCCAGGACGTGGCCGACGCGCAGGCGGCCGGCCTGTCAGGGGCGCTGGTGGACCGGCTGCTGCTGACGGAGAAGCGGCTGGCCGGCATGGCCGGCGACACGCGCAGCGTGGCTGCCCTGCCCGACCCTGTGGGCGAGGAATACGACGGCCGGCTGCTGCCCAACGGCCTGCGCATCGCCCGCCGGCGGACGCCGCTGGGCGTGCTGGGCGTGATCTACGAGGCGCGGCCCAACGTGACCATCGACATCGCCGCGCTGAGCCTCAAGACCGGCAACGCGGCCATCCTGCGCGGCGGCAAGGAGACTCTGCGCAGCAACCTGGCGCTGGTGGACGTGATCCAGGCGGCGCTGGAGGAAGCGGGCCTGCCGGGCGACAGCATCCTCTACATCGACAACCCCGACCGGGCGCTGGTGACCGAGCTGCTGCGCATGGACCAGTACGTGGACATGATCATCCCGCGCGGCGGCAATGCGCTGCACAAGCTGTGCCGCGAGCAGGCTACCATCCCGGTGATGACCGGCGGCATCGGCATCTGCCACCTGTTCGTCGACGCGACCGCCGACCAGGCGCGTGCCGTCGAGATCATCCACAACGCCAAGACCCAGCGCCCCAGCGTCTGCAACTCGCTGGACACAGTGCTGGTACACCGCGACGTGGCAGCGGAGTTTCTGCCTCGCATGGCTGAACGGCTGGCCGGCGACACGGTGGAGCTGCGCGCCGATCCGGTTTCCTTCCTCATCTTCGAACGGTCGGCCAACGGCAGCGACTGGAACGTCAAGCAGGCCGGCCCCGACGACTTCGACCAGGAGTGGCTGAGCCTGATTCTTGGTGTGAAGGTGGTCGGCGGGCTGGACGAGGCCATGGACCACATCGATGCCCACAGCACCGGACATTCGGACGGCATCCTGACCGAGACCTACGCCAACGCGCAACGCTTCGTCAACGAGGTCGACTCGGCGGCGGTGTTCGTCAACGCCAGCACACGCTTCAACGACGGCGGCCAGCTTGGCCTGGGCGCCGAGGTGGCGGTCAGCACGCAGAAGCTGCACGCCCGCGGTCCCATGGGGCTGCGCGAGCTGACGACCTACAAGTGGGTGGTGTTCGGCGACGGGCAGGTGCGGGAGTGAGACGTGAAACGTGATGCGTATTGCGTGTTGCGTATTGCGTAGCTCGTGGGTGGTTTGTCCGATTGCCTGGATCACCGGTGGTGAAGCAACGGTCCGCAGATAGAAGCAAACGCAAATAGCTTGCGGCGCATTCCGTTACGCAACACGCAATACGAAACACGAGTTGACATGAGACTATCAACCAAGATCGCAGCGTCACTACTCGGCGCCGGCGCGCTAGCTGCCGCCGGTACGCTGGCCTATGCGCGCTGGGTGGAGCGGCTGCGGGTCGAGGTGAGACGGATGAGCGCGGAGGTTGATGCGCCCGGCCTGCCAGCGGCAGGGCTGCGCATTCTGCACCTGTCGGACATGCACTTCGCTGGCACGGGCCAGATCGAGCGCTGGAAGATCGACCGTACTTTGGCGCTGCTGGCCGGCGAGGAGATCGACCTGCTGCTGGTGACCGGCGACCTGATCCACGACGACGGCGGGCTGCCGGCCGCGCTGGACCTGCTCAGGCGCCTGCCGCAGCCGCGGCTGGGCGCGTTTGCCTGCCTGGGCAACCACGACTACGCCAACTACAGCTGGTTGGGACCGGCCCGCGTCGCCTGGCGTGAGGCTGAGCCGGGTCGGGAACTGCGCGACGCGACCGTTCGCACCTGGGAGATGATGACCAGGATCTTCCGCAACGACAAGCTGTATCTGGGCCAGGACCATAACGACATCGACGTCCTCACGCGGGCGCTTGCCGGGCAGGGCGTGTCTGTGCTGACCAACAGCAGCGTGCGCCTGAGCGACGGCGACACGGAGATCTGGCTGGCGGGCTTGGACGACCTGATGGAAGGGACGGCCGACATCGATGCCGCGCTGGCCGGCGCGCCGGAGTCTGACAGCGATGCGCTGCGCATCCTGCTCTTCCACAACCCCGATCTCATGCTGGACGAGCGGCTGCATGGGTTCGATCTGGCGTTCGGCGGTCATGTCCACGGCGGCCAGGTGCTGATCCCCCTGCTGGGCGCGCTGCACACCCAGGGCACCCACATCCCGCGCCGCAGGACTCACGGCTGGTTCCAGTACGGCCAGACACAGACCTACATCGGCCGTGGCCTGGGTGAGGGTGTGCGGCTGCGTTTCAACTGCCGGCCCGAGGTGGCGCTGATCGTTGTCACGCCGTCAGATTCGGATCACCCACTTCCGGTGTTTGAGACGAGCCATCCCCTGGTTGCCACGAATGGCAGAGGCGTTCAGCCGGCGCAGGCCGGTTGAAGTGCGGCGACTGCGGGGCGCGGCAATAGGTGTGCAGCCGGGTGACCTGACCGTCGCCGTTGCTGCGAAAGATATCGGCAAAGGCGCAGTTGTCACAGGAGCTGCCGCGCAGGCGAAGATAAACAGTTCGAAATCGAGTCATCTTTCGTAATTCGCAGGCAACCGCTTCGACAGGAATTATATCTGCCGTCCCGGGTTTGTCCAGACCACTTCCCAAGGAGCACCTCATGCCAATCCGCAACCTCCGGGTCACGCAGCTGGATCCCAACAATGCCTCGGACCGCAATCGCCTGATCAAGTTCGCGTTCAGGCTCTACAAGAGCGATCCCTACTGGGTCGCGCCGCTGATCGGCGACCGCAAGAAGTTCCTGGATCCTAAACACAACCCCTCGTTCGAGTACCTCCAGGTCGCCTATTTCGTGGCCGATGCAGTCGTCATTCCCGAGAACACGCCTAAGGGAACCATCACCGGCGGCATGGAGCAGGACGTGGGCACCATCGCTGCGGTGATCAACCCGCGGCACAACGAGACTCACAATGATCGGGTTGGCTTCTTTGGCCTGTTCGAATGCATCAACAGCCACGAGGTCGCCGATGCACTGCTGGACGCCGCGGCGGGCTGGCTGCGCGGGCGAGGCTGCACGGCCATGCGCGGCCCCGCGACCTTCACGATGACCGACGAGGTTGGCTTGCTGGTGGATGGCTTCAACGACGAGCCGCGCATCCTGATGCCCTATAACCCGCCCTATTACCCCGAAATGGTCGAGGCCTACGGCTTGAAAGGCGCGATGGATCTGTATGCCTACAAATGGGACATGATCGGCCAGTACGGCGGCAAGGCCGAGAACCTGCCGCCCAAGTTGGTCCGGGTCATGGAGAAGATCAAGCAACGCGGCAACCTGACCTTGCGCAAGATGGACATGAAAGATTGGGACAACGAGGTCGAGAAGGTCAAGATCATCTATCGGGCGGCGTGGGAAGCCAACTGGGGCGCCGTTCCTATCACCGACCACGAGCTGGACCACTATGCGGCCGCCATGAAGCAGATTCTCGATCCCAACCTGGTCTTCTTTGTCGAGATCGAGGGCAAGACCATCGGCATGGCGCTGACGCTGCCCGACGCTAACTTCGTGCTCAAGAAGATGAAGGGACACCTGTTCCCGTTTGGCATCATCCAGGCGCTGCGCTATCAGAACAAGATCACCTGGGCACGGGTTTGGGCGCTGGGCGTGCTACCGGAGTATCGGCATCTCGGCGCTGACGGCGTAATGATCTACGAGACGGCCAAGGCCGGCATGGAGAACGGCTACCGTTACATGGAGGCAAGCTGGATTCTGGCCAACAACGTGGACATGAACCGCATCATCCAGAACCTGGGCGGGCGGCTCTACAAGACGTACCGGATGTATGAGATGGAGTTGTAGGCAGAGGGAAACCGGGAAAGGAGGGAAAAGGAAGGTGGATTGGCGGCGGGTTAGGGGGAATCGTTCAGGAGTTGCAGGATCAGCGCGACGGCTTCGGCGGCGGATGCGGCGCGCCCGACTGGCAACGACTGGCCGCTGCCGTCGGCCGCCTGCCAGGTTCCGATGCCTACCACCGGCCGCCCAAATTTGAGCGCGAAGGCGATCTCCGACAACGTGCCGAACTCACCGCCGACCGCGACCACGGCCTGCGCCGTGCGCATCAGCACCGCGTTGCGCGCCTCGCCCAGTCCGGTGACGATGGGAAGCGCCACCCACGGGTTCGCCTGCGAAGCGTCTTCGCCGGGCAGGATGCCGACTACCAGCCCGCCGGCCTCAGCAGCGCCGCGGCTGGCCGCCTCCATCACCCCGCCCCGCCCACCGGTCAACACCACCGCGCCGGCCTGCGCCAACAGCCGGCCAATCTCCTCGGCAGTCGCGGCCTCCTGCGTGCTGCACGTCCCCCCGCCGATGACCGCCACGCGCGGCTCGATTTGCCTACTCATGGGCCGTCCCCGGGATAGCGACCGGCTTCCAGGTCTGCCCGCCATCCAGCGAGCGATGCAGCACCCAGGGCGGCTCAGGATCGCAGGTGCCGCCCTCGGGCGGGCAGTATTCGGGGCGGATGTTGGCGTACAGGGCAGGTCCAGGACCGTCAGGATTCCAGCCCGAGGCGAGTAGTTGCATCTGCGTCTCCGGTCCATAATCGGCCAGCAGCGTCCACGACACCTGACGCACGTCGGGTGTGTTCAGATTGTCGGACCGCCAAAGCTGGCTGCCGGTCGGGTTGAACGAACTGATGATGTTGGCCAGCGCCAGGTAGGTGGCGCCCGAGTCGCCGTCTACCGCCACGCCGCGGATGTCGCGCCATGTACCGACCGGCTCGCCCGGATTGTCCGGTTTGGGCAGCAGGTCCCACTGGTGATTGCCGGTGCTGCGGCTGAGGTTGTGCTGGCCCCAGACGTGGGCCACCTCGTAGATGTAGCCGGGCTTCTGCGGGTTCAGGAACAGGTCCAGCGGCACGCCGCTGCCGGCCTCCAGCCGCCAGGTCTGTCCGCCATCCTCGCTGCGTCCAACCTGCGCCTCGCTGATTGCCCACATCTTCTGCGGCTCACCGAACTGCACCAGCAGCTTGGTGATCTGTTGTTGCGACACAGGGTGCCAGGATGTGCCGTCCCAGCGCGCCAGCCCGCCTCCGGTGTTGCCGTAGAGTGCGCCCGTCGCGTAGTCGATGCCCGCCGGCTGGACGTTCCCACCCTCGAAGGGCTGCCAGGTCGCGCCCAAATCGTCGCTGACCAGCAGGCGCTCTGCCAGATGGTCGCCCCATCCAAAACCCGTTAGCCAGGCGTATAGCCGGCCCGGCTGTCCCGAGCCGACCAGCAGCCTCTGCACCTGATACGTATTGGTCGGTGTATAGCCGACCGTCGGTTGGGTCGCCGGTTGCGCACGGCCGGGCGTGGCGGTGGGTGTTGCCGTGAAGGTGCTGTCGCCGCTGGGCGACTCGGCAGTCGGCAGGGCTGTGGGCGATGGAAACGGCGTTGCCGTGGCAGCCGCTGCAGCGGGTGTGTCGGTCGGCACGGGCGGCGGAGGCATCGGCGTGAGAACAGGCGTCGGCGTCACCGCGGAGACCACGGCCTGGCTCGTCGCCGCGGCGGAAAGTGAAGCTGTCACAGCGGCGGTTGGCGTCACCATTTCTGCAACCACGGTGGGCGCAGCCGGCGTGAGTGCAGTGGTGTCCGGTGGCTGGCCGGCAGGCGCGCGGCAAGCGATCAGCAGAGGCAACAAGCCAAGGAGCAGCCACCAGTTGCGCTTCATGAAGCGCTGTCTCCCGCCAGCGGCGCACGCGCCAGCGCCGTGTAGACCGCGCCACCCGGTCGCAGATCGCTCTGAAACAGGATCACTTCCTCGACCGGCACAGTTCCCAACACGCCCACCGTCGTCTGCGCCAACACACCGGCCAACCTCCCGGTCACCGGACGTGATCTTCTTGTTGGCGCGCCCCAGCGTCAGGTGGGGCGAACGGCCGGTCTTCCTTTTCGAAGCCCAGACGCGTCAGGTGCAGGTCGGTAGCCCGCTGCAGGCCGGCCAGCGGCTTTGGCACGTCAGGCACACCAACCCAGAGCACATTGGCGCGCCGCGCGTTGGGAAAGCAGCCGAAGCCGGCAACGGTGAATCTGAACGGCGCAAAGCTACGGGCGGCCGCGGCCATTGCCTGCGCAATCGCATTCACCCGCTCAGCCGGCATGTCCCCCAGGAATTTGAGCGTCAGGTGGATGCCCTCGGGGTTGGTCCAACGCACAGCCTTTGGCGGCAACAGGCGACGCAGGTCGTCCTGCGTGGCAGAAAGGGCCGAGCGAACGACAGGCGATAGCTCGATGGCGATAAAGAGGCGAAGAGACTGCGCGGACAAAACAACTCAACCTTCGATCTCGGTTATGTTTGCCGGGCCGTTCAGAGTAACTGACAACTGGTTGAGCACATCCCGCCCCAATACAATGTTACTTGTCGAAAGAACACCAACTACGCGAACGGCGTTAATCGTGTGTGGACCAAGCTGAAGCGCTACCCGATACACGTCTACGCGAGTTCGTCCTCCGGCTACCCCATAGAGAACGGCTGTTTCCAGGTATTCCGCGTTGATCCTGTTAAGCACGCGCACTGGCAGCACTGTCACGTCTGCCCCTGAATCAAGCAACAAACTAAGTCCAACACTGTTGTCAGGCGACCCTGGCGAGTACACGAGGATCTCAGCTACCGGAGCAGCGGGGCTGTATGCACTACTGTATGCATACGAATAGACGTTCATTCTGGCGGCACCAGTCGCGGTGATCGAATATGAAACACGCGTTCAATCTCCGGCAACACCTGACTGATCAGGATCACCGCACCGGGAAATCGTTGCCTGACGCGCCTGCTTAACGCAAGTTCATCCACGTCGTGGTCGATGACCTCCCCCTGGTAAACGGCAACAAACTCACCTTCGTGGGCCGCCAAGAGGTTGGCGTGCATGGACCTGAATGCCGCCTGCTCGCGCAGCATTGCGGGCCGCCGTGCATCTACCGCAAAGATCGGGGTCGTCTGAACAATGGTGTCGG
Organism: Caldilineales bacterium; assembly: GCA_041391245.1. Taxonomy (GTDB): domain Bacteria; phylum Chloroflexota; class Anaerolineae; order JAAEKA01; family JAAEKA01; genus JACKBK01. The sequence continues at coordinate 8,741 of JAWKOJ010000016.1, forward strand.
TCAGGACATCGGCGATGGGCCGTTGATCGGCGGCGGCCGCCTGTTGAATCTGCTCATAAACATCGTCTGGAAGGGTAAGCGTGATCTGTTTTGACATGGTCGGGGTTTGCTCCCAGTGGCCGGTGGAACGATGTGCCACGACCGCGGCGCTTGCGGCGATGGATTGATACGGCTATTTTACCCTCGCCAACTCACTTGTGCAAGGTACTTGCGAACCACATGGCGGTCGATGAACCGAAGCGCACGGGTCACAGATACGCACTTACATCCGCTTTTGGAAACGGCACGCGCACGAACTCGTGCAGTCGTGTGCAGCTATCGGGCTGGTCCCACGGAATCGTTGCGTCCAGGCCCATCTTGGCGCTGCGACTCTTCTGGCCGGGGACGTGGGTCGCCGATGGGTCCAGCGAGGAAGACGGCTGGCTCTCCCAGACCAGCAGATCGCGGTCGGCCTGGAAACGGGTTGCGACCGCCCACTCCACGTCGTGCGGGTCGTAGAGGTCGATATCGTCGTCCACCACGACGACGTGCTTCAGCGAGCCATGACCGCGAAAGGCTGCTTCGGCTGCCTTGCGGCCATCGTCGGCGTGCTGCTTGTCGATCTGCACCACGGCGTGCAGCCACGAGGCGCCGCCCGGCGTGATGCTGACGTTGCGGCACCGGCACACCTCGTTGACCGCGGCGTAGATGCTCGGCTCGCGCGGCATGCCCATCAGCAGCTTGTGCTCGAGCTGGCCGGGCAACAATGCATGGTAGATCGCGTCGCGGCGGTGGGTCATGCAGTCGATCTCGATCACCGGCTGCTGGCGCACGATATCCCACGTCTCGGTGAGGTCAACGAACGGGCCCTCGGCCACGGTGCGGTGCGTGATGCGCCCTTCCAGCACGAACTCCGCCTCGGCCGGCACGCGCAGGTCGTTGGTCAGGCATTTCACGACCGGCGTCGGCGCCAGCGCGTTGGCAATGGCCAGCTCGTCCACGCCGGGCGGCGGCGCCATGCTGGCTGCCAACAGCACGTGCGGCGGCAGTCCGATGCAGACGGCCACCGGCAGGTCGTCGGGGGTCTTCTTGAGCGCGCTGTCGGTGCCGCGCCTCTCGACGATGCGCGCCGCCAGGTGAGTTGCGTCCAACCGCAGGCAGCGATGAAAGCTGACGTTGGGGCCGCTGTCTGGGTCGTTGACGACCGCGATCGCTGCGGTGGCGTAGGGCCCGGCGTCGTCGGGGTAGTGGGTCAGGAAGGGCAGCCGGCGCAGGTCCGGCGGCGCCATCACGACTTCCTGGCAGGCCGCGCCGGATTGGCCAACCAGTTGTGGCTGCAACGGCGACGAGTAGGCGTCGGCCATCCGGAACACCAGTTGGTCAACCGCGCAGTCCAGCGCCAGCGCAAAGTAGCGCCGGTCGGAGCATTGCCCCGAAAGCACAGGGAACTCGCTGCCGGCCACGTTGTTGAACAGCAGCGGCCGCCCGTCCAGCGCGGCAATCACCGGCGCCATCTCCAGGTACGGATCGACCGGTTTGTCGATCTCTACCAGCCAATCGGCTTCGCGCGCCCCGATCAAGAAGTCTCGCAATGTTGTCATAGCGTCTCCAACCTATCCACGACAAGGCAAAGAGAAAGAACGTCTGACGATGGTCACTTACCCGCATCTACGGTCGAGGTGATGGTTCTCACGGCGCCGGCTTGTCGCAACGCTGCAGCCACCCTGTCTGCTGCGGCCGGCTCCGTCAACGCGATCATGTTGCCGCCGCGGCCGCCGCCGCTGAGCTTGGCGCCCAGCGCACCTGCGTCGCGGGCAACCGCGCACAGCCTGTCCAGTTCGACACTGGACACATCCATCTCCTGCAGCAGCGTTTGGTTTTCATCCATCATCCGACCTAGCGTGCCCATGTCACCGCTTTGCACCGCAATCCGTGCAACCGTTGCGATGGCGCCAACCGCGTCGAACAATGTCTCGTAGCGCTGCGGATCGGCTTTCCAGCCGCGGCGCACGTCGCCGACTGTGATGCTGGTCGGGCTGGCGATGCCGGTGTCGCCGATGGTCAGCGTGAACGGCCGGGCCACGAAGAACGGCTCCGGCGGCTGGCCGCGCACAAACCAGACCGGCTGCCCATAGGCGATCACCGTGTTGTCGATGCCGCTGGGCGTGCCGTGGAACAGCGTCTCGCTCTCGAATACCAGCGCCGATATCTCGCCCGCTGTAAGGGATCGACCTGCTGCAGCCGCTACGGCCCGCACGATAGCGGTGGCCGCCGCCGCGCCGCTGCCCAGCCCACTGCTGACCGGGATCGTGCTGTGCAGAACGATGTGCCAGTCCGGCGTCGGCAACTCCAGCGCCTCCAGCGCGAGCTTGGTCACCAGCGCCAGCGGCTGGCCGGTTGACGCGCCGGACACCGGAACGGTTTCGCCGATGTCGCTGAGGTCCAGCACGCAGCCGCTGCCCGCCGCACCCGGCCTAACCGTCGCCGTCGCCGCGACCTGGCTGACCGGCACGGCGATCGCCGGTCGGCCGTAGACCACCGCGTGCTCACCGCACAGAATCACCTTGCCCGGAGCGCTGCCTGTCGTCATAGGTCGAGTATAACACAGGCCGTCACACCGAATGAATTCGGGCAGTCCGGAAGCTCCTGCCAGCTCAGACCGCCCGACCGTCAACGGATCGGGCTACAAGATGAAAGGCCCTGCGGGCCTGGGACCACAGCCCTGAAAGAGCTTCCACCTGGCTGCTGGCACTCTGGAGTGGATAGCCCGGAGGTCTTGCGCAGCATCCCGGCGGTTGTGTCCGGCGAGGACCGCCCGACCGTCAACGGATCGGGCTACAAGATGAAAGGCCCTGCGGGCCTGGGATCGTAGCGCTGAAAGGGCTTCCAGCTGATAGCCGGGAGCTTGTAGTTCCCAGCGGGCGTGTTGCCCCGACTTTCGGTTCACGATCCAGGCAGCGTCAGATGGGTTGACGTGTGCTGCGAACGGTGCTATCCTGCCTGCGACCCGCTCATGAAACCGCCATCCTCCGACGCCGACCGCCTGCATCGGCGCAACCGCGAGTTGTCGATCCTGAACGCGTTCGCCAAAGAACTCAACGCCCAGGTGGACCTGACGCGCGCGTTGCGAACGGCGCTGGCGCAGGTAGCCGATCTGCTGGACCTGCAGACCGGTTGGGTGTGGTTGCTGCACGAGGAGAGCGGCGAGCCGTACCTGGCCGCGTCCCAGAACCTGCCGCCCGCGCTGGCCGAAAACCCGTGGCGCATGGAGGGCGATTGCTACTGCCTGGATACCTTCCGCGCTGGCGACCTGGCGGGCGCTGCCAACGTCAACGTGGTAACGTGCAGCCGCCTCAAGAACCTGGTAGACGGCACCGATGGGCTGCGCTACCACGCCAGCATCCCGCTCTACGCCCACGGCCGGCAGCTGGGCGTGCTCAACGTCGCCAGCGCGGATTGGCGCGAGCTGTCCAGCGACGACCTGCGGCTACTCTACACCGTGGGCGACCTGCTGAGCATTGCGGTCGAGCGCGCCCGGCTGTTTGAGCACAGCGCCGGCCTCGGCGCGCTGGAGGAGCGCAACCGGCTGGCCAGGGAGCTGCACGACACGCTGGCGCAGAGCCTGGCTGCCATCGCCCTGCAACTCGAGTCGGCCGACGCGTTGCTGGAAGCCGGCGCGCCAGTCGATCGGATCAGCGCGGCCGTACAGCGGGCCATGGAGCTGACGCGCGCCAGCCTGGATGAAGCCCGCCGCTCCGTGCTCGACCTGCGTGCTGCGCCGTTGGAGGGCCGCACGCTGGCCGAGGCGCTGAGCGCGCTGGTTGGCGCTGTCGATGGCCGCGCCGGGCTGCGCGCCAGCCTGGAACTGATCGGCGCGGCGCGGCCGCTGCCGGCGCGCATCGAGATTGGCCTCTTCCGCATCACGCAGGAAGCGCTCAACAACGTCGTGCAGCACGCCCGGGCAACCCGCTGCCGGGTGCGGCTGACCACGACGCCTGAAGAGGTGCGCTTGCTGGTCACCGACGACGGTGTCGGCTTTGCGCCGGACGAAGCTGCAAGCGGGCGCTTCGGCCTCGTTGGACTGAACGAGCGCGCCAGGCTGCTGCACGGCCAGTTGCAGCTGGAGACCGGCCCTGGCGCGGGTACGGCCGTCGAAGTCATCGTTCCCCTGAACACCGTGGTTTGAACTGCCATGCCCGACCAAGCAACTCAGATCCGCATCCTGGTAGCCGACGACCACCCCATCGTGCGCGACGGGCTGGGTGCCGTGCTCGCCACCCAGCCTGATTTTCTTGTCGTCGGCCAGGCTGGCACAGGCAGAGAGGTGATCGAGCAGGTGGCGGCGCTGGATCCTGACATCGTGCTGTTGGACCTGGAGATGCCGGAGATGGACGGCGTGCAAGCGCTCCAGCGGCTGCGCATCCTCGACCGGCCGGTGCGCGCCATCGCGTTCACCGCCTTCGACACCGACGAACGCATTCTGAGCGCCGTCAAAGCGGGCGCCAAGGGCTATCTGCTGAAGGGCGCACCGCGGGAGGAGCTGTTCAACGCGGTGCGTATCGTGCACGCCGGCGGGTCGCTCTTGCAACCGGTGGTGGCGTCGAAGCTGATCCAGCGCGTGACCGAACCGCCGGCCGCGCCGCTGCCTGAGCCGTTGACGCCGCGCGAGCTTGAGGTGCTGGAGCTGATGGCAGTCGGCCTGCAGAACAAGGAGATCGGCGACAAGCTCGCAATCACCGAGCGGACGGTCAAGTTCCACGTCAGTTCGATCCTGGGGAAACTCGATGCCGGCAATCGCACTGAGGCTGTGGCAGTCGCGGTGCAGCAGGGGTTGATCGAGCGGTAAGCCCAAGGACCGGCAGTCCTTCCGAGGACTGCCGGTCCTGACTCACGCCGATTCTACACCGGTTCCAGCGACCGGTGCGGCTCCGGCGGCAGTTCGACGCGGATCGGGTCGCCGGGTCGCACCTCGCCGCCGGCCAGCACGATTCCCATGACACCGGCCTTGCGGACCAGGTTGCCATCGCTATCGCGGTCCAAAACGGCCGCCATCAGCCCTGGCTGGAAACCATCCAACTGGTAACAAGGGTTGCGCAGGCCGGTGATCTCCACCACGGCGTTGGCGCCCAGGTGCAGCCGCGCGCCAACCGGCAGCCTCAGCAGATCGACGCCGAGCGTTGTGATGTTCTCACCCATCTTGCCCGGAGAGACGGCGAATTCTGCTTGTCGCAGTTCGTCGTGCAGTTCGCTGTGAATCAGGTGCACCTGGCGCAGGTTGGGTTGATCGGGATCCTGCCGCACGCGCGAGCGATGCTTCACCGTTTCTCCCGCGTGCGCGTCCCCCTCGACGCCCAGGCCAGCCAGCAGGCGAATGAAATCCCGGTTCGGCTTGCTGAAGGTATGCGAGTCGCTGCTGCTGACGGCAACCACTGTTCCTGCTGTCACGATACACCTAGCCTGCCCGCGTGCCGTCCGGCACCGGCGTCTCCGGCATCGCCAGCACCGGCGTGATGCCGTCGCTGTAGCCGATGTCGAACAGCATCCCCTCGGACACCTCGCCCATCATCTTGCGCGGCGCCAGGTTGACCACGAAGAGCGCCTGTTTGCCCTCGACCTCGCGGGCTCGGCGCGCTCCTGTTTCATCCCGACCAGGATCGTGCGCCGGAAAGCGCCGAAATCCACGGTCAGTTTCACCAGCTTGTCCGACCGCGGCACATCGTCGACCCGGAGGATCGTGCCGACGCGGATGTCGATCTGCTCGAGCAGAGCAACGGAGATGACTGGTTTGATAGGTGCGCTCACCTGTTTTGCTCCGTTTTCTGAAAAACATCAGGCGCCAGGTCGATGGCCCGCGAGCCGCGCCCTGAAACGTGAAACCGAAGACGTGAAAACTGGACTCACAAGGCGATATCACGTCTTATGGCGCGTGCAGCGTGAACAGCGCCAGGCTCTCGATGTGGTAGGTCTGCGGGAACATGTCCAGCGGCTGGATCTGCTGCAACGCGTAGCCGGCCTCGACCAGCAGTCGGGCATCGCGCGCCAGGGTGGCCGGGTCGCATGACACGTAAAGCAGCCTTGGCACGCCCAGTCGCGCCAGTTGAGCGACGGCCGCCTCGCCTGCGCCGCTCCTCGGCGGGTCGATGATGGCCAGATGGATGCGTTCATCGGCGTCGAAGGTCTCCAGCACCTCCGCAAACGGCCCCTCGAACAGCGCCACGTTGTCCACGTCGCGCCCGTTCCAGGCGAAGTCCTCGCACGCCACCCACGACTCCTCGACCGCGATCACCTGCCCGACGTGGCGCGCCAGGCTGAGCGAGAACAGCCCGACGCCGCAGTAACCGTCCAGCAGCGTCTCGTGGCCCTGGGGCGCCAGCATCTCCAGCGCCAATTCGACCATGGCCTCGGCGCCGACGGTATTGACCTGGAAGAAACTATCGGCTGCGTAACGGAACGTTTGTCCGGCGATCTCCTCTTCCAGCCACGGCTCGCCGATCAGCGGAACCACCGTGCCATCGCGCTCGCGGAAGGTGACTCGCACCGCCAGGTCCTCGACCGCGAAGGGCGGCTGGCGCGCGCCGACTGTCTCGATCAGCATCAGCCTCTGGCCGGTGTGGATGCCCGCCCGGAGCACCGCCTTGCGCAGCCGGACGGGATCATCTTCGCCGCCCTCCTCAGTTACGCTGCCCTCCGGCAGATCGACCGGCGCCAGCCGGCCTTCCACCAGCGCCTGGTGCAGCTCGTCTACCAGCGGGTGCAACAACAGGCACCGATCGACGGCGATCATGTCGCGGGCACGATCCTGTCCGCCGTCCCCGGAAGCGCTGCGCCCCTCCGAGTCGCGGATGAAGCCCAGCGCACCGTTGACATCGGCCACCATCTGCACGTGGTTGCGATAGCCCAGGTCCAGCAGCCCATCTTCGTCGGCCAGCGCGATCAGTTCCTCCACCGCTGGATCGGCGACCCGACCCAGCCGTTGAAGTTGGTCGATCACCACCTCGCGCTTCAGCGCCAGTTGCCGCTCGTAGCCGATGTGTTGCCATTGGCAGCCGCCGCACAGACCTGGCCCGAAGTAGGGGCAGGGCGGCTCAACCCGATCCGGCGACGCCTGCACGACCTCCAGCAGGCGCGCCTGCTTCCAGCGTGCCTTCTCCTCGACGATCTCGGCCTCCACCGTTTCGCCGGGAATGGCGTAGGGCACGAAGACGATCTTGCCGTTGTGGTGGCCGATGGCCTCGCCGCCATGGGCGATGCCGGTGAGTTGCAGGGTGATGGACATGGGCGGGTTCCTTGGGTCGGTGGGAAGATGGCGCAGCTTCACGGGTCATGAAGGGTCGCTGAATTCGTGAAACGTAAAACGTAGTACGTGACCCGTCACGGTTCACGCATCAAGTTTTACGCTTCAGAATGGAAACTCCCGTCCATTGTAGCACAACGGGCGGGAGTTCTTGAATAGCGGCGGCGATCAGTACTGGTTACCGATCACTGTTTACTGACAATCGATCAGACCCAGCCGCAGCTTCATCGCCTTCGCGACGCGGTCCACGGCGACCAGATAGGCGGCCAGCCGGTTGTGGACGTCCTTGCGCTGGGCCATCTCGTGCACAGTGTGGAAGGCGGTGGTCATCTTCTGGTCGAGGCGGACATGCACCTCGTCCTCGGTCCAGTAGAAGTTGTAGGCGTTCTGCACCTGCTCGAAGTAGCTGACGGTGACGCCGCCGGCGTTGCACAGGAAGTCAGGGATCACATAGACGCCGTTGTCGTGCAGGATCACATCGGCCTCAGGGGTCGTGGGACCGTTGGCCAACTCGGTGACGATTCTGGCCTTGATGCGGTCGGCGTTGGCGGCGGTGATGACGTTCTCCAGCGCCGAGGGCATGAGCACGGTAACGTCCAGCTCCAACAGGTCCTCGTTGCTGATAAAGGTCGTGCCGGGGAAGTTGATGACGGAGCCGGTCTCCTGCTTCCAGGCAGCCAGTTCGTCGTAGTCAAGGCCGTTGGGGTCGTACACGCCGCCCTTGGAGTCGCTGGCAGCGATGATCTTCAGTCCCAACAGGTCAACGCCCAGCTTGTGGCCGAAGAAACCGGCGTTGCCGTAGCCCTGGACCGCGGCGGTTGCGCCGTTCAGGTCGATGCCCAGCAGCCTGGCTGCCTCGCGGGTCGTGTAGATACCGCCCCGGGCTGTCGCGTCGCCGCGGCCCGCCGATCCGCCCAACTCCAGCGGCTTGCCGGTGATGATGCCAGGCGCCTGGTGCATGTGGATCGCTTCGTACTCGTCGCGCATCCAGGCCATGATCTGGGGGGTCGTGTAGACGTCAGGCGCGGGCACGTCGGTCTCCGGCCCGATGAAGCCGGCCACGCGGCGCATGTAGCCACGGCTGAGGCGCTCCAACTCGGCCATCGACAGCTCCTTGGGGTTGCAGGTCACGCCACCCTTGCCGCCGCCCAGCGGGATGTCTACCACAGCTGTCTTCCAGGTCATCCAGGCCGAGAGGGCGCGAACGGTGTCAATCGTCTCGTCGGGATGGAAGCGCAGGCCACCCTTGGCCGGGCCGCGCGAGTCGTTGTACTGCACGCGATAGCCATGAAACACCTTGACGGTGCCGTCGTCCATCCTGACAGGAACGGTGAACTTCAGCTCGCGCATGGGCCAACGCAACATCTGGTGCGTCGCCTCATCAAGTTCGAGGATCTCGACGGCCTCATCCAACTGCCGCTGCGCGATAGCAAACGGGTTGAGTTCAAAGGTCTCCATCTTGCCGTTCACCTCCGGGGCAACAACGGTCTGCGGATCTTGGATCATGATTGTCATCGAATCTTTCTCCTTTGAAAGAAATGGTCCCACCAGCACGATGTGCTGAAACGAAAAAACCACCGGCGCGGCGCGCCAGTGGTCGATTCCACGGGCCTGTGCGCCGTTGCACAGGAATTGATTATATTATCCACGATTCGCGAAACGCCGCAAATGACCTGGATCATGTTTGCTGAGAAAATTTCCGCAAAAGCCATTGACTTTCGCCTAAGTCTGTGCGATAATAAGAAAGGTCAGACGATTGCCGTCTGCCTTATGCGTATACCCTGTTCCACAAACTGTCATGCTCATTGAGCGTCCCAAGTCCATCACATCACAGGTCAGCGACTTGCTGGCTGAACGTATCAGGCGCCAGGACTACGCGCCTGGCAGCCGGCTGCCCTCCGAAAGTGACCTGGCTGCGCAGCTCGGCGTCAGCCGGGCGACGGTGCGCAGCGCGCTGGCCCGGCTGGCTACCCAGGGGCTGCTGCTGCGCAAACAAGGCGACGGCACGTACGTCAACGTGCATCTGGGGAGCATTCCCACCAGCCTGGGTGGCCTGTGGAACTTTACCCGCCTGATTGAGAACAGCGGTTTCACCCCGCGCATTGAACTGGTGGCGCAGGAAGTCCGTGCGATCACGCCGCGCGAGTTAGAGGTGCTGGCGCTGACGGAGGCCGAACCCGTGCTCAGCATGACGCGCCTCTTCCACGCCGATGAGTTGCCCGTCGTCTTGACCCACACGGTTGTGCCGCTGCATGTTCTGCATGCGCCGCCTGAAGCGTGTGACGGCGGATTGCCACTTAGTGAGTTCGTCCAGCGTTATCACAGCACACCGATCAGCTACGCGATCTTCGACATCGAGGCGGTTCTGCCCGATGCCGAGACCCTTCGACTTCTTCCAGGCGACCAGACCCCGCTGCTGAAGCTTGACCAGGTGTTCTTCGAAAACACCAACCAGCCCATTGTATTTTCCGAAGCCTTTTTCCGGACTGGCGTGATTCGCTTGCGGCTGGCGCAAGCATGGGATTGAGCCAGATTCCAGCCTCATTCAAACAACCAAGGAGACACGAACATGCGCAGTTTTGCAGGCCGGGACATTCTGTCCCTCAAGGATTTCGAACGCAACGAGTTTTTTCACGTCTTCGACGTAGCCGCCAAGATGGAGCCCATCGCCCGCGGCCGGCGCAACGTGGACATGCTCAAAGAGAAGACGCTGGTGACCGCTTTCTATCAGCCTTCCACCCGCACCCGCCTGGCCCACGAGTCCGCCATGCACCGCTTGGGCGGCCATGTCACCGGCTTTTCCGATGCCAAGATGACGCGCGCCGGTGACTTCTACCAGAGTCGATCAAGGACACGGTCAAGATGCTGGAGTTTTATGGCGACGTGATTGTCATGCGTCACTTCCAGCAGGGCGCTCCCCACGAGGCCGCCAAGTGGGCGTCGATTCCGATCATCAACGGCGGCGACGGCTGGGGTGAGCATCCCACCCAGATCCTGACCGATCTCAACACGGTGTTGCGCGAGAGAGGGCGCATCGACGGGCTGAAATGGCTGGCTGTGGGCGACATGCGCATGCGCACCATGCACTCCCTGGGCTACGCGCTGACCCAGTTCGACTGCCCCATCACCTTCGTCGGTCCCAGTGCTGATGCCCTCTTCCCTGGCTCGCCTGACATGGCCATGCCGGAGGAGTACAAGGCCGACTTCCGCCGCTACTCGTTGAACTTCCGCGAAGCCGATCACGTCGAGGAGGCCATTGCCGATGCCGACGTCATCCTGGTTGAGCCGGTTGTCCAGCCCGACTACACCAAGAGCCGCGACGAGCGCACCGGCGACGCGGGCATGACCCCCGCCAACTACAAGATCACCCGCGAGCTGCTGGAGACCAAGGCCAAGTCCGACGCCATCCTGCTGCATTCGCTGCCGCGCATGGACGAGATCCCGCCCGACGTTGACATCACCCGTTGGTCGCGCTACTGGCAGGAGGCTTTCCAGGGCGTGGTCATGCGAATGACGTTGCTGGCGCTGGTGCTGGGCGCAATGGAATAGGTCGGTAGATTGGTAACTTGGTAACTTGGTAGATTGGTAACTTGGTAATCTGGTCAGGCTGTTAACGACCACATCTCGTGGATCACCAATCTACCAATCTACCAGTCTACCAGATCTACCAATCTACCAGATCTACCAATCTACCAGTTCACTGGCAAACGAGGTACTAACATGCAAACCAACCTTCGCGGACGCGACTTTATCAGCGACCTTGACTTCAGCAAGGAAGAGGTCGAAACCGTACTTGACGTGGCCTGGGACCTGAAGATGAAGCGGGCCCTGGGCCAGCCGCATGCCTATCTGCGCGACAAGGTGCTGGCCATGCTGTTCTTCTTCAGCAGCACCCGCACCCGCGGCTCCTTCGAGGCCGGCATGGCGCAACTGGGCGGGCACGCGGCGTTCATCGAGAGCCGAACGACCCAGATCTCGCACGGCGACACCGAGCGCGAGATGGGTGATATCTTCGGCCGCTACTTTGACGGCATCGCCATCCGCCACGTGGACTGGGGCGTGGGCAACCGCTACCTCAACCTGGTGGCCGATGCCAGCCGCGTACCGGTGCTCAACATGCAGTGCGACATCTACCACCCGCACCAGTGTCTGGCCGACCTGATGACCATCATGGAAAAGAAGGGGCGCAACCTGCGCCGCAAGAAGATGGTCGTCTCCTGGGCCTATGCAGCCTCCTACCTGAAGCCGGTCTCAGTGCCGCAGTCGCTGGTCTTGCAGATGCCGCGCTTCGGCATGGACGTGGTGCTGGCCCACCCTCCGGAGTTCGCGCTGATGCCGGATGTCATGCAACAAGCGCGTGACCTGGCGCGCGCCAATGGGACGGGCTTTGAGGTCGTGCATGACATGCAGGAAGCCTGCAAGGACGCCGATGTCATCTATGCCAAGTCGTGGGGTCCGCTGGTGACCACCACCGACCCTGCCGAGGGCAAGCGCGTCCAGGACCAGTACAAGGACTGGATCGCCAACGACGAGCTGATGGCGCTCGGCAAGGAAGACGTGATCTACATGCATCCGCTGCCGGCCGACCGCGACATCGAGGTTACCAGCTCGGTGCTCGACGGGCGGCACAGCGTGGTCTTCGACGAAGCTGAGAACCGCCTGCACGCACAAAAGGCCGTCATGGCGTTGACCATGGCATAGCCATCCAACAGAGGTACTCCCTATGAGTGAACTTCACCGTACCGCAGTTGTTGCCGTTGGCGGCAACGCGCTGATTCTCGACAAGGCGCACGAAGATGTAAGCTCGCAGATCGACGCGGTCGAGCAAACCTGCGCCCACATCGCCGACATGATCCAGCAGGGCTGGAACGTCATCGTCACCCACGGCAACGGCCCGCAGGTCGGCTTCATCCTCCGGCGCAACGAGCTGGCCGCCCACGAGGTGCATATCACCCCGCTGGACGTAATCGGCGCCGATACCCAGGGATCTATTGGCTACATGATCGCGCGCGCGCTTGACAACGAGTTCACCAAGCGCGGCATCAAGCGTTCTGTGGCGGCCGTCGTGACTCAGGTCCTGGTTGACCACAACGACCCCGGCTTCACCAACCCGACCAAGGGAATCGGCGGCTTCACCGATGAGACGAGCGCCCGCCAGTTCGAGCGCCAGGGCTGGCAGGTGCGCGAGGACGCCGGCCGCGGCTGGCGGCGCATGATCGCCTCCCCGATCCCGCTGAAGATCGTCGAAAAGGATGCCATCCACACGCTGATCCACGCCGGCTTCATCGTGGTCGGGGTGGGCGGCGGCGGCATTCCGGTGATCCAGGACGAGAACGGCCTGCTCAAAGGTGTCTTCGCGGTCATCGACAAGGATCGGGCCAGTGCGCTGCTGGCAAGTGATCTGCACGCCGACCTGCTGCTCATCTCGACTGCTGTTGAGAAGGTGGCCCTCAACTACAAGAAGCCCGACCAGGTCTGGCTGGACAGACTGACGCTCAGCGAGGCGAAGCAATACCTGGCCGATGGCCATTTCCTGGCCGGCAGCATGGGTCCCAAGATCGAGGCCATCATCGGCTTCCTGGAAGCGAACCCGAACGGCAAGGGCCTGATCACCGACCCTGCCCACATGGTTGATGCGCTGGATGGCAAGACTGGCACCTGGATTGTGAACGAGTAACTGGAACGAGTAACTGGAACGAGTAACTGGTAGATTGGCACATTGGAAGATTGGTAGGTTGGTAGACGGCTAGACTGGTCAGTTGGAAGCATTGGCCGTCTCTGCACCAATCTCCCAACCCCCCCCAATGTACCAATCTACCAATCAACAAATTTACCAATCTACGTCCCGTCAAACCATGAACCACATTACCTCCCTCAAATGTCTGATCTGCGGCAAGGAATACGGGCCGGACGAGATCGACTACGTCTGTCCTGACCACGGCTACGAAGGCATCGTGGACGTGCAGTACGACTACGGGTTGATCAGCCTGAACTTCGGCCCGCAGAGTCTGGCGAACAACCGCGATTTCAGCATCTGGCGCTACAAGCCGCTGCTGCCCATCGAGCCGGAGTCGCCTGTGCCGCCGCTGGCGGTCGGCTGGACACCGCTCTACGAGGCGCCGCGGCTGGCTGGGTCGCTGGGGCTGAAGCACCTCTGGGTCAAGGACGACGGCCGCCAGGCGACCGCCTCCTTCAAGGACCGCGCCAGCGCCATCGCTGTGGTCAAGGCCCAGGAAAAGGGCGCAGCCGTTGTCACCACGGCCAGCACCGGCAACGCAGCTGCAGCGCTCAGCGGGATCTGCGCCAGCGTGCAGCAGCCCAACGTCATCTTCGTGCCCGAGACCGCGCCGCCGGCCAAGATCGCCCAGTTGCTGACCTTCGGCTCGACGGTGATGCTGGTTCACGGCACCTATGACGACGCGTTCGACCTCTGCCTGCAGGCGGCCGAGACCTATGGCTGGTACAACCGCAACACCGGCTTCAACCCCTACATGTCGGAGGGAAAAAAGACGGTGAGCTTTGAGATCTGCGAGCAACTGGGATGGCAGGCTCCCGACGCCATCTTTGTCAGCGTCGGCGACGGCTGCATCATCGGCGGCGTCCACAAAGGGCTGCGCGATCTGCTGGCGATGGGCTGGATCGAGCAGATGCCGCGCATCTACGGCGTGCAGGCCGCTGGCAGCAACTTCATGGCCGAGGCGTGGCAGGCTGGGCTGCACGGCCTGGATGTGTTGCAAAAACCGCCCATTGATTCGCACACTGTGGCTGACAGCATCAGCGCTGGCCTGCCGCGCGACCGCATCAAGGCGATGGCCGCCGTGGTAGACACCGGCGGCGCCTACGTTACCGTCACCGACGAGGAGATACTGGCGGCGATCCCGGCTTTGGCGCGTGGCTGCGGCGTCTTTGCCGAACCAGCCGGCGCAGCCAGCTATGCCGGCCTCGTCAAGGCTGTTGAGCAAGGCCTTGTCGGCCCCGATGATCGGATCGTGGTCATCAACACCGGCAGCGGCCTCAAGGATGTCAAGAGCGCCATGACCGCCGTCGAGCAGGTCGGCACGCGCTCCTACCGCGTCGAGCCGAATCTGACAGATCTGCAGCGGGTAATGGCAGAGTTAGAAGGGTAAATTGGTATATTGGTATACTGGTAAACTGGAAAATTCGTCATACATCGCGCTCTCGACCCAACCTACCAACCTACCAACCTACCAACTTACCAATCTACCAACCTACCAATCTACCAATCTACCAATTTACCAACCTACCGTTCTCCCAATCTACCCCTTCACCCCTTTAGAACCAAACACAGGATTTCCCTACCATGATCGACCTAACCATCCACGAAGACCGCCTCGAGCGCGCTGTCGAGCGTGCCCGCGAGCGCAACATCATCATCCCCACGTTCAAGCAGATGCGCCACCCGGAACTGATCCCGGACAGCATCAAGGCGCAACTGGGCGATGTCGGACTGTGGGATCTGAACCCGCTCAACCTGTTCCGCATCACCTGGCACAACGAGCCGGTGGCCTATGGCGGCGGCTTTGGGGACGTGAACTACATCGAGTTCCCACCTGAGCTGACCGGTGTGCCGGCGCGCATCGTGTTGGTGATTGGTAAGTGGTTTCCCACCGGCGCGCACAAGGTCGGTGCGGCCTTTGGCTGTCTTGTACCGCGGCTGGTCACCGGCCAGTTCGACCCGACGACACAGAAGGCTGTCTGGCCCTCCACCGGCAACTACTGCCGCGGCGGCGCCTACGACTCGAACCTGCTGGCCTGCGAGTCGATTGCCATCCTGCCCGAGGGCATGAGCCAGGAGCGCTTTGACTGGCTGGCATCGGTGGCCGGCGAGACGATCAAGACGCCAGGCTCAGAGAGCAACGTCAAGGAGATCTTCGACAAGTGCTGGGAGCTGCGCCGCTCAGGCCAGGACCTGATGATCTTCAACCAGTTCGAGGAGTTTGGCAACTATCTCTGGCACCACGAGGTCACCGGCCCGGCCATCGAGGACGTGTTGACGCGGATCATGGGTCCCGGCGATCGCTTCCGCGGTGTGGCGCTGACCACCGGTTCGGCCGGTACCATCGCCTGCGGGGACTACCTGAAGAATCGCTATCCTGCCAGCAAGATCGCCGCCAGCGAAGCGTTGCAGTGCCCGACCCTGCTGTTGAACGGCTTTGGTTCGCATCGTATCGAGGGCATCGGCGACAAGCATGTGCCCTGGATCCACAACGTCAAGAACACCGATCTGGTGACAGCCATTGACGATGCAGCGAGCATGAGCCTGATCCGCCTGTTCAACGAGCCTGCGGGATCTGAGTATCTGGTAAAACAGGGCGTGTCCAGCGAGCTGGTTTGCCAGTTGCCGCTGCTTGGTATCTCCGGCATCGCCAACCTGCTTTCGGCCATCAAGATGGCCAAGTACTACGAAATGACCGGGCAGGATGTGGTGGCCGCGGTGGCCACCGACTCCATGGACCTCTACCGCAGCCGGCTGGCTGAACTGCGGGAGAGCGAAGGGCCGTTCGGCGAGATCGACGCGGCGGTCGCCTACAACCGCTACCTGCTGGGCGAGTCAGTTGACAATATGCTCGAACTGTCTTACCATGACCGCAAGCGCATCCACAACCTGAAGTACTTCACCTGGGTCGAGCAGCAAGGCAAGACCTACGAGGAGATCCAGGCGCAGTGGTACGATGACGACTACTGGACCAGCATTCCCGCCAAGGCGGACGAGATCGATGCGCTGATTGAGCAGTTCAACCAGCGGGTTGGGCTGTTGGGTTGATATCCCGATCCACACATCCCCAAGGAGGCGCCCCTGATGCCCGACAATCGCCCTGAGTACGACAACTACAAGCGTCCCAGCATCGGGACATGTCTGGTCCGCATCGTCCTGGCCTATGTGTTTGTGGTAGCGGTCTATGCGTTCTTCTTCCTGGTTTTTCCCCAGATGCGCAACGCGCTGACCTACCCCGTGCTCGCGATTCTCCTGTTGATCCTTGTAGTTGGCGGCGTCTGGTTTCTGGTCACCGACCGCAAGCGCAAGCAACAGCACATGGCGGAGCTGGAGGCACAGCGCAAGGGTCGCGCCGTATCCGACGACTGGGTAGCCAAGGAACTGGCCGAGTCGCCCTATCATTCGACTGAAGCAGCGGCTCCAAACCCGAATCCTGAAGCGCCAGCACCGGCTGCTCCGGCGGCTGATGCCCCGTCCGCAGACGATACGCCCAAGGAGTGAGCATGAAGATCGCAATTCTTGGCGGCACCGGGCCGGAAGGCAGCGGTCTTGGTTTGCGCTGGGCGCAGGCCGGCCATGAGGTGATCATCGGCTCACGGCTGGCCGAGAAAGGGCAGCAGGTAGCCGAGGAGCTCAATGCCCAACTGCCCGGCGTCGCTATCAGCGGAAACGACAACTTGTCCGCAGCCACGGCGGCCGAGGTCGTGGTGCTCTCGGTGCCCTACGAGGCGCAGGCAGCTACGTTGGCCGGGCTTGCCGATGCATTGGCCGGCAAGCTGCTGATCACCGTTGTCGCGCCGACGCGCAAGCCCAAGGCGCGCGTCTGGCGGCTGGAAAGCGGGCTGTCGGCGGCCGAGGAGGCGCAGCAGCAACTGGGCGAGGCCGTGCGCATCGTTGCGGCCTTTCAGAACATCGGCGCCCACAACCTCAAGGACCCGGCAGTCAAACTGGACTGCGATGTGTTGGTCTGCGGTGACAGCAAGGACGACAAGCAGATCGCCATCGGTCTCTGCACGGACGCCAACATGAACGGCGTTGACGCCGGCGCCCTGCAGAACGCCAGCGTCGTCGAAGGGCTGACGTCGGTGCTGATCGGCGTCAACATCCGCTACAAAGTCAGCAACGCCGGCATTCGTATCACCGGTATCTGAAACGGAACTGCGCTGTTCCCTGTAGGATAGCCCCTTGTGGGCGTTCCCCAGAACGGGCACAAGGCCCTATCCTACAAAGTGCAACGCAGATTCTACCGTTGGATAGCTCCTTGTGGGCGTTCCCCAGAACGGGCGCAGGCACGATCCAGCGGACGCATCGTACACTTACTACAACCTCCCGCTTCCGGCGGCACCAGCCATGCGGGGCTGACCGGAAGCGGCCAACTCTGACAGTCACGCCAGACCTCGTGGACTCGACGGCGGCTGCGCACCTGGCGAGGCTTGGGACGTGCCCGGCCCAATGCCTGCGGTCGCCCCTCTGGGCAATCAGCGTTCGATCTGATTACCAAAGAGGGTTTCCATGCAATTTCATCTCAACGGCATCCCCCGGCAATACGACGGCGATCCCGATCTGCCGCTGTTGTCTTTTCTCCGCGACCACGAACACATCATCTCTCCCAAGGATGGCTGCGCGCCGCAGGCCGCCTGCGGCTGCTGCGCGGTGGACCTGAACGGCAAGGCGGTGCTGTCGTGCGTCACGCCCATGAAGAAGGTGGACGGCGGCAGCGTCGTCACCACCGAGGGTCTGGGCGAGTATCGCCAGCAGGTCTTCGCCCACGCCTTCGTGGCCGAGGGCGGCATCCAGTGCGGCTTCTGCATCCCCGGCATCGTCATGCAGGCCAATGCATTGATCAACCGCAACCCGGACCCGGCGCGCGACGAGATCGAGAAAGCGCTGACGCCGCATCTCTGCCGCTGCACCGGCTACAAGAAGATCGTGGACGCGATCGAGGTGGCCGCCCACGCTATCCGCACCGAGGAGGAGGTGCCGCGCCCCGACAGCCCGGGCCGAGTCGGCGACCGCCATCCCAAGTACGACTCCTTCGGCGCAGTGCTGGGCCAACGGCCCTACGTGGACGACATTCAAATCGACGGGATGCTGCACGCTGCGTTGGTGCTCAGCGAGCATCCGCGCGCCCGGGTCGTCAAGATCGACACCACAGCAGCCGCAGAGATGGCCGGCGTCGTGCGGGTGTTCACCGCGGCTGACGTGCCGGGACGGCGCTCCGTCGGGCTGATCCAGCAGGACTGGCCGCTGTTTGTGGCCGAGGGAGAGGAGACGCGCTACGTCGGCGATGTGCTGGCGGCAGTGGTGGCTGATACCTATCTGGCGGCCCGCATGGCCGCCGAGAAGGTGGCCGTCGAGTACCAGGTGCTGGAGCCGCTGACCGATCCCTTCGCCGCACTGCAGGCTGATGCACCCAAGATCCACGCTGACGGGAACGTCCTGTCCAAGACCATCGTGAAACGCGGCGATCTCGCGGCCGCACGCGCGGCCACTGCCTACACTGTCACCGGCCACTACGAGACGCAGCGCATCGAGCACGGATACATGGAGCCGGAGGCGGCGGTAGCGTATCCAGGCAGCAACGGCTACGCGGTCGAGGTGCTGTCGCAGAGCCAGGGGATCTACGAGGACCGCATCCAGCTTGCCGCGCTGCTGGGCCTGCCGGAGGACAAGGTGCGGGTGGTGCTGGTACCCAACGGCGGCGGCTTCGGCGGCAAGGAGGATCTGTCGGTGCAGGGCCACGCTGCGCTGCTGGCCTGTCTGCTGGGCCGCCCGGTCAAGGTGCGGCTGACGCGGGACGAGTCGATTCGCATGCACCCCAAACGCCACCCGATGTGGATGGACTACGAGGTCGGCTGCGACGTAAACGGCAAGCTTACCTTCGTCAAGACCTATATCGTGGGCGACACCGGGGCTTACGCCTCGGTCGGGGCGAAGGTGCTGGAGCGGGCCGCCGGCCATGCCACCGGCGCCTATCATGTGCCGGCCGCTGACATCGAGGCGGTGGCGGTGTACACCAACAACGTCCCCTGCGGCGCGATGCGCGGCTTCGGCGTCAACCAAACCGCATTCGCCATCGAGAACCTGATCGACGAGCTGTGCGAGCAGGGCGGTTTCGACCGCTGGCAGTTCCGCTACGACAACGCGATCGATGTGGGCAGCATGACCGCAACCGGTCAGGTGATCGAGGGCGGTGCGGGGCTGCGGGCCACGCTGGAGGCGGTCAAGGAGGAGTTCTACGCCGCCAAATACGCCGGGCTGGCCTGCGGCATCAAGAACACCGGCATTGGCAACGGCATGCCCGATGCATCGCGCGTCAGGATCAGCATCCTGGCGCCCGACCGGGTCCTGATCGACCACGGCTGGACGGAGATGGGCCAGGGCGTTCACACGGTTGCCCTGCAGACGCTGTGCAACGAGACCGGCATCGACCCCAACTTCGTGACCGTGCAGGTGGACACCGAGTCGGACCAGGAGGCGGGCATGACCACAGCGTCGCGCGCCACCTCGCTGGTCGGCAACGCCACCATGGACGCGGCGCGCAAGCTGGCCAAGGATCTCCAGCAGCACAACCTGGCCGAGCTTGTGGGCCGGCAGTACGAAGGCAGTTGGACCGTGGATTGGACCACCAAGCCGGGCAAGGCGGCGGACAAGGTCATCACCCACTACTCCTACAGCTACGCCACGCAGTTGGTGATCCTGGACGACGACGGCCAGATCGCCAAGGTGGTGGCGGCGCACGACGCCGGTCGCATTTTCAACCCGACGTTGTTCGAGGGTCAGATCGAGGGATCGATCCACATGGGGCTGGGCTATGCCGTCAGCGAGGACCTGCCCATGGAGGGCGGGCACTTCAAGAGCACGCGGCTGCGCCAGTGCGGCATCCTGCGCGCCAAGGAGATGCCGGAGTTAGAGGTCATCGGGGTCGAGGTGCCCGACCCGTACGGACCCTACGGCGCCAAGGGCGTGGGCGAGATCGGCCTGGTGCCAACGGCCGGCGCGGTGGCCAACGCGCTCTACCAGTTCGACGGCGTGCGGCGAACCAAGCTGCCGATGGCGGTGCCGAAGAAGCGCCGGACTGCGAACGGTCAGTAGTCAATTGCCTTCAGAAAGGTCTAGATACTGCCGGTGAAGCAGCCCCGAACAACGCATTGACTGCAATCAAACATGGGTTTGTCGTAATCATGAAGTTCGAATGGAATGAGCAGAAGAACAGGACAAATCTCAGAAAACACGGAATCGCTTTCGAAAGCGTACTTTCGATGTTTGAGGATGAAGTCCCGCTGCTGATCGAGTTTGACGACCGACACGAGTATGATGAGGACCGATGGATCGGCATTGGTCTGTTGAAGCAGCACGTGGTGGTGGTTGTGTTTACGGAACCTGAGTACGATACTATTCGACTGATTTCAGTTCGGAAAGCGAATCAATATGAACGACAAAAATACCTCGACGCCTTTGGAAACTGATTGGGAGCGCCTCGACCGCATGACCGACGAAGACATTAACTACTCGGATATTCCCCCTCTGAGAGATGAGTTTTTCGCCAAGGCGCGCTTGTACGTACCGCCATCCAAGCGTGCTAACTATGTTCCACTGGACTCAGACGTGCTAACCTGGTTTCAGGAGCACGACAAGGAGTATCCTGCCCTGATTAATTTGGTTCTGCGTAAATACGTGGAGATTCAAGACGCCAGGTCAGGTTGAGTTGCCGGGATCGATCCAATGCTGACGTCTGACTTTGGCGAGCGCGCTCTGGCATATTCAATCGTGAAGTGGACGAATCCGCCAGTTCATTCTGGCCATCCCTCACCGTCCACAACCTGCCAGTCAAGCTGCAGAACCTGGCGCTCGCTGCGGACAGCCAGATAACCGTCACGCATCGCCGCATCGGTCTCAGCCTGTTCGAGCCGGCGCACCCGTTCCTCCAACAATTCGCTGACCAGTTGGCTCAAGTCGTCCAGCGAGACAAAGCGTTGCAGCCGCCCCAACAGCTCCTCGTCCACAAAAATGGTAATTCTTGTCTTCATCGTTGCCATACTCCCATGACCGTTGTGACGACGATATCGTAAGCCGTTTCGGTTGCACTGTCAACCGTGATACACCACCAACAAGGAGGACACCGATATGCCAAACGATCGAATGGCGCTCTACCTGCAGGACGCGCACGAGCTGTCCGAGGGGATCGAGCTTAGCAAGTACGCCGAGGCCAAGGGCTTCGAGGCTGTCTGGCAGGCTGAGAGCCGGCTGGTGCGCGACGCCATCGTGCCCATGGCCGCCTTTGCCGCGCACACCACGAAGCTGAAGGTCGGCAGCGGGGTCATCAACAACTGGACGCGCAACATCGGCCTGTTGGCGGCCACGTTCCTGACCCTGGACGACCTGGCGCCTGACCGAGTGATCTGCGGCATCGGCGCCTGGTGGGACCCGCTGGCGCGCAAGGTGGGCATCGAGCGCCGCAAGCCGCTGCTGGCCATGCGCGAGACGGTGACGGTGCTGCGCGAGCTGTTGACGCTGCAAGAGGTCACCTTCCACGGCGAGTTCCACAACGTCGACGGCATCCGCCTGGATGTGGTGCACGGGCGCAAGACGCCGCGCAACGTGCCGATCTACATCGGTGCGACCGGGATGCAGATGATGGAGCTGACCGGCGAGATCGCCGACGGCGCGGTGCTGAACTATCTGGTTGCCCCGAAATACAACCTTGAGGCCATGGACGCGCTGGAGCGCGGCGCCAAGAAGGCCGGCAAGCGCATCGACGACATCGACCGCCCGCAGTTGATGATCTGCTCGGTGGATACGGACCGCAAGAAGGCGCTGGACGGCGCGCGCAAGATGATGACCCAGTACCTCGGCCAGCAGCCGCACTTGATGAAGGCCAGCGGCGTCAGCCAGGAGCTGCTGGACGAGATCCATCAGGTGTTGACGTGGCCGGCCACCGACGAGGAGATCGAGGGCGCGATGCACCTGGTGCCCGACGACGTGGTGCAGATGTGCACGGCCAGCGGCTCTCCCGAAGAAGTCAAGGCCAAGGTGCGCGAGTACATCGACCACGGATGCACCTGCCCGATCCTCTATCCGCTGGGCGATCCGAGGCTGATGATCGACATCTTCAGCGAGGGATATAGCTAAGGCCGTTAGTGCCCGGTGTGTCTTGTGCGGCGACGATGAGGGCTTTGTGCGAGCCGGAGCGCCTGTCTCTGAGCCGATTTTGCGGCACAAAACCTGCAAAACACCTGTCTGGGTCATAGACAAGCCGGAAAAAGCCAGCTAAACTGTAGCTGGCTTGGAACCTGCGGCGCTGCAACGCCGATCCACAGCCGGTATCCAACCGTCGCTGTAGGCGCATGCTGCCTACAGCGCTTGAAATCATCGTTCTCCTCTGACTTCTCCTGGAAAGGAGGCTTCGCCCATGAGCGAGGATGGTTCCTCCGGGACGGCCCCCGCCAAGCAGGCTCGCTTATCCAGACGGCAAACTACCGACAAACTGTTCGATGCTTTGCTGCCGGTAGCAGCCACGCTTCTGGCGCTGGGAGTCGGCGCGATTCTGCTGTTGCTGCTAGGCGTCAACCCCCTGGTCGCCTACGGCGCGATGCTGAAAGGAGCGTTCGGCACGGTCAGCGGCCTGACGCAGACGCTGGCCAAGGCCACACCGCTGCTGCTGGTGGCGCTGGGCATCTGTATCGCCTTCCGCGCCGGCGTTATCAACATCGGCGGTGAGGGTCAGATCATTCTGGGTGCGATCGCGGCCGCAGCTCTGGCGCTGGCGTTTCCTACCATGCCGGGCCTGCTGCTGATCGTGGCAGCGCTGGCCGCTTCCCTGTTGGCCGGCGGCATCTGGGGCGGCATCGCGGGCGTCCTTAAGGCCCGCTTCGGCGTCAACGAAATCCTCAGCACCGTGATGCTCAACGCCATCGCCCTGCAGGTCATGAACTACCTGTTGCGCGGCCCGATGCTGGACCCAGAACAGATCGCGGCCGGCACCAACATCCCCCAGAGCGCGACCCTGCCCCTGCAAGTCTGGCTGCCACGGCTGGTGCCGCGCACCCTGCTGCACGCTGGCCTGCTGCTGGCCATCTTGTTGGCAGTGTTGGTCTACATCTTCCTCTGGCGCACCACCATCGGCTATCGCATCCGCGCAGTCGGCCTGAACCCCTCGGCGGCCCGCTACGCCGGCATTCCGGTGCAACGCTACATCGCCCTGGCGCTGATCCTCAGCGGCGCTTTTGCCGGGCTGGCTGGCGGCGTCGAGGTGACCGGTGTGCATCACCGGATGATCGAGGGCTTGTCCGGCGGCTACGGCTTCAGCGGCATCGTGGCGGCGCTGTTCGGCAAGCTGCACCCGCTGGGCGCGATCCCGGCGTCGATCATCTTCGGCGGACTGCTGGTGGGCGCGGACAAGATGCAGCGTACGGTGCAGGTGCCCAGCTCGCTGGTGGTGGTCATCAACGGCCTGATCGTGCTCTTCGTGGTGGCCAGCGACTACTTCGTGCGCCAGCGGGCTCGCAGACGCGGCACCGAGGTCACCGAGACCTCGATTTCTGGCCCGCCGCAGCCCAGCCTGGAACCGGGGATCGTCCCGGAGGATAAGAGGTAGCCATGTTAACCGAACTACTTCAGGCATCTGTGCTGATCGGCATCCTGCACAGTGGTATCCGATTGGCTACTCCGTACCTCTTTGCGGCGCTGGGCGAGACGGTAGCGCAGCGCACCGGTGTGCTTGATCTGGGCGTTGAGGGCATCATGTTGATGGGCGCCATCTCGGCGTTCTATGTGGTGTTCGAAACGGGCAACCTGTTGCTTGGCATCATAGCGGCAATCTTCGTCGGTATCCTGATGGGTGTGCTGATGTCGGTGATCAGCGTCACCTACCAGGCCGAACAGGGCATCAGCGGCATCGGCCTCTACCTCTTTGGCCTCGGCCTCAGCAGCCTGCTGTTCCGGGTGCTGATCGGCTCGGTGGTCAGCGTCACCGGCTTTGCGGAGTTGCACATCCCCATCTTGAGCGACATCCCGGTGATCGGCGAGATCTTCTTCAACCACAACCTGCTGGTCTACGCGGCCTACCTCATGGTGCCGGTCATCTGGTTCCTGTTCGACAAGACGACCCTTGGCCTCAAGATACGCTCCGTCGGGCAGAACCCGCAGGCCGCCGACTCGCTGGGCGTGAACGTCAACCGGGTGCGCTACTTCGGCGTGATCTTCGGCGCAGCCATGGCGGGTGTGGCCGGCGCATCGCTCAGCATCGGCACGCTCAACGTGTTTCAGGAGAACATGACCAACGGCATCGGCTTCATCGCGGTGGCGCTGGTGTACTTTGGCGGCTGGCGCCCGCTGGGCGTGCTGTTTGGATCGCTGCTCTTCGCCACCGTCAGCGCCCTGCAGATCTGGGGCCAGGTCATCGGCCTCAACATCCCGTCGGACCTGATGGTGATGCTGCCCTATGTCCTGACGATCATCGTGTTGATCTTCTCCAGCGGCCAGATCCGTCAGCCGGCCGCGCTGAACAAGCCGTTCGAACGGAGCGGCTGAGTATTGAACGCCTGGAGGAAACCCTATCGACGAACCGAACTGCGCCTGATTGGTTTGACGAGGTTTCGCGGCTCCGATCTGAGTTGTGACACGCAATGCGTAATACGTAATACGTGAAACGTGACCAACGACCTGATAAGACAACATCACGTTTCACGTGTTCACGTGTTCACGTTTCACGTTCCCACGCTTCACGGTGAGCCGCACGAGACCGAGAACAGACCGCCGTTTTTTTGTGAACCAGCCAACCCTTTCAACCATCGGAAACCAACCAAGGAGAAACCCATGAGACGTTCAACCACCCTCGTAATCCCGCTTCTGCTGGTGCTGGCCATGCTGCTGGCTGCCTGTGGAGGCGCCGCACCGGCCGCGCCCACTGAAGCGCCGGCCGCAGCTGCAACTGAGGCGCCCGCCGATGCAGCTACCGAAGCCCCTGCCGCGCCCGCAGCCGGCGAAGGCCCGTTCAAGGTGGCGTTCGTGCTGCCCAGCCCCGTCACCGACCTGGCGTGGGGCCAGGCGATGTACGACGCGTTGAAGGCTGTCCAGACCGAGATGGGCGGCGAGTCAGCGATGGAGATCGCCTACTCGGACAACATGTTCCAGGTAGCGGACGCCGCGGCGGCCATCCGTGACTACGCCGCCGAGGGCTACGACCTGGTGATCGCCCACGGCACCCAGTATGGCAACTCGATGTTCGACGTGGCCAAGGAGTTCCCGGAGACCAGCTTCGCCTGGGGAACCGCCACCGACACCGGCGAGTCGGCCGGACTGCAGAACGTCTTCGCCTATGAGGCCAACGCGCAGGAGGGCGGCTACGTCAACGGCGTTATTGCCGCGCTGCTCAGCAAATCCAACGTTCTCGGTGTCGTCGGGCCGGTGGAAGCGGGAGACGCCAAGCTGTACATCGATGGCTTTGTCAACGGCGCCAAGGCCACCAAACCTGACATCCAGGTCGGCGTCAGCTACACCGGCTCATTTGGCGACACGGCGCTGGCCGCGGAAGCTGCCAACACGCATATCTCGGCCGGCGCAGACGTGTTGACCGGTTCGGCCCAGCAGGTGGTCGGCGCGATCGGCGTCGCCAAAGACAAGGGCGTGTATTGGCTCGGCACGCAGAGCGACCAGAGCTCGCTGGCGCCCGAGGCTGTCGTCGCTACCCAGGTGTTCGACTGGGTAAACGTGGTCAAGGATATGATCGCGCTGCACAACGCGGGCACCTACGGGGGCAAGGCCTACACGCTGACCCTGGCTAACGACGGCCTCAAGATCGTCTACAACCCCGGCGTCACGATTCCCGATGACGTGAAAGCGGCGGCTGACCAGGCGATGCAGGACATCAAGGACGGCAAGATCGATCCGCTGCCGGCGCAGTAAACTGAGTACATGTAGACAGGTAGACAAGGAAACAAGGAGGCAAGTTCGCCAGCAGACACACGGAGAGGAAAAAGAGGGAAAGAAGGGAAAAGAGGTTCCTGGAGGGTCCTCGCTTTCCTCTGATCGACTTCCTTTCCTTCTGTCAACCTACGGTTTCCCTTCGCCTTGTCTACCTGTTTCACTTGTCTACTTGTTTACCTGTCTACCTGTTTACCCGCCTTCATCTCCCAGCTCATACGAAAGAAGCACCATGACCACCAGCAACCTCCTCCCAACCGGCCTGCCGCGGATCGATCTGTTGGAAATGCGCGGCATCGTCAAGCGCTTTCCGGGCGTCGTGGCCTGCGACCATGTGGATTTCAGCATCAAAGCAGGCGAAGTTCACACGTTGCTGGGCGAAAACGGAGCCGGCAAATCGACGCTGATGAAGGTGCTCTACGGCCTCTATCGCAAGGAGGAGGGCGAAATCCTCATCAACGGCCAGCCGGTCGAGATCGATACGCCCACCGCTGCGCTGCGCCACGGGATCGGCATGGTGCATCAGCACTTCATGTTGGTGGATACACTGACCGTGGCGGAGAACGTGGCGCTGGGACTGAAATCAACCCGCGGCCCGCTGCTAGATCTGGACAAGGTGGAGGCGCGCATCAGCGAACTGGCCAAGGTCTACGGCCTGCACGTCGATCCCAGGGCACCGGTCTGGACGCTGCCGGTCGGCGTGCGCCAGCGGGTCGAGATCATCAAGGCGCTCTACCGCGGCGCGGCGCTGCTGATCCTGGACGAGCCAACGGCAGTGCTGACACCCCAGGAGGTGGATGAGTTGTTCGTCACCCTGCGCCAGATGACCAGCGACGGCCACAGCCTGGTGTTCATCAGCCACAAGCTGCGCGAGGTGCTGGCACTCAGCGACACCATCAGCGTGCTGCGGGCCGGGAGGCTGATCGGCACCGTACCCAACGAAAATCTGACCCGCCAACAACTGGCGCGCATGATGGTCGGCCGTGAGGTGCTGATGACGCAGGACAAGGCGCCGGTCAATGTGGGCGACACGATGCTGTCGCTGCAAGACGTCGAGGCCTATCGCGTCACCGGCACGCGCGCGTTGTTCAATCTGTCGCAGACCATGCAGGCGGGCGAGATCCTGGGCATCGCGGGCGTCAGCGGCAACGGCCAGCGCACGCTTGCCGAGGTCATCGCCGGCCTGCGCGAGCTGCACGACGGCCGCATCGCACTGTTGGGCACTGACATCACCAAGTGGTCGGTAGGAGACCGGATCGAGGCCGGGCTGCGCTACATCCCCGAGGAGCGGATGCACGACGGCGTCATTCAGGAGTTCTCTATCGCAGAGAACATCATCCTGCAGGACCACGTGCGCAGACCGTTCAGCAAAGGCGTGTTTCTCGACTTCAAGGCCATCGCCAAGCGCAGCCAGGAGCTGGTGGACGAGTTCCGCGTCAAGACCCCCAGCATCGACACCCCCATCAAGAGCCTGTCGGGCGGCAACATCCAGAAGGTTATCCTGGCGCGGGAGCTGTCCAACGACCCCAAGGTGCTGATCGCGGCCCAGCCGACCCGCGGTGTGGACATCGGCGCGACCGAGTACATTCACCAGCGGCTGCTGGACCAGCGCGCCCGTGGCACCGCCATCCTGTTGATCTCTGAAGACCTGGACGAGATCCTGGCTCTCAGCGACCGCATCGCCGTGCTCTACGAGGGCGAGATCATGGGCGTCGTCAACCGCAAGGACACCAACGCCGAGGAGCTGGGATTGATGATGGCCGGTGAGCGCAAGGAGAGGGTGACGGAGGCGAAGCTCGTTCGTTAGGGATCACATCACCTCCTGGCCACAACACAAAAGGAAGCGGGCTACGCCTCTGTTCTGGCGTAGTCCGCTTCCTTTTTGCTGGTCCGCTTTCGAGGGGCGGTGTGCTGGCGGCAGCAGTATCACGCGCCGCCAAGACGCCCTTCAGAACATCAGGGAATGACCAACTGCTGCCCGGCGTTGATCAGATTGGGATTGGAGATCTGGTTGGCCTGCATGATGGCCTCAACGGTGACGCCGTACTGGACCGCGATGCTGGAAAGCGTGTCGCCCGCCGTCACCGTATGGGTGCGTACTTCGGCCGTCGCGACAGGCGTGGCGGTCACGCCGGGGATCACGAGCTTCTGGCCGCGGAAAATCGTGTAGTTCGGGGCTTCGATGTTGTTCACCACCGCGACGTCGCGCCAATCGACGCCAAACTGCGCGGCAATGCCCGTCAGATTGTCGCCAGTTTGAACTGTGTAGATGAATCCGGGTGTGGCGGTCGGCTCGGCCTCCGCCGCGCCATCGTCTGCCGGCGCTGCGCTGCCGGTTCCAGGGACCACCAGCACCTGGCCCACCTGGATCGAGTCGTCCGGCAGGTTGTTGAGGGTGCGAATCGTCGCGACATCGGTGTCATAGGTCAGTGCAATCGACGAGAGGGTGTCGCCGGCCTTGACGATGTAGCCAAAGGTCGGTCCTGTCGGCACGGCCACCGTCTCGACCGTCGGCGTTGCAACCACAATGGCGCTCTCGGCCGTCGCTACGGGTGTCCCGACAACGACAGCGCCGGGCGTCGTAGCAGCAACCCCGACCACCGTGGTCGTAGCTCCGGCCACCGGGCTGACTTCAGCCGGCACGCTGGCGGCAGGAGAGGGCGTCACATCCCAGCCGGGCACTTCAGCCGCGGGACGATCGCGCTGACATGCGGTCACCAAGCCAAGTATCAAGATCAACGAGGGAAGCACGAATGGCGTGCGGCGTAAGCTGGAAGTCATGAAACCACTCCTCGCCCGAAATAGACTGTACATAACGCAGAGCGCGTCACGTTTCGCCTCGATCTTACCACAAGCATCGCGCGCCGTCAAGCAAAACGGAGGCGTTTTCACGAAATTAGCCAAAAAACATAGGTATTGGGTGATTGCATCCCATGAGACCGCAACAGATCGTGACTCGTAACCTGGCATCCGGACGCGCGCACGCCCTGGTGATACGCTGGCAGGCAGCCTGTGGTATAATCTGTTACGCATTGCACACCATGTACTTGGGCGGCGGTGGACACGCAGGTCAGATCGGCCTTCACCAGGGCGCAGCCACAACATGAGGGTCCCGATTAGAATCCGCACGCAATGCACAAAACGTTTCATAGCCCCGACTCCAAGGGGCTTCAGGAGTATGCTCAATGTCATCGAACCAACGCGGACCTGTCTATTTCTTTGTAGCCCTGATCGGCCTTGCCTTCATGTGTGTCTGTCTCGTCGCGGTTGGGTTCGGCGCGACCCGAATGGCAGACCAACTCAATTGGCCGCCAGCCGAAAACAGCGTCTCGGTCGCCTTCCCTTCACCAACGCCTGTGGCCGGCGTCGCCGCACAGCAGGCAAGCGTGCCTGTTCAGGCGCCAGTGGAGATCACCATCGACCCCGCCCTCGATCCGGAACCACAGATACTGCGCGCGGTCTACCTCAAGGTCAACCCATCGGTGGTCAAGGTCGAAAATCTCACGACTCTTGGTGACGGCTCGCAGACCGATGAGCTGGTGCCCCAGGGACAGGGGTCGGGCTTCGTCTGGGACGCGCGCGGAGACATCGTCACCAACGCCCATGTCGTCGAAGGCACCGACACGGTGCGCGTCATCTTTGCCGACGACCGCGCCGTGACGGGCCAGGTGTTGGGCGCTGACCCCAACAGCGATCTGGCGGTGATCCGCATCGATCCCAGCGGCTTCGATCTGACACCGGTGGCTCGCGGGGACATCGACCAGGTCGCGGTCGGCGATCGGGCCATTGCCATCGGCGCTCCCTTCGATTTCGCCGGCTCCATGACAGTCGGCACAGTCAGCGGGCTGGGCCGCAGCATCCGCTCGCTCAACATCCGTTACACCATCCCGGAGGTCATCCAGACCGACGCGCCCATCAACCCGGGCAACTCCGGCGGCCCGCTGCTTAACGCTGCCGGAGAGGTCATCGGCATCAACGCCCAGATACGCACCGCCGATGGCGTGCGCGCCAACTCGGGCGTTGGGTTTGCCATTCCGGTCTATATCGCCGAACGGGTGATCCCGGCACTGATCGACGGCGGCAGCTATCAACACCCCTTCATCGGTGTGTCAGGCCAGACCTATTCGCCCGAATGGGCCGACGCGCTGGATTTGCCGAAAGATGTCAAGGGCGCATACATCACGGAGGCGCTGAGCGGCTATCCGGCGGCGCGGGCCGGTCTGCGCGGGGCTGACCGCGAGACGAGTCTGGTGGTTGGCGTGAACCCCATGACCGGGCAGCCGGAATACCTGCGGGCTGGCGGCGATCTGGTGGTTGGGATCAACGACCGGCCGGTCGAACGTTTCGATGACCTGCTGATCTACCTGTTCCGTTACGCTGCTCCCGGCGACGAGGTGCAGCTTACTGTGCTGCGCCCCGGCGGCAGCGAGACGGTCATTCCGGTGACACTGGGCGTGCGGCCACAGCAATAGCCCAACAACGCGACGAGGCGCTGCCAGATGGTGTTCTGGCAGCGCCTCGTCGCAGTCTGATACGACAGGAAAGCTCTTGTTCAGCCGGCGGGCTGCTCGATCAGGCTCTCGTCTCGGTTCTTGCGGCCCTCTTCGATCAGCATGACCGGAATACCGCGGCGAATCGGATAGCGGTACCCGTTGCGCGGGTTGACCAGCCACTTGCCGTCGTCGGACAATTTGAGCGGCCCTTTGTCCTCAGGGCAGACCAGAATCGCCAGCAATTCCTGGCTGACTTCTCCGCCCAGCTCGCTTTCGTCGTAGCTCTGCAGCTCGAAATCGTCAACGCCGCCGCGGCGCGGGGCGGGCAACGGCTCATCGCGCCGGTCCAGGAACTTCAAGACTGCCACGACAATGCCGACTATCGCCGCCAATGCGACCGCCAACAATATCAGTTTTTTCATGGGAGTTTCTCCTTGGTTTCTTCTTCAGAAAGCTGCCCCGCAGGACATGCCCTGGTGGTCTTGCCGTTGCCATCATGCTACCACAAGCCGTCCTCCTTGTCCAGTGGCAATAAGATCTGATGCACGCTCTGATGCCCGGCGCTGAGCCGTTCCTCTATCCCGGCAGCGACATCGGCTGCCTTGTTGTCCACGGTTTCACGGCATCCCCGCAGGAGGTCGGCGGGCTGGGACGCGCGCTGGCAGACGCGGGTCTGACTGTCCATGGTGTGCTGCTGGCCGGCCACGGCACCACCCCGGACGAGCTAAACGAGACGACCTGGCGCGACTGGTATGCCAGCGTGGAGGCGGGCTACATCAAGTTAGCGGCGCGCTGCCGGCGCCTGTTCGTGCTGGGGCTGTCGCTGGGCGGTGCATTGTCGCTGCACCTGGCGGCCCACCGGCCGGTGGACGGCGTGGTTGCCATGGCTGCGCCGCTGACACTCGATGAGCCGCTGCTTCCCCTGGCGTCTGCCATAGGCCGGCTGATGCCAACCCTCCCCAAATCGGGCAAATCTGATTGGTTCGACCCTGAAGCGGCCGGGCGACGGGTGGCCTACGACCGCTACCCCCTGCTGGCCGCTGCGCAACTGGCGGACTTCCTGCGCCACCTGCGCGATGACCTCCCTGATGTGCGCGGGCCGGTGCTGCTGATGCACAGCTACCAGGACCGCCGCGTGTCGCCCGCCAACATGCCGCTGATCTACGACCTGGTGGGCAGCGACGACAAGCGAATGGTCTGGATCGATGGCAGCAACCACATCCTCACGGACGACGCCCAGCGCGAGCAGGTCTGGCGCCTATGCCGCGAGTTTGTGGCGGCGCGCGTCTAGGTGACAACCGTTCTCAATTCGTTCACTTCGATTCGATCTGCTTTGCGTGTGTCGCTAAAAGAGTAGCTCACGGATCACGTAGATTCCGCGGATTCTTCTGGCAGTCTGATCCGCGAAATCCGTGCGATCCGTGAGCAAGGGAGAGCACGCCTAAATCACCCCCAACTCCTTGCCGACGCGGGCGAAGATCTGCAGACCTGCTTCCAGGTCGTCGGCGTTGTGGGCCGCGGAGAGCATGACGCGGATGCGGGCCTTGCCGCGCGGCACGGTGGGGAAGGTGATGGCGGTGCCGAAGACGCCCTCCTCGTAGAGCCGCCGGCTGAACTGCTGGGCCAGCAACTCGTCGCCCAGCATGACCGGCGTGATAGGGGTCTGGGTCGCGCCGGTGTCGAAGCCGAGACGGCGCATCTCGCCCTGGAAGACCTGTGCGTTCTGCCACAGCCGGTCCACCAGCTCCGTCGACGCGCTCAACGCGTCCACGGCCGCGATGCAGGCGGCCACGTCGGGCACGGTCATCGCGCTGGAGAAGAGGAAGGGCCGGCCGCGCTGCTTCAACCAGTCAACCAGCGTCTGCGACCCGGCCGCCAGCCCGCCGACCGCGCCAAACGCCTTGCTGAGCGTACCGATCTCCACGTCGACGCGGCCGTGCAGGTCGAAGTGATCGACAATGCCGCGGCCGCCTTTGCCCAGCACACCCTCGCCGTGGGCGTCGTCCACCACGGTAATTGCGCCGAAACGCTCGGCCAGCTTGACGATGTCCGGCAGCGGCGCGATGTCGCCGTCCATGCTGAAGACGCCGTCG
The DNA here is from genome assembly GCA_041391245.1 of Caldilineales bacterium. Lineage (GTDB taxonomy): Bacteria > Chloroflexota > Anaerolineae > JAAEKA01 > JAAEKA01 > JACKBK01. The sequence goes on from JAWKOJ010000016.1 coordinate 41,261, forward strand.
GTGATGACGAACATCCTGGTGTACTGGCCGTAGTTCTCCTCCAGCACCTCCTCCAGCGACTCGGGATCGCAGTGCTGGTAGATGGTGCGGTCGGCCTTGGTCAGCCGCACACCGTCGATGATGCTGGCATGGTTGAGCTGGTCGCTGATGACCAGATCGCCGTCTCCGACCAGCGCCGGGATCACGCCCACGTTGGCGCTGAAGCCGCTCTGGAAGGTAATCACCGCCTCGGCGCGCTTGAACTCGGCCAGTTTGCGCTCCAGCTCCTCGTGCAGCGTCATGGTGCCGGCAATGGTGCGCACTGCGCCGGGGCCGACGCCGAACCGGTCGATTGCGTCCTTGGCCGCCGCCGCCAGCCGAGGATCGTTCGCCAGACCCAGGTAGTTGTTGGAGCAGAAGTTGAGCACCTTCTTGCCGTCAACCTCCAGCCACGCGCCCTGTGGCGAGCCGAGCGTGCGGATGTTGGTGTAGCGTCCCTGTTCCTGAAGCTGCGCCAGCTCGTCAGCCAGCCAGCCCAGCCGTCGATTGTCATTTCTGGTAGTCATTACAAACTCCTTTGAAGGCGTCTCTGCGCCAAATCCGGGGCGGATCCGTGCTTTCCTTTGTTTCCTTCATTTCGCTGCTTTCCCTTCTTCCCCTGCTATCTCCCCCTCCAGAAACATCACCACCTTGCCGCTGGCGCCGCTGTTCATGACCTGGACCGCGTCCTTCCACTGATCCAGCGTGAAGCTATGCGTCACCAGTGGGCTGAGATCGACCGCGCCTGAGTTCAGCAGGCCGCGCATGCGGTACCAGGTGTCCCACAGCTTGCGCCCGAAGATGCCGCGCACCGTCGCGCCCTTGAAGATGATGTGGCTGTTGATGTCGAAGCCGATCACACCGGGCGCAACGCCGAGCAGGGAGGCCTCGCCGCCGTCGCGCAGTGCAGAGAATCCCTGGTCGATGGCCGACGAAGCGCCGCTCATCTCCAGCAGCACATCCACGCCTTCGCCGTCGGTGTCCTCGCGGATGAAGTCCACCACCTTGACCTCGCCCACGTTCAGGGCGTGGGTCGCACCCAACTGCTTGGCCAGCCGCAGCCGGTAGGGGCTGATATCGGTGGCGTAGATCGAGCGCGCACCGGCTGCTTTGGCCACTGCCACCGTCATCAGGCCCACCGGCCCGCAGCCGGTGATCAGCACCTTGCGCGCCGTCAGGTCGGTGGAGAAAGCCGTGTGCACGGCGTTGCCGAAGTTCTCCAGCATGCAGGCGATCTCGGGCGGCATGTCGGGTGGATTGATCCACAGGTTGTGGGCCGGCATGGCGATGTACTCCGCCCAGCAGCCGTCGCGGTCGACGCCGATGATGCGCGTGTTTTGGCAGATGTGGCCGTTTCCTGTGCGACACTGGGCGCAGTGGCCGCAGACGATGTGGCTCTCGGCGGAAACAAAATCGCCCTCCCGTACCTGGGTCACGTCCCGGCCCACGGCCACCACGTGGCCGCAGAACTCGTGACCCACCACGAGGGGCGGGTTGATGCGCTTGCGCGCCCATTCGTCCCATTTGTAGATGTGCAGATCGGTACCGCAGATCGACGTAGCCCGCACCTTGATCAGCGCGTCCTGCGGCCCGAAGGTCGGAATCGGTACCTCGCGCAGCGTCATCCCTGGCGCCTGCTCCGGCTTCACCACAGCCTTCATCGTCTTTGATGGCATGTGCGTCTCTCCTGGACAGCTTGACGTTCGTAGCAGGCGCTTCAGCGCCTGCTACGAATCGATTTTGGCGGCTTGCTTGCGCGGCCATGGTTGTACACCAGCCGCCTTGACACTAAGTATAGTCGCTGCGTGGCGTTTGGCAAAGACAGTTGCCCGCGACAGGGGACGGTGTTACAATGGCGGCGCTTCGGTTACAATGTGACCGGCGGTGAACATCCTTCGGAGAAGATATCTATGGCCCAAAGTGGCGCAGCGGGACAGGAACCCATCGAGCGGGTGGTGTTGATCGGATATCGCGGCCAGCTAGGCAGCGCCTTGCTGGCCCGTCTGGGCGACCAGCGCAACGTGCTCGCGCTGGACTATCCCGAGATCGACATGACGCGGCCGGCGATCATCGAGCAGGTATGCGACCACCGGCCGCAGGTCGTCATCAACGCGGCCGCGTGGACCGATGTGGATGGTGCGGAGGAGAAACAGGACGCTTGCTATGCGGTCAACGTCCTGGGTGTTAAGCATCTTGCCGCCGCTTGCCAGCGCAGCGGGGCGGCGTTGTTACACGTCAGCACCAACGAGGTGTTCCCCGGCCAGCCGGGCCGCTTCTACCGAGAGTGGGACGCGACCGGCGCACAGCGGAGTCTCACGCCCGCAGCAAGGAGGCCGCCGAGAAGGTGGTGACCACGATGCTGGCCGGCCGCTTCTACATTGCACGCACGGCCTGGCTGTACAACAACGGCGGCAACAACTTCATAGCCAAGATACTGGCCGGCGCCGACAAGCTCGGTGCATTGCGGGTGGTGGCAGACGAGTTCGGCAGCCCGACCTACGCCCGATCTGGCTGCGGCCATCGTGCAGTTGATCGACAGCGGGCACTACGGCATCTACCACCTGACCAACGACGGCTACTGCACCCGCCACCAGTGGGCCGTCGAACTGCTGCGCCAGGCGGGCCGCGCCGACGTCCCGGTCACCGCCATCAGCTCGGCCGAGTGGTACCGCCGCACCTCGCCGCCGCCCCATGCCATTATTCTAAACACAGCCGCGGCCGCGCTGGGCATCGCGCTGCGCCCGTGGCAGGCCGCGCTGGCGGCGTATTTCGAGCAGGAGCGGTCTTTCTAGTTATCAGTCATCAGTGGTCAGTAGCCAGAACCGGAGTCGCCGCTTCCCGATCACTGGTAACTGATCACCGATCACTGATTACTGGTCACTGATCACCGCCTCCGGATCACCAATGCCCGCACCCATCGCCTCGGTCATCATCCCCAGCTACAACGGCAAGCACTTGCTGGCTACGTGCCTGCCTGCCCTGCGGCAGCAGACCTACCCGGCCGACCGGTTCGAGATCATTGTCGTCGACGATGCGTCGAGCGATGGGACAGCGGATTTTCTGGCCGCCAACTTCCCGCAGGTACGGGTTGTTGCTCTGGAGCGCAACAGCGGCTTCATTGCGGCCTGCAACGCCGGCGTGGCGGCGGCCCGCGGCGCGGTGCTGGTACTGTTGAACAACGACACCGAGGCCGAGCCGGGCTGGCTGGAAGCGTTGATCACAGCGCTGGAGGAGAACCCGCAGGCCGGCTCAGCCGCCAGCAAGATGCTCCTGTTCGACCGCCGCGACCACCTGCACACGGCCGGCGACATGATGGGCGTCGACGGCATCCCGCGCAACCGGGGCGTATGGGAGCAAGACGAGGGCCAGTACGATGACCAGCGCCAGGTGTTTGGCGCCTGCGGCGGCGCGGCCGCCTACCGGCGGCAGGCGTGGGAGCAGGCGGGCGGTTTCGATCCCGCTCTGTTCATGTACATGGAGGACGTGGACCTGGCCTGGCGGCTGCAACTGCTGGGCTGGCAGGCCGTCTACGCGCCCGAGCGCGCGTCTACCACCAGGTCAGCGCGACCGGCGGCGGTGTGCTGGCCAGTTACTACGTCGGCCGCAACACGATCCTGGTCATCGCCCGCAACTGGCCGGGCGCGCTGCTGCGTAAGCACTGGCGCTCGATCCTCAGCGCTAGCTGCGCATCGCCGCCGACGCGCTGCGCAACTGGCGTTGGCGCGGCCGCGCGGCACGGCTGCGCGGCCAGCTTGCCGGGCTGCTCGCCTTGCCCGGCGTACGCAAGGAATCGCCATGGCGGGTTCAGAACACCCGTCGCGTACCCGTTCAGCAGATCGAGACGCTTCTGATAGCCGCCAAGGTGGCCGAGGACTGACAGTCCTTATCCACAGACAGAAATGAAATCGCGGCAAATGCCGCTATGTTTCGAGACCGGGACTGTAAGTCCTGCGTGAGCCAGAACACGATGACCCGAATCAACCTGCGCGACGTCGCACTGTTTGCTCCCCTCTCCGACGACGTCCTGCGCGAGATCGAGGCGACGATGCCGGTCACGCGTTGGCCGGCGGGGACGGTGCTCTTTCGCGAAGGCGAGCCGGGCGACTCGATGTGTGTCGTCCTCAGCGGAACCATCGAGGTCGTCAAGGCCATGGGAACGACCGAAGAGTGGCGGGTGCGCCAGATGAACCCTGGCAGCTTTGTCGGCGAACTGGCGCTGCTGGAGCCGGGCGGCCTGCGTTCGGCCGCTGTGCGGGCGGTGACCGATGTGGAGATCGCGGCGCTGCGGCGCGCCGGCTTCGATGCGCTGCTGGAGCGCCAACCGCGGGTCGCTGTGGAACTGGTCGAGACCCTCAGCCGCCGGCTGCGCGAGACCAACGACGCGACCATCCGCGACCTGCGCGCCAAGAACCGCGAGCTTGAGACGGCCTATCGCTCGCTGCAAGACGCCCAGGCCCAAATCATCGAAAAGGAGCGGCTGGAGCGCGAGCTGCAACTGGCCCACAACGTGCAGCAGAGCATGCTGCCGCGCGAGGTACCCGCAGTGCCTGGCTACGATTTCGGCGCGATGATGATCCCGGCCCAGGCAGTGGGTGGCGACTTCTACGACTTCATCGAGCTCGACGGCGGCCAGATCGGCATCGTGGTGGCAGACGTTTCCGACAAGGGGATGTCGGCCGCGCTGTTCATGGCGCTGACGCGCAGCCTGATCCGCGCCGAGGCCAGCCGCGGCATGCCGCCGGTGGAGGCGCTGCGCCGCGTGAACTACCACCTGCTCAACATGAACGAGGCGGGCATGTTCGTCACGGTGCTGTACGGCATCCTGCACCCGGCCAGCGGCGTGTTTCACTACGCGCGCGCCGGCCATGAGTTGCCGCTGGTCTGCGACGACGCCGGCCGATTGATCGACGTTCCGGTCAGCCGCGGCCAGCCGCTGGGCGTGTTGCCAGACCCGGAGCTGGACGAGCAGCGCGTCTGCATCCCGCCCGGCGGACATCTGGTGCTCAACACAGATGGCGTCACCGATGCGGTCAACCGCCAGCAGGAGTCGTTCGGCGTCGATCGGCTGCGCGACCTGGTCGCCGGCCTTGCCAGCCGACCGGCCGCGTCTGCCCAAACCGACTGTCTCGCCATATTCGAAGCCGTCACGGCCTACGGGGAAGGAGCGCCCCAATTCGACGATTTCACCCTGGTCATCGTCGAATCCACCGTACAAGGCGACCTGTCGCAACTTGTGACGTGACTGTTCGGCCAGGACTGACAGTCCTTGTCAATCACCAGAGCTTCACCTGGCGCGACACGTGCTCTGTCACAAGACAAGGACTGTCAGTCCTCTTCAGCCTGGACAGTTATCATGTGATCTAGATCACACCGTAGTTGTGAACCAAGTCATTGCACTTATGGCCAAAGTACGCTATGCTAGTATCGTGACCAAGATAGAAACGACGATGACGTCCTGCAAGTAACGCACAGGCTGCCCTACAAGGCAGCATCACGTTTCACGTTCTCGCATTTCTTCGTTTCAAGTTCGATCACCAAGTCCGCGGCAAATTCTCACCCATCAAGGCGCAAGGAGGCTCCGATGTCTGACCAGCAGATCGTTCACACCGAGTTGAAGCGCTGCGACCTGTTCAAGCTCGCAGGCAGATTTGACAGCAGCATGGCCCACGAAGTGGACGCCGCGCTGTGGACCGCGATCAACGCCAACCGTTATCACTTCGTCCTGGATATGACTGCGGTCGAGTACATCAGCAGCGGTTTTCTGCGCGTGTTGGTGGCGACCCAGAAAGAAGCCAAGCGCTTCAACCGCGGCGACATCTACCTGGCCGCGCCGTCCCAGCGCATCCAGGATGTCCTGAAGCTGGCCGGTCTGGACGCGATGTTCAAGACCTTCGCCACACCGGAAGAGGCTGTCGGGGCCTGGTAGGGGCGGTCCGGCAAGCCGGCAGCATCGACCTTGCTGGCCAGGAGCCGGCGCGAGCAGTTTCCTGGCCAGCATTCATCAAGTTTTCATGCAGGAATTCTGTCCAGATTTACGTTTATCAGGAATGCACACTTAACTACCAACCAAAGCGACGGAAGCACGGGGCATTGATTCCAACGTAGCAACACAAGCCGTCGCGCTTGAGCGATCACGTCTCGCTACATTTGGAGGAATCAGGGTGACAGAGCGTAGCCAGCTAGAGTCCGCCATTGCGGCGCTGGAGACTCAGAGAGGAATCCTTGGCAGCAGCGCCGTTGACGCGGCGATAGCAGCCTTGCGCGGCAGCCTTGCCGCGCGTGCTTCAACGCGCCCTTCGGAACAGCGCAAGCTGGTCACAGTCCTCTTCGTGGATATCGTCGGCTCTACGTCTATCGGTGAACAGCTTGATCCCGAAGATCTGCGCGATATCCAAAGCGCCTATTTCGATACCGTAACCCCGGTGATCACCAGCTACGGAGGCGCGGTCGAGAAGTACATCGGTGACGCGGTGCTGGCCGTGTTCGGCGTGCCGCAGGCTCATGAGGACGATCCCAAGCGGGCAGTGCTGGCCGCTCTGGCCATCCACCAGGCGATCAAGCCGCTGAACAGCCAACTGGCGTTGGCCGCGCCGGGCCACACACTTCGGCTTCGCACCGGCATCCACACCGGACTGGTCATGGCAAGCACAGGCGACAGCCTCCACGACTTCCTCGTCACCGGCGACGCCGTCAACCGAGCCTTCAGGCTCCAGGAGCTGGCCGAGCCGGGCACGGTAGTGGTGAGCCAGGAAACCCATCGACTTGTAGCCGACGATTTTCTAGCAGAACCGCTGCCAACGGTTGCCGTGAAAGGCCTGGCCGACAAGTTGACCGCCTACCGGGTTACCGGCCTGCGCACCAACGCCCCCCGCTCATGGACGGTTGGCGGACTGAGCTCGCGCCTGGTGGGACGGGAGGCCGAGCTGGCCGTCCTGCACAACGCAACCGCGCAGTTGAAGCGGGGCCAGGGCGGCGTGGCTGTCGTCATCGGTGACGCCGGCATTGGCAAGTCACGTCTGTTGACGGAGGCTTTCACGGCGGACGAAGCGCAGGGAGTCGAGATCCTCACAGGACGCTGCCTTTCCTACGGCAATACGATTCCCTATCACCTGTGGCTTGATCTGTTGCGCAACGCTGCCCGAATTCCGCCCGACGCGCCGCTGCACGTCGCCGACGATCAACTGAGCGCCTGGATCGAAACTGTGTGCCCCGACGCTTGCGACGAGATCTACCACGTCCTGGCCCGACTGCTGTCGTTGACGGCGACCTCCAGCCACATTGCAGATGATCCTCCCGGCGACAGTCATCTTTCGAAGCCGGCGCTCTTTCGCGCTTTCAAAACGTTGTTCAGAACTCGCAGCGCCAGCCAGCCGCTGGCTATCATCTGCGAGGACTTGCAGTGGGCCGACCCGTCATCGATCGAGCTGCTCGAGCAACTGGCAAAGCTGGCCGAGGAGATTTCCTTGCTGCTTGTCATTGCCTTCCGACCCGATGCCGCCCAGCCAATCTGGACGCTGGTAGGGCGGCTGTCGGCAGCGTATCAACAGAACCACATCAGTCTCTGGCTGCAGCCCCTGTCGGCTGCGGACAGCGAACGCATGGTTGCCAATCTGCTGGGTAGCGAGTTCGTCGCCGGCGGACCGGCGGCCCAAGACGTGGCCGCCCGGTCGCACAAGCTGCTGTGGCGTATTCTGGGCCGAGCCGAAGGCAATCCATACTTCCTGGAGGAGGCGATCCGGTCGCTCATCCAATCCGGTGCGCTGACCAACGATGGACCGTCGGGACAATGGCGGCTGCGGTCCGATCTCGACGGCGCCGCGATCCCCAGAACCGTTCAATCCGTGCTGGGCGCGCGCATCGACAGTTTGGAGCTATCCACCCGGCGTGTCTTGCAGGTCGCTGCGGTCATCGGTCGTGATTTCTCGCCGCGCGTGCTGGGCGCGATTCTGGCCGACGAGCCTGCCCTTGACGCGCACGTCTACAAGCTGCTCGATCAGGAGTTCATTGCGGAAAACAGCGGCATCACCGGCCCGGAGTATCGCTTCACCCATGCGATGGTGTGCGAGGTGGCATACAAGAGCCTTCTGCGTACGCAACGCCGCCATTACCATCGCCGCGTCGCCGAGACGCTGGAAGCCCTGGCGCAACAGGGGGCGGCCGACGTGGAGAGTCTGGCGCTGCACTGGCAACGCGGCGGCGACCTGGTACGCGCTGCCGGCTATCTGGTTCAATCGGGCGACCGGGCGCGCCAGATCGGGTCAAGCGAGGAGGCGGCCCGGCACTACCAGACTGCTCTCCAGCTTGCCAACAGCCCCGAGGTTGCTGACGCGCAGATCAGCCCGCATCTTTTGCACGAGAAGTTGGGTGATGTGTACCTTGAAAACCTGTCAGACCAGGAAGAGGCGTGGAGTCACTATGCCGCATTCATGGCTGGCGCCACAACCGATCTCGACTGCGCCCGCGCGGCGCGCAAGCTGGCGTCGATCTACGTGCTGCAAGGCAACTTGCCCGAGGCACGCGTACACTTTGAGAAGGCCCTGGCGCTGCTGGCAGATTACCCGGCAGCGCCTGAGAACAACCGCGTGCGCTGCGGCCTGGCCTATCTCTCTGTGTCGCAGGGCAACCTGGAGCAGGCAGGCGTTCATGTGCGCAGCAGCGTCGGATTGGCGCGCAAGATCGGCGACACGCGCGGCCTGGCCGACGCCTACCGCATCCGCGGCATCATAGCCGATCACCAGGGAAATCCCCGGCTGGCGCTGGCCTATGCGCGGCGCTGCCTGCCCCTGTACGAGAAGCAGAAGGACCTCCCGCAGTTCGTGATGGCAACCAACAACGTCGCCGACTCCTGCCGGCAGCTCGGCCAACTGCGCAAGGCCCGCGCATATCTGCGACGCGGCATGGTGGTGGCACGCCGGATCGGCGACACCCGCGAGGAGGCGCTGCTCCTGGTGACGCTGGCCGAAGTCCAACTGGACCAGGGCCGGCCGAAACACGCCATCGCGAGCGCCCAGAAAGGCCTGCCTTTGGCCGAGGCATCGGGCGCTTTGACGCGTGTCATCCAGACGCTTCGCATTCTGGGTCTTGCCTACGCAGAACTGGACAAGTCCGAGGAGGCGCGCCGGCACCTTGAACTGGCTCTTGCAAGGTGCAACGACAGCGGCCACCATCGCTTCACGGCCGAGATCCATCTCGACCTGGCGCATCTGGCCGCCAACAGCAGGGAGTTTACGAGGGCAGAGAAGCAACTGAAACTGGCACGGGAAGCGATAGGTGCCAATCCTACCCCGGCCATAGAAAGGAAGGTGAAACGAGAAGAAGGGTTCCTGGCCCTTCGCAAACAGAACTGGATGGAAGCTGTGGCCTGGCTGGAAGCCAGTTTGGCCGACGACACCCCGCCGGAGTCCGGTAACCCATCGGGCAAACGCCCACGTCCTACTCGCTCAGGCGTACATTGGCCGTCGGAAAATGATGATCCGGCACTTGCCGATCAGCATGAAGGCTGCAAGGCAATCCTTAGCCGCATCGGGGCAAAATGGGCGGACGTGCACTTCCCGCACAAACCGCCTGTTAGCATCGCCGATGCCAAAATCGCAACACCTGGTCAACCTCTTTGTACGCAAAGTGGAGAACAACTCGATGATTGACAATTCACGTTCAATGGAGGGTGAAATGGATGATTTCTTGTCCGCGAATAAGGCGTACGTGTCATTTCTCTTGATCAGCCTGGCGGAGCATCGGCAGATCAGGCGGCATGATGTAGTCAAGCGAACTATGCAGTCAGGTGGTCCACAGTTGTTAGAATAGATGGAAGCGACATGGTGCTTGCGGCAGTCGTAACAAGTGCCACTGATAGTACCGCCATGGTGATAAACGCCATTCAAAGCCTTGTACCCAAATATCAGCGCCATTGCTGGAGTTGTCAGCGTGTCTACCTGCTCCAGGTGGATTGAGTGATGAAAACGTTTGGCAACTGGAGCGTACTTGAATCTGCGTGAGCGTCGGTCGAGTAGCGATTGAGCGTGCACAGGACGGCTGGCCATAAACCGACCAGTACCTGATCCGTGCAACTGGTGGTCGGCTGTGATACTTTCACCAAGGACTGGCGGTCCTGTTCAGGGCTGCCAGTCTTGCCATGCCCGCTTGTCCTGGCGCCCCCATGGGTCAAAGATCTGAGTGCATGAAAACCATCCCTTGTGCGTTCAACTGAATAGGCGTCGGCGCTGCGCGGCGACATCACCTTCTTCGTGCCGAACTCTGCGACCCGCTCTGAACCGAAGGCACACGGCCACATCGACCAGCCGTGAGCGGTTGATCAAGACAACTACCAGGTACCAATGACCCGCCACAATCTCCTGCGCCAGACATCCCTCTTCGCCGGCCTGACGGACGAGGAACTACGGACGCTGGCTCTCGATCTGCACCGCCACACCTTCGCAGCCGGCGTCATCCTCTTCCACCGCGGCGCGCCGGGCAACACGCTCTACCTGATGGAGTCGGGCCGCGTGCGCATCTTCCTCCTCAGCGACGAGGGCCAGGAGATCACCCTCAACTTCCACGGCCCTGATGACTGCTTCGGCGAGCTGGCCTTGCTGGACGGCATGCCGCGCTCGGCCGGGGCAATCACGCTGGAGCCGACGGTGGTCTACACGCTGCACCGCGACGACTTCCTGCGCCACCTGCACGCCCATCCCCACATCACTGAGAGCATCCTCGCCATGCTCAGCCAGCGGCTGCGCCAGTTGACCGACTACACCGAGACGCTGGCCTTTTTGGATGTCTACGACCGGGTGGCTGCCAAGCTGCTCGATCTTGCCGGGCGCTACGGCGTGGCAGGCGACGGCATCCTCATCGATCTGCCGCTGACGCAGGGCGAGCTTGCCACCTGGGTGGTCGCCAGCCGCGAGCGGGTCAACAAGGCGCTGGGCATGCTGCGCGACCGCGGCCTGATCGACGTGGACGGCAAGCAGATCACCATCCTCGACCCCCAGGGCCTGCGCCGCCAGATCTATCACTGAAACATTTATTGGGGGAATCGAACAAAGTGTGACGAAGGTCACGGCCTTGCTGTGACGGCATTCATAGCGCCGGCGCGCTGCGCGTGATATCCTTTGACTAGATGATCGGTCCCGCAACCTAGTTTCAAAGGAGGCAACACCATGTCACAGCAAGCAGTCGAGATATTGATTGGAAGAGCGGTGGCGGAAGATGAGTTCCGTGCCACACTGTTGAGCGATCCGGATGCGGCGCTGGCCGGCCACGACCTGACCGGCTCCGAGAGCGCAGCCCTGAAGGCCATGGACGTCGAGGCCCTGGTAGATTACGCCGGAACGCTGGATCAGCGGATCTCCAAGTCCATCGCTATCGGCCCCATGTTCGAAGACGGCACCTGGGTGCCCGACCTCAATCCTGACACCCGGTGTCCGCCAACGCCGCCCGTCTCTGGCAGATGCGGCACTACTCCGCCGGCTTCTGATCTGAGACCACTTGCAGCGGCGGGTTGCCAAGTCAGGCAGCCCGCCGCTGTCTTGTTCCCAACGTGACGCCAGGAGATCCACCATGTCACAACACACCGTGCAAGCCGTCATTGGCAAGGCGATCACCGACACGTTGTTCCGCCAAAGCATGTTTGCCGATCCTGCGGCGACCCTGGCAAGCTATGAGCTTACGCCCGAAGAGATGGACGGCCTGCGCGGATCGACTTCGAGACAATGGAGTGTTGCGCGCGTGCTGGACGACCGCATCGCCAGGGGGCGATGGTGCGACAAGTCTCTGGCGGGTTCGCACGGAGGCCAGCAGCCGGCGCAATAGCCGCTGTCAAAGGAGAAGTGACCCGTGACCCAAACGATACCGGTGCCTCGGGCATCCGACCAGACGCCGCCGCCTGACCACCAGCCGCGCTCGCTAGACGGGAGCGCAGACGGGAAGTCATTGGCCGCGCATCGGCCGCGGGCAGCCTCCGGCGTCGTCTGCAGCCACCTGGTGGGCCGAGACGGTCCGTACTACATCATCAGAACCGCGGACGCCCGGTCATATCATCGTCTCGATGCCCGCGATTTCTTCTTGTGGCAGCGCATGGACGGTGAGCACACAGTTGTCGATCTCGTGGTCGCGTACTTCGCCGCCTACGGCTCCTTTGCGCTGGAGCGCGTCACCGGGCTGACGTCTGCCCTGCAAACCGCCGGGTTTCTGGTGAACGAGCAGCAGCCGGGCGGTGGCCAGACGCCGGTCCGCGATCCGCGTGAGCGGGCTGCGACCGGCTGGCAGTCGTTTCTCATGAAGCAGTTTGCGGTCGGCGGAATCGACCGGCTCGTGGCGGTCCTCTATGCCCGCGGCGGTCGGCTGCTGTTCACGCGGCCGGCGCAGGTGTTGTTCGCTGCGGTCTCGCTGATCGGCGTGGCGCTATACGTCCGGCTGTGGACGTCAGCATGGCGACCTGCAGGCGGCAGCGGCGGCGCTGCCGGGGCGCTGCTGTGGCTGGTGCTGCTCAACCTGGTCTCCATCCTGCTGCACGAGCTGTCCCACGGCCTGACGGTCAAGCACTACGGGCGGGAGGTGCGGCGGGCCGGCTTCATGATCTACTTTGGCCTGCCGGTCTTCTTCGTGGACACCACCGACATCTGGCTGGAGGGCAAGCGGGCGCGGCTGGCAGTCAGTTGGGCAGGTCCTTACTCAGGACTGATCCTGGCCGGCATCTGCGGCATCGTGCTCACGATCTGGCCGGAACTGCCCATCGGCTGGCTGCTCTTCCAGTTCGCCTTTCTCGCCCTGCTGACCGTGTTCATCAACCTCAACCCGCTGCTGGAGCTTGACGGCTACTACCTGCTGATGGACTGGCTGGAGATACCGATGTTGCGGCGCAGGTCGCTGGCATTCCTGGGCAGCGGGCTGTGGCAACGGCTGCGCGCCGGGCAGCGATGGTCGCGCGAGGATCGCATCTTCGCCATGTTCGGGTTGCTTTCCGCGCTCTGGACCGTCTACGCAGTGGCGGTCGGCATCAGGTTCTGGCAGGGGCAACTGGCCGGCTCGCTGGACCGCCTGGCTCACAGCGCTGGCGGCGCCGACCTGCTACCTGCGCTGGCCGGGCTGCTGATCAGCCTGGTTTTCATTGCTGCTCTGGGCGTGTATCCCCTGCAACTGGCGCGGCGCGGCTTGCACCGGCTCGTCCGATTCGGCCGGACGCTCGCCGCACGACAATCCCGTCGGCCGCCAACCCCTCGCCTGACTGATCCTGGCGCAGATGTCCTGCCCCTCTCCCAACGCTGAGGGCGCGTTTTTCAATCAGGCACTGCGCAGACATCGCTCTGGCCGGTCTCCTGACCGCGCCAGCGCGCTGAAGGTGTTGATTGACGCGCTCTGACCCCCCTACTTCAAAATCACGCCGCAGCCACCGCAACCGGTTTCCCATCCACTCCTCCGAATTCCGGTCGCCGGACCATTGACGCGCGAGGGTTTGTCTGATATAGTACAAACAGGAACACGTCGATTTCAGTCACTTTATTTGGGGCCCGAGCGGCATTGCAGGAAGGTATCAGGTCGTAGCAAGGGTTTGAGGGAGTTGGGGACCTGACCCTCAGACAGCATGGCAGGCCCGAAAGGTGTTGACAAAGTGAGTCAACATGGTGGAGTCACACAGTCGCTTGCCCGCTTCCGCCGGATGACGGGCAATTCAACGCGTCCGCAGCTTCAATAACACGGCAACCGCCGCCTGGGGTAGAGCTATGACATCATTCCAGCCAGACCCGGCCACGACACCCGACATTCCGGTCGGGACTGTCACGTTTCTCTTCACCGACGTCGAAGGCTCGACACAACTGCTGGCGCGACTGCGCGACCGATACACGGAGCTGCTGGCGGAGCACCACCGACTGCTGCGCGAGATCTTCGCCCGCTGGGGTGGACGCGAGATCGGCACCCAGGGCGACTCCTTCTTCGTTGCCTTCCCCCGCGCCGGCGACGCCATCTGCGCGGTAGTCGAGGCACAGAGAGGCTTCGCGGACCACCAGTGGCCGGAGGACACCGAGGTACGCGCCGCATGGGTCTGCACACCGGCGAGCCCTGGGTGGTGGCCGAGGGCTACGTCGGCATGGACGTCCACTGCTGCCCGCATCGCCCACGCCGGCCACGGCGGGCAGGTCGCTCTCCGAGACGACCCTCGCTGGTCGCCGATGACTCCTGCGGTGTGAACCTGCTGGACCTGGGACGGCACCAGCCAGACATGCCGGCCCGAACGCCTCCAGCAACTGGTCATCGACGGCCTGCCAGTGAGTTTCCTCCTCTCATGTCCGAGGCTCTGCCGCCCGCCTATCCCGGCAAGCTGAGCGGCAACGGCATTCGAACCGGGAGTCGGGGCAGTCCTACCGCGGGCTGGCGGCCTTTCGTGGACGACGCGCCGTTCTTCTTCGGCGCAAGACCTTCACCGAGCAGCTTGCTGCTTCAGTGCGTCAGCAAGATCTGGTGGCCGTCATCGTTGGCCCTTCCGGCTCCGGCAAGTCGTCGGTGGTTTTCGTGCTGCCGAACTGCTCCAGGATGGTGGGTGGCTGGCGGTATCCTTGCGTCCCGGTGGCCGCCTTCCACGCTCTGGGACGCGCTGCTGCTTCATCTGGAGGGAGACCTCAGCGAAGCCGACCGTCTGATCGAGGTGGAGAAGCTGGCGCGAGCCATGGCAGCGGGCGAATTGCCTCTTCCACATCGTCTTGCGTATCCTGAACCGGCGCCCCGACGTCCAGCGCCTGCTCCTGGTCGTCGACCAGTTCGAGGAGCTGTTCACCCAGCGGCCGGATCCGGCGGAACAGCGTCAATTCTGGACGAACGCTGCGCCAGCGCGGCCCAGTCGGCCGGCTTGACCTCGCCGCTGGTGGTGTTGCTCACCCTGCGCGCGATTTATGGGCCAGGCGTGGCCACCGGCCCTTCGCCGACGCACTGCAAGACGGCTCGCTGTTGCGGGTCCTGAACCGGGCGGAGTTGCAGGCAGTGGTCGAAAAGCCGCCGAGCGGGCGGCCTTCGAGACCGGACTGGTGTCCCGCATCTGGACGACGTGGGCGAGGAGCCGGCAACCTGCCGCTGCTGGAGTTCGCCCTGCTCTGGAGCGATGGACCGGGCTGGCTGACCCACGAAGCTACGACGCCATCGGCCGGGTGGAGGGCGCACTGGCCCGCTACGCCGAGGAGGTCTTCGAAGCGCTGCCCGAACCGCAGCAGCCTGCCGCGCAGCGCATCTTTGTCCAGTTGGTCCAGCCTGGCGAAGGAACCGAGGACACCCGGCGGGTGGCCAGCCGGGCTGAACTGGGCGACGAAAACTGGCGGTTGGTGCAGCATCTGGCCGACAAACGGCTGATAGTCACCGGCCGCGACGCGGCAGGTCAGGAAACGGTAGAGGTGGTCCACGAGGCGCTGATCCTGGGCAGCGGCGCGCGGCTGGATCGGCGCGACGGGCTTCCGCGCTGGCAGGAGGCTGCGAGCCGCCATGCGCCAGTGGCAGGCCAACGACCGACGAGGGGCGCCGCGCGCGCCGCTGTCCGCCGAGACGCTGGCCGAACGCGGCGACGAACTCAGCCCGGCCGACGCACTTCATCGAGACAGCGTCGCTCGCCGCGAGCAGCCCGGCGTGAGCGGGCGGCGCATGATTATCGCGGCTGGCGAGTGCCTGCATCGCCCTGATCCTGCTGAGTGGCCATCTACCAGGGACCGCCACAACACGCTGAGGAGGTCCAGGCCGCTGCCGCTGAGGCGAACGTGCAAAAAGAGATCGAGGTAGCCGCCGCTACGGCCAGGCAACGCCGAGGCGAGGCCCAGGCGCGCCACCGCCCAGGCACAGACCGACCGAACGTTGCGGCGAAGAGAAGTCGGCACGCACGCCCAGGCGAACGCAGAGGCAGCGAAGTTGACGCCTGACCCAGCCAGCATCGGTTGGTTCCCAGTCGATTCAGGAGTTGCAGGTGGATTCCGGAGCGGGCACCACTTCTCGCTTGGAAGCGTTGGAGAACTACCCTACACCCGCAGGCCGAACGTGCTTGGGCCAGGCGGTCTTTTTCAACCACTTGCACACGTTCTATCCCACGAAGAGTGAACACCGCTTTCTGGTCACCGGATGTACATCGTTACGGCCACGACAAGGTAGCTCGCATATGGACGCCGAACGGCGAGGAATTGTTCACCCTTCACCCTGAAGAAAAGGATGTGGGGGTGGGATGGTCACCAGACGGCGAACGGGGGTCATTGAAAACCTGACAACCGGTATGGAAGCTTCGACAGGCAAACGCCTGTTTGATCTGACTGGTCACGAGGCAGCATGCATGTACCAAGTTGGTCACCCACTGGCGACCGCATACTATCCCCAGCGACGACCAAACAGCCCGGATTTGACGCGCCACGGCGAGGAGTTGGCCGTCTTCAGGACACAACGCGACAACCTGACCTGCGGCCGTTTGCACACCTGAATCCGCAGCCTGGTCGACGGTCATGTGGTAACCCACGACTACGCTGGGGAGGTTTTTATCTGGGATCCTGCCACTGGCGAGGAGTTGCTCCAACTGCGTGGACATGTCGACTGGGTCAATACCGCCATGTGGGCACGACGGCCAACGGCCGCTACATCCAGCGACGACGCCACGGCAAAGATCTGGGATGCCACCACCGGCGACGAATTGCTCAGTTACCTGGACCAGCGTAATAAATGCCGTCTGGTCGCCGGACAGCACAAGAGTATTGCTAACCTTCGATCTGCCTGATCCCGCCGTCATGTGGGATACATCCACTGGCGATGAAATCTTCAAATTCCGCGAGCAGATGCCGATCAAGGGAGCCGAATGGTCCGACGATGGCTCCCTGATTGTCACATCGGACATTGACGGCAGCACCATGGTTTGGCAGTTCTCGGCAGTCTTACAATCCAGGGAAATGCTGAAGTAAATGAGACAGAATGGTCGCCCACGTATGACCAGATACTGACCGCCAGCAGCGAGGCACTGCGAAGGTTTGGGACGTCGCAGATGAATTGACGGAGCAGTGATTCAACGATGGGCCGGGTTTCGACCGGCTGTTTCCAGCGGCGACGTACGCAGCTACGTGATGCTCGGTCAGGGTATTTGACCGAAACCGGAACGAATTGCTTTGACGCCAACACAGGAAGGTGTCCAGAAGAGTCGCATCAGTTCCGACACAGTCTCGCCGTCAGGGGAGGAGATTGGGAGTTTACTGGGGCGGAAAGCAGAACCTGGGATGCCAGGACCGGGGATCCTTTGGGAAGTGACACGCGATACCGATCTGTATGCAGGCGAATGGTCTCCGATGGAACCCGCTTTGCGCTTGGATGGGTCGAGGCGTAATCCAGGTCTATGATGCCGAACGGCCAAGAGTTGCTTTCGTACGACGGACATCCACCGGCGAAATCACCTGGATGCGCTGGTCACCGGATAGCAGCCGATTTGTGACCACGGACAACTCGAGATCAACATTGGGAGCCCCACCGGCGAATTGTCCTTGATCCAAATCCGACAGACACATATCGAGTCACGCTGTCGCGGGTCGGCAGATGGGAGCGGCTAGGCCTCGGAGACGATGGCGTCCTCTCCATCCGGGACGCCACCACCGGAACCTTGCAGAGTATGCTGGACAAGCACAGGTGACCTGGATCGATGTTCCCAGCACAGGATCGATCACCAGCGACAAGGGTAGATCAAGATCTGGGACGTTGAATCCGGTGCAGAAGTAGCGAGCCTCACGTTTCCTGACATGTATATGGCGGCGTTGTCGCCTGATGGCCACCAGGTATTGGTCACGACACGCTCTGGACCGATGATCTCTTCGATATCTGGCAGTCCGCGAGGATTGATCGACCTGGCGGAGTGCCGTCTTCCGCGACGACCCGAGAACGGCAGCAGTTCGGCTCCGCGTAGTGAGGCCGAATAGCATCAGGGTTGTGGAGGTACACGAGCGAACAAGCAATCTGGAGCCGGCATCACCCTGTCACGCACGAGGCTCGCACAACGGTTGACGATCATTGCGTCTGCGCAGCAGCTCTGCGGGAGTCCGCCCGCCCGAGACGGCAAGGGGACGGTGGTTCGCCGACCTGGAGGTGACCGCCCTGGCGACATTGGCCGGAGAGTGCAGGCGCTGCCATGGGGTCACCCGCGAGCCCGGGGTGCTGAGGTACTCGGCGACGCAGCTGCCTCTCGCCGCGGCCACGAGGTTGCTCTCCGAGACGACGGTCGCTCTGGTGTGCGACGATCTGCCGGAAGGCGTGCATCTGCTGAACATGGGAAGGCACCAACTCAAGGACATGCGCCGTCCTGAGCAGATCCAGCAACTGGCCATTGATGGCATGCCGAGGAGTTCCCCTCCGCTCAACTCGCTGGTGTCGCTCGGCCAACCGGTCCTGGCAGCGGATGGCAACGGCGTGCGCGAGCCGCGCACCGTCGGCGCGTGCCGCCCTACTGCGGCCTGGCAGCCTTCCGCGAGCTGGACGAAGGCGTCTTCTTTGGCCGCGCAGGTGTTCACCGGCCAACTTGTCGACTCGGTGCGGCAGCAAGGGCTGGTGGCTGTGATCGTCGGACCGTCGGGGTCGGGCAAGTCGTCGGTGGTCTTCGCCGGGCTGCTGCCGCTTGCAGCGCAACGACGGCTGGCTGCTGGCAACGCTGCGCCCCGGTGGACGACCGTTCCACGCGCTAAGTCGGCGCGCTGCTGCCGCTGCTGGACGACCAACTGGGCGAGACCGACCGGCTGATCGAGGTAGAAAAGCTGGCGCGCGCGCTGCGCGCGGGGGAGTTGTCGCTGCACCCGGTGGTGGAGCGGGTCTTGCAGCGACATCCAGACGCCCAACGGTTGCTGTTGGTCGTCGACCAGTTCGAGGAACTGTTCACCCAACGACCCAATCCCACCGACCAGCGCCAGTTCCTGGACGAGGGCTCGCTGGCAGCCAGCCGGGCGGCATCCGACCGATGGACATCGCGGTTGGTGGTGCTGTTGACAATGTGCGCTGATTTCATGGGGCAGGCGCTGACCCACCGTCCATTCGCCGACGCCCTTGCAGGAGGGATCGCTGCTGCTGGGTCCCATGAACCGCAGCGAGTTGCAGGCTGTGGTGGAGAAGCCGGCCGAGCCGCGCGGCGCAGCCTTCGAGACAGGCCTGGTGGCGAGGATCCTGGACGACGTGGGCGAGGAGCCTGGCAACCTGCCGCTGCTGGAGTTCGCCCTGTCGCTGCTGTGGGAGCGGATGGATCAGGGCTGGATGACCCACGAGGCGTATGACGCCATCGGCCGGGTGGACGGCGTTGGCCCGCTATGCCGAGGATGTCTACAGCGGGTGCCGTTTGCCGGCCAACAGGCCGCCGCCCAGCGCATCTTCATCCAACTGGTCCAGCCGGGCGAAGGAACCGAGGACACGCGCCGGGTTGCCAGCCGGGCTGAGCTGGGCATGACCCGCATTGGCCGCTGGTGCAGTACCTGGCAGACAAGCGGCTGATCGTCACCGGCCAGGACGACGCCGGTCGCGCAGACGGTGGAGGTGGTGCACGAGGCGCTGATCCGCAGTTGGCAGCGGCTGCGTTTCCGGATCGGCGCGGATCGGGCCTCCTGCGCCTGGCAGGAGGGGCTGGTGGGCCGCCATGCGCCAGTGGCAGGCCAACGAGCATGACGAGGGGGCGTTGTTACGCGGCGCGCCGCTGGTGGCCGCCGAAACCTGGCTGGCCGAACGTGGCGACGAACTCAGCCCGGCCATGAGCGCAGCTTCATCGAGACCAGCGTCGCCTTTCGCGCCAGCGAGCAAGCCCGGCGTGAGCGACGGCGGCGCATGATTATCGCCGGTCTGGCGAGTGGCCTTGTCATCGCCCTGATCCCGCTGGGTGTGGCCATCTACCAGGGGAACGCCGCCACCAACAGCGCTGAGGAGGTCCAGGCCGCTGCCAGCAGTTGAGGCTGAACGTGCAAAAAAAAGAGATTGAGGTAGCCGCTCGCTCCACAGCCGAGGCACAGGCTTTGATCCAGGCCAGCATCGGTTTAGCATCTCAATCGGTGCTGGAGCCCAACGTGGGGTTCCAGAGCGTGCCGTTCCCTTTCGGGCTCTTGAGGCTGTGGAGAACTATCCGTATACCTGGCATGCTGAACGGGCTTTGAGCCAGGCTGTGTTCGGAAACCATCTACGACAAGTTCTTGTCAACGACGGTGGCGTGAATACAGCCCTCCTTTGGTCACCCGACGGCACTCGACCGTGACGGCAACCGACAAGGAGGCAAGCATTTGGGATGCCGTAACTGGCGCTCTACTATATGTTCTTCAACCCGATAGTCCAATGTACGGTGCCGGTTGGTCTCCCGATGGGAGTCGCGCTTGGATCAACGGGAACGGTTTCGCATCGCTTTGGGATGCAATGACTGGGAGCACTTGTTTACACTCAGCAGCCACGAAGGCTGGTTGAGTATGTTGAGCTGGTCACCAGATGGCAGCCGTATTCCACAACCGGCCAGGATACCACAGCCCGGATATGGATGCTTCCACTGGACAGGAATTGGTCCTTTTTCTCAGGTCATGGTGCAGCCTCTTTCTTCCTGTGTTAGTCAATGCACACCAGAAACGTCGGCCTGGTCACCCAACGGCGAGCGTGTTGTTACTATGGACGAAGCTGGCGAAGTGTTCATCTGGGACCCCGGGACCGGGCAGGAACTGCTCGAATTGTCGGGGCATACAGCGTGGGTCGACAGCGCGATCTGGTCACCGGACGGGCGGCGAATTGCTACAAGCAGCGACGACAACACGTCGAGAATCTGGGATGCCAACACGGGCGAAGCAGTTGGTTCAAATACACTGGCGATGGCGGAGAGGCATACGCCAGATGGTCACCAAAAGGCGATCGAGTGTTGTTGATCTACAGCCTGAACGATCTGTTGGTAGTGTGGGACGCCAATAGCGGCGAGGAGATTGTCAACTTTCGCATCATGAGAACAAGGTTCTGTGGGCCGATTGGTTCGCCGGATGGCTCACGCATTGTTTCGGGAGGTCAAGATGGCAAAGCCTTGATCTGGGACAGCGCCACCGGTGAGGCATTGTACGAATTCGCAGGCCATGCCAAGGATGTCAACTTCGTCAGATGGTCGCCAACCAACGATCAGATCGTCACAGCAAGCGACGACGGCACCGCCAAGATATGGAGCCTGACAGCCCAAATGACGGCTATGGAGATTCCGGGGACCCCGGTGGCGCTTGGGCGCTTGACTGGTCTCCCTCCGGTGATCGTGTTGCCCGGAACTATATGGACGGTTCAGTACACATATTCGACGCCGTGACGGGGGAGTGAGTTGGCAGCCACCGAGGCCCAAAGCGGACGCAATAGGGCAATCGTGAACGTCGAGTTCTCGCCCCTCGGGAGATGAAATATTGACTGCTGCCATTGGTGGGTTGGCAGCAGTCTATGACGCTAGCACAGGGGAAAAGCGAATACAGGTTGGCGAGGAGACGACCTGGGGTTTCAACGATGCTGCCTGGTCTCCCAACGGTAACGAGTTTGCGACCGGCTCCTGGGACGGAAGCGTCCAGATATGGAATGCGCAAAACTGGGGACTTGCGCTTGACTTCAACGAACATCGGGGCACCAGTTTCCGGTTGCTTTGGTCACGGCATACGCGAACGTATCGCGTCTACCAGCGAAGGCCAGGCCATCATTTGGAACTCCTCGACCGGCGAGGTCTTGGCTAGTCTGTATCCAGAGGACTTCGAATTCGATCTCGGTCAACCTTCCTAGTCCCCCGATGGCACACGTCTGGCCCCTGCCAGCAGTGGACGGGAAGATCACTATCTGGGATACTGCTACGGGACAATCTCTCAACACACTTCCCGGCCAGCGGAGCTGCGATCGCGTTAGTCAGTTGGTTTCCAGAACAGGATCGCATCCTGACGTCCGACTGGGGCGGCAACATCAAAATATGGGACATCGCCAGGAACAGAAGTTGCCAGCTTTGCTTTTCCCACAACAGCTTGGCAGGTCTTCTGTCGCCCGATGGCCGCCAGTTTGTGGAGGGCGTGTGGCCTGATGGCCCGCTGGTCATTGTCAATGTCTGGCAGAACCTGGGAAGAATTGAAAGATCTGGCCCAGGAGTGCTGCGTCTTCCGCGACCTGACGTCGGATGAGCGGCAGCAGCTCTGGTTTGCCGCCGGTAGTGCAGGCCGAATAGCAGACTGCGTTGTGGAGAATTCACGATGTCCGAAGGTACCAATCTGGAAGCGGCGATCGCCGTGCTCGAAGCGCAACGAACCGTGCTCGGCGATGCAACGGTCGATGCGTCCATCGCTGTCCTGCGCCGGCAACTTGCGGAGTCCCGAAACGGCCCTGCCCGACGAACAGCGCAAGCTGGTGACGGTGCTGTTCGCCGACCTGGCCGGCTGGACCGCCCTGGGCGAGCAGTTGGACCCGGAGGAGGTGCAGGCCATCCAGCGCGCCTACTTCGACGCGGTCACACCGCCCATCGAGCAGCACGGCGGCAGCGTCGAGAAGTACATCGGCGACGCAGTGCTGGCCGTCTTCGGGGTCCCGCAGGCGCACGAGGACGACCCCGAGCGCGCCGTCCGCGCCGCCCTGGCCATGCAGGACGCGGTCGCTGCCCTGAACACCACGCTCGCAACATCGTCCAACTCTTCCTCTGCCCTTCTGACCTCTGTTCTTCTGCCGTCTGTCCCTCTGCCACTCTCCCTGCGCATCGGCGTCCACACCGGCCTGGTGGTCAGCAGCGTGGACGAGAGTGGTGACTTCGTGGTCACCGGCGACACGGTCAACCTGGCATCGCGCCTGCAAAGCGCCGCCGAGCCGGGCACTGTGCTGATCAGTGCGGAGACGCACCGGCTGGCCGGCTCTGCATTCGAGACGGAAGCTGTCGGACCGCTGGCGGTCAAGGGCAAGGCCGAGCCGGTGTCCGCTTGGCGCGTCCTGGCCATCAAGCCCGCGGCGCCCAAGCTGCGCGGCATCGCCGGGCTGGACTCGCCGCTGGTCGGCCGAGCGGCTGAAATGACAGCCCTGCGCGAGGCGCTGAACTACCTGCAGCGCGGTGTCGGCGGCATCGTCACGGTCGTGGGCGAGGCCGGCATCGGCAAGTCGCGCCTGCTGGCCGAACTGCGCAAGTCGCAACAGCTTTCCGACCAGCGACCAGCGATCACCGTCCACTGGCTCGAGGGCCGCTGCCTCTCGTTCGGCGCCACTATTCCTTACCTGCTTTGGCTGGACGTGCTGCGCAGCGCGCTGGAGGTAAGCCTGGACGACCCGTCGGAGGAGGTGATCGGGCGACTGCGAGCCTGGACGGAGAACTTTTGCCCGGACCGCATCTCCGACGTCTTCCCCTATCTGGCCCGCCTGATGTCGCTGCCGCTGGACGCCGAGACCCTGGCCGACCTGACGGAGCTTGACGGGCAGACTCTCAAGCAACGCACCTTCCAGGCGGTAGAAATCGCGCTGACCTGCGCCGCCTACCGCCAGCCGCTGGCGGTGGTGTTGGAGGATCTGCACTGGGCCGATCCCAGCTCGCTGGAGTTGCTGCAACATCTCGTTCCTCTGATCGATCGCTCGGCGCTACTCTTGATCCTGGTCTTCCGGCCCCACGCCGACCACGGCTCGTGGATCGTGCGCGAGACCGCCGGTCGTGACTACCACCATCGCCACACCGACTTGTGGCTGCAGCCGCTGTCGGCTGCTGACAGCGAGGCGCTGGTGGGCAACCTGCTGCGGGTCGACGCCTTGCCGCAGTCGCTGCGCTGGCGCATCCTCGGTCGCGCCGAGGGCAACCCCTTCTTCGTCGAGGAAGTGATCCGCACCCTGATCGACATGCAGGCCATCGCCTACGACCCAACCAGCGGCCGCTGGCTGGCCACCCGCGACCTGGCCGAGGTGCCGATCCCGGAGACGTTGCAAGGGGTGATCGCAGCCCGCATCGACCGCCTGCATGGCGACACCCGCCATGTGCTGCAACTGGCGTCGGTGATCGGTCGCATCTTTCTCTACCGCGTGCTGGCGGCCATTGCCGCGGAGGAACACGCACTGGACGACAGGCTGCTGGCCTTGCAGCGGGAGGAGTTGATCCGTGAGCGGGCGCGCATCCCCGAACTGGAGTACATCTTCAAGCACGAATTGACGCGCGAGGCGGCCTACAACGGCATCCTCAAGCGCCAGCGCAAGCAGTTCCACCGCCAGGTGGCCGAAGCACTGGAGCGACTCTTTCCCGACAGGGTTGATGAAATGGCCGGACTGCTGGCATACCACTGGGAGCGGGCTGAGGAGTTCGACAAGGCGACCGGATGCTTGTTGACGGCCGGCGAGCAGGCGCAGTTTGCCTATGCACTCCACGAGGCCGCCGGCTTCTACGAACGCGCCTTGCTGTTGCTTGCCGAGGGGCAAGACGCCGATCGCCAGGCGCACGTGTCTGCCAGGCTGGGGATAATCCACCAGACCGCCGGCGACTACAAGCGGTCCCGGGCCGCCTTCCAAAACAGTTTTGTCTTCTGGGAGCAGGCGTCAAGCCACTATCTTCAGTGGGGATCCTCCTCGCCCCCGGCTCCCCATCCGCTCCGCTTTCCTGCAGACGAGCCTGAACGCCTTTGTCCGATTACCATACAAGGGGGCCATAACTGGCGCCTGCTCTATCACCTTTTCCGCGGCCTAAATCGCTGGTCCTCGGTCATGGATACCAATGCTTTGGCCGACGTGGCAAGTTCATGGGAAGTATCCGAAGACGGTCGGCGGTACCTTTTTGGTCTACGCCAGAACACGACATGGAGCGATGGCACGAGGGTTTCCGCTGGCGACTTTGAGTATGCATGGCGTTACCGACTCGATCCTGGCGTCGGTGCTGCCATGGCCCCAATGCTTGATTTCGTCCAAGGAGCGCGAGCCTTTCGTATGGGAGAAGAAACCGACCCCGCCAGCATTGGCGTTCATGCGCTGGATGACGTCACACTATCGATAGAAACTGAGAAACCCTTGACTTTGCTGCCATATCTCGTAGCCAACCTACCCACTTACCCCGTTCCACGCCATACCATTGAACGCTACGGTGAGGCTTGGACCGATCCTGATAATCTGGTGACCAATGGTCCGTTTCGGCTGGAGTCCTGGCGGCGCGGCGAGTCGATGACCGTCGGTCTGGATCCTGGCTACGACCGGCCGGTCTACGGCAACATACGGCAGGTGCAGTTGTACTTCCTGCCTGACGCCGAAGCGGACCTTGCGATGTACCAGGCCGATCTCCTGGATGTGATCGATCTGTCAGGTTTCCCGCTGCCGATGTTGGACGATCTCCGAAGGCGTTACAGCGAGGAGTTTCGTACGTTATCCAGCTATGGCCTTGATTGCCTGATCTTTCAAACCTCGCGCCCGCCGTTCGATGACCCCCAGGTACGCCGCGCCTTCGTTCATGCCGTCGATATCGAAAAGCTGGCCAACAAAGTTCTGATGGGTTATGAACTTCCGGCCACTATGGGCCTGTTCCCACCAGGCTTTCCCGGCCATTCATCGGCTAGCGTCCTGGCACACGATCCAGAACAGGCCCAAGCGTTGCTGGCCAAGGCTGGCTATCCGGCCGGTCGCGGCCTGCCCGTTGTCGAGCTTCTTGCCGGCGGCGCGCCGGGAACCGCGGCGTGGAGCCGTCGCACCGGGTTCAACACCGCCATTCTTGATTACGTGGCGACGCAGTGGCGGGAGGTGCTAGGGGCCGACATAGACATCCAACTCATCACGTATCTTGCACTGCGCAGCCGGCTCAAAGTACTCGTTCCTGACGTAAGATTGACCTTCTTCGAGCCCAACTATCCCGATCCTGAAAGTTTCTTGAGCTTATTCAGCACGTTCAGCCTGTGGAAGGATTCTCGCTGCGAGCACCTGCTGGCTGCTGCGAGAAAGGAATCAGACATCGCCAGAAGAATGGCGCTTTTTGAGGCAGCGCATAAACATATCCTGGACGAGGCAACCATAGTGCCCCTTCTCTACCGGTTGGACTACTACCTGATGAAGCCCTGGAATCGCGTTGGCAAGGGCGGACGGTATTGGCAGGACTTCGTGCTGCTGCCGCATTAGTCGCAACCATCCGGTGCAGCACCAGGGCAGTCGGCCACAGGTGCTGGCGGAAACATCCTCAATTTCCGCGAGTTCCTCCTCCAGTTGTGAACTACTTCATAGCGCAACCAGCCGTTTTGTGCGACAATAGGGATGCGGCAACATAATTCAAGGCAAAGGAGGATGGGGCAATGACCAGACGCGCCGTGGAAGCTATCATTGGGAAGGCAGCGTTGGACGAGGAGTTTCGCAACGCCTTGTTTGCCGATCCTGACACGATCCTGACCGGGTTCCCGTTGACAAGAACTGAACGGGTGGCACTCATGGCAATCGACTCCGAGTCGCTGGAGTTCTTCGCCACCAGCCCCGGCGTGCTGATGGCCCAGTCCCTTCTTCTTCAACTCAACACCCACGAGGGCATCATGCCGAGAGATTGATGAGGGTCGGACAACCAGTCCGGCGCTGGCCGAACCGGTTTGTCGTTCCCGTTTGCCTGGAATCCCCCCTTCACGTTCCCAGGTTGCCGCTTGCATGCGAACGACGATGTTTTCCGAGCTTGATTCCAACCCCTCTCCATCCATTTTGCCCCTGGTTTCCAATCAGCACAGCGTTGCAGCACAGCCGCCTCTCGACGCGGTTGCTTTTCTCTACCTTCTGAGCTATACTCCCTGTCGCCACATTCAATGGAAATGGTGGTTCGTCCCACAGTCCGATATACCACGCTGACCAATCGCGCTGGAGCACCATGTCTCAGGTGGATCTGCTGCGCAAAGCCCCAATATTCGAAAGCCTCAGCGATGCTGAGCTGCAGGCGCTGGCTGCCAGCTTGAAGCAGCGAACTTTTGCGCGCGGCGTCGTGATCTTTCACAAAGGAAGTCCAGGGAACTCGCTTTACCTCATCGAGTCGGGCAAGGTGCGGATCTTCATCCTCAGCGACTCCGGCCAGGAAATCACCATCAACACTCATGGCCCGGAAGAGTGCTTTGGCGAGTTGGCGCTGCTGGATGGACTGCCTCGCTCGGCCAGCGCGGTCAGCCTCGACCGCACGACCAGCTACGTGCTCCAGCGAGAAGACTTTCTGGCAATCCTTGAGTCGCATCCGGGCATGGTGCGCGCAATTCTTGCACTGCTGAGCGGAAGGGTTCGCCACGCGACCGCGTACGCCGAAAGCCTGGCCTTCCTGGATGTCCAGAGCCGGATCGCGGCGACCTTGCTGGCACTGGCCGACCGCCATGGCATCGAGCGGGAAGGGATCGAGATCGACCTGCGGCTCACGCAGAGCGATCTCGCGAGCTATGTCGCGGCCTCCCGCGAGAGCGTCAACAAGGCGCTGGGCTGGCTGCGCGACCAGGGTCTCGTGGAAGTGGACGGACACACCGTCATCGTGCTCGATGCACAAAGACTGCGCGATCTGATCCAGTACTGACAGGAGTAGACAGATGCAGACTCGTCGTTTTGGCCGCACAGGCCATATGAGCACCGTAGCCATCTTTGGCGCGGCCGCGCTGTGGAAGGCCACGCAGGCAGAGGCTGACGCCGTCGTGGAACAGGTGATAGCCGCTGGCGTCAACCACTTCGACGTTGCTCCCTCCTACGGACTGGCTGAAGAGCGCCTGGGACCGTGGATGCCGCGCCTGCGCGACCAGATTTTCCTCGGCTGCAAGACCATGGAGCGGGATGCGGCCGGCGCCGCCGCGGAGTTGCGTCGCTCGCTGGACCTGCTGCAAGTCGACTCGTTCGACCTATACCAGATCCACGCCGTGGAGACCATGGCCGATCTGGACGCAGCAACCCGGTCCGGCGGCGCGCTGGACGCAATCGTCAAGGCGCGACGAGGGGCTGACCAGGCACATTGGAATCACCGGCCACGGCGTCCAGTCGCCGGCCGTATTTCGCGAGGCACTGCGCCGCTTCGACTTCGACTCGGTGCTGTTCCCCATCAACTTCGTGCAGTTTGCCAACCCTGAGTACCGGCGCCACGCCGAGGCGCTGCTGGGCTCGTGCCGATCAAAAGATGTGGGCACCATGATCATCAAGGCGATCACGCGCAGTCCGTGGGGCGACATGCCAAAGACGCACCAGACCTGGTATCGGCCGTTCACCGACCCGGACGACATTCAACGCGCGGTCAACTTCGCGTTGTCGCTGGATGTAACCGGCCTCTGCACGGCCGGCGACCCCAAGGTGCTGCCGCTGATGCTGCGCGCCTGCCAGGAGTTCCAGCCGCTGGACGTGGCGCAGCGCCAGGCAATGATTGATACGGCCGCTACGTACGAGCCCCTTTTCGTCTAGACCATCGCCAGAAACGGGGTGTGTTGAATCTGGTTGGTCGGCGTCGGTCGAGTAGCGGGTCCGACACTCTGGTCTCGCACCTTTGCGCCGCACGCATGTGCAGGTGTCCGACGCGGTCCTTCTATGGTGCCTTACCTCAATCCGCTACCCCACTCCGGGGTGCTTCGCAATCGACCGACGTTTCGTTCTCTGCACCCTCCACCCATCTCAAACACGCCCTAAACAAAACCGCGCCTCGTGTTGAGACGCGGTGGCTGCTACGGCCGCGATCGGGAGGCGGGCTGTCAGGATGGCAGATGCTGGGCTGCCGGCAGGGGCCGCTCCGCCGGAGCGTTGCTGCCAATCACTGCTGGCAGGCTGACGGTGAAGGTGCTGCCCTGATTGATGCCACGACTGGTCACGCGCACGACCCCATCATGAGCGTGCACGATGCTTTTCACCAGCGCCAGTCCTATTCCAACCCCGTCGTCGGAACGAGTCAGACCGCGGTCGACCTGGTAGAAGCGATCGAATATCTGATCGATCTCATCCTTCGATATGCCTATGCCCTGATCGGTGATGGCGATATGGACATAGCCGTCGCGCGCCCAGACACGCAATCGGATCAGGGAGGATGGCCGGCCACCAGTGGCGTTTCCAGAGGGAGGCGCGCTACGTGCCCTTGACCGGCATCCCGCCTCGAGACCATATTTCACAGCGTTATCCAGCAAATCATCGAAGGCCTGATGCAGCATCGCCGGGTCGCCCATGATCAGCGGCAGACTTCCTGCGGTTTCTAAGGCCACCGCCCCTCCTGCGTGCTCAATCTGCGGCTGCCACTTTTCGACAACGGTCTCGATCAGGGCGTCCAGCGGAACGGGGATCTTGTCGATCGTCCCATTGTCAACCATCTGCAGCTTGAGCATCCGCTCGACCATGGACTGCAGGCGCCGGCCCTGTTCCAGAATGACTTCTGCGGCCTTTGCCTGCTCCTTGGTAAGCTCGCCCCAATACTCGCCGCTCAGGGTCTCGGCGTAGCCAATGATCAGTGTCAGCGGCGACCGGAACTCGTGAGAAACGTTCTGCAATATCTCATCTCTTGACCGCAAGGCGCGCGCCAACTGCACGGTGACGTCAGACAACGCCATCCGCAGTACCTCCGGATCCTGTGTGCCGGCCGTTTCACCGGCTAGTGGCGCCTTGATCAAGGCTGGCTTGCGGGCGTCAACCGGCGGTGAGGCGCCGGCAGCAGAAAACGGTTGCAGAACCATGGACGATGCTCCACAGATGGGCTGTCGCCCTACATGGCGGCCTGGGCGAGCGCAGGGGAATCCTCGGCCATTGCGAGCTGTTTCAGGGTCGCGTCGGTCACGTGTCGCCCGTGCTGGCGGAAGTCAATCCATTGACCCACCTGACGCGCGAACTGGCTGAAGTCCTGGGCGCGAATGGTGCCCAGCAGTTCCCACTCATCCTGATTCAGTGTGAATCCTTGACCGAAGAACCCAATTTCGGCTGCCCGGCGCGGGTCGCGCAGGAGTTGGGCGCGAAACTGATTGTTGATTGCGCCGGCACAAACCAGACGCTCTAATTCGCTATGCCGCATGATTCATCTCCATTCACGATCTGTCCTGGGCTGGAACTTTCTGTTGAGGCAGTAAACGCCTGCCAGAACAGAGCTGCGAAACCAGCCAGGATGATGAGGTCTCCTACGCTGAACGCCGTCGGCAGCGGGAAAGGCGGCGGCACGACGATGGCGTCTGAGAGAAACCTGAGATTGATCTGATCAGCCGGTAGGATGATGTCCTTGGAGCCTTGTCGCAGCGTACCCGCGGGCCAGTCCGCTATCGTTGTGCCCGGATGAAGTCTGGTCACAGCCTCTTGCGAAATTGGCATGAATCCACCGTTGGAGGCAACCACTACGAAATTGAGCAGGAAGCCGGCCATCAGCAGGCGCGCGCCAACGTGACGCCAATTCAGGGCACAGAACAGAAACAGCAGAGAATATGACGCCAGGAACAGAAGGCTGCGCCATCCTGCTCCGCCCCACGCTTGCACCAGAGGAAGCTGCAAGATGAGAGCACAGGGCGCCAACCATAGGGCTCGCAACTCTATCTCAATGGGGCCGGTGGACCTGCGACGACCGATCAGGGCGACTGCCGCAAGTATGACCAGGAGCAGCAGCGCAAAGAGCAACATTACCTAGGTGGCGCTACCAGGGCAATATGAAGCCGTAGTGCGGTGCATCCGGCGCAGCGCCGGCTACTGCCAGCACAACGATTGTGATCACCAGGAGTCCAACACTGGCCTTTTTCGGCTCACTCGCGGCAGCATACGCCTTGTTGATCAGGTTTTTCATGATGTGTCTCCTTCGAATTGGGGTGAACGTCGCCGCTGACTAACCAATACTGCGGTTTTCAGCGCTAATTTTATCTTACTCTGGTAATGTTACTGCCTTGTTACTGCGATGTTACCGGCGCCGGCCGCAGCAAGCAAGACAGCAGGATGTACTGTTGCCAAATCGCGGCCATCTTGGAGACTTGGCAAGACCCTGTCAGGAAAACGCCACTCGGCGGCCTGGAAAAAAACCTGTCCCGAGCGGCTTTGGGCAGATCAAAACAAAGGCCGCCCGACGGGCAGCCTCTGCAGTTCCGGAGACATGTCTTCGGCGCTGCTAGCGGTTCAATTCCAGAATCTGACGGTATGCCACCTGAATCGCGGGACCGGGATCAACCCCCAGATCATCGCGCAGCAGCCTTCTGAGTTGCCGGAACGACTCCATGGCCGCGGCCCGATTGCCGCTGCTGGCCTGGGCTGACATCAGCCCCTGCCAGGCTTGCTCGTGATAAGGCTGGCGGGTCAGCACCTGCCGGAACAGGTCGATCGCCAGATCGTTCCGGCCGAGCTGGCTGCGCAGCTGGGCCAGGGCCAGAAGTGCGGACTGGTAGTCGAGCGAGAGCTTCTCCCGCTCCGCTGTTACCCAGCCGGCAGTTACTTGCTCCATGAGATCGCCAACGTAGAGATCGATGGCCTGCTGGTAGCGCTGCGCCCGCGCGGCCGGATCGTCCCCGATACGGTGCACTTCTTGCAACAGTCGCCGGAACTCCCAGACATCATACCAGACGCCCGCGGGCAGCTCAAGGGACAGCCAACCCGACTCGGTGCCGACAGCACAGATCGCGCGCCGGAGGCGATATAGCGTCACCCGCAGCGAGCCATCGGCCTTCTGCAACGGCCAGTCGGGCCAAAACTGTTCGATAACCTCCTCTTTGCGAACCGGCTGCGGGTGACGGCTCAACAGGAAGAAGAAGAGTTCCTTGACCTGCTCGCGCTGTGCTGCCAGCTCGTCGTCGCCGAGAAGAACATGGCTTCGTCCAAACCCGTAGATGCGAAGCGAATGCACGTCGGAATGGACTGTCGCGGCGACATCAATCTCCGCGACAGAACGGGTCTGATCGATCCGCTTCAACGCCTGCTCGAACCGCCGCCCGCTGGGCAGTCGCTGTGCTCCCAGCCGCAGCAAGCCGGGCATCTGCCGTCCATCGACGGAAATGAAGAAATCGTAGCCCAGTTGGCTGGCGAGCCCATCGACGCGCGCCAGATGTTGCAGCGCGTCCGCTTCCCGGCCGGTTAGAAATGCGCTGAACCCCAGGAACAGCTCGGTCTGCGCCAGTTCCAGCGTGTAGCCGCCGGCGCTCATGACGTCTCTGGCGGCGTGCAAGCAGGTCAGAGCGGTTTGGTAGTCGCCGCGGTCCTGCGCCAGCGCTCCCTGGCGCAACTTGCACAGCCCGCCCAGATAGTTGGATCCGATCTTCTCTGCGCGGGCGGCTGCCTGCGACAGTTTGGCTTCGGACGCCGCACCGTTCTTCATCTGACGCAGCGTCTCCCCTTGACCACACAGGCTATAGACCACAAAGAACTCGTCGCGAACCTGCTCAGCCAGGTTCAGACTCTGGCCAAAGAGCGTCATGGCTGCATCGCGTGCACCCCGGTCGCGCTGCAGGTCGGCCTGGCTGGCCAGGATGACACTTTGCAGCCGCAACAGCCCGCTCTGTTCTGCCGTCTCGAAAGCGCTGGCAAGTATCTGCTCAGCCTCACCCAGCTCGCCCTGAAGATAGTAGACCAGCCCCAGGCTGTTGAGCGTGTTTGCCAGCCAGCCGGGATTGCCGAGTTGAGCCCAGCACCCGAGCGCCTTGCGGTAATAGTGCACCGCCTCGCTGATCTTGCCGGCGGCGCGGTGCGAGATGCCAAGGTTGTGATACGTGCCGGCCGCGTTCTGAGTATCGCCGATGGCCACAAACATCTCAGAAGCGCTGGTCAGGCTTGCAATTGCCTCGGGCAGTTGGCCAAGCCCGTAGTAGCACAGGCCCTGACAATCCAGCAAGCGGCCGTGCAGCCCCATCCTGTCCTGCGCGCTTGTGATCCTTTCCAGCAACCCCAGCGCCGTTTCGATGTGCTGCAACGACTCGGTGTAGTTCCCGCGACGGTGCATCGCAATGGCCAGGCGCCACATAGTCTCGACCTCGTCAGGCACCTGTCCGCGTCGGCGAAATGTATCCAGTGCAAGCGCAAAGAGAGGCTGGGCAGATTCAAGGTCGCCGCGTTCGACGTAGAGTGTTGCCCGCCACGCCAGCAGGCGCGGGCGGGCGCGCACCACCGGATCGGGCAGCGCGTCCAACCACTGTGTGAGCGAATCCCAGCGGCGGGCGTCGAGAAGGATGCGCCCGGTGTGTTCCAACGTTTCGGCAGCCTCCTCGACCATCTCCAGTTCGAGGTAGATTGCAACGGTGCGCTGCCATTCGCCGCGTGCGGCGTAAAGCTGTGCACTGCGCACCAGTAGCTCCCGGTAGCGCGCAGGATCATCCTGACGCAGCCGATGGCGCAGAAAGTCGCGGTACAGGTGATGAAAGGAATAGACCTGATTGCCGGCGTGGCTCAGAAAGACGTTGCTGCGCGCCATCCGGCCAAGCATCGCACCAGAGTCGCTCCTCGCCAGCAACTGGTCGCAATCACGCGGAGTCATGCTGTCCAGCACCGACGCTTCCAGCATGAACTCACGGGCCGGAGCGGTCTGAAAACTGAGCACCTGCTCAGCCAGGTAGTCATACACCCGGCCGCTGACTTCGGGCAGGTTGACCACGCCTTTAACCAACTCGGTCCACGTCGCCTGATGGGCCGTCAGAAGAATGCCGGTGATCCAGCCATCGCTGTGCCGGGCAAGTTCTTCCGCCCGCTCGTCGGACATCGCGAGATCATAGCTTTGCTGAACCAACTGCTGAATCTCGGATGGGGTGAACTTGAGCTCTTCCTGGCTGATGCCGATCATCTGGCCGCGGGCGGCCATCAGGGACTGGTCAGGGATTGCGGGCAGGGTCCGGCTGGCGAGCATGAGGTGGAAGCTGTCGTCGGTGTAGCGCAGCAGCAGGGAGAGGAAGTCGTTGATCGGCTCGCTGGCTTCCAGGTTGTGAAAATCATCCAGCACCACCACGAAAAAATCGGCGATCTCGTAGATCTCGTTGGCTAGCACCGCAGCCAGGGAATAGACGTTCGCCCCGACATCGTTGGTGTTGTCCAGCGCCGCCTGCACGCGCACACCGAATCCGGGAAACTGTACGCCAATGGAGGCAACGAGGTGGCTGAGAAAAACCCGTGGATCCGCGTCGTATTCGTCGAGCGCGTACCAGCAAACCGGCACATCCAACTGATGCGCCAGATCGGTGAGCACGCTGGTCTTCCCATACCCTGCCGGCGCCGAGACCACGATCAGTTTGCGGTCGATCTGCCCGTGCAGAAAGTCCACCAGGCGCGGCCGGTGCAGCAGTTCGCCTCTGCGTGAGGGAACCAGCAGTTTTGTAGCGATGATCGGTGTGGACGCAGACATCGTCGCGGTATCGTTGGCTGGCTGCTCAAAAAGTGACAGGTCGGTAGGTTTTGGTGACGCCCGGAGAAATCGGAGGGACAATCCGTGCGGATTGGCTGTCTTTCACAAGTGGCTACGGATCAGCGCATTGTGGCTGGCCCCAGCGTAGTCGATTCAAGCACTCGCAACTCCCACATCAATTATGACGAAAACGGCCGGATAAAGTTATTCCCGGTTGCGCAATTGGTCAGCATTGATTATACTCATGCTGTGAGATACGCATAGCGCAATCCGATCACTTGGGTTTTCTCGCTCACGCCGCTTCCGGCACGACCGGCAGCGTTGCCGCCAATTGGCCGTAACTTTCCTCAGACGCCTGCGTCATGATTTTTGCTATCGAGTAGGGCTTCTAAAGCGGGATTTCGAGTTCCAAAGGAGGAAACTGTCATGCGAATCACTCGGCGATCGACCATTGCAGTTGCGCTTCTGATAGCCGCGCTGCTAATGATGGCTCTCGTGCCGGCCGCGCAGGCTGCACCGGAGGCCGTTCCGCCGGCTTCGTGCGGATATTGGTACACTGTTCAGGCGGGCCAGGGCTGGTACAGTGTGTCGGCTGCCACAGGCGTGTCCGTATCAGCGCTGCAGGCTGCCAATCCTGGCAAGGTCCGCCCGCCCAACAACTGGCTCTACGTTGGCGAGAGCCTGTGGATTCCGTGCGGCGGCCCACCGCCACCACCTCCGCCACCTAGCTGTGGCTACTGGTACACCGTACAGCCTGGCCAGGGCTGGTACAGCGTCTCCGCAGCGACAGGTGTTTCGGTGTGGTCCTTGCAGGCAGCCAATCCCGGAAAGGTTCGTCCGCCCAACAACTGGCTGTATGCCGGCGAGAAGCTGTGGATACCGTGTGGCGCGCCGCCACCGCCACCGCCGCCGCCCCCAAGCTGCAGCTACTGGTACACCGTGCAGGCCGGACAGGGTTGGTATAGCGTCTCCGCTGCGACAGGCGTTTCGGTGTCGGCCCTGCAGGCGTGCAATCCGGGCAAGGTTCGCCCGCCCAACTACTGGCTCTACACCGGCGAGAAGCTGTGTATCCCGTAGGCGGCATCTCCTTCACCAACTGACAGAAAGCTAGATCAAAAGCTCCGGGCACAGCACCCGGAGCTTTTGGTTTGGCTACTTGTTCCATGCTCGGTTTGGTAATGCCTTTTCCACGTGGTATCATTCCCCACGCAATCATTCCATCGACGAAGGACATTTCACTCCATGGCCGACATTGACGGCGTTGCGATCAAGCAACTGACGACCTATCCCGACCAGCGCGGTTTCTTTCGTGAGGTAGTACGCGTCACGGATGACTTCTTTGGCGAAGGTTTCGGCCAATGGAGCCACACCAAGTCATATCAGGGCGTGGTCAAGGCGTGGCACGTTCACCAGAAACAGGTGGACTGGTGGTATGTCGCCAGCGGGCGGGTCAAAGTAGCCCTCTACGACACCCGCGCCGACTCGCCCACTCACGGCCACTTGATGGAGATTCTGCTGGGAGAGGATATGGCGCCGTCCGTATTGCGGGTTCCGCCCGGAGTCGCTCACGGGTATCGCGTCCTAAGCCCCGAGGCGCATCTGTTCTACATCACCAGCCGCACCTATGATCCTGACGACGAGGGCAGGTTGCCGCACGACGATCCAGAGATCGGCTACGACTGGGTGTCAGGTCCGCCCATCACCTGATCCCCAAGACCTGTTTCATCACCGCACAGAACAGCGCCCGCGCACCGCAATG
Organism: Caldilineales bacterium; assembly: GCA_041391245.1. Classification (GTDB taxonomy): domain Bacteria; phylum Chloroflexota; class Anaerolineae; order JAAEKA01; family JAAEKA01; genus JACKBK01. Next base: position 77,206 of record JAWKOJ010000016.1, read on the forward strand.
CGAGGGCGCTGTTTGTTCTGAGCAAAGTCCTTATTAAACCACAATCTGTTGCCTCCGACATATGATCTGGATCATATACAGCAAGAGAAAGTTCTGATATTCTAGTACCAAGTTAATTACTTATTTCACAGTATCGGGTGTGATATTGATTCGCGTTGGCAGGGAGACCAAAAACTGAAACTGCGGAGTTGCTTTCAGCTTATGTGAACGCCAGTCCAGCTTGGATCTGGCGAGGATTTGTTGGGCCTGAGTGTCACCTGAACGGCAAAAGTCTGTATCTGGTGGCTGTAGCAGGCGGTGTCACGGATGGGCCGTCATTCGACGAGCTTCCGTCGCTGACATAAGGAGGATCCATGGCTGTATCGTCAGGTACCCGAGCGGTCACCGCGATTTCCTTCATGCAAGAGGTGATCGAGGCAACACCGGGCGCTTCGCCGCCTGGAACGCTGCATTCAGTGCGGCACCTGCGGCGGCTCATGTCCGTCGGGTGCGGACATGGAGCACACGCCGCGCCAGTTGTTCGCCATGATTGAGGCAGGAATGCGGGAAGAAGTGCTGCGCAGCAATACCTTCTGGTACTGCGTCTCCTGCTATTTCTGCATGGCCCGCTGCCCCCAGGAAGTTCACATCACCGACCTGATGTACACCCTCAAGCGCATGGCGATCCGGGAGGGGTACTACCGCGAGTCGACGGCCGCCGACGCGCCGGACTTCTCGGAGACGTTCATCGACTTCGTGGAGAACTACGGTCGGAGCTTCGAGCTGGGCCTGGCAACCCGCTATCATCTGCGCCACCATCCCATGGGCGCGATCAAACAGGCGACGGGCATCGGCTGGAATCTGCTGCGACGGGGACGCATGGACCTCACGCCCCAGCGGATCAAAGGGGTCGATCAACTGCAAGCGATCCTCGCCAGGGCCAAAGAACTGGAGGCCGTCAACGGCGGTGGAGGTGTGCAATGAAGTACGGCTACTACCCTGGCTGCTCGCTGGAACGCAACGCCAGCGCCTACAACCAGTCAACCCTGGCAGTGGCCAGGAAGCTGGGCATCGGCTTCGCCGAGGTCGATGACTGGAACTGCTGCGGAGCGACGGAGTACATCGCGATCAACCTGTTGCCCGCCTATGCCCTGATCGGACGCAATCTGGCGCTGGCGTCGCAGTTGCCGGTCGACCCGATCACCGGGAACAACGGCCACCAACCGCAGAAACAACTTGTCGCGCCGTGCAGCGCCTGTTTCCTGAACCTCAGCAAGGCCGACCACTACATGGGGCAGTCACCCAAGCTCACGCGGCAGGTCAACGACGCGCTGGCAGCCGGCGGCCTGAGCTACGATCCCGGCAGCATCCGGGTGCGCCACCTGCTGGAGATCATGGTCGACGATGTCGGGTTCGAAACGATCGGAGCCACTGTGAACCGGCCGCTCTACAACCTGCGGCTGGCGCCCTACTACGGCTGTCTGATCGTCCGCCCCGGCTTCCACGGCAAGTTCGACGACCCGGAGTACCCCACCAAACTGGACACGCTCTTGCAGACGCTGGGTGCAACGGTGGTGGACTATCCGGTCAAGACCCACTGCTGCGGCGGGCATATGACGCAGATCAGCGAGGCGGTGGCGCACGACCTCATCCGCCGCCTGCTGAAGAACGCCGCAGACCACCAGGCAGACGCTATCGTGACGCTGTGCCCGATGTGCCAACTCAATCTCGACGGCTATCAGGACAGCGTGAACAAGCGCTTCGGCACCAACTTCCAACTGCCGATCCTCTACTTCACCCAACTGATGGGGCTGGCGTTTGGCCTGCCCGCCTCCGACCTGGGATTCGGCAAGGAACTCGTTCCTGCGGATCTGGCGCTGAAGAAGATCGGCGTGGAGCCGCCGCCACCTTCCACAGGAAAGCGCCAGCGGCCGCCCAAGGAAGCTTTGCCGATGCCGTCGGCTGAGATACCGGAGCGCGCGCGAAAGGAGACAGTGCCATGACCGAGGAACGCATCGGTGTCTATATCTGCCATTGCGGCTCGAACATCGCCGCCACTGTGGATGTGCACGATGTATCCACCTGGGCAGGAGAAGCTCTGGCGGACCGCGGCGTGGTGGTGGCGCGCGATTATCAGTTCATGTGTTCCAGCCTGGGCCAGGAGCTGATCGAAGCGGACATCCGCGAGCAGGGCCTGACCCGGGTGGTCGTGGGCGCCTGTTCGCCGCACCTGCACGAGACAACCTTCCGCAACGCCTGCCAGCGCGCCGGTCTGAACCCCTATCTGTGCGAGATGGTCTCGCTGCGCGAGCAGGTCTCATGGGTTCACACCGATCGCGCCGCGGCAACCGAGAAGTCGAAGTCCATGATCTCCGGCGGCGTCGAGCGGGTTGCGCTTCACGAGCCACTGGAGCCCCTGATCGTGCCCATCAACCCGGCCACCCTGGTGGTCGGCGGCGGCATCGCCGGCATCCAGGCGGCGCTGGAGATCGCCGACAGCGGCTACCCGGTGTACTTGGTCGAGCGCGAGCCATCTATCGGCGGCCACATGGCGCAGTTCGACAAGACCTTCCCCACGCTGGATTGCTCGGCCTGTATCCTGACGCCCAAGATGGTATCGGCTGGCGGTCATCCCAACATCACCTTGCTCACCTGGAGCGAGGTTGAGCAGGTGGACGGCTACGTCGGCAACTTCACCGCCACCGTGCGCAAGAAGGCGCGCTACGTCAACGCAGACGTCTGCACCGGCTGCGGCAACTGCATCGAAAAGTGTCCCGTGCGCGTCGTGGACGATGTTTTCGAGGCCGGGTTGGGCTACCGCAAGGCGATCTACCGACCCTTCCCGCAGGCGGTGCCGAAGTACCCGGTAATCGACGTCGACAACTGCACCTATTTCCAGCGCGGGAAATGCAAGGCATGCCAGCTTTTCTGCCCCACGGAGCCGAAGTCCATCGACTTCACGCAGCAAGACGAGATCATCCAGCTCAACGTCGGCAACATCATCCTGGCGACCGGCTACGATCTGTTCGACTGCCGGCGCATTCCACAGTACGGCTACGGCCGGCTGGCCAACGTCTTCACCAGCCTGGAGTTCGAGCGGCTGTGCAACGCGGCCGGTCCAACCGCGGGGGAGGTGGTGCTGCGCGACGGGATCACCAAGCCCGAATCGGTGGGCATCATCCACTGTGTTGGCAGCCGCGACAACAAGTACAACAGCTACTGCTCGGTGATCTGCTGCATGCAGAGCCTGAAGTTTGCCCATCTGGTCAAGGAACGCACCGGCGCTGACGTCTATAACTTCTACATCGACATGCGCACACCCTTCAAGGATTATGATGAGTTCTACCAGAAGGTGCTGGCGGAAGGGGTGCATTTCGTGCGCGGTCGCGTCGCCGAGGTTACCGATGCCGCCCGTAATCCAGGCGAGGAGGGCAAGATCATCGTGCAGGTCGAGGACACGTTCATCGGCAAGCAGCGCCGGATTCCGGTAGACATGATGATCCTCTCGGCTGCGCTGGAGCCGCGCCACGACTCCAACGACGTGGCCTACACCTTTGGTATCGCGTGCAGCGCCAACGGCTGGTTCATCGAGAAACACCCCAAGCTGGACCCGGTCGCTACCATGACCGAAGGCGTGTTTATCGCTGGCTGCGCGCAGGGGCCAAAGGACATTCCGGCCACCGTTTCGCAAGGCGCAGCGGCAGCCGCCCGCGTGCTGGGACGAATCAACCAGGGCCAGTTGGCGCTGGAGCCGGTGCGCGCCAGCGTCATCGAGGCCAGATGTTCAGGCTGCCGCATCTGCAACAACGTCTGCCCGTTCAACGCGATCCTCTTCCACGAGGACCGTATGGTGACGGAGATCAACCCCGCGCTGTGTCAGGGCTGCGGCACCTGCGTCGCTGCCTGCCCGTCGGGTGCCATCACCGGAACGCAGTTCAGCAACGAACAGGTGCTGGCTCAGTTGGACGGCCTGCTCATGTGGGACCTTAGCGATCTACCAGTGCGTCACCTGGAGCCGGTGACGGTGGGTTGATGGGTTGGCAGGCTGCCGCTGACGACCCGGCAGCCTGCCGTCCACCATCGGCTGCTCCACGAGCGCATCGATGAATAGCTCCCGCCCTGGCCGGTCGTTGCCTGCACCCCGAAGTGGGCCGATCGCGCCAGCACCGAAGGAGAACGACTATGGCTGAAGAATCCACCGCACAGAACGGCGCGACCGAGGAACGATTCGAGCCGCTGATCATCGGGTTCACCTGCAACTGGTGCAGCTACCGGGCGGCGGACCTGGCGGGCACGTCGCGCGTCAAGTATCCGCCCAACGTGCGCCTGATACGCCTGATGTGCTCTGGCCGGCTGGACCCCTCGTTCGTGCTGAAGGCGCTGGCCGGCGGGGCCGACGGCGTGCTGATCACCGGCTGCCATCCGGGCGAGTGTCATTATCTGGAACAAAACTATAAGGCGCTGCGGCGAGTCACGCTCCTGCAGCACATGCTCGCCCAGTTCGGCATCGAGCGGCAGCGCGTCAAGCTGGTCTGGGCCAGCGCGGCCGAAGGGCTGCGGCTGGCCAACGAGATCACAACCATGGTCGAGGAAGTGCGCGCGTTGGGACCGCTGAACTGGAAGCAGGTCAGCCGCGAGCCAGCGGCCGTGCTGGCGGCCGGCAACGGCCACGAGACCGACATGAGCATGCCTGCCGGCGCACCGGTTCCGATTGCAGCCGCCGGCAACGGCCAGGGCGTGCGGACCGCCGCGCTCGAGGAGGTGACAGCATGACCGCATCAGACAACGGCAAGCCGACGCTTGCGATGTACTGGGCTTCTTCCTGCGGCGGCTGCGAGATCTCGACGTTGAACATCGGTGAAAACATCCTGGTCGTGGACGAGGTCTTCGATCTGGCGTTCTTTCCCTGCATCGCCGATTTCAAAGTCAAGGACGTCGAAGGCTACCCCGACGGCCACATCGACGTCTGCCTGTTCAACGGGGCAATCCGCAACTCTGAAAACGAGCACATGGCGCGCCTGCTGCGGCAGAAGTCCAAGGTGTTGGTGGCGTTTGGCTCTTGCTCCTACGAGGGATGCATCCCGGCGCTCTCCAACCTGACGTCGCGTGATGCCACCCTGCGCACGGTGTTCCTCGATAACCCGTCCATCGACAACCCGGACCGCGTGCTGCCGCAAACGTTGGTCGCGGCGCCGGAGGGCGATCTCACGTTGCCTTCGTTCTACAACACGGTAAAGTCGCTGGATCAGGTGGTGGATGTGGACTATTACCTGCCCGGCTGCCCGCCGGAGCCGCATCAGATCTGGGCGGTCTTGCAGGTGGTCGTGGCCGCGTTGACGGCCGGTGGGCCGCTGCCTGCCAAGGGGTCGGTGGTCGGCACCGGCGAGGTGGCGGTGTGCGAGGAGTGCCCGCTGGAAAAGCATGAGAAGTCGGTGGCCCGCTTCTACCGTCCCTACGAGGTCAACCCGGTGCCGGGGCTGTGCCTGCTGGAACAGGGGCTGATGTGCCTGGGGCCGGCTACGGTCAGCGGCTGCGGCGCGCTCTGCCCGCAGGTTGGTATGGGGTGCCGCGGCTGCTACGGCCCGCTGCCTGGCGTGCTGGATCAGGGCGCGCGCATGGTGGCCGCTATCGGCTCGGCCATCGACGTCAGCGGCAAGCCGGGCGACAACGAGGAAGCGCTCGCGCACAAGGTCGAGCAGGCTGTTGCCACCGTGGCCGACCCTGCCGGCACCTTCTACCGCTTCAGCCTGGCGCACTCGCTTCTGGTGCGGGCGCGTAATCAGTAAACAGTAAACGGTGAACAGTAGACGGTTGGCGCCCGAAACTTCCGGTCACCGGTCACTGTCCACGGTTGACTGATCACTGTTCTTCAGAACGGAGTGATCGCATGAAACGAGTCACGATAGACCCCATCACCCGGCTGGAAGGCCACGGCAAGATCGAGATCTTCCTCGACGGCCAGGGAGAGGTGGCCAACGCGTATTTCCAGATACCGGAGTTGCGCGGCTTCGAGCAGTTCTGTGTTGGGCGGCCCGCCGAGGAGATGCCGCGCATCACCAACCGCATCTGCGGCGTCTGCCCGGAAGCGCACCATATGGCAGCCACGAAGGCGCTGGATGCGCTCTTCCATGTCGAGCCGAGCAGCGCGGTGAAAAAGCTGCGCGAGCTGTTCTATATGGCGTTCTACGTCACCGACCATACGACACACTTCTACGCGCTGGGAGGGCCGGACTTCGTGGTCGGACCCGACGCGCCGGCGGCCGAGCGCAACATCCTGGGTGTGATCCACAAGGTCGGCGTGGACATCGGCAAGCAGGTCATCGACTGCCGGATGCGCAATCATCATGTCATCAAGCTGCTGGGCGGCCGCGGTGTGCATCCTGTGGCCGGTCTGCCGGGCGGCTGGAGCCGGTCGATCAACGACGAAGAGCGCGCCGAGATCGAAGCCATCGCACGCCAGAACGTCGAGTTCGGCCTGTTCAGCCTGAAGATCTTTGACGACATCGTGCTGGCCAACCAGGGCTACGTCGATCTGATCTTGTCTGACGCGTACACGGACAGGACCTACTACATGGGCACTGTGGACAAGGAGAACCGGATCAACTTCTACGACGGCATGATCCGGGTCGTCGGGCCGGACGGCAAGGAGTTCGTCAAATACCACCCGCGCGACTATGCCCAACATGTGGCCGAGCGGGTCGAGCCCTGGACTTACCTCAAGTTTCCTTACCTCAAGGGTGTTGGCTGGAACGGGTTTGTTGACGGCCCTGAGAGCTGCGTCTACTGTGCGACGCCGCTATCCCGCCTCAACGCGGCCGATAACCTGGCGACGCCGCTGGCCCAGGAAGCGTTCGAACGCTTCTACGACACCCTGGGAAGCAAGCGCCGGAACGGGCGCTACGCGCCGGTCCACCAACGCCTGGCCACCCACTGGGCGCGTCTGATTGAGCTGCTCTACGCGGCTGAGCGGATGCTGGAGTTGGTGCAAGACCCGGAGATCACCGATCCCAACGTGCGTCCGGTCATCACGAACACGCCCGACGAGGGCATCGGCAGCGTGGAGGCGCCGCGCGGCACGTTGACTCATCACTACCGCACCGACAAGGACGGCATCCTGACGGCCGTCAACCTGATCGTCGGCACGACCAACAACTACGCGCCGATTGCGATGTCGGTCAAGAAGGCGGCCGCGTCGTTGATCCACAACGGCACGGTGATCGGCGATGGCCTGCTGAATCGGGTCGAGATGGCGTTTCGCTCCTACGACCCGTGCATGTCCTGCGCCACCCACGCGCTGCCCGGGCAGATGCCGCTGGAGGTGACGATCCGCGACGCAGGCGGCAACGTTGCCCAACGGCTGAGCCAGTTTGTGTGAGAGGACAGGTAGATTGGTAGATTGGGAAACTGGTACATTGGGAAGCGCTGGGTTGGAAGATCGGGACATGCCAACCAGCCTACCAACCTACCAACCTACCAACCCACCAATCTACCAGTTTACCAACCTACCAATTAACCAATCTACCACTTTACCAGCCCATGAAAACCCTTGTAATCGGTCTCGGCAACCCGATTCTGACCGACGATGGCGTGGGAGTTTGGGCAGCGCGCCGGGTTGAGCAACGGCTGCAAAAGTCGGCAGGTGCGGATGTGACTGTGACCGAGGCCAGCGTCGGCGGGCTGCGCCTGATGGAGATGATGGTCGGGTACGAGCGCGTCTTCCTGATCGATGCCTCTCTGGACCGCGATCTGCCGCCGGGCAGCATCTGCCGCATGGATCTGGACGATCTTGCTGCGACCAGCCCGCCGCAGCACCTCGCCTCGGCCCATGACACGACGCTGGTCACCGCGCTCACTGCCGGGCGCCGCATGAAGATGGCATTGCCCGACGACGTAATCATCTACGCCATCGCGGCCGAGAACGTGATGGAGTTCGGCGATCGGCCGACAGACGCGGTGGCGGCAGCGATTGCGCCGGTCGCCGAAGCCGTGCTGAACGAGTTGCAACTCGCTGCCTGTGGTTTGGAGGTTGACCATGGTTTCGCCTGAATTGATCCGCCGCTATCCATTTTTCGCCGGCCTGAAGCACGCCAACATCGTCACCCTCGCGGACGCAGCCAGCGAGCAGGTCGTCGAGCCCAACCACGTTTTCTTTCGCGAGGGCGAGATGCTGCAGCAGTTTTTCCTGTTGCTGGAGGGCGCCCTTGCGATCGTGATCGAGTTGCCCGACAGCCACGAGGCGCAGCCGGTGTCCGATCAGCTGCTGGGCACGCTTCACACGGAAGATGTCGTGGTCAGCACCATCGGTCCGGGCGAAGTATTTGGCTGGTCAGGACTCGTGCCGCCGCCGACAACCACCGCCAAAGCCAAGGCGCTGACCCGCTGCCGCGTTCTGGTGTTTGACTGCCCGGCCCTGCTGCAAGCGTTCAACGAGGACTGCGAGTTTGGCTACCTGATGATGCAGCGCGCCGCACGGGTTATCCGCAACCGCCTGCACGACATGCACATCCAGTCGCTGGCGGCCGTGACAGGGTGACCTCCGCTCAATTCGTTGACAGAAGCACCTCGCGGGGGTATAATCGGCCTCACCAGGCGGCAACCAGCCGCCTTTTTGTGAGGTGAATCTTTGGAACCAATTACTCTGTATCTGATCGCCGCGGTGTTCTTCGTCCTCGGACTGGCAGCAGCCGGCGGCGCTATTTTTGGCCGGCGGCGCAGCCCGCGCATCATCCTTGGCCTGGCCGGCCTGCTTCTGTGGTCCGTCGCTCTGGCGGGCTGCAATGAGGCGACGACCACGGCGACGGCCACCAGGGCGCCGTCGCCGGTCGATACCGCTACCCCGGTCGCTGCACAGACTGAAGCCGCGCCAGCTGCCTCGCCCACCACACCGCCAAGCCCGGTGGAAGCGCCCGATCAACCGGTTGTGTTGCCGCCGGTTCCACCGTTCCCCGGACGCATCGCCTTTCACTCCGACCGCGGTGGAGATCTGGACATCTACAGCATGAACGCCGACGGCAGCGACGTGCAACAGCTCACCGACTCCCCCGGCCGCGACTTCGAGCCGGCCTGGTCGCCCGATGGCAGCACGATCGTCTTCTCCACCGACCGTGACGATCCTACCAACGCCCAACTCTACCTGATGGACGCGGACGGGAGCAACCAGCGCCCGCTGATGCCGTTCACGCCGGCAGATTATCTGGGCGCGCGCTGGTCGCCCGACGGCCAGTGGATTCTGTTTCACAGCAATCTGGACGTCGACGGCGTCCCCTGGTTCAACGTCTACAAGGTGCGGCCCGACGGCAGCGATCTCACCGACCTGACCAACTCGGTGGACAACAGCTTTCGCCCCGATTGGTCGCCCGACGGAGAGCGCATTGTCTTCATGTCCGAGCGCGACGGTAACCGCGAGCTGTACGTGATGAACGCGGACGGCAGCAACCCGGTCCGGCTGACCGACAACGTGGGCGACGACAACCAGCCGCGCTGGTCGCCCGACGGCAGCACCATTCTATTCGAGAGCAACCGCGACGGCGCCAACACGGTGCTCTATCTGATGGACGCGCCGCCCGCGGACGTGGCCGGACCACAGGAAGAGTCGATCCGTCTGCTTTCCTTCCCCGGTTTCAACAGCCAAAACGGCTCATGGGCCGACGGCGGCAAGATGATCGTCTTCAGCGCAGACCGCGATTCCACCCACAACCAGAACTGGGACGTGTACATTATGCCGGCCGATGCGTCGGAGATCCACCGGCTGACGGGAGGAGAGGCGCTGGATCGCTTCCCCGTGTGGACGGCCGGCGCAGCCCAGTGAACCGTCCCACGGGGGCAGACCAGCGCATCTGTCCGTAGCCAGGTGCTTCGCAAAGGATGCGCAATCGGCAACGAGGGGATCGCGCCGTGGAGTTCGCATTCTCGGACGTGAGTTGTAGTGCTAAGCCTCGCCTGCTACCTCCAGATCCAGTCTGTGAAAGAACTCGACCATGACCCGATGCCGGTCGGCCGCGATGCGGCGCGCGGTCGGGGTGGTCAGCATGTCGGCCAGGCGCGCCAGCTTGTAGACGAACTCATGGCTGGGCGTGTAGGTGTCGTAGCCGGGCGGTGGCTCGTTGGCGTCGATGGAGTCCAGCGGCTGCGTCCAGATGCGCTGGCCGTGGATCGCCCCATAGGCGACGGCGCGCGCCACGCCGACCGCACCGATGGCGTCCAGTTTGTCGGCGTCGAAGAGACAGCAGGCCTCGATGGTGGCCGGCGCGGGGCCTTTGCGGAAGCGATGCGCCTCGATCGCGTGACAGACGGCCTCGACCCGCTCGGCCGGCTGGCCGGCCAGTATCTCCCGGGCGCGCGCTGCGCCCAGTTGCTGATGATCCGGCTCCAGCCGCGCGATGTCGTGCAGCAGTGTCGCGGTGCGGACGACCTCAAGATCGGCCCCTTCGGCGACGGCGATGTGTTCCGCCAGCGCCAGCACCCGCAGGATGTGGTCGAAGCTGTGGGCCGCGTCGGCGCCGCTGTACAGCGCCCGCGCCTCGTCGATGGTGATCATGGTCATGAGGTTGGCTGACCGGCGGCGACCGGCGGGTTCTCCTCGTCGCTGGCCTGCCGCATTCGCAGCCACAGGAGGCCGCCTGGCAAGCTGGCAACGATAACGATAAACGACATCAAGACACTGACTGCCACCGCCTGGGCAGCCGGCACCCCGGCCATCCCGTAGAAGAACGGATACGCCCGCTGGATGACTCCCAGGCCGCCAACGCTGATGGGCACCAGCAACACGAGCGCAATCAGCGGGTTGAACAGCATGACGTAAGCCAGGGGAACGTCGGCGCCGGTAGCGTGGAAAAGCAGCCAGTTGACCAGATTGGTCAGCATCAGCCCGACCAGCGCGATGGCGAACGCCTTGATCAGCGCACGATACTCAAACCGATAGGCCTCGAAGGCTGAGGAAACGCCCTCATACATGGGCGCAAACGGCTGCAAGGGCCGCCACCGAAAGAACTGTGCGATGATCCGCCGCAGTCGCCGGCTGAGCAGGATGGCCAGTGCGCCGCCGATCGCTGCCAGCGAGATGAATGCCAGCCCCTCCAGCCAGCGCAGGCTGCTCTGTCCCAGAAACACAACCAGAACGATGGACATCACCGCGGCGGTCGCCATGTAGGCAATCAAGCCGATGAAGCGGTCCAGAACGACCGAAACGGCGGCCTGTGCGGTGCGGTCGGTGTAGCGCGCCATGCCGTAGCCGCGCATGACGTCACCGCCGATGTTGGCCGGCAGCACGTTGTTGAAGAAGGAGCCGACGAACATGTATTGCAGCACAACGCGGAAGGGGACGTTGACCTGTAGCGCGCGCAGCAGGACCAACCATTTCACGCCGTTGGTGGCGACCGCCAGGAGATAGAAGACGAACGCCAACAGGATCCACCAGGGGTTGGCGGCTCTCAGGCTGGCTGCCACCTCATCTACGGGGACCTTGGAAAAAACATACGCGATCAGCCCAAGGCTGACCGCGATCTTGGCAAAGGTGAAGAGTTTGCTTTTCAAAGACTTGCGTCCAGAAACCGAGTTTCTTCGGAGAAACTCGGTTTCTTTCTGGGTTCAGCCGTTGATCTGCTGGCGGCCGTTGGGCAGGCCGCTGACAGCCACGGGCCGGGCCGGTTGATCGCTTCCCTCGTGGGTGCGCAGGTCCTGCACGTTTTGCTTCTGCGTCATGGCCATATCCCAGACGACGTGACGGTCGCGCTTGATGGCGTAATCATACCAGCCCAGCACGCGACTCCAGGCTTCCAGCACCGCCAGAAAAAACAGGGTGTATACCAGGCGGAAGGCGCCCCAGGCTTCTCGCAGCGCGATCTTGGCCACCCGGTTGTTCTGCAAGCTGGACACCTGATGGCCGTACTTGTGCTGCAAGAAAAGGTGGCCGGCGTGGTTACGCCGCCGCTGGCGCACGAAATCGCTGACCGTGTCGGGACCGGTGTTGTAGACGATGGCGTCGGGCGAGTAGATCACCCGCAGATCGTGCTTGATGACGATGGCCTCCACAAAGGCTTCGTCCATGGCCACGTCTGGCGGCAACTGATCCAGCACCCGGCGAAAAGCGATCATCTCGCCCAGCCGCGGGATGTCCAGGCACAACTCGTGCTCCATGCGCAGCCGCAGGTGGGTGAACAGCCCGACCAGGTGATCCGGCGTGTTGACCGGTATCTTGTGGGCGCCGGTCATGCCAACGGTGGGGTCCTGGAAGACGCGCACCAGGTTTTCGACCGTGTTCTCGTGCGGCAACGTGTCGCCGCTTTCCAGCACCAGGATGTCCTCGCTTGCCGCCGCCAGGAACAGGTTGATGGCCGACGTCTTGCCGCGGCGCTCCGGCTGCTCGATCAGCCTGATGCGCGGGTCACGCTCGGCGAACGTCTGGACAATGGGCACGGTATTGTCGGTGCAGCCGCTGGCCACAACGATGATCTCGCTGATCTCCACGTCGTGAAGGTGCTGGTCGATCATGGCCTCCAGCAGCGGGCCGATGTTATCCTGCTCGTTGTAGGCGGTGATGCCGACGCTGCAGCGCAACGAAGGCTCGTGGTGGGGCGAGGTTGACATGGTCACAGGTGTTTTCGCACAGAGTCGGCCACTTCGGCGTACTCGGCGTGGCGGCCCGTGGCTTTCTTGGAGTAGATCAGTTGGTCGTTGACCGTCACTTCAAACCGTCCGCCGTCGCTGGGCAGCAGCGTCAACTCGGTGATATACGGTTCGAAGTCGCGAAGTAGTTGTTCCGTCAGCCTGACGGCGCGTGGGGCGTAGTTTCAGACACCACAGTATTCGATACTGATTTTCATCGGGTCGGGTTGTCTCCTGTCGATACCAGGCTCCGATTATGCCATAGCTCCGGGGATTGAACAAAACGACCCGTCTTCACATACCCTCGTTGCGGTTGTTTTGTGGTACAATAGGTGCAACCAGCAACGAAACATCCTTTCTCCTCAACCGTATTGTAGTGTGCAAAGCCTGATTACCGCTATCGTGATGCAACTGCACGAGTTGTGTTGGGTCGCCTGCTTCGGCAGGCCCGTCGGAGAGTCATAACCATGCGCAAGGCAAGCGTATTTGCACTTCTGGTGCTCCTGGTCGTTGTTGTGGCATTTCCTGCCGCCACGGCGCTTGCACAGGAGCGATCGGTCTACTGGGAAAACTACGATGTCGATATCACGATCCAGCCTGACGGATCGTTCAGAGTCGCGGAGGCGCAGCAGTTGGAGTTCGTAGGCGGGCCGTTCCGTTATGGCCTGCGCACTATCCCCACCGACTCGCTGAACGCCATCCGCGATGTGACCGTCCGCGAGGTGGGCGGCCAGGATTACCTCGAGTCCGCCAGCGGCGATCCCAACACCTTCCAAACGTACAGCGACAGCGAGGGCTTCAACATTCGCTACAACTTCGACCCGACCACCAACGCCGGCCGCGAGATCGTGCTGGAGTACACGGTGGACGGCGGACTGCTGTACTACGAAGGCGGCGATCAACTGGTCTGGAAGGCCGTCCCTGCCAACGCCAACTTCCCCATCCAGGCATCCTCGGTCACCGTTCACCTGCCGCCCGGCGCGACGCTGGACAACTGGGACGCGACCGGGCCGGCCGGCACCTACGATCTCATCGACGACGGCGTGCGCTTCACGGCCAGCGAGCCGATTCGCGCCGGTGGGCAGGACTTCGCGGTGCGCGTGCAGTGGCCGCACGGCATCGTGGCCGGCGCGCCGGCCGCCTGGCAGCAGACCATCGACCAGCAGGAGCGCGTTGGCCCGCTGGCCGATCTGGGCGCCCTGGGGCTGACGCTCTTCGCCATCGTCGGCGGACTGTTGGCCCTGTTCCTGCTCTGGTACAGCGCCGGCCGCGACGCGCCGGTCAAGCTACCGGCTGACTGGATTCCCGAGCCGCCCAGCGATCTGCCGGCAGGCATGGCCGGCACGTTGGTCGATGAACGGGCTGACACCAAGGATGTCATCGCAACCCTGGTCGATCTGGCGCGCCGCGGCGTGCTGGCGATTCAGGACGAAACGACGCCGGGACTCTTCGGCATCGGCGAGAACCACGAGTTCACCTATCACCTGGAGAACGTCGCGCTGCCGATGCGACCCTACGAGAAGTACCTGATCGACAACATCTTCGGCGAAGAGACTGAGAAGAAGCAGTCCGAACTGCAAGCCAAGTTCTACACCCACCTCGACAAGGCCAAGAAGCAGATCTACGAGGCAACGGTGGCGGACGGCTACTTCCCATCCAGCCCTGAGCGAACGCGCACGACCTGGGCCGTGATAGGCGTTGCAGTGTTGATTGTGGCCGCCGTTATCGGGTGCTTTGCGTTGATCGGTCTGGGCGCCTTCACCTCCTTCGCCATCTGTGTGCCGGTGGGTCTGGCCGTGCCAGCTATCGGCTTGCTGATCCTGGCGCGCTACATGCCGCGCAAGACGCCCAAGGGCGCCGAGGAGGCCGCCAAGTGGCTGGCCTTCAAGCGCTACATGGAGAACCTGGAGCAGTACACCAAGGTCGAGGAGGCCAAGGAGATCTTCGATCGCTACCTGCCCTACGCGGTGGCGTTCGGGCTGGAGAAGAGCTGGATACAGAAGTTCACCAAGGTCGACACGGCCCCACCGCCCTGGTTCTATCCCGGTCCCTACCTCGGGCCGCGGCCGCGCCGCTACATCTGGTGGACAGGCGCGGGCTACGGGCCGGTGGGCAGCGGCGGTGGCCTTTCGCCCGCTGAGGGCGGCCACGGCGCACCACCCAGCATGAGCGACATGTCGCGCGGCATGGGCGCCTCACTGGCCGGCATGAGCGCCGGGCTGGGCGCGATGCTGTCGTCTGCATCCAGCACCCTGTCGAGCCGGCCCGCGCCGCAGTCTGGCAGCGGCAGTTGGGGCGGCAGCAGTTGGAGCGGCGGCAGAGGCTTTGGCGGCGGCGGCTGGAGCGGCGGCGGCGGCTTCGGCGGCGGCGGTGGCGGCGGCAGTTCGTTCGGATAAGCGCAAGGAGGAGCGGATGCGTGGAAGTGGCCGTATCATCGGCATCATATTGATCGTCTTCGGCATTGCTGCGTGTGGCATTGCCGGAATCTGGGCCGCAGCGGAGATGTCCAGCGGCGGCAGCCTGACGGCCGGCGGGGCTGCATTGGCGCTGGCGATTGTGTTCTTTCTGGTGTTTGCGCCGACTGTCGGCGTGGGCATCTACCTGCTGGTGCGCGGCCAGCGCGAGGCCCGGGAACTGGCCGAAGTTGACAAGGAGCGCCAATTGCTTAACATCGTGCTCACCCGCGGCCAGGTCACCATTGCCGATCTGGTGCTGGAGCTGCGCTCGACCAGTGACCAGGTCAAGGCGTGGATCTACGATCTGGTAGGCAAGGGCCTGTTCAGCGGCTACGTTAACTGGAACGACGGCGTCCTGTACTCACGCCAGGCCAGCCAGATGCGGGAAGGCAAGAAATGTCCCAACTGCGGCGGTGAACAAGCATTCGCCGGCAAGGGCGTGATCGTCTGTCCCTACTGCGGCAGCGAACTGTTCCTGGCGACGTGACGGCCAGAGTGATAGAGAGATGGCGTTGAAGCGGGCTGGAACGTGAAACGTAATACGTAATACGTAATACGTAATACGTAACCTTGGCTCAGCGAGAAAATTCACGTTTCACGGTTCACGCCTTCACATTCACGATCGATCGACAAGCAACCCCAAACAGAGCCACAGCTTGTGAAGAAGGAGTAACTTACATGACCGACGAATTGATGAACCAGGCGACTGAAGGCATGAACGCCTTTGAAAAGGTCCTCCACGGCGTACCCGGCTACCACGGCTACAAGGAGAAGGAGCTGCGCCGCGAGACCGACAAGACCGTGCGCGAGATGGTGGCGCGCCTGTTGACCGACCAGCGCGCCCGCCTGACCGCTGTTCAGGCCGACCTGGTAGCCGATGGCCAGCTTTCGCTGCTGGACAACCTGGAGCGCGCCGACCGCAAGCTGGTGCTGCTGGCCGACCGCGTCCGCACAGCCAGCTACGGCTACGCACCGCTGTTCGACGACCTGCGGGTCAAGGAAGCGGAGCTGGATGCGCTGGCGCGCTTCGACGAAGCGCTGTACGGTGATGTCAGCCGCGTCACGGCGATCATCGACAACCTGACAACGCTGGCAGGCCGGCCGGAGAGCGACTGGGCCGAGAGCATCCGCGCCCTGATCACCGCCCTCGATACCATGAACACCGACTTCGGCCACCGCGGCGAGGTCATCATCGGGGCCAGCTCGGCCGGCGCCACTAGCAGTACCGATCTTGTAACCAGCTAACCACAGATCCACCTCTGGAAGGAGAAACTGAACGATGCCAAGAGTAATCGACGTAATTGAAGCCCCCAACCAAGGGCCGAAGGATATGGTCGTGCGTCTGCCGGAATACGGCGCGGGCGATTTCCGCCTCGGTTCCCAGGTGATTGTGCGGGAGAGCCAGACCTCGGTCTTTTTCCGCGATGGCAAGGCACTGGACACCTTTGGACCGGGACGGCACACCATCACCACCGCCAACCTGCCGCTGCTGTCCGGGCTGCTGGGCCTGTTCACAGGCGGCAAGGACATCTTCACCGCCGAGGTCTACTTCGTCAACCGCATCGACTTCCTCGACAACAAGTGGGGAACGCCGGAGCCTATCGCCCTGCGCGACCCTGACCTGGGGCTGGCGCGGCTGCGGGCGTTCGGCAGCTACTCCATGGCCGTCGACGACCCGCAGATGTTCGTGGCCAAGATCGTCGGCACCCAGGGCATGTATCAGACCAGCCAGATCCAGAACTTCCTGCGCGGGATCATCATCTCCAAGCTGACGGACGTGCTGGGCGAGAGCAAGAAGGGTCTGTTCGACCTGCCTGCCATGTTCGACGAAATCGGCGCGGCTGTGCGCGTCAAGGTGATGGACGACTTCAAGCTGCTGGGCGTTCAGGTCAAGCAGTTCATCATCGAATCCATCAGCCCCACCGAGGAGACCCAGCAGGCCATCGACAAGCGGGCCGCGATGGGCGCGGTCGGTGCGCAGTCCTTCGTCGAGTACCAGACCGGCATGGCCATTGGCGACATCGGTAAGGGAGCTGCCCAGGGCGGCGGCGGCGGCGGCCTGACAGAAGCGGGCGTCGGCATGGGCGCCGGCGTCGGCATGGGCGCAGCCATGGCCGGAGCCATCGGCCAGGCCATGGCCCAGTCGTCGCAGCCGAAGCAGGCGGCCGCGGCGGCCGCTCCGCCGTCCAATCCAACCACCCCGGCCGAGGTGCAGGCGCTGCTGGACAACCTGGACACCCGCCTGGCCAACGGCGAACTCAGCGAAGCGACCTACAACAAGCTCTACGAGAAGTGGGAAGCGCGGCTAAAAGAAATGGGTGGGTAGACGCGCAACGTGCTGCGCAGTGCGCCATACGCGCGCCCATCCCTTTGACTCACATACAAGAAGTGCATCGCCCGCCGAGAGCCATGATAGCTTCGGCGGGCGATCTTGTTGTTACCCTGCAAAGTGGCGGCTGGTCCGGAGCTGGGAGGTGTTGGAACGCCAGTTGAGAGTAACCTTTCCGATCGGGAGTGCGGGGGAGAATTGAGGTAGGGTCAGTTGGATGCCCCGGATTTCCATTGTTGCAGCCAGCGACTGACTTCAGTCGAGCGGGAGCGATAGCGCTGCCAGTTGACGTTGCTCTGAACCAGAATCTGGCGCAGGCTTTCCCGACTGATCTCTGGCACGATTTCGTTGGTCAGAAGATATTCGCGCAACGAGTCCAGCGTCCAGTTTGTACGCAAGAGGCCAAGCTGCCTCGGCGGCGTGGAAGCTACTTCGATAATCTTGAGACGGGTCTCCGAGTCGAACTTGCCCCGTGGTCCCGGTTTGCGCCGCGGTGGCTGTAAGCCTTGCAAGCCGCTTCTGTTGAACCTGATGACCCACTTGCGCACTTTGTCGACGTGCAGGCCGACCATCGGTGCAATTTCTGGCACTCGAAACTGCTCTTCTGACGACAGCAGGACGATCAGCGCTCGCTGCTTCAATGCCTGGTTCTGCCCAGCCATGATTTGTTCAAGCGCCTTTTTTTCCTCAGCGGTCAGAGAGCGGACGAACAAGAGTTTCGGCATGATGGAATTCCTCTTTCCGTGACATTTTCTGGGTAAGCGACGCTGACTCGACCGTAGCATAGGTCCTCTGGAGACCAAGACCGTCGCGAGGCAGGGTGTGTCCCATGGTGCCACTACGCCGCTGATACTTTGAAGTATAGCAGCCAAGACGCATCAATTCAATAGGACTTCAGTACGAGCGTAGCAAAAGATTTCTTTTGGTGATTCAGGCGGTAGGGATATAATTCAACCGCCAAAGAAAATGCTTCACGAGCAATACAGAGCCTGAGAGGCTGACGGAATGCCTGTTTACGAATATCAATGTGAGATCTGCAGCAATCGTTTTGAAAAACGCCAGCGCTTCAGCGATGAGCCTTTGACCGAATGCCCTGTGTGCGGCGGTCTTTTGCACAAAGTCATCCAGCCTGTCGGTGTCATCTTCAAAGGGTCCGGCTTTTACGTGACCGACAACCGCGGCAAGTCGTCGACGACCCCGCCAGCGCGCAAGGAGGGCGATAGCGCAGGAAGTGGCGAAAGTGCGACAAGCAGCGAAGGTAAAGCGGAGTCGACCAAGACGGAGACTGCAGCACCCGCCGCGGTTAGCGGGGGCGAATGAAAAGCGGCTGAAACCGTTCAGACGCTCACGGCGTCATGATCGGGGAGAACGGAACCGCCTCGCATACAGTGCGGTTCACCAACGGGATGGATAGCCGGTCCCCTGCCGAAATCAGTTCCAAGCGCCATACGGTCAGAGCTGAAAGCTCCCGCTGGCAGCCACAACCTTATGATCGAAATTGGTAACGTAGGTCAAGAGCTGATCGCGCAGGGCTTTCCAGTCGTCGCTGGCCAGTAGGGTGTTCATCGCATCCATGTCGCTGGTCACCCCCCCGGAAAGAATCTGTGGCCCGTCTCCGTAGACTGTATACCACGCCTCTGTAGGCTGAAGACCAAGCCGCATCAACTTTGGGGCAAACTCTCTGACGATGAACTCGAAATAGGGCTGTTCACGCCCAGCTTTGATGTCCCAACTCATCAGCAGCTTCATCATCATTCAGGTGGCTCCTTGCAACCAGGGTCGGCCAAATGCGCCGATGGCCCAAAGTGTTCGAGAAGTGGCAATTGCCTACTTGCCATCAGGCAATAATAGCATACCAGTTCTAACCCGAAATGGCAAGTTGTTTGCTTCCAACGGCAAGGGGCCGCAGCCTACTTGACACGAAGGCTTCGACTTCTTACAATCTGTAAGCGTTGCTGCCCCGGTTGCGTTTTGGGGCAGCCCGGTGCGATTGAACTTCAGACTGACAGCGGTTGTGTTAAGTCATGCGTCCTTCGCTGCTCCAGAGGTGACGCCAAGGCGAAGACTTTCAAAGTCTGAGACCGAACTGTTTTGCAAAGGAACGTATAGATGCAGACATCTGCACCCAAGACATCCTCCCGGTTTCTCGTCCCCGGTGCATGGATCTCAGCAATTCTGCTGGCGGCAATGCTCTTGAACCTGGCAATGTCCATAAGCTCCGCCGGTTGGACTGACGGCCTGGGTGTGCTGGGGGTCATCGTATTGGGCGGCTTCCTTTTCGGATTGGCGATGAGCTACTCCAGGTGGAGCGGGCTGTTCCCTCTTGTGCAAAGCCTCGTCGTGGGGCTGGTCTGGGTGTTGATCTGGGTTGGAAGAACGCCGGAGATACCCGATGGCGTGGTCGGGGCCGAGCGCGTTGTGGTCATCGGCCAGGATCTATGGAACTGGTTCATGCTGCTCTTTGGCGAGACGCCGGCGCGCAGCAATCTGGTGTTCATCCTGGAGCTGGCAATTCTCATGTGGTGGCTGGGCTACCTGTCAGCGTGGGCGGTCTTTCGCGAGGGGCGAGTCTGGCGGGCCATCATCCCCATCGGCCTCGTGTTGGTGGTCAACGTCTATTTTGGCCCCTCCAATCTGGGATTTCACCTGGCAATTTTCATCATCTGTGCGCTGCTGCTGGCGGTGCGCAGCAACCTCTCGGAGCAGGAAATCAACTGGCGAATCGAGGGTATTCGCTATCCCACCGACATTCAGTTTGACTTCCTGCGCGATGGACTGATCCTGGCGGTGGTCGTCATGTTGTTGGCCTTCTTTCTGCCAAACGCCGGCGGCAACGGCGCTGGCCTCGGCGGTCGACCCGCTGCGGGAGCCCTGGTACGACATCCAGCAGGAATGGGGTCGCCTCTTCAGCACGTTGAACTACCAGGGAGGCACAGCCGGCGTGGCGGCCTTTGGCGACACCTTGACACTGGGCGGCGAGCGCAACCTGGGCAACACGCCAATTATGGATGTGCGCACGACGGCCGGTCGCTATTGGCGCGCTGTGGCCTATGATACGTTCACCGGCCGACGCTGGCTGAACACCGGCACGCTGATCCAGTCCATCGACGCCGCCAACAACGTTATCACACCCCAGTTCTCCGGCCGGGAGGAGATCACCCATACCATCCCGGTGTTGGCGCCTTCGGGCAACGTGTTGTTTGCCGCGTCACAGCCGCTACGCGTCAGCCTGCGCGCCGAGGCCGACCTGAAAGTGATCGAGCGCAACGCAGAGGGCGACCTGCCGCTGGCAGAGATTGCTATGCTGCGGCGGGCCGGACCGCCGCTGGAAATGGGCGACACCTATCAGGTGGTATCATCGCTGTCGGACGCAACCGTCGAGGATCTGCAGGGCGCCGGCACGGACTACCCCGACTGGGTCACAGACCTTTATCTCGACCTGCCGCAAGACATGTCCGCGCGGGTCGGGGAGCTGGCCCAGGAGATTACCGCCGACGCCGAGACTCCCTACGACAAGGTAGTTGCTCTCGAAACCTATCTGCGCGGCTTCACCTACAACGACCAGATACCGGCGCCGCCGCCCGGCGAAAACGCGGTCGATTACTTCCTCTTCGACGTCAAGGAGGGCTACTGCGACTACTATGCCAGCAGCCTGGCGATGATGGCCCGCTCGCTGGGCATCCCGGCGCGCGTCTCGGCCGGCTACTCCCAGGGCGAATACCTGGAGCAGGCCGACGTCTACCGCGTGCGTGAATACAACGCCCACTCCTGGCCTGAGGTGTTCTTCCCCGATTACGGCTGGGTTGAGTTCGAGCCCACAGCCTCTGAGGTGCAGATCGTACGCAAGACACGCGAGGATGAGCAGCCTTTCCTCGCACCCGGCGCCACGCCGACCCTCGACCGGTTGCTTGAGGAAGAGCAGTTCGGTGAGAACCCGGATTTGGGCGAAGGTGATGGACAGTTGCCCGACACCGGTCCCAGCACCCTGCCTGTGTCCGGCAACTGGTGGATCGGTCTGGTCCTGATGCTGGTCGTGGTAGCAGTCGGAGCGGTGGTAATGCTGCGTTCCGGCGCCCGGCGGTCCCGGGCGGAGCAAGTGCGACAGGATCCGCAGTTCACCAGCAAGCTCTTTGGCAAGCTGGTGCAGTGGGCCCAGCGACTTAAGCTGCCGTTGCTGCCCAGCCAGACACCTCATGAACAGGCGGCGCTGCTGGCTCGCGTGGCGCCCGAAGGGCGCACCGCCATCATGTCAATCACCGATCTCTATGTCGAGGACCTGTTCAGCCCCTACGATATAGACGAGCGGCGGGCCGTCAACGCGGCCACGGCCTGGGACGGTCTGCAAAAGCTATTCCGCCGCGAGTGGGTCCGCGGCTGGTTCAAGCCGCTGGACGACATGCGGGGCCGACTGCGCCGCCGGCCTGCATCAACACCGGAAGACGAACATCCGTAACACGATTCTCCAAATTGTGTCGCTGCCTGTGCAAAAACGACCGCCGGACCTTCTTGGGTCCGGCGGTCGTTTTGGGGCGTACCCCCGACAGCGCATAGCCTCGGCCAGATCAGGCCAGCCCGCTCTTGATTACCTTGCCCAGCCGGCCGGCCTCCGTCTTGCGGTGCGGTCCAACCACGGCAAGGCGTGCACCGGCATCGACGAAGACGCGGCCGGCGACGCGGCGAAGATCGTCGCTGGTGACCGCTTCCAGCCGCTGCACCACCTCTTCGATCGTCAATATCTCCTGGCCCAGCGCGTGCTGCCGCCCGAACCAGCCTGCCACCGACAGGGTGTCCTCCAATCCCATCAACATGCGCCCCTTCAGATACTCCTTGGCTTCCGCCAGCGTCACGTCGTCCACCGGCTCCTGGCGCAGCCGCACCAACTGCTCGGTGACAGCGTGCAGCGCCTCGGTCAGCCGTCCCGGCGCGACAGCCGCGTAGACGCCAACTACCCCGGTGTCGGTCAGGGAGCTGGCGTACGACTCGACGGTGTAGGCCAGACCCAGATTCTCCCGTATCTCCATGAAGAGACGCGAGCTCATTCCCTCGCCCAAAATGACGTTGAGCACGCTGAGGGCAAACCGGTCGGGTCCGTTCGCGAGAAGCCCGGCAAATTGAGCGAGAAATGGCTCTGCTCAGTCTTCTTGTGGACCACATCGCAGCGTCGCCGCTCCGTCCACAGGGGCGGGCATGCAGGCCAGCCGCGGCGCCGGCTGCCAGTCGCCCAGCAGAGCGTCGGCCAGCTCGACGGCCCGGTCGTGATTGACATCGCCGGCGATGCTGAGAACGATGTTCTGCGGCCCATAATACTGGCCGAGAAACAAGCGCAATGCGTCTTCGCTGAGGCCGGCAACGCTCTCGGGGGTGCCGGCCACGTCCCAGCCCAGCGGGTGGCCGGGCCACGTCATGTCCTGCGCCAGGAGACCGACCAACTCTTCAGGGATGTCCTGGGACGAGAGCAGTTCCTCCAGGATGACCCGCCGCTCCTTCTCGACCTCCGCATTGACCAGCAGGCTGTTGCGCAGCATATCGGCCATGACGTCGATCGCCACGGCCAGATGCGGCTTCTGCATCTTGGCCCACAGCACGGTCATCTCCTGGCCGGTGCTGGCATTGAAAATCCCGCCACGCCCCTCGATCTCGCGCGCGATGATGTCTGGTGCAGGCCGGCGCGCCGTGCCCTTGAAGATCATATGTTCAACAAAATGAGCAGCCCCGGCATTGGCACTTTCCTCGTAGCGCGACCCGACAGACAAATAGAACCCCACACCCACAGAGTAGGTGTGAGGCATCGCGCAGCTCAGAATGCTAAGTCCGTTCGGTAATACTGTAGTTCGCAGTTCCAGCTTCAATCTGTTCCTCGTCGTCAAAATAGGTTGGTAGTCGGCGCTTCAGCGCCGTTTCGCCAGCGTTAGTTGCAACGCGCCTGGAACGGCGCTGAAGCGCCGACTACGAGCAACACATGGCAGGCTATTGGCCGGCTTGTAACGCTTCCAATGTGGCCTGGGCGGCCGGCCCTGCAGCTGGATCCTGGCCCGGGCCAACCTTCAGGAAACGTTCGAACGCCTTGATGGCTTCCTCGCGGTCGCCTTGCAGTTGATACAGCGCACCCAGTCCAAAATAGGGCTCTGGCAGGTCTGGATCAAGCTCGGTAGCAGCCTCCAGATTACTTTGGGCGTCGTCCATCCGGTCTAGCTGGAGATAGGTTGCGCCCAGCAGGTAGTGCAGTTCGGCGTCATCTGGCTCAGCTTCCAGTCCGCTCAGGAAAGCCTGCTCGGCATCCTCAAGCTGGCCCAGCGAGTAGTAGGTAACGCCCAGGTTGGTCCAGTAGGCTGCGTTGGTCGGATCGATCTCCAACGCTTGCTTGAAGGCTTGCTCGGCCTCCGCCAGGTTGCCGACCTCGAACGCGGCGTTGCCCTGCTGAAAAAGCCCGTTCGCGTCGCCGGCTGGCGTCGCCTCGGGTGTGTTCGCGTTGCATCCGGCCAGCAGCATCCCGGCCAACGCAGCCGCCAGCACAATGAGGATCGCCCGCTTACCGCGCACAAGATCGCCAGACATGTCCTGTCCCCTACTTCGGGTCCATCAGCACCACCTGGGTCTCTTCAGGCAGTTGCGTCTTGCTGATCTTCAACACGCTAACCGGCTCCGGCGCGGGGATGCCCATCTCTTTCAGAAAGCGTTCCACCGGCTCCAGATGCCCGGCAGTGCCATCCGTGTAGTAGTGCATAGGAATCACGATCGCCGGCTCGATGATGCTGATCACTTCGGCGGCCAGGGTGGCGTCCAGCGTGTGCCGGCCACCGACCGGGATGATCAGAACGTTGATGTCCGGCATGGCCTCCACCTGCGCCTCAGTCAGCACATGGCCGAGGTCGCCGAGATGGCAGACGGTCAAATCGGGGAACTCGAACAGGAAGATCGTATTCGGCTCGGCTTCCCCGTTGTCGTTCTTACCATGGAAGGTGGCAATGCCGGTGATAAAAACGCCCTCGATCTCATACTCGCCCGGCCCGGTGAACACCTGCCGGTAGTCTTTGACACCATCCACGTAACTGTGGCCCGGCGCGTCGTGGCTGACGGTCACCACGTCCGCCTTGTGCCGCGGCAACGGGAGTCCTATGTTCTTGTCGTAGGGATCGCAGACGACTGTCAGATTGCGATCCTTCAGCCTGAAGCAGGCATGTCCATACCAATTGATCTCCACAGAATAGCCTCCAAAAGTCCGATAGTGCCTGGTTGAGATGAGACCCGCTCATTATATCGCACATGTGTGCGCAAGAAAAAAAGACGACGGGAAAACCACACGCCTCCGCCCGTAGAACGACGTTCCAGATCGTTGCCCTGTGCTCGCGAACGGGAGCGACAATTCAGAGAATTGTCCTACGAGTACGCAATAGCACCACAGACGGTATGCGCCGGGGCCAGGGACGGCGCTGAAGCGCCTTCTACAAACCCTGTTGCAGCCCATCTTCGTAGGCGAAGATGGCCGGCAGGCCGCCGGTGTGCCAAAACACCACCGTTTCATCTGCCCGGAAGCGGCCGCGCCGGATCAGGTCCAGCAGACCGGCCAACGCGCGGCCGGTGTAGACCGGATCAGCCAACAGTCCCTCGCTGCGAGCCAGCAGACCGATAGCTTCCCGCTCGGCTGCGCCCAACACGCCGTAGCCGCCGCCCAGGTACTCGTCATGCACGATAAAGTCGTCGCGCGCCAGTGCCAGCGGCAGCTGCAAGAAGCCAGCAGTGCGCACTCCCAGGTCCCGTAGATTCGACACCAGCGTCTCCCTGTCCTGGTCGATGCTGATCCCGTGAACCTGAACCGCGGTCGCCAGCGCACGAACGCCGACCACCATCCCTGCCTGTGTGCCGCCGCTGCTGGAGGCAACGATCACATGATCGGGCGAAGCCCCTCCCGCGTAACATTGGCCCAGCAGTTCCGCCATCGCCAGCACATAGGCCGCCGCGCCGACCGGGCTGGACCCGCCATAGGTGATGACATAAGGTCGCCGTCCGCGAGCGGTGAGGTCTTCAGCGACTTGCTGCATGACCGCCAGTCTGTCGTCGGTGCCGGCGAAGACGATCTGTGCGCCGAACAGCCGGTCGAGCAGCAGATTGCCGCCCTGAAGCATGGGAGCGTTGCCGCCCAGCACCAACGTACATCCTAATCCCGCCCGCGCCGCGGCTGCCGCCGTCTGGCGACAGTGGTTCGACTGGGGCGCGCCGGTGGTGACCAGCGTGTCGGCGCCTTTCGCCTGCGCCTCGGCCACCAGCAGTTCCAGCTTGCGCGTCTTGTTGCCGCCGGTTGCCAGTCCGGTCTGGTCGTCACGTTTGACCAACAGCCGGGGGACGCGCCGCCCGCCCAGTTCCTCTTGCAGCGCGGCGCGCAGTCGCGACATTCCCTCCAGCGGGGTTGGCAGGTGTGCCAGGGGAAAACGGTGTAGTTCAGGCAAGATCATGAGGTGCTCCATCCTCGACATCGAAAAGGGCAAGCTGGCGGCCCGGCAACGTGACCACCGGATCCAGGCCGACCCGCGCCCGAAAGCTGGCCAACGTCAGATCCGGCATGGCAGCCAAACGCCGGATGTGGCGAAACTTAATGAACTCCCAGCCTGACCACGCCAGTTGCTCGCGCCAGGCAGGCGAGCGCCGTAGCTTGAAAGACAGCAACTCGGCCCGTCCGCCCGGCAGCACCACGTAGCGCGGCAGGTACTCCAGCGGCCCGGGTACGGCGGACAGCCACGGACGCAACGTCGTTTGGTCGGTCAGCGCGAAGACAAACTGCGGGCCTTCTGCGTCGTGCCAGACCACGCTGGCGGGTGACCACTGCGCGTCGTCCGGCCCGCTCTGTCCCAGCGGCACCAGGCCCTGCGCCGCGGCCTGCAGCTCCGCTGCGATCCAGACCCGCAACCCCAACGAATGGCCCAGGCTGTGCAGCCGCAGAAGCATCTCGCTGAGGTCGCGGCTGCGCCGGTCGGGCTGGTCCTCGGCGCGCAATCGCCAGCCCGTCTCCCCGCGCGCGGCATACGATCCAAGGCAGGCGTCGACCAGTTCGGCGTCAGGTGTCTCCCAACCGGGGAACGCATCGTAAACCGCGGACTGAATGGCAGCGTCACTCTGGTCGCCCGCTCGCAGCTGAGCGGCGATGAACACTTCGACCCGATCGGCCAGCGGGGCGTCCACCGGCATCTCCTCAAGGTGCCATTGGATGGGCTCGCGGCTGCCCGGCGTGTAGGGACGCAATCCCGGCGGCGGCAGTTCGGGACTGAGCGCCAGCCGCGCCTGGTCAAGCAACACAGAAACGGGTCGGCGGATGCCCTCGGCAGGCAGGCTGCCAGGCGACAGCAACCCTGCACCCGACCAGCGCGCCGCGCCCGCGGTGACGATCAGCGGCCACGGCGTTGGCTCGGCCCGCAGCGCAAGCAACTCGACGGCTGCCTCCTGAAAGGTGGCCTGCAACGCGGCTGACCCATCGCGGCGCGGCGGTTCATCGACCGATTGAGCGGGGGCGAAGACCAGCCGCCAGGTGCTCGGTCCGGCCTGCACTGCAGGAGACTGGACGGCCTGTGCCACGAGCTGCCAACCCGACCTGGCAGCCGCTGCCATCAGCGCCACCACTCGTCGCGTCGACCTGTCATGAAACGCCAGCACCATGCGCCCGTCGTCTCGCACCAGCGGACGCAAACCGCCCAGCGCCGTCGTCATGGCGCGCGCATACCAGTCCCAACTCCAGTGCTCGATGGAAAGCGCAGCCTTGCTGTGACTGGCCGCCTCCCTGCCAAAAAGCCAGCCTGTCCACAGGAAACCCAGCAGATACGCGCCTGGATCGAAGGCCGGCGGTTCGGTCAGAATGAGCGCCACCGAGCCGGGCATCAACCGATCGGCCAGATCAGGCACGTTCAGCGAGTCCGCCGCGACTCGGCCTGCGCCCGATGGACCACGCAGCGCAACAAGATTCGTCGCCCAGAGAACCGGAGGCGCAGCCCGCTCCCGCAGCGCGCGGCGGGCCTCTTCCAACGCGTGCCATGCGTTGCGCTCCACGAAGCGCCGTGGTGGGTCCAGCACGCTGGCGACGTGCGCCGGGCCGGCCCCATCGGGCGCGTCTGGGGTGTGCAGCGTGCTGGTCTGCTGCAAGACGTGCAAAATCATTGCGCGCGCCGCCTGTTGCTCTGCCGCATCGCGGATGCGCTGCTCAACGGCAGTAATCATCTCGTTGACAGCCAGCAATGTCCGTGGCGTGTAGAGGTCGATCAGGGCGCGCGCCTTTGTTGTGAGCGAATCGCCTGGCGCCACCAATCGGCTCAACAGTCCCCAATAGGCAGCGCCGCGGATCTCCAGCGTCGCCAGCCGGGCAAGGTCGTCCATGTCCACTGGCACAAGCCCGCTTTCATGGCAGTGTGGACACACGACCTGCTTCTGTTGCGGTTCTCCGGTCGCCCGATCCCAGATGAAAGCGTCTGCCGTGGCCGTGCCCGCGCAGTTGGGGCACATGGTAGCGTAAAGGCTGCGCAGGTGGTCCGCCAGCGTCTGGCCGCGACGGGGCGCATCGGCGATGCGGGTAAAGGCGCCATCAACGATCTGTGCGCCCGGCGGATCGGCGCTTGTCATCACGGCCAGGAGGCTCGCCGGAATAGCGTTGTTGACCACCACGCGCCGGCGGCTGGCGCTTGCGTGGCGAATAAGCGAGGTCTGGCTGGCAAACGGATCGAGCACCGTATCGCCGGGCTGGCTGAACTGGTCAAGATAGCGACGCGGCAGGGCGGCCGACCATTGACGCTGCTCCAGCGACCACAACGGATCGGGAACCGGCGGATCGTCCGGGAGGAATGGCTCGGACCACGTCAACGGGGTGGATGTAGCGGGCGGCATCGTGCAGCCATGGTAGCACAGGTGAGCGCTTCTCACAAAGGGTGAGAATTCATCAGGTTGTGCTATAATTCTGTCTATGCGATTCCTTATCACTGGTGGGGCCGGCTTCATCGGCACCACATTGGCCAACCATTTGGTTCGCAGCGGCCACTATGTTCGCGCACTGGACGACCTGAGTGCAGGCGATCCGGCGCGTCTCGACACACGGGTGCTTTTCTCGCGCGGCGATGTGCGCAACGTCCCCAACTTGTGGACGCTCCTGCAGGACGTTGAGTGCGTCTTCCATCTGGCGGCGCGCATCTCCGTTCCTGAGTCGGGGCTATATCCGCAGGAGTATAACGACGTCAACGTCGCCGGGACGGTAGCCCTGCTGACTGCCGTGCGCGACGTGGGGGTGCCGCGGGTGGTGCTTGCCTCGTCCGGCGCCGTCTACGGCAACCAATCAAAGCAGCCAGTACATGAACGGATGCGCATCAGCCCGCAGTCACCGTACGCCATCACAAAAATCGCCGCCGAGCATTACCTGTTCACACTTGGCCGGCTCTACGGCTGCGAGACCGTGGCGCTGCGGATTTTCAACGCCTATGGACCTGGACAACGCATTCCTCCAGCCCACGCGCCTGTGGCGCCGCTGTTCCTGAAGCGGGCCCTGACAGGCGGATCGCTGGTGGTGCACGGCGACGGCAGCCAGACGCGCGACTTCGTGCATATCGACGACGTGGTGCAGGCGCTGGTGGCTGCGGCTACCGTGGCCGAGGCCGACGGCCAGGTAATCAACATCGGCTCCGGCGTTGAGATAAGCATCCGCGACCTGGCGCGTGCTGTAGGCGCGGCGGCTGGCCGCGCGCCGTCGATCATCTACAACGAAAGTCAGCCGCCTGGTGTGGCTCGTCTGGTAGCCGACATCTCTCAGGCGCGCGCGCTGCTCGGCTACATTCCCAAGGTCGACCTGGAACAGGGGCTGAGCGACCTGCTGAAAGCCGATACGCAGTTTGAACGACGCCGGCTGGCGGTTGCCTAGTGCTGAACTGTCATCCAAGCGCGACGCCGGCAGACAGCGACCAGCAGTCTCTGATCGTGGGCCGCGGCCGTCCGACCACTTTCCACCGATTACCGTTCACTGATTACTGATCACTGACCCGATGATCCCGCTC
This sequence comes from Caldilineales bacterium, assembly GCA_041391245.1. Classification (GTDB taxonomy): domain Bacteria; phylum Chloroflexota; class Anaerolineae; order JAAEKA01; family JAAEKA01; genus JACKBK01. Next base: position 106,587 of record JAWKOJ010000016.1, read on the forward strand.
AAACTCTCGCTGCACAACTTCCTCTGCTACAGGGACCCGGATCCGCTGGATTTCAACGGGCTGCACCTGGCCTGCCTGTCGGGCAACAACGGCCACGGCAAATCGGCCCTGCTGGACGCCATGACCTGGGCATTGTGGGGCAAGGCGCGCACCAGCTCGGCCGACGACTTGGTGCATCTGGGCGAGACCGACATGTGGGTCGATTTCGAGTTCGGCCTTGGTCCCGACCACTACCGTGTGGTGCGCAGCCGCTCGCGCAAGGGGCGCGGCAGGAGCGATCTCCAGCTTCAGGTCCGTGCGCCTGCGGGCGGCGACGAGTGGCGCCCCATCACCGAGCCGACCCTGCGCGACACCGAGGCGCGCATCGTCGATCTCCTGCGCATGGACTACGACACCTTCGTCAACTCCGCCTATCTGGTGCAGGGCAAGGCCGACGAGTTCACCGTCAAGCCGCCCGGCCAGCGCAAGCAGATCCTGGCCGACATTCTGGGGCTGGCGCTGTACGACGAGTTCGAGAGCCGCGCCAAGGAAAGCGCCCGCGAACAGCGCCAGATGGCCGGCCGCACCGAGGCATTGATCGGCGAGATCGACGCTGAGCTGGCCAACGAGCCGACCTATCAGCGCGAGCTGGAACAGGCGCAGCAGGCCATGATCGACGTGCAGGAGGAGTTGCGGGCCGCGGATCAGACGCTGCAGGCGCTGCGCACCCAGCAGCAGGAGCTGAGCGCACAGGGGCGCGCGCTGGCCGATCTGGAGCGCCGCATTGGGCACGGCACGCGCGAGCTGGCCGCGGCCCAGGAGCAGTTTGCAGAGGCGGAGAACGCACTGGCCCGCACACAGACGATTCTGGCGCAGCAGGACGATATCAGGTCTGGCTACCAGGAGCTTCAGCAGGCGCGGGCCTCCGACCAGAGATGGAACGAGAAGCTGGCGCGCCACGCTGCCCTGCAAGGCGACCAGGCGCGTGTGCGCAGCCAGATCGCACAGGCCCGCAGCCAGATCGAGGCGGAGCGACGGGTTGCTGACAGCCGGGTGACGCAGCTGCGCGGCCAGGCTGAGCGTGCGGAGCAGTTGGAGGAATTGCTGCTCGCCGCACAGGAAAAGCTGGCCTGGATCGCCGACCTGGAGAAGCAGCACGCGGAGCTGCAGGCCAGCGTGCAGGCGTTGCGGGACGAGTGGACCAGTTTGCGGGGCGACGTGCAGCGCTGGGAGGCCGAAGCGGCCGACCTGAACGAGAAACTGGCGATGTTGGGCGAAGCCGACGCGCCCTGTCCTGTCTGCAACCGTCCGTTGGGGCACGCCGAGCGTGAGCGGGTGCGCGAGGATTTCCAGGCCCGCGACGAAGCGCTGCGCAACGAGATTGTCGTCGGCCGCGCCCGCCTCGACGCGGTCAAACGGGATGGCGAGGTAGCCAGGGACGCACAGCGCAAGCTGGAGCCGTCGCTGCACGAGAAGGCGCACTGGGAACGGCAACACGGCCAGGCTGAGGATCGTTTGAAGGAGGCCCGCGAGGCCGCCACAGCACTGGCCGCCGCCCTGGCTGCGGTCGAACACCTGGACGAGCGGCTGGCGGCCGGCGACTACGCGCTCGAGGCGCAGGCCGAGTTGTCCCGCCTTGACGCCGCCGTCGCCGCCCTGGCCTACGACGTCGACGCGCACCAGGCAGCGCGCGACGCGGTGATCGAGTTCAGCCCCTTCGAGCAGCGCCAGGCCGAACTGCTGACCGCCCAGGAGCGCTCGGCTGATCTCCAAACCCGGATCGAGCAGCTGCAGGCGAGCGTGCTGCGTTGGCAGGAGACGCTGGCTGCCGATGAGCAGCAGCGGGCCGAGTTGACGGACGTGGTGGCCGGCCTGCCGGAGATCACCCAGCAGATCGCGCAGCGCAGCCTCGACGTGCGTCGCCTGGAGGATGCGACCAACCAGGCCCGCCAGCGCTTCGGGGCAGCCCGCCAGCGGCTGGAGACGTGTCGCGCCCAAGCTGAGCGGCGCGTCCAGCTGGCAGACGAGTTGGAGGACACGCTGACGCGCCAGTCGATCTACGAAGAGCTGCAGGCCGCCTTTGGCAAGAAGGGCCTGCAGGCGATGATCATCGAGGCCGCGATCCCGGAGATCGAGAGCGAGGCCAACCGGCTGCTGAACCGCATGACCGACGGGCGGATGGCCGTGCGCCTGGAAACCCAGCGCGAGACCAAGAGTACCCAGGAGGTGCGCGAGACGCTGGACATCATCATCAGCGACGAGTTGGGCAGCCGCGACTACAGCCTCTTCTCCGGCGGCGAGGCGTTCCGGGCCAACTTCGCCATCCGCATCGCGCTGAGCAAGTTGCTGGCGCGGCGGGCCGGCGCTGCCCTGCAGACGCTGATCATCGACGAGGGCTTCGGCACCCAGGACGCCCAGGGCCGCGAACGGCTGGTGGAGGCGATCACGTCGATCCAGGACGACTTCGAGCGCGTGCTGGTCATCACCCACATCGACGAACTGAAGGACCTCTTCCCGGCGCGCATCGAGGTAGTGAAAACCCCCGATGGGTCGCAGATCAGCGTCACCTGATGAGCACGCGCGCCTACCACCTGCACGAACTTGAGATTGCCCGGTCGCAGGAGGACAGCCGGCGGGTGATGCCCGAAATCCGTCCCCAGCACCGACGGGTGCTGGACCTTGGCTGCGGCGCCGGGCAGACGCTGATCGCCAGCGACCTGCCGGCCGGGACGTGGGCGGCAGGCGTGGACGTCGATTTCGACGCGCTGCTGCTGGGACAGGAATTGGCCGCGCCGCTGGCCTTCGTCAACGGGTTGGCCGAGGGGTTGCCCTTTGCCGACGCTGTGTTCGATCTGGTGATCGCGCGCGTGGTGCTGCCTTTCGTGCGCATCCGGCCCGCGCTGGCGGAGATCGGGCGTGTGCTGCGGCCGGGCGGCGACCTGTGGATGCTGGTGCATCCGCCGCGGCGCGCCTGGCGCAGCCTGCGGGCCGCGGCGGGCGCGCGCAACGGGCAGGGCGCGCTGCACCAGGGATATGTGCTTGCTAACGGTGCCTTGTTTCATCTCATCGGCGAGGTCGCGCCATCGCCTGCCAGCGGCCGCTACGAGTCGTTCCAGACTGCCCACGCCATGATCCGCGAGCTGCGGAGGGTGCGGCTGAACGATGTGATCGTGGTGCGCGCCAGACATCACACCGTGATGACCGCAGTGAAGCGGTAGTACGGCTTCCCACGATGCAGCTACCTCCGCAAGCGTACGCCGCCCTATTCTCGCGGAGTGCGCATCCTCAGATGCGCACGGGTGAGGTCAAGCGAAGCACCGCACACCGGCGGCGAGTCGCGTGACCGGGCCATTTGCATTTGAGAATGCGAACTCCACAACGTGAGGCCACCACTGCCGCGGAGTGCGCATCCTCAGATGCGCACGGGTGAGGTCAGCGAAGCACCGCACACCGGCGGCGAGTCGCGACCGGGCCATTCGCATTTGAGAATGCGAACTCCACGACGCGAATAGCCACACCGCGAGTGCGCATCCTCAGATGCGCACGGGCGCATGGTTCTTCTCGAATCACGCTGAGAACTGACTTTGAAGGCTTTCCTCCTAACACATGGCAAATACCTGGCCGTCGTCGTGCTCGCGGCGGCGGTCATGCTCTGGCTGTGGGGACAGATCAACTGGCACATCCTGCCCTTCAGCGAGTGGGACGGATGGCACTACCGCAAAATCGCCGAGGCTGCGCCGGCTCTGTCGGCCGAAGCGAGGGAGCCCTTCCGCTTCCGGCTGCTGGGACCGTGGACAATCGGGGTTCTCTTCGACAACTACATCGCGGGGTTTACGCTGGCCAACTATGTCGCCAGTCTTGGGCTGGTCGTCGCCCTGTATTTCTTCCTCTGCTACGTCGGGATCAGCCGGCCGGTCGCGACCTACACCTCGGTGCTGTTCACGTTCAACACCTACCTGTTCGGGGTCACGGTCTGGTACATCTTCCACATCAACGATTTTCTGGCGTTGTTGCTGTTGCTGCTGGGGTTCTGGGCGATGATGGAGCGACGCTGGGCGGTGTTTGCCGTCGCACTGTTTCTCGGCGCGCTGGCCAGGGAGACGTGGTTGCTGCTGCCGCCAACCGCGCTGGTGTTGCTGTGGGAAAGAGGTGCGCTGCGCGGCAATGTGCTGAAGCTGGTGCTTGCTGTCCTGCCGGCCATCGCGGTGACGGTCGTCCTGCGTCTCACCATGTCGCTGGTCCTTCCGGGCAACCTGGAGCCGATGCAGGCGTTCATCCGGTTTGCGCCCAAGGTGTTGGCGCCGGAGTTCTGGGCGCGGCAGTTCGGCAACACGCTCAAGCCGGTGACGTTCCTGCCCCTGATCTTCCTGGGCACGACGTTGGCCTTCTTGCGCGCCAATAAATTCATGGCGGTGTTTGTCTTGCTGACTCTGGTCAGCACGTTGTTTGGATCGGGCAACGAGCGGCTGATGGCGCCGGCCTTCGTGGCGTTCTACTGGCTGCTGGCGCTGATCTTCCAGCGCGACTTGTGGTCCAGCAAATGGATGCTGGGCCTGGTTGCGGTGGCCTGCTTCGTGGCGAGTCTGCACTACCAGCAGGCTCGTTTCCCCCTGCCCAGCCGCGAGCTGACCGTGATCCTCGGCGGGCTGGCGTGGCTGGTGGTGACGGGCGCCGCGGTGGTGTACCGGCTGCGGCACTGGCGGGGCGGCGGCGAGATCAGCACAACAGCCGGATAGCGCTCCCATGCATCCCCTGTCACCCTTCACATCGACCAATCTGGTGATGACGTTTCACAGCGTGCCGTCAGGCGCGTGGTTCCGGCGCGCGCTGGAGACGATCGGGCGCTGGCACCGCCTGGTCGAGGTTGAGGAGGTGCGTGACTACTTCACAACTGGGCGACGCTTCAACAGCGGCTGCCTGGTGACCTTTGACGACGGGGAGCGCAGCTTCGCGGATGAGGCGCTGCCTGTTTTGGAGGCGATGGGCGTTTCGGCGGTTCTGTTCGTATCCCCCGGGGTTCTGAGCAGCGGCGGCAACTACTGGTTTCAGGATCTGCGCACCCTGCGCGCCCTGGTCGGCGACGATGCAATCCGGCGAGCCGCGGCAGGGCAGTTTGGGGGTGCGTCAGAAGGGCACAGCGTTTCGGCGCTGCTTAAATCGCTGCGGCTGGAGGAGATCAGACGGCTGCTGGACGACATTGCCGCGCAGAACCATGTTTCGTTCGATCAGCGCTGGAATCTGACTCTGGGCGAGGTCGCCCGGCTGGATCGCCATCCGCTGGTAACCATCGGGGCGCACTCGATGCACCATCCAATCCTTGCTAACGAGACGGACGAAACTGCCCGGCACGAGATCGCGGAATCGGTCAGCGCGCTGCAATCGCTGCTGGGCCGGCCGGTGGACCTTTTCGCGTATCCTAACGGCGCGCACGGGTTGGACTTCGGACCACGCGAACAGAGCCTGTTACGCGAATGCGGCGTCCGGCTGGCCTTTGTCACCGACACCGGGTTCTTTGATGGGCGAACGGATCCGCTGGCGATCCCCCGAGCGGCGCTGGGTGGCCACGAAAGCATGCGCTCGATCCAGGCGCGACTGGCGGCTGTGCCGGTATGGGATCGACTGCGGACGGGACGGGAACGGGGCGAGCGTCAGGCGCTGCGTCGAACTTGATGCGCGCCAGCCATGCGCCACATTCAGCTCTGAGGCGGCGAGAAGAGTCTGGCGCAAAACTCCGCGATCGCGTTCACCGCTTGCCTGGTCTCAGGCAAGAATGAAATCAGTTGGAAGACGTGAAACATCTCGGCCCACACCTGCAACGTGACGTCAACCCCGGCTATCCTGGCCCGTTCAGCCAGGCGGATGGCATCGTCCAGCAGGATTTCATCGGTTCCCACCTGAATCAACAGCGGGGGCAGGCCCGTCATGTCGGCAAACACTGGCGAGAGCAGCGGCGTGGCCAGAGGCTGGTCGGCGGCGTAGCAGCGGGCGTACATCCGCAGGCTATCCGGGTCGAGAATCGGGTCGAGTTCGGCCTGGCTCTGCACCGATGCGCCGCTCAAAGTCAGATCTGCCCACGGTGAGATGCAAACGGCTCCGGCGGGAAGATGCTCCCCGGCGTCGCGCAGGGCCAGCAGCGCGGCAACTGCCAGCCCGCCTCCGGCAGAATCGCCGGCAAGCACGATATCGGAGGACCGAACACCCTGGTCGAGCAGCCAGCGGTAGGCCGCGAGCGTGTCTTCGAGGGCGCAGGGAAACGGGTGTTCAGGAGCCAGGCGGTAGTTGATCGCCAGCGCGCGTGTGCCGGTTGCCTTGGCCAGCCGGGCGATCCATTCTCGGTGGCCGTCGACAGACCCCAGTACATACGCGCCGCCATGCAGGTACAGGATCACGCCCGCGCCCGCGGCTGGCCCTTCCACCCACTCGGCTGCCACGCCATTCGCCAGGACGTTGCGGCACTTGACGCCGGCCGGCAGCCTCATCAGGCGGGTAGATCTTTCCTGGCGCGCCCGCTGCTCCTCAATCGACCCCTGCGACCAGCCGGAGAACTGCCGTCGGAGCAATCGTTTGACCAACCCGGAGACCAAGCTCACCTGATGTCCTTTTGGTGCATTCAAAAGAGGTTGAGATCGTTCGTAGTTGGCGCTTCAGCGCCGCCGTTGCACTGAGGAGAGTGCTGCGCACCAACCCATATTGAACACGCCCATGTCCTTTTTCAATGGCCGGCTGTGCTCAGCGCGCTGCTGACACAGTTTCCAGGAGACCCAGGGTCGATTGAACGATCTGCTGCTGTTGGGAAAGGCGGTCAAGGGTTGCGTGATGTTCGTCCGGGTTGATCTTGTACGAACCAAATTGATGGTGGTCACCGCCATCGATGCGAACGATCGAAGCATCCGGCGGCAGCAAAGGCAGGCGTTTCGTGACGCTGGCGTCGTTTACCCTGGGATCGAGGCTTCCGTAGATCAGGAGCGCGGGCAAAGCATCGCCGGACAGGTTGGCATTGTCCGCTGGATAGGAAGCCCAGATCGCCAGGCCGTCCACCGTCTCCGCGTGGGCGCCCGCGTACTGGGCAGCCATCGTGCCGCCCACCGAATGGCCGCCGATCACCCAGTGGGAGACCTCCGGATGCGCTGCAATGATATCATCGGCTGTGTTGGGGCGAAAGACGGCCATATTCAGCGGCATCTCGGGGACTACCACCAGATAGCCTGCCTCCGCGATCGCCCGCATGAGCGGCGCATAGCCGCGCGGATCGATTCGTCCGCCGGGGTAGAAGATGAAACCGGCAGAGGGGGTTACATGGGCCGGTGTGAACGTCAGCCAGGGGTCCTGCGTCATCTGAACCACGTCGTCGCTGGCGAGGGCTTCAACTGCTTCGGGCAGGGGTGGTCTGGCGTAAGTGGCCCAGCGAACCGCAAAAAAGCCGATCACTACGACCAGCAGGAGTACCGCGAGTAAGACAATCTGTTTTCTTGAGAGAGAACGCAAGGGCTATCCTCTTTGCTATCACGCGATGGATTTGTGGTACTCGTCGAACTGGCGCACGCGGCGCATGCCCACTCGCTCGTAGAGGCGATAGGCGGTCTCGTTGGCAGCCTCGACGCCCAGCGCAACCCGCATCTTGCCCCGCCGGTAGAACTCACCGAACACGTGTCGCAGCAGCATCGAACCGATGCCACGCCGGCGCCAGGTGTCAGCCACGGCCAGGTGACGTACCCAACCATACGGGTCGTAATCGTAGCACACAGCTGTCCCAATCAGCTCCCCCTGCGAATACAGCAGAAACCACAGATCCGGCCTGAAATGGTCGGGGCGCATCATGTAGTCGCGCCATTCCCCGAACGGCTGCGGCGTCCGTCCGGGCCGGGCGAACGCTTCCTCGATGAAATGAAACACAGCCTCATCGTCCTCGCCGGGGCGAACGGTGCGCAGCGCGCAGCCATCGGGCCAGACCGGCTTGGCCGGCGGGCCGGTCATGTCGATCTGCATGCGAAAGTGATACTTCTCCGGCGCGAACCCTGCCTCGCTCAGCGCGTCGCGGCCAGGCTGATTGACGTGGGCGACGAACGAGCGTATGTGAGGTGGGATATCGTTCAGGGATGCCAGCAGCTCCCGCAGACGTCCTTCGCACCTCGTCAGCAGCCATCCCTGCAGGCCGATCTCCTGCAGATCCGGCCGCGCGCAGAAGTCCACTTGGAAGCCTCCACTCCAGTGGGACGCCAGGCCGTAACCCGCCAGCGCGCCGTCGGGCGCGTCGATCAACCAGGCATCGCGGCGGAGGTCGGCGCTCTCCCAGTCATAGATGAAGTCCTCCAGCTCGCTGTCAGGCTCGCCGTAGTCGGCGACGTCGCAGGCGTTCATCAGCGCCAGGACAGCCTGCGCGTCTTCCATCGCCGGCGGGCGAGCGGTGTAGCCGGCTGGCAGGGCCGGTACTTCTGTCATGTCCACGAGACTTCCGTTGTCAGCCACGTCTCGACCTCAGTCCGTTGACAGCAGCGGGAGCAGGCTGGCCAGCCGATCGATCTCGTAGCGGATCGGCAGGCCGCTGGGCCGCCGCCCGCCGGCCGGATTGAACCAGCAGGCGTCGATGCCGTAGTTGGCCGCGCCGCGGATGTCGGAGCTGAGGCCGTCGCCGATCATCAGCACCTGCCCGCGCGGCGGGTTGCCCATCCGCTCAAAGGCGATGTCGAAGATCGCCGGATCGGGCTTGGCGACGCCTACTTCGTCGGAGATGACGATGTCCGTGAAGAAATGCTGCAAACCGCAGCCCGCCAGCCGTGACCGTTGAACGTCCCGGAGACCGTTGGTGAGGACGATCATCCGGTAGTAATCGTGCAACGCCGCAACCACCTCTGCGGCCCCGTCGATCAGACCGGCCTGCCGGCCCAGGTTCAACAGATAGTCGCGGCTGAAGGCGGCCGGGTCGGTGTCCAGGTCCAGCCGCTTGAACAGCCGGGCAAAACGTTCGATGCGCAGATCATCGGCCGTGATCTCGCCCTGCTCGAACTCGCGCCAGATCTGGCCGTTGACCTCGCGGTACACGTCGGCGTACTCCGGCGCGAAGGGGTGGCCGTTCTGGTCGAACGTGCGCCGGAAGGCGGCCGCCTCGGCGCGGTCGTAGTCAAAAAGCGTGCCGTCGGCGTCGAAGATCAGCCAGGTGTAGGGCGGCATCAGCGCACGCGCTCGTAGCTGGTTTCCACGGCCCTGTACGCCTCGCCGCCGGGCGGGATGTTCCAGGCGGTGATGGTGATGTGGTCGTCGTCGATCAGGTTGATCTCGGTGCGCCAGCCCCAGGGCGGACCGCCGCCCGGATCGTCGTAGCGTCCCTGGACGACGAAGGATGTCTCGCTAGGCTCGCCCTCGGAGCACATGATGGCCGTCCCCATGTGAACATTGTCGATCCACGCCGCCTGACATTTGCCGGTCGCGACGTCGAACCCGAAGGTCGCCATGCCGCGCATCGGCTGCCGTTGCAGCGTTCCCTCGTATTCATGGATGACGAAGTAGCCGCCCAGCACGGCGCTAATCGTCCCTTGCTGCGGCGACTCGTCGGCCAGTTGGCCCGGCTCGAACCAGGTGCGCGTCACGCCCTGCCACTGGCCGCAGATGCGCGCCAGCCCGCGGTGGACGACGCTCAAACTATCGATGTCGTTGGTGCGTTCAGTCATGGCATGCTCCGGGAGAGATTGTAGCCATGGAGCCGGTGATTGGGAAATCCTGCGCCGCACCCGGAAGCATGTCAGAACCAACGAGGCCGCCCCTGTGATCAGGAACGGCCTCGTTCACGACGCTCGTCAGTCGATTGTCCTGGGAGAGACAACGTTGAACCGGATGGCGTTGGACCGGTTGTTGTTCTCGTTGCTCTCGGCGACCCGATTCTCGTAGTCAACCTCAAGGACAACGGAGTAGCTTCCCGGCGGCCAACTCGGCTGGTGACCCACGGCAAAGCGCTGCTCCACCGATCCGCCCGGCGGCAGAGGATCCCGAACGAGCATGTAGCCCGACGTCACCTGGCCGTTGGTCCAGTCCCGGAGACGCACCCCGCCTGGCGCCTCGGTCTGCCCGCGGTTGGTGACCCGGTAGGTGATCCATGACCACGGCTCCGCCCCGTACACGATCTCGTCCCGGTCGATGCCAACGATCTCCACGACCAGGTCCGGCGGCCCAGCTACCGGCTCCGGAGCGTTCACGCGGAAACCCGTGTCGGCACGCCGGCCGGTGGGCTGGGTCTGAACGAAGACCTGCCAGCCGCCGGCGTCCTCCTCAGTGGCGGTGAAGCGCATAGTCAAGCCAGGACCGCGCACACCGGGACAGGCTGCCGTGCTCAACTGACGCGGCACCTCGTGCTCGAAGACCTGCCGAACGTGTTCCCCGTTGAAGACCAGACTCAGCGAATCCTCGCTGGCCGGGTCGAGATTCAGCACGACGAGATAGAACGACTGGCCAGGATCAACCTCTGGCGGATCGACGCACGCGACCAGGGGTTCAGGCACGAACCGTGTGGGCGTGTCAGTGGGGACTGGTCTGGGTGTCGCCGTGCGGGTGGGCGTGTGCGTTGGCACGCGTGTGCGCGTCGGCGTCCGGGTGGGTGTGCGCGTCGGCGTTGGCGTCCGGGTCGGCGTACTGGTAGCAGTGGGTTCAGTCGGAGTCGGCTCAGGCTCTTCCTCTACAAACACGATGTCGACTGCAGCGGTCGGCGGACGGCTGTCTTCAGGCCCAAACCCCGCGCGCGCCTCCAGTTCGATGTCGTGGAAGATGTTCCACAGGTCCAGCTCGCGCGCCAGCGCCCGCATGTCCTCCAGCCGTGCCGAAACATCGGGCGAACCCTCCCCCTGGATCAGCGCCCACTGGTCGGCGCGAACCGGCTTGACGTTGTCTGGTTCGGCCAGGTTGCTGGTTTCCACCTGGCCGTCAAAGACACGAACGATGGTCACCTGCGCCTGAGGCACGTAGGCCAGCATGATCGAGGTTCCGATCAGCTCCACCCGGGCATTGCCGGTGGTAAGCTCGACGCGCTGGCCGGCCACGGGCTTGCCGGTGATCTGAGCCGCGCCTGCTGCCAGGCCCAACCGCAGCCAGGTAGGGGTGGCATCCTTCATCACCATGCCCGTCTCATTCTTGTCGTCCCCATAGAGCCGGATGTACAGGTCAGGCCAGCGCAAGAGCGCCCGCCCGCCCACACGCGTCCACACCTCGTCGCCGATCTGCGCCAACACCGAACTGGCAATCTCATGCTGGTTCTGGCCGAGCGGCAGGCGCCAGACCTGGCTACGCTCGCGATCGACGGTGACCTGGCCGGCGCCCGAAGGCGCGGCCGGCGCCACAGGCGCCACCGGCGGTGCAGGACCGGCCGCACAGCCCGCAGTGGTCAGCAACAGCAATCCCAACAGTACAATCAAGAACCGCTTCAACATTTCGACCTCCTTCAAGACATTCATGCACTATCTTTGCACTTTACGAACTGAATAGAGCCAATTGATTGCCAATCTGTTCGATGGTAGCGCCGGCCTGAAAAGACTCGGCGAGCCATTGTAGCAGATTGAGGCGATGTTGATGCTGGACATTGCGGCGGACATCACCGCAAGTCAGACCCTGAACTTGGTGTGAGGAACGCTGTTCCTCAAGGAAGCACATCAGGCATGCAACCAACGTCCAGAACCGCAGGATCGCCTGGGCACTCATGACTTGGTAGTGGTCGCTGCCAAGCAAGTCCTTCTCGTATTCGAAGAAGGTTTCGATTTGCCAACGGATGGCCAGGATGTCAACCAGAGCTTGGTGGTTCAGATCAAGCTGGCTACTGCCCCAGTAGCGCACGGTCCTGCGAGGAGCAGCCAGGTCGTGGCAGGTGATCAAGAGCAAGATCGGACCGAGCTTGCGTATCCGGGTGCGCACCAGATGGGCATACATGGGTTGTCCTTCTTGTGCGGAAGGCCAGGTAACCTCCTGCCAGTCGGCTGGTTGGAGACGGGCGGCATACTCGGAGAGAGAAAGCCACTCACGACTGCCATCTTCAGCCACCAAGCGCATGACCCGGTTGCTTTTCAGCCCACCGCTGAGATGCCAGTGGCGGGCCTGGGCAGCCTTGCGCACCCGCTGGCAGTGATACCAGCTATCGACCAGGACGTGGGTCTGGGTGTCTGCCACCGGTTCGAAGTCTTCGATCTCGCTGACCGCCATGTCAATCTTGCTCTGGAATGGCACACCTTCTCGCTCACAGACGGCTTTCTGACGATAGAGACGAGCCGCCAAGGGACAGCGCTGCCCCAGCAGCACGTACAAACCGGTGAACAGACAGTGCCCGTCCACCAAGCGACCTTCTGTGTTCGAGTAGTGCTTTCCCAGACCACCCATGGAGCGTCCTTTCGGCTTGATATGCACAGAGTCGTCGAAGATCAAGTAACCTGTTACGACGGTTCGCTTGGGACGCCCTCTGCGTCTCGGCCTCTCCACTCCTTGGCGCTTGTGGTCTTCCTGGACTTGGCAGTGCAATCGCTCACGGAAGCGGGCTTGCCAGATCTCGGTCACCGCCTCCATTGACCACGGCCAACGATTCATGAACCGGGACAGTCCCGAAAGACTGATGCGTTCGCCTACCACGCGCAACAGCCCTGTCATGGTCTTGCGCTCTTCGCACTCGATCAGCCCCAGCAGTACTGTAACGAAGTACTTCCACTGGCGTTTGCTGAAACATGGGCGAAAGCATGCCAGGTACTGGCACAGTTGCTCGGATAGACATACAATTGGCTTGGGCATGGCGCTTTCTCCGGGATGTGGTTGGTTGCAACCCCATTATCCCAGATTTCGGCCGTGCCCGCTCTATTCAGTTTTCAAAGTGCAAGGATAGTATATTCTTTTCACTAACTTCAATTTCAGCGGAAAGCTTGGCTCTATTTACGTTAGGTAACTCCAGGGCCTTTTCCAAATAGGATGGGTATCGTAAAAAGAAGTCGAGTTTCGCAAGTTTGGTTCGTCCCTTGATACCAACCCGATCCTCTTTCATCTTGTCTACAGCACAGTATTTCAACAGCAACATAATTCGACCTGGCTCATCCGGGTTTGCCCGCCGCTCCACAATCCTGCCGCGCAGCGCCAGGATCGCCTGCACGCCCGGCCTCTGCGTCCACCGCCAGAGAGGCGGCCGCCGCCGTCACAAGACCCGCTCGCCGCCGGCCGATACCATCTGCTGCAACACTGCACGGGCAAGCTGGTTGCCCTGGTTCCGCAAAAGCCTCACGCAGCGTGCCGTCGAGATAGTCGGCGAGAACGGCAGCGACTCCGCCGACAGGGTAAGATTCAGCGCCGATGAGATGCACGTTGGCTCTGAGCGCCGCCGGGTAGAGTCTGTTGCAGACGATCTGCAAGTGGGTGGGATGGATGAACTGGCCCTGGTGTTCGGCCGCCAACTCCGGCAAGAGACGTTGCTCCAGCAGAGCCGTGTCAACGCTCATCGGCGGGTTGTGGCCGGCCAACGGCTGGACAATGGCCTGGGTCGCCTGCAAGCGGCTGAGCGGGCCCAGGCTGACCGGCGTTTTCCACAAGTCCGGCAGCCCTGCGGCCTGCGCCGTGAGACGGCCTACGAAATCCTCCCGCACCACCAGCACGACACGAACCGGCAGCGGCTGGGGCTGCCCGGCAAGGGTTGCCAACTGGCTCACCAGCCTGGCGTGCCGCGCTGTCACCGGTGCGCAGAAACTCCTCGAGGTGATCGAAGACGATGGCCAGCGGGTATCCGATTTCCTGCTGCAAAAGAGCGGCCAGACCCGCCAGGTCCTGCACGCCGGCGACATCCACACGCAGGGCAGTTGAGCGCCCCACGGCCTCGATCAGGGCGGCCACCGGGTCGTCCTGCCGGTCTACGCTCAGCACCAGGTAACCGTTGCCCAGCAGCTCAGGCACCAGGCCCGCGTTGACCAGTGAGGTCTTGCCGATGCCCGGCGGACCCTGCAGGAGGACCAGCGGTCGCTGCAATACCTCGCCCAGCAGTTCCTGAGTCTCGCCGCTGCGGCCGAAGAACACCGCCTTGTCGGCGACCTCGTAGGGACTCAGGAACTTGTAAGGCGCGGCCTCCGGCGGTGCAGCACGTTCCAGTCCGGTCCCGATGAACCGGCAGGCACGAAGTAGGCGCGCACAGCGCCCTCACCGCCCACCAGTTCGCTTTGCCAGCGCGGCATCGCGGAAGCGAAACAGATTGCCTGCGCCGTCGCGGCTGCGCAGTAGAGCGCCGGAATGTGCCACGGCCGCGGTTGACCAGGATCCGGCGGCCGGCGCTGGTGGCTGCGGCCACCGTTCGCTGGCGCCAGCGCGGCGTAGAACTCGCTGCTGAAGACTACCGTCGAGTCGACCGGCACGGAGAACTGCATCGCCACCACCGCGGGAATGCCGGCCAGCAGCAGCCGCGGCCCGATGCTGTTGAATACCGTAGCGCCCTTGACTGCGCCCGACTGGCAGGCGCTGGCGATGAACAGCCGCACCTGCCGCTCCGCCAGGACGGTTGCCAGCTCGCGGGCTGACCATCTGCAGAGCCCATCCCCACGGTTGCTCTCGAACAACAGGCAGCCTTCGAGCGACGCTTCGTCCAAACGGGCGCCGCAGCGCGTTGGTGCAGAAGAGCGCCTCTTCGTTGCTGAATCGGCCGCAGTACGGGCAGCGCCGCCCGACCATGCCGTGGCCGTCGAAGTGAATGATGTGATAGGTGCGGGCGTTAACGGCCGCAGCCAACGTCGGGTGTCGGCGGGGACAGGGAGTGGATGCGCACAATACGGCGCTGCGCCAAGCGTCGAAGGCTGCCTGGATTGCATCAACCTCGGCTGTCGCGTCCAGAGTCAGCGCATCGCGGGCGTGCGGTGATGGTCAGCACCTCCAGGCGGTCGGTCACCGGGTAGGGCGCGGTAGCCTGGGCAAAGGTGATGTAGCGGGTGAGCTACGCACGCGGCCGCTGGCGACCAGTGGCTCATCATCGTAGGCCAGCAACTCCCAGGCAGACTCGCCAAATCGACGGCATCGCGATCGAAGCGCAGCTGCAGCACCACCGGCTCGGCTTGCTGGCCGGCCTGCGCCAGCGTTGCGAAAAACGCAACGGACGTCGCGATCGGG
This sequence comes from Caldilineales bacterium, assembly GCA_041391245.1. Taxonomy (GTDB): domain Bacteria; phylum Chloroflexota; class Anaerolineae; order JAAEKA01; family JAAEKA01; genus JACKBK01. The sequence continues at coordinate 121,656 of JAWKOJ010000016.1, forward strand.
CTCGTTGCTGGTGGGGAACAGCGCGTTGAAAAGCAGACGCCCGATGCGGCGGCGCAACTCGTCCGCCGCGGGAGGGCGCCCGGCATCAAGGATACCCGCGCGGTGCAGCGTGGCTGCCTGGCTCTCCGTCAGCGGTTGATTCCCCGCATCGGTTGCCTCAAGAACGCCGAGCAGCGTCTTTATGGCGGCGCCTTGCAGGGGCATCTCCACCACCTGGCGAGGCTCGCCGCGCGCCGATTCCTCCACCCGCACTTCCACAGCGGTGGCGCTGGCGTACGAAAGCTGCATTCGCAAGTTGGCGCTCATGGCCCGGGTCCTCAACCCCAACCGGGCAGCCTCATTGCCGGAAGCGTCCGGTTCCTATGGCACAGAATTGTGCTCGTAACGCTATGTGTCGCACCTTATTGAACGAATGGACGGGCTGTGTTTGCGGTATCCCCGGCCGACTCGCTGTCGCTGGACGCGAAAAGCGCAGGTCTCGCAAAGGAGAGCCTGCGCTTTTTGCTGAGGGCGCCCGGAGATTGTTCCGGGGCCGCGATTAGCGATTGGTCAAAACCGTGTCGGCGTAGATCTGCATCGCGTCGCGCATGAAGTCGGCGAGGTCGGGCGCGTAGGCGTCGTAGTGTGCGCGGAAGCGCGGGTCGTCGACGTACATCTGGCCCAGTCCCGCGTACATCTCAGCCGGTGCGTTGTAGAAGTTTTCGATCCAGGCGTGGTGTCTGGCGATGGCGGCCTGAACCTCGGGGTCGGCGGGATCGCGGCCCATCAGTCCGGCCATCAGGCGGGTTGCCTCGTCGCCCTGGTCTTTGACAGCCTGCCATTGCGCCTTCGACATGTTGCGCACCCGGCGCTGCGACTCCTGGTAGGCGTCGGTGGATCCCCAGCGCTCGCGTGCCTCGTTCTGGTAGCTCTCGATCTGTTCCTTCGAGAAACCCTCGTACAGTTCTTCGTCTGTTAACGTCATTGTGTCCTCCGTCAGGTTGTGGAGCGTCTTGTCGACGGTCCTGATCAGTTGCGCCAGCCGCTCCGCCTGCAGTTGCAGCAGCCGCCGGTGGTTCTCCAGCGCCTCAACCTGGTCGAACCCGGGATCGTCCAGGATGGCGCGGATCTCGGCCAGCGGCACGTCCAGCTCCCGGAAGAACAGGATTTGCTGCAAGCGCAACAGATCGTCAGGCCCGTACTGCCGGTAGCCCGCCGCGGTTCGGGATGTCGGCGTCAGCAGCCCGATCTGATCGTAGTGGTGGAGCGTGCGTACGCTGACACCGGCCAACGTGGCCAGATCGCGCACGCTATACGCTGTCGCATCCTTCGTCATGGAAGGCACTATACACTATGACGTAACGTCAGAGTCAAGGGGGCGAACCTTAAAAGAATCGGAGGAAGGGAAACAGGGAAAGAGGGGAAAGGAAGGAAACGAGGGAAAGCAGGGAAATGGAAGTCGCGTGCTGGCGAGCCCCTTCTTTCCCTGATTTCCCTCCTTTGCCTCTCCTCTACGCCTCCAGCGTCGAGATGTCGCCCACGTCCTTGCCCAGTG
>JAWKOJ010000017.1:0-120804 GCA_041391245.1 Caldilineales bacterium
CTTCCACGCCGGCGCGCCGCAGCCCCTGCACCAACTGCACGACCACAGCCTCTGGACCTCCGCCCACGCGGCTGAGGTTTTCTGGATAGGGGCCAAGCATTGCGACGCGCATCAGAACCTGTTTGCCAGTAACTCGTCGTACAAGCTCTGTACGGCGGCTACCTGGGCGCCTACCTGGTAGCGCTCTTCGACCAGTCTGCGGCCCGCCGCGCCCAGCCGGTCGCGTTCAGCCGCGTCGCCCAGCAGCCTGTTCAGCGCGGCGGCCAGCGCCGCGACGTCGCCCGGCGCCGTCAACAGGCCGGTCGCGCCGTCGCTGATGATCTCTGCTGCGCCGCCAGCGGCGCTGGCGATCACCGGACGGCTGGCTGCCATGCCCTCGATGATCACCCGGCCAAACGGCTCAGGCTGCACAGCACTGTGTACCAGGATGTCCAGCGCGGCCAGAATCTGCGGCACATCGCGCCGCGGGCCGGTGAAGTGCAACCGCTCGCCCAAGCCGCCTTTGCTGGCCTGGCTGCGCAGCGCCTGGGCGTACTCCTGTCCATCGCCTTGATCGGGCGCGCCGACGATGACGCCGTGAACAGCAGGGTGTCGTTGGCTCACTTGCGCCAGCGCGTCGATGAAGATGTGCTGCCCTTTCCATGATGTGATGCGGCCCAGCGAGCCCACCAGCGGCGCGTGGGGCGGCACGCCAAGCTCAGCACGCAGGCCGCTGCCGTCGCCAATCGAGTCGTACTCGGCCAGGTCTACGGCGTTGGGGATGACGCGCGCAAGGGTGTGCGTACCCAGCGCGGCGCCTTGCTGTTCAGCCACCGCCTGCGAGATGAAGATCAGCCCGGCCAGCCGCGGTGCCAGCAGCCAGCGGTCCAGCGCGACCGGCGGATCGAATGACCGGCAGTGGCAGATGGCCGGCCGGCCGGCGCGCCAGGCAGCCAGCGCACCAGGGCGGGAAAGCGACAGGTTGTCGTTGAGATGCACGATAGCCGGCCGGAACCGTTGGATGGCTGCCGAGATCGGCGCGAGCAACGGCCAGACATCGGTGCGATAGCGCCGCAGGTCGCCGGCGAAGTGCCATGGACCGGCCAGCCGGCCGCGCCGGACGGCTGCGCCCAAGCGACCGGCGCTCAGGTTGGCCGCGGCGCTGCCTGGCTGCGGCTGCCGTGGCTGCGTTGGCACGTGCACCGTGGGGATGCCGGCGGCAGCGAATCGGTCGAAGGGATTTTGTTGGGATAGCACGACGACCGGCTCGTACTGCACCGGATCCAGGTGGCTGGCCAGATGGTAGAGGCTGATCACCGAACCGCCCGCGGCCGGCGCAAGGTCGATGAACAGGACGCGTCGGGCAGTCATGGTGTGAACGTCGCTGGCGCCATCAGAATCGCAGGATAGGGCCTTGTGCCCGGTTCGGTGGTTGCGCCGGAGCGCCCACAAGGGAGCTATCCTACGGCGTCAGCGTCTGCCAGAGCGTCGCGGCCGCCTGGATGTCGTCCACCTCGATGCGGCCGTTGGGAACCAGGTCGGCGCGCGGTTGTAGCCGGTACCCCATGCCTGGGTGTTCCAGGCCGCCGCGACCTGCTGCACATCCACGATGTCGATGTCGCCGTCGCAGTCCAGGTCGCCCTGCGCGCAAGGCGGCAGCTCGACCAGCGCCAGGGCAGGATCGCCGGTCAACCCATGGCCGACTGCGGTGCGCTGGTTCTGGGATAGGGCAACTCGCCGTACGACCGCCCCTGGCCACGGCCGCCGCCACACCGGTCGCTGTGATCCTCATGCATCGCAACGTGCACGAACTCCTTGAGCAGGTGCGTCTGGGGCGGTAACGTGTCGAAGGTCACGCCGGTGAAGCCGCCGATGGTGCCCTTGCCGCCAGCGCGCAGCAGTACCTCGTCGATGCCGTTGTAGCGAGCGTCGGCGAAAAAGCCGTTGGTGCATGAGGAGACCAGCAGGAAAGGCAGCGCCGGGCCGTTGGTTAGCGGGTCAACCCAGCTTGGATAGCTGCGGAAGAGTTGCTCGTGGGCCCAGGTTGTGAAGCTGCCATGGCCCGTGTAGTAGAGCAGCGAGTGGCCCTGGGAGATTTTGGTCTTGATGGCAGCGCGCGCTTCGGCCAGATCGGTGTAGTAGGCGGGGTCCGCCGGGCAGTTGTTGGTCCCTGGAACGCAGAAATACACCTTGTCTACCTCGAAACCTGGCAGCAGCTCGGTGATCGTCTGGTCGGCTGCCATGTAGAACTGCGTCCCGTAAAGGGGGTTGTCGTTGTCCGGGTTGTCCGTGATCCACAGGCTGCTCATGGCCCGATCAGGCGGGAAGTCGGCAGCATAGTTGAGTGTCTTGTTCACCACCACCTGCGCCTCAGCCGGCGAGTTGACCGGCAGCCGGCTGACGATCATCTCCCCCAGCAGGTCGTTGCCCTGGATGAACGCCATCGCGTTGTCGGAGATCGACGTGCCGCCCCACGCGTCGAAGCCGCCCTGGTAGGGTGGAATCAGGTTCGGATGTCCGTAAAGGTTGAACTGGTAGTTGCGCGGGTCCACCGTGCCGTCGCCCACCAGCAGCACGAAGGCCGGCGCGGGCCACTGATAGCTGTTGTAGACGTACGTCAGGTAGCTCTTGATGGCCTCAACCGACAGCGATCCGTCAGAGAAGGCATCGTACACGTCCTGAACGTCTACGACTTTCACCGAATAGCCATCGATGGTCGCCCGTGCGTCGGCTAACGGCTGGATGGCTGGCAGCAGGCTGGCATGGCTGATGATCAGGTAATCTACCTGCTGATTCGTGTCCAGCAGCCCTGGGTCGGTGTAGACGGTCACCGCCACCGGCGTTCTCACTGCGCTGTCGGGCGTCACCACAAAGCGATCAGCTGCAGTGGTGGCTTGCTGCCATGTCAGCGTGAACGTTCCGCCTGTGGGGGTTGAGCTGACGTTGGTCAGCAGTTTGGGCGCCGCCGGGTTGGCCACGTTGAGAATCCACGGTGTGGACGATGGCGACTGCGTGACCTGATAGCGCCACGTCCCGGCATCCGGGTTGTTGAACACCGCGTCCGCCAGATACGCACCGCTGTAGGGATAGGTCAGCTCCAGCCAATCAAACCACATCGTCCAGTCGTTGTTGGTCAGTCCGCTGGCGTTGATGGGCTCGATGGTGACCGTGTTGGTGCCGTTCACCAGCGCCTGCGGGCAGCGTCTTCTGGCCGGTTAGCACCCGAGCGGTCGTCCAGGTCATGAGTTGCTCCGGCTGGCCGTTCAGGCGCAACGAAAGGGTGTAGTTCCCGGCAAGTTGCTTGTCGCCCGCCAGCCATACCGATGCTACCGGCGCAACCGAGGAGGCGGTGTTGACCTTCAGGTTGTCCAGTGTCACCGGCATGCTTGCGTTCAGATAGCTCCAGTACCAGTGGTCGTATGGCACGGGCTGCAGCCAGTTGGTGAATGGCCGCTGGGCGTGGTATTCCAGGTTCTGCTCGGCGTGAGCAGTCGTCAGCAAGGTGTTGGCGAAGGCCGCACTGGCTGGCGCCACGTTTTGAGACGTCATGCGCAGGCCGTTGGCGCCGCCCCAGGTCAGCCAGTAGACGTTGTTGTCGTCGCTGTGGGGCGAACGGTTGCGTCGGGCGTAGAAGAGCACATAATCGCCAGGGTCGAACACGCCGTTGGCCGCGCCGGCCACGAAGACGGCCTGCTCAACGCCCTCATCCAACAGGCGCAGGGTCGCGGGAGCAATGGTTGCCAGGGTCGCGGCCGAAAGCCCGCTGGCCAGCAGGTCGTTGTAGGTGACGCGGTACAGGCCGTCGTGGTTGGCCGTCACCTTGACCCAAGGGCCGGCGGGCGGCTGGCGATCCTGCCGGTCGGGCGCGGTTTGAAATCGGACGGCCTGCTCATAGTTGGCGAAGGTCGAGCGAAACACCGGGGCGTACAACGGATCTGCAGGAGCGGGATTCTCGTTGACGGGCTGCTCGAAGCGCAGATGCACCGTCACGCCTTGGCTGACCCGCAAGCTGCTGCGCGCTGGGTTGAACTGGAAAGGCCGCAGCGCGACGCGCACGAAGCGTACGCCGCGCAGCCAACCTTCCTCGACGATCTCGGCCGCGCTGGCCGGCTGCCAGGCATCTGCGGCATAGGCGGCCCGATCTGCAGACCAACGACTCTGCAGGGCGTCGTCAACCAGCATAACTTCCGGCGCTGGCTGGATGGCAACGTCTGACACATCCGTTGCCTGGCCGATATCGACGCTGGCGAGCGAAATCTGGCCGGCCGGCGGCACGGCCAGCATCACGCTGCGCTCCGGGAGCTGCGGCGAACCCGCATCGCCGGCCTGCCACCAGTCCTCGACGTCCAGCGCGACCTCCTGGAAGGTTCGGCCATCCCGCTCCACATCCTGCAGGCGCCAGGCGGGCGTGGTCAGATGCACCATCACCCCCGTCTCAGAAGACTGAACCACCAGATCCGCTGGCGTTGACTCCGGGTTGCCGGACGCGGCAGCCAGAGCAGGTGCGCCCGGTATCACGCTTACCATAACCAGAAACAGCGCGATCACGCGCGGCAAAAGCCTGTTCGTCATACGATACTCCTCGGAAACATGTTTTGTGGCGAGCCGGTGCCAAGATGACATCTCCGCATCGACCGGAGGCTATTTTACCGCGAGCAGGCAGCGGAGTCCAATGCACGACCTCGCATGGGGCGCCACCGGGATGGTCTCTTGCGCCGCGCTGCGATTTGAGTATCATAGGAACAGTTCGTAGTAGGCGCTTCAGCGCCGTCCGGAACGGCGCTGAAGCGCCTACTACGAACCAGCTCCATGATGCACGTTTCTGTCAGCTCCGCTGCTCGAGTTCTGCTGGGCCTGCTGCTTCTAACGAGCGGTCCCGGCAGTGCCCGCGCGCAAGAGCCAGCGGCGGCGGTACATCATGTGAGCGCAGCGCTGAGCGAGCCTGCTGCGCCATGCGCGGGCGCTTTTGTGGTCCGCGATCTGGATCACTTCACGGCCGTGGCCGGTCCGACTGTCGACCAGTTCGAGGCCAACGGCTCCGGCCTGGCCATCGGCGACCTGGACGATGACGGCGATCTGGACATCGTGCTGGGCAACGACGCGGGGCCAAACAGCATTCTTTGGAACGAGGGCGGTCTGCAGTTCAGCGTCCAGCGCATGCCCCACGGCGATACCCGCGCCGTCAATCTGGTGGACGTGGATGGCGACGGCTTGCTGGACATTGTGTTTACCCGCCGTTTGGGCGGCCTGGCGTACTGGCGCAACACCGGTGCAGCCGCGCGCGCCCATCGCTTCGTGCGTGAGACGCTGCCCGGCGTGGCGCACCCGGCCTACGCGCTGGCCTGGGCTGATCTGGACGGCGACGGCGACCTGGACCTGGTGACAGGCTCCTACGACGCCGGGCTGCTCAGCGATCTGGGCAACAGCTTCCTGATCTCCGGCAGGGGCGGGATCTACGTCTACGAAAACCGCGGTGGACGGTTCAGCGGTGCGCCGCTTGCCGGTTCGGCCCAGGCAATGGCGATCCAGCTTTTCGACGCCAACCGCGATGGTCGGCCAGACATCGTGGTCGGCAACGATTTCAACGTGCCGGACTACCTGTGGCTTGCCACAGACGATGGCTGGCAGCCGTCCCGCTTCGACGCCACCAGCCACAGCACCATGGGCCTGGACGCCGGCGACATCGACAACGACGGCGTGCCGGAGCTGTTCTCCAGCGACATGATGCCCTACGACGACGGCCCGGCTACCGTGGCAGCCTGGGAGCCGATGATGGCCAGCATGGTTGCGCCCCATGAACCCGACGATCCCCAGGTCATGAGCAACGTGCTGCAGATCTACACCGGCGTCACCGGCTACCAGAACGCGGCCCGCCAGCGCGGTGACGCCACCGGCTGGACGTGGTCGGCCAAGTTCGGCGACCTCTGGACGGCGGCTGGCCTGCTGGACCTGTATGCGGTCAACGGCTTCATCGAGTCGACGATCTTCGCGGCCTTGCCCAATCATGAGCTGGTGGAGGAAAACCAGGCGCTGCGCAACCTGGGCGGCGGACGCTTCCGGCTTGCGCCAGTCTGGCGGCTGAACAGCACTGCCAGCGGGCGCGAGCGCTGGCATAACGGCACCTGGACGGCGACGGCGACCTGGACATCAGTGGTCAACAACCTGCGCGCCCGGCGCAGCTTTCGAGAACCGGCTGTGCGGCGGCGGCAACCTGCTGGTGGACCTGCGCTGGCCGGGAAGCGGCAACACGCAGGCCATCGGCGACGACGCGGCTCCACACCGACCGGGGCACGTTCTACTGCGATGTCCGCTCCGGCGGCGGCTACCTGTCGGGCGACCCGCCGGCTGCACTTTGGCGTTCCTGCCGGTGCAACGCTGCAAGGCCCTGGAAATCCATGGCCCGACGGCGCCGTGGCCGAGATCGCATCACCCGGAAAACAAGCGCGCTGCTGACCGTGACGAGGGACTGAATGGTCATCACCAGGCCCGCAGGGTACCCACGTTATCAGTCAGGTCGCCAGCGTAAACGGATCGGGCTATAAGGTGCAAACCCTTACAGGGCTGGGTCCAGGCCCGCAGGGCGCTGCACGTTGTAGCCGGATGGCTTCAGCCTCCGGCGAGCCGCCATTTGTCATTCTGAGCGCCCCTTTCAGACGACGTCGTTTATCGTAGATCGAAGCGAAGAATCTCTCCGATTGAACCAGTGAAACGTCTCATCCTGCTGATTGTTTTGCTTCTACTAACTGCCTGCGCCGGCAGCGTTGCGCCGCGCCAGCCTTCGCCGCTGGACGATGCGCTGCGTCAGGTCATCACCGCGCAAGGTCTGACCGGCGATCCCGATCTGGGCCGTGAAGCTGCCGGACATCGACGACCCGCTGGCGCAACGGCGGCAGCTTTCTTCAGCAAGGCGCTCAGCAGCGACATGGACGTGGACGCAGCCGTCGTGCCACCACCCGCTGCTGGCCGGCGACGGGCTGGCGGTCGGTGTGGGCGTCGGCGCAGTGGAGCCTGACCTCTTGGGGCCGGGCCGGGCGCGGCCTGACGGGCTGGCCAACGTGCCGCGCAACGCCGCCGACCACCTTCAACATTGGCTTGTGGGATGAGACCCTGTTCTGGGACGGGTCGAGCCGGGCAAGACGGCCGGGCTGAACGGCAGCGACGACCAGGATCTGCACACCGCGACGAGCACTATCCCGACGCCGACCCGCTGGCCGGCCCTGATCTGGTCAGCAGAGCCGCTTCCCGGTCACGTCGCAGGACGAAATGCGCGGCACGTTGGAGCAGCACAAGCCCAACCGGGTGGTGCGCGAGCACCTGCTGGGCCGGCTGGGTAGCTACGGCGCGGGCGCGGGCGAGCTGGCGACCAACGACTGGTCGGCCGAGTTTCACAAGGCGTTTGACCTGTGCGCCAGCCCTGAGGAACTGATCAGCGACGAAAACGTGGCCGCGGCCATTGGCGCCTACCAGCGCTCGCAGGTCTTCGTGGACACCCCATGGCTTACGCCTACGTTCAGGGCGATCTGGGAGCCATCGATGGCCGCGGCCAGGCGCGGCGCCTGCTGTTCTACAGGAATGCAGCACAAGGCGGCACGGAGCTGCTGCGTGTCAGCGCGGGCGATTTCTTCACCGACGAGCAGTACTACGGCTGGCCGTGCCGCAGGTCGGACCGGGCAGGACGACAGCACCTACTGCGACGACGACTACGGCCGCTTTCGGGTGACAGGCAGGCCGGCCGACCTGTATGCCTTCCGAACGCCGACTCTGCTCAACGTAGCGGTTACCGGTCCCTACAGCCGGACAGCGCCTATGCGACGCTGGAGGGCATCGTGCGCCACCACCTGGACCCGGCCGCGGCCGTGGCTGCGTACGACGTTGAGCCAACTCGACCCGTCGGTGCAGACCGAGCACATGGCCTACAACGCAACGTGCGCTGGCAAGCTGGATGAGAATCGGTCGCTGGACCTGCCAGCCATTGAGCCAATGATGTTGAGCGTGCGCAGATCGCCGACCTGGTGGCGTTTCTGGAGACGCTAACCGATCCGTGCGTCAGCGATCCGGCCTGCCTGGCGCCGTGGATACCCGGCGGGGACGAACCGAACCCGGACGGTTTGCGGCTGATCGTGCGCCTTCAGGACTGACAGTCCTGGTTCCGCCGCTGTGGACTGCTGCAACGCTGCTTGCCTCTCTTGACGAGGCTGAGGACTGTCAGTCCCGTCCTTGTGTGCTTTGCATCACCAACCCAATAGTGTTATCATGAGATCGCCGGACTTGCCGGCATGTTCCTGCCGTCGCCGCAGGAGTTTTCGTTCCACGCCATGAACGGACAATCTCTGATCGACGAAGCTCGCCAGAAAGCCCTCGACGTACTTCGCGGCTGCGTCACGCCGCACGGTTTTCGCGCCTCGAGCCTGGCCACCGGCTATCCGCAGATCTGGGCACGCGACAGCATGACTGTCTTCATTGGCGCAGTGGCCACCGGCGACCCGCGCCTGATTGCTGCCGGCCGCGCGTCGCTGGAGATCATGGGACGGCACCAGTCGCGGCGCGGCATGATCCAGCTCAACGTCAACCCCGACACCGGCTACGTCAGCACGGAAAACGCCGGCGCGGTGGACGCCAACCTTTGGTACGTCCTGGGACACTACCTGCACGTCCGCACCACCGGTGATCTGGAGTTCCTGGTGCGCCACTGGAAGGGCATCGAGCTGGCCATGTACTGGCTGGAATACCAGGACATGAACGAGTGCGGCCTGGTGGAGGTGCCGGAAGCGGGCGACTGGATGGACCTGCTGGCGGTGCGCTACAACGTGCTCTACGACAACGTCCTCTACTATGCGGCCACGTTGGCCTACGAGGAGATGGCGCGGCTGCTGCCTCTGGAGAGCACCTGTCATCAGCCGGAGGTCGGCGCGGCGGGCATCCACGAGCGCATCAACCTGCTGATGTGGATCGACCGCTGCTGGGTGGCCGAGCACTTCGCCGAGCACCTGGAGAAGCTGAAGGCGATCCGGCTCGAGTGGTTCATGGTCTACCACAACGTCGGGACCATCTCCAGCCGCCCCTACTACCTGCCCTGGGTTGCCTTCCGCGAGTACGGCGACTGGTGCGACAGCCTGGGCAACCTGCTGGCCATCCTGACCGGCGTGGCCGACCGCCACCGCGCCGAACACATCCTGCGCTACATGCGCCAGGTGGGCATGGCCGAGCCGTACCCCACCAAAGCGATTCACCCGCCCATCTATCCCAACGAGGCCAACTGGCGCGAGTACTACCGCAGCCGCAACCTCAACCTGCCGCACCAGTATCACAACGGCGGCATCTGGCCGATGATCGGCGGGCTGCACGTCGCGGCGCTGGTGCGCCACGGCTGGCAGTCTGAGGCGCAGCAGATGCTGGAATCGCTGGCCGACGCCAACCGCCAGGGCGTCTACGGCGACTGGGAGTTCAACGAATGGATGCACGGCCAGAGCGGCCACCCGATGGGCTACGCCCAGCAGGCGTGGTCGGCGGCGACGTATCTGCTGGCCGAGAACGCCGTGCGCACGGGCAAGCTGCCGCTGTTCGACGATCTGTTGGCAGCCAAACCGGCCTCAGCCAAAGCCAACGAGGTCAACGAGGTCTACGACCATCCCGGCGGCGGGCCGGAGTGACAGAGAGTGTTCAGTCATCAGTCACCAGTGATCAGTCAACAATCAACCGTCAGCAGTCAACAGTGAACGGCCAGCAGTCAACCGACCACCGACCACTGACTACTGATCACTGATCACTGATCACCGATTACTGATCACCAAGTTCGTTCAGGTGCGCAGTGTTGCGTGCCTTAGCACTTTGCAGTTTCAGGAGGAGTTTCCATGAGAAGCAAGCGTTTTCTGATCGTGTTGGGCCTGGTGCTCGTTCTGGCGCTGGCGATCAGCGCCTGTGCGCCGCCGGCCACCCCCGTATCGCAGGCGCCGGCCGCCGAGCAGCCGGCTGCCGAACAACCAGCCGCCGAGCAGCCCGCTGCGGCGGCCGAGCCGGTGACTATCACCTGGGCCTTCTGGGGCAGCCCGGAAGAGGCAGCCAGCCACCAGATCGTGGCCGACGCCTTCATGGCTGAACACCCGGAGATCAAGATCGAGACCTGGAATCAGCCCTGGGAAGACTACTTCACCAAGATACAGGCGCTGTGGGCCAGCGGCGACTCGGCCACCATCCCGGACGTGGCCTTCCTCTGGCCGACGCCCAAGTACGCCGCTGAAGGCGTGCTGGAGAACCTGGACTCGTACATCAAGGACTCCGGCTATGACCTGGGCGACTACTGGCCGGGCCTGCTGGAGTCGGCCAGCTACGGGGGCAGCGTCTATGGCTTCCCGCGCGACATCGAAGTCAATGTCCTCTACTACAACAAGGACCTCCTTGACGCTGCCGATGTGGCCTATCCCGACGAGAACTGGACCTGGGATGACTTGCTGGCAGCCGCCGAGAAGCTGACCGTGAAGGACGCCAGCGGCAACACCACCCAATATGCGCTGGCGATGGAAGGCGGCAAGTACGCCAAGTGGGTCAATCAGAACGGCGGCGCAATCCTTGACGACTACGTTAACCCGTCCAAGTGTATGCTGGACGACCCGAAATCCGTGGAAGCCATCACATTCTTCGCTGACATGATGAACAACGGCTACGCCATGCGTGACGCCGACCTGAAGCCAGGCCGGTGGCGATGCAGCCGTCTTTTCCAGCGACCAGGCAGCCATGATCATCCAGAACACCAGCCGCGTCTCGGCCTTTAATAGCGCCGGCAAGAACTACGACGTAGCCGTGGTGCCGATTCCTGTGGGCGGCATGCGCTGGAACGCAGCGGGCGGCGCTGCCTGGGTGATGAGCAGCGGCAGCGACAACAAGGATGCCGCCTGGACCTTCCTCCAGTGGCTGCAGAGCACCGGCGGCGGCGGAAGATCTACACCGAGCTTGGCGAGATCTTCCCGGCGCTGCAGTCGGTAGCCGATCGCCTGCTTTCATGACCGACCAGCCGCCGGCCAACAAGCAGGGAATCATTGATGAGGCCGCGGCCTCCGGCGTAGGTGGCTTCGGCTACTTCCCCGAATGGGACGAGTTGGACAGCTCGATCATCGGCCCCAACCTGCAGCGTATCTGGGCCGGTGAGGCAAGCCCGGCCGAGGTGTTGCCGGAGCTGTGCCAGCAGGCTAACCAGTTCCTGGCCGACAACGGCTATCCAAAATGATGACAAGGTGAGTGGGTGACAGGGTGAGGGGGTGACAAGGCGCCGTGGAAACAATGGTCAACTTGTCACCCGATCACCCACTCTCCCACTCACCCACTCTCCCCCTCACCTACTCACCCCCGCCATGGCAAGCGAACCCGCGCTGCAGGAGATCACCCGTCCGGCCGCGAAACGCAGCCTGTTCCGCTACCGACCTGACCAGCAGTGGGAAGCGTATCTCTTCATCGCGCCCAGCCTGATCGGGTTCACGGTTTTCGTCTTCCTGGCCGTGGCCGCCTCACTGGGCATCAGCGCGCTGGACTGGGGGCTTAGCGGGCCAAAGGGTTCGTTGGACTGGATAACTACATCCGTTGCTGCGCGACCGCGTCTTCTGGAAGGCGTTCGGCAACACCGTCTTCTACATCGTCACCATCGTGCCGTTGCAGCTGGCGATTGGACTGGCCATCGCCGTCGCGCTTAACACCGCCATCCGGGCGCGCGACACGTTCCGCATGGTCTATTTCCTGCCAGTGGTCACGACCATCGTCGCAGGCGCGATCGTCTTCCGGCTGATTCTCAGCAAGACCGGCCCGCTGGCCGGGCTGGTGAGCGGGCTGGGCGACCTAGTCAACCTGCCGCTGGCCCTGCCCGATATGCTGGGCAGCCGCTTATTCCAAGTGGTCGGTGGTGATCCTGACGCTGTGGAAGAACGTGGGCTTCACCATGGTGGTCTACCTGGCGGCGCTGCAAGGGGTGCCGCAGGAGCTGTACGACGCAGCCCAGTGGACGGCGCCAGCGGCTGGCAGCGCTTCCGCAACGTCACCTGGCCGTTGATCAGTCCGACGACCTTCTTCCTGTTCATCCTGCAGACCATCGGCGCGTTCCAGCTTTTCACCGAGCCGTTTGTGATGACCCGCGGCGGGCCGGCCCAGTCGTCGATGCCGGTGGTGCAGTACATCTACGACAACGCGTTCCGCTTCGCGCGCATGGGCAAGGCGTCGGCCATCGCCTGGTTCCTGTTCATCTTTATCTTCGGCTTCACGCTGGTGCAGAACATCATGCAGCGGCGCTGGGTGCATTATGAGACAGGTGATGCACTCGTAAGGACGATTTTCCAAATCGTCCGCCACCAATGACCGAAGGCACAATTTTGAAAATTGTGTTACGGGCTGAACTGCGCAGGCCAGAGGTACGATTTTGAAAATCGTGTTACGATCTGAACCGCCGCAGGCCGGAGGCCTTGCAAAGTGTGTTACGGGCGACTGACCGTCAACCATGCAGAGCACGACCCACCGTTCCCCAACAAGGATGAGCCTGCCAACGCGCTATGCGTTGTGCGCGGTGCTGATTCTTGGCAGCGTCATCATGCTGGCGCCGTTCCTGGTGATGCTGGTGGTGTCGCTCTTTCCCAACGAAGCATTTCTGCACGCCAGTTCTCACTGGACCAGATCACGCTGAACAACTACGTCGAAACCTTCCGCGTGGTGCCGTTCGGCCGCTACTTCGTCAACAGCACCGTCACGGCGGTGACGGTGACGGTGGTGCAGATACTGATCTCGTCGCTGGCGGCGTTTGCCTTTGCCCGGCTGCGCTTCCGCGGCCGCGAGCCGATCTTCCTGCTCTACCTGGCGACGCTGATGATCCCTGCCCAGGTGACGCTGATCCCCAACTTCCTGATCATCACCCGCCTGCACATCTACGATACGCTGCTGGCCCTGATCATCCCCGGCCTGTTCAGCGCGCTGAGCACGTTCTTGTTGCGCCAGTACTTCCGCAGCATCCCCATGGATCTGGACGAGGCGGCGCGCATCGACGGCGCGTCCAGCCTGCGCATCTGGTGGCAGGTCATCCTGCCGCTGAGCTGGCCGGTGATGGCCGCCCTGGGCATTTTCACCTTCCAGGCCACCTGGAACGACTTCCTCTGGCCGCTGGTCGTCACTTCCTCCGACACCGTGCGCACCATCCCCATCGGTCTTTCCTACTTCGTCGGCCAGTACAGCACCGCCTGGAACCTGCTGATGGCCGGGTCGGTTATCGCCCTGCTGCCGGTGCTGGTCATCTACATGCTGGCCCAGAAGTCCTTCGTGCAGGGTATCACTCTGACGGGCATGGGCGGGCGCTGACCGTCCTGGACACGCAACTCTTCGGTATCCTGGCTCCGCCTGTGCAGTCAGGGCTGATATCGCGCGCGTGGGATCGGGACAGGCAGTCACACAATTAGAGAACTTGTGTAACACTGTTAGAAGACCAGTCGATGTGAGGAAAAGCGACGAATCGATGGCTGCCGGATACCAATCCTGTTGCCTGCAGCAAGGCAGCGACCGGAGCCATCCCTTGTCGGCAAGGAGGAAAACCGTGGACCACGATCACCAGACTGCTCATCTTGCAATGAAATCGGGGGGGGCATAGCGACGCGCACAACGGAAAAAACGCCGCCGAGACCGCGGCGCAGGGCAGCTCTCGCCACGACGAACACGGGGGCCACGGAACCCACAAGGCCGACCACACCGGCCACGAGATCATGTTCCGCAATCGGTTCTGGATCTGCCTGGCACTCAGCGTGCCGGTGCTTTTCTACAGCCCGATGCTGCAAGAGTGGTTCAACTTCAGCATGCCGACCTTCACCGGCAGCGGCTGGATCACGCCGGTTTTTGCCGCGCTGGTGTTCGTCATCGGCGGCGTGCCCTTCCTGCGCATGGCCGTGCCCGAATTGCGCAACCGCCAGCCGGGCATGATGACGCTGATCTCGCTGGCCATCGCCGTTTCGTTCTTCTACAGCCTGGCGGCGCTGGTGGCTCTGCCCGGCAGCGGCTTCTTCTGGGAGCTGGTGACGCTGATCGACATCATGCTGCTGGGCCACTGGCTGGAGATGCGCAGCGTGCGCCAGGCGTCGGGCGCGCTCGACGAACTGGCTAAGTTGATGCCCGACAGCGCCGAACGCATCGGCGAAGATGGTACTGTCGAATCGGTGCCAACCGGCGACCTGGAGGCCGGCGACCTGGTGCTGGTGCGGCCGGGCGCCAGCGTCCCGGCCGACGGCGAGATCGCCGAGGGCGACTCGGACGTCAACGAAGCGATGATAACCGGCGAATCGCGGCCGGTCAGCAAAGGACCGGGCGACCATGCCATCGCCGGCTCCATCAACGGCAGCGGCAGCCTGCGGGTGCGCATCACTGCCACCGGCGACGAAACCGCGCTGGCTGGCATCATGCGTCTGGTCGATCAGGCCCAACAAAGCAAATCGCGCACGCAGATTCTGGCCGACAAGGCGGCTGGCTGGCTGTTTTACGTTGCTCTGGGGGCGGCTCTTGTGACAGCGGTTGCCTGGATCGTTGCCACCGGTTTGAGCGTGGAGGTTGCCGAACGGGTGGCCACGGTGCTGGTCATTGCCTGCCCGCACGCGCTGGGACTGGCCATCCCGCTGGTGGTCGCCATCTCCACCAGCCTGGCGGCCAGGAACGGCATTCTGGTGCGTGACAGGCTGGCGCTGGAACAGGCGCGCGCGATCGACACGGTGATCTTCGACAAGACTGGCACGCTGACCGAAGGCAATTTGGGCGTCGTGGCCATGCACGTATTGACGGTGTAGACGCCGATGAAGCGTTGGCGTTGACAGCCGCCGTGGAAGGCGATCCTGAGCACATCATTGCTCGGGCCATTCGCAATGCGGCCGAAGAGAAGGACCTGTCACTGCCGGCCATCGATGCGTTCGAGGCGATCAAAGGCCGCAGGTGAGCGACATCATCGGGACGCACGGTCCATGTTGGCGGGCCGTTATTACTGGAGATGCTGGTTTCGGAACCTGATCAGTCGTTGGTCAGCTTTGCCGATCAAGCCGGAGACAAGTGGACAGAGCGTGGTCTATCTGGTGGACGAGAACAGGGTGACCGCGGCTTTTGCCCCGGCTGACGCCATCCGGTCCGAGAGCAAACAAGCCGTGGACCGTCTGCACGAGCCTGGGCGTCCGGGTCGTGATGCTGACCGGCGACAGCAAGGCAGTGGCCGCTGCGGTGGCAGAAGACGTCTGGACATCGACGACTACATCGCCGAGGTGTTGCCGGAGAACAAGGACGAGAAGGTGTCCGGTTTCGCAAAGCCGAAGGGCGCAAGGTCGCTATGGTGGGCGATGGCGTCAACGACGCACCGGCGCTGACGCGCCGACGTCGGCATCGCCATCGGCAGCGGCACCGACGTGGCCATCGAGTCGGCCGGCATTATCCTGGTCAAGAGCAACCTGCTGGACGTGGTCAAGATTCGATTCCGAGCCGGGCCAGCTACGGCAAAATGCGCAGAACCTGGCCTGGGCCACCGGCTACAACGTGATTGCCATTCCGCTGGCAGCCGGCGTACTCTTACCTGTTCTTCGGCATCCTGCTGTCGCCGGCCGCGGGTGCGATCCTCATGTCGCTGAGCACCATCATCGTCGCCATCAACGCAAACGCTGCGGCGCGCCAGGCTGGGCGAGGCCGCAGCGTAAGGTACTCCAAAATCAATCTTACCCAGGTGCGCGCCGCTAGCGGATCACCGATCGCACCAGCCAGATCACCTTGCGTATCAGATCGATCCCGACCGCGATTACCATCACGACCAGGATCCAGGGGAGCAGCCAGTTGAATATCGGCGTTATGCCGGCGGAACCTGCAACCAGCCGAAGTTACCTACTACATCCAGAGTGAGGTGGACTGCATTCACCGACGGGCCAAAGATTATGGCCAGCAGGATGTTGAGGCCAAAGACAATCACCACGATGTCCAGAATGCGGGTGACCAGCGTCCAGCGACCCAGCGAAAGGTGGGCGATGTTCAGGATCAACGCCAGTATCCACCACAGGTTGAACCAGGGCAGCCAGCTGAGAAACGCGGCGTTGAGAACGGGGATAAAGCTGATCGTGCTGTCCTGGCCAGCGCCATATTCCGATGCGGTCAGGGTACAGGTTGAAGATCAGCATCAAGATTACAATGGCGCAGATGTTGAAGACTGCTTTTGGTCTTCTAAAGCGGTCGATTTCATCCCGCTCGCTGCTGGCTTTTGTCTGATGCAATGTTGCAGACATGCTTGTTGCTCCTCGCTGTCCATGGTTTCTGATAGCTCGTTCCTCCCAAACAGTCACCGCGCCAGGAGTAACCACCCCAGTATAATCGAACTCTTGTTTCCCCGCATCATTCAACTGATCATCTTTTGTAGGCCAATCGGACGGGAAATGCAGCCCGGGCGGGCAATCCTCGCCGCGCCTTTCGTCCACCTGGCCTAGCCCTGGATTGCCCAGTTGGGCGATGTCTCCATGCGCGCCCGAGGCTATACTGGTATGTGGGCAGACTCTGTCCGCACACCGAAACGAGCCAGGAGGCGCGATGTCAACGGCACAACTGCTTTCACGTTCGGGAGAGGAAACCCTGCGATGTTTCGCACGACCGGTTGAAGAGGTGGCTGGTCGCGCTGGTGTTGTTCGCAGGCGCTTGTATCGCTTACTTGCCTTACGGACTGGCCGGCGTGACACCGGCTGCACCGTGGCTGCCGCTCTGGATTGCCATCGCTGCGATGTTCGGTGTCGCTGCCCTGGCAGCGCGGTCCAGCGAGCGCTTCCGCAGCGCCTGGCCGCCGCTGTTTGCTTTCTTTATCGCCTCAGCCGCACAGTTGATCGACTGGCAGTTCAGCCAGTGGCTGCCGCGGCTGCTGGGGATTCCTGTCGAATCGCCGGCCGGGGCTGGCCTTGGACAAGCTGGAGAGTTCACTGCTTCTGATCGGGGTCATCCTGTTGTTTGCGTTACTGGTTGGGGATGATCTCGGATCCGTCTACCTGAAGCGAGGCAAGGTGCGCTGGTGGCTGCCCATCGGCGTGGCGACGTTCGTAGTCTTCGGGATGATCCCGTTGACGGCGGCGCAGTCTCTTTTTGGCAGCGGCCCGATTGCTCTGAGGGCGATCATGCCTGTCCTGCCGTGGGTCTTGATCTTCGTGCTGGCCAACGGTTTCGCCGAAGAGCTGCTCTTTCGCGGGCTGTTGCTGCCGCGCCTGCAGCCATCGGTCGGCGTGAGCCCAACGATCCTGGTCGTGACGACCGTCTTCACCTTGTGGCATCTCGGAGCTGGCTATGCCGCGAGCCTTCCGATCTTCCTGGCCATCGTGTTCTGCCTGGGCCTGGCGTGGGCGATCTTGACCGTCAAGACAGACTCGCTGTGGGGCGCCGTGCTCTTCCACGCCGGGACCGACGTTCCTATTGCAATCGCACTGCTAGTTGCGCTTTGAGGTAGATCCGAGATGATCGTTGTCCGTCCATACAGCGGTGAAGATGCTCAAGAGGTCGGTATCCTGATTGCCGATACGTTTCGGGCGTTCAACCTTGACTGCGCCGCCGGCAGAGCAGGAGCTGCTGCTGGGACCGTTCCGCCACGCCCGTTCTCTCGAACCGGCACACAGGCAGGCGATCGCGGACCTCATCCAGGCGCCCGTGGTGCTGGTAGCCAGGGTCGACGAACGACCGTCGGTGTGTTGCGAGGAAGTCCCGGCCGGCTGCACAGCCTTTTGTTGATGCTGACCACCACGGACAAGGCATTGGACGCGATCTGGTGGAACGCTTCGAAACTGGTATGCCGGCACCAGGAAGTTAAGAAAGTTACTCTGGCATCGTCGCTGTACGCAGGTGCCGTTCTACGGACGGTTGGGCTACAAGAAGTCAACCGGTGTGCGTTTCGGCCGCCAAGCTGACGGCTTCGACTTCACCCAACCGATGCAGAAGAGACTGCGATCATCCATCTAACCGCTGACCTGGCGCTCGCCACAAAGTGTGTCGCCCAGGACTTCACCAGCGTTGAACGGCTGGGCTTCAAGGAGGAAAAAAGTGAGGATTCAAGCTGAACTACTCGTTCTGTTGAGCGTACTTCTGCTGGCCGGGGCGTGCAGCCTCGCAGTACCAGAAGCCGCGCCGACTCTGCGCCGCCCCCGATATCCACGGCGACGCTTGCGACCGAACCTTCGCCGACGGCAACGCCTTTGTCTGAACTGACATCCACGGACACGCCTGAGCCAGTGGACAGCGAGGTGTCCGTCCAGGCAGCAAGCATCGCTTCTGAAGCTCTGACCGAACTGGCGCGGATCGTGGAGGGCTTTGTCGTTGACGGCAAGGTCGTTGGCGCGGAACTGGCAGTCATCAAGGATCGCCAGGTTCTTCTGCACGAGGTCTTTGGCTATTGAACGATCAGGAGCGCGGATGCCGTTGGAGATCGATGCGCTCCATAACATTCGCTCCATGACCAAGCCTATTGTCGGTACAGCCGTCCTGATGCTGGTGGACGAGGGCAAGCTGGCGCTGGACGACAGGGTGGCCGACTACCTGCCGGCCTTCGACAACGACGCCTCGCGCGACATCACCGTGGAGCACCTGCTCACCCACCGCAGCGGCCTGCCGCTGTCGATCCTCACCAGCTTCGACGACTTTCCCGACCCTGCGGTCCATAGTGACGCGGCAGGTGAGCAAGGGCCAGATTTCCCGCCGGGCAGTGACTTCCAGTACAGCGACACCGGCATGGAAGTGCTGGCCGCCCCAGTTGAAGTTGTGGCCGGCATGCCGCTGGACCAGTTCCTGCAAGAACGCATCCTCGACCCGCTGCAGATGAACGACACCCTGGCGCTGGTCGATCCACAGGATCCGCGCGCCGCCCGCATCGCTTCGGCTTTCCTGGGCAATGCGGGGAGCTGGAGTCTCTTCTGGCAGGCCGGCAACGAGCCGATCTATCCCTACACCTTGGGTTCGCAAAGCCTGTATGGCACCGCCATGGACTATGCGCGTTTCCTGGCGTTCTGGATGGACGGCGGGCAGGTCGACGGTCAGCAACTGCTGTCACCAGAGTTGGTGGCCCGTGCGTTGACGCCTGTGTCCGATGCCGGCTTGCCGGGTGGGTTCCCCGATCTGCGGCTGGATTACGGCCAGACGTGGATCATCTACGTGCCCCGCGACGCACCGGAGGGCGAAGGGGATATGGCGTTGTTTGGGCACAGCGGCTCGGACGGCACATGGGCGTGGGCGTGGCCGGACCGCGACCTGATGGTGCTCTACTTCACCCAGTCCCGGGGGCAGGGCACCGGCATCGGTCTTGAGGGCGACCTGCATCGGCTGCTGATCGATCCGAGCGCCGAAACCGCGGCAGAGGAGATTCCTGACGATCTCAAGCCTTATCTGGGGAGCTATGTCGCCACGTCAGGTCCGTTGATGTTCCGGCCCTTCGAGATACTGGTCCAAAACGGCAAGCTGGCGGTCAACGTCCCCGAGCAGATCGTGATCGAACTGCTCGATCCGGATGACGAGGGTCTGTGGCGCCTGGCGCTGGAACCGTCCATCGCCATTTCCTTCGTCCAGGACGAAGCTGGTGATGTGGTTGCGCTGAACTGGTATCAGGGTGGTGAAGTGTTCGAGATTCCCAGAGGTGAAATGCCCGAGGAGCCGCCGCTGGACCTGGCCGCCGTTGAGAAATACCTGGGGTTGTATGACCGGCCGGAAGACTCCGCAGCCGGCTCTGTGGAGGTTTTGATTCACAACGGCCACCTGGCCGTCCAGGTGCCTGAGGCCATGGTCATCCTCGAGCTGTTCCCACCTGACGCCGACGGTCGCTGGATCATGCGGCTAAACCCGTCCGTGGCCGTCAGTTTCCAGGAGGACGAAGCAGGCAACGTCGTTTCCTTCACCTCGCACACGCCTGACGAAGAGGTGGTGCGACCGAGGGTGCAAGACAAGTGAGGTGACACCATGAAATATCGAGTCCATCGCTTCAACCTGAAAATGACCGGGGACCAGAGCAAGCTTGAGCAGTTCCTGAACGGCCTGGAGGGCGAGGTCATCGCCATTGTGCCCAACGTGACCATCAAGGCCATGTGGGTGCCACAGGTCGACTTCTTGCTCATCGTTGAGAAGCTGGGCTGACAGCCGCATTACAGCCACTTGCTGCGGCGTACGAGCCAAGCCTGCAACAACTGGACGTGCCCGAGGCTGAAGACAGGACAAGTGTTACCTGTTGCTGTGGCTTATCTCCTGACCGAGCCAGGTGAACTATGACATTGCCAGCTGTTTTTGCCGTGGTCGTTGGGTTGGGGATGATCGTTCAGTGCACGCTGTCGTGGCGGGCGGGCCAGATACCCGAACTACAGACGGAATCGATCCGCATCCGCTTCCACATCGTGGGCGAGATGGCGACCGTGCTGGCGCTGATTGCCGGCGGCGTCGGACTGCTGCCAGTCAGGTATTACTGACAACTTGCCGCTTGGGTACAAAATGGGGGATGTCAGGTGTGGCCCAGCAAGGATCACTAGAGCGTAGCGGTTTTTTGTGGCACAATGGAAGCGGCCACATATAACCCGCCTATGATGGCCAGAATTTGAAGCACGACACCCCAGGCCGCCGGCAGGGTACTGAAGATACTGTCAATTTGCCCAATGTTCACCCCCAGGTAGGCGGCCACACCGGGAACCAAAATCATGATACCCGGTAGCATCACTACAGAGCCAGGTATGCGAAATCTGTGGCTGACCAGGCTGGTATACAGGCCAAGCCCAAATGCCCCAATAAACGAACCCTGCCAATTGCCGAACTGTTGGCCCAGCAAAACGCCGGCATAGGCAACGACACCGGCCAGGATTACCCAGCCCAGGTCTCGCGGCCGAACCTGGAAAATCAAGCTCAGGCCCAGCATCAAGAAAACAACAGAAAGATAAATCAGCCCCAGAGAATAATTCGATTGGGTTGCCGGCGCCGATACGGGCCACAGGGCGTTTACAATAGAGGAGCCAAGCGCGCTGCCGATCACCAGGACCAGGTGATAGAGACACCGTCCACCAACCGGCTCATGCCGGAGATGATGCTTTTGAGGCTAACTCGGCCACACCCAGCGTAAGGGCGAAGCCCGAATCAGCACAATGACGGCGCACAGGGCCACTGTGAAAGCATCACTGCCGGGAAACAGGAGGGCGATGAGATTGGGCCAGATGGAGGCGACAAAGGCGGCGGCAGTTGATCCGGTTTGCCAACCATTGGGAGCGACCGGCGTATTGGACAATCGCAAACACTACCAAACTCAAAAACAGCCGCCAGCAAAACATCAAGCCATCTTGCAGACAGTAATATAGCGAATCCGGCCCCACACAAGCTGTAGGCCAAGGCTACAATTGAGTTATTAGGGGGCTTGTAAGTCATCAATCTGTTTCAGGCGGGCCTTCCTTCATCAATTGAAATATTCCCAGCCTCAAGGTCGTTCACCAGGGCCCATGTTAAGTTGATAACTTTGTCAGCTCAAAGGATGTTGCAGGCAGGCGATAGGTTAAACGATATGGCTCGGCACCAGCGGATTGTTGAAACTCAAAAAACGCAAATGGCGCCGCCGCTAACATCTGGCCCTTAAATCCAAACAGATGCGGCAGTTGCGCCAGAAACTCATTGAGACGCACGTACGAGGCGCCATAACTATGAGCCTGAACGGCCACCTGTGCCACAAACTGGCAGGCCGGCTTGAATTCATCATCATTGATTGGTTGTTTAGGTTCGCTTGGCGGTGAAGTAATAGATTTGATGCTGGAGACTGCCTGGCGCAATGTCTTTTCCGGCTCGATTGGTTTTTTCATTTTCACCATTGGTCACTATTTGAAGCTCAGGGCGATGGCACGCGCCATCGTCTCTTCCTGGTTATTCCCATCACTGGTACAGAACCAGGTGATCACCAGATCGCGAGCAGGCGACACATAGAGCCCCTGTCCACCGACACCGCCTTTGTACATATCGCCATCCGTAAAAATGGCATCCCACTGGTAGCGGTTGGTGAGACCTTGCTCCCCAGGGAAACTATGGTGCATTTTCTTACCCACGTAGCCCTTGCCGTAAATCTCAGGGTCACCGGTAGTCTGAATCATCTTGACGATAGATTCGGGCACGATGCGCTCGGAGCCTACTCTGTTCGAGCTTGGGGTGAAGATCATGCCAAAGCGTGCCATGTCACGCAGCGTGCCGGCGTTGAACCCAAACGACATGGGATAGCCTTGGGGGGAAACGCCCACGGTCATGTCATGTTCAGCGCCGATCTTGCTCCAGACCATTTCGCTAAACAGCTCATTGATCGGTTTGCCGCCAATCCGCTCGTTGATCCGGTTCATGACAAAGGGGTTGATGGAGTTATATTCAAACGCCGTATGCCCCGGATACTTGCGCTTCATGTTGCGCAGCACCTCGAAGGGATCCTTCTCCGGCTGATCGGGATTGACAAAGAACCCCAGCGTCACGCCCCACTTATAGTAGGCCCGCTCGGGATTCGTCCTGGTGTCCTGCAACGGTTCGTCGTGTTCGGTCGAGTCCAGGCCATTGGCCATGTCCAGGGCATCCTCCACGGTGGTCTCATCCCAATCCGACCCCTTCAGCTCTTCGAGATAAAACGGCACCGGCTTTTTGATATCGATTTTGCCCTGCGCCTCCAGCAGCGCCATAACGGTGCTCCCAGTCACCTTGGCGGACGAAAACCAGAGGTGCTTGTCTTGAGGGCGCATGGTGTTGTAGCGCTCGAACACGATCTTGCCCTGGTGCGCAACCAGGAAGGCATCGACCGGGAAGGTATCGAGATGACCGTTGACGGTTTCTGGCATGCCGTCACGCTCAAAGGTAATCTCGCCGATTTCAGGGTTCTCCTCAATCGGCAGGTCGCGAATGGGGCCACCGCGCAGGACATCGACCGTGTAGTACACCCGGCCCATGTTCTGCCAGATATAGGCCGACTCTGGGATCGGGAACTGAACCTTGATGCGGTTCTCGGGAATGGCGAAATATTCCTGAATCTCCACGACACGCTCGATGGGTGTGTTTGCCAAGATATCCATTTGTTATTCTCCTTCTTTAGTTGTCCGTCAGTTGTCTGGCCGTCGCCCGCAGGCATCCGGGCCAGTGATCGATGCCGGCCCATTTCATTAGGTCAATTGATGGTTCAATACCTAGGCCAAACGTTTCGCCTCAGGTAGTTGTTTGGGTTCTTTGCCGTAAACGGCCGTTGGGTCAGTTTCACCGGATAAGCGGTCTTTGCGGAAGTAGAGAAAGCTGGCCACGATTGTTACCAACGGCGTCAGGTAAGCCATAAACGTATAAGGCGCGAAAACGGCTGTGCCTAATCCCAGGGCACCGGCAAAAAGCGCTCCGTTCACGTTCCACGGAATAATGCCCGAAACCATCGTGCCGGAATCGGCAATGGCAGTTGACAAGGTGACCGGCTTGAGACGCTCTTTGATATACTGACCACGGAACATACGCGCTGTCACCACGATACTTACGTATGGGTCGGCTGCTACCGTGTTGAGGCCGATAGAGGTGAGCATGGTTGTCAGGATGAGTGTGGCCGGCCCCTTGGTCCAATTGATTACGGGCGTAATAATGCGCCGAAGCATACCGGTAAAATCGGCTACCGCCCCAAAGCTGGCGGCCACCAGAATCAGCCACATGGTGGTCAACATGCTGGCAGTGCCCCCTCCCGCAAACAGGCTGTCCAATCCTTCGACGCCACTGTTGAGGTGAAAGCCGTTGGCCAAAGTATCGATGCCAACTTTGAGAACCGCCTCAAAATAGCTCAAACTGGGATCGCCGGCTAAGGAAACAATCAGGTCGTGCTGGGTAAACCCGGCCAAAACTACCGCCGCAATGGCCGGCAGCATCAGACACATAAAGCTGGAAAAACGGAACATGGACAGCACAAAAATCAGGATGACCGGCACAAAAGCCAGCAGAGAAACATTGAAATAACGAGAGACGGTAGCTTGCACCTCCGTCGGGTCAACGGACCCACCTGCCGTATTGCCCGTCAAACCAAGCACCAGAAAGAGGAGGGCGCTGATAACAAACGTGGGGATGGCGGTGCGTATCACCGTCCGCGCGTGTTCATCGATCTTGATCCCACCCACAGTGGCTATGGTGAGCAGGGCCGTATCCGAGATCTTGGCTGTCTTGTCTCCCAGAATTGCACCGGAAACGGCCGCGCCGGCGGCAATAGCGGGTGACACCCCCATGATCGAAGCGAGCCCCACAAATGGCACGCCAACGGCCCCCACCGTCGTTAGAGAGCTGCCCAGCAACATGCTCAACACAGAGGCGATAATGAAGACAGTCACATAGTAGAATCGTGGGCTGAGAAGCTCTACACCGTAATAGATGAAGGCGGCTACCGTACCGGCCAGATACAGCGTACCGATAATGGCCCCAATTGCCAGGAGCACAAAAATAGTTCCCATGGTGCCGTTCACGCTGTTTCCGATAGCCTGAGAAATCACGGAGCCACGGAATCCGTAGTACAGCGCCACAGTCAGGGCAAAGAGCGTTGACAGCGTCATGCTCACCTGCAAGGGACCATCCGCCACTGCGCTGCCAAAGAACATCACCGATAACAGGATCAGGCTCACCATCACGCCCAACACCAGCAGTGATGCGAGCATTGAGGGTGTCCGTCCGCTATCTGCAGTTGTTTCAGACTGGGTTGTCATTTAAGTCTCCGTTATTGTGTCGATAGTGGCAGGCAGCCTTCTACTGACGGCGCAACGCACCGGCATGGCCAATCCACATAATCGACCCGTCATTTTGCGATTCATAAGTGCCCCAAGCCTATCAAGTGGATTAGGTAGTTGTCTTCCCTAAAAATGAGTAGATTTGGTTTGATTGCTCTAGGAACTTGTCGGCACAGGCGCCGGGAAACCTGATAAAGCGAGACCAGTCTAGCCTGCCTTCCCGGAACCGAAGTAGAACTCCTTGGATGGGACGAAGTGCAGCTTCAGTTCTTCGACCTGTCTTACCTCGTTCTTGATCTTCTCGCCCAGGTCTACCATGCTTGAGGGTACTTCCGGTCCGGTGACGATTACTTCGGCAACACGGTCGGAGACCAGAACTGACGAAACGATATAGTCTTCCGCAAACTGCTCAGCCCATTCATTCGCGATACGTCGAACTTGCTGTTGGGTGACACTGTCTCTTGCTACCCTAAAGGTGGTAAGCGCCAAAGGAATGCTCACCAGTACGACACCCAGAGCGATGATCTGGTAGGCTCTGCGCCTGTTGATGTTGCTCATGTTCTGGGTGCTGGCCGTCTGCAATCCCAGCACGGCGAAGACGAGACCTCCTGCCAGGAGAATGGACAGGCAGTTGGTCAGAAAGAGGAGGAACGCGCCCCAGGCGTCCAGCCACTCTGCGCTGCCCAGGGAGATACCGACGACACAAAGCGGCGGCACCAAGGCAATGGCAATGGCCACCCCGGGAAGCGAGTCGGCCACGTCGTCCCGGCTCAGCGCAAACGCGCCCGCTACGCCTGCCGCCAGGGCCACCACCAGATCATTCATGGTGGGATTGACCCTGGCGGTGATCTGAGCATTGCTTCCAAAGTCAAGAATCGTGATCGCCAGGGTCGTCATAAGTGCAGAGACACCGATAACCCCGATCACACCGGCCGCCACCAACGCCAGGGATTGCCAGGCTCGTTTGCCGTTCCCCATCACGAGCGCTGCCGTTGTTGCCACAATCGGTGTCATTAACGGTGCAATCAGCATTGCGCCGATCACCGTGGCCGTGGAATCCGCCATCACTGCCCCGGTAGCGATCACCGTGGACAGAAACATGAGGACGGTAAACCGAACCAGGTAGCGCTGCCTGCGATCACCTTCGAAGAAGAGCTTGCTTTCAAACTCGGGGAGATCTTCCGGCGTGAATCTGTTATCCCTGATGATTTCTGATAAACGTGTCATGAGATCTCGCTCCGCAGAACATGACGGCTGATGGTGGATCACCGGAGATCGCTACGCGGTGATAGCGGCGGTGCACCACCGAAACGGCGTTCTCCACCCGGCCATAAAGGACTGACAGTCCTGGTCTTGTGACAAAGTGAGTGTCGCGCCAATTGAAACTCCGACGATTGACAAGGACTGTCAGTCCTGGTCTTGTGACAAAGTGAGTGTCGCGCCAGTTGAAACTCCGACGATTGACAAGGACTGTCAGTCCTGGCTGAAGGAAACGCAGAAGATGTAAGCGGTTACGTAAACGCCAAAAGGCCTGGTGGAAGATGTCCGCCACCAGGCCTTTTGGACTATCATTGATGTGGGGTTTGGCTCAAGCGAGGCCAACCGGTCAGGTTAGCTGCCATCACCACTGGCAGCAACCACCTCGCCACCGGCAGCCACGTTGCCCTGGTCATCCGCGGCCACGCCACCGGCGCCTGCTACGACGTTGCCCGAGGGGTCCTGGGCCGCGCCGGCTACGTAGGATGCGATCTGGCCGGACAGTTCATCGCCGACGGTCAGGGTGACCACATTGGCGCTGTAGCCCGCCATGCTGTTGATGACACCCTCGCTCTCGGTGTCTTCCAGCAGCATCAGCAGCACCGACGTGTCTGGTGTCAGCGCTTCGCCGATCTCCTCCAGGTCGCCCTTGGGGATAGCGCGGCCCAGGTACTTGCCAGCCACGCCGCCGATAGCGGCGCCCGCCACTGCCCATGCCAGCAGACCTGCCGGTCCGCCGATCAGGCTAAGCACGGCGCCTGAGCCGGCGCCGATTGCAGCGCCGAGACCGCCGCGTCCGGTTTCGTGGATATGGACCTTGCCTTTGGCGTCCTGTTCGACTACGCAATCCGCTGCGATCTTGTAGCCATCCAGCGCGCCTGATGACTTGATCGCTTTGGCTGCATCCGAAGCGCCCTTTTGTCCATCGAAGCGGAAAGCGAGGATGTTGTAGACGGCTGAACTGTCATTTGACTTTGCCATGAGATGCTCCTTTGATTTGGGGTTAGGTTGACGATACATTCATGTGGGGTTTGGAGCCGGCGCCGGCCAATCCTGCATGTTCTGCCCGTCACGGTGCGATTCTTACGTGCTCCCAGCCTATCAGGTGGATTAGGTAGTTGTCTTCCCCAAAATTGAGTATATCTGGATCGGTTAGTCTGGACGATCGCCCTCATCAGCGCCGAGATACTTGACGTACAGCAATGGGTAGCGGTTCTGGTACAAGGTGTCCAACACGCCGGAAAGGGCGGCCTGGTCGGCAAGCAACCCGGTCAGGATGGACACTACTTTGGGGTCCTCTCCCGCCGTCACGGCCTTGAAAATGGTCAATCCGGCCAAACGATCGGACCAGCTCTCATCCACCTCCCCGGCAACGTGGATGGCGTACATGCCTGGCTCGTCGAATGGATATTCCATGAGCAATACCTCTCTTTCGCTGGCAGGGCGGCCTGACACCGCTCGCCCTGGCCTTGTCTTCTGGTTCCTGAACAAGCAATGGATTGTCGGCTGGATGGTCATCCTGCGACGCCGGCCCCGTCACCGGAATGAAAACGTCCGCTACCCCTTGAGGGTCCCGTGGGAATACTGGCCGGCCCTTTTGAGTATTCAGCAGATCATGCGAATCAGGTAGTTGTCGTCCCCAAAATAGAGTAGAGACGGCGGTGAGTATTGCTGATGAGCCTGAAACAAAATCGCTGCAAAACGTACGAGCCCCGGGCCGGTGACGGCAAGGGGCTCGTGCGAGATGTGATCTGCTGTCGCTTGATCTATCGACCGACTAACGCAACCCCAGTTCCCTGGCGCGATGCACCGCTTCGAAACGTGTGTGAACGTCGAGTTTGGCGTAAACATTCCTGCTGTGGGTGCGGACCGTGCTGGTAGAGATATACAGCCTGCGGCCGATTTCGTCTGGTGACAGTTCCGTAGCCAGGAGCTCCAGGATCTGAGACTCGCGCTGGGTCAAAGGCTCCAGCATCGGCTGTGGAACCGGCACTGACTTCGCGGCATCAGGCAAGGGCTCAACAACCCGCGGGCCGGCCGTGCCTGGTGGCGGGAAGGCCGCCAGTATCCGGGCAACATAGGACGAGTCGGGAGCCGGCGAAGTCCTCTTCTGGCGTTGCAGTCGAACCAACAGGCTGGCCATTGGCGGTCCCAGGTCGACAAACGGACGAATAATGCCGGCTTGCTTAGCGAGCACCAAGGCTGTGGTCAAACTGGCATCGGCGCGGGCGGCGTCGCTTTGGGCGTCACACACCAGGGCAAGCAGCGCCAGCGCCTCGATACGCGCCAGATTGCGATTCACAAGGCGCATCTGCTGCTCGAAATCGTCAAGGGTCGCGTGTGCGGCGGCCAGCGCCTCCGGCGTTCCTTCCGCTAGCAGCAACTTGACCCGCGTTAACTGAGGGTAATAGAAGAACCAAACGGGTGAACGACCTTCAAACTCGACGCCAACCTGTTGGCGCCGCGCGGCGTCAAGGTTGCCGCGCCGCAGCGCCAGTTCCACCCTGAAAGCCTTGAGCAATGCCAGCGCAGCGGAGTCGCCACCTTCCCGGAAGTAGGCGGTCAACCGATCTAGGATTGCGTCAGCGTGTCTTTCGTCTCCCCGCTCATGGCGGATCAAGGCCAAAGCCATGGCGCCCATGACCAGAAAGGTCGGCGATGACGTCACCTCGTTTTCGACCAGGGCGAACAAGTGCGGTTCGGCGGCGTCAGACTCGCCGCGCAAGAAGTGAATCACACCCATGAAATACCTGGCCTGGCACAGAGATTCGGGTAGATTAAGTCGCTCGCCGATGTTCTGGACTCTGCCGGCCCAATCGAGGGCCATCGTCAAATCGCCCTGTAATACACAGTTCATACAGAGATAGGACATCAACTTAGCCTGGATAGATTCTCCCCATTCTGGCTCGCTGATCTTCTCGCGCAGCAACTGATACCCAGTTGAAGATTGACCGCTCATTTGCATGCTTGCGGCAAGAGTCCCCCAGGCAATAGCGCGCAGGTCGAGTGCTTCAGCCGGCAACAGCTGCAGACCGCGCCGGGCATTGGTGGTCGCAGCTTCGACGTTGCCGGCGGCAACAGCCAGAATGCTTTTCATGACCGACAATTCGCCCAGCAGATGGTCTTTGGTAGCGGAGTTCGGTGTCAGATCCGCCAGCAGTTGCTCCGCCTTCTGAAGAGTAGGCTTCAATACCTGTAAGTTGCGGCCATGTTGGGCCACAATAGTAACCGTGGTCGCAAGCAACGCACTGCGATCCAGTGCGCTATCCGGAAAGTAGCGGAGCCAGCGTTCGAGAATGTGCCACCGTTCGGAGTTCATCAGGGCGTAGCGATGCCGCAGGACAACCTGCTCCGCTCCTGCGATATCTCCTGCCAACACCAGATAGCGAATGGCTTCGTCGGGTGACTCTTGGTGCG
This sequence comes from Caldilineales bacterium, assembly GCA_041391245.1. Classification (GTDB taxonomy): domain Bacteria; phylum Chloroflexota; class Anaerolineae; order JAAEKA01; family JAAEKA01; genus JACKBK01. The sequence continues at coordinate 29,361 of JAWKOJ010000017.1, forward strand.
CGAACCAGACGCCGGCGCGATGGTGAAATGCGGCAATCTCATCATCGTTGTAGTGGCTTCGTCCCCAAGTTTGCAGCAGGCTGCGGAAGAGATGGTGGAGCCGAAACCAGTGGTTCTCGCTATCAAAGGGATGACGAAGAGGTTGTGCCGCCGTAGCTGCTGGATGAAATCCTTGCTCGTCAGGGCAGCCTGCGCCTCGCCAGGACCTGAAAGACTGACTGCGGCGCACAGTGCGGGACAGAAGCGATCCAGCCATGCAACGGTCAACAGCCACTCCTTCAGCGCCGTATCCAGGTGGTCCATGACTTCCGCCAGAAGATATTCCTGCAGGTAATGGGACAACGGAGGCACATCGTCAAGGTTGATTTCGTGATCATCGCTATGGCGTAGCGAGATTGCCGCCAGGCATAAGGCTGTCACCCACCCTTCGGTCCGTTCTGTCCAGGCCGCAGCGGTTGCATCGTCGATTTCGTGGCCCAGCATTTTGGTCAGGAAGCCGGCTGTGTCCGCACTGGAGAACCTCAGATCCCGGGTCCGTATCTCGGTCATCTGGCGGTAGGCGCGCAGCGTTGGAATCGGCAAGGGAGGGTCACGTCGCGTGATCAGCAATAGGTGCATCGCTGGCGATGGGTAGCGAACCAGCTCGTTAAGCAGGTCAAAGATCAGCTGCTCGTGGATCATATGGACGTCGTCCAGAGCCAGAATGAACGGCTTTTCGATCTGCTCCAAATCGTTTAACAGGCGGCGGGCGATCACGGACACCGGAGGCATGACAGGCGCCCGCAGTAGAGAATGAGTGTTCAGTGTGACATCTGGAAAAACGCGTGAATTGCAGCTACCAGGTAGCTGGTGAACGTGCTCAGATCGTTGTCGTCCTCGTCCAGTGAGATCCAGGCACTGGGGCGTCCACAGGCCTCCAGCCACATGCTGGCCAACGTGGATTTGCCATAGCCAGCCGGAGCCGAGATGATGGTCAGTGGGCGTTGCTGATTGCGCTGTAGGCGCTCCAACAGCGCACTGCGCGGTTCAATATCTGGGCCGATGGGAGGACGGAACAGCTTTGTCGTCAGCAAGGAAATGGGGTAGCCCTCGACATCCTGCGCATAGACCGCTGGGGGACGCAACGTGTCGCCCTGAAACACTTGGAAGGAGGGCTCGTCAGCTTGGATCATGATGCCCTTGTCTATGAACTCTTCTGTGTGCGGAGCATGACGTTTGTACAACGTCGACCGGCGCCAGGGCATCTCGTTGCTCGATCGATCCCAATCGGCATCGGCAATATGTGAGCGGCTTGTGACAGTAGGATAGGACGTGCCAAAATCATTGTCAGCTTTCAACCGAGGTCCTCGTCCAGGCGCTGGAACATGCGCGGGAAGATGTCTTTGCCCATAACGTGCCGCGTCATGGAGCCTTGATCGCAGACGCGCTGGCTCGGCGCAAGATGCCAGAAATGCAGAGACTGCCTGGACGGTGATTCTACATGAAAACACCCGTGAACCAAAAGCGCCAAACCCCTTTAGCTACCGGGTCAATCGCTCTTTCCCGTGGTGGCCACAGACTGGCCGCGGCGTATCAAGTACCTCGTAAACCAAGTTTCTGGTTGTCGCACTTGCTCTCGCGGGCGGTGCCAGGGTTGCGAGCCGATGCGGCCAAGCAACACCAGCACTGCGCGCACCCTGACCGCTGAAGCAGGGCGCAAGCGGGGCGAAAGTGTCTCTCGGTTGCGAGGCAAGATTGCCCCGGTAACCCTTGAAATGACATTATCGGGTTACCTTGTTGTACGCTGTATGAAGGCATCCAATCCAGTGCACAAGGTTGCATAGATCGGTCATGTCGCTGTTGGAGTTTCTGATTCCACCCGTCCCCAGCGAAACCATGACTTGCGTCGCGGGCTTATTCAAGATCAGTGGATGACGCTTCTGGTCACAGACCTGGTTGGCCGGAGGCCATGATCGTCTGCTTTGAAGATAGCGCCTCGCTCGGGCCGGGCTCCGACCGTGCCCCGCTGTTTTAGTCCATCGATGTGTCAGGCGAAGCCCGTCCTGATGCTTGACTTGCGCGGCGCGAGCGGCTGGCGTGAATCGCCAGCCATCCTTGTCAGACGACTGTCTTCGATGTTCATTCGCCAAGTGCGTAGTTGCGTGAGCGGTAGCCGGCAAACAGGAATATCAGACCCGGAACGATGACGATAGTACCGACGACGAACATCGCCCCCGTGAACCGGCCGGCGCTGCTGACGAACGCGATGTACCCCGCGAACAGGGGAAAGCTCACCACCATCAGCGCGCCGCCGGCGATCTCCCGCCACCAGACCAGCAACCAGCCCGCGACGTAGAGTCCTGGAAAGAGCAGCGCCAGCACCGCCTGGGGGAGCGTCACGGTGCCGCTCAGGTCGCCGGTCACCGGGTCGGGCGCCAGGTTCATCACCACCACCAGCACGACGACTCCCACAGCCCACAGACGCGCGATCCAGCGCACGACCTGGAGGCTGCGGATGTTCGTCGTGCCAACCATACCTTGTGTTTCTTGATGTGTCATGGCAACCCCATTATCAGAATGGCTGCCAGCAACAGCACGCCAACAACCAGCGCTCCTACACCGACAAACACCAGCCGCACCTGCGTGCGGCGCTCATCTTCGGTTAGCGGGCGAATCTCGTCCTTGTGCTGTTCCTCCAGCCCGGCGCCGATCGCGACTCCCATCGCCACGCCGATGCCAGGCCCGAAGGCAAAGGACATGCCGATATCACCCATCGCCACGCCGATCGCCAGACCGAGGGCAATCCCCACGGCCAGACCGATTCCCATACCAACGCCCATCCAGTAGCCTTCGGGATAGCGCCCCTGCCCTTCCTCCGTTTCCAGCGACTGGTTCGTCTTTGCACGGCGCGCCGTGCGCACCGTCACAAATGCTACTGCGATTCCAACGACCACGAGCACCGCCAGCAGCGCAAGTGCGATGATCGGATACACATCAGGCATGTCAAATCTCCAATCTGTGCTCTGGCACGCTGCCGTGCCAGAGCGCTACTCACATCGGGAGATCGCGATTGTCACGACTCCCGCAACTCTGATTGCTACTGTCTCATCGGCCCGACTTCTGCAGATCCGCCAAGGTCAAGCGCTCACCAGAGCGCCCGGCGGCGCTGGCTCGACAGCCGTGCCGGAAGACGATCCGCGGAAGTAGGCGTCGGCCGAGTGCTGGAACAGCACGTAGAAGCTGTACAGCGCAATGACCGTGCCTATCGGGAAGTTGATCAGGTCGAAGGCTGCAACGATGATGGCCAGGATGCGTCCCCAGTTCTTGCGCTTCAGCAAACCGATGCCGGCGATGAAGCCTGGAATCGCCAAAACCACCATCAGTCCGGCGACAAAGACGCCGGTCAGGCTCAGTACCCAGAAGGCAATTGCCTCCTCTGACGCGGCCCCGGCAAAGACGCCCAGTCCGGCCAGCAGGGCCAGCAGACCGCCGCCGATAACGGCCACCAGCACTGCGCTCAGGATGCGCAGCCAGCCCACGATCTTGACGTGGGCATCCAGTTGTTGTTCGCTCAGTGAATTCATTGTCTGTGCTCCTTCTACATGTTGTGCTGAAGCTCGCCGACGGCCGGCGATGACAGATTCATCGCTTCCAGCCGGCGGCCCACCTTCACCAATCCCAGCCCCAGCATCGAGAGCAATCGGCACGCCTGCCTGCCCGTCCAGCCGCGCCGGTCAATGCCCGCCTTGCGGCACAAGCAATCGAGTTCAGCGCGCCGCATGCAGTCTGACAGGCGCAGGACACGTAGCTCCTCTTCGAGATGATAGTTGACTGATGTCATGGTCGGCCTCCTCACCGCACCGGTTTGCTGCCGGCGTTGTTTGCTCAATCATTTGGAACCTGCGCCGTTGCTCTGGCCGGTCGTTGCTTGCACCCCGGCAGGGGCTTCACCGAGCCAGGAGTGTGCTCCTCGACGGTGCAGCCCTTGTCAGCTTGACGCTGGCAGGCCAAGCTGTGCCCGTCTGGCGCTCAGCGCATTCAAGAGTCTTTCCGGAGACTGTCCCTTGCTGACGAACGCATCTGCGCCGGCTGCCAGGGCTGCAACGCGCGCCTCCGGTATGCCGCTCAACACGACGATCTGGCTGGCCGGGCAGAGCCTGTGCAGCACCGGCAGCGCCGCAGACATCGCCAGTCCCGGCAACTCCCAGTCAACCAGGATCAGATCGGGGTTGGTCAGGCTTGCCAGATCCAGCAACTCGGCGACATTCACCGCCTCTGCCGCTATCACTGTGTCTGTCTGCAGGGTCAGCAGCGCACGCAGGGCGTAGCGCACCCGATCTTGATCGTCGGCGAGCAAAACACGCATAAGTTGCTCCATTAGGCTTCATCGGAATTGGCTCCTGATCCCAGTATATGCGATCTTGTCCCCTGGCGTATCGGGCACGCGGGTGATTCTGGTATTAGCCACCTGGCTAATGCCACGCTGGTGTGGAGGGTTGGCAACCGCAGGGCCATGCAACCGCTGTGAAAAGTGTTCGCATGTGAACGTCCCCGTCATGGCCCCCGTCCGACCGGGAGTCTGCGTTTTCTGCCTGGCTAATCCACCAGCCCGTGTTGCAGCGCAACTGCGACCGCCTCCGAACGATTGGAGACTTCCAGCTTCGAGAGGATGTTGCTGACGTGCGCCTTGGCGGTGGCGCGGCTGACGACCAGCGCCTTGGCGATCTCAGGGTTCGACTTGCCCTGCACCAGCAGCGCCAGCACTTCCATCTCGCGCGCGGTCAGGTCGAAGCCAATCACCGGGTAGTCGGGTGGCTGGATCAGCGCCTGCACAGCCTCGGGCGCCAGGGTGGAACGGCCGGCATGGGCCGCGCGGATCGCGGCGGTGAGGTCATCGACGCTGACGTTCTTGAGCAGGTAGCTGATCGCGCCGGCCGCCAGGGCCTCGCGTACCAGCGTCTTCTCCTCGAAGCTGGTCAGCGCGACCACCTGAATGGCGGGCCAGCGGCCGCGGATGGCGCGCGTCGCGGCGGCGCCGTCCATCACCGGCATCACCAGGTCCATGAGCACCACGTCGGGACACAGTGTCTCGCACAGGGCGATGGCTTCCTGACCGTTGCGGCCTTCGCCGACCAGACGCAGATCGCGAGAAACGGTCAAAAAGGCGCTCAGGCCGCGGCGCACCATGTCGTGGTCGTCGACGACCAGCACACGAATCGTCTCATTCTGCGGCATCTTGGGTCTCCTGTGATGCGTACGGGGTGGCTGCACGCCAGGCCACCGCGACGGTGGTGCCGCGGCCCGCGTGGCTGTCCAGCGTCAGCGCCGCTCCGATGGCCGAGGTCCGCTCGCAGATGATGCCCAGCCCCAGGCGATCGGGCGGTATGTTGTTCACATCGAACCCGATCCCATCGTCGCGGATGAGGAGGTGGAAGCGGCTGCTGTCGCCCTCATCACCGTCGGTGCAGCGCAGGTCGACCGAAACGTGACGGGCGCGGGCGTGCTTCACGACGTTGTTCAGGGCTTCCTGGGCGATGCGATAGAGCGCAATACGAACGTCTTCGGGCAGGTCGCAGTCCGGATCGACGGTCACCTGGGCCGTCATGCCCGTTCGCCCGGCCACGGCTTCAGCCAGTTGGCGCAGCAGGTCGCCGAGGTCGGCCTCGGCCAGCACGCTGGGTCGCAGTTCCAGCAGCAGGGTGCGCATCTCGGCCAGCGCGCCGCGGCTCAGTTGGCGCAGTTCTTGCAGCAGCTCGCGGCCGCGCTCCCGATCCATCTCCCAGGTGGCGGGCAGCACCTCGGCCAGCAGGCTGGCGGAGAAGAGGGTCTGCGTCACGGCATCGTGCAGCTCGCGCGCCAGCCGGCTGCGTTCTTCCACCACGGCTGCCTGCTGGGCCTGTTCGTAGAGGCGCGTGTTCTCGATGGCCGCGCCGGTCTGGTGCGCCAGCGCCTGCAGCACGCTGCGGTCTGTTTGGTCGAAGGCGTTGACGCGCCGGCTCTGCGCGTCCAGCACGCCGATGACGTTGCCCTTGACGATGATCGGCACCACGATCTCTGACAGAGCCTCGGTGCTGGCCATCTTCACGTAGCGCGGATCGAGGCGGACATCGGGCACCGTCACGGCCTGGCCGGTGGCGGCAACCCAGCCCGACAGCCCCTGCTCGCCGATCTTGAGCCGTGCCGGTTTGAACTTGAAGTCCAGCGAGTCCCATAGCTCGCCCGCGCCCACGCGGTAGACGACCTCGTTTCCCTCGACCAATCCCAGCCCCACGTGGTAGTAGTTGAACGTGTCGCACACCAGACTTGCGACGCGCGTCAGGATCTCGTCCACTGGCATGATGGTGGTGATCTCGCCGCTGACCTCGCCGATGACGCGAAACTGGTCGGCGCGCCGCTGCTCGGCTGCATAGAGCTGCGCGTTGCGGATTGCCGTGGCGGCCTGGTCGGCAAACGATTGCAACAGATCGAGGTCATCCTGGCCAAAGCCTGACAATCCATTGATCTTGTCGACCACCACCAACGTGCCGATGACACGGTCTGACACAACCAGCGGGGCTACCGCAGCGTTGCGCAGATGGCGTACGTCAACCCACTCCCTGGCGACCTTGTGAACTCTTGAATCGACCAGCAGGTCGTTCGAGAAGACAGCCTTGTTGTTCAACGTGACCCAGCCAGACAGGCTGTCGTTCAGAGGGCCGCGCGCACCGACCGCAAACAGCATTGAACCGTAGCCAGCCACCACTTCGTCCTCGCCGGTCTCCCAGCGAACGAGATTGAGCAGTCCCCCTTCTCCTCCCAGCAGGGTTGTCGCTTGTTGGATGATCAGGCTCAACAGGCTGTCCAGGTCCAGGGTGCTCGCGACGGCCCGCGTCGTCTCCTGAAGGGCGGTGAGTTGGGCAACGCGTCGCTGTGTATCCTCCACCAGCCGGCGGTTGAGGTCCGCGCACTCAGCCACCTCCCGCTCCAGCTCGCGCACGCGCGCTGCCAGCGCCTCCTCTGACGTTGTTTGCAGGTTCATGGGTCACCGAACTCCTGTAACCAGGCATGGCCGCGGTTGCACGTCACGACGGCCAAAGGGTACCTTTGTTCAGTATAGCACACTTTCCAGAAGAAAACAGCAGCGACAGGCCAACTAGCCTGCCGCTGCTGTGTCTGGCATTTTGCCAATCGGCTGCGAACCGATCAGCCGGTGAGCTGTCGCGAACTTACGTCCGGCGCCGCCGCAGGATGTCCAGCCAGACGGCCAGGATGACGATGATGCCGGTGATGACCATCTGCCATTCCTGAGGCACGCTAAGGATGCGGAGACCGTTGGTTAGTGTGCTGATGATCAACGCGCCGATGATTGTGCCCAGGATGGTTCCCTCGCCGCCGCTGAGCGACGTGCCGCCGATGACCACCGCGGCGATGGCTTCCAGCTCGTAGCCGAGGCCCAGGGCTGGCTGGGCCGAGTTGAGCCGCGATGCGATCATGACGCCGGCCAGCCCGCTGAAGGCGCCGCCCAGCGCGTAGATGGCCGTTTTCCAGTTGGCGACGTTGACACCGGAGAGCCGCGTCGCCTCTTCGTTGCTGCCGATGGCCACAGCGTATCTTCCCAGCACCGTTTTGCCCAGGATGAAGGCAGCCAGCAATGCGGCGCCGAACAGGATAAAGACGGCGTTTGGTACCGACAGGCCGGGAATGAATGCGCCTACCACCGACCCCATCATGATCTCGCGGAAGACGGGCGTGTCGTTGAAATAGATCGGTTTGACGTCGGAGATCACCAGCGACAGCCCGCGGGCGATCATCATCATGCCCAGGGTGGCAATGAAGGGGGGTATCTTCATGCGCGCGATCATCAGACCGCTGATCAGGCCGGCGGTGGTTCCGGTCAACAGGCCGACGACGATGCCGACGGGAATCGGCAGGCCGCGGTTGGTGACAGCCACGCCGGTCATGACGGCCGACAGAGTCATCACCGTGCCGACCGAGAGGTCGATGCCAGCCGTGATGATGACAAAGGTCACGCCCAGCGCCAGCACACCGTTGACGGCCGTTGCGACAAGGATGCTGCTGATGTTGTCCGGGGTACGGAAGAAGGGCGACGCAATCGAGAAGAAAATGAAGATCAGGATGAGGGCTGAAAATGCCAGCAACTTCTGTGCTGCATCGGCCCGAACGAGCGAGCGTTTCTTGGTCGCTGTGGTTGCGGTCTCAGTGGTTGCCATGGAACTAGCCCTTTCCCGTTACTCCGACGGTCTGTCCGTTGGTTGGCCCGTCGTTGGCGCCGACCAGGCCGCGTCGCTGGGTCGCCAGCCGCATGATGTCTTCCTGCGTGGCTTCTGCGGCAGAGAGTTCACCGGTGATGCGTCCTTCGCACATGACGACGATCCGGTGGCTCATGCGCAGGATCTCAGGCAGTTCCGAAGAAATCATGATGATCGACTTTCCCTGCTGTGCCAGATCGTTGAGCAAGTGATAGATCTCGCTCTTGGCGCCGACATCGATGCCGCGCGTCGGCTCGTCAAAGATCAGTATCTCCGTATCCGCCGTCAGCCACTTGCCGATGACAACTTTCTGTTGGTTGCCACCGGAAAGGTTGCGCACCCTCTGTTGGATACTGGGGGTCTTGATCTGCAACGCATCGACAAAACGAGTCGCGGTCTCGCGCGTCGAACGACGATTGACAGTGCCCAGCCTGCCCAAGAACTTGTCGAAGCCCGCCAGAACAATGTTTTCTTCGACGTCCATGCCGAGCGCCAGACCATAGCGCTTGCGGTCCTCGGACAGATAGCCGATACCGTGCGCTACCGCATCCTTGGGCGACTTGATCTGCACCGCCTGGCCGTTGACCCGGAACTCGCCAGAGTCGACCGGGTCTGCGCCGAACACCGCCCGCGCTACCTCGGTGCGTCCGGCGCCCATCAACCCGGCAAAACCCAGGATCTCGCCCTTCTTGAGCGAAAAGCTGACGTCGCGGATGACATCGCCGCGGTTCAGGTTGCGGACCTCCAGGGCAAACTCCTGGCTGGGCTTTTCCGGCACCTCCGGTGCGGCCTCGAAGATGGTCCGGCCCACCATCATCGAGATGATCTGGTCGATGGCAACTTCCTGGGCATCAACGGTGTCGATGGTATGCCCGTCGCGCATCACCGTGATGCGATCGGCGATCTGCTTGAGTTCTTCAAGGCGATGGGAGATGTAGACGACACCAACGCCGTCAGCCCGCAGCTCGCGAATGATGCGGAAGAGCTCCTCGATCTCCGCCTCGGTCAACGCAGCCGTCGGCTCATCCATGATCAGCACCCTGGAGTTGAAGGACAGCGCCTTGGCAATCTCCACCATCTGCTGTTTGGCGACCGTCAAGTCGGCAGCTTTGGTGCGCGGATCAAGGTTGAGGTGCATCGACTGGAACAGCTCGCGCGTTCGGGCGTTGATCTGGTCTTCATCCAGCATGAAGCGCACGATCCCGCGCGGCTCACGGCCGATGTAGACGTTTTGCGCCAGCGTCAGGTGATTCATCAGATTGATCTCCTGGTGAATCATGCTGATCCCAAGGTCCTGAGCGGCGCGCGGCGAAGGGATCTCGACTTCGGTGCCATGCAGCAGGATTTGACCGGCATCCTTGCGATAGATGCCAGACAGGATCTTCATCAACGTCGATTTTCCTGCGCCGTTCTCACCCACCAGTGCATGGACTTCGCCTGTCCGCAGGTCGAAGCGAGCCTCGTTCAGCGCCCGAACGCCGGGAAATGACTTGTCGATTCCCTGCATGTTGACCAGGAGGTCGGCCATGATTAGTCCTTAGGAGAGGGTGCAGGGGCGGGGGAGGAGATCCCGCCCCTGCGTTGCCGAACGTGGCGCTGGCCCGCAGGCCAACTGGAACGGTCTATTCGTACAGCAGCGGCTTGATCTCGTCGGAGTCGATGTTGCTGGCATCGAACCAGAAGAAGCCGGTGTCGATCACCTTGTCCAGGGTTTCGCCGTTGATGGCCTTGACGGCGGCCTCGACACACTTGTAGCCGATGCCAACCGGGTTCTGCGTGATGGCTCCCGCCTCGACGCCGCTCTTGATTGCGTCGATCTGCTGCTTGCCGGAGTCATAGCCGATCACGACGATCTGGCCTTCCTTGCCGAGTTCCTTCACCGCGTTCAGGACGCCGATGATGGAGCCTTCGTTGGCGCCGAAGTAGCCCTTCAGGTCCGGGTTGGCCTGGATGACGGCCTTTGCCAGGTCGGTGGACTTGAGCTGGTCGCCAGCGCCGTAGTCGAGGTTGACGATCTCGACGTTGGGATGCGCTTCGGCCATGCGGTTGACGAAGCCATCGCGGCGGTCGATGCCGGTGCGGCTGGTCTGGTCGTGTACCAGAACCGCAACCTTGCCCGAGTCGCCGATCAACTCGGCCATCTTGTCGGCGGCCAGCGCGGCAGCCGCGATGTTGTCCGTGGCCGCAGTCGCCAGCGGGATGTCACTGTCAACGCCCGAGTCGAAGCCGATGATCGGGATACCCTTGGTCTTGGCCTCTTCCAGCAGCGGGATCATGGCCTTGCTGTCAACGGCAGCGAAGCAGATCGCGGCAGGGTTCTTGGCGATGGCGGCCTGCAGCATTTCATACTGCTTGTCGACCATGGCCTCGGACTCCGGGCCTTCGAAGGTGATATCGACATTCAGGTCCTTGGCGGCCTGCTCAGAGCCAGACTTGACGGCCTGCCAGAACTGATGCTGGAAGCCCTTGGAGATGACCGGGATGTAAGGCCTTGCAGCCGCATCGCCGCCGGTGGCCGGCGCCGCGGTCGCGCCGGACGACGTAGTGGTGGCTGCCGGTGCGGCGCAGCCGGCTGCGATGGCAAACACAACCATCAAGGCCACCAGTGCAAACAGAAGCTTTTGGTTCTTCATCGAATCCTCCGATTCTGAGATGTGGTTGGTGATGCTCCGCGGGGAGCTACGGTACCGAACGGTAGAAATGGGTCATGGTGAGCGGTGATATGCAAGCGCAGGTGTGTACGGCGGAGTGATGAGCGCTTGTTTTATCGATACCATGTTATCGATAGACAACGGTAAGATACACTAACTTCAGTTGCTTGTCAAGGCATGGATTGCTCAGACAAAAGAGGACTGTCAGTCCTGGCTGAATAGCTACGTCAAGGCATGGACTGCACCGCGGCCGCCAGTGCAACGACGTGCTGAATCGGCGTCTCCGGACCGATGCCGCCCGCCGAGCCGGGCACGAAGCCGCCGCCCGCCGCCATCTCGGCGCACAGGCTGCGGGCATGCAACTGGATGGCCTCCACCGGCCCCGAACTAAGCAGGTCAGCCGGGAAGCCGCCGGCCAGCGCCATCTTGCCGGCCCACGCGGCGCGCAGCACGGCCAGATCGTTGCAGGCCGGGTCCACCGGGTGCACGAAGTCGAAGCCGATCGCGTGCAGCAGCCCCACGAGTCCGCCGATCTGGCCCGGCAAATGGATGCCGACCAGCTTTCCGTGCTCACGGGCCGGCGCGATCAGCAGCCGCGCTCGTTCGGCGTACACGGCCTCCAGCAGGTCAGGACTGACCAACGGGCCTTGCGGACCGCTCAGTCTCTCGCTGACCAAGACCGCGGTCAGGTCGTCGGCAAAGCGGTCGCACAGGGCGCGCAGCAGACGAAGCTGGTGTTTCAGCGACTCGTCCATGCGGCGCTCGGCCAAAGGGCGGTTGGCGTGCAGCAGTTGGGCCAGCTCAATGGCGTTCTCGCTGGTGGCGACCATCAGCCCGGTCAGGTGGACGATAACGCCGACGCCGGTCTCCTGGACGGCGCGCAGATAGCGCTCCAGGTAGTTCAATTGATCCAGCAGTGGCGCCGCGGCCTGGCCGGGCGAGCCCGGCCAGGCGAGATCGCACACCACCGCGTCCATGCCCAGACGGCCGGCCAGCTCGACGTGGTCCTCGGGTGTCACCGGGCGGCCGCTGATGCGGTCAGGCTGCGCCGGCCGGCCCAGCAGGTGCGCGTACAGGGTCGGGCTGTCGATCCACATCTCCAGATACGGCGTGCGCTCGGCAGGCTGGTGGCGAAGGGTTGCCAACAGGCGCGTCACATCGCTGTGCGGCGCCTGCTCGACGCCGGCCGCGTGACGGGTTGCCAGGATGCCCAGCGATGCAAGGACGGCACGGCTGTTCATCACAGCCTGCTGCGTCGCCCGCTGCGCAATGCTGACCGTCTCCGGTTCGCCCAGGGCGACGGGCAGGCTGAGCGCGGCGTTGCCGTTCTGAAGCAGCCTGCTGCCGCAGGAGCGGCGCACCACCAGCCTCGTCGGCAGCACCACCTGGCGCACCGGCAACTCCTCGGCGTCGGCCAGGCGACTCAGCAGCAGCTGCGCGGCGTTGACGCCCAGATCGTAGACCGGCTGGCTGGCAACGGTCAGAAAGGGAAACAGGTGCGACGCGTGGGGCAGGTCGTCGAAACAGACCAGCGCGATGTCGTGGGGGATGCGTAGTCCGTGGCGCCCCACCGAGTCGATGACTCCCATGGCGATGGCGTTGTTGGCGGCGAAGATGGCCGTCGGCGGCTCGGCCATGCCCAGCAGCTCGTCGGTCTGGCGCTCGCCGGTAATGCTGCGGAACTCGCCAAAGCGGACCAGCGCCGGATCGATCTCGAGGCCCGCTTCGCTCAACGCCAGGTGATAGCCCACGACCCGGTCGATGGCGGTGGTGGTGTTGGACGTGCCGGTAATGACTGCGATGCGCCGGTGCCCCAGCCCGACCAGATGCCTCACCAGCGCGCGCGCGCCGGCCACCGAGTCGCCGCGCACGGTGTCCACCTCCCAGCCGCTGATGTCGCGGTCCACGACCACGACCGGTATGTTGCGCTGGCGCAGCTTCTCCAGGTTGTCGGCGTTGGCGTCATAGGGCGCGATGATGACGCCGTCCACCTGCTGGCTGATGACGACATCCAGATAGCGCTGCTGTTTGGCGGGGTTCTCGTCGCTGTTGCAGAGAAAAACCGAGTAGCCCTTGCCCTGGGCCGCGTCCTCCACGCCGCGGGCGACCGTGGTCCAGAAGGTGTTGTTGATGTCGGGGACGATCAGCGCGAGGGTGAAGGTTTGGCGGGAGCGCAGGCTGCGGGCTGCGACGCTGGGCACATAGCCCAGATCGTCGATGGCGCGCTGGACCCGGGCCTGAGTTGCCGGGCTGACCCGGTTGGAGTTGTTGAGCACCCGGGATACCGTGACCGCCGAAACGCCGGCCAGTTTGGCTACGTCATGGATAGTTGCCAAATCACAATCTCCCTTCCGTCCTTCTCAGGTGACAGTCACTGTTCGAAGACTCCTGAAGCGCAGCACAAGGAGCCGAAAGTGACTGTCACCCTAACACGCGCTACGCTGCCACGTCCACCATTATCTTCGTAAAACGCACCGGATCGGCGTCCCAGGCGCGCAGCGCTTCGCCGGCCTCCGCGAACGGGAAGACGCGGCTGATCAGCTCCGGAAACGGCCGTTCCCGCTCCTCCAGCATTCTGATAACCGCCGGGAAGACGCGCAGGGCGTTGCGCGCGCCGCAGATGTCCAGCTCCTTGCGCACAAAAAGCGCCGTGTCGTAGCAGACGTCCTGCTTGGCGTAGCCGACATAGACGACCCGCCCGGCAAAGGCGACCGCATCCACGGCCAGCCGGAAGGTTTGCGGCAGCCCCACCGCCTCGACCGCGACGCTGACGCCGTCGCCGCCGGTGAGATCGCGCACCGCCGCCAGCAAGTCGGTCTGCGTCGAGTTGACGGTGTGGCGGGCGCCGAAGCGACGCGCGGCGGCCAGCTTGCCGTCGTCGATGTCGCTGGCGACCACGGTGGCGCCCTTGCGGGCTGCGGCTGCGATCACACCGATGCCGACCACGCCGCATCCCATGACCAGCACCGTGTCGGCCTCGCTGATCCGGCCGCGATTGGCTGCATGGTAGCCAACGCTGAGCGGCTCCGTCAGCGCCAGCTCTTGCACGGTCAGCCGGTCGCTCGCGAACACCTTGCTGTAATGAATCGCCACCAGCCGCGTCAGCGCGCCCTCGCGCTGCAGGCCCATGGTCTCGTTGAACTGGCAGCAGTTGGGCCGGCCGGCGCGGCAGGCCGGGCAAATGCCGCATTCCGAGTAGGGCGACAGCGTCACCCTGGCCCCGTCGCCGATCCGATCCGGCACGGCCGCGCCGCGGCCAACCACGACCCCGCTGACCTCGTGGCCCAGAATCCGCGGGTAGCGCATCAGGGGAAAGGTGCCGCGGTAGGCGTTCAGGTCGCTGCCGCACATCCCCACATAGCGGATCTCGACCAGTACGTCCTCCGGACCTGGCTGCGGCTCAGGGATGTCGGCAATTTCAAGCTGGCGTGGCGCCAGGAGGCGAACTGCTTGCATGGATGGCTCCGATTAGTTTGTCCGGGTGACAGAGAATCTGCCACGAATTACACGAATTTTCAGAGTCATTTGTCGGTCAATCTGATGGTGCAATGTGGTGACACCTGGTCGACTCGCTCGCCAGAGGCTGAAGCCTTCTGGCTACAAAGTGGAAGGCCCTGCGGGCCTGAATATCGTCAAGTTCGTAGCCCCGGAGGGGCTTTCACCTCGCTGGTTGCGCCCCGGAGCGGGTAGCCGGATGACCTCTGGCCTCCGGCGGGCCCTCACCGGAGTGACGCCGTCGGATTGCACCATCTCGTTGACCACTACAGAAAGCATCCGTTCCCTTCTTTTCCCGTCTTTCCCTGTTTTCCCTCCTTCCCTCCTTTCCCTGTTTTCCCTTCTGCCCCTACCGCTACTCCGCCGCGATTATGACGTTGGACGCCTTGACCACCGCGTAGACCTGCTTGCCTGGGGCCAGTTCGAGGCTTTCCGCCGAGCTTTTGGTGATGATCGAGACGATCTCGACGCCGCCGGGAAGCTCGACGACCACTTCGCTGTTCACCGCGCCATGGTTGATCGACTTGACCGTGCCGGCCAGAACGTTGCGTGCGCTGATTTTCATGGGGTGTCTCCTTAGCGGCTTTTTTGTTGGCTCACTCGTTCGATGGCCAGATAAAGCCTGGCCGCCCCTGATTATACCCCGTCCAGCCTGATTTCCACGATTTGCCCCTTTTGCAGATGCCCGAACACTGGTACAATTCACGTATCGATGGCAGACATGCGCGCAGACAGTGACGTGGAGAAACCCAGCATGAGAGCAACACAGACCACCCTGCCGGTCAACGGCCGGTCCAAGGATTCGGTGCTTGCCGCGATGGAGGCGGCGCGCGCCCGCGATGCCGACTGGCGCGACGGCCGCGTCTTCAGCCTGGTGTTCAAGGCCAACGACGACGTCACCGGCCTGCTCAAGGACGCCTACGGCATGTTCTTCTCAGAGAACGGCCTCAACCCCACCGCCTTCCCCAGCCTGCGGCGCTTCGAGACCGAAGTCGTCGCGATGGTGAGCAACCTGCTCGGCGGCGGCGGGACGACCGCCGGCAACATGACCACCGGCGGCACCGAGAGCATCCTGATGGCCATGCTGACCGCGCGCGAGTGGGCGCGCGCCAACCGGCCCAAGGTCGCGCGGCCGGAGGTCGTGGTCCCCTCGTCCGCCCACCCTGCTTTCGACAAGGCCGCCCACTACTTCGACCTGAAGGTGGTGCGCGTTCCCGTTGGCCCGGACCTGCGCGCGGATATGGACGCCATGCGCAAGGCCATGAACATCGACACGATCCTGTTGGCCGGTTCCGCGCCCTCGTACCCCCACGGGGTCGTCGATCCCATCGCCGACATCGCCGCGCTGGCCGCCGAGCGCAACGTGTTATGTCATGTCGATGCCTGCGTGGGCGGCATGATGCTGCCCTTCGTGCGCCGGCTGGGCTACCCCGTGCCCGACTTCGACTTCTCGCTGCCGGGCGTCACATCGTTATCCGTTGACCTGCACAAGTACGGCTACGCGGCCAAGGGCGCGTCGGTGATCCTCTACCGCGACAAGGCGCTGCACCGCTTCGCCAATGGACCGGTCAACGTCCTTGGCAGTCTGCACGATCCTCTGCGGCTTGGACCGAGATCATGACCGGCATGGCGCGCTACGGCCAGCAGTTCAGTCAGCCCCTGGCCGGCATCGGGCTGGACACCTGGGGCGTCGACTTTGCTCTGCTGGATCGGGCCGGCCGCATGCTGGGCAACCCGTTCCAGTACCGCGATGCCCGCACCGACGGCATGATGGAACTGGCGTTCGAGCGCGTTGGCCGCGCCGCCATTTTTCGCCGCACCGGCATCCAGTTCATGCAGATCAACACCCTTTACCAGTTGCTGAGCATGGTCGAGGCGCGCGAGCCGCAGTTCGAGGCAGCCGAGACGCTGCTGCTGATGCCTGACCTGTTCAACTACTGGCTGACCGGCCGCAAGGTTGCCGAGTACACCATCGCCAGCACCAGCCAGATGCTGGGCGCGTCCCGACGCACCTGGGCGGGCGATCTGCTGGCCGGGCTGAGCATCCCGACCGCTATCCTGCCGCCGGTGGTCGACGCCGGCACGGTGCTGGGCGATCTCAGGCGCGATATCGCCAAGGAGGTTGGCGCGCCCGGGGCGCCGCAGGTCATCGCCATCGGCAGCCACGATACGGCCAGTGCGGTGGCTGCCATCCCCGACCTGGGACCGGACAGCGTCTACATAAGCAGCGGCACCTGGAGCCTGATCGGCGTCGAAACCGCTGAGCCCGTGCTAACCGACCGCGCTGGCGCTGAACTTCACCAACGAAGGCGGCGTGGCGGGCAGCATCCGGCTGCTGAAGAACAGCACCGGCCTCTGGCTGTTGCAGGAAAGTCGCCGCCAGTGGCAGCGGGACGGCCACGAGTATTCCTGGGGCGAGCTGCTGGCGTTGGCGGCCGATGCGACTCCCTTCCGCAGCCTGGTAGACCCGGACGACCGGGCGTTTCTCAACGCGCCCGACATGCCGGCCGCGATCCGGTCCTATTGCCGGCGCACCGGCCAGCCTGAGCCGGAGAGCATCGGCGCGACCGTGCGCTGTTGTCTGGAGAGCATGGCGCTGGCCTCGCGGGCGGTCATCGACTCGCTGGAAACGCTGCTGGAGCGGCGGCTTGAGGACGATTCGCATCGTCGGCGGCGGCAGCCAGAACGCCATGCTCTCCCAGTTCACTGCGGGATGCCTGCGGCCGGCCTGTGGTCTGCGGCCCGGTGGAGGCCACCGCGCTGGGCAACGTGATGGTGCAGGCCATCGCCACCGGCCACATCGACGACCTGGCAGCCGGACGGCGCGATTGCCAGGCTCGATCCAACTGCTGCGCTACGACCCCGACGCCGCGGCGGGCGCAGCCTGGGAGGACGCCTTCGGCAGGTTCACAGCGCTGCGCGGATAACCACAACGTCCTCTATCTGTGGAGTGAGCATCCTGCTTTAATAATCGCACCTCGCTCGGACCGGTCTCCGACCGTGCCCCGCTGTATTCATCGATCGGGGTGTCGGGCGCAGCCCGGCCGGGCGGACCCGGTACTCCGACCAATGAAAATATCCGAGTACGTTTTCGAAGTGGCTATACCTCTGATCCGCGTTCCGGGAAGATCCGCGGTTCTGAGCCGGAGCCGGCCAGCCGCTATTTCCAAGTCACGATGCTCACCCAGCGGTCGAGGACACCTACAGCGCCCTGAAATTGACAGGACCTGCCCGCAATCGTACAATGGATGTGTCTTGGACAACGAGGTCGAGACAAGTTGCATCGGCCTGTCTCTGGGTCGGTGTTCTTTTTTGCAAAGGCTGGCGAACATGTCCACAGCAGTGGATCACGAGAAAACCTACGTCCTGCACACCTGGCAGGCAAAGCAGGGCGACTGGAATGCGCCGGCCATCGTCGGCGGCGACGGCGCCTGGTTCTGGGACGCCGACGGCAACCGCTACCTGGACATGGCCGCGCAGGCCGAGTGCAACCACCTGGGGCATCAACACCCGGCCGTTGTGGCGGCTATTCAGCAGCAGGCGAACGAACTGTGCTTCATCCACAACGCCTGGGGGTCGCCGCCGCGCGCTGAGCTGGCGCGGCTGATCATCGAGAAGAGCGGGCTGGCCGGCGGCAAGGTTTTCTTCACGATTGACGGCGCGGAGGCCACCGAGCACGCCATCAAGATGGCGCGCTGGATCACCAACCGCCGTAAGATCATCGGCCGCTTCCGCAGTTACCATGGCGCCACCAGCAACGCAATCGCGCTCAGCGGTGACTCGCGCAACTGGAAGACCGCCAGCGTGCCCGATCTGGTGCGCGCCCTGCCCCCCTACTGCTATCGCTGCCCCTTTGGCCACACCTTTCCTGAGTGCAACCTGCGCTGCGCCGACCACATCGGCGACCTGATCGAGTGGGAAGGGCCGGAGACCATCGCTGCGGTGGTGGCTGAGCCGGTGGTGGGCACCAACGGGTTGTTCGCCGGGCCGGGCGACTACTGGCGGCGCTTGCGGCAGATCTGCGACCGCTTCGGCGTCCTGCTCATCGCGGACGAGGTGATGTCGGGCTTTGGCCGCACCGGCACGTGGTTTGCCTGGCAGCACTGGCCGGACGCAGCGCCAGACATGATGCTGCTGGCCAAGGGGCTGACCGCCGCGCATATTCCGCTGGGCGCGGTTGCGCTGAACGACCGCTGCGCCGCCTTCTTCGACGACAATCCGCTGCCGACCGGCCTGACCTACGCCGGGCACACGCTGTGCTGCGCGGCCGGCGTGGCTGCCATCAATGCCTACGAGGATGAGGGGCTGGTCGAACGCAGCCAGGTGCTGGGCGAGTGGATGCACCACCGGCTGCGGGAGATCGCGGCCCGGCATCCCAGCGTGGGCGACGTGCGCGACATCGGCCTGTTCGCCGCGCTGGAGCTGGTGGCTGACCCGCAAACGCGCGCGCCGGCCGTGGTCTGGCCACTGGTGCCGCCCAGCCTGAGCCGTCTGTCCAAGGAGGCTAAGCGCCGCGGCGTTGTTTTCGGCGTGCGCGGCAATCTGCTGATCATCTGCCCGCCGCTGAACATCGAGGAATCCGATCTGGCCTGGGCGCTGGACATGCTGGACGACCTGCTGGTCATCACCGACGAAGACTGTCGCGTGCCGGTGGGCGTTGGCTGACATTTCGGCGTAGTGCGTGATGCGTATTGCGTATCCCGGAAGAGACTCCGTTGCCAATCACCAACACGTTTCACGCCTTCACACTACCGACACCACTCATAAACAACCTGCTTCACCTGCTACGCAATACGCAACACGCAATACGAGTCAACTTCAAAGGAGAAACACAATGGCTGCACAGAAATTCAAGATTACCTACGGCACCCTTTCAGCCGCCAACCCTGAGCTGCACCAGGCCTTCGACGAGGCCGTGGCGCGCGCCAAGGATCGCTTCGGCGCGACCTACCCGATGTTCATCAACGGGGAGGAGCGCCTGGCGGAGCAGACCTTCGAGGATCGCAGCCCCATCAACCACGACTGGCTGTTGGGCAACTTCCAGAAGGGCACGCGCGAGCACGCCGCCGAAGCGCTGGCCGCGGCGCGTGCCGCGGCTGACGGCTGGCGCAAGACGCCCTGGCAGGACCGCGTCGCGATGATGCGCAAGGCGGCCGACCTCATCAGCGACCGCAGCATGGACATCGGCGCGGCGGTGACGCTGGAGATCGGCAAGAACCGGCTAGAGGCGCTGGGCGACGTGGAGGAGACGGCCGACCTGATCCGCTGGTACTGCGACGAGATGGAGCGCAACGACGGCTTTATCAAGCCACTGAACGAAGAGTCGCCCAAGCACCACAACACCAGCGTGCTCAAGCCCTACGGCGTCTGGGTGGTGATCTCGCCCTTCAACTTCCCCTTCGCGCTGGCCGGCGGACCCAGCGGCGGCGCGCTGGTGGCCGGCAACGCGGTGGTGTTCAAGCCGGCGTCGGACACCCCGCTCAGTGGCTGGCTGCTGACCGAGTGCATCCGCGATGCCGGCGTGCCGGCCGGCGTGTTCAACTTCGTCACCGGGCCGGGCAGCACCGTGGGCGAGGAGCTGATCACCAACAACGAGGTGGACGGGATCACCTTCACCGGGTCGTTCGACGTCGGCATGCACATCTACCGCACCTTCGCTGCCGGCGCCTACCCGCGGCCCTGCATCGCCGAGATGGGCGGCAAGAACGCCACCATCGTCAGCCGCAAGGCCGACCTGGACAAGGCTGCGATGGGCGTCATGCGCTCGGCTTTCGGCCTCACCGGCCAGAAGTGTTCGGCGTGCAGCCGTGTCTATGTGGAGGAGCCGGTGCACGAGGCGTTCGTGCAGAAGCTGGTCGATCTGACCAACAAGATGGCGGTCGGCGACCCTGCCCGCCAGGAGATCTTCATGGGACCGGCAGCCAACAAGGGCGCCTACCGTGACTACCAGAACTTCGTTGAGGCGCTGCACCGCGACGGCGATGTGCTGACCGGCGGCAAGCTGCTGACCGAGGGCGACTACGGCAAGGGCTTCTTCGTGGCGCCGACCGTGGTAGACAACCTGCCGCTGGACCACGAGCTGTGGAAAGTGGAGATGTTCCTGCCCATCGTCAAGGTGGCGGGCGTCGAGTCGCTGGAGCAGGCCATGGCGCTGGCCAACGACAGCGTCTACGGGCTGACCGGCGGCTTCTTCAGCGAGGACCCCGACGAGGCGCGCTGGTACCTGGACAACATCGAGGCCGGCGTGGTCTACGTCAACCGGCCGGCCGGCGCGACCACCGGCGTGGCCGGGCTTCCAGCCCTTCGGCGGCTGGAAGGGCAGCGGCAGCACCGGCAAGGCCGGCGGCGGCTTCTACTACGTCCAGCAGTACATGCACGAGCAGTCGCAGACGGTGATCGACTGACCCGTCGCTGATCTCGTCCTCGCCCGTCCTCCTACTCATCCTCGTACTCTTCCGGTTCCGCTCTCCGAGGAGTACGAGGATGAGGACGAGTAGGAGTACGAGTAGGAACGAACGATATCCGTCAGGTGACAGTTCCTCGCGAATGGACTGTCACGGTAATGCAAACGGGGTATCGGATGTTGATCCGATACCCCGTTTGCTTTGCGAAAGCACGGCAAAGGTGCTGGCCATCGAATATGGCTACGCTGCCCGCTCAAGAGGTACAAAGATACTCGGCTCGACCTGTGGCTTGATGCTGTCCGGATGTGCTTGAAGACGGGCAAACACCACTGGCTTTCCCTCACTTCCATACCGATCCAGCAGCTCCAAATTGTGTTGCCGTATATCAGGATCATCTTCGGGCAACAACACCAACTCGAACTTGTCTGGCAACGCGCCGAATAAATCAGGATGCTCCATCAAGAACTGCATGATCCTGCCGGTCAGGGCGATGTTGCGTTCCATTATCTCTTGTTGACGACTCAATTTCGGTTGAGCCATGTCTCATACCTCTTGCGATACGCGGCCAATTCTCGACCAAGTCATTCATGGCGTAAGTGAGTGCGTCGTTGTAGTCTTGTGTGGGCACAATGATCTTGGTTGTTTCGTCGTACGGATGAAGTTGGTCGCAATGTGCAAAACCATGGGCTGTGTCGTAACGTACAACAGGAATCCATGCGCTGTCATCTCTGAATTTGCACTCAAGCTGGACCATAAACTTGGTGACATGACCACGATCCAACTCGAAACCTACTGCAAGGCGTTGCTGTCATCCAAGTAGCGACGGAATTCAACGAGACGCATACGCTGAACCAAAGGAATGCGCAACGCAAGGGCCAAGTGTTACAAGTGCCACGCTGTACTTTCGCCGTAGTCGGTCGTTGTAACAGCATTTCTTGAACGATTGTAGCATACAGGAGTCATGAGGTCAACAAGAATCGCGAGTTACATGCGTCAGCCGCCATCAACTGCATTCAGGTCCATCCCCGGCCAACGCTCCAGCCCCGTTTGCCGTTCCGCCGGCTGGAAGCCCAGCGACTGGTACAGCCGCGCCGCGCTGGATCCCTCCTCAGCCACGATGACCAATGTGTGCAGGTCATAGGCGGCTTTAGCTTGGCGACCCGCTTCGGCGATCAGTGCGCTGGCGATGCCGCGGCGGCGGAAGTCGGGATGCGTCCCTACCGACTGGTAGCGGCCGACGCCGTCTGGTGAAACAGGCCCAGGTCCGCCACGATCCGTTGCCGGCAAAGGCGCCGCACCAATCGCCGAGGCCGGCGTCGATCATCCGGCGATAGCGGGCCATCTGCCGCTCGCGGAACTCGCGATAGCTGCTCTCCTCATGCTCGGCGTCGCGCGAGGCGACCTGAAGCTCGACGACTTGCTCCCATTCGGCATCGGTCTTCAGCGTGCGGACGCTCACCGCGGCTGGCGGGAAGGCGGCAGGGCGGCGCGGTTCGCTGCACGTCAGAACGACGCCGTGGTTCCTGCGAAAACCGGCATCCAGGAAGGGCTGGATGACACCCTCTTCTCCCCGTACCGTGTCCCAGCCGAAGACCTGGTGCTCCGTTTCCGGTGGGACACCAATCTCGCGTGCGAACATCTCGGTCCACACACTCAGGTCACCCGCGCCTGGCGGCTGAGCAAAGAGCAGAAAGTTGCCCCAGTAGAAGGTTGGATTGGACGGCGTTCGGAGCACCAGATAATGGCCGCGGTCGATGATCTCGCCGTCAAAGGCGTGGAAGATCATGTCGGTGCGATAGCCCAGTGATTTGACGTTCATGGTGCTTGCGTGCGGCGATTCTGGCACCGCGGCCGGCTGTTGTCAACGAGCCTGAAAAACGGTATAGTAGGTCAACGTCACCATACTACCTTGCGCAGACGTTCGACTTTTTCCGAAAAGTCGAACGTCTGGGAGCATCCATTCGTGCAGCCAATCAGTTTCATCAGCGAACCCATCGAGGTGCAGTTCGACGTGCCGCCGGAGCTGAAGAAGAAGCCGGGCGTGCCGGATCGCTTCGTCTGGCGCGACGAGGCGTTTCGCGTGGTCGAGTTGCTCAGCGAGTGGCGTGACTACTCCCGTCGCGGCCGCATGGCTGTCAACATGCGCCCGGAGCACGCTGAGGTGGCGTCTCATCGCGGCTCGTGGGGTGTGGGGCGGACCTATTTCCGGGTGCGCACCGAAGGCGGCCGCATCTTCGACATCTACTACGACCGCGCGCCGCGCAGCGCGGACGACCGGCTGGGATCGTGGACCATGTTTCGCGAGATGGCAGAAGCACCGTAGCCGCGGAGGGGCTGGCACCTGACCATGCTGCGGGCGGGATGGCTGCTCGCCGAACCGGTGCGAATTGGATTAATCACCGGCCATCTTCAGCATTGCGGACGTGCGCGCCCGGCTGGATTCGGGGATCAGCACCGTGGCGGGCGTGGCGTACGGCCCGCGGCGGAACTCCTCCCAGTAGCGCTTCTCGTTGACGTGACCGTAGGCGAAGATGGCCTGGCCCGCGCAGCCGGCTTGCCGGGTGATGTCGATGCGCCGGGCGATCGGGTCGAACGTGTCGTAGGTGGCGGTGATGCCGGCTGCAACGTGGTCGCCGCCGGCGCGCTCCACGAAGTCACTCACCAGCGCAGCGAATTGGGCGTCGTCGCTGGTGATGCTCGACAGGTAGAGCATCGGGCTGATCAGATCGGCCGCCTGTTGGCCGATCCAGCCCACCGAGTCCTGGCAGAAGCCCTCGTAGCCGTCGCCTGCCGTCCACCACTCCCAGATGTCCTGGTAAACGGGCCAGACTGCGGCGCTGAGCAGCAAGCCCGGCTTGGTCGAATCGATAGCCTGGCGCAGCCGGCTGACCAGCGTGTTGACCTGCCGGCGCTGCCACTCCTTGCGGTCCACCGACGGATCGACGGCCTGGGCTTCCTCCACCTCGGCCAGGGTGATGGGATCGCGCGAGTACTCCCAACTGGCATAGCGAACGTTGTCGAGATGCAGTCCATCCACGTAATAGCGCTGGATGATATCGTGGCCGACCGCGACGATCTGCTCCAGCACCGCAAAGTGCGCGGGGTTGGACCAGAGATACTCCTTGCTGAGCGCCATCGGCTCCTGATGTCTGTTCCACATCACCCACTCATCTTCATACAACTGGTTGAAGCTGTCGAACATCTGCACAGGGGTAGACGGGGTCGGCGGGGTCTCCCCAAGCCAGGCCGGGTAGACGT
Organism: Caldilineales bacterium; assembly: GCA_041391245.1. Classification (GTDB taxonomy): domain Bacteria; phylum Chloroflexota; class Anaerolineae; order JAAEKA01; family JAAEKA01; genus JACKBK01. The sequence goes on from JAWKOJ010000017.1 coordinate 53,397, forward strand.
TGACCCAGGCGTGCAGCTCAAGGCCGCGGCTGTGAGCCTCGTGAACAGCCGTTTCCAGGGGATCCCAGCCAGGATCGCCACCCAGCGTCCCGGTCAACAGCGCCGACCAGGGTTCGATCCGCGAGCGGTACAGGGCATCCGCGTTGCCGCGCACCTGGAAGTAGAGCGCGTTGAAGTTGGCGTCAGCGGCCCTATCGGCGATGGTGCGGACGTCCTCAGCGGTGTGGTAATCCCAGCGGGTGACCCACAACGCACGCAGCTCCTGTGGACTGCCGGCGTTGAAGACCGGCGCAGCTTGCTCAGGCAACAGGCCGGCGGTAAGGCTGCGGTGACTCGACGTATCGGGGTAGTCGCCGTTGAAGTAGTCGGCCTCCAGTCCGCCGACCTCGGCCCAGGTGCGTTGTTCTTCGATGTTGGTGGGTTCGATGTTGTCTGCCATGGTTGCTCCCTGGTGTAATTCGGTCGTAGGATAGTGGGCATTCCTTCGGCGGTCTGGACGTGTCTGGACGTGTAGGATAGCCCCTTGTGGGCGTTCTGCAAAACGAGCACGAGGCTCCATCCTGTGATTGCCAACAGGGCTGTGCGCCGTCTTGTGTAGGATAGCCCCTTGTGGGCGTTCTGGAAGACGGCACGGAGTCCATCCTAACCTTGACGGGTCACGATGACGGTTGTGGTGTGGGTGTGGGAACCGGCGCGCGGGCGGGACGTCCTTCGTCGTCCAGCAGAATCCACTTGTTGTACAACTCGCGCACCTGCGGCCCGCCGATCTCCTCGGCCAGCGCGATGAAGTCTTCGGGCGTGGCCTCGCGGAAACGATACTGCTCAACGTAGCGGCGCAGCAACGTCAGGTAGGCATCCTCGCCCATCGCCTGGCGCAGGAGGTGGTGGAAGAGCGCTGCCTTGCCGTACACGATGGTCTCATAGTTGCCCTGGAACGCATCGACCGGCTGGTTGACCACGTCGTCCAGGCCGCGGTCGCGGGTTGCCTCCCAGGCGGCCTGCCAACGGCGCTGCGCCAGGCGGTCGGCTGCAGCGGCTCCTCGTGTGCGCTCACGGTAGAAATAGGTCGCGTACTCGGCCAGTCCCTCGTCCAGCCAGGGCACGTTGACCGGATCGTTGCCCACCAGATTGTACCACCACTGATGTGCGGCCTCGTGGGCGATGCGAAACTCCAATTCATCCGCGTTGGCGCCGTAGAGCTTGTAGCCCAGCTCGAACAGTCCGGGGTATTCCATGCCGCGAAACTCGATGGGGCCGGCCACCACATCCAGTTCGGCGTAGGGATAGGGTCCAAACGCGTCTTCGTAGATGCGCAGCGCGGCCGCGGCATAGTCAGCCGCGGCCCGCCCGGCCATCTCCTCACCGGGTCGATACCAGGATACGACGCGCACGTCGCCGGCGTAGGTTTCAGCCTGGCGATATTGATCGCTGACGAAGAGAGCAAACTCGCGTCCCGGACCGCTGACCATGTGCCAGGCTTTCCAAACCGGCGGCGCTGCTTCGCCCTCAGACGCCGGCCCGCGGGCATCGGTGATGCCCAGCAACGACCCGCTGCCGGCCACGGCATAGTTGGGCGGCACGATGGCAGTTACGTCATACAATGCCGCCGCCGTGTAGGCTGCGTCGCCCTGCACCAACCCCACATCCAGCCGCCACTGGCCGTCCCCGGCATCCTTGACCGCCAGCACCGGGTAGAAAAGCGGCAGACTGAGCACCCCGCCGGCCGATCCTAACAGCGTGTAGCGCGTCTCGTCGAAAGGCAGGACGCTGAGCCGCCACTGCATGCCCACCCGAATCGGCTCGCCCGCAGCAACAGCATCAGGCGGCACAACGACGTGGACCGCTGTGTTGGCAGCTTCGTAGCTGAAGGGTGCGCCGTGATCGTTGACCGACACGAGATCGACGCTCATGCCGCCGGCATAGTGTGCCAGGTTGGGGTAGAGACGGAAGTAGAGTTGGTCGGGCAGCGCATCAGGCTGCACCGGCGGCAACGTGACCTCCATGCGTCCCGTCAAACTGAGATCGACGGGATCGATGGTGGTCTCGATGCGGTAAAGCGGCATGGGAGGCAGTTCGTCCAGCAGACCTTGCTGGCCTGGCGCCATGGCGGAGCGGAAGTCGGCCAGCGGATCAGTTGCCGGGGCAGTGGCCCATGGCAAGGCAACACCGGCGCACGCGCTCGCCAGGGACGCCAGTGTCAGCAGGAGGATGGTGAGTGGGATGAGTTTCTTCACGGCGCACGCCCCGTCGGAGTGAAATAGTCTGCCTGTCGGCTGAAAGTATAACATCGCTTTCACCTCGGCGCAAGAAGAACGTTTAGCCATGGGCGGCCGGCAACTTGACTGGCAGTGAAACAGGACATAGAATGTCTCACGGGCTGGCGAATGCGAAGGCTCCACGGTCTTCGGCCAACTTGCCGCCTTCTGGTTCTCCCACACCTGGTCAAAACACCGACAACGAGCTATCGATGGTGATAGCGACTCGATGCCGAGGAGGTATGTAATGTCTACACCTGAACACCCGCGCCGCAGCGCGCACGACGTCGCCCTCGCCCAGTTCGACGAGGCCGTCTCGTTGATGCCCAACCTGAACCCGAACTCCGCAGCTATCATGCGCGTCGCCAAGCGCGAGCTGACGGTAAACTTCCCGGTCGAGATGGACGACGGCCGCATCGAGATCTTCACCGGCTTCCGTGTCCATCACAGCACAGTCAAAGGCCCGACCAAAGGTGGTATTCGCTATCATCCCGATGTAACGCTGGACGAGACGCGCGCGCTGGCGATGTGGATGACGTGGAAATGCTCGCTGATGAACTTGCCTTATGGCGGCGCCAAGGGCGGGGTCATTGTCGATCCCAGAAAGCTGTCGCAGATCGAACTGCGCAAGATGACCCGCCGCTACGCGACCGAGATCTCGGTGTTGATGAGCCCCGAGGGCGACATCCCCGCGCCCGATGTCGGCACCAACCCGCAAGTGATGGCCTGGATCATGGACACCTTTTCCATGCATCGCGGCTATTCCGTGCCGGCTGTGGTGACCGGCAAGCCGCTCCAGATCGGCGGCTCCGAGGGCCGCTACGATGCCACCGGGATGGGCGTCATGTTCATGGCGCGCGAGGCACTGAAGCACCTCGATATTCCTATCGACGGGGCCACGGTGGTGGTGCAGGGGTTCGGCAACGTGGGGGCGACGGCAGCGCGCTACATGCATGCGCAGGGCGCCAGGGTGATTGCTGTCAGCGACGTCAACGGCGGCATCTTCAATCCCAGAGGCATCGATGTGCCCGACCTGCAGCGCTATGTCGCGCAGCATGGCACGGTCATGAACTATCCGGACACCGACAAAGTCAGCAACAGCGAGCTGCTGGAGCTGGAGTGCACCGTGTTGATCCCCGCCGCGCTGGAAGGCCAGATCACCAAGGACAACGCCGACCGCATCAAGACGCGCGTGATTGCGGAAGGCGCCAACGGTCCTACCACACCCAACGCCGACAAGATTCTGGCCGACAATGGCGTGTTCATCATCCCCGACATCCTGTGCAACGCCGGCGGCGTCACAGTGTCGTACTTCGAATGGGTGCAAAGCCTGCAGAGCTTCTTCTGGAGCGAGGAGGATGTCAACCGCCAGATGGAGCGGCTGATGGTCAACGGGTTCGACGCAGTGTTGCACGAGGCAGAGCGCAAGAAGCTGGCGCCGCGCATGGCGGCCTACACGCTGGCCATCGCGCGCGTCGCCGAGGCGTTGGAGTTGCGCGGCGTCTACCCCTGATCGGGCCACGGCAGAGAACCGCGGATGCGGAGATGGACGCGGGAGGCGCAGGCGACCCGCGATTGCTCCGCAATCCGCGGTTTTGCGCGCTGGACGAGAACAAAACCGACCGGCACAATTGCCACAAACGCCCCAGCGCGTGTTAAAATGGCCCCTCGCACGAACTACGCAACGTGCAATACGTTGCGCGTTTCAACGTCATGAATTGCGTTGGACGGCATCACCGCGATAGAAGAGGAACAGCATGGAAGACATCAAGACAGAGTTGCAAGAGTTGAGCGAGCGCATTGACTTGCTCAGGGGGCGTCTTTGACATCCCGGCAAAGCAGGCGCAGCTAGAGGAACTCGAAACAAGAGCGGCCGACCCCTCGATCTGGGACGATCCGCAGGCTGCGCAGGAGATGATGCGCACCCTGTCGGAACTTCGCGAGACCGTCTCCGTCTGGGACGATCTTGCTCTCCAGGTTCAGGACAATCTCGACCTGCTGGAGCTGGCTGCGGCGGAGGAGGATACGGACATCGCCGACGGGATCGCGCGCGACGCACAGCGGATCGCGGCTGAGCTGGATCGGCGCGAGTTTCTGCTGGCGCTGAGCGGCCCCCACGACCGCGACGGCGCGATCCTCAGCATTCACGCCGGTGCCGGCGGCACGGAGGCCCAGGACTGGGCGGAGATGCTGCTGCGCATGTATCTGCGCTGGGCTGAGCAGCGCGGTTATTCTGTCGAACTCACCGACCGCACCGACGGGGAGGAAGCAGGGGTCAAGAGCGCGACCATCGAGATCGAGGGCCAGTGGGCCTACGGCTACCTGGGCTCGGAGCGCGGCGTCCACCGGCTGGTGCGCATCAGCCCCTTCGACTCATCGTCGCGCCGCCACACCTCCTTTGCGCTGGTCGAGGTGTTGCCGCTGATGGACGACGACATCGAGATCGAGATCAACCCGGACGACATCCGCATGGATGTGTTTCGTGCGGGCAGCGCGGGCGGCCAGCACATGCAGAAGAACTCGACCGCGGTGCGGCTGACGCATATCCCCACCGGCATCGTGGTGCAGTGCCAGAACCAGCGCAGCCAGACGCAGAACCGCCAGTCGGCCATGCGCGTGCTGCGCGGCAAGCTATACGATGAAGAGTTGGCCAGGCGCGAGGAGCAAAACGCGCGCCTGAAGGGCAAACATGTCGAGATGGGCTGGGGCAACCAGATCCGCTCCTACGTCCTGCAGCCGTACCAGATGGTCAAGGATCTGCGCACCGACTACGAGGTCGGCAACCCGCAAAGCGTGCTGGACGGCAACCTGGACGGCTTCATGGAAGCCTGGCTCAAGGAGCGCGTCGGCCAGGACGCCGACGACATTCAGTAGCGGCGTCTGCACAACAGATGTCATCGTCTTCTTGGCTCCACCAATGAGGTGACTCCCGTTGAACACTCTGGAACAAACAGCGCCTGCCTTTGTCGAAATGGCACATCGCATCGTTTGGTGCAGTGCCGCAACCGTTGACGGGCAAGGGCGGCCGCGCTCGCGGGTTCTCCATCCCATCTGGCAGTGGGACGGCGAGCGGCTGGCCGGCTGGATCGGCACTAGACCGACGCCGATCAAGCAGGCGCATCTTGCCGCCAATCCCTACATGTCGCTGAACTACTGGTCGCCCACCCACGATACCTGCGTCGCTGAGTGTCAGGCAGCGCTGGAATTCGACCATGCAACGCGAACCATGGTCTGGGATCTCTTCGTGAACGGTCCGGTGCCGGTTGGCTACGATCCGGCCATCGTGCCGGGATGGGACAATCCGCTCTCAGACGCGTTCGCAGTGATCCGCCTGCACCCCTGGCGGTTGCGTGTATTTCCCGGCAGCGTCTTGCTGGGACAGGGCGGGGCTGTGTTGACCTGGCGCGGGTGAGCCAGGCGGTCGGACCAGCCAGCGAACTGCATTTCTGGCAGGTATTTCGCGGGCGTTCGCGCGCTGCCTGCGCGGGGCTCGTATCGGGCTTGCCAGATTTGGCAGATTAGAAATAATGTTCTATAATTGGTTACCGGAATATCTCGTCGAAGTGACACAACTGTCGGGCAGCTTTGGTGAACACACAAGGAGCATAGTGGTATGACTTCCGTAAGACTGTTGGTAGGAACAAAGAAGGGCGCGTTCATCCTGACCGCGGATGGCAAGCGCGACAAGTGGGAGGTCAGCGGACCTCACTTTGCCGGCTGGGAGATCTATCATATGAAGGGGTCGCCGGTGAACCCCAACCGGCTGTATGCATCGCAGTCAGGCGGCTGGTTTGGCCAGGTCGTCCAACGATCTGACGACGGCGGCAAGACCTGGGCGCCGGTGGGCAACGAGTTTGTCTACGACGGCGTTCCCGGCACCCATCAGTGGTACGACGGCACGCCCCACCCGTGGGAGTTCAACCGCGTGTGGCACTTCGAGCCGTCTCTGACCGACGCCGACACGGTATATGCGGGCGTCGAGGACGCGGCGCTGTTTCGCTCCACAGACGGCGGGCAAAATTGGCGCGAGCTGTCCGGGTTGCGCGGCCACGGCACCGGCCCCAACTGGCAGCCCGGCGCGGGCGGCATGTGCCTGCACACCATCATCCTCGACCCCAGCAACCCGGCGAGGATCTACATCGCCATCTCGGCTGCGGGCGCGTTCCGCAGCGACGACGCCGGCGCATCGTGGACGCCCATCAACCGCGGCCTGAAGTCCGATTTCATGCCCGACCCGGAAGCAGAGGTTGGCCATTGCGTCCACCACGTTGCCATGCATCCGGCGCGGCCAAACGTGTTGTTCATGCAGAAGCACTGGGATGTCATGCGCAGCGACAACGCCGGCGACTCGTGGTACGAGGTCAGCGGCAACCTGCCCACCGACTTCGGCTTCGTGGTCGACGTTCATGCCCACGAACCCGACACCGTCTACGTCGTGCCCATCAAGAGCGACTCGGAGCACTTCCCGTTGGACGGCAAGCTGGCTGTTTACCGCAGCCGAACCGGCGGCAACGAGTGGGAGGCGCTCACCAAGGGGCTGCCGCAGCGCGACTGCTATGTCAACGTGTTGCGCGACGCGATGGCGGTCGATACCCTCGACTCGTGTGGCGTCTACTTCGGAACCACCGGCGGACAGGTGTACGCATCGGCGGACGCAGGCGATACATGGTCGGCCGTCATGCACGACCTGCCGGCTGTGCTGTCGGTGGAAGTTCAGACGTTGCCATGATCCGCGTCAGACTTCCCACCCATCTGCGAACGCTGGCCGGCCTCAACTCGGAGCTGCAGCTCCAGGTGGATGGGCCGGTCACGCAACGTTCGGTGCTGGACGCGCTGGAGGGCCGCTATCCGATGCTGCGCGGCACGATCCGCGATCAGGTCACCCAGCAGCGCCGCCCTTCGTGCGCTTCTTCGCCTGCCAGGAGGACCTGTCCCACGAGTCGCCCGACGCTCCGCTCCCGGACGCAGTAGCCGCCGGGACGGAACCCTTCCTGATCGTCGGGGCGATCGCGGGCGGCTAGCACACTACTATGTCAGGAACACAAGAACGGCAGCCTTTAGGCTGCCGTTCTTGTGAGATCGAGAGGACCACACCATGTCGTACAAACCCGAGAGCTATAGCACCGTCTCACCCTACCTCATCGTTGCCGACGCGGCTGCCGCCATCGCGTTTCTGCGACGTGTCTTCGATGCCGCCGAGTTGCGCCGATTTCCTGGACCTGACGGCCTGCTAAGACACGCCGAGGTTCGCATCGACGACACGGTTGTCATGCTGGCGGATGCCGTGGAAGGCTGGCCGCCGGTTCCGTCGCACGTTCACGTGTATGTGCCCGACGTTGACGAAACCTATCGGCGGGCCCTGGCGGCCGGCGCCGAATCGGTCCAGGAGCCGGTGCAGAAAGAGGACGAAGACAAGCGCGGCGGCGTCAAGGACGCCGGCGGCACGACCTGGTGGATTGCGACGCGGGTTGGCTAAGGACGCGTTCTGAATTACTTCTCTGTGTTGGCTCGGTCTGGAGACCTGCCAAAGCGCTAAATGGATCGCGACGCGGGTTGATTGAAATCCGGTTTGGCCACAAGGCTATCCGACCCGCACGACCGGCAAGAACGTTGATCTTCCCAGCGGACGCCGATAGTGATAGCCCATATCCGCGTTGTTGCGGTCGGGCTGCCCGTCGGTGCGCGTTGTCAACTGATCCATTCCGAGGTTGACCGCGCTCTCGAAGCATGCGTCGACAAGCTGGCTGGTGTTGCCCTGTCCCGCCGCAGCATGAGACAGATAGTACTTGCCCAACGGCCCACTGACCCAGCTTGGATCGACGCTAAGATCGGTGCTGCCGCGCGACACGCCTTGGTAGTTCCCCAGGCGATTGCCCCAGACGTTGTTGCGCATCATCTGCGCAGGCTGTCCATTGCCGCTGCGCACCCCGTAGTCGTTTCCCACCACCACATTGTAGATCAGGCTGGGATTGGCGCCGTTGTTCAGAAACACGCCGTCGCCGTTATTGTTGCGGCCGTTGTCCGAGATCGTGTTACTGGTAAGGCGCGCGCCGGAGCCTGCCAGGTAGATGCCTGCGCCGGCCTGAGACGCACGGTTGTTTGACACCAGGTTCTTCGAGATTGTCGGCGAGCCGTTGAGCACGACGATGCCTCCGCCGAGCAATTGCGCGTCGTTGTTCAGTATCTGGTTGCCATTCAAGGTCGCGCCGGTCTCGTTGAGATAGACCGCGCCGCCGTGTTGATTAGCATGGTTGCCAGCAAGATAGCTGTCCGTGATGTTGCTGTTTCGGTCCTGGTGAATGACAATGCCGCCGCCTACCACGCCCGCCCAGTTGCCCGTGATCACATTGCGTGCAAGGGTCGCCTGTGAGTTCTGCTGAACATAGATCGCGCCTCCTTCAACCTGCGCGCGATTGCCCTTGAACAGGCTGTTCTTGATCGTCGGATCTGACGAAACGGTAACAGTCACTGCGCCGCCGTGATTGCGGACAGTGTTGCCGACAAACTCATTGCCGTCAATTACGGGCGCAACGTACTGCTCGATCTGGATGGCGCCGCCGACGTCGGCAGTGTTGCCCTCGAAGCGGTTGTCCAGCAGGGTGGGGTTGGCCCGGTCAAAAATGGTCATTCCTCCGCCGACTTGCGCCGCATTGTTGAAGCTGATAAGATTGCCATCGATCAGCCCGTCCGAGGCGCGCTGGAAGATGATGCCGCCCCCATCGATGCCGGCGTTGTTCCGGCTGATGTCGTTGCGCCTGATGTTGGCCGCTGCCCCCGATGTTATCACGATGCCGCCGCCGTATTGTTGCGCAGTGTTGGCGACGACGCGGTTCTTGATGATGCGCACCCGACCGGCTGTCACATAGACTGCGCCGCCGTCCTTCGAAGTGTTGCCGGTCAACGTCGAGGTGAGCAGCAACACGTTGTCGGCCTGGTCGAAGTGGATCGCACCGCCGGCGTTGGGGGAGCGGTTGTTTTCAAACGTGCTATCCCGTATCTCGCCTCCCACGCCAACCAGATAGATGGCGCCGCCGCTGGAACTGGATGCGCTGTTGTTGGCAAAACGGCATCCCTCGACAAGGATCGTCGACTCGGTCACAAACAGCGCGCCGGCGACCGGCGCGTTGTTGCCGCTCAAGATCACGCCCTGCAGGGTCAGCACCGCATTTCCGGTCAGGTTGACGCCGCCGCCGGCGCCGGTGGCGCGGTTGTTCTCGATGCGCCCGCCGGTCATCGTGACCGTTGAGGCGTGGACGCGCAATCCGCCGCCTGAGTCGGCCGTTGTGCCGCGTATCGTGACGTTGGACAATGTGGCGGTTGCTCCCCCTTGCACCGCGACCGCGCCGCTTTCCGCCGCGCCACTGCTGACATTGTTCTCGAAGGTGGTGTCGCGCACCGTGGCGCGGCTATCGGTCACAGTGAGGCCTGATCCGGCGGGAGCTGCATTGTTTCTCACCAACGCGCCTTCCAGCAGAAGGTCGCCTCCGTTTTGCACATGGACGCCCGCGCCAGATTGCGACGTGCCGTTGTCGCGAATGGTCACATTGCGGACCGTGGGCCTGGCGCCTGATGAGACCAACAGGCCGCCGCCGCGCTGTCCACCGCCGTTGACGATCGCCAGGTTCTCTAGAACGGTGTCGCGAGCTACCTGTTGGTTATCGATTCGAACGACCGCTTGAGAGCCGTTGCCCCGCACGGTGGTCTGATTCTGGCCGGCGCCGGAAACGCTGACGCGCGGCCGCATGGCAATGCTTTCGTTGTACGTTCCCGGAGCCACACGAATGGTCTTGCCCGGATTAGCGCCGTCAATGGCGGCCTGGATGGTTCGGTAGGGACAGCCACTGTCACACACATCGTAGGTTTCGGCGTAGGCGACAGGCGTTGCGAGTGCGGTTAGCGCGGCGGCGAAGATCAGCAGGTGCAGGACGCAACCGATTGACCACGCACCGCGCAAGGAGCGTAGCTTGGGCATGGTATTCTCTTGGGTGTTGGGATTCTAGGCCGTTGTGCAACGGGCACGCAACAACATTGTAACGACCTGAACTAACAGAAGCAATGGGAAATTGGTACCACGAGTTCTGTTAGCGCTCACACAGTTGACAGCTAGGGAGCTTTGGCTGTGAAGCTGAAATTACTGTACCGCAAGTGGGCACCGAAGTCAATATACGAAGGGCCTTCGTTTGGCAAACATTTGCCCTTCGCCAAAGTCAACCGGTCACTTGGCGACAGAAGATAGGAGGCGTAGAACTCTGGAGCAGCCGGGCATTTATTGCACAGGCGTTGGGGTTTCCGTCGATGTCTCTGCGGGAACCGGCGCCTGGTCGCTGGCGGGCACGGGGGTTGTGGTCTCGCCGCTGGTGCTGGGGTTGGAGAGGATGGGAACCTCGGGTGGCCAGGGAGCAAACCGCTCGCCCTGCTGGATCAAATAGTCGAAGTGCTCGCGGATCCGCAGCATCAGGGCTATCAGGCCGGGTTGCGCCTCGCCATCCCAGTTGACCGGATCGCTGACCTGGAGGAAGAGTGTCCAGCCCTCGTCGCGCCTGCCCTGTGCGTCGTAGGCCAACAGCATGGACACGGCGCGCCCGATAATGTGTTTGTCAGGCAGCGGCTGGCCATAGGTCACCTGCACCTCATCGCGGGCGCGGTCAGCCTGGGCCTGCAAGTAGCCAGGATAGCTTCTGGTCACATCGACATAACGGCCATCTTGCCAGCCCAGCACCCGGTTGATGCGCGCTGAGTCCTGGTGGTCCAGGCCGAATCCGAACTCAAAGGTTGCGTCCAATGCTTCGATTTCGGGGTAGCCATCGCCGTTGAGGTCGTTGAGCCATTTGGGAATCGTTGGGTTGACCAGCAGATTCAGGAACGGCACCGCGCCGGTCAGCTCGCGCACCGTGAGGTCTGCCTCGTCGTCCTCGCCAGGAACTAGCTGCAGCACATACACCCGGTTGCAGGCCCAGCAAAAGCCGCCGTTGGCCGCCCAGATCGGCAGCTCCAGCAGCCCGTCGCCGTTGATATCGCTCCAACCCAGCGGTTCGTCCCAGGCATAGCCTAGGCCCGCGAACTGGATCGTTTGATCGCTGCCCTCGTCCTCGAAGATGAGCACCGGCTCGCTGCCCGTGCGCAGTCGATACACGAGCAGCCGCGGCAGCAAGTCGCCCAGCGCGATATCTTCCTCTGGTGGCGTCAACAGAAACGCCACCACTCGATCGCTGCTTGAACCGGTGGACATCTGTCCCTCGATCACATATCCTGCGCTCTCCATGCTGCGAATCAAGGCATCGTTGAACCCCAGAGCGGTCGCCAACGGTCCGGGTGTGGCAGTCGCCGTAGCTGTAGGGGTTGGCGTGCGGGTTGGCGTTGGCGTGGGTGTTCTGGTGGGTGTCGCTGTCGGCGTTGCGGTGGGCGTTGCGGTGTCCGTTGGACGGGGACCCAGCGCGCGATCCAGAATAGGCGTGGGTTGGGTAGGTGTGGAGGTTGGCAGCAACGCCAGTGCGTCACGGTCAGGCGTCGGCAGCGCAGCCGGATCGCAGCCGGCAAGCAGGAGCATCACCAGACCGGCAAGGAAGATGGCGCCCCAAGCGCGCGGCGTACGTCGCCGAGTCAGATGAGTTCGGCCCGGCATCTGAAGCATGGCAAGCATTGTATCACCCGGCCATGGGCCTGTCAAAGACAATGCGCCGCCTGGCTGGTATGGCCAGGCGGCGCACGAAAGCAAGTTTGGGAGGGACGCCAGCGAAAGTCTTGTAAAACAGTTTGGCGATGGATGGGCGAGACCGCGCTCAGGCCGCTTCTTCCATGTCGTCGAAGTCCTCGTCATCCTCGTCAATAAAGTCGTCCTCGACAGATGCGGTGGTGCGCTTGCTGCTCTTGGCAGGCATTGGAATCACCTTTGACTCGCCGCCTTCAGGCACCAACGTGTGGGTCAGGCCGGCCTGGTCGCGCAGCAGTCCGTCGATTTCCCAGAACAGATCCTGGTTCTCCTGCAGGAAGACCTTGGCGTTCTCGCGGCCCTGGCCGAGGCGCGTGTCGCCGAAGGAGTAGAACGCACCGCGCTTGCTGACGATGTCGTGCTCCACGGCCAGATCGAGCAGGTCGCCGGCGCGCAGATGCCCTCGTTGTACATGATGTCGAACTCAGCCTGGCGGAAGGGCGGCGCCACCTTGTTCTTCTTGACCGTCACCCGCGTGCGGTTGCCGATGACCGCACCCTGATGCTTCAGGCTCTGGATGCGGCGCACATCCAGCCGCACGCTGGCGTAGAACTTGAGCGCCATGCCGCCGGTGGTCGTCTCCGGGTTGCCGAACATGACGCCGATCTTCTGGCGCAACTGGTTGGTGAAGATCAACGCCGTGTTGGACTGCTTGATCGCGCCGGCCAGCTTGCGCAGCGCCTGGCTCATCAGGCGCGCCTGCAACCCCATGTGGCTGTCGCCCATGTCGCCCTCGATCTCAGCCCGCGGCACCAGCGCCGCCACCGAGTCAACCACCACCACATCCATTGCGCCCGAACGGACCAGCGCCTCGGTGATCTCCAGCGCCTGCTCGCCGGTGTCGGGCTGGGAGACGTAGAGGTCCTCGATGGCGACGCCGATCTTGCTGGCGTAGTCCGGGTCCAGGGCGTGCTCCACGTCTACGAACGCACAGGTGCCCCCCAGCCGCTGAGCCTCGGCGATGATGTGGAGGCAGATGGTGGTCTTGCCGGAGCTTTCCGGGCCGTAGATCTCGGTGACGCGGCCGCGGGGAACGCCGCCGATGCCCAGCGCGAGGTCCAGGGAGAGGCTGCCGGTGGGAATAGACTCCACCCGCATGTTGGCCGCATCGCCCAGTTTCATGATGGCGCCCTCGCCAAAGCGCTTTTGAGGTTTGCCAGGGTTGAATCCAGTGCCTTCTGCTTGCCGTCGCCTGCCATTGTCGTGTCTCCTTAGATGGTCTTGATGTGCCCGTGAATCCGGGCGACTGGCTTGCCTTGGCTGGCGCTTCTGGTTGCCGCCACAAGGTGACGAGGAGTATAGCACAAATGTTCTTGCCTGTCAAATCGCCGCAAGGGAAATTGCGGCGCTGCCTTGCCCATGCTATAATGGCGCCGTTGCCCGCATGATCAGAATTCTCTGCTGCTGAATTCATCGATAGGTTTCTCCCATTTCTCCCATGGTCGACAACGAGAAGCGACGCGCTGCCGCTGCTGACAAGCTGCAATTGAACATGGTGCAGGTGGTGCGTTCTGTGCCCTTGTTTGCGTCGCTGCGCGAATCGGACTGGGACGACGTGGCGCCTCTCCTCAACGGCTACTGTTACCCGCGCGACGCGTACCTGTTCTTTGAAGGCGACGCGCCAGAGACCCTCTACGTCATCTGGATGGGACGCATCAAACTCATGCGGCACTCGGTCGATGGCCGTGATGTCGTGCTTGACGTATTGGGGCCAGGTCGTCTCTTGGGCGAAGTGGCCGTCTTCGAGGGCGCGCCCTACAGCCAGACGGCCCAGACCATGGAGGATGTGGCGGTGATATGCATCTCCCGCAACGACTACCTCTACCTTTTGCAGCGCTATCCCGTGCTTGCCCTGGCGGTGATCAACGAGTTGGGCCGCCGGCTGCGGGTCGCCAACGATCTGGTGCACAGCCTGGCGGTCGATCGCGTCGAGCGGCGCATCGCACGCGCGTTGCTGCGGCTGGCCACCTACAACGGTGTGCCCACCAGAGATGGTTTGATGATTCAGATGCGGCTGACGCGTCAGGACCTGGCCGACATGACCGGCACCACCGTCGAGACCGCCATTCGTGTGATGAGCCGTTTTCGCAAGCAGGGTTGGATCACAACGCAACGCGGCCGCGTTATCATCAAACGCCCCGAAGAGCTTGAAGCCGTCGCCAACCAACACTGAGTGTGGCCCCCACTGCAAGCATCCGCAGCCGGTCCGATCTGGGCAACAGCCTCGCGATCCGCGTGGGCTGCGATGATGGCTGGGCGACGTGTCAACCTGGACAGTTCTATCTGCTGCGCGCTGGGACTTCCTGGACGCCTTACCTGCGGCGGGCGCTATTCCCCTTCTTCATCGATCCAAACGAACTGGGTTTTCTGATCCGGCCTGGGCATGATATCGCCGCCGGCTGGCTGGCAGCCCAACCCGTAGGCAGCGCGTTGGATCTGATTGGTCCACTGGGAAAGGGCTTTGTGGCCGACGACCAACAGCGCCGTATCCTGCTGGCAGCGGAGAATTCATCCCTGGCCGTCCTGCTGCCGTTGATCCCGCCCGCGCTGGCGCGGCAGGCAAGCGTTGTGGTGCTGCACCACGCGCACCGGTCAGCCGACCTCTTGCCAGCATCTGTCCTGCCGCCTGCGGTCGAGTATTACACCTCCTGTGACGAGCCTTCCCCGGGCCAACCATCTACCATGGAGGACGAACTGGAGCGGGCGCTGAGTTGGGCAGACGGCCTGTTTCTGGCGGGCCCGGCCTCCTTTCTGGCACGCACCAAGACGTCTGTGGCCGCCGTGCGCTTCGCAGTGAACCGCGGCTTTGCTCAGGCAGTCGCACCCGCGCCCCTGCGCTGCGGCGTTGGCGCGTGCCTGGCATGCCTGGTAGACACGGGACGCGGGCGTCATCGCGCCTGTGTGCGCGGTCCTGTCTTCGACCTGGGAGACCTGGCGCTGTGAGCGCGCTCGTCGAGCTGGCTCCGCGCCACAAAGTTGGCCTCAGCCTGGCCAATCCGATCATGCTGGCGGCTGGCGTCGCCGGCTACGGTGACATGGAAGCGCCGGGTCTGGATCTGGCATCGCTGGGCGGGCTTGTCACTGCGCCGGTGACCCGCCGGCCGATCCGCCGCCAGGCGCCGCACGTGCACGAGTTGCCGGGCGGATTGTTCTGGCAGCGCGGCGACTGGAACCCCGGTGTGCGGGTCGTTTTGCGCGACTTCGCGCCGCGCTGGCGGCGGCTGGGGACGCCGGTCATCGTTCATCTGGCCGCAGACGATCCGGCTGACATGGCAGCGTTGGCCGGCGCGCTGGAGCAGACGCCCGGCGTTGCCGGACTGGAGGTGAAGACGCCCGATCACGGCGACGCGCGTCACGCCGCGGCGCTGGTCTGGGCCGTCAAGGAAGCAGCGGACCTGCCGATCCTGGCGCGCGTGCCGTTGCACGTCGATGATGCGTTCGTCAGGACGTTGCTGGAAGCCCCGGTGGATGCCTTGGTGGTGGCAGATCCGCCCAAAGGGGCGCGCATCGATCCCGACAACGGAAACCTGGTGTACGGCAGCGCGCATGGCCCGCTGCTGGCGCCGCTGGTAACGGCTCGTGTCGTCTCGCTGGCAACATGGGTTGGCGTACCGCTGGTGGCGTGTGGTGGTGTCCACAGCCTCGACGATGCGCTGGCGCATCTGGGGGCCGGCGCGCAGGCGGTGCAGATCGACACGGCCGTATGGGTCGATCCGGCGCTGCCCGGCCGCATCATTGAAGCGTTGGCGGGTGGGTAGGCCGAACTGTGACGGCAACGTTTCCTGGCCAACGCGCCCGACCATGGTTGGCCTTGCCAGCGCCCTTCGTCTTCGGCTGGCGGGAGGTGTTCATCCCGCTGGCGGTGGTGGTGCACGATCAGCACGGACCGGCGCTGGTCATGGCAGGGCTGGCAGTGGCCGCGGCGCGGGTGGGCAGCTGGCTTGTTACCCGCGGCAGTGCGCCCCGTCGCGTGCGCAGCGGCGCGCTGCTGGCCGCGCTGGCGTTGTTCCTCTTGGGTCTGACGCCTGAGGAAGGGCCGGCAGGACTGTTGTTGTGGCTGGTGTTCGGGATCGCCTGGTCGCTGGTGGAGATTGCGCTGGTTGCCCACCCTGTGCCGCAGCGGGTCGCCGAACTGGCATTGTTGGCCGGCATGGCGCTGGCGGGGCCGCTGGCCCAGGGGCCGGGAGCGTGGTTGATCGCTGCACTCTGTCTCGGGATCGCCTGGCGTGTCGGGCCGGCACGGGAAGCTGCACCGGGCGGTGAGATAGCTGAGCGGCCGGAGACCCCCGGACCGTTGGCCCGCTGGCTCCCCTTCCTGTTCAGCGCCAGCTATATGACCTGGTTTTGGCTGGTGCCGGCCCGCCTGTTGCAGGAGGAGATGGCGCTGGGCATGATCGGTGTGCTGGCGGCGACCCACTGGCTGGCAAGATTGTTGACGGCGCGATTCTCCGGGGATCAAACCACCACCTGGCAGGCAGCCGCAGCGCTGGCTCTGGCGGTGCTGCTGGCGGTCAACACCTTTATCGCCGGCACTGTGGTGGCGACCGTGTTGTTTTTGATCCTGAGCGGGCTTGCCCTCGGCGTGGTCGCCGGCGGGAGGTCCATCGCCCGGCCGGACGCCGGACAGCGGCCAGGCGAATCGCAGGCGCTGGGCGATGTGTTCGGGCCGGCCGCCGGCGCGCTGCTTGTGCTGGTTTTTGGCCAACCGGCGGCGTACATTGCGGGCGCGCTGGCTGCGGCGGCCACGGCGCTGGTTCTGGTCAAAGGAGTGCGATGAGAGCGTTGGTCCAGCGGGTCAGCCAGGCGTCGGTGACAGTGGATGGCCGGGTCGTCGGCGCCATCGCGAGCGGCATCCTGGTGTTCGTAGGCGTGACGCACCCCGACGGCGAGGCGGAGGCGGCGTTTCTGGCGCGCAAGATCGCCGGGCTGCGTATCTTCGAGGACGAGGCGGGCAAGTTCAACCTGGCGCTGGCAGACGTCGGCGGGTCGGCGCTGGTGGTCAGCCAGTTTACGCTCTACGGCGATGCGCGCAAAGGCCGCCGGCCGAGCTTCACCGATGCCGCACGACCCGAATACGCCGAGCCGCTTTGCCAACGTTTCGTGGAGCTTTTGCGCGCTGAGGGCGTCCCTGTGGAAACCGGCGTGTTTGGCGCGACCATGGCGGTGCAGCTTGTCAACGACGGCCCGGTGACGTTGTGGCTGGATACCGCTGAGCGGTGATCGGTGAACTGTAAGCAGTGAACAGAGGAAGGTTATGGTGGGCTGACAGGTCCATCTGCAACCTGCCACCTGTAATCTTGACCAGGAAAGGACGCACCATGGACGAACGGATCGAGACGACCCTGGCTGTCACGCAAGCGATGGCCGATGAACTCGCCGACTATCTGATGGGCGACAGGCTCTACCGGCAGGTGATGGTTCAGACGCCGGATGGCTTCAAGCAGCCCAAGATGACCATCGGCGCGTTGCTGGAGAACCTGCAGGCCTTGCAGTGGCAGCGCGATGCGCTGAGCGATGCGCAACGAGCCGCGCTGGCGGATATCGTGGACCAGGTGGACATCAACCGCAGCACGTTCAGCGACTCATGGCAGGCGTTGCTGCGGCGCGAGTTGAAGGCGCTGTTGGACTCGTGGAAGTGGTATCTGGACGATGTGGCGCGGGACGAGACCGCCCGCGAGAACTATGCCAGTGAGGCGAGGGTGCGCACGCGCATCGATCTGGTGCAGCGCGCCCTGGCCGGCGATCCGCAGGTGGCCGGCGAACGCACCGAGCTGCGCGCGCTGGACATGCGGCTGAAAGAGATGATGCAGCCGGGCGAATACGTTGGGCCCCCAGGCGAGCAGACGCACTACCCGCGTGGCGAGGCCTGGTGGCTATACGGCGCGCCGGAGGGTGGCGCCGCGTAGCATATCATAGTCCTCCCATGTTTCGACGCCCTGCGGTTGCGGCTGATCAATGGGTACGTCTTGCACACGGTCGCCGTAGGCCTGGAACAGTGTGCGGCCGCCGGCGTCGCCGGTGAGGGACGCCAACTCGTCGAAGGTGTCGCGGTCGAACAGCACCGGGTTGCCGCGTCGCCCGCCGCGGTAGATCGGCGCGACGATTGGGGCAAGGGTGCGCCGGTGCGCCGCTGCCACCGCGTCGACTGCGCCCCCGGTGACGGTAGGCTGGTCGGCCAGCAGAAACAGGACCGCGCCAATGTCGGGTGATAGTGCCTCGACGGCTGCCCGCACGCTGCTGGACTGACCTTCGGCCCAGCTTGGGTTGTGAACGATCCGCACCGGCCGGCCGGCCAGCGCAGCTGCGACGCGATCAGCCTGGTAGCCGGTGACCACTAGCACCTGGTCCAGGGCGGTCGATTGGAGCGCGGTTGCGGCAGCCTGCCCCACCAGCGTGTCGCCGTCCCACGGCAGCAACTGCTTGGGGAGGTCGCCGGACAACCGGCTGCCGCGGCCGGCTGCCAGGATGACGCCCGCGATCCGGCAATGCGCTTCCAGCACCGGCTGGCTGCCCGCCGCGCTGCCGATGAGGACGGCCCGAAACCCCGGCCCGCCGGACGGCGAGTGACGCAGCACCGCACGGGCGATGTCGCGGGCCGCGTCGAGGTCGGTCGATGCATCGCTGTCCATCAGGTTGAGGTAGAGCAGCGACTGCGCGCCGGGCGGGTGACCTTTCAGCCCCCCCTCCGGGTGGACCACCAGCCGGGCCGCGGCGTCGGTCGAGATGGGGGCGTCGATGTGCAGGCCGGTCAACTGTGCGACCAGCTCCGGGCGATGCACCCAGTCTGCGCTCAGCGGCTTGCCCAGCGCTGTCATGCCGACGACGTTGATGACGTGGGTCGCACAGGCCGGGATGACAGGCTCGTGTTCGGCGGGCGCCTTTAGCGGGCGCCCGCGGCTGCCGTCCGCCTCGACGACGACAGCCTGCACGTCGGACAACCCGGCCATCCGGCAGACGGCTTGGGGAGCAATGCCCTGCATTTTGCCCGCTTCGAGGGCTGGTCCGGACAGCGCCAGAAGCTGACCGTGGGTGCGCAGTGCGGCGGGCAACTCGTCTGCCAGCAGGTGCTCGTCCGGGCTGGTGATCGTGAACGGCGCACCGGCCATCTGGCGCGCCCAGATCTTGGTGGTGGTCGTCAGCAGGGTCTGGCGTCCCGCCGCGGCCAGCTCGCTGCCAAGCCGAAACAGCAGGGTTGACTTGCCGCCGGCGCCAACCAGCGCGATGCATGGCCGGGCGGAGAGGTCGTTGAGGCGGAGCGCGGTGATCAGGTTCATGGGAGACAGGTGCGGTGGTGTTAGTGGCGGCCCGAGGTGACCGTCACCTCTGCTGCACGCCGGGCATTATATGCCACTTCCACAGCGCATTGAAACTCGACTGCGCCCGGTACCGCTGCCGAGTCCGTGAGAAACTCGCGGACCGACGCCAGCACGGTCGGGTTGACGCGGCGCCAGCAATCGATACAATGACCGGCGTGACCGAAGATCTCTCCCCCTTAACTGATTCTGACACCTCCGCAGCTTTCGTCTACATCGTCCGCTGCGCCGACGGCAGCTTCTACACCGGCTGGACCACCGATGTGCCGCGGCGCGTGGCGGAACACAACGCCGGCCGCGGCGCGCGCTACACGCGCCAGCACGGCCCGGTGGAGCTGGTATACAGCGAGCCGCAGCCCAGCCGCTCCGCCGCCCTGAAGCGCGAGGATGAGATCAAGCGCCGCGGCCGGCGCTACAAGGAGAAGCTGGTGGGGAGGGAAGCGGAGAAGGGAAATCTTGGAAAGGGGGGAAACAAGGGAAACAAGAACCGTTGAGGCTATACTTTCCTCTTACACTCAAACTCTCCATACTCTCTCCTTTCCCTCCTTTCCTTTTCTCCCTTTCTTTTCCCCGCCCGATGTAATGCCCGCCATGCAATCCGCATCCCAGTTTGTGTACGTAAGAGAAATACGTGACCAGACAACCCCTTTTCTTGAACAGGACAGAACCGTGAGCGAGCAGATTGTTGAACGAACCAAATATCCCTTCAGCGTGTCGGTGTGCATGCCTGCCTACAACGAGGAAGCCAACCTGCCGGGCATGATCGCCGATGTTGTGGCCGTCATGACAGAGCGCTTCGACGACTTCGAGGTCGTGGTGACCAACGACGGCAGCAAGGACCGCACCGGCGACGTGTTGCGCGAGCTGGTGCAGACATACCCGCAGCTCCGCCCCGTGGACCACGAGGTCAATCAAGGGTACGGCGCGGCGGTGTTCACCGCCCTGAGCAGCGCCACCAAAGACGTCATCTTCTTCACCGACTCCGACCGCCAGTTCAAACTGGAGGAGATCGACCGGCTGGCCGCCAGGCTGGGTGAGGCGGAGATGGTGGTCGGCTACCGCGCGCCGCGCCGCGATCCGTTCACCCGGGTGCTCTTCGGCCACGGCTGGAGTTCGCTTGTGACGCTGCTCTTCGGCTACACGGCGCGCGACATCGACTGCGCGTTCAAGCTTTTTCGCCGGCACACGTTCAACGCGGTCGCGCCTTCCATCAACTCGCGCGGCGCCACCTTCAGCGCCGAGTGGCTGGTCCTCTCCAAGCGTGCCGGGTTCAAGTTTGCCGAGGTGGCTGTCAGTCACCTGCCGCGGCGGGCTGGCTCCCAGACGGGTGCGCGCCCCGATGTGATCAAGCGCGCCTTTGCGGAACTTTGGCAGTTCCGGCTGCGTCTTTGGAAGGAAGCGTCGGCGAGCACATCGCCGGCGTTGACCGATTAACAGGTGCGTGGTAGCGTGTACGACGTGGTGGGTGGTGCAGCTTTGCGAGCAACCCTCTGACGTGAATCCGCAGCACGCAAACCAATCTACGAGTGGCTCGGCAGGCGTTCTGCGAGCCAACAAACTTCCCTCAGGTGTCAGGTGTGCGGGATGTGACGACAAGTCACGTCCCGCACACCGTTTTGTGCTCTGGCCTCTCTGTCCATCTTGCGAAAACCGTTCGCGGGGTGCTATAATGCCGCCCTGGTGAATCCCACACACTGTGAAGGACTATGTCTGACGAAATCGATCTGCACGCATATCTCGGCGCGCTGCGCCGCCGCTGGTGGCTGTTGCTGGGCGGCATGTTTGTGGCGCTGGCCATCACCTTTGCCTTTGGCGCAGTCCAGCAAAAGCACTACCAGGCCGCAGCCACGCTGATCGCAACTTCGCCCCGCTACCAGTGGCGCTTCGACGCCAGCATTCTCCCCTACATCGACAACCGCCGCGACTACCAGCGCGAGTTCCTGGTGATCGGTCGCAGCAGCCGGATCGCAACCATGGCTGCCGAACAGCTTCAGGCGTCAGGTGCAATGTCCGCCGCGACTCCCGATGACCTGCTGGCGGCCGTCACCCTGCGCGCCGGTGACGCCTCGTCGATCCAGGTGCTGGCCACGGCCGGCTCACCGGAGCAGGCAGCCGCCATTGCCAACGCCTGGGCTGATGCCTTCGTACAGGTCGCGCGCGAGACGACCGGCGTCGGGGCGGAGCTGGAGAACTACCAGGCTGAGCTGGCCCTGGCTGCCCAGCGCATGGATCAGGCCGAAACAGACCTGGCGCGCATCCGCACTGAGACCGGTCTCTTCATCAATAGCGATTCCAGCGAGGAGCAGGAGATCTCCAACGTCCACCGCCGCCAGCTTTCCCTGGTCAACGACCGGTTAGCGGCCTACCTGACCGATCTGGACGCGGTGCGGCTGCTGGCTGACAGCGTGTCGCAGTCAGCGGACGCGGACCAATTGGCCGACCTGCCGTGGGAGCTGCTGGCCGGTCCCGTTCTGGCCGCGCGCGGCCAGCTTTCGCCTGATCTGGCACAAAGCCTCCTGGACCGGCCCGACGAACTGTTTGCCGCCCTGCAGGCCGAGGAGCAGGCGCTGACCGGCGCCGTGGAGTCGCTGACCGCCGAGTCGGACACCTTGCAGGCCGCTCTGGCCGCCGACTGGCAGACCTACGGGGTCGCTCAGCGCCAGTACAACCTGGCGCGCGAGACCTACAACACCCTGTGGCGCAAGGTAGACGAAGCGTCGATCCAGGGACGCATCGACCCCAGCCAGTTGAACATCGTCAGCGAGGCGTTGCCGCCCACGGCGCCGGTGCAGACCCGGCGCATGGCCCAGCTTGCCGTGGCTGCCGTGCTGGGATTGATTGCCGGCGCATTGCTGGCGCTGTGGCTTGGGCTGCGGGAAGCCCCGGCGCGCGCGCAGGAGCAGCAGGCCGTCGCGGGCTGAGCGCATTTCATGATCTGGCTGGGCGGGCTGTCTCAACGGCGCTGGCTCTGGCTGGTCCTTTTGATGGGGACGTTGGTGAGCACAGCGTTCGCGGTCGTGACACCGCTCTGGCAGGCGCCCGATGAGCCGGGACACGTGGAGTACGCCTGCCTGCTGGGGCAGATGCACCGCCCGCTCAACGGCGATGACCTGGATCCGGCCGTGCAGCGTGAGATCATTGCCAGTCTCGACCGCCAGAGATTCTGGACCCAGGTGCGCACCCCGCGCCCTGATCCACTGCCCGGCACCTTCGCTGCTGACCCTTTTTTGCTTCGCTCCGGCCGTCAGGTGGGTGACGAGCCTCCGACCTATTACCTGATCCCGGCAATTCTGTGCCGTCTCGATGCCAGCATCGAGACGCGTTTGCGTCTGATGCGCGTTTTTGGTGCGCTGCTCTGGGGTGCGACTGCGATGGCGGTGGCGTGGGGTTGGTCGGGCGGCGCAGCCGGCCGGCTGCGCGTGCTGCACCCGGCCGTGTTGCTGCTGCTGCCGATGCCGGCCTTTATCGCAGGTTCAGCCAACAATGACGGCATGGCGGCGGCGGCGGCCGCGCTCAGTTTCGCGGCCGTTCTGCGCATCCAGCGACTTGGGTGGCGGTGGCGCTGGGCTGCCGTCGCGCTGGCTGCCGCGATCCTGGCAGTCGCGACCAAGAAGACCGCTGCGTTCCTGCTGGTCTGGCTGGCCGGGTTGGCGGTCGCGCAGGCGTGGATCACCCTGCGGCGCCGCGGCCAGTCGCGCCGCCGGGTCCTGGGAAGTGCTGCACTGGCCGGACTGATCCTCGCGGCGCTTGCTGCCCTGCCATCGCCTGCGCCCGCCGGCTGGCGTTCTGCAGGTCTGCCGTTCAGCGTCACCCGTGTCGCGGTCGATGGCAGTTCGGCGGCCCGCGTGACCGATCGCTCGCCGCTGGGTGTTGCCAGAATCTACCAGAGCCTCACCGGCCCTGAACTGCAGACACTGCGCGGCCGCGCCGTCCGTCTCAGCGCGCAGGTGCGCAGCGCTGACGGGACACCGGCCGAGGGACGCCTGACCGTGCGCGACGCCGCCGCCGTCAGCCAGACACGTTTCGTCGCGGGCGATCGCTGGCAGACCGTGGCCGTCACCCATACCGTCGCGGCTGACACGGCGCACGTCAAGATCGCCGTCGCGCCCGGCGCCGGCGACACGCCGTCGGAGCTTGGCAGCCTGCTGGTTCGGCAGGTGACGCTGGAAGCAGACCAACGTCCTGCCCCGCTGGCCAACCCCGGTTTCGATCAGCCGGCGCGGATGGGAACGGTTGTCCTGGCGCCGCTGGCCGACACCTGGGATCAGTTCCGGCCCCGGCTGGCGGCAGCATCGCAGGACTGGGCGCGCTATCCGCTGTACGCGGCTTTGTTGTTTCCCGGTTTTTGGGGTAACTTTGGCTGGTTGCAGGCGCCGCTGCCGGTCTGGACCTACGCCGGGCTGGCGATCGCCTGCCTGGCCGGGCTTCTGGGCGCGTGGCAGGTGCTGCGCGACCGCGCCGAGCCGCTGCGCGGCGTGACGGCAAACTGGCTGGCCGCGGTGCTGCTGGCGATCCTGTTGGCGTTGCTGCCCATGATTGGCCGCCAGTGGCAGCCGCAGGGCCGCTACCTGTTTGGCGCTGGTCCCGATCACCGGCCTGCTGCTGATCGGCCTCGACCGCCTGCTGGCTTTGGACCGGCACCCGAGGCGAGCCAACGTTGCTGCTGGGTGCTGCCCTGCTCTTCGTCGCCGGCCTGCTGCGGACCGCTTGAATCGGGCTGTTCCAATTTGTCTCTGGCCGGTCTTGCTTACTGTGGCCGGTCTCCGACCGGGCCACAGCCGCCCCGATGCTATGTGCTCTGGCCGGTTTCTCTCGCTGTGGCTGGTCTCCGACCGAGCCGCCGCCGCCGGTCATGCCTCTTTCGCTCGCTTGGCCGGTCTCCGACCGAGCCACCGCCCCGGGTCGCAAGCCTTGCAACACTGACACGACACCGCGAACCATGACGACCGCCGTTGTATCTGCTCCTGCAAGCGCCGCTCCGGCCCCGCCGCCGAGCACGTTCTTCCGCGTCTACCGGGCGACGCTGGGGCTGCTCGCCTTCTTCCTGCTGCTGCCCGACGCTCTGTTCATCCGGCCGCGCGCCGGTCTTGATCCCTCGTGGGCTATAGCCATCAACCTGGCGTTCGAGCGAGGGATGCGCTTCGGGGACGATTTCATCTTTACATTCGGCCCGCTGGGGATCTTTGCCACGCGGCTCAACATCGGCGTCAGCCCGCTGGCCATGGTGGCGTGGGACGTGTTTCTGTTTGCCAGCATTGCGGCGGTGTTGTTTCTGGTGCTGCGCGAGACGCGCACCTATCTGGCGGTGTTCCTGGCATTCCTGGCTGCGCTGCTGTTCACGGTTGTCGCGCCGCTCACGACCGCGCTGATCAACACGCTCTTCATCATCTACCTGTTTTTGCTCATCTACCACCTGCGACGGGGCGCTGGCTGGGCGCTGGCGCTGGCAGTGGTCTACAGCTGGCTGATCTTCTTCACGAAAGCCAACATGGGCATCCCCGCGCTGGCGCTGATGGCGGCAACTCTGGCGTTTCTGCTGATTCGCCCGCGCCCGGGCGGTCGCCGTCCCGTCTTCGTCGCGATCGCGGGCTTTGTGTTGCTGGGCGTCGTCCTGACCGTGGCTCTGAACGTGGACCTGCCCGGCTTCGTCCTCGGCTCCTGGCATCTGGCCGACGCGTACAACGACGCGATGGCGTTTCCGTTGGCGTCCAGCCCGCTGCCCGGCGAGATGTTGCCGCTGTCGCTGGCCATCGTGGCGGCATTCCTGCTGATGGCGTTGGTCAACTGGCGGTCGATGCTGGCCGATCTGGACTTTCTGTTTGCGTACCTGATGGTCGCGGGCTACATTTTTCTCGTGTTCAAGCATGCCTACGTGCGCACCTGGGGCCACCCGTGGTACTTCTTCCAGTCGGTGCCGGCGGCCGTTGGGCTGCTGGCGTTGTTCGCCGGGCCGTTGCTGCGGCGCTGGGCGGGTGGTGTGTTTTTCTTCGCGCTGCTCTGCGCTTTTCCGGCCGGCGTTCAACTTGCCAACAGCGACGCGGCCGTGAGCAAGGTCGCGCAGCTGCGCACCTACGTCAGCATGGCGACCAGCGAGCCGCCGTACTACCCGGACAACCCGGACCAACAGGCACAGATCCTGCCACAGAGCACCCTCGACCTGATCGGAGACGGCACCGTGGACGTGATGCCGTGGGAGATCTCAACGATCTACTTCAACGATCTGGCCTACGACCCGCGGCCGGTGGTGCAGAGCTACACGGCCTACGACGGATGGCTGGACGAACGCAACTACGAGAAGTATATGTCGGACAGCGCGCCCGAGTTCATCCTCTTCTCGATGGGCGAGATCGACCGGCGCCATCCCTTCTTCATCGAGCCGCGGACGCGCCGGGCGTTGCTGACGCACTACCAGATCGTGCAGCAGATGCCGGAGTATCTGCTCTTGCAGCGCCGGACCGAGCCACTGGCGATAACCGAAACGCCCGGACCGTCGGGCACAGCGAAGCTGGGCGAGTTCATCGATCTGCCGCCGTCGGACGCCTTGCAGTTCATCAGCGCGGACATCGAGTACTCGCTGGCTGGCAAGGTATTGCGCACGGTCTACCAGCCCCGCCTGCTGTGGGTGACTGTCGAGTTCGAGGACGGCGAGACCCGCACCTTCCAGGCGGTCAAGACTCTCCGTCAACGATCAGGCGCTGGTCGATCCCTTTGTCGAGACCCTGGACGACGCACGCCTGTACATCGACAGCCTCGGCCGCGACAGTCGCCGGGTGAAACGGATACGTTTCGAGACAGACTCGCCGCGCGCCTTCGAACCGGAGTTCACCTATCGCATCACCCAGTACCATGTGGAGCCGAGTTCGGCACCTGTCACTCTGAATGGGTCGCCCACCCAACACGCAGTTCAGCGAATCGCCAATGAAGAGTCTCGCGTTCCTTGTCGCGCGAGATGCTTCACTGGCGGTGTGTCCACGAAAGATAGGAGCGCGAATGTCAAGGCGCCCGTGCCCAATACGTTGATCGCCAGACTCGTTCAGCATGACAGTGCGCAGTCAACTGCCTCTGTACTTCACGAAGCCCCGGAGTTGGCCGCTCGATGAACAAGCGACCGTGGCCAGCGCGCATCGTCAGGGCAGCGCTGTTCGTTCTCGTGGTCCTCATCCTGCTGCCGCAGCCGGGCTACCGCGGCCAGGCGGCGGCGTTGCTGTCTCCTGCCCAGTACGCCGTCGATCTGGCGTCGCTCAGCGGTGATGTGAATCCGGCCAGCACGGTCTTCGGTCTCGGTCCGTTGACCCGGCTGGCGACGCGCGCGCCCGGCCTCGGACACGGCTGGGCGCTGGCCTTCGACCTGTTGGTGGCGGCGGCGGTGGTCTACGGCGTATATCTGCTGTTTCGCCGCGCCCGGTCACCTGAGGCGTTGCTGGGCATTCTGGCCGGGGCGCTGGTAGTCGAGGGGGTGCGCTCCTACGTCTTCCCGCTGGCCGTGCTGCTGTGGCTGGTGCTGCTGGTGGATGTGCTGGACTACGTGCAGCGCGAGACTCTGCTGAGCCTGCTGGCCGCGGCCGGGTTGAGTTGGTCACTTTTCTACTTGCAATCCAGCGTCGGACTGGCAGCCATGGGGATGCTGGCGGCCGTGCTGCTGTTCAGGTTGATCCGGCCAGCGGCGCGCAGTCGCCGTTTCACGGGCAGCGCGCTGGGAGTCTGGGCGTTGCTTGGCCCGCTGATGGCGCTCCTGCTGGGCATCGACTTGCCCGCGCATGCTGCCAATGCGCTGCGGCTGCGCAGCTTCGTTGCCGCGCCCGCACCCGCGCTGCCGATAGGCAAATCCAACGGGTCCGAGTTTCTTCTGCTGGCAGTTGTGATCTTGCTCGTATTCGCCGGGACGCTGATTGCCAGCCGACAGGCGTTGCGGCGCCATGCTGCCGACTGGCTGGCTTGCGGGCTGGTGGGCGCGCTGCTTCTGCTGGCCTTTCGCGAGGCGTTCGTGCGTCCATGGGGACATCCCTGGCTGTTCTTTCAGGCGGCGATGGCCGTCGGGATTCTGGCACTCTTTGTTGCGAAACCCGAGGCAACTCGGCGGTTCGGCGGCGCGTTCGCTGCGGTGCTGATTCTCTCTTTCCCTGCCGTCAGCGGCAACGTCCGGGGGGAGTACGCGACAGCGCGCGTGGCGTCGTTGCGATCCTACGCGGCCTGGGCGCTGAACACGGCGCAGCCTGCGGCCGGCGATCCGCGGCTTGAGGGCTATCTCCTGCCAGCGCGGCTGCTGGAGATCATCGGCGACGGCACAGTGGATGCTACGGCCGACGCGCTGCCCTACGTGATCGCCAACAATCTGGCCTTCCAGCCCAGCGCAGCGATCCGCTCGCTGGCCGATCTGCCGGTGGAAATTGGCCGCGACACCGGTCCGCGGTTTATAATGCTTGGTCTGGGCAACGATCCGGCCCACGATCCGTTCCCGTCTGGCTCTCCAGACAGCCTGGAACTTTTGCAGGACTACCGGCAGGTCTGGCGCCTGGGCGACGCGTTTGTGCTGCTGGAGCGGCTGCCGCGACCACGGCCCGTAGAGCTGGTCGACACGCAATCAGGCATCGGGCAGCTTGGCGAAGCAGTCGAGCTGTCGTCGCCGGGCGGCATCCAGCGTTTGCAGGTTGATCCAGAGCTCAATCTGGCGGGTCGGCTGAGTCAGGCCCTGGCGCTGACACCACAGATCGATCTGGTGGTGCTGTATGCTGGGGGCGAGCAGGCCACGGTGCGCTTGACGGCAAACCAACTGCGCAGCGGCGTGCAGTTGGCCCCGGCGATTGACGATCTGGCGGATGTCGAACTCTTCTCGGCCGCGTCCGGGATCTTGAACCGGCGTGTCGAGCAGTTCTGGTTAGAGCCTGCACAGCCATGGGCGTTTGGTTCGCGGTTCGACTACGTCGTGGACCGCTACGTGGCTGGCAATGCGGCCAGGAATCCATGGCCATCGGTGGCGCTGGACGACGGCCAGCAAGCGCGGCTTATGGCAGTCCAATACGACCGGGTCGGCAACCTGGCGGCGCTTGATCTGTTCTGGGACCTCGTTCCCAATGGAAATGCTTCCGCTTCAGCGCAGCCGCCAACCGTTTTTGCCCGGCTGTTGGATTTGGACGGCAACCCCGTCGCAACCGCTGAGGGCGATCTGCGGGATGGCGTATCCGGTGTGCGCACGCTGATCGGAGATCAGCGCAGCTATTTAGCAACGCGACTGCTGCTGCCGCTGCCAGCGGACGCAGACGGCGCTATCTATGACTTGCAGGTCGGTCTCGCGCCCGCCGGTCAGCCGCCGGAGAGCGCCGTGTGGCAAGCGCTGTTGCCGCGGTTCGTGGAGGCGCCGCCGCAGGGCTAGGCGTTGCGGTTCCTGCTCATACTCCTACTCATCCTCGTACTCGAATCTTTTTCGGGCTGTGGGTGATGAGAGCGGAGGAGGAAGAGCAGGAGTAGGAGTACGAGTAAGAGTAAGAGGTCATGTCAACCAGCAGTCCGCTGAACGCGGAGAACACGCCGCCTATCGGCGAGGCAGGCAGCGCGCGCCCGGAACGCCGGGTCGCCATCAACTCTGGCCTGCTGTTGGTCGCGTTCAGCTTCCAGGCGGCTGTCAGCCTGATCATGGTAGGCATCATCGCCCGCTACCTCGGCCAGGCCGGGCTGGGGCGCTATGCCTACGTCGTCAGCTTCATCGAGCTGTTCATTGCCTTGGTGGACATGGGCATGAACCGCATCCTGGTGCGCGAGATCTCGCGCGACATGGAACAGTCCGACCGGCTGACCAGCGCGATCTGGACGCTGCGCACACTGCTGGCGCTGCTGGTGATGGTCATCGTCGGTGTGTTGGCTGCGCAGACCGGCGATCCGGAGCTGTGGCTGGCGGTGATGGTCTACTACGTCGCCCAGGTTGTCTTCCTGATGGGCGACGTGTTTGGTTCTGTGTTCCAGGGCTACCAGCGCATGGAGTTTCAGTTCTGGGGCATCAACATCGCGCAGGTGTTGTTGCTGGCGCTGACGCTGCTGGTGGTCTGGCTTGGCTGGGGATTGGTGGCGCTGTTCGCCGTGCGACTGGTTGCCAACGGAGTGCGGCTGGCCTTCCTTTGGTGGACCAGCGTGCAGCGCGGCTACGCCCGCGCTTCGTTCATGCCGGAGACGGTGCGCGGCGGCTTGATCGCCGCGCGCGCCGGGCCGGGCGTGCTGCTTACCTGGCGCCGCGACGGCCGCGAAGCCGCGCGCGCCGCGGTCAATGCGGCCGGCGAGAAGATGGGCGCGGCCTGGCAGAACGCGCTCCTTGCGTGGCATATGTTCGTCGAGTCGGTGCCGGTCGGCATCAGTCTGCTGCTGCGCAGCTACATCTGGCGGGCCGGCATCGTGCTGACGGTGCTGTGGCTCGGCCAGACCCAGGGCGATCTGGTCAACGGCGTCCTCTACGGGCCGCTGCGCGCCGTGCAGCAACTGCGCATCATCCCGGCCGCCTTTGCCGCCGCCATGCTGCCGGTCTTCAGCAACCGGGTCGGCGCGCGCCAGACTGAGTTCGACACAGCCTTTGCCAAGAGCCTGAAGCTCTTCCTGGCCATCAGCCTGCTGATTGGGCTGGCCTTCACGTTCCTGGCCGACCCGCTGGTGGAGCTCCTGTTGGGCGAGAGCATCGACCTCAACGCGGCCGCGACCGTGCTCACATGGCTGGGCTGGGTGATCCTGCTCTACTTCCCCAACTGGCTCTACGGCGTGACCCTGGTCGCGCTGGGCCGGCAGAAGCTGGAGACGCTCGGCCTGCTGCTGGGCACCGTCGCCGGACTGGCCGTGGCCTACCTGACCATCCCGGCCTATGAGGCTATGGGCGTGGTCTACGCGATCTTTGCCGCTGAAGGCGTGTTCTTCCTGGTCGGCACGGCGGCCATGTGGCGGCATTTTCACTGGCGCAAGCTGCTGCCGTCGCTGCTGCGCATTGTGCTGGCCGGCGCGCTGACCGGCGTGGTGTTCCTGCTGGGTAACATGTTGTACCAGCAACTGTACGCAGCCGGGATCGTGCCTGGCGGCACTCTGGGCGCGGTGCTTGAGGTGATAGTTGTCGGGCTAATCGGGCTGGCGGGCTTCGCCGGCGCGCTGGTCCTGCTGCGCACCTTCGATGAGGACGAGAAGGAGAGCATTGCAGCCATGCTGCAAATGCGGCGGAGAAAGAAATGAGCGACCCGATCAAGCCGCCCCGCCTGATGGTCATCGGTCTGGACGGCGCGACCTTCGATCTGCTGGAACCTATGGCCGCGCAGGGCTGGCTGCCCAACCTGAGCCGGGTGCTGGCGGAAAGCGCGCGCGGTGTGCTGCGCTCCACCGTGCCGCCCCTGACCGCGCCCGCCTGGACCAGTTTCCAGACCGGCCTGCGGCCGGGCAGCCACGGCGTCTTCTCCTTTCAGCGCCGGCTGGATGCGACCATGGAACGCCAGTTCGTCAACAGCACCGCCATCCACGGGCCGCGGCTGTGGCACTGGCTGGCGCGCCACGGGCTGACCACCGGCGTCATCAACCTGCCCATGACGTGGCCGCCGCTGCCGATGCCGGCCGGCGGCTACCTGGTGACCGGCATGGAAACCCCTGACACGGGCGTTCCCTTTACCGACCCGCCCGAGCTGGCCGACAAGCTGCGCGCCATCAACTATGTCTGCGACCTGCGCGTCAAGCTGCACGAGCGCGATTTTCGCAGCGCGGCCGGCGTCACCGCGATCGCCCGCGACCTGCTTGAGGTGCTGCGAACGCGCGAGCAGGCGATCTTCACCCTGCTGGCGGAGCGGCCTACCGATGCGCTGGTGGTGGTGTTCGAGACGCCGGACCGGTTGCAGCACTGGGCCTGGCGGGCGATCGAGCAGTTGCTGCACAACAACGGCAGCCTGGAACTTACACCGTTGCACGAGGCGGTCCGGGCCTGCTACGAGGAATTGGATCGAGTCGTCGGGCGGCTGCTTGTTGAGGCGTCCGGAACGGAAACCCACGTCTTCTTTGTGTCCGACCACGGCTTTGGCCCGATGCGGACGCGCGTTCACGTCGATCAGTGGCTGGCCGGGCAGGGCTGGTTGACCTATGCAGGTGGCAAGGCCACGGTGCGCCAGCGCCTGCGCGAGCCGCTGCGCAAGCTCCGCCGCGTGCTGCCGCGCTCGCTGGTGCGCAAGGGGCGGCGGGCCTTCTCCGTCAGCCGCATCATCGACTGGCAGCGGACGCAGGCTTATTCCGGCCGCACCATGGAGCACGCCATCTACGTCAACCAGCAGGGGCGGGAGCCGGAAGGCGTCGTCCCGCCGGATGAGGTCGATGCACTGCGCCGCTCCATCGTCGCGGCGCTGCTGGAGGTCCGCGATCCCGCCACCGGCGCCCCGGTTGTCCTGGAAGCATGGCTGCGCGAGGACCTGTATCAGGGCGCGTACGTGGCCGACGCGCCGGACCTGCTGTTCAGCCTGGCGCCGGGCTACGAGCCGACCTCCGAGCTGTCGTCCCAGGGCATCTTCAGCGACGCGCTCCCCGAGGGCGCAGGCATCCACCAGCCGGCCGGCATATTTATGGCCCAAGGACCGGCGATCCGGCCCGGCGCGGCGCTGCCGGAGACGCAGATCGAGGACGTGCTGCCGACGATGCTCTACGCCCTGGGATTGCCCGTGCCGACCGGTCTTGAAGGGCGCATCGCAGCCGGCGCGTTCGAGCCTGCTGTGCTGGCGGCACGATCTGTGATCCACGACGCCGAGCCTCTTAACGTGGACGGCGCTGGCGACGCGCTGGGCTATACGCCCGACGAGGCCGATCAGATCGCCAAACGGCTGGCCGCGCTGGGGTATTTGGGATGATAGCGCGCGAGGTGCCGGGGACTTGCCGCAAGTCCCCGGCACCTGACGGGCGTCGCGACAGCCTTGGCAAAACGTTTTCGTTCGTGTATAGTGCCATTGGCGTCGCGCCGGAAGCGGACGCATCGGTACCATCATCATGCAGCCACCGGATTTCGAGATCAGCGTGTCGCCTGCCCGCCCGCACCATGCGGCCGAGCTGACCCACATCGCCCACGCAGCCAAGCGGCATTGGGGCTACCCCGATGCCTGGATGGCGATCTGGCGCGACCAGTTGACGTTTACGCCGCAGGACGTCGCGGATCGTCCGACCTTCGTTGCCCGGGGCGGCGACCGGTGTCTCGGCGTCTACGCGTTGAGCCGGACCGGTGATGTGGCATGCCTGGAGCACTTCTGGGTGTTGCCGGAAGCGATGGGGCGCGGCGTGGGCCGGACGTTGTTCGAGCACGCGGTTGGGCAGGCGCAGGCGCGGGGCGCGACGTTGCTGGAGATCGAGTCTGACCCAAACGCGGTCGGTTTCTATCGACACATGGGCTGCCGGCCGGCCGGCGAGACCGTCTACGATCTTGACGGACAGCCGCGCCGCCTGCCGGTGCTGCACCTGGCGCTGCAACCCGCCGCGGCGGCCGGCCCATGACCGGGCTGCACGACGCAGACCGCGGCCAGCGACTCAGCCGGCGGCTTCCAGGTCCGCTGCGCCGCCTGGCCCGCCGTTATTCCGACTGGAACTACGCCTGGCAGGTTGACATTGCGCTGCGCTACGTGCCGGTCGAGGCTGCGTTGTCCGCGGACGGCTGGCTGACCGGCAAGGCGCGCGTTCTGGACGTTGGCTGCGGCAGCAAGGGCGGCGTGACGTCGTATGTGCCGGTCAGGACGGTTGGCGTCGATCTCAGCTTTAACGAGGCGCGCATCCGCCGCCATCCGGCGGTGACGCCGGTGGTTGGCTCAGCACTGCGACTGCCGGTGGCCGATGCCGCCGTGGACGTGGCGCTGTGCATGGACACGCTGGAGCACCTGTCGCCATCACAGCGCGAGCAACTGATCGACGAGCTGTTTCGGGTCACCCGGCCCGGCGGCGTGGTGATCGCCGGCGCGCCGTGCGGGCTGAAGGCGCGGGCCGCCGAACAGGTGGCTAGCGCCCGCTACCAGGGCCGCACCGGCCGCGAACATCCCTGGCTGGCCGAGCACCTGATGTACCCGCCCATGACACCGGATGGGCTGCGCAGCATGATGGGTGATGCCGCTGGCCGGCGATTTGTCCGCTACGAGGTGCGCCTGGTTGCCAATACCAACCTGCAGCTCTGGCAGCTTCTCCAGGAACAGGGCGCGCTGCGGCACGTCCATCGGGCGCTGTTCCGACCGTGGTGGCCGTGGCTGCGCGAACAGCACGCACCACCTGTCTATCGGCAGGTGTGCATCGTCCGCGACACGACGAAACCTTGGTCCGGGACTGACAGTCCTGGACGTGTGGTGGAGCCGCGAACGACACATGAGCGTCTCAGTACGTGAGTCAGGACTGTCATTCCTGACTCACCGGGCATGAACGAAAACGAACTGTATCGATGAGTGCAACCAACAACCGTCTGCTCGTCATCGGGCTGGACGGAGCAACCTTTGATCTGATGCGGCCCTGGGCGGCCGCGGGCGAGCTTCCTAACCTGCAGCGCCTCATGAACGAGGGCAGTTGGGGGCCGCTGCGCTCGGTGGTCCATCCCTTTACGGCACAGGCCTGGACCTCGATGGTCACCGGCACCCAGCAGGGCAAGCACCGGGTCTTCGACTTCTGGGAACGGGATTTCAGCACCTACGGCTTCCGGCTGCTGAACGCCAGCCACCGGGCGCTGCCGGCGATCTGGAACCTGTTGAGCGCGGCGGGCAAGGATGTCATCATCGTCAACCTGCCGCAAACCTACCCGCCGGAGCCGGTGCAGGGCGTCATGGTGAGCGGCCGCGACACGCCCGGCCTCGGTGCGGCCTACACCTATCCCGCGGGTCTGAAAAGCGAGCTGGATGCGGTCAGCGACACGCCCTATGTAATCGTTCCCGACGACTGGCTTTGGATGCAGCGCGGCCGGCCGGATCTGGCGCGGGCGGAGTTGCTGCGCGAGATCGACGTGCGTTTCGACGCGGCCAGGCGGCTGATGGAATCGCGTCCCTGGGACCTGACCTTCTTCGTCGTCAGCGCAACCGACGGCGTGGCGCACTTCTTCTGGAAGTACCACGATCCCAGCCACCCGCTGTACAACCCGGCCGAGGCAGAGCGCTACGGCGACACGATCCTTGAGGTCTATCGCCGCTGTGATCAGCGCATCGGCGAGTTGCTGGCGTGGATCGAGGAGAGCGGCAACACCAACGTGCTGGTGGTCTCCGACCACGGCCAGGGCCAGCTTGGTCCGCAGGCGATTCATCTCAATCTGTGGCTGGCCGAGCAGAATCTGCTGCACTTCCGCAGCCGGGCCGACAAGCGGCCGCTGGGCGAACGCCACCACACTTGCGTCACGGGCTGTGCAGCAGGGCAAGCGGTCGCTCTACGGCCGCATTCGCTTCCAGACGCTGACCAAGCTGCGCCGCCTCTGGCCTGACAGTCTGCGGACGCGGCTGGCGGAGGCGTTCTTCCCCGATGTGGAATGGAGTCATACGCGGGCGTACAGCGAAGAGCTGCGGGGTAACATCTGGATCAACGTGAAGGGCCGCGACCCCCAGGGGGTCGTGGAGCCGGGCGCTGAATACGAGGCGCTGCGCGACCAGATCATTGCCACACTGCCAAAGCTGGCCGATCCGGTCACCGGCGACCGGCCGATCCGGCGCGTCTGGCGGCGAGGAGTTGTACCGCGGTCCGTATCTGGAGCGGCTGCCCGATCTGGTTGTCGAGGCCGACTACCCGGACATGTTCAAGCCGCACGGCGCGTATCATGGGACCGCCGCGGTGCGCAACCTGTCGACCGGCGAGATGCGCCAGCGCGCCATCACCGGCTGTCACCGGATGAACGGCGTGTTGATCGCCTGGGGACCGGACGTGCAGCCGGGCAGCACGGTCGCCGACCCTGCGCTGATCGATGTCGCGCCGACGATGTTGCACCTGCTGGGCCAGCCTGTGCCAACGGAGATGGATGGCCGCGTGCTGACCGAGACCTTGCGAGGTGACAGGCTGGGTCCGGTGCAGACGGCGACGCTGGCAGAGCTGGGATCTGACGGACCAGGCGCCGAGGTCGGTTTCTCCGACGACGAGGCCGAGTACGTGCGTGAGCGGCTGGCTGGCCTGGGATATCTGGGGTGACGCGATGATCGATTGGTACGGTGTTTTTCACAACGCTGTGGGTGGTGGGGCTGGCGATCGCGCTGGCGAGTTTAAGCTACAGCGACTGGCGGCGGCGGACAGGCGACCCGCGCATCAGCTTCCGCGCGATGCTGGGAGATCCCGGATTTCAGACGGTGTTCAGCATTGGAATGGTGCTGTTCTGTACCGGCATTGCGCTGGGCGGCGCCCGGTGGTGGCAGATAGCCGGCTGGGCGCTGCTGGCGCTGGCGTTTGCCTGGCTGGCGTTTACATCCTGGCGGACGCTGCGGCGTGCCCAGGCCGTGAAAACGGACGAGGACGAAGACCGCGACGCGCCGTAACGCTGATGGTCCTCCGAGCAGGAATCTATGTGTCTGCATTGGTCAATGAGGCGCGCCGGAGGCCACCCACTGCGCTCCGCTCCGGGGTGCTACACAAGGCCATCCGGCTACCCACTCCGGGGCGCGAGCAGCGAGATGAAAGCCCTTCCGGGGCTGCGAAATCGACGATCTTCAGGCCCGCAGGGCCTTCCATTTTGTAGCCAGAAGGCTTCAGCCTCTGGCGGGCTGGTCGACCGAGTGTCGCCACATTGCACCATCTGATTGACCAATACAAGAAATCTGCGTTTCTTTTCGTCTGTGAGGCCAACAACTGCACCGTGTGCATCTCCCCATGAACCTCACGATTCTCCACACCAACGACTTGCACGGACACGTCGATGAGCTGGCGGTGCTGACCGCGATGGCGCGGCGGATTCGGCGCGAGGTGGAAGCTGCAGGCGGGCATTGCTTGCTGGTGGATTGCGGCGACGCCGAGGAACGCTCCGTGCTGGAGATGGCCGTCACCAGGGGGCGGGCGGCGGCGGTCTGCCTGCGCGCGGCCGGCTACGATCTGGCGGTTGTCGGCAACGGCGCGCCGCTCTCCTATGGCCCGCAGGTGGTGGCCGACATGGCGGATGCCTTTGGGCAGCCCCTGCTGGCAGGCAATCTGCTGGACGGGACAGGCGCGCTGATCGCCGGCTGCACGCCGTGGGTCGTGCGGACGGTAGGCGGCGTCACCGTCGGTTTCGTCGGCATGGCGCCGCGCTGGGAGCACTGGACGTGGTTCGGACTGCAGAACCCAGAATCGGCGCCCATTGTACGCACCGGCATCAAGCAGGTGCGCCAGGCCGGCGCGACGGTGATCGTGCTGCTGTCGCACCTCGGCATCGTGGACGACCTGCAGTTGACGTTAAGCGTGCGCGGCATCGATCTGATCGTCGGCGGGCACAGCCACTCTACTATCTACGGCGGCTTGATCCAGATGGGAGTGTTGTTGGCGCAGGCCGGCGACTATGGCCGCTTCCTGGGGCGGGTCGATCTCGTCATTGATGACCACACCCATCGGGTGACCGGGAAGCGGGCGACGCTGCTCCCTCTGGCGGCTGATACGCCGCCTGATCCGGAGTTGCTGGCGGCCTGGCGGGGACAGCAGGCGATTGTGCGTGAGTTGCTGCAAGAGCCGGTGGGCGAGACGGTG
Organism: Caldilineales bacterium; assembly: GCA_041391245.1. Taxonomy (GTDB): domain Bacteria; phylum Chloroflexota; class Anaerolineae; order JAAEKA01; family JAAEKA01; genus JACKBK01. The sequence continues at coordinate 90,305 of JAWKOJ010000017.1, forward strand.
GCGGCTGTGGACCTGGATCCGCTGGGCGAGAGCGCGCTGGGCAGCCTGTTGGCCGATGGGCTGCGGGAACGCACCGGCGCCGACACAGCCATCGTTCAACCCACCAGCCTGCTGGCCGGTCTGCCGGCCGGCGTTGTGACTCTGGGCGACATGTACGCGGCATGTATGTCGCCGGGCAATCCGACGGTGCGCGACCTGACCGGCGCGCAGTTGCGGGAAATGCTCGAGCTGGGGCTCGATCCGATCCGGGCGAAGGAGACGGCGCCGTGGGGGCGCGGCCGGGCCAACGGCCGGCTGGCCGTGTCTGGGCTGACGGCTGTATACGCCGAGAGCGCGCCGGCCGGGCAGCGGTTGTCGGAGGTGCGCGTGGGCGGCGAAACGCTGGACCCGGCTCGCACGTATCGTGTTGCAGGCAGCGATGCGGAGATGACTAACCTGGCATGGCGCGACGGCGAAGGCCGCAGCTTGCTGAGCTTCGAGTTGGGCGACGATGTGACATACGAAGTTCCGACCACGTTGCGCGACGTGCTGGAGGACTACGTGCGCCAGCACTCGCCGATAACACCGCCGCTGCCTGGGCGCATCGTTTTGACGCGGTAGTTTGTCCCGGTTTTGACTTCGGCCGTGAAACGTGAATCGAGAAACGCAATGATGCGTCGATATCACGTTTCACGTCTTCACGTTTCACGCCACGTCGACACAAAGCCGCCACGAGCCGGATTTGGCAGAGGAGTTTTTTCATGAAGCGACCGCGCGACAGCATTCTGTGGGGCATTCTGTTGTTCGTCATTGGTGCAGCGTTTCTGCTGTGGAATCTGGGCGTGTTGGCCAGCTACCAGGCTGCCATCGGCTGGATCGCCGTCGCCTTGTTTGGGGTCCTCGGCGTTTCCATCCTTGTGTCCCAGGTGCTCGTCCCGCAGGCGTGGTGGCGGGTGATCCCGGCCATGACGCTGATCGGCATCGCCGGGGTGGTGCTGTTGAGCATTCAAGGTGCGCCGCCGGTCTGGATCGCCTCGGCGCTTTTCGCGTCTATCGCGCTGGCGTTCGTGATCATCTACTTCGGCGACCGGCAGGAGCGTTGGTGGGCGTTCATCCCCTTTGCGGCGATGGCGGTCATGGTCGCGGTGATGGTGCTGTCAAACGCCGGTTGGCCAGTGCTGGCGGTTGGCGTGGTGCTGTTCGCCGGAATGGGACTGGCGTTCCTGGTGATCTATGCGCTGGCCAAGGACCGCCGCGGGCTGTCGTGGGCGCTGGCGCCGGCGGCTGCGCTGCTCCTGATGGCTCTGGTGGCGCTGGCGGCCTATCTCGCGTCGCTGGGCAGTCCGCTGGCCTCCGCCGTGCGCTTCTGGCCGGCGCTGCTGGTGATCCTGGGCGTTGTGCTGGTGGGCTACGGCGTGACGCGCTCGCGCAAGCCGCTGCCTCGCCCGGGTGAGGTGCCTGCCCAGCCCGACGCCGCGCCGGCGTCCCAGGCGCCCGGTACAACGTCGTTTACCATGCCCAACTACGAGCCGCCGTCCGCCACGCGTCGCGTCGAGCGTTCCCCGATCACGTTGCACGATGAGCCGCCAAAGGCGGGTGCGACGTCAGCGCAAGAGGTGGGCGACGACTTTGACATCTACGAGTTTCTGAAGAAGGGCGCGTCCCCCGACGGCGCCGAATGATGAAGCCATCGGAATGTGAGGCAGAGAATGGCTTACGACGAAGGATTGGCGCAGCGGGTGCGGGAGGTTCTGGCCGACGAGGCGGGACTGACAGAGAAGCGCATGTTCGGCGGGATCGCGTTCATGCTCGACGGCAACATGGCGTGCGGTGTGAGCGGCGATGAGCTCATGCTGCGCGTCGGGACGGATGGGTTCGATGCCCTGCTGTCCGAGCCGGGCGTGCGCATCTTCGACATGTCTGGCAGACCGATGAAGGGCTGGCTGTTGGTGTCAGCAGGGGCCACCGCAGAGGACGACGATCTGGCGGGCTGGGTACGGCGCGGTGTCACTTTCGCCAGATCGCTGCCGCCCAAGTAGCTCACAGCAGGTCGCTCAGCGCCCGGGCAATGTCCAGCGCGGCATACGGCCGCGCCAGGCTGCGCTCCCGGGCGCGGATGGCAGCGGTGGTCTCAGGCGAGGCCAGCCAGCCATGTACCGTCGCCGCGATTGCTGCCGGGCTGGCGCGGTACACGCCGACGCCGTTTTGCTCGACATAACCGACATTGCCAGTTTCCTGGCCGGGGATGAAGCTGCTCAGAACCATGGGAAGCTCACACGCCAGCGCCTCGGCGATTGCGCCCGGCCCGGCCTTGGTGACCAGGCAGTCCGCGGCGCGCATCCACAGCGGGACGCGCGGTGTGAAGCCCAGCGCCGTCACCGGAACCGGCCATGACCGGCCGGTCAACCGCTCCTGCAAGGCTGCATTTCGCCCGCAGATGACCACGATCTGTGCCGGCTGATGGCGCACTGCCGCTGCCAGCGCATTCACGGTCGTCTCGAGCGGTCCCATTCCCTCGCCGCCACCCATCACCAGAACGGTGGGAAGATCAGCCAGCCCCAACTGCGCCCGCGCGCCGGCGCGCGTCACCTGGGTTTCCGCGAAAGCCAGCCGGATCGGCAGTCCCAGTTGCCTGACCCGTGCGGCTGGCACACCGGCCGCGCGCGCCGCGCTTGCCACCTCATCGCAGGGCGCCACCAACAGATCGACCGTCCGGTCATACCACATGCGCGGCGCAGTGGACAGGTCGGTGACCACGGTGGCAAGCCGGGTGCTTGCCTGGCCGGCACGCAGCGTTCGCTGAGGCGCCTGGCTGAGCAGTGGGTGCACGGAGACTACCAGATCCGCCGGGTGTTCGGCGAACAGACGATGCATCCGCTGCGCCTGCCACGCGGCCGTTGCGTCTCTGGCTGCCCGCCAGCTTGCCGGGTGCTCGCCCAGCCGCCAGAGCGCCTGCCAGAGCCAGCCGTAACGGTTCACCAGCGGCAGATAGGCGTCCGGCGCCCTGTTCAGCGGCCAGTGCGCGTACTCGACAAAGGGATCGACGATGTCGCAGGCAACGCCCGCGCCGTGCAGCCGCTGCAGCGCCTCTGCCAGCGCCTCCGCCGAGGCACGATGTCCACCTCCCGTGTCCGAGATGAGAAAGAGTATTCGCCTGGTCATGGCGTGAGAAGTTCGTAGCAGGCGCTTCGGCGCCATTCTGGGCGTGCGTGCGTCCGGAACGGCGCTGAAGCGCCTACTACGAACGGGGTCTAGCCAGAAGAGCCGTTAACCGACGCCTTGAACGACACCACCAACTGCTGCTCGTCGTAGCGGGCGCCGCTGACCGGCAGGCCGGCCAGGATGCGCGGCAGGGCAATGTTGCGCTTCCAGTTGCCGATGTGGACGATCAGCTCGTCGTGCATGGAGCGGGTAAGCTTGATATCGGACTTCTCAACGAAAGGCAGCGGCAGGCGCAGTTGATAGGACCCATTCACCTTGACCACTTCCTGCGTCTGGCCGGTGTAGAACAGGCCGGCCGGGTCGACGTCGCCGTAGAGCGCCTCGCCCATCGCTCGCAGCGCCTCCACACCGACCACCTCGCTGGGGAAATAGGGCACGTCGAAGATCGGCAGGGGAGAGAAGGCCTCCTCCACGAACTCGTGGTAGCGCGCCTGGATGTCGCGCCAGTTGGCGAAATACCCGTCGGTGACGGTGGCCGGGATCATGCGGTTGCAGACGATCAGGTCTGTGGCGTAGCCGTACAGGTTGAGGTACGTGAAGGCCCGCTGCGCCTCCTTGACCACCATCTTCTCCGGGTTGAGCACCAGCCGCATTGAGGTGACATCGGGCTGGCTGAGCAGGCCACGCATCGACTCGAGCTGAACCACCAGTTGCTCGACGCTGGCGAACAGGTCCTCATCCGGCAGCGGCACCTCGACCATTCGCCTGATCATCGGGCCGGCCACCTTGATCAACGACTTCTCAAAGGGGATGATCTTGTCCAGGTACCACCGGGCCAGTTCCGGAAACGCCAGCAGTTGCAGCGTCGCGCCGGTGGGCGCACAGTCTACGACCACCACGTCATAGTCGCCGCTCTCGGCCAGGTCGGTAATCTGCATCAGGCTGGCCAGCTCTTCCATACCGGGCAGCACGCTGGTCTCCTCGGCTACCAGGTCGTTCATGCCGCGCCAGACGAAGATGGCCGAGAGGTAGTCCTGCACGTTGCCCCAGTGCTTCTCCATCTGGTGCAGCAGGTCCACCTCCTGGCCCCACAGATGGGGCGCCAGCTCGGTCGGCTCGTTGCCGATACGCATGTCGAAGGAATCGGCCAGGCTGTGGGCCGGGTCAGTGCTCAGCACCATGGTGCGGTAGCCCAGATCGGCCGAGCGCAGTGCGGTCGCAGCCGAGACGCTGGTCTTGCCCACACCGCCCTTGCCGGTGAACATCAGAATTCGCATTGTCGTGTTACTCTCCAGAGCTTGCAAAGCCGGTCGTCAAAGCGACCGGCTGCGAGGATTATACCATCCGCGCGATCACGGACCAAACATCGCCCGCATCTTTGACCACTCTTAATCATGGATGCGCGATGCCGGCAGTTGCTTACGGAACCTTGATCCACAGCCAGACAGCAGTAAACCGGCCGGTCACAGGCGGGCGCAACGGACAGGATCGCGTGCAAGAACTCGCTTTCCAAAACACCGCCTGAACAGCCTGAAATTGACAAACGCTGACCTTGCAAGTATAGTCACCGCAGTATGTCGAACGCACCAAACTATCGAACTCCGCATACCACCGAGGGGCCGCAGAGGCCCGCATGAACGAGATCGGACATGCGTTGCGCGAGGCGCGAGGCGCTTGGACTCAGCCTGGCGGAGGCCGAGGATCATGCGCGCATTCGGCAGAAGTTCATCGCTGCCATGGAGACCGAGGACTGGGACGCCCTGCCGGGTGACGTCCCGACGCGCGGCTTCCTGCGTAAATATGCCGTCTTCCTGGGGCTCAGTCCCGAAGAGGTTGTCGGCATGTACGCGCGCCAGCCCCACACCTCAGGTCCCCAGACAGACGAGGATCAGACGCCGGCAGAACGACCTCTGGACTACCGGCCCATCGAGCTTGCGCTGGCAGAGGCGCCGCCGCGCCGCATCCCGTGGCGCTGGATAACCCTGCTGTTGCTGCTGATCCTGCTCGTCTCCGTCGGCTGGTGGATCTACGCCTTCCGGCCGTCATGGATTAACAACCTGACCGCGCTGCCGCAGAACCTGCCGCAGCCGGGTGACGTGCTTGGGCCGGAGCCGACGGCGACGGCGACGCTGGTGGTCGAGTCGAACCGCGTCACCGCGACCCCGACCGACACCGTCGAACCGGCCGCCGAGACGACACCAACACCGGCAGTTGCCGGCTCATCGACCGAGCCGGCCGCCGCTGTGGCCGATGCGACCGTTGAGCCGCTGGAGACAGCGCCGCCTGTCGTGACGGACGTGATGCGTCTGCACCTCAACCTGCTGGCGCGCTCCTGGATCAGGCTGGTTATCGACGGCCAGGTTGCCAGCGAAACTGTGATGGAGCAGGGCAGCGAGGGTGACTGGGAGGCGCGGGAGTCGATTGTGCTGCGCACCGGCAACGCTGCCGGCGTGAAGCTGACGCTGAACGACGAAGACCTGCCGTTCCTGGGCGGGCCGGGTGAGGTCATTGAGCGCCGATGGGATCTGGTGGACGGCGAGATCATCGAGACCACACCAACCGAAGCGCCGTCTCCGTCTCCGGCGCCGACCGACACGCCCGCACCCGCACCGACCGAAACGCCCGCGTCCTGACCGGCGGAGCGACACACCAAATCCAGGCGGCGAAGATGCAACTTCGCTGCCTTTTCATGTCTGCACTGTTTTGAGGAACGAGTCTGCGATGTCGAAGAAGAAACGCACCGACCGCCAGCCTGCCTACTACCTGCTGACCCTCGGCTGTCCCAAGAACACCGTGGATAGCGAGGGCATGGCCATGCTCTTGCAGGGCGACGGTTACCGCGCCACGGCCAACCCCGATGCGGCCGATATTCTGATCGTCAACACCTGTGGTTTCCTGGAGTCGGCCAAGGAAGAGTCGCTGGCTACGCTGAACGACCTGGCGCGCGGCAAGCGGCGCGGCCAGAAGCTGGTCGCGGCCGGCTGCATGGCGCAGCGCAACGGCGACGAGATCGTGCGCCACGTGCCGGGCGTGGACGCGCTGCTGGGCACGCGCCGTTGGATGGAGATCGTCCCGCTGGTCGATGCCCTGCGCGCCGGCCGACCGAGCGAGCGCTACAGCCTGCTGGGCGACCCGGAGCACGACGATGGCGTGGTGATGCGCCCGCCCGCGTTCGCCGGCAGCGCATATCTCAAGATCAGCGATGGCTGCAACGCGCCCTGCGCCTTCTGCTCGATTCCGTCCTTCAAGGGCAAGCTGCGCAGCCGGCCGCTGGCCGCGGTGGTGGACGAGGCGGCCGGTCTGGTGCGCGGCGGCGCGCGCGAGCTGGTCGTCGTCGCACAGGACAGCACCGACTACGGCCGCGACCGCGGCGAGGCGGACTCGCTGCCGCAGTTGCTGGCCGCCATCTGCCGGCGCTCGCCCGATCTGCGCTGGCTGCGGCTGATGTATGCCTACCCCGGGCACGTCAGCGACCGGCTGATAGAGGTGATGGCCGCAGAGCCGCAGATCGTCAACTACCTGGACATGCCGTTGCAGCATGGCCACCCGGAGACGCTGCGGCGGATGCGCCGGCCCAGCAGTCTGAATTGGGTCCACAAGACCGTGGGCAAGCTGCGCGACGCGATGCCGGACATTGCACTGCGCACGACCTTTATTGTCGGCTTTCCCGGCGAGACCGAGGCCGAGTTCACGGGCCTGCTGGAGTTCATGCAGGCCGTGCAGTTCGACAAGCTGGGCGTCTTCAAGTTCAGTCCCGAGCCGGGAACGCCTGCCTTCGACCTGCCCGACCAGGTTGATGAGGAGAGGAAAGAGGAGCGCTGGCATCGGGTGATGGCGCTGCAACAGGGTATCTCGCTGGCGCGCAATCAGGCGCAGGTGGGGCGCAGCCTGGAGGTGCTGGTGGAAGGCACGGGCGAGTTGGACGCGGAGAGCCTCGACGCGCCGATGCAACTGCGCAGCGGCGAACCGGTCACGCTGGCCCGCTCCTACCGCGATGCTCCCGAGGTCGACGGCCTGGTGCTGATCCCCGGCGTCGCCATGCAGCCCGGCCAGATGACAACCGTCCACATCACCGGCGCGATGGCCTACGACCTGATCGGTGAACCGGTCCAGGACGCGAACGCAGCCGGCGTGATGTTCACACCGGCTGCGGAGTTGACGTTGTTCGGGTGAGGGAAGTCAGCCGCCGATCAGCCTCGACCAGAAGCTGCGGCGCTCCTGTTGCGGCGGAGCGGCGTAGGGCTGCTGGTACTGCTGCGGATACGGCTGTTGCTGTTGCTGGGGCGGTGATGGCGGCCGCTGGCTTTGGCTGGCCATGAGCTTGGAGACCGCGTCTTCCAGGACGCGCACCCGGGTCTCCATTCGCTCACGGTAGTCTCCCAGGTAGCGGTGCTGCTCACCCAGCTCGCGCTCAAGTTCGAGCATTCGCTCACGCAGATCGGTGTTCTCGCTCTTGAGATTCAGGTTGTCCTGGATCATCACGCCCATCAGGTCACGGCTGGCAACCTGGCTGTTGAGGATGATCTGCTGGGTGTCGGTCAGGCTTTTGACGGCGTCCTGGAGGAAGCGGGCTGCCGGAGGCAAGACCTCGGCTGGCAGGCGATCGTCGCCATCCGGCGCGAACTCCTGACCCGGCCCTGTGTCCTCGCCGGCAAAGCTGTCATCGGCGGCGTCGATGATCGACGCCTCAGGTTCCTCCGGCTCCACAGCCATCTGTTCCTGAACCAGTTGATCGGTGACTTGTTCGTATGTCAGTCCCTGGTCGAGCAACTCCTGGACGCGCTGAAGTACAGCAACGTCTTCCGACGTGTAGCGCCGGTGGCTGCCGCCCTCGGATCCGCCCTCGTTGAGCACGAGGAAATCCGCGAAGCGGTTTGACCAGCGCCGCAGCGTGGCGGCGCTGATCCCGAGGAGTTGCGCAACCTCAGCCGGACGGTACAGATTGGACTGTCCAGCCGAGGCCAGGGACGGATCGTCAGTCATCGTTCACCACTCGGTATTCGGCGTCCACCACATCGTCGTAGTTTGGCTGGGCGCCGTTGCTGCTGGCCTTCTGCGATGTGCTGTTGCTGCTGGTCTTGCCGGCCGTGCTTGCCTGCGGGCCAGCCCCGCCTGTTGCCTTGTTGCGATACTCGGCCACGATATCGGTCGGGGCCAGAGCAACGAACATGCGGATCAGCAGCAGTGCGATCGCTACCTCATCCAACTGTCCGAGGAACGGAATGAAGTCGGGCAGCAGGTCGACGGGCATCAGGAAGTAGAGCAGCGCGACGACCGGCACTGCGACTTTCAGCAGCATCGAGACGCGCGGGTCGGTGTAGAGCTTCCACGCGATCTGCCCGTTGAGCAGCAGATCGTCCAGGAAGCTGCCGGATTTGTTCGTGTTGGTTGTTGTGTTAGCCATTGGAAAGCTTATCGCTCCTTTCGATCATTACCTGTTTGATGAAGGTCGTGAGCGATTGAGCGATTCGGTGTCGTGAGCGTTTCGGAAACGCTGGCCGATTATACCGCTCATTCGCCGCAATCGCCAAATCGATCACGACCGGATGTCAGTAACCTGGTTCTTTGGACAATCACCTGTTGCCGGCGTGAAACGTGATGTGATCATCGCAAGTCATTCTCACGTTTAACGTTTCAGACCGAAGCACGTTTCTGTCTCACGAAATCCAGTTGAACCGATACTTCAATGAGCACCCTTCTGCGTACGTTACAAGATCTCTCGCCGGCCATGCTGCGCGTCTTGGCCGAGACCAACGGTGTGGTCTTGTCCAACAACACGCCGCGGGCCATGGCCAGCGAACTCGCCCAGGTGCTGGCCGATCCGACGCATCTTGCTGAAATCGTAGCGTCGATGGCGCCGGAGGCCGGCGATGCGTTGGCCCGCCTCGTGCAGGAGGACGGCCGCATAGTTGCCGCAGCGTTCGAGCGGCGCTACGGTCCGATCCGCGCCTTTGGGCCCGGCCGGCTGGAGCGGGAGCGCCCACATCGCAGCCCCGTCAGCGTCAGCGAAACGCTCTGGTATCTCGGCCTGATCTACCGGACCTTTGCTGAGACGCCGGAGGGCCTGACCGAGTTCCTGGCCGTACCCGACGACCTGGCGCCGTTGCTGCCGCGCTTGCAGCTTCACGACCAAGCTGCCGTCTTCCGCGTGTCTGCCAGTAGCGGGCCTGCCGACGTTGCGCCTGCCAGCGATGCTCTGTTGCACGACGTCTGCTCATTGCTCTGTCTCGTACAAGCTGGTGAAGCCCGGCCGGGCGCGCCCGGCGAGCCGCCGTCATGGCGCACCACAAGTCTATACGCATTGGCCGACCTAATGTTGCAGCCGGTGGAAGGTTCAGATCTGATCGACCAGCGTGCGCCGGGCAGCATGGCCGCGCTGGCATTTGCGCTGGTCAACGACGCGGGCTGGCTGCGCGCCGCCGGCAACGCCATCCGGCTCGACGCGCAGCCGGTGCATGGGTGGCTGCTGGAGTCACGTGCCGGGCAGCGGCGTGCGCTGATGGACGTCTGGCGCGGTTCGGCCAGTTGGAACGACCTCTGCCGGACGCCGGCGCTGAGCTGCGAGGAGACGGGCAGTTGGGACAACGACCCGGCAGCGACCCGGGCGCGCCTGCTGCCGCTGTTGGCATCGCTCGTTCCCGGCACCTGGTACAGCGTTGCAGGCTTCATCGATGCGGTCAAGGAGCACGCGCCTGACTTCCAGCGCCCCGACGGCGACTACGGCACCTGGTACATCCGGCGGCGCGACGATCCTGTCTTTCTGCGCGGCTTCGAGCGCTGGGACGAGGTCGAGGGCGAGTTGCTGCGCTTTCTGTTGGCCGGACCGCTGAGCTGGCTGGCCGCTGTGCTGATCGGGAAGGACGGGGCGGGTGCGCCGATCTTCCGGCTCACCGACGCGGGCGCGCGCTGGCTGGCAGACGAGACGCCGGTGGAGTCGCCCTGCGCCGGCCGGCCGGTCGTGCTGTCTGACTTCACCGTCGAGGTGCCGGCGGACGCGCCGCTCATCGATCGCTTCCGTGTCGCCCGCTTTACCACCTGGGAGCCGGTTGTCGACGGCGCGGCGCCGCTGTTTCGCTATCGTATCACGCAGACCGGCCTGCGGCGCGCGGCGCGCCAGGGTGTTTCACCCGAGCGCGTGCTTGCCTACCTGCGCGAGCGGTGCGGTGAAGCGCTGCCGGCCAACGTTGCCGCCGCGCTGGCCGGCTGGCAGACCTGAGAGTTTCGATTTGCAGCTTTGCAGAGCGCGGGCGATAATTCCTGCCAACAGGAGTAATTCATGGAAATCGGACTGACGCTCTTTCCCTTCGTGTTGCTGTCGATCGTGCTGGTCCTGGCGAATCTGGAGTCCCGGGATCGCGTCTTTCGCTGGCTGACTTATCTGGGGTTGGCGGGGCTCAATCTGCTGGTATTGTTCCTCGGGCTGGCGATTTCTGCCCTGGGTCTGATCGACGTACCCGGCATGTCGTCCGGCCTCGGCGACGCGTACAGCGTGCTGGGAGTCGCCATGATCCTTACCGGGCTGGTGGCGTTCGTGCCGATGATTCCGCCCGTGCCGCGCTTGCTGGGCCGCTGGCTGCCCTTCAACCCGAGCTCGGCTGTTACGATGACGGCGCTGGTCTATGCGGTCTATCTGGTCGGGTCAGGCATCGGCCAGCAGCCGCTGCTGAGCGACCCGGCGGTGCTGGGCGAGCTGGGCGGCGCCAGCGTGACCGTTGGCCTGCTCTGGGCGCAGGCGCTGGGCATGGTGCTGCTGGCCGTCACCGGCGTCGGTTTCCTTGCTCGCCGCAACTGGCGGGAGACCATCGACCGATTGGGCTTCAAGCGCCTGACCCTGCGCCATCTGGGCATCGCTGTCGGCGCGGTGATCGGTCTGGTCGTCTTCCAGATCGTCTACTCGTTGGCCTGGCAGGCTATCGATCCGGCCGGGTTCACCGAGATCTCCGATGCCAGTAACCTGCTGCTGGGCGACCTGACCACGAGCTTGTTCGGCGCGCTGACTATTGGGCTGGCGGCGGCGCTGGGCGAGGAGATGATCTTTCGCGGCGCGATGTTGCCGCCGTTTCGCCTGCTGCTGACCTCGGTCCTGTTCACCATCATTCACAGCCAGTACGGGATATCGCCGGCCGTGGGCATCATCTTCGCCATTGCGCTGGTGCTGGGCGTGCTGCGCTACCGCACCAGCCTGACCGTGTGCATCCTGGTCCACTTCGGCTACAACTTCGTTTCGGTCATGCTTCCAACCCTGGGGCAGTAAGATGTCTGAGCAGCCCGGCAGCCAGCACGATGACGTCGCCCAGCGGCTGCGTCGCTTGCAGCAACTGGGCGTCAAACGCGGGCGGGCGGGCATCAAGCCGCCGCCGGCCGTGCCGCAACGCGAGCCGGCAATCATGCCTCCTCCGGGCCTCACGCTGCTGGACCTGGTCGGCGGGCGCATCGTGGAGACCGCTTTCGGTCCGTGCCACGTGGTCGAGACGCGCTTCCCTTTAGACGAGGCGCGCGGCGGTTGGCCGCTGGGCGCGGCGCTGGCCATCGACGGCGCGGCTGTCGCAGCATGCAGCCGCAACGAGGAGATGGCTGCTTTCGATTTCCGCCGCGCGGCCTTCATCGACACCGAGACCAGCGGCCTGTCGGGCGGTGCGGGGACGTTTGCGTTTATGGTAGGGATTGGGACGTTTGAGGAAAGCGGGGGAGCGGGGGAGAGGGAGAGCGGGAGAGAGAAGGGCGAGGAAGGCAAGGAAGGAAATGAGGGGAAGGGGACGGAGTACGTGGTGCGGCAGGTGTTTATGGAGAATCCGGGGCAAGAGCGGGCGCTGTTGCGCGCGGTGGCTGAAGTGCTGGCGCGCTGCACCGGGCTGGTGAGCTTCAACGGCCGCGCCTTCGATGCGCCGCTGCTGGAGAACCGTTACCTGTTGAACCGCGAGCCATCGCCGCTTCAAGGCTTGCTGCACTTTGACCTGTTGCCGGCCGCGCGCCAGCGCTGGCGGCTGCGCCTGCCCTCCCGTTCCCTGGGGTCGCTGGAGCACGACATCCTCGGTTTCGAACGCAGTGAGGAGGATGTGCCCGGCTGGCTGATCCCCTCGATCTACCAGCAATACGCCCGCGGCGGCGATGCCGTAACGCCCCAGGTGCTGGGCGATGTGGCGCGCGTTTTCTACCACAACCTGCACGACATCGTCAACATGGCGCCGCTGGCAGCGATCCTGTGTGCGCCCTTCCAGGCCGGCGGCCTGTTGCCGGACGACCTGCACCCGGTGGATCTGGTCTGCATCGCCCGCTGTTTCGAGGAGCTGGCATGGCACGAGCAGGGCGAGACAACCTATCGGCTGGCACTGGGGCGCACCCTTCCGCCTGACGTGCGTGCCGAAGCGCTGCGCCGGCTGGGTTGGATGCTCAAGCGCCAGGAGCGGCGCGCCGAAGCTGCCGACCTGTGGCAGGACTGGATCACCTCGGTCCCTGGCCACGACATCACCCCCTACGTCGAGCTGGCCAAACACCACGAGTGGCACGACAGCGACCTGTCGGCAGCGCGCAAGTGGACGCTGTGGGCCGTCCACGTCGCCAGCCAGATGCCGGCCGGCCCCGACCGCGAGATCGCACAGGCCGACCTTCAGCACCGGCTTGAGCGGATCGAGCGCAAGTTGGCGGGGGATACTTCCTGACTGGCCGCATATCCGCATCGGCAAGTACCCGGTGACCGTCCACCAGCATGCAGCGTTCATCACGGACTGCGTGGCTAACTTGAGCTGGCATGATGCTGTCGCCTACTGTGCCTGGTTGAGCAAGCAGACCGGTCGCCACTACCTGCTGCCCAGCGAATGGCAGGAAGGCTACGGCGTCCTGTCTTTTGGAAAGCGCGCCCTGCCTCGCGACGTGACTTCGGATGGCAACACGACTCTGCATGACCACGCCCGCCGGATCGTCGAACGATCCGGCTACCAAGGTGGAAGGCCCTGCGGGCCTGGGATGCCTGCGGTTGGTAGCCCCGGAGGGGCTTGCACGTTGTAGCCGGGCGATTGGATCGCCCGGTGGCCTCGCCCGGCGACGAGACGTCGGATGACAAGGCGCCTCTGCCTGACCACGTCCGCCGGATTGTCGAACGATTCGGCGGACATCGGCGCCCGAACAGGGCTGCTATTTGCGTTTAACTACGTGAGGTCTGCATCGCTGCTGATCCGTCGGTCCCTTGTTTCCTGAAAGTCACGTCATCGCCAAACACATACGCTACAACGGGAGAAACCCACACATGACCAACACCACACCACCCGCCGTGACCCGCCCACCCACGGTCACTCTCACAGCCGAGAACATCGCGCACCTCAGAACCTTTCCCCGGCCGCCAGGCGATAACGGCATCGGCCTGCACTTCCACCTCGACCTGCGCGACGACTTCATCACCCGCACGGTCGAACGCCTGCAGTCGATCCGCGCCACCTGGACCATGATCTACGCGCCTGATGCGTTGCAGGCCCGCCGGGCCGCGGTGGCCTGTGCAGCCGTGGGGATCATGCCCATTGTCCGCATCGGCCTGCTGATTGACGAACCTTTCGACCCGGAACCGTTTGTCAAGGCGCTGCGCGAGCCGTTCCAGGTCTTTGGATCGAGGCCCTATGTTCAGGTTCACAACGAGCCCGAGGACATCCGTGAATGGCGCAACGGCCGGCCGGCCAACTGGGCGCAGATCTTCGGCCGCAACTGGGCCGCGCACGCGGCGCGCATCTATGATGCGGGCGGCTATCCCGGTATCCAGGTGCTGACCAAGGCGCCTTTTGACGCCGCCGTGGATGCGGTGCGCGCCAACGGGCGTCAGGACATCTGGGAACGCGCCTTCTTCGTCCAGCACAACTACGGCGCCAACCACCCGCCGGCCTATCCCTACGACGACCGCAACCAGGCGGACAACCCGGGACAGACGATCCTGGAGGACACCCTGAGCGGGCTGGGCTTCCTGGCCTACGCCGCCTGGATGCAGGAGCGGATCGGCTACGTGCTGCCGATTGTCGGCGGCGAGGGAGGCTGGCTGTTCGGCGCAGAGGAAGACCATCGCTACCCCAAGGTGGAAAAGGCGCTGCACGCCGAGTACCACCGGGAGATGTTCGAGTGGCTGCGCACCGGAGTGCTGGCCAACGGCGAGCCGCTGCCCGACTACGTGTTCAGCATCACGCCCTGGATCGTCGGCTCATGGACCTTTGGCGGCCAGAACTGGTGGGACAACCCGTTGACGCCGGAGGGCAAACTGACGCAGACCATCGAGGCTGTCCAGGCGATCCCGCCCTTCGTCCGCCGGTTCAGTTGGGACGAAGGTACGCCGCCGGTCGATCCGCCCGTAGACCCGCCGGTCGATCCGCCGCCGCCTGACCCGCCGGTCGATCCGCCCCCGCCAACACCGTTGCCTGATCTGCGCAAGGGGACTGGATCGACGAGTTGAACCTCCAGATCGTGCGCTGCGAGGATCGGCCCGACCAGCCAGAGGAGGAGATCGTCTTTCGTCTGGTGGACTTGTTTACCACCCGCGACGGCAAGTGGGAGCCTGACCCCGGCTTGCTGGGCAGCGTGCAGGCCTGGGCGCGGCAAGCCTATCTGCGCTCGACGACGGACCCCGACTATTTCGATGACGCGGGCGGCGACCACCATCTGTTCGCGCGTGCTGGACCTGAACGGGCAGCCAATCGCAACCGATGATCTGGTGCGCTACTGGTCAGACGGCCTGGAGAAACTGGCCGATCCACTCTACCAGGGGTACATCAGGAAGACACCCAAGAGCCACTCCGGCTGGGCGAACCTGGACATCTACCAGAACTACTACCCTGATCAGGGCAAGCAAGGGCCCTGGTGTTGGGCGCCTGCCGGTGCTGCCGACGTAGTTGTTGGCGGCGGACTGCCGTACAAGCTGCACGTCTCGACGTTTGCCGTTTGGCGCGCCGAGCGACGGGAAACCCAGGTCGACCCGCCACCGCGCCACCGCCACCTCCGCCACCGCCGCCACCACCGCCGCCACCGCCACCTCCGCCACCGCCGCCACCACCGCCGCCACCTCCGCCGCCGCCACCGCCGCCACTCCACCGCCGCCGCCACCACCGCCGCCACCACCGCCGCCGCCACCGCCGCCACCTCCACCGCCGCCGCCCGACGGTCCACCTACACCGGCGACTCTGGAGACGATGCGGCGCAACGCGTGGGACATCCTCAACATCCCGTTCAACCCGGATGCCGGTTGGGTCGTTATGCGCGCGAACACAGTCTGGGCGTGCCGCTGACCGAGGAGTTTGACGTGGCCGGCTACCGCTGCCAGGGGTTTGCCAACGGCATCGTCTACGTCCCCATCGGCCGGTGGGACGAGTTGGGCCACACAAGCTGGTAAGCCTGCATAGTTGGAAGCCCGCGCCAGAGCGCGCCTCGTTTGCGAAGCACCCTGCATTCGAGGCGCGTTCTACGCGTGGTAGACGGTGGTGGCGCCACCGCGAGCTCGCCCAGCGAATTGAGAGGGCGAGTGTCGATGGCGGGTTGACTGGGTGTACCCGGCGCGCAGGTGGTCGGTCGTGCGCATCTGAGACGACCATGCGCTACTCGCACAACCATGGATGAAAATCGAGGCGGCACGGTCGGAGACCGGCCGCAGCAGCGTCTATTTTCAAGTCAGGCGCCGGGACGGGCTCCGCCCGACACCCCGACCAATGAAAACATCGGAGCTCGCCTTCGCCGTGGATATGCCTCTGATCCGCGCTCCGACCGATCCGCGGTTCTGGGGCTGGAGCCGGCCAGTCGCTATTTTCGAAGCAGGATGCGCACTCCGCGGCGAAATGCCCCTCTGCCTCTCTGCCCTTCTGTGTTTGAGAACTCCGCGAGGTGCTCTGCACCTCTGCCTCTCTGCCCTTCTGCGTTTCTGTTCCTCCGTTTCCCTCCCCCCATTTTGCTCCCCCCTTGCTTTCGTGGTATAGTTCTCAAAGACGCGCTGCGTCATAAAATTACCCTTGTCAGCAGGAGGAACCCATGGCCATAGCATTTCTCAGCGAAGAGTGGGCCGGCGCCCTGAAAGACGCGATCAACGCCAGTGACGCCTATCGCGCCGCGGCCGCGGATTGGGAAGGCGACTTCTATTTCATCGCCGACATGAAGGACAAGTCCACTCGCGCTGTCTACCTGGACCTGTGGCACGGCGAGTGCCGGAGCGCCAGTATGGTGAGCGACATGGCAGCCAACTCCCCGGAGTTCGAGGTCTCGGGCAAGGTCGACTCGTGGAAAAAGGTCATCGACAAAAAGGTCGATCCCATCCAGGCGCTGATCACCCGCCAGCTCAAGCTCAAGGGCAACATGGCCAAGGTGCTGCGCTCGGTCAAGGCAGCCCAGGAGCTGGTGAACTGCGCCACCCAGGTGCCGACCGAGTGGCCTCAGTAGGCCGGCAGGAGCATCAAATATCGCAGCGCTGTAGCCGATATCTCACTGCTGTGGCCGGTCTTCGACCGAGCCACCGGTGACTCGGTCGGCCCCTGTCGGGGTGCAAGCAAAGACCGGCCACAGCGTTTAGGCCAGTATTGGCAGGAGCAGACGTTATGTGGTTCTTCTCGAGCCCGCAGATTGTGTTTGGCGACGACGCCCTTGAGTACATCGAGGAACTGCAGGGCGAGCGCGCCTTTATCGTCACCGACCCCGTGCTGGCCGGCCTTGGCTACGCCGACGACATTCGCCGCCGCTTCGAGGATGCTGGCATGGAGGTCGCGGTCTTCGACCAGGTCGAGCCTGAGCCTTCCCTGCAGACCGTCAAGCGCGGCGCGCAGATCATGGCCAATTTCGGCCCCGACTGGGTCGTCGGCCTCGGCGGCGGATCGTGCATGGACGGCGCCAAGGCCATGTGGGCGCTCTACGAGCGGCCCGACCTGGAGCCGGACGAGATCAGCCCACTGGTTCCGCTGGGCATGCGCCAGAAAGCGCGCCTGGTGACGATTCCCACCACCAGCGGCACCGGCTCCGAGTGTACCTGGATGGTCGTCATTTCCGATGTGGAGGCGCATCGCAAGCTCGTCCTCGGCTCGCGTGAGCTGATCGCCGATGTGGCCCTGGTCGATCCCGCCATGGTGGCCAGGATGCCGGCCCGTCTGGCGGCCGACACCGGCATGGACGCGCTGGCGCAGGCCATCGAGTCGTACACCAGCACCTGGCGCAACGAGTTCGCCGACGGCCTCTGCCTGCAGGCCATCCGCATGATCTTCGCCAACCTGGCGGCCTCGGTGGCCGGCGACGTGGACGCGCGCGGTCAAATGCATCTGGCCTCCAGCATCAGCGGGCTGGCCATGAGCAACGCCCAGGCATCCACATCCCACGCGCTTGGCCACCCGCTGGGCGCGTTCTTCAAGGTGCCCCACGGCCGCGCGGTCGGCATGTACCTGCCCTACACCATGGAGTACAGCCTGCCCGTTTCTGCCGAGCGCTACGCCGACATCGCCCGCTTCCTCGGGCTGCCGGCGGCTACGGTGGACGAAGGCGCACACAGCCTGATCGATGCCGTGCGCAGCCTGATGCGAGAGATCGGCCAGCCGATGACATGCGCCGATCTGGGCATCGACCGCGACGCGTACGAAGCTGCCATCCCCGGCATGATCGAGAGCGGCGAGAACGATGCTGCCGCCAGCAGCCCGCGCGTGCCGACGCCCGAGGAGTTCGCCGACCTGTTCCTCTACGCCTACGAAGGCCGCTCCATCGACTTCTAGCGTTTCGCCATGACCTCCCTCCCTGGCTACCTGGGCAAGATACTGCGCGTCGATCTCACGGCTGGCCGCGTCTGGGACGAGCCGCTGAACCCTGATTATGCGCGCCAGTTCGTCGGCGGCAGCGGGCTGGGCGCGCGCTATCTGGCCGACTACGTCACCGGCGAAACGGATCCCCTCGGCCCCGACAACCCACTGATCTTCATGACCGGCCCGTTTGTCGGCACGCAGGTGCCGGCCGCGGGCCGTTACAGCGTCGTCGCCCGCTCGCCCGCCACCCGGCTGACAGGCGAGGCCAACGGCGGCGGCCACTGGGGACCGGCCCTGCGCCACGCCGGCTACGACGGCATCATCGTCACCGGCCAGGCGGCGCGGCCGGTCTATCTCAGCGTGTTGAACGGAGAGGCGGCCCTGCACGACGCCGCGCACCTTTGGGGCCTCAACCACTACGACACCCAGGACCGTGTGGAGGAGGAGCTCAAGGGCAACGCCAGCAAGCTGCGCATGCACGTGGCCACCATCGGCGCGGCCGGTGAGAATCTCGTCAAGTATGCGGCGGTGATGAACGACCACGGACGGGAGGCAGCGCGCACCGGGCTGGGCGCAGTCATGGGCAGCAAGCGGCTGAAGGCTATCGCCTGAGGCGGCAAGTTTGACGTGCCACTGGCCGATGCGGCCGCGTTTAAGGACTCGCTGCGCGCCGCCATGCGTTTCGTGGTGGACGACCTGTTCGCGGTTGGGCTGCGCATGACCGGCACCATCATGGGCGCCGACATCGGCTACATGTACGGCGACGTGCCGCTGAACTACTTCACCGCCAGCTCCAACGAGGCCATCGAAGATGCCATCAACGCCAGCGGGCTGATGGACCTGCTGGATCGCCATGTGCCCTGCTTCCGCTGCCCGATCGCCTGCGGCCGCGAGATCCACCTGGACAACTACCCGGTGGAGCGCAGCGCGGTGACCGGCAGCGAGCACCCCAAGATCGATGGACCGGAGTACGAAACGGCCATCGGCTTCAGCGCGCTGATCGGCAGCGGTGACCTGGAGGCGGCCGCGCTGGCGGGCCACCTGTGCAACCTGCACGGTCTGGACACCATCTCGACCGCCAACACGGTCGGGCTGCTGTACTACCTGTACAACCAGGGCATCGCTGACGCCGATCAGTTGGACGGGCTGGCGCTGCCGTGGGGCGACCCGCAGCCGATGCTGCAACTGGTGGAGATGATCGCCCACCGGCAGGGGATAGGCGACCTGCTGGCCGAGGGCGCGGACGCGGTGGCGCAGCATTTCGGCGCGCCCGATCTGGCCGTCACCGTCAAAGGGCTGGAGTCGGCCTTCCACGACCCGCGCGCCTTCTCCGGCCAGGCGTTGGTCTACGCCACTGCCAGCCGCGGCGCCGACCACATGGCGGGCGACTACTACGAGCTGATCCGCGGCCGCGAGGTGCCCGAGCTGGGTCTGGAGCTGCTGGAGCGGCACGCCGAGGACCGCCACATGGTCGAGACGGCGGCGCGGCTGATGGACTTTCGCAGCTTCACCAACTCGGCCATCCTCTGCCATTTCGAGGATGTGTCGGCGGAGAACCTGCTGGGGCTGCTGCGGGCGACCACCGGATGGGATGTAGGCTACGACGACATCCTGCTGCTGGGCGAGCGCATCACCAACTTCAAGCGGCTGCTCAACTTCCGCCTGGGTGCGACCCGGGCCGACGACCGGCTGCCGAAGCTGTTCCTGCAACAGATCGAGGAAGGGGGCACCGAGGGCTATGTGCCTGACTTCGACGCGTTGCTGACGATGTTCTACGACGTGCGCGGTTGGGATCCGATCACCGGAGTGCCGATGGCCTGCAAGCTGGAGGCTCTCGGCTTGCAGGAAACGGGCGGCGCCGGGCCGTAGCGTGCCGGCCCGTTGCGGCTTTTGATGCTTTGCGCTGCCGATGTTACAATAGGCGCGTACGACTCGTTCCCCGGAGACTGTTGGTCCGGGGAACTTGTAATCTTACGAGGGGCTGCTGCACAAGCAGCCGCCACGATTTGGAGTAGCTTGTCTTGGAACATCTTATTGCCCAGTATATCGTTCCGTTTCTTGAGAACCTGTTTCACACCATCGGCTGGCCGGGCGTCATCGTGATCATGGCGCTGGAGAGCGCCAACATCCCTATTCCCAGCGAGATTACCATGCCGCTGGCCGGCTGGATTCTGGTCCCTGCCAGCGCCACCTGGTATCAGGCGTTCATGATCGGCGGCTTCTTTGGCGCCGTCGGCTGTCTCATCGGCTCGACCATTTCCTACGGGATGGGCTACTGGGGCGGCCGGCCCTTTGTCGAGCGCTACGGCAAGTATATCCTGGTCAACGAAAAGGACATCGACAACTTCGACCGCTGGTTCCGGCGTTGGGGCCAGGGCGGCAACTTCGTTGCCCGCTTGCTGCCCATCGTCCGCACCTTTGTCAGCTTCCCGGCCGGCGTGTTCAAGGTCAAGTTCGTCCCCTTTGCGTTTCTGACCTTCCTGGGATCGTTCATCTGGTGCGGCGCACTGGCCACGTTTGGCTGGCTGTGGGGCGACCACTGGGAGCAGATCCTGGGCATCATGGGCCCACTGAAGTACCCGATCATCGCCGGCCTGTTTATCGCATTCGGCTATTACGTCTGGCACCACCTGCGCCGCGGCGTGACCCACGAGACGGCGGGCGCGGCGGAGTAGCCGGCGGCAGATAGCGGATGGCAGGTAGCGGATCACAGATAGCGCGGCCCCGTTGACTACCATTTCTGCCTGCCTGCCCATCTACTTATACTTACCTGTCTACTTGTCTACTTATTTACCTGTCTACTTGTTTACCTGTTTCCCTGTCTCCCGATTTCCTACCCATCCCACCAACAAACGACTGAACCAAGGAGGTTCCCATGCTTGTAGGCGAGCGAATGATACATCCGGTGATAACTGTCGGCCCCGACGTGCCGGTGATGGATGCGCTGGACATGTTGCGGCGCGAGCACATCCGGCGCGCGCCGGTGGTCGAGAACGGCAAGCTGGTCGGCTTCGTGTCTGAGAACGATCTGCGCAACGCCAGCCCTGGCCAGGCCACGACTCTCAGCGTCTGGGAGATCAACTACCTGGTGAGCAAGATCAAGGTGCGCACGGTGATGACCAAAGAGGTGATCACCACCGTCGAGGACACGCCCATCGAGGAGGCGGCCCGCATCATGGCGGACCACAAGGTGGGCGGGCTGCCGGTCTTGCGCGACGGCAAGGTGGTGGGCATCATCACCGAGACCGACATCTTCAAGATCATGCTGGAGATGCTGGGCGCCCGCCAGAAGGCAGTGCGGGTCAGCGTCATCGTGCCCAACGTGGCCGGCGAGATCGCGTCGCTCAGCAAGGCGATCTTCGAGTTGGGTGGCAACATCATCGCGTTGGGCACCTTCTCCGGCGACGATCCCTCCACATCGGAGCTGGTCTTCAAGGTGGCGGGCCCCGACGAGGTGACGCTCAAGGCTGCCCTTGAGCCGCTTTCTCTCGAAGTGCGCGACATTCGCACCTGTTAACCAACCGTCTCCCACTCGTACTCTTCCTCGTACTCGTACTCCTGCTCCTACTCTTCCTCAACTCCGCCCGGAGGAGTAGTAGGAGGAGGAGTAGGAGTACGAGGAAGAGCGGAAATCGTTCTCCTTACGGTCCTTCACACTATCCGGTACGCCTGCACTGTCTCGCAGTCGTCGGCGTAGACGAACGTCGCGCGCAGGCGCTCCCCGTTCAGGATGCGCGGCATCCAGATGCGCGCATCGTCCCACATCCGGTCGTAGGGGATGGCGTCCCGGTCGTGCCACTCGGCCGTGATCTCGGCGCTGGCGGTCGGCTCGCCGGTCCAGTCGCTGACCAGGAAGACGTGGATGATGATGTTCCAGTCGGGCCGCGCCGGGAAGATGAAGGTCAGGACGGCTACCTCGTCGAGATGGTTGGGTGCTGTGTGGATTCCGGTTTCCTCGTACAGCTCGCGTGCCGCTCCGGCCGCAATAGTCTCGTTCTCCTCCAGCTTCCCGCCGTAGCCCACCAACTTGCCTGCGCCAAAACCGCGCTGTTTGACACCCAATACCACCTGCTGCCCGTCCTCTGAAAGCACGATGCACTCGGTGACGTGTTTCATATCAACTCGGCCCCAAAACCCTGTCCGAAGCGCAGGTAGATCAGGGCGGCAAAGATCAGAGCTATCAAAACAAGCACAGCCCAGTCCCGGCGGCTGAAGGTGATGTCGCGCCAGACAGTGCGCGGCCGGCCGCTGCCGACACCCCGCACGGCCAGCGCCATACCCAGGGTGTCACCCGTGCGCAGGACGTCGATCACCAGCGCAACCAGCACGGGCGTCATGCCGCGCAGCCGGCCGCGGATGTCGCCGCGGTCCACCTGCCAGCCGCGAGCCGCCTGTGCGTCCCGTATCTGCTCGGCCGTCCGGCTAAAGGTCGGGATGAAGCGCAGCGCCATGGAAAGCGTCAGTCCCCACTCGAAGGGCAGCCCCAGCCGTACCAGGCCGCGCACCAGTTCGTTCTGACGGGTGGTGAACAGGATAACGAAGAAAAGCAGCGACATGCCCACCACCCGTGTCGCCGTCGCCAGACCGGCCCAGACGCTGGTCCACGTCACGGTGAACGGGCCAAGGGAAAATATCTCCGGCCCAGGCAGGCGGGCGAAGAAGGGCCAGATCAGGACGATGATGACCACCACGCGCAGCAATTGCCGCCACACCCAGGCGATCTGGCGCGGCGGCACCCGCGAGGTGAGCAACATTGCGTGGATCAACGCCAGCAGGCTCAGCAGCACCAACAGATGGTTCATCACAACAAACAGAGCCGCGCCGCAGAGCACCAATGCGATCTTGGTGCGCGGGTCCAGGCGTTGCAGCCAGCCATCGGCAGGCACGTAGAGGTCGAAGAGCACGGGAGGGATCGGTAGTCAGTGATCAGTGGCCGGTGATCGGAATGGTGTAGTCCTGTCGGTCGTCCTTGCCGGTCGCGTCACGCCAGGCGGCGGTGAATTCGTCTACGGTCAGGGTGGGGTGCGGGAAACCGTGCGGCGCGAGCAGGGCGGAGAGGCGGGTGATGGGCGGCGGGCGCAGGCCGAAGGTTCGCAGCGCGGTTTGGTCGCCCAGCACCGCGGCTGGCGAGCCATCCAGCGCTACCTGGCCGCGGTCGATCACGACCACGCGCTGGGCAAACTCGGCCGCCAGCCGCAGGTCGTGGGTGATGAACAGGATCGTCTGGCCAGCGGCGTGCAGGCTGCGCAGACGCTCCATCAGCGTCGCGGTGTAGTGGGCGTCCAGGCCGGTGGTCGGCTCGTCCAGCACCCAGATCGGCGGCTGCATTGCCCACACCGACGCCAGGGTGACCAGCCGCCGCAGCCCATACCCCAGGACGGCCGGCGGGGTCTGAGCCACCGCAGTCAGCCCAAACACGGTCAGGGCATCCTCGGTCCGCTGGCTCGCCAAGGCTTCCGTCACACCCAGGTTGCGCACGCCGTACGCCACCTCGTCACGCACCGACGTGGCGAAGATCTGGTGGTCGGGATTCTGAAAGACATAGCCAACCTCTCTGGCAAGCTCGCCGACGCGCCGGCCAGCAGCCGCCTTGCCCTGGATGGCGACCTCGCCGGCCTGCGGTCGCAACAGGCCGTTCAGGTGGCGCGCCAGCGTGCTCTTGCCTCCGCCATTGCGTCCCACGACTGCCAGGAACTGGCCGTCCGGCACCAGCAGCGACAGATTGTCCAGCGCCAGTGTGCCGTCCTCGTAGCGAAAGGTAACGGCGCGGACTTCGACGGCGGGGGGAGCGGGAGACGCAGAGAGAGGGAGACTCAACGAGACGGCCTGTGCCAAAGAGACAGATTCGGGAGACAGCGTGGGAGCGAGCGCGGCGGCTGCCTGGCGGGCCGTCAGCAATGGGTGGCTGACAACAGCCCCCGGCAACCGGGCAGCAAGCTCGGCGATCTGCGGCGCGGCGACGCCCAACTCGCGCAGCCGATCTACCTGGCCGAAGACGTCGGCAGGCAAACCGTCCAGCGCGACCTTTCCGCCGGCCAGCACGACGACCCGTTCCGCCCAGCGCGCCACGAACTCGGCATCCTTTTCCAGCACGATGACGGTGGCGCCGGCCGTCTGACGCAGATCGTCCAGCACGGCGGCAACCTCGCGGCGCGCGGCGGGATCCAGGCCTGCCATCGGCTCGTCCAGCAGCAGGATGGGCGGACGGATCGCCAGCAGGGTAGCAATTGCCAGCCGTTTTTGCTGTCCACCGGAAAGCTGCCAGGGTGAGCGTTCTTCCAGCCCGGTCAGGCCGACCTGGGCCAGCGCCCAGGCAACCCGTTCGCCGATCTCCTGCGGCGGCAGCGCCATTCCCTCCAGCCCGAAGGCTACCTCCTCGGCTACGGTCATGTTGAAAAGCTGGCGCTCCGGCTCCTGAAACACCAGGCCAAGGCTTGCGCTGAGAACCGCGGCAGACGTGGCAGCGGCGTCAAGGTCGTTGACCTGTGCGCGACCGGCCAGCGTGCCGCCGGTCATGGCCGGAGCCAGGCCCGCGAGAATCAAAGCCAGCGTGGTCTTGCCACTGCCGGTCGATCCCATGATCGCGAGCGCCTGGCCGGCAGGAACGTCCAGCGAAACGCCGCGCAGCACCTCAACTGGAGGCTGGCCGGCGGTAACGGGCGGATAGCTGAAACGGAGGTCGTCCAGGTGGACGGACATGGGAGCAGAGGGAAACAAGAGTTGGGAGGGAAAGGAGGCGCGGGTGACAATCACCGTCGGCTCGACGTGACAGTCACCTTCCGAAGGTGACTGTCACTTTGCGTTGCTTCTTACTCACCGATATACCGGTTCAGCGGCGGGTAGGCACGGCGGACAAGGATCGACAGCGGGATGGCAATCGCCGCGCCGATGACGTTTTGCAGCACGTTGAACGGAAGCTCGGTGACCGCCTGGGCCGGTCCGCCCCAGCCCAGGTTGGCGCCGAAATACTCGCCCAGGAAGTAGATGCCTGCCATGGTCAGCGTCCCGGCGACTGCAGCCAGAATCATGCGCGCCACCAGCGAGCCAGGGCCGCGCAGCACGATCAGGCCGGCCACCAGGCCCTGCAAGCCATGGGCGAGAAAGGTCAGCGGCGCAAAGGACGCGTAGCCCGCGCTCAGGTCGGCCAGCGCAGCACCGATCCCGCCGGCCAGGAAACCTATCCACGGACCGAAGGTGAAGGCGGCGAAGTAGACGGCAGCGTCAGAGAGATTAAAGAAACCGGCGCCGATGGGCACGATCAGGAAGCGTGTGACGACGGCGACCAGTGCGATCATCAACGCGGTGATGGCGATATCGCGCGGGGTGATTCGTTGGGACATGGTGAAATCCTTGCAGCAATCAGGCTGGTCAGCACCAGAACGGCCTGCGGTTGGCACCGGATTGTACGCCACGGTCCAGTTTGCGTCAAGGCAGGTGGGACTCAGCTTGCAGATGGTTCAGGAACGACAGTCCTTGCCTGAAAACGGAGTTGCCCGTATCGTCGTAGCGCTTTTGCCCATGAGCAAGGACCGTCGGTTCTGACGCAACCGCGAAGAGTCAAAAAAACCGCGCTGTGGCGCGGTGTCTGGTCGCAAAAAAGAAGATGGGGGTGACAGACCGTCCCAATCTGTCACCCCGCAAGGAGGAAGGAAGGAGCATCATTCGTATTACCGAACGATGACTATATAATAAGGCCTGAACCTTAATGGCGCATTAGAGAAACCTTAGAGTAACCTAACAGCGTTCTCCTCCTCCTCTTGCTCTTCCTCCTACTCCTACTCCTACTCCTACTTCTACTCCTGCTCCTCTGCCTCTTGGTTCTCGAAATCCTCAATTCTAGGCAGGCGACGTAGAGCAGGAGGACGAGTAGGAGCAAGAGGAGGAGTAGGAGGGGGATGAGGAGGGTGGAACGATTACCGGTACCCGCTGCAATGTGATACAATCCTGACAGTTCAATCTCCGGACGTTCCACGATGACCGACCCACTTCTCGAAACCTGGCAGATCAACGCGCGCGTGGTGCTCTACGTGCTGGATGCGGTGGATGAAGCTGTTTTCGTGCTGCCCGCGCCTGCCAAGGGCCGCAGCGCGCCACAGATGTTCGCACACATCCACGACGTGCGCGCTATGTGGCTGGCGAGCGGCAAGGCGCTGCCCGACGGCGTAGCCAAACTGGGCAAACAAGATCGCTACGACCGGGACAGTCTGCGCGTGGCCCTGCACTCATCCGGCGACGCGATCGCCGCGATGGTTGGCGGCGCGCTGGCGAGCGGCAAGCGCATTTCCGGCTTCAAGCCACACCCACCGGCGTTTGTCGGCTACCTGATCAGCCACGAAGGATATCATCTCGGCGAGATCGGCGTGGCGCTGCGAGAGGCCGGCCATCCGCTGGACCGCAAGACGGCGTTCGGCATGTGGGAATGGGGTGTCCGGTGACGGAGCAAGCTGCGCTGCCGCTGGATCAGATCCTGCCCGGCGATTGCATCGATGTGCTGGCGACGCTGCCCGAGCGGTCGGTGGACCTGATCTTCGCCGACCCGCCCTACAACCTGCAACTGCGCCAGGCGCTCTACCGGCCCAACATGACGCGGGTCGGCGCGGTGGACGACGCCTGGGACCGCTTCGGCAGCTTCGCCGAGTACGATGCCTTCAGCCGCGCCTGGCTCGCCGCCTGCCGCCGGGTGCTGAAGGACGACGGTAGCCTGTGGGTCATCGGCTCGTACCACAACATCTATCGCGTCGGTGCGATCATGCAGGATCTGGATTTCTGGATTCTCAACGACGTGGCATGGATCAAGACCAATCCAATGCCCAACTTCCGCGGCGTGCGCTTTACCAACGCCCACGAGACACTGATCTGGGCCAGCAAGGCGCAAGGCGCACGCTATACCTTCAACCACCACGCGATGAAGGGGCTCAACGATGACTTGCAGATGCGCAGCGACTGGCATCTGCCCATCTGCTCGGGCAGCGAGCGCATCCGTGCATGCTGATGGGGAAAAGGCGCACTCCACGCAGAAGCCCGAAGCACTGCTTTATCGGGTCATCCTGTCCAGCAGCGACCCCGGCGACCTGGTGCTGGATCCGTTTTTTGGCAGCGGCACCACCGGGGCAGTTGCAAAACGGCTTCACCGCCGCTGGATCGGCATCGAGCGCGACGCGGGCTACATCCAGGTTGCACAGGAGCGCATCGACGCGATCACGCCGCAGCCGCTGGACGCCGACGTGTTCGACGTGCGCGACAAGCGACGTCTGCAACCGCGCATCGCCTTTGCTGCTTTGCTGGAGCAGGGCCTCCTGCAGCCGGGCCAAACGCTCTGGTTTCGCCAGGACCGGGCGCGGCCGGCGCGCGTCAAGCCGGATGGCAAGCTGCGGCTCCCCGACGGCTTCGAAGGATCCGTCCACCAGGCGGGCAAGCATTTGATGAACGGCAGCCCGTGCAATGGCTGGGACCACTGGTATTTCGCCGCGGACGATGGCCAGTTGCACCCCATCGACGACCTGCGCCAAGTGATTCGCGCCCAGCATGCGCCGTGAACCCCTTACACCTCTCTTGAAACGCCAACCTTTCATCGCGCCCTATCTGTTCCAGACTGCCGACGGCGCGCCAGTGCCGGCTCAGCGCGGGCGGCTGTGGGTGTTGGAGAACCGGCAGGAGCCTGCCAGCAACACCATCGAACTTTCCTTCCTGCGCATCCTTAGCACGGCCCGGCAGACAGGTCCGCCGGTTGTGTTCCTGCCGGGCGGACCGGGCGTGTCCATCGATGAGTACGCGGTCTGGCTGTGGAGCCTGTTGCTGGCCCCCTTGCAGTCCGTCTGCGATGTTATTTTTCTGGAACAACGCGGCATTGGCCAGTCGCTGCCTCGCCTGGACTGCCTGCCCGACTACCATCTGCCGCTGGATGAGCCGCTGGACTTCGAGCGGGAAGTGGCCGCGACGGGCGAGTATGCGGCACGCTGGCTGAGCTTCTGGCAGGAGCAGGGCGTCGATCCGGCCGGTTACAACGCGCACCAGATGGCGTCCGATGTGGACGATCTGCGGCGCGCCCTGGGCTACGATCAGATCTCGCTGGCAGGGGGCAGTTTTGGCTCGCACCATGCCCTGTCAGTGCTGCGCTATCACGGCGCGCAGGTGCATCGGGCCGCGATCTGGGGGATTGAGGGACCTGATCACACAGTCAAGCTGCCCGGCCAGGTACAGCAGTGCCTGGAGGATCTGCACCGGCTGGCACTGGAGCAGATCGACTGGCTGGACGGCGACGGTTTGTTGGGGCTGGTGGCGGCGGTGTTGGAGCAGTTGGATCGAGCGCCGGTCGTGGCTACGGCCCGCCATCCGCGCAGCGGTGACCCGGTAAAGATCACCCTGGGCAAAAACGACTTGCAGCGGGCAACCGCCGCCAACCTGGGATCAACCCCCTTTCTGCGTTCCCTGCCTGCCCGCTACCAGGCCATGCGCGCGGCTGATTTTTCGTGGCTGGCGCAGGAGGCGATTGAGTATCGCCTTTCACCGCCGGACAGAAACCTGATGCCGATTCTGGTGGATTATGCCTCCGGCGCAACCGCGGCCCGGCGCGCGCTGATCGATGCGCAGACGTCGCAGACGTTGCTGGGCAACGGCATCAACGAGCCCTTTCACCGGTCGCACCACTTGCTGGGCCGCTTCGACCTGGGCGACGAGTTCCGCGGCCCGTTGCGCTGTGACGTGCCGAGCTTGCTGATCAGCCGCGACCTGGATGCTCGCACGCCGCCAGGCAACGCGATTGAGCTGCTGCCCGGTCTGCCCAACGGCCGGCACATGATCATGAGCGGCGCCTCCCACGATTTTGGCTCGTGGGCGCCGCCATCTCCACAGTTGAAGCATGTGCTGGACAGGGTCTGGCGGTTTCTGGCCGGCCAGGAGATCGACACCACCACCGTGGACCTACCCTTCGTGTTCGAACATACGCCATCACGCCGCCACATCCGAGCCAGAACATAGCCGCTCGTGGGCGGTTCAGTTCTTTGCTCCAAGAAGGACACAAATGTCACCTATCCCGAAAAACGACCCAAAGGAGAACCTATGGCCAGAGAAATCACAACTTCCATCGACATCGCCGCGCCGGCCAGCGCCGTCTGGGCGATTCTGACCGACTTCGACAGTTTCTCGGAGTGGAACCCCTTCGTGCGCCTGATCCAGGGCGACCTGAAGGAGGGCGCCAGGCTGGAGGTAATGCTGGACACGCCCAACCGCAATCCCATGACCTTCAACCCGACGCTGATCAAGCTAACGCCGGAGCGCGAGCTGCGCTGGCTTGGCAAATTGTGGGGCATCCCCGGCCTGTTCACCGGCGAGCATTTCTTCCAGATCGAGCCCACCGGCGAGGACGCCGTTCGCTTCGTTCAAGGTGAACATTTCTCTGGCGTGGTCGTGCCCTTCACCTGGAGCAGGATAGCGGACGACACCCGCGCCGGCTTCGTCAGCATGAACGAGGCGCTCAAGCGGCAGGCCGAGGCAGGCTGAGTGGGCAAGCGGCGACCGTGAACCAGCCCAACAGCCTGGCGTTGATCCCGGCCTACAACGAGTCGGCCCGCATCGCGCCGGTGATCGCAGAGACGCTGCGCCGGTTGCCTGCCCTGGTGGTGGACGACGGGTCGCGGGACGACACCGCCGCCGTCGCCGAGGCAGCCGGCGCGACCGTCCTGCGCCAGATCCCCAACCAGGGCAAGGGCGCAGCGCTGCGGGCCGGCATGACCTGGGCGCTGGCGCACGGCTTCGACGCGGTGATTACCCTGGATGCCGACGGACAGCACGACCCGGCCGAGATACCGGCGTTCCTGGCGTGTTACGGCGAGACCGCGGCCGACCTGATCATCGGCGCGCGTGATTTCGGACAGATGCCCGCGGTACGCCGGGTTTCCAACACCATTGGCCGTTGGAGCTTCTCGTGGGCGCTGGGGCAGCCGGTGCAGGACAACCAGTCGGGCTACCGCCTGCTCAGCCGCCGGATGATGGAAGCGGTGCTGGGCAGCCGCGAACAGGGCTTCGAGTTCGAGGTCGAGATGATCGTCACCTGCGTGCAGCTTGGATACGCGCTGGCCTGGGTGCCGATCCGCACCATCTACGCCGGCGAGACCAGCCACATCGACCCGGTGACGCACGCGCGCAACTGGGTGCGGCTGGTGCGGGAGACGCGGCGGAAGATGAAGTCGTGAGACGTGAAACGTAATGCGTGATGCGTTTTCGGAAAGCCACAGGCTGTGTTGGCCATAGCTGTTTAGCCTTGCGGAGTGAGCATCCTTAGATGCGGGCGTCTCTAGCACGCTCTGCTCGGCATCAGCCCACTCCGGGGTGCTTCGCAAAGGACGCTAACGCCGCGATTCGGGGTGTCAGCACACCGACGTGATGACTCAATCCTGGACTATCAACATGGTCTGGCGCCGTTGCGTTGGATGCCGGGTCACGGCAGCGGCGCGCCGCCTTCCGCCTCGAAAGTCGTGATTCCGTCGCTGGATACCCGGACGCGCCACCAGTGGCAGTGGTCTTCGGGGCATTCAAGGGAGCCAGGTTCGTCAGGCGGAACGTCCCAGACGTAGTTGAACACAACCGTGGGGCGGTTGCCTTCCTCAGCATAGACCACGGTGAACCGGAAAT
>JAWKOJ010000018.1:0-106030 GCA_041391245.1 Caldilineales bacterium
GCAACCCTGAGCGTGGTTGGTGATGAGTTCAGAAGGTATGTATAATGGCTACAGTCTGTTCAGGCTAACCTGCAATTTTCTGCGCCGGGACCGTGATTGATCCTTGGCAAGCCGATGAGCGATGCGTCTGGCAAACCGCTGGACGCTCTGCTCTGCTGAATAGGACCGCACGGTTGCCTGCGCCAGCGAACCGTTCCATGGGGCCAGTTCGATAGCCCGCTCACCGATTATCAGTTCGACGCCGCTTGCCAGAGCTTCGCTCAGAAATGCGGCGACCCGCGGATCGCTGCTGGTCTGGCGAACAGCCGCTGTATCACAGGGAACCACGACACAGGCGGCCCGGCTGGCCAGGGCCCTCGCATCATCGATAGCCATGTCTGGAACGAGGGCTAACCCGTTGGCGCCGGTGGTGTGCTGGCCGGTTACCTGGACAAGATTGGTTTTCAGCCCGGCCTTGCGAAACTCCGTCACAAACAGCGCTGCAGCCGCTTCATCGAAGCGGTCAGCCCAGAGGACAAAACAACGATCACGTTTCTCAGGCATGATGATGGGTTCGAAGGACAGGAGACCACCTTGGGCGATCAATCTTACTATACGAGAAAGCGGCAATTGTTGTCTATCACACGACTCTCACGTCGCTATCAAATCTGGTGAGGCGGGCAATAAGGAGTGGAGATGTCATGGCAACCGGGAACCCATATCAGCCGTTGACGCCGGATTTTCGAACCCATGTTCATGAGGCTTTGCAACAATGGCATGCCGACCCTTCGGCTGGCAGCAGCATCGGCTATTTGAACCTCGTCACGTTCGAACGTATCAGCGGGGCGACGAACATCCGGGATGCCGCCAATCGCGTGCTGAACCACGGGCTGGAGAAGCTGGCGGAGACCAACCATATCGGAGCCTCCGTGTTGCGTTTCCACTTCTGCGATGACAAGCCAACACATGTGGTTGCCAACCGTCTGAACGTGGCCGACGCCACGATCTATCGCTACCAGGCCAATGCGATCAGCCAGTTGGCGGAGGTGCTGGCGGTCATGGAGGGGGAAGTACGCGGCCACCGGCAGACGCTGCTGGAGGCGCGCCTGGAGCCTTCCACTTATTTGCATTTGTTCGGGGTTGACGAACAGCGCGACCAATTGCTCGACCTGTTGCTGGCCGATGACTATCCCTGGATCGTAGCCTTGAACGGCATGGGCGGTATCGGAAAGACCAGTCTGGCCGATGCCACGATGCGCGAGTTGATCCGGCGCCGGCTGGATGGCGAGGTGGCCTGGATAAGCGCCCGCCAGCAGCGGTTCGATCTGGCCGGCACCGTACGCAATCTCGACCAGCCGGCGCTTACAGTCTCTGCTTTGCTGGAGGCGCTGACCGTGCAGTTGCTACCCAGCATGCCGCCTGTCACCTCCAACGAGAAGACGATCAGCGCGTTGCGGAGTGTTTTTGACAGGCATCCGACCCTGGTGGTTGTTGACAACCTCGAGACGGTGGCCGACGTGGAAAGCCTGATGCCGGTCCTGCGCAAGCTGGCCAAGCCTGCCAAGTTCCTGTTGACGTCACGGCAAAGCCTGTTCGGCGAGGCTGACGTCTATCATACCAAGGTATCGGAGCTGAATGAGCACGATGCGCTGTCGCTGGTGCGCCAGGAGGCCGGCCTGCGCAACCTGCCCGAGCTGGCGGTGGCCGGCGACGCCGAGTTGCGCCCGATTTACCAGACCGTCGGTGGCAACCCGTTGGCTCTGCGGCTGGTGGTGGGCCAGTCACATATTCACTCGCTTGCTGCCATACTGAGCGATCTGCAAGGGGCGCGCGGCACACCGGTCGAGATGCTGTACAACTTCATCTACCGCTGGGCCTGGGACAACCTGAGCGAGACGCCCCGGCAGGCGCTGCTGGCGATGCCGCTGGTGGTTGAGCGCGGCGGGAACCTGGAGTTCCTGATGCAGTTGAGCGGGTTAGAGCCGGGTGCGTTGAGCGATGCGCTGGCCGAGCTGGTGACCCTGAACCTGGTGGACAGCCGCGGCGGCCCGCTGGACCGCCGATACAGCATCCACAACCTGACGCGAACCTTCCTTCTTGAGCAGGTGATCCGGTGGAAGTAGCCAACATGTCCGCAGCAACGGCGGGAGACTACGCGTCGGTCTTTCGCCGGTATGTGATCCGGGGCGCACAGCAAGCGCTCAGCAGGGTGGCCGGTGACTCCTCAGCCGGTGCAGAAGACCGCGAGCAGGCCTTGCTCACGCTGACCTATGCCATGGATTTGCCGGAGGCGTGGCCGGCCACGCGGGAGCTGCTGATGGCGCTGGCGCCTCAGTTGGAGCAGGCCGGCTACCGCGAGCAATGGTTGCCCTACCTGGAACGCGGGATCGAGAAGTGCCGCGCGGCCGGCGACGAATCCGCCGAGGGAGAGCTGCTTTTCCAGTTTGGCATGATCCACCAGTTGTTGGGGCAGTTGGCCGACGCTCGCAGCCTGTATGAGCAAAGCGCTGTCTGCTTTGCCGGGGTTGGCGATTCGCACCGGCAGGCGCGCGCTCTCAACCGGATGGCCCTGACGTTTCGCCTGCAACACCGGTTGGAGGAAGCCGGCCAGGCTGCAGCGGCAGCCGCTGCGCTGCTGCCGGCCGATGACCCGGAGCGCGGTTATACCTCTTTCATCTGGGGCTGTATCGCGCTGGACAACCAGGACTGGGATCGGGCGGTGCAACATTATCAGGATGCGCTGGCCGCGGCCGAAAATACGGGGGATCAGCGCCAGATCGCCTGGAGCCTGACCAACCTGGGGCCGGCGCTGAGGGCCAGCGGGCGCAACGATGAAGCCGAGGCATGCTATCAGCGCGCGATCGCCATCCTGGAGGAGATCGACGACCGGGTGAACCAGGCCGCCGCGCGCACCAACCTTGGCAATCTGTATCTGAACACGGGCCAGTACGAAGCGGCGCGCAAGGCATACTCACAGGCTGAAGAGGTGTTCCGCGAAGTTCACGACCTCGTGCGCCTCGCCTCCATCACGACCAACCTGAGTCTGGCATATCGCCAGCTCGGGCAGCCCGACAGGGCGGCCGACTATGCGGAGGCCAGCATCCACTTCAACCGGCAGATCGGCAACCAGGCCGGCGCGATCAACGCCATGAACTGCCGGGCAGAAGCGCTTCTGGATGCGCAGCGCGACGACGAGGCTGAGTCCACGATTGCCGAGGCGTGGACGCTGCTGGAGCCTCTTGTGAACGAACCAGGCTCGGCGGTTCTCCTCGCGGATTTGCAGGCAAACCAGGAGAAGCTGGCGCAGCACAGGGCGCGCCAGCCTGCATCCTGATCGACCGGCCAGCCCGGGGGGTTAGCCGCATACCACCTCGCTGCACTGACCGTTCAGCACGCCGGAGGAGCCGGCGTTCAGCGCGGCAGGCGCCAGTGGGGAAAATACCGTCAACAAAGCAAAGACAACGACCGAAACACGACCAACGATTCTTGCCTTCATCTCAATCGACCTCCGTGAGAACGTGAGGCCCATCGAGGTTTAGGGATCCCTACCGCCGCAGCGGTGCACGTGCGTTTCCCCAATGAGCAGGGTTGCTACATCTGATGCTAACATACCCTATGGCAGCTATCGCTGATCTATTTCCCCTCTTTCATAAACCCCTCATGGCTCTATCACCGGCTATCAACCCGCGGCCACGCCGCGGAACGAGGTTTCGGCATTTCCGTCGACCAACGCTTCTCCCGTGCGCGACAACCAGGTCGCAGTCACGGCGCCAGGGAGCAGGTGTTTGCTTCTGCCGACCTCAAGCAGGCTCCCCGGTACGTCTTCAACGCGGACGCCAAGATGCTGGCGCGCCTGAACTGCATTCGCCGATCGTTGCAGTAGATCCTCTATGAGGATCTGACCCCCGACCCCATCAAGGTGCCGTCGCGCCAGGCCGAAATCGGGTATGTCCGCACTCCCATGGATTGCGAGACGTTGGTGCCTGAGGTCATAAAGTCTCGCCCGAGCGAATTTGCCAGCCTAACGTTTTTGTAGCAAAATCTCGCTGCTAATGCCTACCTTGGACCTCTTCCCCCAACCCAAGGTGGGCATTGCTCTTTCCGGAGTCTGACAGTCCGAAGAACCTCCCCGGCCAGGGCGCGAGATGACCAGCCAGAGAAGTGATGGACAAGCAGGGTGTTGGATGGGGAGGTATACGATGCCAGTCTGGCGATGGCAACGATGGCGGCAGTCCTTCCACCTGGTCTCACAACCTGAAGACTGCCGCGGGAAATCTCTCTTGTTCTGCCATTTCTTCAAGATCCGGGATGACACATTTCTATGAGACGGTGATCACCACGTTGCCGCGCTTGTGCCCTTGCTCGACATAACGGTGCGCCTCGACGATCTGCTCCAGCGGCCAGGTGCGGTCGATGACCGGACGGAGCCTGCCCTCCTCGATCAACGTGCTGAGCTGGTCCAGATCATCGGGCTGAAGGTCGGCCGAGTCGTGGACGGAAAGGAAGCGGCCTTCTGGCTTCAGCAGGCCCTTCCTAACGGCTGCCGGCGCCTTGCCCACCGCGTCAAAGACCAGGTCGTAGCGATCCGTGACCGCCGCCAGGTCGTCCCGGGTGTAGTCGAGCACCTGTTCAGCGCCCAGCGAGCGCACCAGGTCCAGATTTGCGGTGCTGCACACGCCGGTGACCCCGGCGCCGCGCGCTCTGGCAAGCTGCACGGCATAGGTGCCCACGCTGCCCGACGCCCCGTAGACCAGCACCCGCTGCCCGTCGTGCAGGCTGGCTTTCCTGAGAAAAGCGGCGGCTGTCAGCGCGCCCGTTGGCACCGCAGCTGCCTCTTCGTAGCTGAGATTGGCCGGCTTGCGGGCGACGATGCCATCATCGGTGGGCTTGCCGCTCTCCGGCAGACAGCGATACTGGGCATAGCCGCCAAAGCCAAACCCGGCGAAGGCGAACACCGCGTCGCCCGGCTGGAAGCGAGTGACGCCTGCGCCGACCGCTTCCACGTCCCCGGCAAACTCAAGGCCCAGCACCGGCCGCTTTGGGCCTGTCAACCCGAGGTACAGCCGGGCCGGCAGCCACTGCCAGGCCGGCACATCAAAGGCGCGCGACCGGATGTCGCCGGCCGTCACCGTTGTGGCGCGGATCCTGACCAGGATTTCATTCTCTTTGGGAACGGGTTTCTCCAACTCGGCCAGGTGCAGCACCTCAGGCGGCCCGTAGCGATCGTAGACGACTGCCCTCATGGTTTCATCTCCTTTGCCTGCATGTGCATGCGCATCTCAGCCAGCGGCATTAGGCGACTTCGGGTGTTTGTCGAAAAATGCGATGATCCGGCCGCGGAATCTTGCGCCGCCGCTGCGTCGTAGGCTCCACCGCCGAACACGAACCCGACCACGTGGATCAGGAACGGAATCTTGTCCTGCGAGTGGTCGTTCATGAAGGCATGATCCACCCCGGGATATTCTTTGACGTCGTGGTCAACATCGGTCGCGGTCAGGATGCTCTCCAGTTGGCCGGCTGCGCCCTTCAAGGTGCGATCCTTGGCGCCGTAGCTGGCCACGATGGGGCAGGCCTGGTTGAGGAACTGTTCGGCATTCTTGGGCAGGGCGCCGTAGTTGACGCTGGCGGCGGAGAATTCGCCGCGGCGCAAGCAGCAACGCGAAGCCACCGCCAAAGCAGAAGCCTATCACGCCGACCTTACCGGTGGAGTCGTCGTGCTGTATCAACCATTGGCGGGCTGCTTCGACGCGGTCAAAGAGTGGTCCCTCGCCGCGCGCGAAGTCGCGCATGATGGTGCGCAAGCAACCGAGAAAGGTGCCTCCATCAAACAAGTCGGGAGTGGCTGTGAGATAGCCTGCTGCGGCCAGCCAGTCGGCCTGGTTGCGCAGATCCTGGCTCATCCCCAACGCATCGTGGATGACGCATACGGCCGGCCAGGGTCCTGCACCGGCAGGCGTGGCGACATAGGTGGAGAGTTCGCCCCTGCGAAGCTGATCGAAACGTTTGCCAACTCTGTTCCTCCTCGGTCAGCAATTCCACCTGGCGGCGGCGCTCAGCGGGGCAATCATGCCCACGCTGAGCACCACTTCATCGATAACGGGCCTGGTTTGGGCTATTCTTCAAGCGATTTGAACAGTCCGTAAACCAGAAAGGCGGGCCAGACGAATCCTTTGAGATGGCCGTGACGCGCTCTTGATTGTCGGCGGCCTGCTTGAAGAAATAGACCCACGCGCCGATCATCCCGATGCCGTAGACGGCGTCCATGCCGCCGCCCGGACGAACCACAACGGGTTTCTGCTTCTCTTTGGTAGTCATCGGTTGCTCCTTGTGTATTTCACTCAGCTGCACAGAAATCCTTGTGCAGCAATTTTGATGGGAAAACGGATCCCGCTCGCCTGCATTCGGGTGAATGGCGTCACGGGACCGCCAACTTCATGAGTTGACTGCTATCTGTCTACCCCAGGTCGCAGCCCGTTCCAGCTCGCCTTCCAGCAGCGGGCCTCCGTGCCGGCGACGTAGAAGCCCGCCGGCGGCCCAACCTCCTGCCCACCCTTCTTGGCCAGCCCATCTGCAATCGGCTGGGCCGTAGCCGAAGATGTCGACGAACTTCGTCAGAACCCCGTGGAGTTGATCTCTTCTCGGTCAAGCGTGTCGAAGGCAGCGACCGCACGCCGCGCAGTGAATCCTGGCAAGCTCTTCAGCAACTGTTTGATGGGCGAGGTGGGTCTGAACTTCTGAGTGGGCGAGCTGACCACCAGAATGTCCCATCCCGCGATATCCTCCGGGCTGATCATGCGACATGGACCACCTGTACCTCGGCCGAATCCTGTGCGCCGTCGACCAGGCCGCGGCCGATGGCTTCGGCGATCCGTGTGGTGTTGCCGTACTGCGAATCATAGATGACCGTTGCTCTCATTCGTGTATCCTCTGTCGCGATCTGCCGGCCCCAACTCACAGCGCGCTTCAAGTTCACCGGCCCGCAAAGGACCTTCTTTGTCCTCGACGATAAAGCCCTCCGGCGGCTGGACTACAGTCCCGCCCTTGGCCGCGAGATTTGACGATATTTTGGCGCGGCATAGCCGAGGCGATCCAGGAACTTGCCGATCAGTCTCAGTGCGCCGGACAGCGTTTCCATGTCGGTGCGCGTGTCGAAAGCGGCAACCTGGACGCCGGTCAACCTGCCGTCAGGGATGCGGTCGAGGAACTCCCGCATCGGCGGCGATGGGTGGGATCCATGGGTGGGGCCGCCGACCAGCAGCAGATCCATCGTCGCCAGTCCGTCCAGGTTCACGTTTGTGACGCTCACCACGTCAACGCTTCCGGCTGTTCCTACAGCGTCCACCACACCTTCAGCAATGGCGCGCGATCCTCTCCGTGTTGCCGTAGAGCGAGTCGTAGATTACCAGGGCCTTCATGGTGCACCTCTACTATTGAGTCTCCTTGTCCCGGTTTGGGAAAGCCGAGCGTTTCCGGGCTGGATCGAGCAGCACAATCGCAGGGGACTCATCGACCGTTCTTCCCCGGCTGGGGGCACTATCGACCTGGAAAACGGGGTAATCCGCCGCGATCAGCTCGAACTCAGACAGCGGCGCATTCTTATCCACCGGGATGTGCGGCCGCGCCGGGCGCTATCCTCAGATACTCCTTCAGGATCGGCGCTCGCCGGCTGATATCCACCTCGGTCAGGATCACCTCCTCGGCCCCGCCGTGGCGCAGCGTGGCCCGCCCGCCGGCGGCCTTGACGTTCAATACCCAGTTGGCGCTGCTGCCCAACATCGACACCAGGTAGCGCCGGCCGTCCACCACTGCCATCGCCAGGGGCAGGCTGACCGTCTTGCCCGATCGCCGGCCCACGACATCTAGAGTGACATAATACCTGGGTAAAATCCCTGTCGAGTGCACGCGCGCCCAGCCCGCGTTAAGCACCCTGGCCAGCGTGTGCGGCCGTCCGCCGCGGTACATCCAGCGTTTGAAGGTCATGTCAAACTCCCGGGCTGGTCGCCAAGAAATCGGCCACAGCAGCGCGGAACAGGTCAGATTCTTCGATGAACGGCGAGTGGCCGCTGTGCTCGAAGATCAGCAGTTGCGATCCGCGGATGCCAGCCGCCAGTTCTTCGGAGCAAACGAGCGGCGTCTGCGGATCGTAGCGCCCGACCATCAGCAGGGTCGGGCAGTGAACCTCGCTCAGACGGCGGGCGAAGTCTACCTGTCGCTCGGCCTTTAGCCACTGCGCCCGGGCCGGCGGCGGCCGGTGTGAATCGCCTGGTTCGACCGTCCACAGCTCGACATAGCGCTTGTCCACGAAGGACGCAGTCTTGATCAGGTTGTCCAGCCGCTTGTGGACGGCCAGGTTGCCGAGACCAACGATCTGCCGGGTGCCCAGCCACATGCACTGCCACCACTCGCGGTCGTGCAGCGGGCGCCAGTTGTGGGGCGTGCTCCAGCGAAACACCGCCGGCCAGCCAGACATGCTGCCGATCAGCACCAGCCGGCGCACCCACTGCGGGCGCTCAATGGCCAGTCCCAGCGCACACAGGCTGCCCATGCTGTGCCCGACGACATCCAACGGCGCTTTGATCTGATGAACCTGCAGCGCCTCGACCGCGCAGTCCAGCATCTCGGCCAGGTCGCAGCGCATCGGCCGGGTGGAGCGAAACGCGCCCGGCGGGTCGAAAGTGACCACCTGACGACCCAGGCCGGTCAGCAGCCGCGCCAGCGGGTTCTCGGCCATCGGATGCAGCGTCGAGCCGTGGGGATAGGGAAACAGCAGCAACGGCTCGCCATCGCCCAGCCGGTAGATGGCCAACCCGTCGTGCGTCACCAACTCAGGAACTGCTTGCATCGCCATTCAACAATTCCGGCGCCACCAGAACGACGTTGCCAACCACCGCGCCGCTCTCCAGCAGTTCATTTGCCCTGGCCGCCTCGAGGATCGGGAACCTCTGCATAATGACCGGCTGGATCTGGCGCGTCTCCAGCAGGCGGAACAGCGTCGCCCAGTCTTCCTCGTACGGCCGCCGATTGCCGAGGAAGTAGCTGGATGTGCCGTAGAGCGTGAACGACTTGCCGTCCGGCGTCAGCTTCTCACGGGCCAGCGTGCCCAGAATGCGCGCCAGGTCGCCCAGGCTGGCCGGCTCGCCGTAGCTGACCAGGCGGCCGCCGCGCCGCAGCAGCGACAGGCTCTTGCGGATGGTTTCCAGCCGCGTCGTGCCATCGATCACCACGTCGATGCCGGCCGGTTCGGCGCGATAGATCACCTCGGCAAAGTCCTCGCTGCGGTAGTCGATGGGCGTCGCACCGAACTCTCTAACCACCTGATGCTTGCTGGTCGACGCAACGCCATACATCGTCAGCCCGGCCAGCCGGCCAAGCTGCAAGAGCGCGGTGCCGATGCCGCCACTGGCGCCGACGATCAGCGCCGTCTCGCCCGCCCTCACCCTGGCCGAGCGATGAAGCGTCTGATACGCCACCAGGTAGTTGAGGATCAGCGTCACCGCCTCGGCCGGGTCCACTGTGCCCGGCACGGGGATCAGTCGGTCGCTGCGCCAGTAGAGCACCTCCGTGTAGCCGCCCACCACCGTCAACACGCCGACGCGGTCGCCGGCTTGCACCCCCGTGACCTGCACGCCGGCCGCTTCCACGTCGCCGACGACCGCGTATCCCGGTGTGAACGGTGCCTTTTGGCCCAGCGGCGTGCCCGTGTATAGCGCGTGTCCTGAGCGCACAGTGACATCGGGCCGGCTGACTGCCGCTGCCAGCACCCGGATGCGCCTCCTTCGGGCCAGGCGCGCAGCTCGTTTTTAACCACCCGAAGGACGTCGGGCGGGCCGAGCCTGCCTGCAATGACACTGTGATACATGATGGTCCCAACTTCCTTTCGAGGCATCAAACCACACTGGGTTGAATCTCTCCACAGCATAACATCTCGGTGTCCGCATGACAATGACCTGCATCATACTCGCCCGTTGTGTGCCTACTGCAACTATCGTCCCTCCGTTGTCGTTCTCAGATTGAGGCTTCTCGTCGGTTTGCTGGCACACCGACATGAAGTCATACTTTTGCCGCTCTGGTCGCACCTTGCATCAATGATGCTTGCGAGTTGGGGATAAGCCGATCTTCCTGAGGAAGGCGTATCCTGGCAACCTGTGGTATCATGCGCGGCATGGAAGGCCTGCGTCTATCGCACGCAGGCTGGTACCAGGGCAACCTTTGATTGAGGAGCAGGCATCCTCAGACACCAGCGCTTGCGCCGCAGGTGCAAGTGTGCCGGGTTCGCATGTGAGCATGCGAACTCTTCAAACAAAGGATGTCGCAGCACTAGCCCGTCCTCGTAAGAAAATCTTCCAACCGGCAGCGCAACTCTGGTCCCGGAACGGTTGGGAAGCGTAACACAACATGAGTGGATTGAGCAGCTATCTGCCCGAAGACCGGGTACGCGCCATTGCGAACCGAACTCCGTTATCGAGCCGCACCAGCGGGACGGTGTTGATTGCCGATATCAGCGGCTTCACCACCTTGACCGAGGTGCTATGCAGTTCACTTGGCGCCCGGCGTGGCGCGGAGGAGTTGACCCATCACCTCGATGCGGTCTACATCGCCCTGATCGCGGAGGTGGAACGCTACGGCGGCAGTGTGATCGGCTTCGCCGGCGATGCCATCACGTGCTGGTTCGACGCTTCTGATGACACGCCTGCGCTGCGTGCAGCGGCTTGTGCGTTCGCACTGCAACAGGCAGTGCTGGCATTCCATGCCATCTCCTTGCCCGGCGGCGCCACAACGGCCATGGCTCTCAAGGTTTCATTGGCCACAGGGACCGCGCGTCGGTTCGTGGTCGGTGATCCCGGCGTGCATTACATTGACACGCTGGCCGGCGCGACGGTGGCCCGCAGTGCAGCCGGTGAGTTGCTTGCGAACCAGGGTGACGTGATCGCCGATGCGGCAACGGTGGCAGCCTGCCAGGGTCTGCTGGCTGTCCGCGACTGGTACACCGATCCCAATAGCAGCGACCGATTCGCCGTCGTCGAACCGGCGAGAGACTCCTACGAACTGTACGCGCCGCAGCCGGCGCCTGCACTTGCGGACTTTCCCGACGAGCGGCTTCGCGATTGGATCGCGAAGCCGCTGCTGTCCCGGACGCGGTCGTTCCCGACCGAGTTTCGTCCCTGTGTCGCGGTGTTCGTGCGCTTTCTGGGCATCGACTACGAGGCTGACGAAGCCGAGGGCCAGTTGGATGTTTTCGTCCGCTTGTTGCAGCGACTGACGAGCCGTTACGACGGAGCGCTTCTTCAGCTCACGATCGGTGACAAGGGGAGCTACGCGTACGTCAATCTTGGCGCGGTCAGCGCGCACGAAGACGATACCCGGCGTGCCGTCAAGCTGGCGCTGGCGCTCCGTGACGATGCATCGACCCTCGGTTATCTGGATCCGCTGCAGATCGGCATTGCGGCCGGCACCATGCGCGTAGGCGCCTACGGCGCGAAGACTCGCCGTACCTTCGGTGCGCTGAGCGACGACGTCAACCTCTCAGCCCGTTTGATGCAGTCGGCTGCGCCGGGAGAGATTCTCGTCAGCGGCCGTGTCCGCGAGGCGACGAATCTCAACTTTCTCTTCGAACCCCGACTGCCGCTGCAATTCAAGGGCCTGGTCGCATCAGTGCCAGTGTTCTCGGTCGTCGGTGAACGCCAACACCGGCCCGTTCGTCTGCAAGAGCCGTCGTACGCGCTGCCGATCGTCGGGCGGGAGGAGGAGTTAGAGACGATTGGCGACCGACTCGCCGTCGCCTTGACTGGCCAGGAGCAGGTGGTCGGCATTGTCGGGGAAGCCGGTCTGGGGAAGTCGCGGTTGGTCGCGGAGGTGATCCGTCTGGCGAATGGTCTGGGCTTCGCTGGCTATGGCGGCGCATGCCAGTCAGATGCTGTCAACACGCCCTATCACGCCTGGAAGACGGTCTGGCAGGCGTTCTTCAACATCGATCCAGCCGCCGCGCCGGACGAAAAGCTACGGCAACTGGAACGCGAGGTCCGGCATCGCGCCCCTGACCGGCTCAAGGCGCTGCCGCTGCTCGGTATCCTCCTCAACATCGAAATTCCCGACAACGAGTTTACACAGGACCTGGATCCAAAATATCGCCAAAGCGCCCTGTATGCCTTGCTTGAGGACTGCCTGCGGGCCGCTGCGCGACAAGAGCCCTTGCTCATTGTGGTTGAGGACCTGCACTGGATCGACGCTCTCTCGCACGACCTGCTGGAGACACTGGTCAAAGCCCTGACCGACAGCCGGGCATGTATTGTGCTGGCGTATCGACCGCCGAAGATCGCTCGTATCGCAGCACCGCGGCTCGAGTCGCTGCCCTATTTCACGCGTGTCGAACTGCACGAACTGAGCGCTGCCGATGCCGAGCAGGCGATTCTCGCGAAGCTGGGAACATTGTATCCCGCAGGCAACGGCGACATACCGGCGGTGATGATCAAGAATCTGACGCAGCGGTCACAGGGCAATCCCTTCTATCTCGAGGAATTGCTCAACTATCTGCACGACAGGCGGCTGGATCCGCGCGACCCGCGTGTGCTGGACAGAATCGAACTCCCTGACAGCCTGCATGCGCTCGTCCTCAGCCGCATCGACCAATTTGGCGAGCGCGAGAAGACGACGCTGCGCGCCGCCAGCATCATCGGGCGGTTGTTCCGGGTCGATTGGCTGACCGGCTATTATACCGACCTGGGCGATCAGGCTGCGGTGAAGCCAACCCTTGATCACCTGCACGAGCATGAGATTACGCTTTTTGCCACGCCTGAACCGGACCTGACCTATCTTTTCAAGCACATCGTTACGTACGAGGTCACCTACGAGAGCCTGACGTTTGCTACCCGCGCCAGGCTGCACGAGCAACTGGGGCTCTTCCTGGAGGCCCAGGTCGCGGCAGGGGCGATCGGTGAAGCCGCTGTGCTGGACGCGCTGGTGTATCATTACACGCGTTCCAACAATGAGGCCCGGAAGCGAAAATACCTGCAGCGCGCATCAGCCGCAGCGCTCCAGGTCAGCGCGTTCGACTCGGCGCTGGAGTATTTGACGCAACTGCTGGCCATCACTTCATTCTCCGACCCGGAGCGGTCTGCGCTGGAGCGACAGGTGGGAGACGTTCATTCTCGTCTTGGCGACTATCAAGCCGCCGAAGCGGCGCTGGAGCGCGCCCTGGCCGCGGCACCGACGGACGCCGACCGCGCTGCCACACGCGCGCTGATGGCAGAAATTACGTTTCAGAAAGGCGATTACACCACCGCACAGACGATACTCAGGGACGCAATAGCGCTGGCGCGCGCAAGTAGCGATATGGACATCTTGGGCCGCGCGCTCTCTACACAGGGGAGGGTGGACTGGCGGTTGGGCAACATGGGTGGTGTGGTTGCCGCATTCGAAGAGAGTCTGGCGCTAGCAAAGGCGGTTGAGGATATCCCGCGCGAGCTGGCTGCGCTCAATGGCCTGGGCGTTGCCTATCTGCACACCGACTGGGAAAACTCTGAGCGGCTCCTGACGGAGGTCCTGACAAAGGCGCGTGCGGTTGGCAACCGCGAGCGGGAAATGATTGCGCTGGCCAATCTGGGTGTGTTGGACGATGAGCGGGCCAACGACACAGCGGCGCGCAGCTACCATACAAGTGCCCTCGCAATTGCGCGTGAGCTCGGCGCCCAGTATCACATCGCCCATTGTCTCAGCAATCTGGCCAGATGCGAACGGGCGCTCGGAGATATCGCCAGTGCGAAAGATCACAACCGCGAGGCGCTGGCGCTGGCGCATCGCATCGGCACGCAATACGTCACACTTCAGGCGTTGTGCAGCACGGTGGAGATCGCCTATGCCGAAGGTCGTCTTGAGCG
Organism: Caldilineales bacterium; assembly: GCA_041391245.1. Taxonomy (GTDB): domain Bacteria; phylum Chloroflexota; class Anaerolineae; order JAAEKA01; family JAAEKA01; genus JACKBK01. The sequence goes on from JAWKOJ010000018.1 coordinate 13,854, forward strand.
GGCGCTGGCACTTCTTGGCCTGATGCGCCGCCAACCCGCCTGGAGCAATGAAGACACACGCTGGTTCGACGATCTGCTCGCCCGCTGGGCGCTTGATCCGGGCGAGGTCGAAGCAGGCCTGGCAAGAGGTGACACCCTCAACTGGGATACGACCATCCAAGGTTTGCTCAAGGAGAAATGATGACACCGGGCGCAGCGCCAGGTTCGTTTACAAGCTGTTAACGCAAATCGGTGGGAACGACAACCTCAGGTTAAACATCCTTTGCTACAATGCGGCTGGATCGGTCGTCAGCATTGCGCCATCCGGCTTTGCCGGCGCTGGTGCCTCACTGGTTCGCGATGGGCAATCGCCGCGCAACAATCTTCTTGAGGTGTCCATGGCTCACAAACCCCGCCGTTTACCCCAGCCCGTTCCCGACAAAGACCGCAACCAGACGCTTGCCAAGCTGCAGCGAATATACCGGGGAAGCAGCCGCCAGCCCGACGTCTTTGGCCGAAGGCCGGCCTTGCCCAGCGAGATAGAAAAGCTGATCAAACGCGCGGGGAAGTAGCCTGGGGACTGACAGACCTTCCGCTGTCTGCCAGTCCTGCCGTCCGGCTACACTTCGGCCGATTGATCTCCCGCAGCCATCTGCCGTCGCAGGCGGCCGGCCATGATCGCCATCACCTGTAAGGCAAAATGTGGGGTCAGCTGGGTCAGCTGCATGAAGCGCTGCGGGCTGATGCGCGCCACGGTGCAGTCGCTGCGGGCCACCGCCGCCGCGCTGCGCGGCGACTTGTCGACCAGCGCCATCTCGCCGAAGATCGCGCCCGCTTGCAGCGTCTCGATCAGCCGGCCCTGGCGAACGATGTCGACCTCGCCGTCGGTAACTGCATACATGAACTCGCCGGGATCGCCCTCGTCGAAGATGGTCTGGCCGCTGCTGTAGCTGTGCAGGTCTTTCTCGTTGCGCAGCATGGGGAGGGAGGTGGTAGGACTGGACATTGGCGTTTCCTTGAGAACTATGGGAGAAGCTATCCCAGGTCGTTTTCCCAGCCGTAGTCGATCAACTGGCCGGTAACGGAGTAGATGGCGCGCTCGCAGATGTTGGTGGCGCGGTCGGCAGCCCGCTCCAGATTGTGCGCGGCCATCAGCAGCAGGTTGGCCTGGCGGATCTTGCTGACGTCCTGGAAGAGCAGGGTGATCAACTCGGCGTAGATCTGGTCGTGCAGCGCATCGACGGCCTCATCCTGTGCGATCACGGCGTGGGCCAGTTCGACGTTGCGCTCCACGTAGGATTGCATGGCCTGGTGGATCATATGCTGGCCCAGCTCGGCCATGCGCGGGATGTCGATCAGCGGCTTCATCAGCGGCTCGTCGCCGATGCGGATGTTGACGCGGCTCATGCCTTTGGCGTAATCGCCGATCCGCTCCAGCTCGTTGGCGATGAAGAGCGTGGCCGCCAGCCGGCGCATGTCGCCGGCCATGGGCTGCTGGGTGGCGATCAGCGTCAGCGCCTCCAGCTCGATGGCGTAGCGCCGGTTGTCGATCTCCTTGTCGCGCTTGATGAGCAGCCGGCTGGCGGCTGTGTCGCGTCGCTTCAGGTTTTCCACCGATTCCAGCAGGGCTTCCTCCACCATGCTGCTGAGGGCCAGCAAACTTTCCTGAAGACTTGCCAATTGCTGGTCAAACGATTCTCTGGTCATGTAGTAGGTTCCTTGTCGTTTTTGGCTGACAAGTCTGCTTGCCGCACGGCATGAGGTTCAACCGGTGCGTTGCGACTTGACGAGAAGCTGATCCATTCATTCAGACTTAAGATGCGGTTGGACAGCTCGCGGTGATGCTGGGCCAACTGCATCAGTTGCCGGCGCAGATAGGGCGGGCAGCCGCCCTGGTTGAGTCGTCGGCCATCCAGTTGTACACCAGCGCGAACTGCGCTTCCGCCCGGCCATGGGCAGTCAACAGCGGCGGATGGTTGTTGGTGTCATGTGCCGCCAGCCCGGATAGGACCAACGCAACGCATTCCTGGCTGGCCGTCAAGGCAGTTGCCAGCGCAGCGCCAGCCTGCTGTGACGTGCTGCCATGTGTCAGCAGCGGTGACCGGACCATGTGGCGCAGCAGGTAGGCGATGCGCTCCAGCTCGGCCGCGATCTCGATGGCGCAGGCAACCTGGTGTATCGCCCGGGCCGGCAACAGCGGCAGTTTCAACAGGCTCAGGCTGGCTGACTCGATCTCGGCGCGCTTGCGCACGATGCGTCGATGGCCCTGGGCCAATTGCCGCTGCTGCGCGGGCGTTGGCTTGCGCGTCGTTGCCACGGCCAACACGAACAGTTCCGTGATCGGCGCCTCGAGCTGGCTCAGCTCCGCCCACAGGGCCGCCAGCCCGGCGCGGGCATCCGGCTCCATGGCGTCGCCCGGCGATCTCGTTTACTGGGCTGGCAGGAAGTCCAGCAGCCACGCCTCGATCTCGTCGCGCACCCGTCGGAAGACCTGCATACGCTCTTCCTCCGAGCCTTCGGCCTTGGCGGGTTCTGCAAACGCATGGTGCACGACCCGCCCCTGCCCCAGCCAGAGCGGGCAGTTCTCCGCCGCGTCGTGCACACGGTAATCACCAGGTCCAGCGGCAGCGAGCGGAACTCGTCGGCGTTTTGGAGCGCCCGCCGCTGATGTCGATGCCGCGCTCGGCCATGGCCCGCACGGCCAGCGGGTGGACGTAGCCCGACGGTTCTGTGCCGGCCGAGACCGCCTGCCAGGGTCTGCAAGGTGCGTGCTTACCAGGCCTTCAGCCATCTGGCTGCGGCACGAGTTTCCGGTGCAGAGGAAGAGGACAGTGCGTTTCGGGTCATGTTGCTTGCCTGCGTGGTGGCCAGTGGCCAGTGACCGTCAGCAGTAATCAGTGACCAGTGGAAATTGGACGGGAGCGACTGATTGCTGATGCTGATCACTGACAACTCAAACAGCTGATCTAATCACTCGATCACCCGAATCGTCCCGTGATAGACGTAGTCCTCTGTCACCTGGCTCTTGGGGCCGGTGAAGATCTCATTAGTGACCTTCGCCAAATTCCTCCAGATAGCCGGTGCGGTCGGGCGTAACCGTGAAGAACGCCGTGTAGTCGGAGACGCGCGCTGCCTGCTGCATGTTGTGCGTCACGATGATGATAGTGTACTGCTGAACCAGCTCGCGCATCAACTCCTCGATGCGCAGGGTGGCGATGGGGTCCAGGGCGGAACACGGCTCGTCCATGAGGATGATGTCCGGTTTGACCGCGATGGTGCGGGCAATGCACAGACGCTGCTGCTGGCCGCCGGACAGCGAATAGCCGCTGTTATTCAACTTGTCCTTCACCTCGTCCCACAGAGCCGCGCTGCGCAGCGCATCTTCGACCAGATCGTCCATGTTGCCCTTGTAGCCATTGATCTTGGCGCCCCAGGCAATGTTGTCGTAGATGCTTTTCGGGAACGGGTTGGGTTTCTGGAAGACCATGCCGATGCGCCGCCGAACCTCGACCGGATCAACATCCGCATCGTAGAGGTTTTTGCCGTGAAAGTTCACGACGCCGTCGGTGCGCGCGATGGTGATCAGGTCGTTCATGCGGTTGAACGACCGCAACACCGTGCTCTTGCCGCAGCCTGATGGCCCGATAAGCGCCGTGATCTTGCGCGGCTGCACCTTCAGATCGACATCCCGGACGGCGTGGAAATCGCCGTAGAAGATGTTCAGTCCCTTCGCCTCGATGGCAAACGCGCCGTTGGTTCCGTTACTGCCGTTGCTTGTCATAAAACTCTCTCTGTTAGTATTCCCGGCGCGCGTAGCGGTTGCGCAGGATAATGGCCGTCGCGTTCAAGGCTAGAAGCAGGACGAGCAAAGCGATGATGCCCGCAGCTGCCAGGTGCCTGAACTCCGCCTGCGGCCGCGATGTCCACTGGTAGATCTGGGCAGTCATGCTGGTGAACTTGGAGAACGGGCTGTCCGGCTGTACCACGATAAAGGTGGCCACACCGACCACGATCAACGGCGCAGTCTCGCCGAAAGCCCGCGACACCGCCAGAATCACGCCGGTCAGGATGCCGGGAACAGCGTTGGGCAGCACATGGTTCCAGATGGTCTGCCAACGGGTGGCGCCCAGGCCGAAACTGGCCTCGCGCAGCGCCTGGGGCACCGCCCGGATCGCCTCGCGCGCGTTGATGATCACCAGCGGCAGGATCAATACGCCGAGAGTGAGACCGCCCGACAGGATCGTTCGCCCGTTGGTGGTGGACGGATCGCCGTAGCCAAAGATCGCGCCGCTGGTGATCGGCGCCAGGATACGGACGAACACCGCCAGCCCCAGCATACCGTAGATGATCGACGGCACACCGGCCAGGTTGTTGATGTTGGTTTCGACGATCTGGTCGAAGCGGCTCTTGCCTGTGCTGTATTCCTGCAGGTAGATGGCAGCGCCGACGCCGATCGGCACGGCAAAAAGGAACGCAATGATGGTGATCCACAGCGATCCCCAGATCGCGACGTTGATGCCGGCCTTGTATGGGTCAGTGGACTGCGGGCTGGTCAGGAAGTTCCAGTTGAGCCAGCTATAGAACTTCAGTTCAGCGCCGGGAATAGCTGCGACCTCTGCGGCGATCTCCTGGCGTTTGAAGATCGACTCGAACAGCGTCCAACTGCCGACACCTTGCGGCTTGACGACTTCAGCGCGGATCAGGGCGACCAAATCCTCTGGCGTGCGATTAGCAAGCGGTATGTCGGCCTCCAGGGCACGCAGGCGACCGGACGAGATGTTGGCCGACAACATTGCAATCAGGTCGGCAGGATCCTGCTCCTCGAGCGTCGTGCCGAAGACATTGGCTACGAAGAAATCGAGCGTGCCGCTGTCGCCGCTGGGGATGAAGTGCAGGATCGGGCGGTCGGGCCAACTTGGGTCTACGTCAGACCAGTTGTCGGCGGTGGTGAAGATCTGCTTGAGCTGATCGGTGGTGACGGCGGTCAGGAAGTCGTTTTCGGCGCTTACCACGACCGGGATGCCGTCGTTGGCAATGTGGAACTCCAGGGGCTGGCGGCCTTTGGCTGCGCATGCGTCGGTGTCGACGGCTCCCATGGCGCGGCTCGCGTCCAGGATGTCGCCCTCGCGGTCGAGACAAAACGCGCGGATGCCGGCGTCGGTGCCGATGCTGTTCACCGTCAGGGTGACGTTCTGGCCCTCGGTCCTGGCAAACTCATCGGCCATCTGCTGCGTAATGGGAGCGACCGTTGAACTGCCGACCGCTTGCACGTCTCCTGTCACCGGGTACAAGTTCTCGACTGTGCTGGCGGTCAGACCGGTCGCCTCGGCCCACGCGTCCTGTGCCTGGGTCAGCGTATCCTCGCTCACGGGAAAATAGCCGATGTCCCTGATCTGTTGGTTGACGTTGTTGAGGTAGTAGAAGAGAAACGCCGCAACCTGGTTCTTCTCGGCAATGATGGCGTCGCTGGTGTAAACAAACAGCGGTCGCGCCAGCAGATACTCGCCACTCTCGACAGTCTGCTCGTCCGGTTGTACGCCATCGACAGACAACAGGGTAAGGCTTTCGGCGTTCTTCTGGTAGAACCTGTAGCCAAAGAAGCCAATGGCAGTCGGCCGCGCTCCGATGTTTTGTGCCAGAAGCTGATCGTCTTCGCTGGCAAGGGTGCGCGGCGCATTCAACATGCGCACCTTGTTGTACTCCATCACCAGCGTCGTCTCGGGGATGTTGCTCTGAATGGCAACATAGCCGAAGGTATCGTCAACTACATCGATCAGCAGGGCAGCCAGGGCAATGATACCCACCAACGTCGCCGCAAAGAACAGCCCGTGCCATGTCTTTCCAACGCGCTGCCGCCGGCGCACGAACCGGTCGAACTCGTCGCCCTCAGGAAACGAACCATTGGGCCGCTTGTTGTTGACAGCCATTGACTAATACTCCTGGCGAAAGCGCCGCACAACCCACCGGCTGATGATGTTCAGAATCAGGGTCAGGATGAACAGCATGAACGCAATGGCAAAGATGCTGTCGTAGTCGATGCTGTCATAGCTGATATCGCCGCCGCTGATGCGGACGATGTGGCCGGTCATGGTCTCGGCGGCCTTGAAGGGGTTGAGAAAGTTCAATCCCTTAAGCGCTTCTGGCCAGTTGGCAAAATTGCGCGGCCCGGCGCCAGCTGCGATGGCTACCACCATCGTCTCGCCCACCGCGCGCGAGATCCCCACGATGACAGCAGCTGAGATGCCCGACAACGCTGCCGGCAAGACTACGCGCACGGCCGTCTCCAGTCGCGTCGCTCCGATGCCGTAGGATGCTTCGCGCAGCGATCTGGGTACGGCGCTCAACGCATCCTCGCTCATCGAGCTGACCAGCGGGATGATCAGAATGCCGATGACGAGGCCGGCCGACGCCACGTTAAAGATCTCCACGTTGTTCTTGCCGAAGATGCCTTGCAGCAATGGGGTCACAAACCCCAGCGCGAAGAAGCCAAAGACAACCGTGGGGATGCCGGCCAGGATCTCCAGCGTCGGCTTCAGAATGCCGCGCGCCCGCGCGGACGCATACTCGCTGAGATAGATCGCGATCATCAATCCGATGGGGAGCGCCACGCTCATGCCGATCAGACTGGTAAGGACTGTGGCGTTGAACAGCGGGAAGATGCCAAACTGAAGAATCTGCGGCTGCCAGATGGTGCTGGTGAAGAACTCCCACAGGCTGACCTCCGGCCGGATCAAGAACTTGATCGCGTCGAAGATCAACACCAGGACGATGCCGATAGTCGTTGCCACCGACACAAAGGCGGCCGCGATCAGCGAAACCCGTATGATGGACTCGCCCAACCGCCTTCGTTTGTGCAGGTCAATGGGTTGAGTCGGATCGCTCCAGGCGCCGGCCGCAGACGATATTACCGATTGTTGTTCCATGCGCTGCTCCAGGATTTGAGCAACACATGGGAAGAAGCGTCGCTTCTTCCCATGTGTCCTAGCGAGTCACAGTAGCAGTTTGCCTACTGGCCCATCGCATCGAGCCAGGCCTGTCGGGCCTGATTGATGGCCTCGTCGGAGGCGGGGAAGTAGCCGACGTCGAGGATCACGTCGTCAACGTTGCTGAGGACGAAGTTGAGGAAGGCAGCGACCTGCGGCTTGCTGGTCATGATGCCGGCGTCGGAGTACATGAAGAGCGGGCGGGCGAGCGGGTAGGTGTTGGCATCCACGGTCTCGCGGCTGGGAGCGATGCCCTCGATGGACATGTCGCGCAGCTTGCCCTGGTTCTCCTCGAAGTAGGCGTAGCCGAAGTAGCCGATGGCGTACTGGTCGCCGGAGACGCCCTGGACCAGGACGTTGTCGTCCTCGGAAAGCTGGAGGCTGGAGGCGCCCAGCAGTTGTTCCTCGGCGGCGTCGCCGAAGGCAGGGGTCATGACGGCCTCGATGAAGTAGTCGAAGGTGCCGGAGTCGGTGCCGGGGCTGAAGCGCTTGACAGGCTCAGCCGGCCAGTCGGGGTTGACATCCGACCAGTTGGTGACGTCGGAGGAGAACAGCCTGGCCAGTTCGTCCAGCGTCAGCCCTTCTTCGCCGACCCAGTCGTTCTCAGGGCTGACCACCACGGCCAGCGCATCGGTGCCGACGCGGAACTCGATGGGGGTGCGGGGCGGGGTCAGTTGTCCGCAGCTCTCGACCTCGGAGTCCTTGATGGGCCGCGAGGCGTCGGAGATGTCGGTCTCACCGGCGACGCAGAAGCGCTCGAAGCCGGCGCCTGAGCCGATGGAGTCGATGGTGATGTTGCCGCCGTAGCCCTCGTCGATGAAGCGCTCGGCCAGCGCCTCGGCCAGCGGGAACACCGTCGATGACCCGGCTGCGATCACGTCGCCGGTCACTTCCAGCGGGTTCACCTCGGGCAGCATGATCTTGCCGTCCATAACTGAAGCCTCGCCCATGGAGGGCATGGATGCCTCGGTGGGCTCAGGTGCGGCCGTCGGCTCGGGTGCGTTGGTTGCCTCAGGCTGCGCAGGCTCAGCTGTCGGCTCTGCGGGTACAGGTGTTGCGGTAGCCTCTTGGGCCGGCTGCTCGGCCGGCGCGGGCGCCGCTGTAGGTTCGGTGGAGCCGCCGCCGCAGGCCGCAAGCACCAGGGCTGCGATGATTAGTCCAAAGATCAGGATACGTCGCATCGAACTCTTCTCCTTCTACTAGTGTGTGTCAGTTGCGGTTGGATGCACCTGCCAGACAAGCCAAAGCCCCATGGTCGCCTTTGGATCAGACTGCGATGGGGCTTTATTACTGCGCTTGTGCCGGACAGAACATCTCATATCGCAGCCAGCATAACACGCCGCGGTTAACGTCCTTTCACAAGGCTATTAAGTTGTGGTGATCGTTGTGTTAACAGTGGTTTAACGAGACCAGACGGCGAATCTAGCGACTTTCCCCGCTTCCCATGGGCCTGCGCAGCGCATAGAGGCGATCACGTTTCGCGCATCACGTTTCACGGTCTCATGCCAACGGAATGGTAAAACGAAACGTACTGCCGCGCCCCTCGATGCTTTCAGCCCAGATGACGCCCTTGTGGCTTTCGACCAGGTGGCGGGCGATGGAGAGGCCCAGCCCTGTGCCGCCCGTGCGCCCACGCGAGCGGTCGGCCTTGTAGAAACGCTCGAAGATGCGCGGCAGATCGCGCTCGGCGATGCCGTAGCCGGTGTCGCTGACTTCGACAATCACCAGTGGCCACGGCCCGCTGACCTGCATCGCCGGGCGCGCCGCACGCGGGAGTTGATCCTCCCGTCCTGCATAGGCGTGCACGGTGACCGATCCGCCGGCCGGCGTGAACTTGATGGCGTTGTGGACAAGGTTTGAAACGACCTGCCGCAGTCGCTCCACGTCGGCCAGAACCGGCGGCAGATCAGGCGCGATCTCGACCTGCAACCCGACTCCGTAGCGCTCGGCCTGCGGGCTCAGGCGCTCCACCGGCGGCAGCACGATGTCCGCTATGTCGCTGGCGCGCAGGCGCAGCGCAACCTGCCCCGACTCGATGCGGGACAGCTCCAGCAGCTCCTCGACCATCTGCGTCAGCGAGTCGATCTCGGTCTCCATGCGGTCCAGAAATCGCTCGGCGGCCGGCGGGTCGTCCAGCGCGCCGTCGCGCAGGGTCTCTGTCAGCGCTCGCAGCGAGGCCAGCGGCGTGCGCAACTCGTGCGAGATGTTGCTGATGAAGTCGCGGCGCACCGTCTCCAGCCGGCGGATACGCGACAGGTCCTGGATGATGATGAGATAGCCGCGATTCCCGGTCTCCTGGAACGCTGCGATGATCACCTGCCAGAAAATGCCCTGCCGTTCGATCTCGACGGCGCCGGCCTGGGTCTGGCCGCTGGCGCGGCACTTCTGCCACAGGTCGATGATCTGGTGATGGCGCACCACCTGGGCAAAGGTCGCGCCGCGCGCCGCGGACTGCGTCGTGTTCAACAGCCTGGTCGCCGCCGGGTTGATCAGCCGCACGTCTCCCTTGGGATCGGCGATGATGATGCCGTCAGCCAGATTCTCCAGGATCGCCTCCAACCGGCTGCGCTCGCGGGTCAGGCGGGTGACCTTGTCCTCGAGTTCCTCCGCCATCCGATTGAACGCGACGGTGAGCCGGCCAACCTCGTCCCGGCTGGACAGGTTGGCGCGGGCGCTGAAATCGCCGCCGGCCATGCGATCAGCTACGGCGGTCAACTGCTCTACCGGGCGGGCGATGCGCCCGGCGATGAAAAGCGCCAGCAGCAGCACAGCCAGCGCAGCTGCCGCAGCAACTGCGATCAAGGGCCGCCGCAGCCGCGCCACGCTGGCGTCGATCTGATCCAGCGGCAGGGCGACCCGCGCAAATCCCACCACCTGATCGCCGGCCTTGATCGGCACGGCGCTGTACATCATCTCCTGGCCCAGGGTGGCGCTGAAACGAATCGACGTTCCCTCTCCCTCGGCCAGCGCCTGGCGCACCTCGGGGCGGTCCAGGTGGTTCTCCATGGCGCTGCTGTCCCGGTGCGACTCGCCGGCGACCACACCGTCCGCCTTGATGACCGTGACCCGGCCGTCGATCAGGGCAGCCCAGCCGCGTGCCAGCGGATCCAGGCTCTCCTCGCCGGCCGCATCAACCAGAAGAGGCGCCGCCGCGTCTGCGATCAGGCGCGCCTCTGACAATAGCGTGGTTCTCAGGTCGGCCAGATGCTCCTCGCGCCCGATTGGTGACCAGGAACATCAACCCCAGCAGCACCGACAGGGTCAGGACGATGTACGGGATGGCGATAGCGCCAACGAATGGAGCGGAACATCACCCCTCAAACCTGTACCCAATGCCGCGCACCGTTACGATGCGCACCGGGTTGCCAGGGTCTTCCTCGATCTTCTCGCGCAGCCAGCGGATGTGGACGTCCACGGTGCGGCTGCCGCCGTCGAAGTCCCAGCCCCACACCCGTTCCAGGATCAGGTCACGCGACAGGACGATGCCGCGCTGGCGAGCCAGGAAGAGCAGCAGCTCGTACTCCTTGGGCTTCATCTGCAGAGGCTTGCCGTCGCGGCGCACCTCGTGGCGCGCCTCGTCGATGACCAGGTCGTCGAAGGTGTGTTGTTGGGTGGGCAGCATGGCATCCTGAGCGGCCAGCTCCTCGCGGATCAGCCGCTCGCGGCGCAGCATGGCTTTGACGCGCGCCATCAGCTCGCGCATGCTGAACGGCTTGGTCATGTAGTCGTCCGCACCCACCTCCAGCCCGACGATCTTGTCGATCTCGTCAGCCTTGGCGGTCAGCATCAGGATCGGTGTGTTCATCTCCTGGCGCAGGACGCGGCAGACCTCGATGCCGTCCACGCCCGGTAGCATCAGGTCCAGAATCAGCAAGTCAGGATGCTCCTTGCGCGCGGCATCGATCCCGGCCCTGCCGTCGGCCACGGCCACCACCTCATACCCCTGGCGCGTCAGGTTGTAGGAGAGTGTCTCGAGCAGGGCAGGCTCGTCTTCAACCACAAGAACTTTGTCAGACATGACGCTCGCTTCCTTCTGTTTGCTCTTGTCAGCACTGAGTACCCGGAACTGTTGTATGCGGCGGATCCAACGCCCGCGCTTGGGAACGCCGCTACCTTAGCACGCCCCCGGTTCACCTGTCAAAACTGGGCGGGTACTACTGGATCTCGATGCGCACCAGCCATTTTACCCACATATAGCCGGGTGACTCGGGAAACACGCCGCGCAACGGAAACCCGTGCAGGATCGGCAGCGGCTCGCCTTCCCACTCGTAGGCCAACAGGCTGTCGTCCTTTTGCGCCAGCGACACGGGTATCCATGCGCCGTAGCCGTCCGCGCCCACCAATCGAATGCTGGATATCTCATCGGGCAGCCCCGCCAGCGCCAGCACGTCCCAAAGGCGCGGCCCGGCCCAGGTCGCGTTGTCCACGAAGGTCTCGGGGCAGACCAGCGTGCAGCGCAGCTCTTGCCGCGGCAGGCAGCGAATCTGGTCCAGCGTTAGCGCCAGCGGCGCTGACACCGCGCCGGTGATCTCCAACCGCCACGTCAGCGGGTCGATGACCTGGGCGTTGCCGGTGACGTGCAGGCCGGTCGTCGGGTCAAGCTCGCCGAAGCTGTAGCTGACCGGGGGCGGTGTGGGCGCGATCCAGCGCGTCAGGTCGCAGGGAAAGTCGCCCGTGGTGACCGGACCGGTGGTTGGCGCTGACGTGGGAGGCGGTGTGTCCGAGGGCGATGGCGCCAGCGAAGGTGTCGCAGCAGGCGTGGCAGATGCAGCCGTCGCTGTCGCGGTCGCCGATGGCGACACGACCTCGACCACAGCAGTTGTCGCCGGAGCGGCGGCCGGTGGGGACGCGCAGCCGGCCAGCAAAGCGATGCTGACGATGGCCGCAGCTTCGACAAGCGCAAACAAGTGTCCTGGTCTCACATCATCCTCCGTTCTGCTGCCGGCTTGCGGCAGGCGGGCTTGGCGCGGCAGCGGGCATCTGCGGTTGCTGTCAGGGCTGCTCGTTCCAATCCCAGAACCAATAGACCAACCCCTTCCACTGGCCCCAGTGCCCGAAGGCCGCCTCAACCTCCTTCTGGCCCACGGGCTGGCCGTCGTGCCACTCCCTGGACACCAGGCTCATGGCCCACGAATCCACCGGGATGAAATCGTAGCGCCCCAGGATCATCAGCAGGTTGGCCGCCGCGTAGCCGCCCACCCCTTTGATGGCCAGCAGCCGCTTGCGCAGCTCAGGCGTCGGCAGGTCACTCTGCTTGAGCGCCTCCAGGTCCAGCCGGCCGGCGGCGATTTCCTGCGCCAGCGCGTGGATGTAGGGCGCGCGGTAGCCCAGTTTGGCATCGCCGCGCAGCTCCTCCACGTCCACCGCAGCCAGGCGCTCCGGCGTCGGGAAGGCCCGCAAGGCCGGCGCCTCGGGCAGCGGATCGCCGTAGCGCTCTACCAACGCAGCGTTCATGCGGATCGTGCCGCTCCAGGCGGTGTTGGTGGTCAGGATCGTCTTGACCGTGTCCTCCCATAGGGTTGCGCTACGCAGGACGCGGCCGCGGGCGTTGGACTCGGCGCTGGCCAGCTTCGGCTCGCCCCGCGCCAACTCGTAGAACGGCCCGAAATCCATGTCCAGGCCGAACATCCACGCCAGGGTGATCTCCAGTTCGGCAAGCTCACTGGCCGTCAGGCCGCCTCTGACCTCCACGGCGACGCCGCTGTCGGTCGGGTGGAAGTTCAGCGCGACCACGGCGCCGCTGCTCAGCCGCTCGACGCGCAGCAGGTCATCGGTCTCGCGCTCCCAGTGAAACGGCAGCAACTGCGGCCAGCCGTGAGAGTGGATCACGCTGTGCAATGAAAATGGCTGCCGCGCAGCCAGCTCGATACGCATGCTCTCCTCCTGCTCCTACTCTTACTCCTACTTCTTACTCTCCTACTCCGCTCGTCCTCGCGGTTTTTCCGGACGAGTACGATAGAGGGAGGAGTAGGAGATCGCCACGGCATTATAGTCCAGCCATCGCCAGCGCCGAAACTTTGAGGCGCTTGTGCCAACCCGCCGCGGCTGTGTTATAATGCAGGCGGCGCCACATTGCAGCCGTCGTTTCAGCACTGGAAATTGGCATCAGTAAGGATGGTGAACCATGGACGAACGCCAGACATCGACAGAGACCCTGCTGGAAATCGCCTGCAGCCTCACGCCCTGCAACAGCAGATCGTCGGAGCGTTGCCGACCGCGCCCCGGCATGCCGCTGGAGATCGCCGTGCGTGTCTCAAGTTCCGAAGAGATCAACCAACCGCTGGCCGACCTGCGCGACAAGGGTGTGGTGGCAGGGTCCGAGTTCTCGGGCGGCACCTTCGGCAACGAGTTGATCTCGTTGACGGTCACCGGTGAGAAGTTGCCCGCAGCCTGCGCGATGAGGCGTTTCGCCGCAGGTCGCGCCCACGAAACACGCGGCCAATCCGCCGACCTCCTGCGCCAGAGGCGCCTCCAGCAGAAGGGCGAGATGGGAACGCAGCGGCGACCGAAGCGGCGACCAACTACTACCAGCAGGCCTGCAAACCACCCAGCGACTGAGTGCTGCACCCTGAATATCTTGACAGAAGTCCAACTTCGAAAAGTTGGACTTCTTTCACATCAATCTTTTGATCGTGGGGCGATACGCATGGACTCAACCTGGTAACCCAATTTCTGGCGCTCCAGATCGTTCGGGCGCTGTGCTGTCGCTGCTGGCCGGGTGATCGGCCTTCCTGGGGATTGCCGAGATCATCGGCGCGCTCAAGAACGAAACAGGCGCGCGCTGCGCACCGGCGGGACGTGGCTGCTGATGCGCTCAACCTCGCCGCTGCCATGCTGACCTTCTCCTGGTCGCATACGTCATCCCGGACGCCAACACCTGGCTGGCGGCCGTCGCGCGGTTGGCTTGCCGACCATTCTGCGCAACACCACCATTGCTGGTGCAGCCCTTGCAGCCGGGCAAAGGAGGATGAGAGCTTTGCGCTGCACTTTGAACGGGCCTATGGCGTTCAGGCGCTGGCGCTCCAGTTCATCAACATCGCTGACCCGCCAGCGATGAAGCTCGTCACCCAGGCGACCACGTGACCTGAAGGAGCTGAGGAATACGTCCGGCTGGCAGTGATCGCATCGCCGCTGCGCCGGTAGCGGGCGAGTCCGGACAGTACATGCAATCGACCGCATCATGCAGCGCGCGACGACCCGAGAAGCTCAGAAGCTATCTCCGATGGTCATCCTCAGTTCTTCGACCGCCACGCTACCGACATGCTGCGCGACCAGCGCAAAAGTCCCTCGCCCTCCAGCACATGACCACACACCCCCACCCGCCCGCTCTGCTGCTCAGCAGCCCGCTCTCTGCCGATCCGGTGGGCGCCGACCACGCCCACGCAGTGACCGACGCCCTGCGCGACCTCGATGCGCCGGCCGAGTTCCCACGGCTGCGCCTGATCCCACCGCCTGATCTGAACGGTCCCCATCTCTTCAGAGAACAACTTCGATGACTACTGCTGAGACTCGCTACGCCCGCATCTCCACCCGCACCCTCGTCCTCATCGCCATCGGCCTGGTTGCCGGGCTGGCCTACCTCCTGGCCGGGCGGCTGGGCGATTCGGCGCTGCTGCGCCTGGTGGCCAAGCCGGTCCCGGTCCTCTGCCTGGCGCTGTGGGTGAGCTTCCTGCCGCGGCGGGGACGCTACCAGGGCGCGGTCGCGGCCGGGCTGCTGCTGTGCGCGCTGGGCGACATCCTGCTGGAGGCGGCCGACGCGACCTTTCTCCTGGGGCTGGTCGCGTTTCTGCTGGGCCACGTGGCCTACGTCGTCGCCTTCACCCGCGACAGCCGGCGGCTCTTCCTGCCGGGCGCAGTGCTGGCCTACGGCTACGGCGTCCTGGTCTACGCCTACCTGACCACGGCCGGCGACCTCGGCGCGCTGGCGGTCCCGGTGCTGGTCTACATGCTGGTGATCTGCACCATGCTGTGGCGGGCGTCGGCCCGCGTCGGCGTGCCGTCCATCGTGCGTAGCTCCGCGCTGGCCGGGCTGGCCGGCGCGCTCTTCTTCACGGCCAGCGACTCCATCCTCGCGCTGCGCATGTTCGGCACGCCGGTCGATCTGGGCGGCATCACGGTGATGCTGACCTACTGGGTTGGGCAACTGCTGATCGCCTTCTCCGCCCGCGACGCCAGCCCAACCCGTTAGCCTCTCCTCCTCCTACTTCTACTCTTCCTCCTCCCCGTACTCCTCCGGAAAACGGCGGCTTTCGAGTACGAGGAAGAGTATGAGTACGAGTAGGAGACGGAGATCAGCGCTTGCGGCCGACCGCGTAGCGGTGGTGCGCCCAGACGGACTTGATCTGCCAGGGCAGCGGCGCGTGGTCCAGCCAGGCGTAGCGCATCACCCGGCCGCGCAGGTCGGGCTGCTCGCCCAGGTAGTAGGCCATGGTGGACCACTCCCAGTCGTCGCCGGCGAACTGGCTCTGCATCCGTTCCGACCGGACCCCCAGCTTCTCCAGCACCTGGCCGGCGGGCATAACGGTGTCGGGCCATGGCGGCACGTCCAGCACCCCCTCGTCGATGATCTCCACGTCCAGCCAGCCCAGCAGCCGCTTGATCATGTTCATGTTGACCCACGCCTCGCGGTCGCCGATGCGCTCGAAGAACTCCGGCTCCAGCAGGTATTTGCGCATCAGGTAGCCGACCTGCCAGCGGTTGGGCATGGCGACGAAGATCAGGTCGTTGCTCACCCGCACCAACTCCTCGATCAGCGCCTGCGCGTCGGGCAGATACCACAGTCCTGCCCACTGCCAGGCCAGGTCGAAGGTCCGGTCGTCGAAGGGCAGCGCGCTCCAGTCGCGCACGTGTATCAGGTTGACCGGCAGCCCCAGCTCGCTCCAGATGCGCTGCACGCCGGCGAGCCGCACGGGGTTGTCGTCGGCCAGTGTCACCTCGCAGCCAGTCTCGGCCAGTGCCACGCTGTTGATGCCGCTGACGCCCGCCATGCCGTAGAGGGGCGCCTCCAGCACCGTCTCGACCCCGTGCTCGGCCTGCAAACGCAGCAGGAAATCGTTGAGCACGAACCGCTCGTAGACCAGGCCCAGGCCCTCATTGTAGTCCGTGAGATAATGTTGCCAATCCATCGTTTTCTTCCTTTTCTGTTGCAACAGTGCTGCCGGCCCGCAGGTAGATCAGCGTCCACCAGATGAACAGCGCAGTGCTGGCCAACGCGATCAGCACCCGGTCACCGGGAATCCGCTCGAAGGTGAAATAGACGGCCGGTGCAAAGGGCAGAACCCGCAGCAGGTTGAGCGCAACCGCGCCCGACAGCAACAAATACGCCAGCAAGCGCTGCCGGCCGCGGGCTGCGGGCAGCGCCAGAAATGCCAGCGCGGGCAGCACATACCGTTCGTGCATCTCGGTCGCCAGGGTGAAAAACCCGAACACCAGCAGACCGGCTGCGAAAAACGTATCGAGCCGCGCTCCAGCCGCCGGCCAGTCGGACCGGCCGGCCGTGCGTGGCTGCCACCGGCGGTGCAGAGTCCACAGGATCGCCAGCCCGTAGCCGGCCAGCAGCGCCATGCCGACCCAGCGCAGCGTCACTGGGCCGGCCAGGCGCGCCGTGTCGTAGAGGGTGCGTCCCAGGAACTCGTTGCTGACGAACTGCAACACGAACCATGGGTTGTAGGCGTTCATGCTAAGCGCCGGGTAAAAGCCCACCGCGTTCGTGTATGTGTCCAGCACCGGCGCCAGCACGCCGGCGGCCAGCGACGCCAGCCCGCCCGCGGCCAGCACTGCGGCCAGCCCGCCGCTCCAGCGTCCCACGGCCCGCCAGCCGTTCCACCAGGCCAGCAGGATCAGCAGCGGCAGGATGACCACGGCCTGGAGCTTGGTCAGCAGTCCCAGGCCGATCAGCAGCCCGCTCCAGCCCCAGCGCTTGCCCAGCGCGGCCAGCAGCGCGGCCACCATCCACATGGTGTGAACGGCGTCGACCTGCGCCCAAAAGCTGCTGACGTAGATTACTGCCGGGTTGAGCAGCCACAGGCCCGCGGCCAGCAGCGCGGTCGAAGACCCCGCAGGTCTTGCGCCGGGTCCACTCTCCGGCTCGTTTGTCGATGCCTCCGAAAGGTTTGTCGCCTTGTCGGAGGTGACGCGTAGCGCCGCAACGTAGAGCATCGCACCCACCGCCAGATCGGCGATCACCGCCGGCAGCTTGATCAGCACGCTCTGCAGCGGGGTGTAACCGAAGCCGGGGACCAGCGCGCCGTACAGCTTGCCCACGCCGGTCAGCAGCACCATGTAGAACGGCGGATAGTTGACCACCGGCTCGCCGTGCAGGTAGAGCTGCGCCAGTCCGTGCTGCCCAGCGTAGTTCATCCAGGGCAGCCAGAACGTGGTCAGGTCGGCGTCGAACGGGTCGGGCCGCGGCATCAGCGCCAATCGCAGCGCCAGTCCGGCCGCCATCAGCGCCAGCAATCGCCAGTGTTTCACCGCCGCTCCGCTTCTCCTGCTCCTGCTCCTCCCTACTCCTCCTCCTCGTACTCTTCTGTTCCATCCGGGGATGAAGCCAGACTGTAGCATTCGAGTAAGAGTAGGAGGACGAGTAAGAGTAGGAGGCGAAGAAGTGCACATAGCCAGGGATCAATACGCGCCGCTGCCCGCCAGCACCCGCGGGATGGTGCGCAGGAGGATGCTGAGGTCGGTAAACGGCGTCCAGTTCTCGATGTAGTAGATGTCCAGCAGCACCATCTCGTCGAAGGGCAGTTCGCTGCGGCCGCTGACCTGCCACAGACCGGTCATGCCGGGTGCGGTGGCCAGCCGCTGGCGATGCCAGTCCGCGTACTCGGCCACCTCCTCCGGCAGCGCCGGCCGCGGCCCCACCAGGCTCATGTCGCCGCGCAGCACGTTCCACAACTGCGGCAGCTCGTCGAGGCTGGTGCGGCGCAGGAACCGGCCCGTCCTGGTCACCCGCGGGTCCTCGCGGATCTTGAACATCGCGCCCTGCGCCTCGTTGAGATGGCTGACCTGGCTTTTCAGCGCCTCCGCGTCCCGCACCATCGAGCGAAACTTGACGACCTGGAACAGCTTGCCGTGCCGGCCGACGCGGTACTGGCGAAACAGCGCCGGGCCGCGGCTGTCCAGCCGGATCGCCAGCGCGATGACCAGCAGAAAGGGCGACAGCAGGATCAGGCCGAAGCCCGCGCCGAAGACATCGATGAAGCGTTTGAACGCCCTCGCCCACGGGCTGAGGGTCGGCTCGTGCAACGACAACATGGGCAGGCCGGCCACGTTGCGCATGTCCACCATGCTCAGGCTGATCTGGAACAGGTCGGGCACCACGCGCGGCCGGACGCCGGTGCGCGTACACAGGTTGACGATGTCGAGGATCTTGCGCCGTTCGTTCCAGGGCAGGGCGACGATGACCTCGTCGATGGCCTCCTCCTGCAACAACTGTGGCAGGCGGTCGGTGCTGCCCAGCGCCCGGAAGCGGCCGATGTCGGTCTGGCCGCGCTCCGGGTGGTCGTCTACGAAGCCCACGACCTCAAACCCCAGCTCCGGCTGGGCGATCAGGTTGCGCATCACCGTCAGCCCGATGTTCTCCGCGCCCACGATCAACACCCGGTCCAGCCCCATGCCGCGGCTGCGCAGGTAGCTGAGGATGCTGCGCCGCACCACCCTCGCCAGGATGATGAACAGCATGATCAGCGCCGTGGCGTAGACGAAGATCAGCCGCGAGTAGACCAGCGGGCGCCAGAAGAAGAGGATGAACACCTCGACCACGAAGCCGGTGGTGACGCCGTTGATCACGCCGTAGATCTCGTCGGCCAGGCTCGCGCCCCGCTTGGGCCGGAAGACTCCTTCCAGCGCAAAGGCGATCAGCGTCAGCGCCGCCTGCAGGCCCGCCAGGGGCAGGTAAGGCAGGACGGTGGTGAAATAGGCCGGATCGACATCGCGGAACCACTGAAGCTGGTAGCGGATCACGTAGGCGATGCCGAACGCGGCAAAGATCAACACGATGTCCGTCAGCACCGTGACAACCGTGACGACCTTCAACAGCCGCTCGCTGCTCATGCTGTTCTCCGCCTGGCGGACATTCCCAACGCCGCACGGTAGACGTCAGCGGTCTGCGACGCAGTGCGCTGCCAGGAAAAGCGGCTTGCCTGGCGCAGTCCTTTGGCGCGCATCTCCGCGGCCAGCGTTCCGTCGCTCAACACGCGCACCAGCGCGCCGGCCAGCGCGTCCACCGACGCCGGATCGACCAGCAGCGCCGCGTCGCCGGCCACCTCCGGCAGCGACGACACCGACGAGGTGACCACCGGCGTGCCGCAGGCCATGGCCTCCAGCACCGGCAGCCCGAACCCCTCCAGCAGGGACGGGTAGGTGAACACCGTCGCGGCCCGGTAGAGCCAGGGTAGATCGGCGTCCGCCACGTAGCCGGGGAAGAGGACGTGGTCGTGCAGCCGCTCGCGCTGGACGGCCGCGAAGATGTCGTCGTAGTCCCAGCCCTTGCCGCCGGCCAGCACCAGCTTCAGGTCATCGGCGTCGGGGAGGCGCTGCCGGGCCTGCGCGAAAGCCTGCACCAGCCGCGCCAGGTTTTTGCGCGGCTCCAGCGTGCCGAGATGCAGGACAAACCGCTGCGGCAATCCCCGTTCGCGGCGAAACGCCTCGACCTCCTCCGTCGGGGCGGGCGTGAACACGGCATCGACGCCGTTGTAAACCACCGTAACGCGCGCCGGCGACACGCCAAACAGCGCAACCACGTCGTCCCTGGTGGCCTGCGACACCGCGATCACCTGGCGAGCATGGCGCGCCGAACGACGCACCTCCCTGCGCAGGTACGTTCGTTGCAGCGCGGGAAAAGCTTGGGGATAGCGCATAAAGCTGAGATCGTGGATGGTCACCACCGTCGGGCACAGGCCGAGCAGCGGCGTCACGTTGACCGCGCCGTGCAGCAGGTCGAGGCTGTGTCGTCGTGCGGCCACGGGCAGAACGGTCTGCTCCCACAGGATGCGCTGGGCCGGCCGGCCGGTTTGCAGACGGCTGTGTTCCAGCGCGATCCCGGAGAAATCGGCCACGCTGCCGGCGGGCGTGAAGGCGGTCAGGTCAAGATCGGGTGCTGCGGCGGGCAGGTGCGCCAAAAGCTGGCGGATGTAGCCGCTGACGCCGGCGCTGCGATAGGTGTTGGCGCCAGACAGGAGCTGGGCGTTGATGCCGACGCGGACGCGGCTGTGTGCATACTCACGCGGCTGATTATACCACGGACTGGGGCGAGTTGAAACCGGATCCGCTGAGCGCAGGGCCAGATGACAGTCACTTTGCGCAAGTGACTGTCATGTCTTGCAGCGCATCGGCCGCGGCAGCGGGGCCACCCAGCGCCGCCAGCTCGGTCTGCCAAACAGGCGCGGCGGCGCGCAGCGTTTCGCTGGCCAGCAATTGGCGGGCGAACCAGCGGGCGTTGGCGGGGGTGAAGTCGGCCGGGCGAACGCCGTAGCCGGCCGGCCGGCGTGATGCGTCCTGCCTGGGCGTGCTGGTCGCCGGCGTGCGGGACGATCACCTGCGGGACGCCGTGGCGCAGAGCAGCGTGGGTCGTCCCAACGCCGCCGTGGTGGATGATCCCGGCCGCGCCCGGCAGCACCGCGTCGAAGTCCACCCAATCGACCGCGGGTATCGCCGCGGGCAGGCCGGGTACGGCGATCTGCCCGCGGCGCCCGGTGACCACCAGCGGCTGGCCGCCTTCTGCCAGCACCGCCTCGGCGGCGATGCGGAAAAAGGCCGGGTCGTCGGTGAACAGGCTGCCCAGGGTGATCAGCACCAGGTCGGGCGGAACCGCCTCCGGCTCGCGGACAGGCGGGCCGGCGCCGAAGAAGCGGGTCTGCGCGCCAAGCTGCGGCAGGTCGGCGTACCAGCGGCGGGAGAAGAAGTCGAGGTGCAGCCACGGTGAGCAGATCTGTCCGGCGGCCAGGTCCCACGAAGCGCCCGCGACGTTGAACCCGCGACACAGCGGCAATGCGCGCGGCAGGGCCGGGAGGCCGGTTGGCCGGCAATGCCAGGGCCGGCCGACCGCAGACAGCGAGCGGCAGCTCCGCGCCGTTCCGCCACCAGCGCCCCGGCTGCCGCGTACGGCTCCGCGACGATCACGTCTGGCTGCCAGCCGGCTGCTGCCCGGTCCAGATCGTGCGCCGCGGCCAGCACCGCGTCCGGGTTCAGCCAGGCGTCCAGCGCTCGTTCCTGGCGCGCCGCGGCTTGCTGGGCGGCAGTCAGATTGGCGGGCATTGGCGGCTCGTTCCAGCCGGTGTGTTCGAGGGGGAGGAACTCGACGCCGGCGCGCCGGATGGCCGGCTCGATGGTTGGCCCGCTGGCCCAGGCGACAGCGTGACCGGGCCGCGCGGCCAGCTCGCCAGCTGTCGCCGCCATGCCGCCCCAGTCGATGTGCCCCGCCAGCGGCAGGGAGGTGAAAAGAAAGCGGGTCACGACGCGGGCAGGAGATCGGCCGGGGTCTGGCGCCGGGACTCTCTGGATGCGATGGCCGTCGTGTAGAGGTCGTACACCTGGCAGGAGATGTTGTGCCAGCCGTAGTTCTGGGCGATGCGCTGGCTGTTGCGCGCCAGCTCCCAACGCAGGGCGTCGTTCTTCATGAGACGGGTGATGGCGCCGGCCAGCGCGTCAGCGTTGGCCACGGGGACGTGCAGTCCGGTGTAGCCGTGAACGACCGCGAACTTCAGACCACCGACGCGGCTGGCGATGACCGGGGTGCCGCAGGCCATGGCCTCCAGCGCGACCATGCCGAAGCTCTCGTAGTGGCTTGGCATGACCACCACCTCGGCAGCCGAGTAGTAGTAGGGCAGGCTGTCCTGGTCGCGCTTGCCGAGGAAGGTGACCAGTTCCTCGATGCCCAGCTCGGCGCGCAGGCGGTGCAGCCGGGCCATCTCCGCTGTCATCTGCTCCTCCGACTCCGACGGATCACCGCCGACGATGGCGACGGTCAACCCCTCGCAGCCGCCGCAGTCCTCCGCAACCTGTTTCATGGCGCGCAGCAGGGTGTCGATGCCCTTCAGCGGCTCGATGCGGCCGACGAAGAGCACCATGCGCTTCTCGGCCGGCACGCCGATGGCCGCCTTAGCTTCCAGCGGATCGATGGGGTGGAAGCGGTCCAGATCGACGCCCGGCGGGATGACGTCGATCTTGTGGCGGTCGGCGCCGTAGAGCCAGACCATCTGCGCTTTGTCCAGCGGGCTGCCGGCGACGATGCGGTCCACGGATGCCATGATGGCCTGCTCGCTGTCGATGCGCTGCGGAGTGGCGAACTCGTGCGGCGCCTGTGCTACCTGGTTCTTCATGTGGCCCAGGGTGTGAAACATCTGGATGACGGGAATGCCGCCCCACGCCTGGCTCAAGGTTTCGGCTGCGACGCCCGAAAGCCAGTAGTGGCTGTGGATCACGTCGTAGCGGCGCTTGTTGGATCGGGCAAACTCACGCCGCGCGGTGAACTCCGGCATGTGGTCGTAGATGGTTTCTTTGCTGACGGGGATCTCGGGGCCGGCCGGGATGTGGATGACCCGGGCGCGGTCGCCCAGGTCGTGGCAGACGCGCGGCACGCAGGCGTCCTGGGAGCGCGTGAAGATGTCCACCCGGTGGCCCTGGCGCGCCAGTTCGATGCTCAGGTCGCGCACGTAGACGTTCATTCCCCCGGTCTCCTTGCCGCCCAGCGTGGCCAGCGGGCAGGTGTGCACGCTGAGCATGCAGATGGTCAGCGACTGGTCGGGAGGGAGAGAGAACTGGTTCATCGGTGTGGTCTCAAGAAACCGAGTTTCTCCGAAGAAACTCGGTTTCTCTTGGCTGCTAACGCTCTCGTATCGTCACAGCATACACCAGCGTGTCGGACGCGCCGAAGCGGTACTTGTAGACCTCGTCCCCTTGCAGGAAGTCGAAGATGCGCAGTCCGCGGTCGATGGCGTCCTCGATGATGTAGCTGGTGAGGATGATGCCCGGGCTAAGCTCGGCGAAGCTCTGCGGATCATAGCCCGAGTTGTAGACCAGCAGCCGGCCGTCGTAGACGAAGCCCAGCATGGCGGCCGCCCGCTGCCCATTCAACTCGATGAACGCCAGATAGAGCCAACCGGCCTCGTGAGTCTCGCGCACGATCTCGCGGAAGAACGCCTGCATGTCGGGCGTCATGAAGCTGCGCTTTTCGGTGGTGCTCAGCCGGTGCAACTCGATGAAGGCGTCAGTCTCCGCCTGCACGTCGGAGCTGTCGTCGATGGCGTACCACCTTACCCTGGTCGCTTCTTCGATGCGCCGCGCCTTGCGCCGCACCTCGTGGCGCTGCTTCTTGCTGAGCACGTCCATCAGATAGGTGTCGTAGTCAGCCGGCAGCTGGATGACCGGGCAGACATCCTCGACTTCGACGACGCAGCTCAGGCCCCGCCCAGCCGCGATCTCCGGCAATTGGCTGTGAGTCGCCGAGTCCTGGGGCAGGTTGCAGAGATACAACACGTCCCAGGCCGGCGCGGCCGGGCTGTGCAGCCAGTCCAGCAGTGCACCGTAGACAGCCTCCTCCCACCCAGACGCAGCGATCACGTCGAGGTAGTCGGAGACATCGACGCAGCCCACCAGCGCGAAACGGCGCGCGCCGTCGTCGTCCTGCGTCAGGTACAGCGGCGCGATACCCACCGGGCGGTCGCCGTCGAACCATGCCAGCAGATACAAGTCCCCGTCGCCCAGACAGCGCCACCAGGTGGATTGCCACTCCCACGTCAGAAACAGGGTGTTGGCCGGGCTGCTTGCCAGCAGGCCGTTCCAATGTGGACGCAAGGCGTCGAAGCCCGTTTCGTCCTTGAATACCTTCAGTTGCAAAGCTCTTCCTTTCCGCGTGCCAGGTTGAACGTCACGATTCTTTCACGAAAGGCGCAACAGGGCTGTGGTCTTGCATCCCGACAGGAGGTCAGGATTCGCCGGAGTTGTCGTATGTGTCGGCGCTGACCTCTGGCTGCTTGCTGTCCCTGCGGCGCAGCCACCAGAAAGCGGCCAGGAAGACGAGAATCGCGGCAACGCCCAGACCGATCAATGCGGTAGTCGTATTGAGGTTATCGCCCAATCCGTCAAAGAGCGATCGCGACTCGCGCCGGGGTTGTTCGACAGTGCCGCCGCCCGAAATGGTGGGCGCAATCGGCGCCTCGCCCGCTGTCGTCGGGACCGGTGCGACCGAGACGACGGTTTCGCCGGCCGAAGGCGTTACGTCAGCCGGTTCAGGCGGAATCTGGTTGCCGCCGTTTGCTTGCTCTGCGGGCAATACCTCCGCGGGCAGGGGCAGGGGCACTGCAACTGGCGGACCGCATACCAGCAGCGACACGTCGTCGAGATACATGCCCGTCCAGGTGCCGTCGCCTGCGTTGCGGGCGTTGAAGTAGACCGACAGCGTGCGGCCGATGTAGTCGTTCAGGCTGATTGGCGGCGGCTGCGTCCATTGCTGGCCGTTCTCGGTCACGCGCCACAGAACCGCGACCGTCTCGTCGTAGGCCAGCGGGTCCAGCAGGATCAGCTCCTGGCGGTTGAAGCCGCCGGCCGCGGCGTTGGAGAACGGGTAGTACCAGAAGCTGATGCTGGCCGAGGTCGCCCAGGCCGGCAAGGTGACGTCCTGGCGGATCGACGAGAAGGCAGGCGTCGCCACCGGCGCCTGGTTCACGGCGCCCTGGGCCATACTGCGCGCGCCGCTGTGGACGAATGCCGGGTTGGTGTTGTAGTATGGGAGGAGCGGGTCCCAGCCAAACTGCCAGTCGCCGTCCCATTCAAAGCCGCCGTTGACGATCAACTCCGTGCAGTTGGTTGGGGTCGGGGAAGGAGAGCTCACCGGTGTCGCCGAGGGCGTGCCGCTGGCGGCCGGCGGCGGCGTAGGAAACGGCGTCGCGCTGGCGGGCGCAGATGGCGTGGCGCTGGCTACCGGTGACGGCGTCGGAAACGGCGTCGCGCTGGGAATCGGCGAAGGCGTTGCCGCGGCGGGTTGGCAGATCGTGAGCGACACGCTGTCAACAACCATGGCGGTGTTGCCGCCCAGCCCGTCGTTGTAGGTGTTGAAATAGAGGTCCAGGGTCAGCCCCTTCTGGTTCAGCACCGACAGCGCAACTTGCTGCCACGCGGGCGCGTTCTGCTGCACGCTCCAGAGCTGCTGGTAGGGTGTGTTGAGGTTGGTAGAACCGGGCACCATGAACAGCGCCTGCTGCTTGTCGGCGCCGGCCGAGGCCCCGCTCGTGAGCCAGACCCAGAAGATGAGATCCGCGCTGGTGGCGTTGCTGGGAATGCTGATCTGCTGATAGATCCACGAGTTGGCTGCCTGGGCGGTTGGTCCGGGGCTGCCGGTCTGCATGGCGAAGCTGCCGCTCTGAACCGGCGAGGTGACGCGCACCGGCGCCAATGGCCCAGGTCCAAGGACCCAGTTGCCGTTGGTTTCGAACCCGCCGTTCAGGATCACATTGCTGCAGACCTGGTAGGGAGGCGCGCTGGACAGCACGCTCGCGGGGGGAACGGCGACCAGTCCAAGCAATGCGCACAGCAGCGCTGCCGCGCAGATGTGATACCGATGGACCATGACAACGCTCCTTCCACGAATGCTCCCGGCGATTTCACCGGGGGGTGCAAAGACTGTTCCGATTGTACCACGGTTCAGGCAGCAATAGCAATCGACTGGCGCTGTTGACGAACGCTGACGATTTGACTCCTCCCCTGAATAGGACTATAATCTGCCTGTGTTTAGGAAACGCTCCCGAACGTCAGTGCGGGAGCGTTGTGTTCGATACAGGTAAGGTCATTTGATGGCTGTCAACATGTTAACCCTGAGAAGGGGGTTGCAATTAGCACCAAGACACACCGAGTAAATGAGCGCATCAGAGCGCCCGAGTTGCGGGTCATCGGCATCGATGGCAAGCAGCTAGGCGTCATGACGCGGGCGCAGGCGCTGGCCATGGCGCAGGAACTTAACACAGACCTGGTGGAGGTTGCGCCGCAGGCAGACCCGCCGGTCTGCCGGCTGATGGATTTCGGCAAGTTCCAATACGAACGCGCCAAGAAGGAGCGCGAGGCGCGCAAAGCGCAGAAGGAAGTCGAGATCAAAGAGATCCGGCTTCGGCCAAAAACGGGCGAACACGACATCGCCGTGGTTTTGCGCAGGGCGCGCAAGTTCCTGCTGGACGAATCCAAGGTCAAGGTCCGTGTGCGCTTCCGCGGCCGAGAGATCACGCATCCCGAGGTGGCGGAAGAACTGCTCAAACGAGTGGCTGCCGATCTTCAGGATGTGGGCGAGATCGAAAAAGCGCCGGGATTCGAGGGTCGCAGCTTGCTGATGATCATGGCGCCCAAGGCAACGAAATAACGCGCCGGCATTACAGCCGTCGGAGCATGTCCTCCGATAAGCCTTCGATCAGGTGGCTGCGGTGACCGTGCCGGTGGCTACGGCAACGTAAAAGGAGAGATTGTTATGCCAAAAATCAAAACTCACAAATCAACCGCCAAGCGCTTCAAGTATTCCGGCACCGGAAAACTGATGTGCATGCGCCAGGGCAAGGGCCACTTGCGTCGCAAGAAGTCGCCCAAGGTGAAGGCGACCTACAGCAGCGCCCATGTGATCGAGCACACTGCTGTACGGCGACGCGTCAAGAAGCTGGCTCCGACTCTGGAATAGCTGCATCCACACCAAAAGAGGCACGAAAGAATGACTCGAGTAAAACGCGGCGTGACGGCACGCAACCGTCATCGCAAAGTACTAAAATTGACCCGCGGCCAGAAAGGCTCCAAGCACCTGCTGTTCCGGCGCGCCAACGAGGCCATGTTGAAGTCTCTGTGGTATTCCCACCGTGACCGCCGGGTTCGCAAACGCGACTTCCGCCGCCTGTGGATCGCGCGCATCAATGCAGCGTCCCGCATGAACGACATGACCTACAGCCGGCTGATTCACGGTCTGAAGCTGGCCAACGTCGAGATCGACCGCAAAGTACTGGCTGATATCGCCGTCTACGACGCGGCGACCTTCACCCAGATCGCCGATATGGCGCGCAACGCTTCCTGACAACCCTTCAAAAGAAGCTCGTTCAAGACCGCGCCGGGCCAGTGTTCCAAGCCCGGCGCGGTCTTGTATTCTCTCCTAATCTTGTTGCGCATTCCATGGTAATGATGTAAACTCAGGTCATAGGATTTATTGCATTGTTATCTTCGGGTCCGTCTTGAAAGGCCTTGCTCGCGATCCTGAGCAACGAGCCCCTGGGGGAATTCTACGAAGGAGGTAGACACATATGACGGCCGATCGAATCTTTCGGGTTATTCTATTCTTCATTTTTGGACTTATTGGCTGGTATGTCGGCACCCTTATCGCCGGTTCCTCAGATCTGACCCTTAACACACTGAAGTGGGCTGTGCCCATGGCGCTGATCTTTGCTGTGATCGGCGCGATCGTGGCGCCCTATCTCACCACCAAGCCGGCGCGTTCGGTGCGGCGGATCATACGCCAGTTGCCGGTACAGCAGTTGGCGTATGGCGGTGTTGGTCTGATCATTGGGCTGATTATCGCCGCACTGCTGGCGCTGCCGCTTTCGAAGCTGCCGGCGCCCTTCGGCAACATCCTGCCCGCCATCGGCGCGGTCGTGTTCGGATATCTCGGAATAACGGTCATGGTGCTGCGCGCCGACGACATCACCAACCTGTTGGGTGGGCGGTTTCCGGTTCGCAGTGCCGAGAAGGAAGAACCACAGCCTGAAGCGGAGCCCCAGTCTGTCCTGCTGGACAGCAGCGTCATCATCGATGGCCGCATCGCCGACATCAGCCAGACAGGCTTCATTACCGGGCCGATGCTGATTCCCAGATTCGTCCTCAACGAGGTGCAGTATATCGCCGACTCGTCCGACTCGCTGCGGCGCAACCGCAGCCGCGGGCTGGACATGCTGTCGAAGCTGCTGGCGCGACTCCGTGGTGCCGGTCATCATCACCGACCTGGACGTCAAGAACGTTCGCCAGGTGGACGACAAGCTGGTCCAGCTTGCCAAGCAGCTCAACTGTCCCGTCATCACCAACGACTTCAACCTCAACCAGGTGGCGCAGCTTCAGGGCGTCAAGGTCCTGAACATCAACGCGCTGGCCAACGCCGTCAAAGTGTTGGTGCTGCCCGGTGAATCGATCAGTGTGCGCGTCATCGACGAGGGCAAGGAGTACGGACAGGGTGTCGGCTATTTGGACGACGGCACCATGGTGGTGGTGGAAAACGGGCACCGTTACATCGACCAGGAGATCGACGTGCAGGTTACCAAGGTGCTGCAAACCAGCGCCGGCCGGATGATCTTCGGAATGCCGGGCAACAACGGCAGCTAAGACACTCATGCAAGCTGTGGCCGGTCTGCGACCGGCCCCACGGGTGCCACGTTCGCACACCGGCCACAGCAACGCGATACAATCATCTATGGCAATTCAAGTCTACAACACGCTCACGCGACAAAAAGAACCGTTCGAGACGGTGGAGCCGGGCAAGGTGCGCATGTACGTTTGCGGCCCAACCGTCTACGACAAGGCGCACATTGGCCACGCGATGTCGGCTATCGTCTTCGACGTGGTCCGACGCTATCTGGAATACAAGGGCTACCGCGTCGAACATGTCATGAACTTCACCGACGTGGACGACAAGATCATCCGGCGGTCCATCGAGTCGGGCGACGACCCCTTCGCCATCGCCAACCGCTACATCGCCGAGTTCAAACGCCACATCGACGAGCTGGGAATTCTTCCCGCAACCAGCTATCCGCAGGTTTCGGAGACCATCGATGAGATCGTTGAGATGGTGCAGACGTTGCAGGAGTCGCGCTATGCGTACGCGGCGGACGGCGACGTCTACTTCCGCGTCCGCCAGGACGACGACTACGGCAAGCTCAGCCGGCGCAAGCTGGACGAGGCGATGTCCGGCACGCGCGTTGAGTCCGACGAGACCAAGGAAGACGTCAACGACTTTGCGCTGTGGAAGTCACAGAAGCCCGGCGAGCCGGCCTGGCCCAGCCCGTGGGGCGCCGGGCGGCCCGGCTGGCACATCGAGTGCTCGGCCATGGCCCTCAAACACCTGGGCGAGGAGATCGACATCCACGGCGGCGGCAACGACCTCATCTTCCCGCACCACGAGAACGAGATCGCCCAGACCGAGAGCTACACCGGCCGCCCCTTTGCCCGCTACTGGATGCACAACGGCATGCTGCAGCTCAAGGGCGAGAAGATGTCCAAGAGCCTGGGCAACCTGGTGACGGTGGACGACTTTCTGGCCGACCACGAAGCCGGCGTCCTGCGGCTGCTGATCCTCTCGTCGCACTACCGCAAGCCGCTGGCCTACAACGACACTGTGGTCGAGGACAACGCGCGCGCGCTGGCCCGGCTGCGCGGCGCCTTGCGGCCGGCAACCGGCGCGGTTGCAGACGGTCCACTGGTCGACAGCCTGCAAGCGGCCGCCGGGCAGGCCCGCCGCGGCTTCGAAGACGCCATGGACGACGATTTCAACACCGCGGGCGCGCTTGGCTGCCTGTTCGACCTGGTGACCGCGATCAACCGGGCGCGCGACGCCGGCGTCGCGTCGGAGCCGCTGGCAACTGCGCAAGACGTCCTGGCTGAGCTGGCCGGCATTCTTGGCCTGCAACTGAAGATCGAAGCGTCCGGCGCAGAAGCCGCGCCTTTCATCGATCTGCTGTTGGAGATGCGCAGCAAGCTGCGGGCGGCCAAACAGTTCGCCCTGGCAGACGAGATCCGCAACCGGCTGACCGACCTCGGCGTCGTCGTCGAAGACACACGCGAAGGAAGCACCTGGCGGATTCAGTGACCAGTGACCAGTGATCAGTTATCAGTTATCAGGTGCCGAAGCTCCACTCCTGACCTCTGGCCTCTGACCTCTGATCACTGACTTCTGATCACTGACATGACCGATCACCGAACCGCCCCCACCCATGGCCCCCATCGACATTCTCTACGGCCGGCAGGCTGTGCATGAAGCGCTGCGAGCGCGCCGGCGTCACTTCTACTCGCTCAGCCTGGCATCAGGGGTAAAACAGGTTGGCATCGTGGCCGACATCCTGACCCTGGCGCGGCAGACAAAAGCCCGCGTCCAGCAGGTGGACCGCGGCCAGTTCGACAAGATGTTGCCGGACGCCAACCACCAGGGCGTCGCTCTCGAGTGCAGTCCCTATCCTTATTCCAACCTTGGCGAGGTGTTTGCCCACGCCCAGAGCGTGAACCAGCCGCCCTTCCTGCTGCTGCTCGACCACCTGGAGGATCCCCAGAACGTCGGCACGCTGCTGCGCACGGCCGAGGCCGTCGGCGTTCACGGTGTCTTCCTGCCCGATCGGCGCGCGGTTGGCATCACGCCGGCCGTATCCAACAGCTCAGCCGGCGCGGTGGAGCACCTGCGCGTCGTCCACATCACCAATGTGGCCCGCACGCTGGAAACATTCAAGCAGCGCGGCGTGTGGATCGCCGGGCTCGACAACCAGCCCAACGCCAGGGATCTGTTGCAGAACGATTTCACCGGCAAGCTGGCGATCGTCATCGGCGCTGAGAGCAGCGGGTTGAGCAGGCTGACCCGCGAGACCTGCGACTGGCTGGTGCGCATCCCGCTGTCGGGCAAGGTCGAGTCGCTCAACGCGGCTGTTGCAGGTTCGGCGGCCCTCATCGTCGCCAGCAGCGCCCGCAGAGCGGGCAAGTAAAACAAAATCAGGAGGCATTCCAATGACCGTTGTTCTTGACCAGGCTGTTGCCGAGCCGGCGAAGCACTGGGACGCACTTCCAGACCCTCGCCGCGATCTCCACGCGCAGGATCCTGAGCTGTTCAGCGCCATCGAGCACGAATGGCTGCGCCAGCAAACCGGCATCGAACTCATCGCGTCCGAGAACTACGTCAGCACGGCCGTCCTCGCGGCGCTCGGTTCGGTGCTGACCAACAAATACGCCGAGGGCTATCCCGGCAAGCGCTACTACGGCGGCTGCCAATACGTCGATGTCGCCGAAGAACTGGCTATCGAGCGCGTCAAGCGTCTCTTCGACGCCGAGCACGCCAACGTGCAGCCGCACTCCGGCGCCCAGGCCAATGCAGCGGCCTACCTGGCGACCATTCAGCCGGGCGACACCGTGCTCGCGCTCAAGCTGGACCACGGCGGGCACCTGACTCACGGCGCGGCTTTCAACTTCAGCGGCAAGCTGTACAATTTCGTGCAGTACGGCGTTCATCGCGACACCGAACGCATCGACTACGAGGAAGTGGCCGCGCTGGCCGCGGAGCACCAGCCCAAACTGATCGTGGCCGGCGCCAGCGCCTACCCGCGCTGGTTCGACTTCCCGCGGCTGCGCGAGATCGCGGATTCGGTGGGCGCGCGGCTCATGATGGACATGGCGCACATCGCCGGCCTGGTGGCCGCCGATCTGCACCCCGATCCGGTGCCGTACTGCGACGTGGTCACCAGCACAACCCACAAGACGCTGCGCGAACGCGCGGCGGGTTGATCCTCAGCACGGCGGAACTGGCCAGGAAGATCGACAGCGCCGTCTTCCCCGGCACCCAGGGCGGCCCGTTGATGCATGCCATCGCGGCCAAGGCCGTGGCCTTCGGCGAGGCGCTCCGGCCCGAGTTCCGGGCCTATTGCCAGCGGGTCCTCGACAATGCCAGGGCGTTGGCAGCAGCGCTGGAGGACGAAGGGCTGCGACTGGTCAGCGGCGGCACCGACAACCACCTGATGCTGGTTGACCTGCGCCCCGTCGGTGCGACGGGCAAGGCGGCCGAGATCGCGCTGGATGCCGCCGGCATCCACACCAACAAGAACATGATCCCCTACGATCCGGAGAAGCCAACCGTCTCCAGCGGCATCCGGCTGGGCACGCCGGCGGTCACCACCCGCGGTTTTGGTGACAGTGAGATGCGCCAGATTGCGGCCTGGATCGGCGAGATCGTGCGCGACACCGACAACGAGGCGCTGCAAGCGCGCATCCACAGGGAGGTGGAGGCGCTGTGCAGCAAGTTCCCGGTGCCGGCGTAGGAACGCCGTGCGCGGACGGGCAAGTTCAGACCCCAGGCAGCCCCTGGGGTCTTGTTTTCCCGAGGGTGTGCGGCCACTTGGGTCGCAAGCGCCCGTTCTCCCAAGACGACGCAAGTGACTGTAACCTCTCGCGCTGAACATATGTTTTCGGAGCCTGTGGCATCGTCCGGCCCGATCAGTCCGCCGGACGGTACGCAGCCGGGCCTGGCTCTCGTGCAGGTTGACAACGGAAAGCGCTGGCTGCGACTTCGCGAGCCGGTCGCCGTGGTCCAGACCCGCACGGTAGATGACGTGCGCGCCTGTCTGAGCGAGGTCAGCGGCGCGGTGGAGCGGCACGGCCTTCACGCGGCCGGGTTCATCGCCTACGAGGCGGCCCCGGCCTTCGACGCCGCGCTGCCCGGCCGGTCTGCCGGTGATCTGCCGCTCCTCTGGTTCGGATTGTATCGCGCGCCGGAGGAGATGCAGCCTGCAGCGCTGCTCCCTCCGGAACCTGGCCTCGCGCACGCGCCGCCGCTGCGCTGGCAGCCGGACATCAGCCGCGCAGCCTACAGCCGGGCAGTTGCTGCCATCAAGGATGCCATCGCCCGCGGCGACACCTACCAGGTCAACTTTACCTTTCCGCTGCATGCCGGCTTTGACGGCGATCCGCTGGCGCTTTTTGGCAACATGCTGCGCGCTCAGCGCTGCCGGTATGCTGCCTATCTGGACACCGGCAGGCACGTCGTCTGCTCAGCCTCGCCGGAGCTGTTCTGGGAACTGGAGGGCCGGCAGCTGCGCGCGCGGCCGATGAAAGGCACCGCGGCGCGCGGCCGCACCACCGACGAGGACGAATCACAGCGCCAGTGGCTGCTCAACTCGGCCAAGAACCGGGCCGAAAACGTCATGATCGTGGACATGGTGCGCAACGACATGGGCCGGATCGCCCGCTACGGCTCGGTCCACGTCCCGGCGCTCTTCGACGCGGAGCGCTACCCAACCGTCTGGCAGATGACCTCGACCGTGGCGTGTGAGACGGACGCCTCCCCGGCTGACATCATGGCGGCCCTTTTCCCCTGCGCGTCCATCACGGGCGCGCCCAAGGTGCGCACCATGGAGATCATCAACGACCTGGAGGCGCAGCCGCGCGGCGTGTACACCGGCTGCATCGGCGTGCTGTCGCCCGCCGGCCGTGCCCAGTTCAGCGTGGCGATTCGCACGGTGGTCGTCGACCGCGAGCGCGCGACCGCGACGTATGGCGTCGGCGGCGGCGTGGTATGGGACTCGCAGACCGCCGCGGAGTACGACGAAGCGCTGCTCAAGGCAAGGGTGTTGACGCGCCCGCAGCCGGCCTTCGAGTTGCTAGAGACATTGCGTTGGACGCCTGGCGAGGGCTATTTCTTGCTGGACAGGCATCTGCAACGGTTGATCGATTCGGCCAACTACTTCGATGTCCCGCTGCGCCGCGAGGCGGTGTTGGAACAGCTTGGCGCGCTGGCCGGATCGCTGGCCGGCGAGCCGCAGCGTGTCCGTATCCTGGTGTCGCAGGCCGGCGCCGTGCGCGGGGAAGCGGCGCCGCTGGCGCTGTCCTCGGATGGGGCGCCCCTGCGCATCGGTCTGGCCAGGAAGCCGGTGGATGCCAGCGATCCGTTTCTGTTTCACAAGACCACGCATCGCACGATCTACGGCGCGGCGCGCCGACCGCCCCGACTGCGACGATGTGCTGCTGTGGAATGAGAAGGGCGAGTTGACGGAGTCAACGATCGCCAACGTGGTTGTCGCGAGGGTGGAGAGCTTCTGACGCCGCCGATAGAAAGCGGGCTGCTGGCAGGAACCCTCCGGGCCGAGTTGCTGGCGCAAGGGGCGATCCGCGAAGCAGTGGTTCGCGTAGCCGACCTGCGGCCAGGTCAACGTTTGTGGCTGATCAACTCGCTGCGCGGCTGGCGCCAGGCGTGGCTGCACGCGACCTAGCAGACTCTCAGCCCAGACTTCTACTGTCCAAGCAGCCGCGCCACGGCTGCAGCGCGGTTGTTGACCTCCAGCTTGGCGAAGATGGCCTTCATGTGGCGCTTGATCGTGTTCTCGGAGATCACCAATGCCTCGGCCATCTCTTTGTTGGTCAGCCCCTGGCCGAGCAACTCCAGCACTTCGCGCTCCCGCTGGGTCAACACCGCCAGTGGATCGGCTGTCGCGGCCGCCTCCAGCGCGCGGTCTACCAGCCACAGAAACGACTGGCGGTCGAAATCACGCTTCTCCAGGTAGCCGACGATGGCCCGCCGCTCGAACGCCCGGTCCACGTCGGCCGGCCACGCCGATCCGCTGACGACAATCGCTGGCACGCCAGCCCGGTCAGTGCTTTCCAACAGGCGCAGCCCGTCGGTGTTGTCGAACGGCGCCACCGAACTGGCCAGCGTCAGGTCCACGACTGCCAGCACGTACGCGTGGGCGCGCAGCATCCCCAGCGCCTCGCCGTAGCTGCGAGCGGTATGCACCTGGAGGCTTCTCTCGGCCAGCAGATCTGCCAGCACGCCGCGCCAGCCGGCGTCGTCTTCAACCAGCAGGACAAGCCCGGTACGGTCCTCGGCCGGCAAGACGCCGCTGCTCGCCGCCGGCGCCGGCGCCGTGGAAGGCGCTCCCGCAACAACGGCCGTCCGGACGCTGTCTCTCCCAGGGTGCGCGTCCGCAAGAGTCTCGCGCACAATCCTGCGGAACTCGGACCGGCGAAACGCCTCCTTGCGCAAGCAGGTCAGCGCCCCGTACACCGTCAGCACCTGCACCGCCAGTTCCACGGTCGCGTAGCCGGTCAGAAGCAGAGTGGTGCAGGTGGGATCTTGCTGGCGAACCGTCTCCAGAACCCTCAGACCGTCCTGGTTGCGGTGATCCTCCCGCCCCAGGGACAGGTCGATGACTGCCAGCCGGTGGATGTGTCGGCCGACGCAGGCCGAGGCGGTGGGGAGGCTGTCGGCCAGATCGACGTCCATTCCTTCGTCGGTCAGGATCTCAACCAGTATTTGCTGCCACGAGGGATCATCCTCGACGACCAGCGCTCGCAGCGACGGCGGGGACGCATGCGTAACCATCACGGGCTCACCCTGACTCTGCAGCAGCCAACGGCAGCCGCAGGATAAAGGTCGCGCCGTGCTGTCCGTCACTTTCGACTGCAACCGAACCGCCGAAGCGCGCCATCAACGTCTTAACCCACCACAACCCGAAGCCCAGCTTGCCGGAATGCACCTTGCGACCGGAGAAGTTGAGATCGAAGATCCGGTCGTGCAGCTCCGGCGGTACGCCCGGGCCGCTGTCCTGCACCCGCACCTCGACCCAGCCGCCCGCGCGGCTGCCGGATACCGTGATTATTCCCCGGCCCTCCATGGCGGCGGCGGCGTTCTCGAACAGGTTGGCGAACACCAACGCCAACCGCCGCAGCCCGGCCGTTACCGGGGGCAGGCCGTCGATGCCATAAACGCGTACCTCAACAGCCGGCGGCAGGTCGCAGCTTGCCAGCGCTTCCGCCAGGCCCTCGGCCAGATCGACCGGCCGGGCGTTGATGGGCCGCAACAAGTACAGACTCTCACGCATGATTGCCATGGCCTCGGACGCGCTGCGCTCGATTTCCTGCAAGTTGTGCGCCAGGTACGGGTCGGCCTGCAGGGCTGGCCGGCATTTGTCCTCGATTCCCTCGACTCGTACCGGGACCGTGCCGATCTTGTTGTTGATGCGGTGCAGCAGGTTGGCGGCGATGTCGCCCACGGCCGCGAAGGTTTCAGCCAGCGCCCGCTGCTCCTCTGACGCGCGCAGGGCGTCGCGGCGCGCCGCCTCGACCACCGCCAGCGCGGCGTGGTGGGCGAGCACCATGAGGACCTTCTTGTCCCAATCGGCGGCCCCAAAGCGGCGCGAATCGTCGGCCGTGCAATAGATGCTGAACGCGCCGCTGGCGTGGCCGCTCTCTCCGGCCTGCAGCGGCACGATCAGCGCTCCGGACCAGTTGTGCTGCACCGCCAGGTGGTGCAGGTGAAATCGTTCTTCCAGCCGCAGGTCGTCCACAGCCAGCGGCTGTCCGGTCAGGACGCATGCGCCGGTCAGGCTCGCGTGCAGCGGCAGCCGCGCACCGCGTCGAGCCGTTGAATTGGTGGCCCGCAACTCCAGTTCGTCGCCGGCGAGCACCCAGATGCTGGCCACGGGAACGTTGAGCAGCTCGCACGCCATCTGCACCAGGCGGTCGAAGACCTGCTGCGGCGGGTCCGAGAGCAGCCGCTCGACGATCTCCTGCAGGGCGTCCAGCAGCCGCTGCTCCTGAATGGCGATAACCGCCTGGGTTGCCAGCGACTGCAAGAGCTGGCTATCCTGTTGGCTGAAGGCGCCGACGGCCGGACTCTCCAGGTTGAGCACGCCCTCCAGCCGCCCGCTGGCGCCGATGAGCGGCACGGCAAGTTCGGAGCGCATCTCGATGGCGCGGTCCAGCGGGTAGTAGACGCGCGCCCAGGGATTGGCGCGCAGATCGGGGATGAGCAACGGCTGGCGCACCTTGGCAGCCCAGCCCATGATGCTGGTGGTGTTGATGGGCAGCGCCTCGACGGCCGGCTGGCCGAGGTCGTCGCCGGCGACCGCGGCTGTCACCAGCTTCTGGCTGCCGGCGTCCACCAGCCGGAAGATGCCGTAGTGCGCGCCTGTCACCTCCAACGCCATCTCCAGGATCGCGTCCAGCGTATCCTCCAGCTTGAGGCGCGAGGAGATCAGCAGGTCAGCGCGGCGCAGGCGTTGCAGTTCCTCGGCGGTGCGGGTCAGGTCCTTGTTGACGCGAGTAGCGCCCTGGGCCAGCGCCAGAGCGGTGGCTGCCTGGTTGGCAAGAATGCTCAGCGCGGTCAGCGCGGATTCGGTGAGCAGGCCAGTCGAGCGCGGCGCGATGCCAAGCAACCCGAGAAGCTGCTCGCCGGCGACGAGCGGCCACCAGCTCGCATGGCTGCCGGCAGCATCGGCAACAACAGCCCGTTGCTGGTGGATTGCCGTCCATGCCGGCGATTCCGGCGGCGCGTCGAACGTGTCTGCGCCAGGGGGCCAGTCGCCGGAGCAGACCTGCCTGGTCGGGCGGCCGCGCCCGGCCGCGTTCTCCCAGGCGACCAGAATCGTTGAACCGCGCGCAATTCGGCGCGCGGCATCGGCGATCTGCTGCAGGAGGGGTTGCGTAGCCGTGCCCTCGTCGCCGGCGGCGACCAGGGCACGGCCGATCTCGTCGATGGTCGCAAGTGTTTCTGCCAGTTGGCTGGCGTCTTCATGCTCCAGAACGGGAGGCTGAGCTAGTGCCATGAAGAGATTATACCGCCCCAGCCACCTGGCGGGAAACTGACGTTTGATCGTGGTCAGCCGCAATGAACACGCCGCCTGGCCCGATGGCCAGGCGGCGTGCGCTTCAAATCAGTTGGTCTCAGTCGGCAGCCACGGGCTAGCCCTTGGCGATCAACGGCAAAAACAGATCCTGGGTTGGTGTCCGGTAGGCGACCCGCAGGCCGCACAGCCGCATGCCGCTGCCGTTCTGATTGGCGTTCCAGTTCAGGACGTACGAGTTGCTGGCGTTGTCGACGATGTGCCCCAGATACGAGCTGAGCCGTGTGCCGTAGCCGCCTGACCCGGTCGAGGTCACGGTCGTGATGTCGGAGTAGCCGCCGCTGGCGTTGTAGGTTGTGATCCAGGCCCGGCTGTCGTTGCTGCCAGAGGTATCGTAGTAGTAGATGCGCAGGTAGTCGATGCGGCTGCCTTCCGGCAGGCTCAAGTTGATGTTGAACAGTTCGGACCCGCTGGACCGCGACACGCAGCCGGTGCCGCTGTAATCCCAGCCGCTGCTGCTGTCGCGCGGCCGTAGCGCCGAGCCTGAGACGTACTCGTAGTGAAAGTTGAACGAGAAGCCGCGGTTGCTGTCACCGGATGCCGGAGGGGGAGCTGCCTGCTCAGTCTGTTGCGGCCCGCTGGCGGCTGCCGCGCCAGCAAGCGTCAGCAGCGCCACAAGAGCCAGCGCGAGAGTGACCAACGGTTTCGATCTTCGTCGGGTGTTCATGATGCGTCTCCTGTTTTCGTGGCGTCATGTTTCGGCATCGTGAGCATCAGACGGGCACCCGGTAGGCGACACGCAATCCGCACAGCCGCATGCTGCTGCCGTTCTGGGCCGCGCTCCAGTTGAGCACATAGGATCGCGCCGAGGTATCGACGACGTGGCCGGGTAGGCGCTGAGCTGGGTGCCGTAGCCGCTGCTTCCCGACGAGGTGACGGTGGTGACATCGGTGTAGCCGCCGGAGCTGTTGTAGTTGGTGACCCAGGCCCGGCTGTCGCTGCTGCTGGAATCGTAGTAGTAGATGCGCAGGTAGTCGATGCGGCTGCCGTCAGGAATGGGCAGGTGGATGTTGATCAGCTCGGAGCCGGACGACCGTGAGACGCAGCCGGTGCCGCTGTAGTCCCAGCCGCTGCTGCTGTCGCGCGGCCGCAACGTCGCGCCCGCCACGTTGAGATAACGGAAGCTGGACCAGTCGTCCGGGCTGCGGTCATCCAGCCCCAGTGGGTTGGCGTAGCTGTCCTGATCCGGCTGCGGCTCGGCGAAGAACTGTTCCCAGTCAGGCGCCTCGGCCGGCTGCATCTCGGAAGGCGCGATGTCTGCCTGCGCCGCGCGGTCTACCGGGCCGCGGTAGCCGTTGTCGTCGGGCTGCAAGGCAAGCGCGTCGGCGCTTGCTTCGGCTGGCTGGCTGGCCGCAACCTCTGACGGCTCCAGGACGGCTGCGGCGGTGTTGACTGCGCCCGTGTAACCGTCCTCGTCTGCGTCGTCGCCGAGGACATCCGTCACGGCGACCCATAGGGCAACGCGCTGGTGATCATCTCCGAGTCTTCGCTTCCTTCTCCCTGCATGGGCGGTCTGGCCGACGCAACCATACCGGTCAGCGCCAGGGCGAGGACAAGAATCGCCGCCATCGGCAGCATTCGCTTCGTTCGTGCCATCATATTCTCCTTTTTGGGGATGTTCGCGGACGGTGGACCTCACCGTACCACGTTAAACGGATATCGATGGCAAAATTCGGCATGGTCCTGAGGATTGTGGTTCCCGGTACCCATCCCGGGAATCCCTGAACGCCTGTCATGCAAGAGCGCGACAAAAAAATCGATACTTGACAAACATGCCAATATGCGATAAAATTTAGCCCAGGCAAAAATAGGAGTTAGTTCATGCAAAACCAAGATATCACCAGGGCGCATCAGGACTACCTGAAGACCATCTACCTGCTGCAAAGCCGCGGTCAGACGGCCAACAACTCGGCCATCGCGCAGGCATTGGGCGTCTCGCCGGCCTCGGCCACCAACATGGTCAAGCGGCTGGCGGAGGCGGGCCTGATCGCGTACGCGCCCTACCAGGGCGTCGATCTGACGCCGGAGGGCCTGCGCATTGCGCTGAAGGTCGTGCGGCGCCATCGACTGGTGGAACTGCTGCTGCACGAGATCCTGGAGATGCCGTGGGACCTCGTCCACAGCGAGGCGGAACGGATCGAGCACGCCGTCAGCGAAGAAGTCGAGGACGCCATCGCGCGCAAGCTGGGCAATCCCAGCGTCGATCCCCACGGCGACCCGATCCCGTCCAAGGACGGCACGCTGGCCGTACGCGCCGCGGAGCGGCCGCTGTCCGAGCTTCTCACCGGCGAAACGGCCTCGGTGGCGCGGGTGCTGTCACAGGACGGCGACCGGTTGCGCTATCTGGGCAGCATGGGCCTCTATCCCGGCACGCAGGTGACGGTGCTGGAGCAGTCGCCCTTCGACGGGCCGCTGGTGATCGAGGTCAACGGCCAGCAGCGCATCCTGGCGTATGCCATGGCGAGGTCCGTCGGCGTGAGCAGCAGTCAGTAACCAGTGAGCAGTGAGCAGTAATCAGTGAGCAGTGAACGATATGACGATGTAGAGTCATCGGGATTCAGCAACCACTGATGGCTGATGACTGATAACCGACAACCAACAACAGGAGTATGACATGCCTGATCCACTTGTTGCACTAATAGTCGCCGGCGTGTTGGCCGGCATCACAGCTTTGTTGTTCTGGCCGGAGCGGGGGTTGGTGATTCGCTGGCGTCGCTCGCGGCGAATGAACGAGCGTGTGCTGGCCGAGGACGCCCTGAAGCAGATCCACAAATCGGAGATGCGGGGCCAGGTCGCCACGCTCGACGGCGTGGCCGGCGCCTTGCAGATCTCGCGCGACCACACGGCCGAGCTGCTGGCGCGGGCCGAGGAAAACGGACTGGTCTCCAACGAGGCGGGTGTGCTGCACCTGACGCCGGAGGGCCGCAACGCTGCGCTGCACATCATCCGCGCCCACCGGCTCTGGGAGCGCTATCTGGCGGACCAAACCGGCTTTGGCGAGGCGCAGTGGCACGGCCAGGCTGAGATCCTTGAACACAGCCTGCAGCCGGCGGAAGCCGATGCCCTGGCCGCCAGGCTGGGCTACCCGACCCACGATCCGCACGGCGACCCGATCCCGGACGCCAGCGGCCAATATGTCGCCCACGGCGGACAGCCGCTGACAGCCACGGCTCTGGACCAGCCGGCGCAGATCGTGCATATCGAGGATGAGCCGGAGACGATCTACGCCCAGTTGGTAGCGTTGGGGCTGTATCCGGGCATGACCGTCCGGCTGGTGGAAGCGAACGCCAAGCGGGTGCGCTTCTGGGCCAACGGCGACGAGCATGTGCTGGCCCCAATCCTGGCGACCAACATCTCCGTCGTGCCGCTGCCACAAACGGCGGCGGTTGCCGTGGAGCGCGACAGCGAGACGCTGGCCGACCTGAAGCTGGGCGAAAGCGGCAAGGTAAGCGCGATTTCACCCCGCTGCCGCGGCGCCGAGCGCCGGCGCTTTATGGACCTGGGCATCCTGCCCGGCACGGTCATCTCGGCCGAGATGGTCAGTGCGGGCGGCGACCCGACTGCCTACCGCATCCGCGAGGCGTTGATCGCCCTGCGCAGCGAACAGGCCGGCATGATACAGATTACACGCGGCCTGGAAGCGGCCGCGTGACGCACATGGACATGGAGAAACCGAGTTTCTTCCGAGAAACTCGGTTTCTATCCCGTAAGCGAGGACGAACTGTATGAACACCGTCAAAGATAAGAAGCAGACCGGCGCATCCGCCCCGGTCTTCGACGAAGAACTGATCAGGTCGCTGGAGAACGGCGACGACGACCAGAAATTTACAATCAACATCGAGCCATTGCCAGCCGTCTCGGACGGCTGCGCCTCCTGTGCAGTCCACAACGCGGCCAATCTGCGTTCCCTGGGCGTGGACATGACCGAATGGGACTACGTGGTTGCGCTGGCAGGCAACCCCAACGTGGGCAAGAGCACCGTCTTCAACGCTCTCACCGGACTGCGCCAGCACACCGGCAACTGGCCCGGCAAAACCGTCAGCCGCGCCGAGGGCGGGTTTGAGTACGGCGAGAGCCGTTACAAGCTGGTGGACCTGCCCGGCACCTACTCGCTGCTGGCGACCAGCATGGACGAGGAGATCGCCCGCGATTTCATCCTGTTCGGCCAGCCCGACGTCACCATCGTGGTCGTGGATGCGACCCGGCTGGAGCGCAACCTGAACCTGGTGTTGCAGGTGCTGGAGATCACCGACCGCGTGGTGGTGTGCCTCAACCTGATGGACGAGGCGCGGCGCCACGGCTTGCAGGTGGACGAGCGGCGGCTGGCGCTTGATCTGGGCGTGCCGGTGGTTCCCACCGAGGCCCGCCACAAGCGCGGCATGAATGAACTGATTCAGGCCGTCGACGAGGTTGCTACGGGCAAATACCAGCCCAAGCCGCACCGTATCCAGAGCACGCCGCCCGCCCTGAAGAACGCGGTCAACCAACTGGTGGCGCAGCTCGAAAAGATCGTGCCGGGCCTGCCCAACGCGCGCTGGGTGGCGCTGCGCCTGCTGGACGGCGACCAGAGCATCGCCGACGCGTTGAACGAAGGGCGGCTGGGCGCGCTGGCCAACAGCAACACCTCCCATCCAGCCGGTGACCTGATGGCTGTGCAGCTTTGAAAGTACTTCAGGACTGACATCCCTGGTCTTGAAGCGGCGGCGCAGGCAACGCAACCGCGACTCTGCTTGAAAACCAGGACAGTCAGTCCTCCTAGAGCGAGGTAATGATATGACAACAACATCGATCCCGTTGAAGACAGGACCACAGACCAGGTACGGCGGCGAGCCGGAAACCTCGCCGGAGGACGTGCTGGCGCTGGCCCGCTCACTGCGCTGGGAGATCGGCGGCGATTTTCATCAGACGCTGATGGAGACACTCTACACCGACGCAGCGCGTATCGCCGACCGGGCCGTGACGCGGCCAGGCGAGAAGCCGCGCTTTGACCTGGACCGGACCATCGACCGGCTGGTTACCAGCCGCAGGTGGGGCATACCGATCATGATCCTGATGTTCACCGCGGTTTTCTGGATCACCATCACCGGCGCCAACATACCGTCGCAGATGCTGTCCGACCTGCTGATCGGCACCATCTATCCGGCGCTGCAGAATGCTGCGGCAGCCATCGGCATGCCCTGGTGGCTGAGCGGCATCCTGATCGACGGCATGTATCTGGCGACCGCCTGGGTGGTCAGCGTGATGCTGCCGCCGATGGCGATCTTCTTCCCGCTGTTTACGCTGCTGGAGGACTTCGGCTACCTGCCGCGGGTGGCGTTCAATCTGGACAACATCTACAAGAAGTCGGGCGCGCATGGCAAGCAGTCGCTGAGCATGATGATGGGCTTTGGCTGCAACGCGGCCGGGGTCGTCTCGACTCGCATCATCGACAGCCCGCGCGAGCGGCTGATCGCGATCCTGACCAACAACTTTGCGCTGTGCAACGGCCGCTGGCCAACCCAGATCCTGCTGGCGACGATCTTCATCGGTGCGCTGGCGCCGCTCTATCTGGCGGGCATCATCTCCGCCCTGGCGGTGGTCGGCATTGCGATGCTGGGCATCATCATCAGCTTTCTCATGTCGGGGATGCTGTCGCGGTCGGTGCTGAAGGGCGAGGTGTCCACGTTTAGCCTGGAGCTGCCGCCCTTCCGGCCGCCGCGGGTGTGGCAGACGATCTACACGTCCTTCATCGACCGGACCATCTACGTGCTCTGGCGGGCGGTGGTTTTCGCAGCCCCGGCCGGCGCGGTCATCTGGCTGGTGTCCAACATCACCATCGGCGGAACGAGCGCGGCCCAATACATCATCAACGCGCTGGACCCCATCGGGCTGCTCTTCGGCCTGAACGGGGTGATCCTGCTGGCCTACGTGGTCGCCATTCCGGCCAACGAGATCGTCATTCCCACGATCCTGATGCTGACGGTGATGACGCTGGGCGCAACGAACATGGGCGCCGGAGCAGGCGTGATGTTCGAGGCCGACTCGAACGCCGTGACCAAGGAGATCCTGACGGCGGGCGGCTGGACGGTGCTGACCGCCGTCTGCGTGATGCTGTTCAGCCTGCTGCACAACCCGTGCAGTACGACGATCTATACCATCTACAAGGAGACCGGCAGCAAGAAGTGGGCCACCGTTTCGACGCTGTTGCCGCTGGCTCTGGGCTTCGCCGTTACCTTCGTGGTGGCGCAGGTGTGGCGGTTGATCGCCGGCCTGGTGTAATCGCCGTTGGCCCTGTTTGCCCAGGAATCAACAACCGAGTTTCTCGCAAGAAACTCGGTTGTTTTTTGGTTAGTGCCAGACAAACCAGTGTCCCGTACTAGACAGTTCCCCGTCGCTGATGACGTAGGTTCCTGACGCAATCAGAACCGGTTTCGTCGAGTCGTCGCGGACAAGGGACCAGTCGGGGTAGACTCCCACCGCATCGCCCTCCAGGAGAACCGCCTTGCCGCGGTCCACCGTTTCCAGGCCAATCACGTCAATCGGCTTGCCTTCAGGGTCGTAGTCATTGGCAAAGACCGGTATTTCGAGGTAGTCGGTGTACCCGAAGACCATGACCTCGTCGTCAACTGCGACCGGGGGAAGGTTGCGTGGGCCGGGAACCGGAAGCACGCACAGTATGAACAGAGCTAACGTCAACAGACTTGCAGTCATCACTCTCTCCTCATCAGACGAATAACTACGGTGTAGCGGGTGGAACCTCTGGGAAGTACCAGACGGCCCAGTTGGCCGTGGTGAACGCCTTGCCGTCGCTGACGACGTAGGTTCCGTGAGCAACCGGCGTGTAGTAATCATCTGGAACCCATTGCGACCAGTCGATATAGATCCGGATGAACTCGCCATCGACGATCTCGACCTTGCCGCCATCGACGGCAGGCACGGAGGTCACATGAAGCACGTCACCGTCGGGGTCCGTGTCGTTCTCCAGAACCGGGATTTCAACCTCCTGCACCGGGTGATACAGGATGAAGTAGTGGTCGTCGGCCGCGACCGGCGGGCGATTGCGCGGGCCGGGCATCGGCAAGACCAGCGAGACCGAGAACAGCAGCAAGAGAATCAGGTTAGTCATGGGTGTGTTCCTTGGTTGGTTTGCCTGAGGAGCTGCTTTCAGAGCGGCTCCTCAGGCGTCGTTCCTGTACATTCGATGTCGCCGCTCACTGCCGGCCTGTGAGGTGAGTGCGGTTCACTGCAGATCTACCCGGCAGGTGATCTCGGTGGCGCCGTCGGGATACACGATTGCGTCATA
This sequence comes from Caldilineales bacterium, assembly GCA_041391245.1. Lineage (GTDB taxonomy): Bacteria > Chloroflexota > Anaerolineae > JAAEKA01 > JAAEKA01 > JACKBK01. The sequence continues at coordinate 58,469 of JAWKOJ010000018.1, forward strand.
ATCGACGGTTGTGTACGCCACCCGTCCAACCTGGACTTCACAACCATACCCGGTGTCCACGTACGTCAACGTGATCGCCTCCTTGGGCCGAGGAGCACCCTTGGGAAGCTGGCCCAAGCAGGCTGCCGTGAGGTGCAGCGGCGCCGGCCACTCGAGCGCCTGCTTGGCTGCTGCCACGCGGGTTGGCAATGCCTCTCCATTGGGCAGCCAGCACAGGCCACCATCGATGACCGAATAATAGGCAGGATCCGGCGGCATCGCCGAAGCCGGCACTATCGCGATAGCCAGCAGCAACGCTGCCAGCGCGACCGAGAAAAGCTTCTTCATGACATCCTCCTTGAGTTGAAATCGGGTCGAGTGCCATCGCAAAGGACCCGGCCAAAGAACTGAACTGCTCCCATTAAACTGCATTCGTACCCGGATTGGAATCGATCTACGATACTAAAACCGATAGAAATGTGATACAATACGTGGCGACATTGCGCGTTGCGCAGTTGTCGGACAATTGGGTGAATGCTGGTCGAACACCCCAGGAAAGTACGGCATATTTGGACGGTTTTATCATAGCACAAGCCTGGGACTTGCGCTATGAAATACCTCACAAGAATGGTGTGAAACCGGTCACACTTTTTTGGTGTTTTGGCATGGAGGAAGTTGGCAGGGAGATGGCGGAACCAGAAAGCTTCGGACAGTGGCTCAGGCAGCGACGCAAGTCACTGGGGTTGACGCAAGCAGCCACGGCGCGGCAGGCCGGCTGCGCCACAGTCACGCTGCGCAAAATTGAATCCGGCGCGTTGCGTCCGTCGGCCCAACTCGTCACCAGTCTGACGCGTTCCCTGGGAGTCGAGGAATCCGATATCCCGCAGATCCTCGAATTCGCGCTGAGCGGCAGCGAGGACGGCACAGTGGCTGCACGCCGCGGCAGATCGCCGCGCTCCCGCAACCTGCCCGCCCAGTTGACGCCACTTATCGGCCGGGACGAGGACGTGGCGGCGGTACGCGGCCGGTTGTTGGAGGGCGCCCGGCTGATCACGCTGGTCGGACCGCCGGGCGTCGGCAAGACGCGTCTGGCCCTGGCTGTGGCTGAGGATGCGCACGAGCACTTCGAGCATGGCGTCATCCTGGTGCGCCTGGCGCCCGTCTTACACCCGGATATGGTGACCCCGGCCATCGTCCAGGCGTTGGGACTGCGGGTCAGCGGCCTCAATCCGCCTGTGGTCCAGGTGCGCGCCCATCTGGAAGAGAAGCATCTGTTGCTGGTGCTGGACAACTTCGAACAGGTTGTGGAAGCCGCGCCGCTGGTAGATGATATGCTGCGCCACTGCCCGTGGCTGCACGTGCTGGCTACAAGCCGGCAAGCGCTGCGAATTCGCGGCGAACGGCAGGTGCCGGTGCTGCCGCTGGCGCTGCCCGCCGTTCAGCCCGGCGCCGTCCCGCTCACAGCCCGTGACGCCCTGCGCTATCCGGCCGTGGCCATGTTTGCCGAGCGCGCCCAGGCCGTTGAACCCGGTTTCGCCGTCACCGATGACAACGCGGCCCTTATCGCCGAAATGTGCCGCCGGTTGGATGGCCTGCCCCTGGCCATCGAGCTGGTGGCCGCGCGCGTCAATCTGCTGCCGCCGGACGAGCTGCTGGCGCACCTCAACGGCCCGTGGATGCTGTCGCTGGACGGCCTGCGCGACGTGTCGGCCCGCCAGAAGACGCTGCGCGGCGCAGTCGGCTGGAGCTACGATCTGCTGTCGCCGGCCGAACAGGCTCTTTTTGCCCGTCTCGCCGTGTTCGCCGGCGGCTGCACCTTGCCGGCGGCGGAGGCGGTGTGTGTGCTGAAACATGGAGAGGAGGAAAGGACGGGAACGGCGCAGAGGCGCGGAGCACAGTTGCAGGCGGCAGCCCCTCACCCCCGCTGCCTGTTTTCCCTCCCAGGTTCTGGACGGCATTACTTCGTTGCTGGACAAGAGTCTGCTGCACGGCGAGTTTGGTGTGGCCGGCGCTTCCCGCTATGTCATGCTGGACACGGTGCGCAGTACGCTCTGGAGCGGCTGGCGGCCAGCGCCGACGCGGCCAGCGCACGCAGCAGCCACCTGGCCTGGTGCCTGAGCATCGCCGATCCTGCGCTCGTCTCGCCTTTCGCTATTCTGGAGCAGCCCGGCTGGCAGCAGGTTGACGCCGAGATCCACAACCTGAGTGCAGCGCTGGGTGGGCGCTGGAGCATGACGGGGCCGCCGCGCTGCGGCTGAGCTGGCCACCAGCCGCGCGCTGACCAGTCGCGGCTTCGTGCGTGAGGCGCGCTTCCATCGACAAGATGCTGGCCCTGCCCGAGCCGCGGCCGACACTGCCGCACGCGCCGCGCTCTTCTACAGCAAGGGCATCGCCGAGTTCCTGACCGATCAGACGGCCGCGGCCGAACGCTCGCTGACGGTGCCGCTGGCGCTGAGCCGCGAGCTGGATCTGAAACTGGGCCAGGCAGGCGCACAGTACTACCTGGGTCGGCTGGCGGTCGTTGCCGGCCAGCCGGAGCGGGCCGAGGCGCAGATCGAGGCCGCGGCGGCGATTCTGCTGGAGGCGGGCGAACTGGCCGACTGGAGCCACGTCATCTCGGTGCTGGCAGAGATCGTAATGTTTCGCGGCGACCTGCAGCGCAGCCGCGATCTGCACATGCAGGCGCTGGGCAGTGACCTGCCGCCCCAGCAGCGCCACAAGACGGCCGCGTCGGTTGGCGGACTGGCCGAGCTGGCCATGGTGCAGGAGAGTACGCCGAAGCCCAGCGGCTGGCCGAGGAGTGTCTGGCCATGTGCCGGCGGCGCAACAACCCGGCCGAGACCGCCTGGCCGCTGACCTGTCTGGGCGAGATCGCCACCCGCCGCGGCGACTTCGCGGCCGCCCATGCCGCCCTGGACGAAGCCCAGCGCCTGGGCCGCTACACAGACTCCTACTGGCGGGTGATGATCGTGCGGGCCGACCTGGGCGACCTGGCGCTGGCCGAGGGCCAGCCGGAGCAAGCGCTGCGCTACTACCGCGAGACCTTGCCGGTCCTCTTGCAGGCGGCATCTTCACCCATCCGAAAGGGACGCTGCGCCTGGCGCGGCTGGCGGAAGCGGTGGGCCAGCACGAGGTCGCCGCCACCCTGCTGAGCGCCTGCCTGGCCTCCGTGGAGAACGGACTGCGCGTCTTCCTCCCCATCACGCGCCGATTTCGACAAGGCGCTGGCCGATACTCGTTCCGCTGGATCCCGACGCCTTTGTGTCTGCCTGGACAGCCGGCCAGTCGCTCGGTCCCCAGGCCGCAGTGACGTGGGCTTGCAGGCGATCCGGACGTCCGAGCAGCCGATGCCTGCATAAGCCGAACGATGCGCGGAACGCCTGGGGTGGTTGCATTGGCCACAGAAGCGAGACACCCCCGCCAGATCGACGGGGTGTCTCGTCCCTGCCAGCGCAACCGGATTAGCGCACCGTTACCTGTCCTTGCGACACATCGAACATCTCGTAGTCTGCGTGATCCTGACAACTGATAGCCCAGTCTTCGCCGGGCCACAAAACGAGATCCGGTCCGGTGAGGAGGTTGCCGACGTGCCGTTGTCCTGAACCCTGGTGGAGATCGGTTCGCCTGCCAGGTCCCACACCTCGCCTGTGTCTGGATTGGTCAGTTTTCCGTGGGTAATCACGCCGCCGACCCAGGCCTCGCTGCAACTGTGATAGAATATCTCACTTCATGGAAATGAGAACGACACACAGGGTATGACAGACGACCACGCATTTGGCAACTGGCTCAAACAGCGGCGCAAGGCGCTGGGCCTGACGCAGAAAGCGCTGGCGCAGCGGGCAGGTTGCGCCGAAGTTACGCTGCGCAAGATCGAGAGCGGCGACCTGCAGGCCTCCGCGGCGCTGGTCGCGTCCCTGGCCGAGGCCCTCGGCATGGACGAGGGCGACCTGCCCGGCCTCGTGTCTCTTGCGCGCGGCACCGGCGACGGCTTGACAGTTCGGGCGCGCTTGCTGCGTCCCCGGCGCCCCAACAACCTTCCCGCCCAGCTCACGCCTCTCATCGGCCGCGAGCGACATCACAGCGGTGCGCAGACGTCTCTCCTTGCCGACGGCGCACGGCTGGTGACGCTGGTCGGTCCGCCGGGCGTCGGCAAGACGCGGCTCTCGCTGGCGGTGGCCGAGGACGTGTTGGGGCAGTTCGACGACGGCGCCTTCTTCGTCCGCCGGCGCCGGTCACCGACCCTGAACAGGTGGCCGCGGCCGTCGCGCAGGCGGTGGGAATGCAGATGAGCGGCCCCAACCCGCCCGAACTGCAACTGCGCGCCTGGCTTGAGGAGAAACACCAGCTCCTGGTGCTGGACAACTTCGAGCAGATCGTGGCCGCCGCGCCGTTGGTGGACGACCTGCTGCGCCGCTGTCCGTGGCTACACGTCCTGGTCACCAGCCGCCAGCCCTTGCGGGTGCGCGGCGAACGACAGATCGCGGTGCAGCCGCTGGCGCTGCCTGCAGCCTCGCCGGCGAGAAAGGTGGTGACGGCCGAGGACATGCTGCGCTACCCGGCGGTTGAGTTGTTCGCCGACCGCGCCGAGGCGGTGCTGCCCGACTTCGCGGTCGACGACGGCAATGCGGCGGCAGTGGCCGAGCTGTGTCGCCGGCTGGACGGGCTGCCGCTGGCCATCGAGCTGGTGGCGGCGCGTCAAGCTGCTGCCGCCCGCCGAGCTACTCGGGCGGCTGCACGGGCCGTGGCTGCTGTCAACGGACGGCCTGCGCGACGTCTCCGCCCGCCAGAAGACCCTGAGCAGCGATAGGCTGGAGCTACGACCTGCTCTCGCCGGCCGACAGACGCTGTTTCGCTACCTGACCGTCTTCGTCGGCGGCTTCACGCTTGGAAGCGGCCAGAACTCCTGTGCGGCGACACCCTCGCTCCCCCTCTCCCGCTCGTCTTCTCCCTGCTCAGGTCCTCGATGGTATCGCCTCCCTGCTGGACAAGAACCTGCTTCAGCGCGAGACAGGTCAGGACGTCGGGCCTCGCTATGGCTTTCTGGAGACGGTGCGCCAGTTCGGGCGAGAGGCTACAGGCGGCCGGCGAGTGGGAGGCCTTGCAAGACAGGCACCTGGCCCTAATGGTTGATTGGGCCGAGCAGGCGGCAACGCATTTGGATGGCGCCAGCCAAGTGATCACTGGCTTCGCAGGTACGAAGTGGAGCATGATAACCTGCGCGCCGCATTGGCCTGGTGCCGTGGTGATGAACGTCGATCGATGGCGGGCCTGACGTCTGGCTGCAGCGTGCGCGCGCCTTTCTGGTCGCTGCACAGTTATCTGAGCGAGGGAGCGGGACATCTCGTGACTGTGCTTTCCCAGGCTGGGGCTCAGGCGCCGACTGTGGCGGCGCATGGGCGCTTACGCACCTTGCGAGCCTGCTGTATATGCGTAGCGACTTTCCGGCGATGAGGTCCCGTGCTGAAGAAGCACTGGCGATCTGGCGCCAGTTGGGTCACGAAGGGCGTAGCGGGCTTGCACTGGCACTATGGACGCTGGGCGATGTGGTGATGGAAGAGGGCGATTATGAACGGGCGCTGGTGTTGCTTCAGGAGTCGCTGGAAATCTACCGGGAGCTGAATGACCCAGGCGGGATCGGCATCGCGCTTATGCTGGTAGGCCGGGCCGCCATGCGGATGGGAAACTACATCGAAGCGACGACATATCTGCAGGAATTTCTCGCCCTGGCACAGCAGTCAGGAGATAATCGGAACACTGCCTTCGCCCTGTCAGGGCTGGGTGAGGTGGCATTGCACCAGGGCCGCCATGATCGGGCCATCGCACTGCTCGAAGAGGCCCTGCGGCTGAATCGCGCCATTGGCTATAATTGGGGCGTTGCGACAATTCTGGGATCGCTTGGCTGGGTTGCACTAGACCAACACGACTATGTGCGCATGCGAGCGAACCTGGGCGAGAGCCTGTCGATTCGGATGCAGCTCGGCGATCAAGGGGGCATTGCCTGGTGCCTGGAGAAGCTGGCAGAGGCCGCGCTGGTTCAGGGGGAGACGGCTACTGCTGCCATCCGTTTGGAGCGATATCTGACTGCGACGCGTGTTTTGGCGGCAGCGGCGGGCATCCGGGCACCAATCAACTCCAGCATTGATGCTGCAGATCAGCCTGCGTATGAGCGCAATCTTGCGACCTTGCGCACCGGGTTGGGTGAGGCGGCGTTTACAGCAGCATGGGCGGAAGGCGGCACAATGTCACTTGTCGCTGTGATCGCCTGCGCCCTGGCAGAACCGGCGCCGATGGGTGAAGGTCACCCCACATAGCGCGATTCACGTCCAGCCAGGTAGCTCTCGAGCGCCTTGCGTGCATCATGGCTGTCCAGCAACTGCGCCAGTGCACCCAGTTCCAGGTCTTGGCTTTGGCGCAAGGACAGGGCGCTGCCTTCGTTGATGATGCGCTTCGCGACAGCAACTGTGGTCGGCGGTAGTCTGCGAAACCGATCCGCCATCTTCGCCACAACGGCGTCAAGCTGATCGGACGGTACGACGCGGTGCAACAGTCCCAACCGATGGGCCGTTTCGGGGTTGAACCGATTGGCGAGCAAGACCAGTTCCTTGGCCGCGGCGACGCCTGTGACTTGTGTGAGTCGCTGGGTGCCCATCAGAACTGGAATGCCCAGCTTGACCTCAGGAAGGGCAAAGACAGTATGCCGGCTGGCGATGCGGAAATCGCAGCACAGTGCCAACAACAAACCCCCGCCGATACAAAACCCTCGCAGCTTGGCGATTGTGGGCTTCGGGACAGCCTCGAATTCGTCCAGCGCTGCCTGCATCTCACTAAGCTGCTCTCGAACGAGCCTCTCCGGCTCGTCCAACATGCTGCGAATGAGGTCGATATCTACGCCAATGGAAAAGTGGTCCCCCTGTCCTTGCAGGACGATCGCCCAGACTCCGCGGTCGGTCGCCAGTTCGGCGGTCATCGTCCGCAGCTCGCTCAGAACTCCGGTTGTGATGCTGTTCTTTGCTTCGGGCCGGTTGAGCGTCAGCACCGCAACGTGGTGTTCCACAGTGAACAGCCAGTGTTGAATATCAGACATTGACAGGCTCCGTTCTCGTTGCCCGGTTGTCAATCCACCACAGCCAGCTCCCGGCCCGGTCGCAGCTCGAGTTCGTAGTGTGCAAACTCGTGTTGGACCCGCATACCCACGCGCTCGTACAGCCGGGTGGCGCCGGTTCTGTTGGCGGCGTCCACCATCAGTCCGGTCCTTGACACGCCCCGCGCCTGCAACTCGCGAAACGCGTGCAGCAGCAACGCCTGCCCAATGCCGCGCTGGCGATAGGGCTTGCGCACACCTACGGTGGCAATCCAGCCCATGCTGGCATCCAGGTCGTCGCGCTCCTGCGAGTTGACTTGACCGGCGATCTCGTCTCCCGCCGTCGCTATAAACCACAGGTCCGGCTGCAGCTTAGCCGCGCCGAATCGATGTTTCTTCCAGCGCTCGAACGCTTCCTCGAACGGCCGCTCAACATACCCCCAGTGATCCCGAAACGCCTCGTCCTCGGCTCGGAAAGCCGCTTCGAGATCGTCAGGATAGCGAAGTGTGCGCACCAGGATGCCCGCCGGCCATTGCGGCGCGCGGATTGGCCGGTCGAGGTCGGTGAGCATTTGCCACATGTAGCGGCTGTTACGCATGCCGGCGCGCTCGAAGCGTTCGATGCTTCGCAGGTCTGTGCACGGCGCGCTTGCTTGCGCGGCGACGCGTACGTCCTCGGGCACGCGATCAAGCGACCGCTTCGAGGTCGAAAGCGCCCACGCCAGCATGGAACTCCCGATGCCCCGCCCCTGCGCCTGCGGATGAACGCGCGCCCAGATATATGGCCGCACCGGCGGGTTGAAGTGGTCCCACAGCTCCACAACCCCCACGATGCAGCCATCCGGTGTCATCACGACCCGCGTGCTGGCCTCGACATCGATCCCGGATTGCCGCCAGCCATCGCCGTAGCGTTCGACGGTGCAGTCACCGGCGCCGATGAATTCACGCTCGTAGGCGTTGAACAAGGCGACGACCTGCGGCAGATCAGCGTAAGTAGCCGGCCGTACCAGGTAGCCGGCGTCCACGAGTGACGTGAAATGCGCATCCATAGATGCTTCTCCTTTGGTGTGACTTGACTGGATCAATCGCCCGCGCGATGATGAGCCTCTTAGGGCTGCATGACCGGCCAATACCAGACCGACCAGCGCGCCTGGCGCAGCGCAACGCCATCGCTGACAAGGTAGGTCCCACCGGCCACCAGATACTCCAACCCGCCGCCGCTGACCTGCGACCAGTCAAGGTAGACCCGAACGGTCGCGCGGTCGACGATCTCTGCCCGGCCGCCGTGCGACACTGACAATGACACGACGCGCAGCGGATCGCCGTCGGCGTCCGTGTCGTTGGCCAGCACCGGAACCTCGACGACTGGCGCCGGTTGGAGCAGCAGGATGGTGTGATCGTCGACGGCCTGCGGCGCGTGGTTGGCGCGTGCGGGAACGGCCGTAGCCACCGCACAGATCAAAGCCAGATTGAGAAGCAAGCCAGACATCATGAGTCAACTCCCGTTCGTTTGGTCCGACCGGAGCCAGCTTTCTGGTCCACCGGTCGGCATTCATACTGGCACCATTAAAGCGGATTTGTGCCCTTCCTGGAATCGATTTGCGATATCAATACCGATAAGATTGTGATACAATAGGTGCGACGATTGCGGCGACATGCAGAAACGATGCGGTCGCAGGTATGGAGTTGCAGGCCCCGAACGATCGAACCGGTTGGGCGAGAACATCATCGCGCAAGACTGCGATTTGCGCTATGAAACAGGTCACACAGGAACCGTGAACTTGGTCACACTCTTTGGTCTGGCGATGCACGGCAAGTGGGAGCGATGACTACAGTAGCTGTAACCGATGACTTCGGCCAATGGCTCAAGCGGCGACGCAAGGCGTTGGGGCTGACGCAGAAGGCGCTGGCTCGGCACGCCGGCTGTGCCGAGGTCACGCTGCGCAAGATTGAGGCCGGCGACTTGCAACCTTCTACGGCGCTGGTCGCCTCCCTGGCCGCGGCGCTTGGCGTGCTCGAGGCGGACCTGTCTGGCCTGATGGCCCTGGCGCGCGGCACCGGCGACGGCCTGACAGCCTGCGCGCGCTTGCTGCGATCCCAGCGCCCCAACAACCTCCTTGCCCAACTCACCCCACTCATCGGCCGCGAGCAAGACGTCATTGCGGTGCGCAGGCGACTCATCGCCGAAGGGGCGCGGATGGTTAGTCTCATCGGACCGCCGGGCGTCGGCAAGACGCGGCTTGCCCTGGCGGTGGCCGAGGACGTGCTGGAGCAGTTCGACGACGGCGTCTTCTTCGTCCGCCTGGCGCCGGTCAGCGACCCCGACCAGGTAGCTGGGGCTATCGCGCAGGCGGTGGGAATGCAGATGAGCGGTCCCAATCCGCCCGAGCTGCAACTGCGCGCCTGGCTTGAGGAGAAACACCAGCTCCTGGTGCTGGACAACTTCGAGCAGATCGTGGCCGCCGCGCCGTTGGTGGACGACCTGCTGCGCCGCTGTCCGTGGCTACACGTCCTGGTCACCAGCAGGCAGCCGCTGCGGTTGCGCGGCGAACGGCAGGTGATGGTGCAGCCGCTGGCGCTACCCACAATAGCGACGGCAGGCAGCGTTGCGACAGCCGAGGACATGTTGCGCTACCCTGCGGTTGAGTTGTTCGCCGACCGCGCCGAGGCGGTGCTGCCCGACTTCGTTGTTGATGACGGCAACGCCCTCGCAGTGGCCGAGCTGTGCCGCCGGCTGGACGGGCTGCCGCTGGCCATCGAGCTGGTGGCGGCGCGCGTCAAGCTGCTGCCGCCGGCCGAATTGCTCAAGCGGTTGCATGGGCCGTGGCTGCTGTCAACCGATGGCCTACGCGACGTCTCCGCCCGTCAGAAGACCCTGCGCGGCGCGATAGGCTGGAGCTACGACCTGCTCTCGCCGGCCGAGCAGACACTGTTCACCTACCTGTCTGTGTTCGTCGGCGGATTCGCCCTGGAAGCAGCTGAACTCCTGTGCGGTGACACCCTCTCTCCCGCTCTCCCCCACACCTTGACGCCCGCGCAGGTTCTCGATGGTATCGCCTCGCTGCTGGACAAGAACCTGTTGCACCGCGAGATCGGTCTGAACCGGGGCATCCGATATGGCTTGCTGGAGACTGTGCGCCAGTACGGGCAGGAGCGGTTGCAGTCGTCCGGGGAGTGGGAAGCATTGCAAGACAGGCATCTGGCCTGTTTTCTTGCCCTGGCGCAGGAGGGAGAACCGCATGTCTTCGCAGGCAATCCGGCCTGGATCGATCGCTTCGAGGCTGACTTCAACAATTTCCGGGCCGCCATGACTGTGGCGCTCGCGAGGAGTCCCGAATCGGCCATTTTGCTGGCTAAGGCGCTCGACGAGTTCACACAGTTCAGCCCTCGGCGCTATGAATCATATGGCTGGGCGATGCGCATCCTGGATGACACGTCCACTTGGCCGCCAGGTTTGCTGCGCGCCTCCGCCCTGTTCCTGGCCGGTGATCTGTCCTGGAGTACCGGAGACAATGAGCGCGCTGTGGAGTTGATGGAAGCCGCGCTGGACATGGCGCACCAGTTGGGTGACACCCGCCCTTTGCAACAATTGTCCTGCCTCGCGATCTACCGGTTGGCAGTAGTACAGGGAACCCGAGGCGACATCGAGCAAATGAAGCGCTATGCGGATCAGTTGATGCCGGTCGCGCGGCAGGTCAACGACCCGTGTTTCATCGCCTGGGCCTTCTGGCTGTTGGGACACTGGGAGGTCCGTAGCGGGCGTTTTGAGTTGGCGCGCGTGGATCTCGAGCAAAGCCTGGCGATTGCACGCCGGGAGGGTCTGCCACAGAACGTGGCCGCATCGCTGTACACGCTGACGGGCCTTGAGCATTCGGAGGGCAATCTCACCAAGGCCAAGCACCATGCTAATGAGTGGCTCCAGGTTGTGAGGTCAATGAGTATACAGTGGGGCATCTTGACCGCGCTGACTTTCCTGGGACGAATTCTGGTTCAGGAGGGCGACACACTGCACGCAAGGATGTGTCTTGAAGAAGGCCTGGTTATTGCCAGAGATCTGAGATTGCGCGGCGAGCAAGTGGCATGCCTGGCCGGCTTGGCTGCCGTAGCCGGTATGACCGGGGAGGAGGACCATGCCGCACGCTTGTACGGCGCCATTGAAAGCGACTATGCGCTGCCCCACCACTGGACGATGAGCGACCTGGCGCAGCGGGTGTATGACCCGATTTTCGCCGAGGTGCGCAAACGGCTTGGAACTGCTGCCTTCGACGCCGCGGCCGCATCGGGCCGCCAGTTGTCCCTGAACCAGGCCATTGAACTGGCGTTGCATCCAGGTAGCACCGGTGTTGGAGGCAAGGCGCCAGACCCTGTTGTAGTACCAAGCGATTCAATTCATGGTGAGTTTGGCCACGACGCAACTCGCACAGATGCGAACATCGGGACTCGCAGAAACAAGTGACGGTACTTGGCTCGTAAGCAGCGAGAGAACGTGATGGAAACGACTGCAACCTTTGGCCAATGGCTCAAACAGCGGCGCAAGTCGCTGGGGCTTACGCAGAAAGCGCTGGCTCAGGGGGCAGGCTGCGCCGAGGTCACGGTGCGCAAGATCGAGAGCGGCGACCTGCAGCCGTCAGCGTCGCTGGTCGCCGCGCACTGGCGCAGGCGCTCGGCGTGGACGATGCCGACCTGCCAGGCCTGGTCTCCCTGGCACGGCACCGGCGCCGACTTCACCGCCAAAGCGCGGCTGCTGCGGCCACAGCGTCCCAACAATCTCCCCGCCCAGCTCACGCCGCTCATCGGTCGTTCACCGACATCACCGCCGTGCGCAGGCGTCTCCTCGACGACGGCGCGCCTGGTGACGCGGTCGGTCCGCCCGGCGTCGGCAAGGCGTGGCTGGCGCTGGCCGTGGCCGAGGACGTGCTGGAGCAGTTCGAGGACGGCGTCTTCTTCGTCCGCCTGGCCCCCGTCAGCGAGCCTGACCAGGTGGCGGCAGTGGTCGCTCAGGCGCTGGGCGTGCAGTTGGGCGGTCCCAATCCGCCCGAGCCAGCTGCGCGCATCTGGAGGAGAAACACCTGCTCCTCGTGCTGGACAACTTCGAGCAGATCGCCGCCGCCGCCGCTGGTGGACGATCTTGCGCCGCTGTCCCTGGCTGCACGTGCTGGTCACCAGCAGGCAGCCGCTGGCGCGCGGCGAACGGCAGGTGGCGGTGCAGCCGCTGGCGCTTCCCGCATCCGCGCCGGCTGGCCACGTGGCGACGGCCGAGGAAATGCTTCGCTACCCGGCAGTAGCATTCTTCGCCGACCGCGCCGAGGCGGTGCTGCCCGACTTCGCCGTCGACGACGGCAACGCCTCGCGGTGGCCGAGCTGTGCCGCCGGCTGGACAGCCTGCCGCTGGCCATCGAGTTGGTCGCGGCGTCAAGCTGCTGCCGCCGGCCGAGCTGCTCGGGCGGCTGCACGGGCCGTGGCTCCTGTCAACCGACGGCCTGCGCGATGTCTCCGCCCGCCAGAAGACCCTGCGCGGCGCGATTGGCTGGAGCTACGACCTGCTCTCGCCGGTCGAGCAGACGCTGTTCCGACGTTTGTCGGTCTTCGCCGGTGGATTCACATTGCAGGCAGCCGAGATGGTGTGCGGGGAGGAGAACGACGAGGGAGACCAGGGGCCAACCGTCCTGGATGGGGTCGCCCTGCTTTTGGAAAGGAACCTGGTTCAGCGCGAGACCGGGCTATACGGTGAAACAAGGTATGCAATGCTGGAAACGGTGCGCGAGTTCGGTCTCGAGAGTCTGGCTGTCAGCGGGGAGGAAGACGCTCTGCGGGCCCGCCATGCCAGCAGTTTCTTGCAACTCGTTGAGAACGCCAATCAGATGGATCCCAACCCCAGACGCTTGTTGCAAAACCGCCTGATCGATGATGAAATCCACAACATGCGTGCAGCCCATGCTTGGGCTATCCAACACGCCCGACAAACGTCCTTGCTCATTACGGCGTACCTTGCTAGTTGGTATCGTCAGCGAGGTCCCTATGCAGAGGCAATCCATTTGATTGACAAGATACTTGCGCTTCCCGGTGCCTTAGATCCAACCATTGCACGAGCAAGGGTGCTGTATGAAGCAGGCATCATCATGTTGTACAAGGGAGAGGTTGTCCAGGCGCGAGCCATGTTTGAAGAATGCCTAGCTATCAGCACATACTTTGGATATGACCAGGGGAAAGCTGATGCCTTGACGCTTCTGGGACGAATGGCGTTGTGGTGGTTGCAAGACTCAGCCGCTGCCAATCGGTACCTTGAGAATGCTCTCGCGTGTTACAGAGAACTCAAATCGCCTTCCGGCGTCTCGTGGGCTCTCTTCTTCCTCACAAAAGTAGCCTTAGTGAGAGGTGATTTTGTTCGAGCACAAAAGCTAGGCGAGGAAAACCTTGCCATCGCGCAACGTGAAGGTCTGGGGTTTACCTGGCCATTGAACAGGCTTGGTGAAGTTTCCTACGCGAATGGTGACCTGGGCCGTGCAAGATCACTCTTCGAAGAAAGCATGGCAATCGAGAGACAAAGTGGAGACAGCCACATGAGTGTCGAAACACATCTCGGTCTGACTCTAACGACAATACGACTGAAGGATTTCGATACCGCCCGTGCGTGTCTAGACCGCATGCTGGGGCATTATGAGAAACTCGGGAACGACAGGATCCCAACCTTTGCGGCTGTTACCTGTACTCGGCGACGTTGGACCGGGAAGAAGGCGACTACGCTAGCGCCATCCACTGGTACCGCGCCAGTCTGCCAGGAATACCGGTCGACCGAGATGAATGGAGTTCGTGGGGGCTGGTCTGGCCGGCCTGGCTTTGAGGTGTGACCAGTATGAGTTGGCAGCTACACTTCTCGGCGCGACCGATGCCGCCGACGACGAGAACTATCGCATGTGGCCGATCTATCGCGCCGACTGCAATCGTCTGATCGAAGAAGCACAAGCGCATCTTGAGACGGAAAGATTCGATGCTGCGTGGACACAGGGTCAGAGTCAACCCTTCGAACAAGTGATTACAGAAGCCGTCTCGATCCTGGAAGGAGCGTTGGCCGTCCAGGATCGAGAGACTCCCCCACTTGACCTATTTGCCGAGTGCCTTCTGCTTGGCGTCCCAATCCAGCACCCATGGTACCATTCGTTGCCGCCGACGCTCGGATACGTGCGCTGCAGGTACGGCTTGGTCTCACGCTGCTCACCAGGTAGTAGAGCGGCGCAAAGCCCGCAGCATCGTCGGTCAGGATCTTCTCGGCGGCGCGGTAAAGCTGGCGCTCGGCTTGATCCTCGGAACGTTGCGCTTCCTCGGTGGCTGGTTGAAGCTCTACCGTCCGGTCCCAGCGGCGCATTGGCGCTCTCGTCCCAGGCTCAGCCAGTTGGCACCTTCGTCCGTGTTGAACACCTCGTGCACCCAGTTGTTCTCGTCGGCGTAGTCCGCGCACCAGCCCATGTACCAGGTGTGCGGTCGCTCGGTCAGGGTGTCGTCGGCTGCAACGTGTTCAGCACCACGTTGCCCTCCTGGGTCTCGATCTGCACGTCGATGCCGCCCATCCTTCCACATGGCCTGGAGAGCCTGGGCAATCTGGCTGGCGCTCTCGCTCTTGGTGTGCAGGTAGCTGATCGTCGGAAGCCCTCCCCATCCGGGTAGCCCGCCTCGGCCAGCCATTCCTTTGCCTGCGCCAGCGCCTTCTCGTAGCCCCAGCCGCCCATGCTTTCGGGCAGCGTCCAGGGGGCAACTCGTGTCGCCGGCGGCGTTGCCGAAATCATGGCCGGTGCAAAGGCGTTGGCCGGGATGCGGTTGTCCCGGGTGATGTTGTCGATCAGGCTCTGGCGGTCGATGGCCGCCGACAGCGCCTTACGCACAAGCACGTTGTCCATGGGCGGTTTGGAGTCGGTGAAACCGACGTAGGTGGTGCAGGCGCGCGGGTAGCGGCTGTATTCCTGGCCCAGCACCGGGTCGTTCTGGACCCGCTCGCGCTCGGCGTAGGGCACGAACTCCGTGTCCAGTTCGCCGGTCTCGTACAGCGCAAAGCTGGTTACTTCCTCCGGTACCATGACGATCTCGATGCGCTCGATGTTGCCGGTCGCGTCGGCCCAGCCGTACCAGAAGGGGTTCTTCTCCAGCACCATGTTGTCGCCGTGGAACCAGCTCACCAGCGTGTAGGGGCCGTTGCTGACCATGTAGCCGGGGTCGGTCCAGTGCTCGCCGTGTTCCTCGATGGCGGCCCGGTATTGCGGCCGGTTGCCCCACATGCCGGCGATGCCCGGGAAGTAGGCGGCCGGCGTGTCCACTGTGAACTGGACGGTGTAGCTGTCGGGCGCGGTGACGCCGACCGCGTCCACCAGCGCCTGCATCGCGTCGTCGCTCAGCCCGTTCAGGTCGGCGGTGTTCAGTTCCTGGCAGCCGGCGATGATGTAGTCGATGTAGGCGTAGGTCGATGCGGTGCGCGGGTCACAGGTGCGGCGCACACCGTAGGCCACATCGTAGGCGGTGACCGGGCCCAGCTCCTGCATGCCGCCCGACGGCGTGTAGCGCACCCAGGTCGCGTCGTCGCGCATGTTGAACGTGTAGGTCAGCCGGTCGTCGGAGACGCTCCAGTCGGTGGCCAGCTCCGGCTCGACGCTGCCGTCGGCGCCGATGTTGGTCAGCCCCAGAAACAGGTTGTCCACCACCTCGGCTGAATTCACGTCGGACACGAGCGACGGATCCATGGTCGCCGGGTCCTCGCTCAGGTTGATCTCGAGCGTCACCTTCTCGCCGCCCTCAGGCGTCGCGGTGACCACCACCTCCTTGACCGTCTCGACGGTCGCCTCGACCTGCTGGACTACCGTCTGCACCACGGTCTGTTGGACGACCACGGTCTCCACCACCGTCTGCACCTCGGGCGCCGGCGCCTGGCAGGCGACCAGCGCCGCGCCGGCCAACATCATGACCGCCAAGGGTGCGGCCCACTTGTAGCGAAACATTTCCTTCTCCTCCTGAAAATGAGTGGATGAATGGCATAGATGAATGGTCCTGGCGAGTGTGCGGCCAGCTAGACCCTTCGGGTTTCGCATCGCAGATCCCAACTGCTTGCCATGAAGCTGCTATGAAGTCCGTGAATCACAGTCTGCGAACGGAACCCGAAGGGTCTTGGCTCTCACAAAATGCTATCAAACGTCGGCGAATGTGTTGGTTCTATTGGTTGCCCCATCCACCGATCAAGAAGGTCACCTCGATGTCCCATCCGTTGCCTTCACTGTCCCTCATCGTAACATCCCACCTGTAGCTCCCGTTCACCTGTGTGTGGGGAGGACCGAAGTCAGAGTTGTCGGCGAGAAAGAACGGGAAGTGGCTGTGGCCATCCACAGGAGGGTACCAGATGGCCGGAGAAAGCGGTGGTACGCTGCCCTCGAACACGTTCGAATACGGTGCCCCGTTGCGGGTGGACACAGCTGTGACCTCAATTGGGAAGATTTCGTTGGGGATGATCGCGCCAGATTCGAAATCTGGCGAGGAGCCGGTCGTTCCCGGATAGGGGACGTTCATCCACGCCGTCCATATCGCATTGCCATTGCGTAACTCTGACGGACGAAATCGCACAGTTTCGCGATATCCCTGGGCTGCAACGCCGTCTGCCATCTCCTGATCATAGGGCGGGTCATGGGGCGCGCCAGGGCCAACCCCCAAAGCGGGATTGTATGTATGGTTCGGCTCCGGAAGCAAGCCCAAAGCAGTTTCCATGAAACCATCGTAGTTTGGGGCCGTGCCGATCGGCGCCGAGAAAAGATGGAAGTCGACCGGCATCCAGATTGGGTCGCCGACCTGGGTCAGTTGTACACCCAGATCAGGCGATGGCTTGTCGGCCGATGCGGCCGTTGGCAGAAGGAGTACCATGGCTGCCAGCAGCAGCATGGCCAGGCGAAATCGTCGCGAGCGGTTCATTGCGGATGGTCCTTTCCTTGGCAGGTAGATTGGTTGTGGCACGGCATCTGCCGTGCACTATAATTTGGTAGTTCTATTGAACTACATTCTGGCCGCGTATGGAACCCCCAGACCGATACAAAAGCGATACAATTTTCGCGTTCAGGCGGTGGCGCGGGCAGTGGAAAGACGCAGGTCCACGCCATGGTGAGCGCTAACAGAATCGCAAACACCCTAATATCCTCCTTTGCCGTGTTTCAAACCCGCATATCGGGCACATACCACACCGCCCACTGCGCCTGAGACCGGGCATAGCCGTTGCTGACCACGTAGGTCCCGTAGGCTACACGGCCCATCACGCCACCGTAGCCGGCGGCCGGCCAGGCCAGATGGCTGCGCCAGTCGACGACCACCCGCACCGTCGAGCCGTCGATGACCTCTATCCTTGCTGCCCCGGCGCCCGTAGCCGAGACGACGTGCAGGCTGTCGCGGCCCGGTCCGAAGTCGTTGTCGAGCACGTCGATGTCCACCACCAGCGGCTGGCTGCTCAGCATCAGCTCGTCCCGCTGCGCGATGGGAACGTGGTAACGCGCGCGCGCCGGCAGGGGCATCAGGCAGACCACCAGCGCCACGATCAGTGCAATACTGTTCATCGGTCGATCTCCTTCCTTCAACGGTACGGTCAACGCCGGTCGGCCAACCACGTGAGGCGCGGCCGCCGGGTGTGCTGCCATCATAGCGGAGAGCGGGGGATTCAGCTATGAAACCTGTCACAGCCACCGGGTGACATGAGTCACACTTTGCCGCGGCAGCTTGACAGCGCGCCCATTGTGCCCCATAATCCCGTCGCCCGGACGGCAGCAACTCCACCCAACCACTCTTCCTGACCATGCGCATCGGCATCGACATCGGCGGCACCTTCACCGACTTCGTCCTTTGGGACGAACAGTCGGGCGCCTGCAGACCTTCAAGCTGCTCTCCACGCCCGACGACCCGGCGCGCGCCGTGCTGCAAGGGCTGGCGCGCGTCAGTGATCAGTTGTCAGTTTCCAGCGATCAGCATTCAGTGACCAGTAATCAGTCTACGGAACTCCGACCACTGATTACTGATCACCGGTCACTGATTACTGGTCACCGGTCACCGGTCACCGACCTCGTCCACGGGTCGACGGTGGCCACCAACGCGCTGCTGGAGCGCAAGGGGGCGCGCACGGCGCTGATCAGCACGGCCGGTTTTCGCGACCTGCTGGCCATCGGCCGCCAGAACCGCAGCGACCTTTACGACTTCTACGCTGACCGGCCTGAGCCGTTGGTTCCGGCCGAGCTGCGGCTGGAGGTGGCCGGGCGCATCGACCGCCACGGCAACGTGCTGATGTCGTTGGACGCAGCCGGGCTGCCAGCGTTGATCGAGCGCCTGCGCGCGCTGGACGTCGAGTCGGTCGCGGTCTGCCTGCTTTTCTCGTTCCTCAACCCGGCCCACGAGCAGGCGGTAGCCGCTGCGCTGCGCGCGGCCGGCTTCCTGGTCTCAACGTCCAGCGAGATTCTGCCTGAGTTCCGCGAGTACGAGCGCGCCAGCACCACGGCCATCAATGCCTACGTGGCGCCGGTGCTGGATCGCTACCTGGGCCGGCTGGCCGACGAACTGGGGGATGTGCAGTTCCGCATCATGCAGTCCAACGGCGGCAGCATCAGCGCCGGGCAGGCGCGGCGCGAGGCAGTGCGCTCGATCCTCTCCGGCCCGGCCGGCGGCGCGGTCGGCGCCTTCCATGTCGCCACGTCGCTGGGCTACCCACGGGTGATCGGCTTCGACATGGGCGGGACCTCTACCGATGTCTCGCTGTGCGACGGCGTGATCCCGGTCACCGGCGAAGGCGAGATCGGCGGCCTGCCGGTGCGCGTGCCGCTGATCGACATCCACACCGTCGGCGCGGGCGGCGGCTCGCTCGCGCGCGTCGATGCCGGCGGTGCACTGCGCGTCGGCCCACAGAGCGCCGGCGCCGATCCCGGCCCGGCCTGCTACGGCCGCGGCGGGCAAGACGCGACCGTCACCGACGCCAACCTTGTGCTGGGACGGCTGGCGCCGGAGCATTTCCTGGGCGGGCAGATGGCGCTGAACCGCGCGGCCAGTCTGGACGCGCTGGCGCGGTTGGCCGGCGATGCAGGTCTGGCAGCCATGCCCGGCCTGACCGCCGCGCAGACCGCCGCGCTGGGCGTGGTGCAGATCGCCAACGCCCACATGGCGCGCGCCCTGCGCGTCATCTCCGTCGAGCGCGGCCACGACCCGGCCGACTTCGTGCTGCTCTCCTTTGGCGGCGCGGGTGGGCTGCACGCCTGCGACCTGGCGCGCGCGCTGGGGATTCGCCGGGTCATTGCGCCGCCGGTGGCGTCGACGCTGTCGGCCTTCGGCATGTTGGCCGCCGACGTCGTCAAGGACTACGTGCAGACGGTGATGCTGCCGGGGACGGTCGGATTCAGGGAAATAAGGGACATGATGGAAACGATGGAAGCGCGCGGGCTGGCCGATGTGGCGGCGGAAGGCGTGCCGCGCGACCGGATCACGCTGCTGCCCCAGGTGGATGTGCGCTATCGCGGCCAGTCCTACGAGCTGACGGTGCCGCTGACGGCCGATTTCGCGCACGACTTCCACGCCGCGCACCGGCGCGTCTACGGCCACGCCGAACCATCGGCCGCGCTGGAGATCGTCAACCTGCGCCTGCGGGCCGAAGGTGCGGTGGCAAAACCGGATCTGCCCGAACTTCCCGCCGGAAACGGCGGGCAAGCCGGCGAGGCGCTGCTCTTCCGGCGGCCGGTCGTCACCGAAACCGGCGTGGCCGAGGTTCCGTTCTATGACGGCCATCGCTTGCGGCCGGGGCATCAGCTCGCCGGGCCGGCCGTGGTCGTCCAGCCTGACACCACCGTGTGGCTGGGCCGCGGCGACACAGCAGCGGTCGACCGGCGGCTGTGTCTGGTCATCGAGGTCGGCGCGGGGGAGGAACGTGCATGACGAGCCTCGATCCGGTGCGGCTGGAGGTCTTCCGCCATCTCTTCGCCTCGGTGGCCGAGGAGATGGGCACGGTCCTGCGGCGCACCGGCTACTCGCCCAACATCAAGGAGCGGCGCGACTACTCGTGCGCGATCTTCGACGCCCGCGGCCAGATGATCGCGCAGGCCGCCCACATCCCGGTTCACCTGGGTGCGATGCCGCTGTCGGTGCAGGCAGTGCTGCAATCCCTTGACCTGTTTCCGGGCGACGTGGCCATCCTCAACGACCCCTACCGCGGCGGCACCCACCTGCCCGACATCACCCTGGTGACGCCGATCTTCGTCGGTGACGAGATCGCTGCCGTTTCGCCTGCCGCTTCTCCCCCTCCCCGCTCTCCCCTCCCGCTCTTCCCAACTCCTCGGTTTCGCCGCCAGCCGCGCCCACCACGCCGACGTCGGCGGCATGTCGCCGGGATCGATGCCCATCGCGCGACTTGTACGGCGAGGGATTGATCATCCCACCGCTGAAGCTGGTGAGCCGCGGGGAGATCAACGAGGCGCTGCTCGACCTGCTGCTGGCCAACGTGCGCACGCCCGAGGAGCGGGCCGGCGATCTGCGCGCCCAGCTTGCCGCCAACGCGACGGGCGTGCGCCGCATGGGCCAGCTGGCAGCCCGGCATGGCGATGAGGAGGTCGAGCGCGCGATGCAGGCGCTGCTCGACTACGCCGAACGGATGACCCGCCGCCTGCTGAGCGAACTGCCCGATGGCACGTATCGCTTCCGCGATTTCATGGACGACGACGGCGTGGACGCTGGGCCGGCAGCGATCGTTGTGGCAATCACCATCGACGGCGACGGCGTGCTGGTCGATTTCAGCGGCACGGCGCCGCAGCGTCGCGGCAGCATCAACGCCGTCTACGCCATCACGTTGTCGGCCACCTACTACGCCTTTCGCTGTCTGCTGGGCCAGGATGTCCCCGGCAACAGCGGCTGTCTGCGGCCAATCCGCCTGATCGCGCCGGAAGGGACGCTGGTCAACGCCCGCCGGCCGGCGCCGGTGGCCGGCGGCAACGTGGAGACCTCGCAGCGCATCACGGACGTGCTGCTGGGCGCACTGGCCCAGGCTGCGCCAGATCGCGTGCCGGCCGCCAGCCAGGGGACGATGAACAACCTGACGGTCGGCGGCTGGGACGACGAGCGCGGCCAGCCGTTCGCGTACTACGAGACCACAGGCGGCGGCATGGGCGCGCGGCCGGGCAAGGACGGCGCCGACGCCATCCACACCCACATGACCAACACGTTGAACACCCCGGTGGAGGCGCTGGAGTTTGCCTACCCGCTGCGGGTGCAGCGCTGCGAGATCCGCCGCGGCTCAGGCGGCGCGGGCCGGTGGCGCGGCGGCGACGGCATTCGCCGCGACCTGGAGTTGCTGTGCGACGCCCAGGTGACGATCCTGTCGGAGCGGCGCGTCCTCCCACCCTACGGGCTGGCCGGCGGCGAGGCTGGCGCGACCGGCAAGAACGTCTTGTTGCGCGACGGCGGGGAAACAGAGTTGCCGGGGAAGGTGACGCTGGCAGGGCGGGCCGGGGACGTGATCAGCCTGCGAACGCCGGGCGGCGGCGGGTGGGGATCGCCGTAATCCGATCGACGAACGGCGTCTCGCGAGGACCGGCCCACGCGATGAGCGATTTTTGAAGCGGATCCGCCAAGCCTGGCAGCCCCCGTTCGCATCTGAGACGTCCATGCGCTACTCGCACAACCATGGATGAAAATCGAGGCGGCACGGTCGGCCCACTGCGGGGTGCTTCGCGAAGACCGGCTAAAGCGTCTATTTTCAAGTCAGGCGCCGGGACGGGCTCCGCCCGACACCCCGACCAATGAAAACATCGGAGCTCGCCTTCGCCGTGGATATGCCTCTGATCCGCGCTCCGACCGATCCGCGGTTCTGGGGCTGGAGCCGGCCAGTCGCTATTTTCAAGTCAGGATGCGAAGACCGGTCAACGCAAATCGGGGCCGGCATTGCTGCCCGGCCCCGATCTGATTACTGATTACCGACCACCGATCACCGACTACGCCACGGTGATGCTGGTGTCCAGATACACGTCCTGGATGGTGTTGAGCAACTCGACGCCCTCGGACATCGGGCGCTGGAACGCCTTGCGGCCGGAGATCAGGCCCATGCCGCCGGCGCGCTTGTTGATGACCGCGGTCTTGGCGGCGTCGGCAAAGTCGTTGGCGCCCGATGCGCCGCCGGAGTTGATCAGCCCCTGCCGGCCCATGTAGCAGTTGGCGACCTGGTAGCGCACCAGATCGATGGGATGGTCGCTGGAGAGCTCGCTGTACACCTTGGGGTTGGTGTGGCCAAAGCCGATCGCGGTATAGCCGCCGTTGTTCTCGGCCATCTTCTGCTTGACGATATCCGCCTCCAGCGTCACCGCCAGATGGTTGCCCTGGCCGGTAAGGTCAGCCGACAGGTGATAGTCGACACCGTCCTTCTTGAACGCCTTGTTGCGGATGTACGCCCAGAGCACCGTCACCATGCCCAGTTCGTGGGCACGGGCGAACGCCTCGCTGATCTCGATGATCTGGCGGCGCGAGTCCTCGGAGCCGAAATAGATCGTCGCGCCCACTGCCACGCATCCCATGTCGAAGGCCTGATCGACGCTGGCGAACAGGGTCTGGTCGTACATGGTGGGATAGGTCAGGGTCTCGTTGTGGTTGATCTTCAGCAGGAAGGGGATTTTGTGTGCGTACTTGCGCGCCACGGAGCCCAGAACGCCCAGCGTCGATGCCACCGCGTTGCAGCCGCCCTCGATCGCCAGCTTGACGATGTTCTCGGGGTCGAAGTAGACAGGATTGGGAGCAAAGGACGCGCCGGCCGAGTGCTCGATGCCCTGGTCCACCGGCAGGATCGACAGGTAGCCGGTGCCGCCCAGCCGGCCGGTGTTGAACATGGTCTGCATGTTGCGCATCACGACGGGCGAGCGATCCGACTGAGAAAACACACGGTCGATGTAGTCGGGTCCGGGAAGATGGAGCGACGACCTGGGGATCTTGGGGCTGTCGAAACCAAGCAGCGAGTCGGCGTCGCTGCCCAAGAGGGTTGAAATGTTGGTTGTCATGGGGAATGCCTCCTTCAGCAAGTTAGTTTTTTGGAACTGTATTGCGCATTGCGTGTTGCGTGTTGGGTATCCGGGATACCGCAGGCTTTGATTGCGACGCGATAACCTTGTTTGCAGCAGTGCTTAGCCGCCTGCTGCGAACGCCGCGATCTGTATTCCGAATACGCATTACGAAGTACGCACTAGTGTCCGTATTGTAGCGGCTTAAGGCATTATTGTACAATTCATCACCGGATGCGTGTGGCCCGCGATGCGCCGGTTAAGGAAGAACGTACAGGGCTTCGTTGACGAACCCAACCTCGACGCTGGCGCCTGAGGGAATCACGACCACATGCCGGGGATCGCTCTCCACGACGACCAGCATCTGGCCGGCGACCGACACCTCGTACTCCACCTCGCTGCCCAGATAGGTGGAACGCACGACGACGCCCATGATCGCTCCGGCGTCGCTGCTTTCGTTGAGCTTGAGCCAGTCTGGCCGGACCACAATGGTGATCTGATCGCCCGGCTGGCGGGGCCGCTCCGGCATGGGGACGGCCACCGCGCCGCCCAACGCATCGACGTGCAGCCACCCGTCGGCCGCCTCGCGCACTGTGGCCTGCACAAAGTTGGTGCGCCCGATGAAGTTGGCCACAAACGCGGTATGCGGTTGGCGGTAGACCTGCTGCGGCGTGCCGGCCTGCTCGATGCGCCCCTGGTTCATGACGACGATGCGGTCGGAGAGGCTCATCGCCTCGACCTGGTCGTGGGTGACGTAGACGCTGGTGATGCCCAGTCGTTGCTGGATCTCGCGGATCTCGGTGCGCATCTGCTCGCGCAGCTTGGCGTCCAGGTTGCTCAGCGGCTCGTCCAGCAACAGCACCTTCGGCTCCATCACCAGCGCCCGCGCCAGCGCGACCCGTTGTTGCTGGCCGCCGGACAACTGGTTCGGCGCGCGGTTTTGCAGACCATCCAGCTCGGTCAGCGCCAGGACCTGCGCCACCCGCTGCTTGATGTCGTCCTTGGGCAGCTTGCGCAGCTTCAGCCCGTACGCGATGTTTTCGAAGACGCTGAGGTGCGGGAAGATGGCGTAGCTCTGGAACACCATCGACATCTCGCGCTTGTCAGGCGGCAGCGGGGCAACATCCGAGCCGTCCAGGATGATCTCGCCGCTGGTGGGAAATTCAAAGCCGGCGATCAAGCGCAGCGTGGTGGTCTTGCCGCAGCCGCTGGGTCCCAGGAGAGTCACGAACTCACCCCGCTCTATCTCCAGGTCGATCCGGTTGACGGCCGTGACCTCGCCGCTGCCGCCGCGGGCAGGAAAGCGTTTCTCCAGGTTTCTAAGTGACAGGTAGCTCATTGGTCATCGGTGACGGGGTGACAGGGTGATTGGTTACGTTTCAAACGCCGCTGCTTTGGCCGGTCTCCTGACCTAGCCATCGTGGTGAAGTCTTCTGCAGACGCGTCCTTATTCTGCCGAAAGCTGCGTGCCCAGGCCGGCCGAATCGAGCTCGACGCTGGTGTCGGAGCGATAGGCGCGGCCGATGATCAGATAGAACAAGCCGATGGCTGCCAGCACGATGTAGATAACGATCATGGCGTAGGCCGTCGCCACGTTCACGCCGCCCTGCTCAACCTCGCTGAGGATCTGCACCGTCAGGATGCGCCACTTGGGCGTGGTCAGGAAGATGATCGCGCTGAGGGAGGTCATGTGGCGGGCAAAGGCAAAGATCAGGCCGGCCAGAAATGCGGGCGCGATCAACGGCAAGGTCACTTGACGAAAGGTGCGCTGAGCGTCCGCGCCCAGCGATGCTGACGCCTCCTCGATGGCCGGGTCGATCTGCTGCAGGGAGGCGACGCCGGCCCGCAGCGAGGCGGGCAGGCTGCGCACGGCATAGGCTGCGATGATGATGTAGGACGAACCGACCAGGGCCAGCGGCTGGCCGGCAAACACCAGCATGCTGCTGATGATCAGCACGAAGAAGGTAACGGCGGTGCGGCCGCCGGGTGAAAGCCGGCTCATGCTGTAGCCTGCCAGCGCCACCAGTACCAGGCCAAAGGCCGGCAGCGGCACCTGGGTAAAGACGTCGATCCAGTCGGCCATGCTGGTGACGACCTTGGCTGCCGCGCCGCCCAGGGAACGCCCCCAGGCGGCCAACGCGTTGGTCGGGTAGGGCCCGACAATGAAAAGCAACAGGCCGGCGGCCACCACCAGCGTCAACACCAGCAGCGACCGTCGATGGTCAGCCTGCGCGCTGAACCAGACAATCGCGGCCAGCGCCAGCGTCAGCACGAACGCCAGGATGGCGACGTACCACTCGCCGCCCCAGCCGGTGACGAAGCGGGCAAGCAAGATGCCGATGAGCAGCCCTGCCAGCAGGCTCAACAGGGCGCGCGGCCGGGTCTGGCGCGCGTTGCTCATCAGGTAGTAGAGAAACGCCGCGAAGACGATGACAACTGCGATCAGCGGCGGCTTGATGAAGGCAATGATGAAGCCAATGCCCAGGATCGTGCCGGGAACAGCCGCGCCCAGGTTGGACACGAAGTCCAGCCCCTCCTTGCCGGAGAACTTGCGCCGCACCACCAGGAACGCCACCACCATGCCCAGCACGCCGGCGATCGGTGTGGTGATGGCCGACAGGAAGGTAGTATCGAGGATCGCCTCGGTGCCGCGCTCGAACGCGATGCGGTAGTTGTCCAGCGTCAACGTGTAGTCGATGCCCCACAGCTTGGTGAACGAACCGACGGCGATCGACAGGTACAACACGGTGACCAGCGCCAGGCAAAGGGTGGTGACGATCACGAAGGGCCAGCGCACATACCAGACATCCAGGGTGATCTGGCCGCCGGTCGGCTTGCCCGTTACCGAGACGTAGGAGCGCCGGCTGACCCAGTAACGCTGGACGACGAACACGGTCAGCGTCGGGATGAGCAGCACCAGCGACAGCGCGGCCGCCTTCTGCTGGTTGTACTCCCCGTTGACTGCCAGGTAGATTTCGGTGGAGAGCACGTTGCGCGTGCCGGTCAACAGCAACGGATTCCCCAGGTCGGCCAGCGCTTCCACGAAAAGCAGCAGGAACGAGGCCGCAAATCCAGGCACCAGCAGCGGCAGGGTCACCGTGCGCAGGATGTGAAGCCTGCTTGCGCCCAGGCTCTGCGCCGCTTCTTCCATCGACGGGTCGAGACGTTCCAGCATCGCGCGGATGATCAGATACGACACCGGGAAGAAGGTGATGATCTGGACGAACACCAGACCGTCCAGCCCATAGATGTCGTTCATGCCGCGGCTGAAGGTAATGCCCAGCCAGTCGTGCGTCACGAGCCCGGCCCGGCCGAACAACAGGATCACAGCGATCGCGATGGCAAATGGCGGCGAGATGGTCGGGATCAGCGACAGGGCGTGCGACACCCGCTGAAACGGGTAGCGGCAGCGCACCAACGTGAAGGCGACGATAAAACCGACCAATGTGCCGCCGGTGGCCGTAGACAGCCCCATGATCATGGTGTCGCGCAGGGTGTTCCAGTTGTGGCGCGTGAAATAGGGGTCGAAGTAACGACCAAAATACTCCAGCGACAGCTCGCGGGTTCCGAAGACGAAGAACCCCTGCACGACAACCCGCAGCAGCGGCCAGACGACAAACAGGAACACGAAAGACACGCTGACCAGCAACCCAACCATCAGCAGCGGATCGCGGCCCATGAGTTGGAATTCCTGCATGCGTCGTCGCAGCGAAGCGCGGGAGTTGGAGATCATGACGCATCCCGTTCGTAGCAGGCGCTTCAGCGCCGTTTCGGGGCGCTGAAGCGCCTATCCAAGAAAGGAGGCTGGCGGGGGTGACAGCCACGCCCCGCCAGCCTTTGGCAACGACCCTATTCCTTGAGTTGGTCGGCCCCGGCGATCTCGTTGGTGAAACGATCGATGAAGGCCGTCTTGTTCTGGCCGCACCAGTCGAAGTCGTAGTCGATGAGCTTGACCTCGAGCAGTTCGGGCATGGATGCCTGTGCGCCCTCGACTGTGGGCGCCTGGAACGCATTGTACTTCGGCCCCAGCTCCTGAGTCGCAGGCTCTAGCGCCCAGTCGTACCAGATCTTGGCGTTTTCCAGGTTCTTGGCGCCTTTGATGATGCCCTGGCCGCCGATCTCGTAGCCGGTACCCTCCTCAGGGAACGTCAGTTCCAGCGGCAGGCCGGCCTGGATTTGGGCGACGATATCGTGCGAGAAGACGATGCCTACGGCGGCCTCACCAGCGCCGACGAAGCGAGCCGGTGCAGATCCGCTCTTGGTGAACTGGTTGACCTGGCCGGCGTACTGGCGCAGATACTCCCAGCCCGCTTCCTCGCCCTTGAGTTGCAGGATCGTGCAGAGGGCGGTGTAGGAGGTGCCGGAACTGGACGGGTGGGCGACCATCAGTTGGCCGGCCAGCTTGTCGGACAACAGGTCGTCCCACGAAGTCGGCGCCTTGGCGTCAGGATTGGCCGCCAGCCACTCGGTGTTGGTGGCGAATCCCAGCGAACCGACGTAGATGCCGGACCAATGGTTCTCGGGATCAAGCATCAGGTCCTTGTTGATGATCTTGGCGTGGTTCGGCGAGTCGTACTGCTCCAGCAGCCCCTCAGCCGTGGCGGCGATGAAGCTGTCGATGGGGCCACCCCACCAGATGTCGAACTGCGGGTTGTCCTTCTCGTTGCGCAGCCGCGTCAGGCTTTCGCCGCTGGACATGCGCACCCAGTTGACGGTAATGCCCGGATGCGTGGCTTCGAACTCGGCCTTCATGCCCTCACACCATTCAACCTGCGGGGTGCACAGGACGTTGAGTTCGTTGCTGGCTGCCTGTTGCGGCGGTGCCGCCGGCGGCTGGCAAGCGGTGATGACCAGAGCCAGCGTCAGCAGCAGGCCAGCAAGGGTGATGGTTCTTCGGTTCATGATGCTCCTCCTTGAGCGATGAAAAATAGGGACTTCCTGCCGCGCACCGATAAGCGGGTCGGCGACTGAGAGATCGGAAACAGGGTGGGTGGATAGTAGCGCCCAGCGGACGAAGACCGTGTCACCCTGGGACAAGAGAGCGGGCAACAAGCTGCGAAGCGCAGCAAAGCGATTATACTTTCTTGTCAGCGTGCGCGCAAGAAAAACGGCGTGTTGGCAAGGAACGCCATCTGCGGTACACTGCCCTCGTCATCTCGCTTTCCAGCCTCCCACCTACCACCAGGAGATCACCTTGTCAACACGAAGCGCCAGCTACCAGGATCTCGTCCGTGCCGTGGAGCAGCCCGGCTGCCCGCTGTGCCACATCGGCCAGAAGACCGCCCACAGCTACCTGGACAACCTGCTCTGGGGCAGCGTCAACGACCCGGAGCTGCGGGCCGAGCTGGACAAGCTGCTGGGCTTCTGCGGCCAGCACAGCCGCCAGATGATGACGTTTCAGGGGGAACGCCTGGGCGTGGCGATTGTCCATCATGCCATGCTCAAGGAGGCGCTCCGGCGCTTGCAGCGGGTTGGCGCGCCGCAGTCGCGCTCGCTGTCGCAACGCCTCGGCCTGCGCAGGTCGGGCGACGGCGACGACATACCACCTGCCATCGAGCCGGCCGGCCAGTGTCCTGTCTGCGCCAAACAGGTGGAGATCGAAGGGCGCGCGCTGGACGCGCTGGTGGAGAACCTGGTGGATGATCTGGACGAACCGCTGCGCAGGTCTGGCGGGTTGTGCTGGGAGCATCTCGGTCTGGCGTTGCAGCGCTGCCACGATGCGCCAACCCAGGCGACTCTGGTCGAGCTTCAGTCGGCCGCCTGGGGCGAACTGGTCGATCATCTGGCTGAGTTCATTCGCAAGCGCGACTATCGCTTCCAGCACGAGCAAATCACCGATGCCGAGGCCGCGTCCATCGGCCAGTCCATCGCCGCGCTGACCGGCCAGTATCCGCCAGTCGTTGACTGAGCCGTCCCTGGAGTGCGCATCCTGCTTCGAAAATAGCGACTGGCCGGCTCCAGCCCCAGAACCGCGGATCGGTCGGAGCGCGGATCAGAGGCATATCCACGGCGAAGGCGAGCTCCGATGTTTTCATTGGTCGGGGTGTCGGGCGGAGCCCGTCCCGGCGCCTGACTTGAAAATAGACGCTTGGCCGGTCTCCGACCGTGCCGCCTCGATTTTCATCCATGGTTGTGCGAACAACGCATGGACGTCTCAGATGCGCACGGGCGAGCGGCGGGATGCATCACGCCTTGCTGCCAGACGTTCGTCGTCGTCGAAGAAACCGGCCGTCGCTAGCCCGCTGCCAACGTCCACAGCCGCGGCCCAAAGATGGCAACTGCCACAATCAACGACCCGATGACTGCGAACAACATCGCGCCTGCCGCCGCATCCTTGGCGATGCGCGCCAGCTCGTGATAGTCGGGGGAGACCAGATCCACCACCGCCTCGATAGCGCTGTTGACAGCCTCCAGCGCCAGAATCGTGAACACCGTGATGCCGAGGATCGCCCATTCGACCGGGTCGATGTGCAGCCAGATGCCGGCGACCAGGACAACCGCGGCGGCGGCCAACTCGATCCAGGTATTGCGTTGCGTGCGGAGGGTGTAGACCATGCCGCGCACGGCACAGGTGAAGGAATGCCAGCGGCTGGTGCTCTTCATGCCTCAGCGTACAGCGCCGCCAGAATCGCGTCCTGCCTGGCCCACATGACAGCTTCCTCTTCGGCCGTCGCATGGTCGTAGCCCAGCAGGTGAAGCGTGCCGTGGATGGCCAGCAGGTGCAGCTCGCGCGCCGTGGTGTGGCCGGCGGCATCGGCCTGGCGCGCAGCGTAGGGAAGCGAGATCACGATGTCGCCCAGGAAATCGATCGCGTCCGGGGCGGCGACGAAGTGCGCCGCGGCGTCATCGGCATCCTCGCGGGCTGAAAAGGAGAGCACGTCGGTTGGTTCGTCGATGCCGCGGTATTCCCGGTTGAGCTGGCACAGCAACTCGTCGTCGCCGACCATCAGCGACACCTCGGCCGACGCGACGCCTTCCCGCAGCAGGGTCGCCTCGACGGCTGCCCGCAGGCCCTCGGGCGCGACCTGATCGGCCAACCCCTCATCTACCTGCACGTCGACCTCAAACGGCATTGGGCGACTCCGCAGGAGCAGCGGGAGGCGAAATCTCGCCAGCCGCGGGCGGGGACGGAATCTGCGGCTGTCTGGCCGCTTCGGGATAGGCGACGCGCGGGTGGTGGACGCCCTTCAGCGAGCGCACGAACACCTGGCGCACCATCTCCAGATCCTGCAAAGTCATGGGGCTATCCGAGAGTTCGCCCTCGATCAGCTTCTGGTTGATGATCTTGCGCACGATCTCGTCGATCTCGTCGCGCGTCTGGGGTCGCATCGCCCGCACGGCGCTTTCACAGCTGTCGGCCAGCATGAGCAGGGCGGTTTCCTTGCTGCGCGGCTTGGGGCCAGGATAGCGAAAGTCCTTCTGGTTCACCGCTTCCGGACCCGCAATCTCCTGAGCTTTGACATAAAAAAAGCGTACCAGTCCGGTTCCCTGGTGTTCGGCGATGAAGTCCCGGACACGTTGCGGCAGCTTGTACTTCTTGGCCAGCTCCATCCCGTCCTTGACGTGTGAGATGATGATCTGCGCGCTGGACCAGGGATCGAGTTGGCTGTGCGGATCGACGCCCTCGACCTGGTTTTCGACGAAGAAATGCGGACGAACCGTCTTGCCGACATCGTGATAGTACGACCCGACGCGGGTCAGGAAGGGATCGGCGCCGATGGCCTCGGCGGCCTGCTCAGCCAGGTTGCTGACAAGCAGCGAGTGGTGGTAGGTGCCCGGCGCCTTGGTGACCAGGTCGCGCAACAACGGGTGGTTGGGCCGCGAGAGCTCCATCAGACGCAGCGGCGTGGCAATGTCGAAGACCGCGCCGAAGAAGTAGAACCCGATCAGCGTCAGGCTGGCTGCCAGCGCGCCGTTTACTACCGCGGCCGCGAAAAGCTGCACGTAGCCCGTCAGGTCCAGATTGGTGAACGGCAGCGCGAACGCGGTGATGATCAGGATGTTCGACACTGCGATGGCTACGCCGGCGCGCACGAAGGCGCTGGTGCGCTCGCCCCGGCCCACCACCAGCGCGCCGATCGCCGCGCCCACCATCGCGTAGGTCATGATCGGCAGCGGATCCCCCGCCAGCGCGCCGATGACGACGCCGAAATAGATCGTCACCAGCATCATCCACTGCACGCCCAGCAGCGCGGCGATCAACATGGTCAGCGCGCCCAGCGGGAAGAAGTATTGCAGCAGCGTGCTGTCCGGCACCATCAGTTTTGCCAGCACAAGGAAGCCTGCCACCAGCGCCAGCAGCAGGCTCAGCCGGCGCGGATTGGTCAACTCCTCGGACCCGGCGCGGAAGATATACAGGCCAAAAATCGCAGCCAGTGCGAATGAAATCAACAGCGCCTTGCCAAGCCGCCATCCCTCCAGGCCCGGCTGGTAGATACCCAGCTTGTTCAACGCCTCGATGTGGCGGGCCGTGAGCACATCACCGGCGCGCACGATGATCTCGCCGGCGGCGTATTGCTCGGTCTGCGGCGCCACGGCCGCCCGGGCCTCGTCGCGGGCGGCCTGCGTGCGCTCTGCGTTGGGCAGCGTGTTGGGCTTCAGCAGCGCCCGCACCAGCGCGATGGCGGCGCCAGCCTCGGTGTCATCCCGCAGGTCGATGTAGCTCGGCACCCGCCGCCGCGCCTGTGCCAGCGTGGTGTCGCGGATCTCGCCCAGCAAGATCACGTTCAGGGCGCCCGGCACCTCCTCCTTGACGCGCTCCCAGGCAGCGTCGTCCAGGGAAAGGATGGCGGCAATGTCGGCGACCTCAAGCTGGATGTCCGGCAGCTCCTGGATGGCCGCGACCTTCTGCGCCGCCGACAACGTGGTGTCGGCGCGCAAGCTGTCGATCAGCCCGAAGACCTCGCGCGCCCGGTCGACCTGCTCGCTGCGCACCCGCCGCACCGGTTCATAGACATCGGCCACGCGCCGTTCAGCCGCCAGGCGCGCTTCTTCCGTGAGGGTGTCGCTGATGTACTCAACCGGTTCGGGCGCGCGGATGTCGGCCGGACTAACCTCACCGACCGTCAGGGCGTAGCGGCCGGAGGTTGGCCATTGCACGGCCAGCACCAGCGTCGTCAGCAACACGAAGACGGCGCCGTATGCCAGCACCTTGAATCGTGTCGCCAGAGGAACCTGGCGCGGTTCCACTCCCCCGGAAGAGGAAAGCGGCCCGGCTGAGTTGGATGAAGATGTCATGAGGATGGGAACGCGGTCAGGCCGTGCTGGCCAGAAGCGCGCGCGCGACCTCGTTGACCAGCTTGCCGTCGGCGCGGTTTTGGAGTTGCGCCATGCTGCCGCGCATCACAACGCCCAGGTCCTTGGGTCCCTGCGCCCCGGTTTCGGCGATGACCGCCTGCACGACGACCGTGATCTCCTCGCTGCCGAGTTGTTGTGGCAAATACGTTTCGAGGATGGCCAGTTGCGCCTCCTCGTTGGGAACCAGGTCGTCCCGACCCCCAACTTTGAACTCGCTGATCGACTCGCGGCGCTGCTTAGCCTGCTGTTTGATGAGTTGCAGTACCTCCTCGTCGGTCAGGGATGCATCCGCCCCATCGGTGCCGCGCTTGACCACGATTGCGTTCTGGATGGCGGTCTTGACAGATCGCAACGCCAGCTTGCGCGGCTCGTCACGCGCCAGCATGGCGGCTTTGAGGTCGGCGTCGATTTGTTGTTGCAGGCTCATTGTCGGCTCCACTTGGTTGGCATATCCCGGCCGGTCGATTATAGCACGGCTTGTCCGCAGATCCAAGGGTTTTCACAGGACCCGGACTTCAGCTATAATCTCGCTATGACGACTCAGATACGCGCAACCCATGAAACCCGCTTCGGCTGGGTCGCCGTCGCTGCCAGCGACATCGGGTTGACGGCGGTCACGCTGCCGCAGACGAGCGAGGCGGAGGCACTGGCGCTCCTTCAGTCGCTGGCCGGTGAGACGACCCCGGACGCGGAGGATCGCCTGCAGCCGGCCCTGGACAGCCTGCGCCGCTACTACGCCGGCGAGGACGTCCGGTTCGAGGACACCCTGGACATGCGCCGCGGCAGCGAGTTCCAGCAGCAGGTGTGGCAGGCGACGCGCGCGGTGCCGCGCGGGGCGACCACCACCTACGGCGCGCTGGCTGCGGCCGTCGGCGCCGGTCCGGCTGCAGCGGGCGGTGGGCCGCTGCATGGCGACCAACCTGTGGCCGCCCATCGTGCCGTGCCACCGGGTGCTGGGCAAGGACGGCAGCCTGACCGGCTTCGGCGGCGGCATCGAAACCAAGCGGCGAATGCTGGAAATGGAGGGCGCACTCCTGCCGCTGGGCTGAACTTGACCCGCCCTTGCACCCATGGTATAGTGCCATCGTTGACAGGCGGCGCTGCCTCCATCCAAGCCATTATGGCAGGGAGTGGAGGTTTTTGTTTGGCCGCAAGCAGCCAACGGACAGGACCAACAGTCCTTGACGTCCTGCAAAGGCGAAATCGGCGCATCAGTACCTCTGTCTGCTGTACCAGGATTATCAGTCCGAACCGCTGTGGCCGGTCTCCGACCGAGCCACCGGTGGCTCGGTCGGAGACCGGCCACAGCGGCCCTGAGAAGATACCGCGCAACACCGAGGACCTCCCACGATGCGTATCGGGATCGATGCCCGCATCGCCCACTACACGGGCGGGGGTATCAGCGAATACACAGTCCACCTTGCCAAGGCGCTGGCGCAACTGAACCAGGAGGACGAGTTCGTGCTGCTGCAAAGCCGCAAGGACCGCCGCCACCTGGTGCATGGGCCGCACGTTCGCCGCGTCAGCCTGTGGACGCCCAGCCACAACCGCTTCGAGCAACAACTGCTGCAGGTGGAACTGCCCGCGCGCCGTCTCGGCCTCGACCTGCTGCACAGCACGGACTTCATCCCGCCGCTCCGGCTCAACAACTTCAAATCGGTGATCACCGTCCACGACCTGGCGTTCCTGCGCTGGCCCCATTTTCTGACCGAAGACAGCGCGCTCTACTACGGGCAGGTGGACCAGGCGGTGAAGCGCGCCGATCACATCATCGCCGTCTCGCAAAGCACGCGCGACGACCTGATCGGCATGCTGGGTGCGCCGCCGGAGAAGATCACCGTCGTCTACGAGGCCGCGGATCCTGTCTACCGGCCGATCCCGCGCGAGGAGGCGCTGGCGTCGTACAAGGACAAGCACCTGCTGCCGGAGGAGTTCATCCTCTTCGTCAGCACCATCGAGCCGCGCAAGAACATCGTCACCCTGCTGAGGGCCTATGCGCTGCTGCGGGAGCACTACGGCGTCACTGCCGGGCTGGTGCTGGCCGGCGGCGTGGGCTGGCAGAGTGACCAGATCTTCGAGGAGGTGGAGGTGCTGGCGCTGGGCGAGCACGTCACGTTCCTGGGGCGTGTCAACAACGGCGACCTGCTCTATCTTTACAACCTGGCGCGCTGCCTGGCCCATCCTGCCCTGTACGAAGGCTTTGGCCTGACGCCTCTGGAGGCGATGGCCAGCGGCACGCCGGTGGTGGTCTCCAACGTCTCCAGCCTGCCCGAGGTGGTTGGCGATGCCGGGCTGCTGGTCGATCCCAACAGCGCTGAAGAGCTGGCGGTCGCCCTGCACCGGCTGCTGACCGACGACGCGCTGCACGCCTCGCTGCGCGCCAAAGGCCAGGCGCGCGCCAGCGTTTTTTCCTGGCAGCGAGCGGCGCAGGAAACCATGGCTGTCTACAGGCGCGCGCTCGGCGCCGGCTGAGAGCTGAAGCTGCTATGTCGCGCCGCCTCCTGTTCCTGGCTCCTCAGGTGCCCTATCCCCCGCACCAGGGCACCACGATTCGCAACTACAACCTGATAGTCAATCTGGCCGAGGACTACGAGGTCCACCTGCTCTGCTTTCAGCAGGCGGGCGACGACCCGGTGGGCAACACGCCCCTGCCGCGCCTGCTGCCGGTGGTCGATTCAACGCCCGCGCCGACCCGCAGCAACAGGCGCCGTGCCTTCACCACCGTCACGTCCAGGCTGCCCGACATGGCGCTGCGGCTGGCCTCCGACACCTTTCAGACCCGGCTGGGGGCGCTGCTGGAGAAGTATCGCTACGACATCGTGCAGATCGAGGGCATCGAGATGGCGCCCTACGGGCTGTGGCTGGCCGGCCACCCGTTGTGGCAGTCGGCGCGCGTCAAGGAAAACCTGCCGGGGATTCCCATCGGCCGCCCGGCGCTGGTGTTCGATGACCACAACGCCGAGTACGTCTTGCAGCAGCGGGCCTGGGAGACCGATGTGCGCCGCATTCGCCGCTGGCACGCCGCTGCCTACTCAGGGATCCAGGTCAACAAGCTGCGGCGCTACGAACGTCAGATCTGCCAACAGGCCGACCGGGTGATCGCCGTCTCCGACGCTGACCGCGATGCGCTGCTGGCGCTGGACCCATCGCTCGACATAACTGTTGTCCCCAACGGCGTTGATCTCGATTACTACGCTGCCTACAGCCGGGAGCGCGACACGCATGCGCCGGACTACGGACCGCAGGCGCTGGTCTTCACCGGCAAGATGGATTTTCGCCCCAACATCGACGCGGTGGTCTGGTTCGCCGACCACGTGTTGCCGCTGATCCAGCGCCAGGAACCGGCGGCGCGCTTCGTCATCGTCGGCAAGGAGCCGCATCCGCGTGTCCAGGATCTGGCAAGCCGCCCGGGGATCACCGTCACTGGCTGGGTGGCCGACATCCGCGCCCACATCGCAGCCGCGGCGGTCTACGTGGTCCCGCTGCGCATCGGCGGCGGCACACGGCTCAAGGTGCTGGAAGCCATGGCCATGTGCAGCGCGATGGTCTCGACACGGCTGGGATGCGAAGGGTTTCCGCTCAGCGGTCAGGAGATCGTGTCGTTCGCCGATGACGCGCCCGCCTTTGCCGAAGCCACCGTCGCTCTGCTGCGCGACCCGGCGCGCCGCGCCAGGCAGGGCGAGGCGGGCCGGCAGTTCGTGGAGGCCAACTATGGCTGGTCGGCCATCGTGCCGCGGCTTCGGGCGGTGTACGACACGTTGAGCAGCAACGGCTGATCGCCTGGTCTCATCCTCCTCGTCCTCATACTCCTACTCTTACTCCTACTCCTACACTTTCCCCAATTCGGACGAGTAGGAGGATGAGGACGAGTAGGAGACCGAATGGCGACGAACTGCGATGGTTCACGGCAACTCCTCCGAGCAACGCGCGGCGCTGGCTGAAAAGCATCGCCAGACACTGGCGCGCCAGGCCGGCGGCTCGCGGCGCGAACAGCTCAGGCTTGCACTGCTGCGGCTGTCAGGACGACGCTACGCCGCCGCCCCGTCACCTGACACGCCGTCGCGGCGCATCCTCGTCATCCGACCCGACCACCTGGGCGATCTGCTGTTCGCCACGCCCGCCCTGCACTTTCTGCGCCAACGCTTCCCCGCCGCGCACATCACCGCGCTGGTCGGTCCCTGGGGCGTCCCCATCCTTGCCGGCAACGACGACATCGACGACCTGCTGACCTGCTCCTTTCCCGGATTCACCCGCCAGCCGAAGGGCAGTCCGTTCGCGCCGTACCGCCTGCTGCGCAGCGAGGCGCGCCGGCTGGCCGGCATGTCCTTCGACCGGGCGTATGTCCTGCGCTTCGACCACTGGTGGGGCGCGTGGCTGGCCGCCGAGGCGGGCATCCCGCAACGAATCGGCTATGACCTCCCGTCCACAAGTCCCTTCCTGACGTCCGCGATACCCTACGTTGCCGGCCGCCACGAGGTGGTGCAGAACCTGGCGTTGGTGGGGGATGAGGAGTGGAGGCTGGGGACCGGGGATTGGGAGCTGGGGAGGATGCGGTTTGCTGTTTTGCCGCGGGACGAGGAAGCAGCGAATGCGTTGCTAGGCGCCTTCGACGCCGGCCGGCCGCTGGTTGCCATGCATCCCGGCAGCGGGGCGGCTGTGAAGCGCTGGCGGACGGAGGCATGGATTGAGCTGGCGCGCGCGCTGATCGACCGGCACGGCGCGCAGCTCGTGTTTACCGGCTCAGCGGGCGAAGCCGCGCTGATCGACCCGATTCTCGCGGCGCTGCAAGCTGAGAGCGCTCTGGGCGGAGCGGCCCGTTCGCTGTCGGGACGCACCGACCTGGGTACGCTGGCGGCGGTGTACCGCCGCTGTGCGTTGGTGGTCGGCCCGGACAGTGGACCGCTGCACCTGGCCGTGGCTGCTGGTACGCCTACCGTTCATCTCTACGGCCCGGTGGAT
Organism: Caldilineales bacterium; assembly: GCA_041391245.1. Taxonomy (GTDB): domain Bacteria; phylum Chloroflexota; class Anaerolineae; order JAAEKA01; family JAAEKA01; genus JACKBK01. The sequence continues at coordinate 95,807 of JAWKOJ010000018.1, forward strand.
CAGCGCACCTTCGGTCCGTGGGGCGACCCGGCGCGGCACGTTGTCGTCACTTCAGACTGGCCGTGCATCGCCTGCAACCGGCTCGACTGGCCGGACTCAGCGCTGGCCGAGCATGGCTGTGTGCGCGATGTCGCTGGCGACCGTGTGATCGCGACAGCGGTGCGGATTCTTGCCCGCGAGTAGCTTGACGCAAGGTGGTTGACTGATGTGATTGCGACAGGTATACTTCGTGCATCACAACATCTCTGTAACGATCCACTTGTCGCCGTTCGTTCGCACTTTCGGGGACGCGCCATATTACATATGACCCGCCATCGAGGCAGAACGAACTGGCTTTCCAGAGTCTGCAACGCGCGGACTGACCAACTCGCCAGCCGCGCCAAAGGAGGCTTACCTATGCCAGATCAAGATCAGGAACGCATTCCTTGTTTCTGTGCCTTGTGCGTCTCACGTTGCGGCGCCATCGCACTGGTGGAGAACGGCCGTTTCAGTGCGCTCGAACCGAATCCGGCGCATCCCACCGGGCAGGCGCTCTGCGCCAAGGGGCGCGCGGCGCCAGAGTTGGTCTACCATTCGGACCGCCTGCTGCATCCGCTGAAGCGGACCCGGCCCAAGGGCGACCCCGATCCGGGCTGGCAGCAGATCAGTTGGGACGAAGCGCTGGACCTGACGGCTGCCAACCTGCGCCGCCTGGCCGAGCAGCACGGCCCGGAAAGCGTCATGTTCAGCGCCGCTTCCCCGTCCACCTCGGCGATCTCGGACTCGGCGGACTGGATCGAGCGGCTGATGCGCGCGTTCGGCAGCCCGAACCTGTGTGGGGCGATGGAGCTTTGCGGCTGGGGACGCTACGGCGCGACCCGCTACACGTTTGGCGCCGCTGTGCCCGGCAAGTACCTGCCCGATCTCGACAACGCCGGCTGCATCCTCTTCTGGGGTTACAATCCCAACATCGCCCGGCTCTCCCACGCGACGGCCACCGCGTCGGCGCTGAAGCGCGGCGCGCGGCTGATCGTGGTTGATCCGCGGCGCATCGGACTGGCAAAGAAGGCGGACGCTTGGCTGCAGGTCCGGCCCGGAACGGACGGCGCGCTGGCGCTGGGCATCGCCAACCTCATGATCGAGCGCGGCTGGTACGACGACGCCTTCATCCGTCAGTGGACCAACGGTCCGCTGCTGGTGCGGTCGGACAACGGCCGGCTGCTGACCGAGGCCGATCTGGCCGACGGGGGCAGCAGCAGGCGTTTCGTCGCCTGGAACGCGACGACCGGGGAGGCAGTGATCTACGATCCCGCGACGGGCCGCTATGCAGGCGATCCGGCGCAGCTCTCGCTGTTTGGCGAGTACCGCATCCCGACGCGCGCCGGCGAGCTGGCCTGCCGGCCGGCTTTCGATCTGGTCGCGGCCCTCTGCCACCGCTACCCGCCGGAGAAGGTGCAGTCGATCTGCTGGGTTGAGCCGGAGCAACTTGAGCGCGCCGCGCAGCTGCTGTGGGAGGCCCGGCCGGTGGCCTACTATGCCTGGAGCGGCGTCGAGCAACACACCAACGCCGCGGAGACCGCCCGCGCGATTGCCCAACTCTACGCGCTGACCGGCAGCTTCGACGCTCCCGGCGGCAACGTGCAGTTCGCCGCCGCCGCCACCAACAACATCGCCGGTCAGGAGTTCCTGACCCCAGAGCAGCGCGCCCGCACCGTGGGCATGATGGACCGTCCCATGGGACCAGCGCGCATTCAGCACGTCACGTCGGAGGAGTTCTACCGGGCCGTACTGGAGGAGCAGCCCTACCCCGTGCGCGGGCTGGTCGGGTTCGGCGCCAACCTGCTGCTGTCGCACCCCGACAGCCAGCGCGGGCGCGATGCGCTGGCGGCGCTGGATTTCTACGTCCACGCCGACCTGTTCATGAACCCGACGGCGGAGTTGGCCGACGTGATCCTGCCGGTCACCAGCCCGTTCGAGCACGAGGCGCTGCGGATCGGCTTCGAGATCAGCCCGGCGGCGCAGTCGCTGGTGCACTTGCGGCAACGGGTCGCCCAGCCGCGCGGCCAGGCGCGCTCCGACGTCGAGATCGTCTTCGACCTGGCGTGCCGGCTGGGGCTCGGCGAGCGTTTCTGGGACGGCGACATCGACGCAGCCTACGGCTACCAGCTTGCGCCGTCCGGCATCTCGCTGGAGGCGCTGCGCGCCAGCCCGCACGGCATCCAGGCGCCAGTTGAAATGCGCTACCGCAAGTACGCCGAAGAAGACGGCGGCGTGGCGCGCGGCTTCGAAACCCCGACGCGCAAGATCGAGCTGTATTCTCAAACGCTGCTGGAGGCAGGCTATTCGCCGCTGCCGGACTTCGAAGAGCCGCTGGTGAGTCCCGTGTCGCAGCCGGAGCTGGCCGAGCGCTATCCGCTGATCTTCACCTGTGCCAAGCACACGCTGTTCTGCGAAAGCCAGCATCGCGCGCTGCCGAGCCTGCGCCGGCGGGCGCGCGACCCGGAGGTCGAGCTGCACCCGGACGCAGCCGCGGCGCGCGGCATCAGCGCCGGCGACTGGGTTGCCATCGAAACGCCCAAGGGCCGCGTGCGCGCCCGCGCCAGCCTGAACGATACGCTGGACCCGCGGGTGGTGTGCGGACAGCATGGCTGGTGGCAGGCCTGTCCGGAGATCGACGCTCCGGGCTACCCCGCCTTCGACGCCAGCGGCGCCAACGTCAACCTGATCATCGGCGGCGACATAGCCGACCCGATCAGCGGCTCGACGCCGCTCCGGTCCTACATCTGTGAAGTCAGCCGCCTCTAGGCGAGCATACTTGGCCCGGGAAAGTGCATTGCTGCGCCGTCCTGCCGTGCTGCTTGGGGCCAGTGAATGACAACGCAGACGTGTCTCTTTCGGTGTTGCACGCGGCGCAATTTGGAGTATACTCCATCGCTGTGGCAAGACGGCGATGCCCAGCAATTCTGACTGTCAGGATTGCTGGGCATCGTCTGAGTCAACTTCAAGCCATAGAAATGGACACGAATCTTTGAACATTATGAAACGTCACCCCCTTGTTGTCTTCTTCATCCTGGCGTTTGCGCTTCCCTGGTTGGTTTGGGGCACGACGATTGCCCAGGCCAATGGGTTGATCTCATTCCATATTCCCCAACCGCTGGCGTTTTGGATCGGCCTCACCCTTGCCACATATCTTTCGGCTGCGCTCACCGGTGGTCTGCCGGCCGTCAAAGACCTTCTCAGCCGAATCGTCCGATGGCGCGTGGCGCCGCTCTGGTACGTGGTTGCATTGACACTGACGGCGCTGATCAGCCTCGCAGCAATCCTCTTGTCGGTAGTGCTCGGTGGAAGCTATCAGATTGGCTCCTCACTCTCCGTTCGGAGTCTGCTGCCGGCTTTCTTGTTCCAGGTATTTTTCTTCCTCCTGACAGAAGAAACCGCCTGGCGCGGGTTCGCTCTCCCACGTCTTCAGGCCCGTTACAGTGCGTTGGCTGCCAGCTTGATTCTCGGAGTGCTTTGGGGGGTGTGGCACCTGCCGCTGGTCTTCATCCCCGGCTCCTTCCAATCAACTGTAAACTTCTTTGGCTTCGTGCTGTCCGCAGTGGCAACCACCATCCAGATGACGTGGGTTTTCAACCATAGCAAGGGAAGTGTCCTTGTCGCAGCGATTTTTCACGCAGCCATTGATACGACGATCGCCTACAGCAACGTTATGACTGGAAGCTCGCAACTGTTCTGGTTGTTCGTCGGAGTCCAATGTGTTGTCGCAGTGGCGATCGTCCTCACAGAAGGAGCCGCGCACCTGGCTCGCAAGGCAGATCTTAGCCAAACAACCTATCCACCAACTACGCCCTGATCTTGCTTAAGCAGACAAAATAGGCGGCTCAACAACCTCGGCCGCCAGGTGGCAAATACCTGAACAACTGGATAGTCAGGAGATTCCATGGATATCGATCACAACGCCCCGCTGAATGCCAGGAAGGACATCCTGATCCTGGCACCTTTGGAAGAGGTCTGGTCAGCGATCACCACGATTGATCAGTGGTTCGTGTGGCAGTCCGATGTTACTTCGTCAAGATTGGATGGCGAACTGGCACCGGGAACCACGTTCCACTGGAAGGCAAAAGGGCTTAACATCGTGTCTACCATTCAGGTATTGGAGCCAATGCGTCGAATTGGCTGGACTGGCAAGTCCTTGGGCATGCGTGCTATCCACATCTGGACGTTTGACGCGGTCCAGGAAGGCACGCGGGTTACGACAGAAGAGTCGTTGTCGGGCTGGTTTCCCCGCATCCTGAAACTGACCGACGCACATTTCCTGGAGAAGTCGCTTCTCCATTCCCTGCAAGAGCTGAAAGCGCATGTAGAAGGAACATAGTGCACTGACCTGTGGCGCGTCGTGCCAATGTGGGTTTGCGCGCTCCCGCCATGTGCGGCGCGTGATCCGGGCAGTGAGACTCTGAATGAATACAAGCCGTCTCAAGACGCTATCCGCGTCTTGAGACGGCTTTCTCAATGTCAGACAGTCAATTCCGAGCGCTGAGTTCTCGGGGTGAGCGAGGATTCCTTTAGCCGGGAAGAGTGAAGCCAGGGAGTTTGACTATCGCGCCGCCCTGCAGTGCTGACTGGTGGGCGCAGATGCCGACGCATGTCCAGTTGGCGCTGGTTACCGCGTTGGGCCAGGGTTCTCTTCCTGCCGCCAGCGCCGACACGAATTCGTTGACCAGATGAGGGTGCGAGCCGCCATGTCCCGCGCCCTGGATGAACGACAGGTGCTCGGCGTCCTGAATTGTCGACGTGAACATCTGGATCTCTTCGGGCAACCGGTAGGCGTAGTCGGACACGCTGACGCGCTCCGGTATCTCCGGCTCGGGCTTCTTGGCTGTGTGGATCACGTGCTCCTCGCCCTCGATCAGCGCCCACTCGAAGCTTTTCCTGGAGCCGTAGACGTCGAAGGACTCGCGGTACTGGCGGGCGGTGTCGAAGAGGCAGCGCCAGATGTGGGCGGACACATCGGAGTCCTTGATCTTGATGTGGCACGACTCGACCGCGAACGTGCTGCCTGATTTGGCTGACAGCCGCTCATCGATGGTCCCGGAGCCGAAACAGGAGACGTACTCAGCGTGTCCCTTGACCAGCCCCAACACCGGCGAGACCACGTGGGTGGCGTAGTGCATCGGCACCATCCGCTCCCAGTACTCCGGCCAGCCTTCCATCTCCTGGGGATGGGACGCCTGCATGTATTGCAGCTTGCCCAGCTCGCCGCGCTCGTACATCTCCTGAATGAACAGGAACTCGCGGCTGTAGACCACGGTCTCGGCCATCATGTAGGTCAGGCCGGTTTCCTTGACGAGGCTGACGATTTGCTCGCATTCCTCGATCGTGGTTGCCATTGGCACGGTACACATGACATGCTTGCCGGCCTTGAGCGCGGCGATGGACATCCAGGCGTGGTCGTTGATGGGCGAGTTGATATGCACGAAGTCAACCTGCGGATCGGCGAGCACGTCATCGTAACTGGTGTAGCGGGTGGCGACGCCAAACGCGTCGCCGACCTTGTTCAGCTTGGCGGCGTTGCGCTGGCAGATGGCGTACATGTTGGCCTTGGGATGCCGCTGGTAGATGGGAATAAACTCTGCGCCGAAGCCGAGGCCGATGATGGCCACGTTGACGGGACGATCGTAGGGGGACATGGGGATTCTCCTTGTATGTGTGGTAATGCCAGCGTCTGGGTAGTATTCAAGTGAAAGATTGCTGTAGATGAAACGTGAAGCGTGAAACGTATCGATTGCCGTTGCATGATCATCACGTTTCACGCCTCACGTTTCTCGCACATATGGAACAGTCAGCGGGCCGTCGGGCATCACGCATAGCCTGGCGCCCGGCCCGTAGCGCGCTTGCAGGTCGGCCACCGTCGCGGCGATGTCGCGGCTGGGGGTGAACAGCGCACGCTCGATCTGCGCGTCGCTCAGGCCGTCGCTGAAAACATAGATGTCGGCCCGCAATTGGATCTGGGCCTGGATCTGCACCTGCCACTGGTCGTGGGCCCCGAACCCGGGCTGCGAGATCAGGTCGAGCACGCCACGCGGCGAGCCGCCCTGCGCCAGCAGCGCAGCGTACCGACCGTGATGGGGCAGGCCGTCGGCGCAGGCCGCGGCGGCGATGATCGCGCCACCCTCGCGCACCACCTGCGCTGCCGCGCTCATTCCCTTGACGGCCTGGTAAAGGTTCTGGTCCAGCGGATAGCCGCTGTTGGTGGTGACGACCACGTCGTACGGGTCGTCCACCGCGACCATCGCGCTCCGGCGGACGAACGCACAGCCGGCCGCGTGCGCCGCCAGCATGTCGCCGGCAAACACGCCGGTGATCTGGCGCTCCGTGTTCAGGGTGACGTTGAGCAGGAAGGTAGGTTCGGTGCGCAGCGCCACCTCGCGCATCTCCTCCCAGATCGGATTGCCGTCCAGCACGCCCCAGGTCGCGCGCGGGTCGCCGATCATCGTCAGGCCGTGGTTGGTGAAGACGCTCTCGGCGCCGGCCAGCGAGGGCAGCACCGCCTTGGGGCCGCCGCTGAAGCCGGCGAAGAAGTGCGGCTCGATGAAGCCGGTCAGGATCCTGACATCGGCCTCCATGTAGGCGCGGTTGATGCGCACCGGATGGCCGCGGCTGGTCTCGCCCAGCGACACCAGGCCGGCATCGTCGAAGCAGTCGTGTTGCAGGCAGCGGTACCCGTCGACCACCGCGTCGCCCAGCATCGCCCGCAACTCAGCTTCGGTCTGTTTACGGTGCGTCCCCAGCCCGTTGAGCAGCGTGATATCGCCCTGCCGCACGCCGGCCCGTTCCAGCTCGGCCAGCAGCAGCGGCAGGATGCGCTCGTTGGGTGTGGCGGTGATGTCGGTGTGGACGATGACCACCGAGTCGCCCGGCCTGACCAGATGGGCCAGCGGCGGCGAAGCGATCGGGCTGCGCAACGCGTCGCGCAGCGCCGCTTGTTCGTCTGGCAGCCCGGCCACAAAGCGCGGCGTGATGACGTCGATCCCGTCCGGCAGGTCAACGTCAAGGCCGCTGCGGCCGTAGGCCAGCTTCACTCTCATCGGACCGATCTGTCGTGGCCGTCGCCGGCGTCCGGAAGCTACTCGGCGCCCAGGGATTTCAGGTAGGCGTAGCTCTTGAGCACGTTTTCGTCGCCACCTACCTCCAGAGTGGAATATTCGACGTGCGGTGAATCCTTCAAAACATCGAAAACACCCGCGATGTCGATCACACCGTCACCTAAAGCGATCGGGCCAAAGCCGCAGCCGTATACCGTGCCTCGTTGAGGTTCCCAGTCGGCGGGCAGATCTTTCCAGTGGATGTGGAATATCTTGTCGCGGAACGTTTTTGCCATCTCAACCGGGTCAGCGCCGCCCAGCCATGCGTTCCCCGTGTCCATGTTGACGCCCAGCTGTTCAGGGTTGCCCAGCCGGTCCATGATCGCCTGCATGCCGGCGATGGAGTCGGTCAGTTCGCCGTGCGGCTCCAGCAGGATGCGGACACCGTAGGCCTCGGCCAGCCGCAGCGGCTCGGCAGCTTCTCGGCAACGATGAACACCTTCTCGTCCCAGCTCAGGCTGTGACCCCAGGCCGACTTGGGGTCGCCCTCGGTGGTAATCACGTCGCGGACGCCCATGCCCGCCGCCAGCCGCACCGCCTTCATGATCTCGTTGGTAGCATAGCGGGCTGGCGAGCTCGGATCCAGCAGGTTGGCGTGGGCGCAGACGCTGGTAGCGGTGAGGCCGTGCTTTGTGAACAGGTCCAGCACGTCGCGCGGGTTGTCGTCCAGGCTGGCCGTGGCTGTGAAACCGAACTCACGCCCCAAGATACCGCCCGGGTGGTTGTCGGTGACGTCGGCGTATTTGAACCCGAGACCGGCCACGCGCTCAAGTTGGTGGTCGAGCAGCGAAAATGGATCGACGAGGGCAAAGCAGCCCACCTTGATAGTCATAGTGATTGCTCCATACGGACCGTTTCTCCGGTTTCGAAGGACCGGATCGTGTCCCAAACCATGCGGAACGAGTTGATGTTGTCCTGTACCCTGGTAGGCGGTTGCTCGCCGGTGCGCACCGCCTGGCAGAACTGGCTCAAGGTGACGCCCTGCCGTTCAACGGGCATCTTCAGCAGCGGCACACGCTTTTCCTTCTCGTTCAGGTATTGCGGATAGCCCTGCGGCGAGCCGGTTTCCGCGGTGCGCCGCTGCACCGTGACGCGGTCGTCCTGCATGATCAGCACCCCGTGTTCGCACTCGAAGCGCCAGTCGCCGATCCAGGTGGTTTCGCGGCCGGTGGCGCACCACGACCCGGTGTAGCTGACCTGCACGCCGCCGGCGAACTCCAGCAGCACGCTGGTCGACGAATCGCCCTTCCACCAGTCCCACGGATTGCGCCAGGCTCGGCCGTAGATTGAGTGCGGCTCGCGCCCCAGGAAGAAGCGCATCAGGTCGAAGTGATGGATCGACATGTCGATGGTCAGCGGGTAGGCCAGCGTGTCATGAAAGCCGCCGCGGATCAGACTCTTGAAGAACCCGACGGTCACCGATCCGACCTCGCCCAGCTCGCCGCTGTCCAGCACGCGCTTGGCCGTCTGCACCGGCGGGCGGTAGCGGTAGTCCTGCGAAACCATGTGCAGCACGCCGGTACGCTCGGCCGCCGCCAGGATCGCCTTCCCCGACTCCATGCTCTCCGCCAGCGGCTTCTCCGACAGCACCGGGATGCCCGCCTCCAGCGCGGCGATGGACATCCAGCGGTGCTCGGCCGGCGGCGTGACGATCAAGACGCCGTCGGGCCGCGTTGCGCGCAGTGCATCCTCGAACGAGTTGAAGTGCAGCTTGGGATCGAGGTGATATTGTTCGAACCGCTCGCGCGCCAGCTCCGTGTTGACCTCAACGGCTGCCACCAGTTCCACCTCGTCGGTGGCGGCGGCAAGGACGCGCAGCCAGTGGTTGCCCATGACGCCAAGGCCGGCCTGCAGCAGGCGAAACCGCGGCTGCGCCGGATCGCGTTGTCGTTTTGTTGCCATCGGACTTCCTACGCCTCGAACCAGGGTTTGCCGCGCTCGTCGGTGAGGATCAGGTCGCGCAGCGCTCCGACGCCCTTTTCCAGCCCCTCGCGCAGCGACATCAGGCTGTCCTCGTGCTCCATGCTCAGCACGTAGTCGTAGCCTACCAGCCGCAGGTCGCTGATCAGGTCCTTCCAGAACTGGAGGCTGTGGCCGTAGCCGACCGTGCGGAAGATCCACGACCGGTGCAGCTCGTCGGCATAGGGCTTGGTGTCCAGGACGCCGTTGACCGGGGTGTTGATGGGATCGATGCGCGTGTCCTTGGCGTGCACATGGAAGATGGCGTTGCCCAGGGTGCGCACGGCCGCCAACGGGTCGATGTTCTGCCAGAAGAGGTGGCTGGGGTCGAAGTTGGCCCCAATCTCTGGACCGACTGCGGCGCGCAGCCGCAGCAGCGTCTCCGGGTTGTAAACCACGAAGCCGGGGTGCATCTCCAGCGAGATCATGTCGACGCCGTGGTCGCGGCAGAAGCGCGCCTCTTCCTGCCAGTAGGGGATGACCTTCTCGCTCCACTGCCAGTCGAGGATGCGCAGAAAGTCGGGCGGCCAGGGGCAGGTGACCCAGTTGGGGTAGCGAGCCTCGTCGCTGTCGCCGGGACAGCCGGAGAATGTGATGACCCGGCGCACGCCGATCTGCTCGGCCAGCAGCACCGAGTCGCGAAACTCGCGGCGGTGCAGCGAGGCAATCGCCTCATTGGGATGGAGCGGGTTGCCGTGGCAACTGAGCGCGCTGATCTCCAGCCCGCGGTCGTCCACCTTCTGCTTCCAGGCGCGCAGCCGGTCCTTGGCGGCCAGCAACTCGGCCGGCTTGCAGTAAGGCCTGCCCAGCTCGGCCACGTAGCCGCCCGAGCCGATCTCCACCGCCTGCGCGCCGACGCCGGCAATCCAGTCCAGCGCCTGGTCGAAGTCGACCAGATCCTGAAAAACGAAGCTGAATACGCCAACTTTCATGGGGAACTCCTGACGATTCTCCGTAACACGATTTTCCAAATCGTGAATTTACATCATGACGACTCTGCGTAACACGATTTTCCAAATCGTGAGCTTACACCACAGAGCAACGACTTTAAACCGCAGATTCTGTGTCCCGTATACCAGTTGCGCTGCGCATGTCGTTCGCATCGGAGGATGCGAACTCCGCAGCGTTCCGTGGAGTCGGC
>JAWKOJ010000019.1:0-101598 GCA_041391245.1 Caldilineales bacterium
ATCGAGCGTCGGATATCTTGCAAGCCAACTGTATTATTTGGGTCGAAGGCCCATCAGATCGGATTTACCTGAAACACTGGCTAAGAACAATCGCTCCAGAATTAGACGAGGGGATACAGTTTTCCATCATGTTTTACGGAGGCAGGCTTCTAAGCCACCTATCAGCCGACGATGCAGAGATCGATGAATTCATCTCCTTGCGAAAAATCAACCAAAACTTGGCAACTAGCTACCTGACAGTTTTGGAAAGTGAGAGTTGATCGACTGAGCAGATCCAAGTAAAGTGATTTGAAGCAACCAGATCACGGAACAAGGAGCTACTCAATGTCGATCAACCGCCTGTATCATAGCTGGGTCGCAGAGCTAATGCAACTTCGGCCCAATGAACGGATCACACGGATACGCACTCTGGCATGGCTAGTGGTAGGGATCTACCAAAGCAGATCGGTGCAATTGAGTGCCATTGCTCAGGAGATACCGAGTCAAGCCAAGTTGTTAAGCGTTGTTCGACGGCTAGGACGCTTGCTCGACAATCCAGCTTTGCGGGTTCGACCATGGTACGAAGCCATGGCTCGATCTTGGCTACAATCGGCCGCAGCATCAGGCGAGATACGTTTGATTGTCGATGGCAGCAAGGTCGGGTTCGGTCATCAACTCTTGATGATAGCTGTTGCCTATCGGCGCCGGTCGATCCCGATTGCCTGGACCTGGATCAAAGGCGCCCGAGGTCACAGTTCAGCCAAGACCCAACTAGCGCTGCTGTCATACGTTCAGAGCCTCTTGCCACCGGATAGCACCGTCTTGGTGGTCGGCGACAGCGAATTCGGCGCTGTTGAGGTGCTGCGTTTTCTCGATGGACATGGTTGGCACTATGCTCTGCGCCAAAAGGCGAACAACCAAGTGCTGTTCAATCAAGCCAGCAGTTGGCAGAATTTCGGCGCTCTGGTCTGGAAACAGAGCCAGACCGTGTGGTGGCCAGCAAGCTTGTTAACGCTCAAACATGCCTATCGCACCAATCTGCTCGGCTACTGGAAGCCAGGTGAAGCCGAATCCTGGCTCATCGCCACCAACCTGGCTCATTGCCGGATAGCACTCCGTGCATACGAGCGGCGCATGTGGATCGAGGAGATGTTCGGTGACTTCAAAGGCCATGGCTTCGATCTTGAGAGTACCCATCTGCGCCACTTCATGCGCTTGTCCCGCTTGACCTTGGCTGTTTCTCTGCTTTACACCTGGCTCGTTACCACCGGCGCTGCGGTAATCAAGAACGGCCAAAGACACCTGGTTGATCGAGCCGATCGCCGAGATCTATCCATCTTTCAGATCGGCTTACGATGGATCAAGCGACGGCTTGTCAACTCTCTGTCCGTGCGGATCAAACTCTGTCCTTCCGCACGCACCATCAAACTGTCGGGTAGCTAGAAACGCTGTCATCCGCTGCCGAGATCGACCTCGGTGACGTTGTTAACCACGAACCCTTCGGACTCGTCGTTGCCGGCGCTGATGAACAGCTCCTGCTTGCTGGTAAGTGTCGCACCCTGTGAGAAAGTGATGCGCGCCAGGACGGGCAGCCCCGTGAATACCCGGCCGATCTGATGAAGATCGGAGGCCCGCAGCGCCCGCACCATGGCGGCCGAGCTGTTGGCGTTCCAGCCGTGCCAGGGGCTGGCAAGAGCCGCAGCCAGGCTGACAGGGCCATTGATGTGCGGCGGCAGCATGTCGGGCAGCACCGGTGTACGCTGGTCGGCAACGTGCTCGATGGTGTACATCCAGTCGGGGTTTTCGAAGTCGTTGGGCTGTGGATCGGTGCTCGAATAGGCCAGCGCGATGTCTTCCTCGATGACGGCCGGCGGTTCCAGCGAATGGCGCACCACCCGCCCCAGCGCCAGATCGGCGATAGAGTCGTAGGCCAGGCGGCTACCGGACGCAGGCGGCGCCTGCAGCAGCGCCGCCTGCTGGCCGGTGAGCTGGGAATAGCCGAAGAAGGTCCGGCGCCGCACCACGCCCAGCTTTTGCGTGAGATCGCCCAACACGTGCAGCTTGAGTGTGTTGGCCATCACGTATTTGAACGAGCTGGCAACAAACTGGGCAGCCATTCCTGGAGAAGCGCTGGCCGGCTTGCTGTAAGCCAGCGTATGGGTGTAGCCAAAGTGAACGTCGCCCGACAGGATCACCACCTGGCGCCACTGGCCGATGCGTTCGAGGAGGTGTTCGAAGGTCGGCGTATGGCCGCTCCAGCCCTCATACTCGCGCTTGCGCTCACCGCCTTCCTGCAAGGCGAAAATCGGCTGCAGGATGTGCTCGATGACGTGCAGGCCGAGCACCGGCGCCGGCGCCACCAGCACGGTCGGCGTGTCGGCCTGGTTGCCCTGTGGAGCGGGCCACATCAGGTCCAGCGCCCAGTTCGCAACCCGTCCGGGGCGGTCCTGGCGCGATGTTCCCGGCAGGTGACGCACCGTTCGCTCGTCCAGAAACACGAGGTTGAATGGATAGCCGTCCGCCGCACCCAGCCTGAAGTCGTAGCGGATCGTCACAGCCGGGTCCAGGTTGGAGCGCAGGTCGAAGCCGTTCGCCTGGTCAAAATTGGCTTCGCTGGGAATGTTGGGAGGAACACCCAGAAAGCCGCCCAGAGCGAGCGGATCGTTGAACAAGACCGCAGCACGATCGACCGGGTGGAAATCGGGGTCGTTTTGCCAGGCCGCCGAAGCCAGCGCTTTAGCCTCCGGTGAGTTGGCCTGTTCGAAACGATCTGGCCGGTTGCCCCAGTGCTGAAACAGCAGGTAGGCCAGTAGGGCATTGGTCACCAATCGGGAGCCCTGCGGGTTGTTGTAGACGCCCTTTGAAACCAGATAGTCCAGGTTCCAGTCGTCCGTCGTCTCGTGGTCATCGAAGACCATCAAGGTCGGTGTGTTTGCCAGCAGCTTGCGCACCTGCGGCATGGTGTCCACCAGATTGTTGAGCTTGAAGGTCTCCATGTTCCAGTCATGCGCGTCGACACCATACGACGGACTGGCGGCGGGATCCTTCTGGCGGACAAGGTCGGTCTCCGATGGATCCCAGGCAGGCAACGGATCCGGCCAGAGAACGTCGGACCAAACGGTGAGATAGGTGCCGTAGAACTCCGCCAGGGTCCACAGGTGATCCTTTTCGGCGACCGTCATGCCGATTTCCAGCGAGCGCTCAGATCGGCCAGCAATCTTGGGTGTTCCGGTACCGGGAACGACAGGGCAATGGCCCAGGCAACTAAAGACCCCCTCTGTGCCAGGCTGGACACCGCCAAATTCATCGATGCCAATCAGGTCATTGGCGATTCCCCGCAGCACCAGCATATGTGTGGATGAGACCTCATCGGCGTAGATCTGGTCCCCTGATAGGATCAGCAGGTGCGGACGCCGGGCAGGCTCCTGCACAATGCGGCGATACCCTTCAGCCAACCCATCTCTGCGATCTCCCTTGGCGCGGCGGCAGGATCCGTGGAACAGGACGATGTCGTTCAGCGATCCTGGTAGCCCCAAGAAGGTGGGGAGAACCTCGCCTGGCAGCGTGAAGTCGGGCCAGTTTGGCCGCCGGGCCGGATCCGCCGGCCACGCAGGCGAGTCGATCCAGTACTCGTAGAGGCCGCCTGCGACAAACTGGTCGTTCGTCGCGCCGTCAACGCCGTCGACAGTCAGCACCGCGAGGAACACATGCCGGCCGATGCGGGCAGGCGTGACGGTGGCAGTTTGCTCCCCGGCATCGTTCTTGCGCCGTACGTGGAGAGTAACCGGGTCGCCGACCGAAAGCGCCACCCATACCGACACCTGATTGCGGGTAAGACGGCGAACGATAGGCCCGCACAGAATGATCGGCAATGTGCTTGGATCGTAGGCAGGAACGGCAAGAGCCATAGCATAGCCTCCTGTGGGCGATCTGGTAGCTGGCACATTGCCCGACGGGCAGACGTTCCAACTTGTTTGAGTTGAGAAAGATGCGCTCCCCGGAGCGAGGCATCCAGCCACCGGCGCAAGCAAGCGGACTTCGCTGCCGCTCGAAATGCTGGCGACTATCTGAGGTGGCGCTTATGCCGTTACGGCCTATGGCGCGATTGGAGTACGAGTGTAATTCAAAAAGCGGACGTTGAGATTATACCAATGGCTTCGGTCGTTGTCAATACCCCCTTTTTCCGAAAAGGCTTCCCGCACAGAGGCAAACCCTTGCCTGTGTCAGTCCTGAAAAGTAGTTGCAGTCAATGCAAGACACGCGGCAACTGTGTCGAGCGCCGGGATCTGCCTACCAGTGCAACCTGAGACAAGAAAAGCTCCAGGATCGATCCTGGAGCTTCTGCACATTGGCGTGTTTGGACGCGCCTATCAACAACTTGTCGGTGCCGTCTCGATCAGGAGACCGGGAAGAGCGGTTGGCAACGAATATTCCGGCGTGTCAGCGTAAAGCTATGCGAGTACCTCACCGGATGACCGTGCTCGGCTGCGATCTCTTCGTAGCTCTGGGCCTCCAGCTCGCCCAGGAACTTCTCGGCCTCCATGGCCGCGGCCGCGCCCTGGCCCGCGGAGGTGACGACCTGGCGAAACACCGAGTCCTGGATCTCGCCGCCGGCGAAGACGCCGTGGACGCTGGTGTGCATACGCCGGTCGGTGACCACGTAGCCTGAGTCGTCGATCTCAAGCTGGCCGCGGAACAGCTCGGAGTTGGGCGTGTGGCCGATGAAGATGAACACGCCGTCCACCGGGAAATCGTAGGTCTCGTTGGTCTTCAGGTCGCGCAGCGTGGCCGAGACCACCTTGGGCGGCGCGCCGTTGCCGTTGCCGCCGGAGGCATTGACCCTCTCTATCACGTGGCTCCACTTGAAGGCCATCTTCGGATTGCTGAACGCCCGGTCCTGCAGGATCTTGCTGGCGCGCAGCTCGTCGCGGCGGTGTACCACTGTGACCTTGTTAGCGAACTTGGTCAGGAAGATGCCCTCTTCCAGCGCGCTGTCGCCGCCGCCCACCACCAGAACCTCCTTGCCCCGGAAGAAGAAACCGTCACACGTGCCGCAATAGCTGACGCCAAACCCGGTGTACTCCTTCTCGCCGGGAACGCCCAGCTTGCGCGGCGTGGCGCCGGTGGAAACGATGATGGACTCGGCGCGGTACGCCTTGCCGCTGGCGGTGCTGACGGTGAAGGGATGCTGCGTGAAGTCCACGCTGCTCACGTAGTCGTATTCGATGCGGGCGCCGAACTTCTCGGCCTGCTTCTGGAACTTCTCCACCATCTCAGGACCGGTCAGCCCCTCGGGGAAGCCGGGATAGTTCTCCACCTCGTAGGTGATGGCCACCTGGCCGCCGATCTCGTTGCCGGTGATCACCAGCGGGTTCAGATTGGCGCGGGCGGTGTACAGCGCCGCCGTGAAACCGGCCGGGCCGCTGCCGATGATAATCATTTTCTCAACGTTGTTGCTCACAATGTCTACCTCATGTTCTCTGTTTTTCAGACGCGTCGTCCGCTCGTGGCCTTACGACAAGTGGTGCGGCTGCATCTATCGTTCGATGCACCGCCGTCAGCTTTGGTTACGACCGGCTGTCAACGCCACCCAGTCGCCCTCGTCGACGCGCTCCAGCAGGCGCAGGTCATGCCTCGCCAGCGCGGCCAGCACATCGCCCGCCCGCGGCTCGATGATCCCGCTCATGATCAGGACGCCTTCAGCGGCCAGCAGGTCCGCCATGCCCTCATCCAGCAGGTAGACGATCACCTCAGCCAGAATGTTGGCGACGATTACCGGCCAGCCGCCCGGTCGCTCATCGCGGGCGGGCAACGAGCCGGCGCGGGCGTGGACGAGGTGCGCCAGTCCGTTGCGCTGGCAGTTTTCCAACGTTGCCTCGACCGCGATCGGGTCGATGTCGGTGGCGAGAATCGACGTTGCGCGAGCCGGCCGGCGGCGATCGAGCACACCTGACCCGCAGCCGACATCCAGCACCGCGTCGCCCGGCCGCACAACCCGCTCCAGCGCCGCCATGCAGAGGCGCGTGCTGGGGTGCAGACCGGTGCCGAAGGCCATCCCTGGATCGAGGATCACCGGCAGGCGGCCGCCGGTGCTGGCCAGCATATCATCGTCAGCCAGCCAGGCCGGGAGGATAATCAGCCGCTCGCCGACCGGCAGCGGCGCGTAGCTGGCCTTCCAGGCGTTGGCCCAGTCCTCCTCCTCCAGGTCTCGAATCACCGGATCGGGCAAGGTGTAGATGCGGCTCAGAAACCAGAGACCTTCTTCGATCCGGCGCACGGTGGCGGCGCTGTCGTCCCCGTTGACGGCGACGTAGGTACGCACGGTCACCAGCGGCGTAGCCAGTTCGCCCACCGCGTCGTAGCCGCCGACCTCGATCACCGCGGCGGTGTCAGCTTCGCCCGGCCGGCTGTTGAAGCGGTTGAAAAGTTCGGCCACCGCCTCCGCGCCCTCGCCGTCGCACTGGACGCTGATCTCAGTCCATTTCATGGCGCTACCCGTTGAATGCATCACCCAACGCGTCGGCGATCTTGTCGAAGAAGCCACGCTCTGCGCCAAGCTTGGGCGTGCCCAGTGTCTCGCCCAGTTCCTCCAGCAGCTTCTTCTGGCCAGGCGTCAACTGGGTGGGCACGACGACCTTGATGCCGACAAGCTGGTCTCCGCGGCGGTCGTTCTTGCGTAGATGCGGCACACCTTTCCCTTTGAGGCGCAAAATGCGCCCGTTTTGTGTTCCCGGTGGGACGGTGAGCATCGCCTTGCCGTCCAGCGTGGGCACTTCGACCTCCGCACCCAACGAGGCCTGGGCGATATTTATGGGCAGCTCCATGACGATGTCGTTGTCGCGCCGCTGGAACACGGCGTGCTGCAGAACTGTCAGCACCACGTACAGGTTGCCGGCAGGGCCGCCTCCCATGCCATGATTGCCCTCGCCGGCCAGCCGGATCTGCGTGCCGTCATCGACGCCCGCGGGCACGTTGATGGTCAGCGTGCGCGTGGCCTGGACCTGCTTGCGGCCCTGGCACTCGATGCACGGAGTGGTCACGACCTCGCCGCTGCCGTTGCAGCGCGAACAGGTCGATGAGGTCAAAATGGTGCCGAAAATGCTTTGCTGGCGGCGCTGCACCTCGCCGGTGCCGTTGCACTGCGGACAGCGCAGCGGGTTGGTGCCGGGCTCCGCGCCGCTGCCGACGCAGCGCGTGCACTGCTCCAAACGGGTTACCTCGACCTCCCTGTCGATGCCGAACACCGCCTCTTCAAAGGTCAGCGTCAGGTTGACGCGCAGGTCGGCGCCGCGGCGCGGGCCGCGCTGAGCCTGCCGCGTCTGGCCGCCGCCCATGCCCATGCCGGCGAAGAGGTCCTCGAAGATGGAGCTGAAGTCGCCAAACCCGCCGCCGAAGCCACCGAAGCCGCCCTGCGTGCCGGCGTGGCCAAAGCGATCGTAGGCAGCTCGCTTCTCAGCGTTGCTCAACACCTCGTAGGCTTCGCTGAGTTCCTTGAAGCGCGCCTCGGCGTCCGCCTCCTTGTTGACATCAGGATGGTACTGGCGGGCAAGCTGGCGATAGGCCCGCTTGATCTCGTCGCTGCTCGCGCCCTTGGGCACGCCCAACACTTCGTAGTAATCTCGCTTGTTGCTCATAACGTCTCTTTTTTAGTCTTCCCAACCGATGATCCAGGCGCACAGACCGGCCAGGCCAACAGTGGCGATCACCAGCGCCAGCCATTGCACGGCGGTGAAGCCGACATCGCGCGCCGCCAGCAGCAGGATGATCACCATGCCGATGGACAGCACGGCCCACATCAGCAGGTTTGGATGTCTATGATACATGTTTTGTAATGAGTTCATTGTGTCACCTCATCCATTTCCGCAAGGTCCGTTTGTAACTGGTCATAACTGTTCGGATCTGATCCTTGTCGCTGTGGCCGGGGTCCGGACCGAAGCCACCGGTGGCTCGGTCGGAGACCGGCCACAGCGACGGAATGCGATCGGAAGCCCTACGTTAAGAGTTGGTGGCCGCGCCAGGCTCGCTCCACCGCACGGCGCAGCGCGTTCAGGTCGCCGTCGTTGTAGATCACCACATCGGCCTGGGCGATCTTGGATTCCTGTGACGGTTGGGCGTCGATGCGCAGCGTCGCCTCGTCCCGGCTCAGGCCGCGGTTTTCGGTCAACCGGCTGAGCTGGGCGGCCCGCGACGCAGCCACCACCCACACCTCGTCGCACAGCCGCACGCTGAGCCCGGCCTCCAGCAGCTTGATGGCCTCGATGACCACCACGTCCGCCGTCGAACGGTCCACCAGTTCGGCGATGCGCCGGCCGACGGCAGGATGCACCAGCGCCTCCAGCCGCGCCAGCGCTTCCGGATCGGCAAAGACGATCTCGCCCAGCCTTCGCCGGTCGATAGGACCGCCTGCCGGTGCAATGTCGCCGCCAAACGCTGCCACGATGGCCGCATAGGCCGGCTGGCCAGGATCCATGACCTCGTGCGCTATCCGGTCTGCGTCGATCACGTGGGCGCCCAGTTGGGCCAGCATCTGCGCGACCGCGCTTTTGCCGGTAGCGATGTTGCCCGTCAGTCCGATAACGAGGTGCGGTGCCATGGAAGGGTTCCTTGATATGCTGATTGGCTGTATGAAGCGTAATGCGTAATTCGTGAAACGTGAGCGGTAATCGATCCCATCACATTTCACACATCACGCTTCACACCACCGGAAGCGCCGACCACTCTTCCATTAGCTGGTGCAGCCGCTCGTCCACTGCCTGATATTCATTGCCCAAGGTGCGGACGCGCTCCATATCCTGGGCCGTGCCGGCCGCTGCGATCTGCTCGCCCAGTGCTTCCAGTCGACCTTCCATGCTGTGGATCAACTCAAGCAGCCGGTCGGCCTCGGCCTGGCGCTGCTCGACGACCTTGCGCTGGCGGCGTTCCTCGCGCGAGCGCTCGCGGTGCAGTTGGGCGTCGCTCAACGCGGCCTCGCTGACCTCGCTCTCGCTGGCCGCTGCCTCCTCAGCCGCGAGGGCGGTCTGATAAGCGGTGTAGTTGCCCTCGTAGGCCCTCAGCTCGCCGCGCTGATCATCCAGCACCCAGACCTGGGTCGCCACCGCATCGACCAGGTAACGGTCGTGGGTGACCAACAGGACGGTGCCGCCGAAGGCCTTTAGCATGTCCTCCAGCACTTCCTGCGAGTCGATGTCCAGGTGGTTTGTCGGCTCGTCCAGCAGCAGGAAGTTGGCGCCTTGCAGAGTCAGCAACGCCAGCGCGACTCGGCTGCGCTGCCCACCGCTGAGAACGTCGATGGTCTTGAAAGCATCGTCGCCTGAGAAAAGAAAGCGGCCCAGGAACCGGCGCGCTTCGCCGATCTCCATGCGCGGCGCTGCGTCCAGGATGGTGTCGATGACCGTCTTGTCAGGCACCAGTGTGTTGTGTGCCTGGGCCAGATAGCCGATGTGAACGCTGGCGCCGATGCGCAGCCGCCCGCCCAGCGGCTGAAGCTGGCCGAGGACCGTCTTGAGAAATGTGCTCTTGCCTGCACCGTTAGGGCCGATGAGCGCAACCCGCTGGCCGCGCAGCAGCTCGATGTCCTCGCTGCGAAAGAGCACGGTGTCGTCGGGCGCCGGCCCGGCATGGCGCGCCACGTACTCGTAGCCGCCGGAAACGTCCTCGCGGCGCGGCTCGTGGCCGTTTGAGGCGCGGTAGCCGACCACCAGATCGCGGGTTCGCAGCACCAGGTTGCCGCTGCGCAGCCGCGGGTCGAGGTCCAGGCGGATGGACTGGCGTTCGTCAGGCCGCTCCACCAGACCACCCTCGTCGATCATGCGCTCCAGCCGGGTGCGCCGGCCCTGAGCCTGGCGTGTGTTCTGCCCGGCGATGTTGCGGCGGATGTAGTCCTGTTCCTTGGCGATGGTTTGTTGCTGGCGCTTCCATTCCTCAAGCTGGCGCTCGCGGCGCATGGTGCGTTGCAGCGAAAAATGGCTGTAGTTGCCGCGATAGGCATCCAGCCGCTGGTTGGCCAACTCCCAGATGCGCGTGGCGACCCGGTCGAGAAAATAGCGGTCGTGCGACACCACCACCATGCTGCCGCGCCACTGCAGCAGCACGCCCTCCAGCCACTCGGTGGCTTGCAGGTCGAGGTGGTTGGTCGGCTCGTCCATCAGCAGCAGGTCCGGCTCTTGCAGCAGCAGTCGGGCCAGCAGGCCCCTCGTCCGCTGGCCGCCGCTGAGGTACATCAGCGGCAGGTGGTGCTCGTCGGGCGGAAAGCCCAGCCCGGTCAGCACCTGGCGAACACGCAGCTCCCAATCGTAGCCGCCGGCCGCCTCGAAAGCTGCCTGCAATGGGCCATACTCGGCCAGCGCCTGCTCGTAGAGCAACGGATCGGCCATCTGCTCCTCCAACCGGCGCAGCTCTTCGGCGCGGCGGCTCAGGCCCTCGAACTGGGCAGACACATCGTCCCACAGACTACGCTCGCCGGCCGGCGGCGGATCCTGCGGCAGGTAGCCAATGGTCAGGCCGCGCATGCGCGTCACGGCTCCGTCGCTGGGCGCGTCAATGCCCGCCAGGATGCGCAACAGGGTCGTTTTACCCTCGCCGTTGGGGCCGACCAGACCGATGCGGTCGCCCTTCTCGACGCGGATATTGACGTCCTGGAACACGTCCAGCGGACCGAAACGCCGGCTGAGGTTGCTGCCTGTGATGACTGACATGGTTGCACTGCCGCCCAATCGCTGGGGACCGCCGGAATTATACCACCGGGGCAGAGTGGAACCAAAAGACTAGGGAGTGGCAGGTTATCGGCGAACGGTGAACACGCAGCCGGCATCGAAATGGAACGGGGTGAGCCGTTTGGAGCCAAACAAGCTGCGGGCGACTACTGATGGATGGCTGTTGGATAACGATTCGCGATGGTGTGCGACTTCATCCTGATCCGCAGGACTCAGGATGCGGGGTGCAACACTCTCAGCAGGCTGCGCACCCCCTCCGCCGTGCCCGCCGGATACCCGCACACGGCTGTGCCGGCCACGAACACGGTCGCACCAGCGTCGTAGGCCGCGCGGATGGTGGATGCGTCGATGCCGCCGTCCACCTCGATCTCGCAGGCCGGGTTGCGCTCGTCCAGGATCTGGCGTAATTGGCGGATCTTGTGCAGCGTGCCGGGGATAAAGCTCTGGCCGCCGAACCCGGGGTTGACTGTCATCACCAGCGCCAGGTCCAGCAGTTCGATGACCTCGCTCAGCATCGCCACCGGCGTCGATGGGTTGATAGCGACGCCGGCCTGCTTGCCCAGCTCTTTGATGGCGTGCAGCGTCCGGTCCAGGTGCGGCGACACTTCCTGATGCACGATGATGGTGTCGGCGCCGGCGTTTGCGAAATCTTCCAGGTAGCGCTCCGGCTGGACGATCATCAGGTGCGCCTCCAGCGGCAGCGCCGTGGCCCGCCGCGCCGCCTGCACCACCGGGATGCCGAAGCTGACGTTGGGCACGAACACCCCGTCCATCACGTCCAGTTGAATCCGATCCGCCCCGCCCTCCTCGGCCGCGGCGATCTCCTCACCCAGCCGCAAAAAGTCAGCCGCCAGGATCGACGGCGCGATCTTGCCTTGTCTCATGTCTCGCTCTCTGGTTTCAGTGTCCGGTAATCAGTGATCGGTGATCGTGCCCTGACCCTCTGCACTTCTGACCCTCTGTCCCTCTGATCTTCCGTTCCTCTGTCCCACTCACCCACTCACCCCGTCATCTGCTCGCGCTCGATGGCCAGCACCTTGTTCAGCCGGCGCACGTGGCGCTCCTCGCCGCTAAACTGCGCCGCGACGAATGCATCCACCAGATCCCTGGCCAGCGCGTCGCCGACGATGCGCCCACCCAGCACCAGCACGTTCATCCGGTCGTGTTCCACGCCCTGGTGCGCTGAGTAGGTGTCGTGGCATACTGCGGCGCGGATGCCGGGGTATTTGTTGGCCGCCACCGACACGCCGACGCCGCTGCCGCACATCAGTACGGCGCGCTCGGCCTTCCCGCCGCGCAGCGCTTCGGCAACCGCAGTCGCGGCGTCGGGATAATCGCTGGGCACGGCCGCAGTGTTCACGCCCAGGTCCAGCACCTCGTGTCCGGCGCTGCGCAGATGCTCCGCGACGATTTGTTTGAGATCATAGCCGGCATGGTCGGCTGCAACGGCGATGCGCATGGTATGGTCCTTCCTAAGGTCCCCGGCACTTCGGAAAGTGCCGGGGACCTTGACTCAGCGCTGGCTGCGGTAGCGGCGGATCAGCGCGTTGGTCGAGCTGTCGTGGGTCAGGTCCGGCTCATCCTGGCTGCTCAACTCCGGCGCAATCCGCTTGGCCAGCACCTTGCCCAGCTCGACGCCCCACTGGTCGAAGGAGTTGATGTCCCAGATCGCGCCCTGGGTGAAGACGCTGTGCTCGTAGAGCGCCACCAGTGTGCCAAGCATCCTTGGCGTCAACCGCCCGGCCAGGATCGTGCTGCTGGGCCGGTTGCCGGGGAAGGTGCGATGCGGCGCGAGCCACGCGGGCACGCCCTCGTCCCGCACCTCTTGCTCCGTCTTGCCGAAGGCCAGCGCCTGGCTCTGGGCAAAGACGTTAGCCATCAACAGATCGTGATGCTCGCCCAGCGGGTTGAGCGACTGGCTGAAGCCGATGAAGTCGCACGGGATCAGCTTCGTGCCCTGGTGGATCAGTTGGTAGAAGGAGTGCTGGCCGTTGGTGCCCGGTTCGCCCCAGAAGATCGGGCCGGTCTGGTAGTCCACCGGCGCGCCCGCCAGGGTGACCCGCTTGCCGTTGCTCTCCATGGTCAACTGCTGCAGGTAGGCCGGGAAGCGCTTCAGGTACTGGTCGTAGGGCAGCACCGCCACCGTGTCGGCGCCAAAAAAGTCGCCGTACCACACGTTAAGCAGCCCCATCAACACCGGGATGTTGCGGCGCAGCGGTGCGCTGTGGAAGTGATCGTCCATCGTGTGAAAGCCGGCCAGCAGGTCGTAGAAGTTGTCGGGGCCAATGGCCAGCATGGTCGAGAGGCCGATGGCCGAGTCCATGCTGTAGCGGCCGCCGACCCAGTCCCAGAAGCCGAACATGTTGGCGGTGTCGATACCGAACTTTTCTACCTCATCGGCGTTGGTGGAGACCGCCACGAAGTGCTTTGCCACCGCCGTTTCATCGCCCAGCGCGTCCAGCATCCAGCGGCGCGCCGTGCGGGCGTTGGTCATGGTCTCCAGCGTGGTGAAGGTCTTGCTGGCGATGATGAACAGCGTCTCGGCCGGGTCCAGGTCGCGGGTTGCCTCGGCGAAGTCGGTGGCATCCACGTTGCTGACGAAGCGGAAGGTCATGTCGCGCCGGCTGTAGTGGCGCAGCGCCTCGTAGGCCATCACCGGCCCAAGATCGGAGCCGCCGATGCCGACGTTGACCACGTTGCGGATCGGCTTGCCGCTGTGGCCGGTCCAGCGCCCGCTGCGCACCTGCACGGCAAACGCGGCCATGCGCTGCAGGACCTCGTGCACCTCCGGCACCACGTTCTCGCCGTCCACGGTGATCTCAGCGTTCATCGGCGCGCGCAGGGCGACGTGCAGCACGGCCCGGTCCTCGGTAACGTTGATCTTGTCGCCGCGGAACATGGCGTCGATGCGCTCCTGCAAGCCGCGCGCCTCGGCCAGCGCCAGCAGCAGGTTGATCGTTTCTTTGGTGATCCGGTGTTTGGAGTAGTCGAAGTACAGGCCCGCTGCCTCCACGACCATCACGCGGCCGCGTTCCGGGTCGGCCGCGAACAAGTCACGCAGGTGAGCGTCATGGATCTCGTCGTAATGCGCCTGGAGGTTCTGCCAGACATGTAAGGAGGTGAGGTTGGGAGTCATAGATCGGGTCTCTTGTTTGGAGTCACTTGGCGGGCTTCAAGCCTGGTTGGATATGGCGGCTACGTTGGGGTCCAAATGCTTGCACAGCGATTTGGAAAATCGCTTTACGATGCAGAGCCGGCGCGCTGTCGTAGGACAATTTTCTAAATTGTCTCGGCAAACCCTGCCGCCGGCTCCGGACGAAACTGGGTTTCGTAAAGGGTCCTGTACAGCCCGCCGGCTGCCAGCAGATCATCGTGTGTTCCCTGCTCCACCAGCCGGCCCTCGTCCAGTACCAGAATCAGGTCCGCGGCGAGAATCGTGGACAGACGGTGGGCGATCACCAGGCTGGTGCGGCTGTGGAACAGCGGCTCCAGCGCGCTCTGGATCAACGCCTCGTTCTCCGAGTCCAGGTGCGATGTGGCCTCGTCCAGGATCAGGATGCGCGGGTTCTTGAGGATCACACGGGCGATGGCCAGTCGCTGCTTCTCGCCGCCGCTGAGCCGGTAGCCGCGTTCGCCCACCACCGTGTCGTAGCCGTCGGGCATGCGGGCGATGAAGTCGTGGATGTTGGCCGCCTTGCACGCCGCGATCAGGTCGTCGTCGCCGGCATCGGGCGCGGCGTACAGCAGGTTGCTGCGGATCGTGTCGTGGAAGAGGTAGGTTTCCTGCGGGACGATGCCGATCTGCTCGGCCAGCGATTCCTGGGTCACGTCGCGCAGGTCGTGGCCGTCGATGCGGATCGCACCCTCGGTCACATCGTACAGCCGCGGCAGCAGGTAGGTGATGGTTGTCTTGCCGGCGCCGCTGCGGCCCACCAACGCCACCAGTTGGCCCGGCTCGATGTCGGCGCTGAAGTGGCGCAGCGCCCAGCGTCGCGTCGCGACGGCGGTGGTCCACGGCGCGGCCGGCTGCTCCGCTTCAGATGTCTGTGTGCCGGTTCGGCCGTTGCCGGAGGCTGCAAGCGCGGCCGGCAGGTGGCCGTTAGTCGCCGGAGCAGCCTCAGCTTGCTCGATCTGTGCCCACTGCTCCGGAGTCAGGTAGGTAAACGAGACGTCGTTGAACTCCAGCCGGCCAGACACTTCCGTCAGCACGACCGCATCGGGCTTGTCCTGAACCTCTGCTTGCAGGTCGAGATACTCGAACACCCGCTCGAAGCTCACCATGGACTGGGCGAAATCGACCTGCACGTTGGACAGCGACGAGACCGGTCCATACAGCCGGCTGAGGTAGGCTGCGAACGCCACGATGGTGCCGACCGTCAGCGCGTCGTTGATCACCATCACGCCGCCGACCCAGTAGATCAGCGCCGTGCCCAGCGCAGCCACCAGCCCCAGCCCCATGAAGAACCAGCGCCCCACCATGGCCCGCCGGATGCCGATATCGCGCACCAGCGTGTTGACTTTGCGAAAGCGATCCAGCTCCTGCCGCGCCCGGCCAAAGGTCTTGACCAGCAGCACCCCGTTGATGCCCAGCGTCTCCGAGATGATGTTGCTCATGTCGGCGTTGTATTCCATGGCCTGGCGGCGGATCACCCGCAGCGTCCGCGCCACCCGCCGCGCCGGCAGGATGAACAGCGGCACCACGACGATGGACAGCAGCGTCAGCCGCCACTCGATGGAGAACATGATGATCAACGTCGAGATCAGCGTCACGATGTTGACGACGATGTTGGGGATCGTGCCGGTGATGGCGTTCTGTGCGCCGACCACGTCGCTGTTGAAGCGCGAGACGATCTCGCCCGACTTGGTGTAGGTGAAGAAGCGCAGCGCCAGGCTGCTCAGGTGGGAATACATCTGCTGCCGCAGGTCGAAGATGATCCCCTCTCCGGCGCGCGAGCTGTAGTAGCGCTCCAGCACGTCGATCAGTCCGGTGGAAACGGGGATTGCGATCAGCGCCAGGGCCAGCCATGTCAGTTGTTGCATGTCTTTTTGCGGCAGCGTCACGTCGATCAACTGGCGCAGGATCAGCGGCGGCACCAGTTCCAGCAGCGAGACGGCTACGATGGTCGCCAACACAATCAGGATCATCCACCAGTAAGGACGCGCGTAGGTCGCGACGCGCAACAACAGCGCCCGGTCCACCTTGGGCTTGCCCTTGGACGGGTCGCTGGCGATGTAACTCCACCATCCACCACTGTGCATTGAGACGTTTCTCCTTCAGTCGCGCGCCCGGTCGATCTCGCGCCGCAGCCGGCCTTCCTCGGCCATCAGCCAATCCAGCCGCGCTTCGAGTTGGCGCGCCTTGCCCTGGCTGCCGGAACGCGAGCGCTCCCGTTCCAGCTCCCGCCGCGTGCGCCTGATCTCCGCGATCACCTCGTGCTTGCGGTCGATGAGCTGGCTGCGGTTCATGGCACGTCGATTGTACCGCATGCTGGCTGCGGATTCAAGTGGGCTGGATACGATTGCGGGAGGGAGTTGGGTGGTAGCGGAGGCTTCCCCTCACCCTAACCCTCTCCCTGAGGGAGAGGGAACCGTTGCCGCCGCTCCACGCACCGCGCTCCCCTCTCCCTCAGGGAGAGGGGCCGGGGGTGAGGGTGCGTCCCGCTTTGCCACGCACCGCTGCGATGCTATACTTCTCCTGCCACCTGCAACCTGCCACATACCTCTCATGATCACTCTCGACCACGTCAGCTACACCTACCCCGACACACAGACGCCGGCGCTTCGCGACCTGTCGCTGGCCATCGACGAGGGCGAGCTGGTGCTGGTGGTCGGTCCGTCGGGATCGGGCAAGTCGACGTTTCTGCGCACGCTCAACGGGTTGATCCCGCACTTCTACGGCGGCAAGCTCAGCGGGCGCATCGACGTGGCCGGCCGCGATCCGGTGGCCGCCAGCCCGCAGGGGATGGCGTTCACCGTCGGCATGGTCTTCCAGGACCCCGAATCCCAGTTCGTGGCCGAGCGGGTCGAGGACGAGCTGGCCTTCGGCATGGAAAACCAGGCGCTGCCGCCGGCGCTGATGCGCAAGCGGGTCGAGGAGGTGCTGGACCAACTGACCATCGCCCACCTGCGTGACCGCCACATCAGCACCCTGTCCGGCGGCGAGAAGCAGCGGGTCGCCATCGCCTCGGTGTTGACGCTGCACCCCGAGGTGCTGGTGCTGGACGAGCCGACCTCGCAGCTCGACCCGCAGTCGGCTGAGGAGGTGCTGGTCGCCATCCGCCGCCTCAACGAGGACCTGGGGCTGACCGTGGTTCTGGCCGAGCACCGTCTGGAGCGGGTCGTCCAGTTCGTGGACCGCGTGCTCTGGCTGCCGGGCAGTGGTCAGCCACCGCTGCTGGACGAACCGCGCGCCGTCCTGGCACAGATTCCGCTCGCGCCGCCGCTGGTAGACCTGGGCAAGCGGCATGGTTGGCAGCCGCTGCCGCTGACTGTCAAGGAAGCGCGCCGCTTCGTGCCGCGCAGCCAGCGCGCCGCGGCCCGCAGCACGGCCGCCGAGGCCGCGACCTTGTGGAGCGCTGACCAGCAACAGGCCGGCGCATCGCCTGTCGTCCGCGCCGCACAGGTCACCCATTACTACGACAGCGGCAGCGACGCCGTTCACGAAGTCAGTCTTTCGCTGCACGCGGGCGAGATCGCCGCGTTGATGGGCCGCAACGGCTCCGGCAAGACGACTCTCATCAAGCTGCTGGCGGGATTGCTCAAGCCGGCGGGTGGGCGCGTGCAGGTTCGCCGCAGCGCAGAAGCGCTCGATCCCAGGCCGGGCAGCGGCGACTATCTCGACACACGCAGCGCCTCCACGGATCAGATCGTGCAGGTGGTGGGCTACGTACCCCAGAACCCGGGTGCGCTGCTGTTCAAGGATACCCTGCTGGAGGAACTGGCGTTCACCCGCCGCGGCCACCAGATGGCGCCCGACGAAGCCGCCGACCGGCGATTGCTGGCGCGGCTGGGGCTGGCTGCTGAGGCGGAGCGTTATCCGCGCGATCTGAGCACCGGCCAGCGGCAGCGGGCCGCGCTTGCCGCGATCCTGGTGGCCGACCCGCAGGTCCTCCTGCTGGACGAACCGACCCGCGGCCTTGACTACGAGCAGAAGGAGGCGCTGGTCGACATTCTGCTCGATCTGCGCCGCCAGGGCCGGGCCGTGTTGCTGGCGACCCATGATGTGGAGCTGGTAGCGCGCTGTGCCGATCGCGTCGTCCTGATGGGCGACGGTGAGATCGTCGTCACCGGTCCAACTCGTGAGGTGATGACCGGCTCGCTGGTATTTGCCAGCCAGATCAACAAGTTGTATCGTGACCCCGCGTACCTGGTCGTCGAGGACGTGGCGGTGATCGGACCCGTTCCGTAGGATAGCCCCTCGTGGGCGTTCCGGTGTTCCCCGAACGGGCACAAGGCCCTATCCTACAAAATGTTTGCCGTCGCGCGTCGATACGACGCACGACGATGTGAGGAGAGTCTCGCTATGCCACTGCAATACATACGTCCCCAATCCGTCGATGAAGCGGTCGCGTTGCTCGACCGGCACGGGGAGCGGGCGCTGCCGCTGGCCGGCGGCACCTGGCTCACGCCGCGGCTGCGCACCGACGTCGACATCCCTGGCTCACTGGCCGGGACGGTCGATGTCGTCGTTGATCTGGCCAACCTGCCGCTCAACTACGTGGTTGGCGACGGTGAGCCGGGCGCCGGATTCCTGCGCATCGGCGCGACGACGCGCCTGGCTGACCTGGTGGATGACGCCCTCTGCCAGGAGCTGGCCGGCGGCATCCTGGCCGAAAGCGCGCGCCGGGCAGGGCCGGTCAACACCCGCAACGCCGCCACCGTCGGCGGCTGCATAGCTGCCCGCGGGCCGGTGCTGGAGTTCACGCTGGCGCTGGCTGCGCTTGGTGCAACAGTTGTTACCGCCGATGGCGCTGACGATATTGGCATGCTGGACCCGCTGTCCGGAGGGTTGATAACTGAGATTCGCCTGCCATGGCTCGCGGGCGCTGCTGGCGGCGGCCTGGCGCGGGTTGCCCGGACGCCAGCCGATCAACCGATTGTGGCCGCGGCTGCAGTAACAGATGACTCGGGATTGCGGGTTGCGTTGGGTGGGGTTGCTACGGCGGTGCTGGTTGTTGCTGCTCACTCGCTGGCGGACCTCGACGGCGCGATTGCCGACCACCTGGCCGCAGCGCAACCCATCGCCGACTTTCGCGGCAGCGCCGGGTACCGTCAGGCCATGGCCCCCATCATCGCCCGCCGGGCGGTGGAGGCGGCGAGGCGCTAGAACAACAGCAAACGGAGGGTGTATCCGCCTTGCCTTTTGAGCGCACATGCTTCCGGCGCACCCACCGCCCGTTTCCTGCCGCAACGCTGGAGTCCCCCAATGTTGACGCTGCCAATCACCCGTGTTACCCTATAACAGCACCAGCCCGACAGCTTGGGTTCCAGAAAGCACAGCAAAGACTATGACCGAGTCCACCTCCAACGTCGCCGTGTTCGCCGGATTGGTTTTCAGCGAAGCCGGCGCGCCCGTCGATGTGGCCTACATCGGCAACGAAGCGCACTATGTGGTGATCGACGACGGGTTTCGCCGCCACGTCGCCGCGCGCGATGTCGATCGCCAGGTGCTGCTCTTCCTGCGCGAGCAGATGGAGCCGCACAAAGATCTGGTGTTGGAAGAAACAATGCGCATGTTGGGCAAGGACGACCTT
Organism: Caldilineales bacterium; assembly: GCA_041391245.1. Lineage (GTDB taxonomy): Bacteria > Chloroflexota > Anaerolineae > JAAEKA01 > JAAEKA01 > JACKBK01. The sequence continues at coordinate 19,445 of JAWKOJ010000019.1, forward strand.
TTCACCAAGGTCATGCTGGACTCGTCGCTCAAGAATCTGGACCAGATGGCTGCCCAACCGATACCGGAGGAAGCCCGCGCCTGGCTGGGCATGCTCGGCTTTCGCATCGTCGTCAACGTCCACGGCGAGGTGGTCGAGGTGACCATGCCGGGGATGGCCGGCGGTGACTGGGAGGAATAGCGGGCGTTGCCTCCGTGGAGCTACCAATGAAGAAACTATTCGCCGCGCTGTTTGCGCTTCTGGCGCTGGTATCGGCGGCAGTTGCCGCCGTTGCTGCCGTCATCGCGTTCCTGCGCCGTTACCTGCCGGAGACCGAGGGCCGCGTCGAACTGGACGGCATCCACGGCCCGGTGGAGATCGTGCGCGACCGCTGGGGCGTGCCGCACATCTACGCCAACTCAGAGGAGGACCTCTTCTTCGCCCAGGGCTTCGTCCACGCCCAGGATCGCATGTGGCAGATGGAGCTTCAGCGGCGGGCCGGCGCGGGCCGGCTGGCGGAGGTGCTGGGCGAACCGGCGCTGGAGATCGACCGCACGTTTCGCATACTGGGCCTTAATCGCGCCGCCGAAGCCGAGGCGGCCAGCCTGTCCGGCGAGTCACGCAGCGTGCTGCAAGCCTATGCAGCCGGCGTCAACGCCTGGATGCGTCTCAGGCGCGGCAGCCTGGGCGTGGAGTTTCGCCTGTTGGGCTTCGAGCCGCAGCCCTGGCGTCCGGTGGACAGCTTCTACTGGGCCAAGGTGCTCTCGACCAACCTGAGCGGCAACTACACCAGCGAGGTGTTGCGCACTCGCCTGACCCGCCAGGTCGGCGCCGATCGGGCCGCCGATCTTGAACCGCCCTATCCCGCCTCGAATCCTGTCACCGTGCCGGGCGACGGCAGCCCGGCGCAGCCCAACGGCTGGCGATCCGACGCGCTGCGCGACGCCCTGCGGCTGGTGGAGCAGATGCTGGGCGGGCCGGCTGCGCAGCCGACGCCTGCCGCCGCGCCCGCGCCGCTTTCGGGAGTCATCCCGCTCAACCCCGGCGCGAGCAACCAGTGGGTTGTCGATGGCGCACATTCGGCCACCGGTAAGCCCTTGCTGGCCAACGACACGCACATGGCGGTCGCCATGCCCGCGTTGTGGTACCAGGCGCACCTCTCCGGCGGGCGCTACCAGGTCGCGGGCGTCTCTCTCCCCGGCATCCCCGGCATCGTGGTCGGCCACAACGAGCACATCGCCTGGGGCATGACCACCGGCTGGCAGGACAGCCAGGACCTCTACGTCGAGAAGCCAAACCCGGCCAACCCGCGCGAGTTCGAGTTCGGCGGCCGGTGGGAGAAGGCCGAGGTCGTCCGCGAGGTGATCCTGGTCAAGGGCCGCAGCGCGCCGCTGGTCGAGGAGGTGGTGATCACCCGCCACGGCCCTATCGTCAGCAAGCTGGCAGGAGAAGAGCAGCCGCTGGCGCTGCGCTGGACCGCCCACGATGTCACCGATCCCGTCGGTGCCTTTCTGGGCGTCAACCGCGCCAAAGGTTGGGACGAGTTCCGCGCCGCGCTGGGTAAATGGGCTACGCCGCCGCACAACTTCGTCTACGCTGACACTAACGGGCACCGGTTTTTGCAGGCCGATCTGTCCCTGTGCGCCAGGGACACGGCATGGCGCCCGCGCCCGGCTGGACCGGCGAGTACGAGTGGGAGCGCTTCCTGACGGTAGACGAGATTCCACAGACCTTCAACCCGGAGCAGGGCTGGATCGCTGTGGCCAACAACGTCGTGGTGGCCGCCGGCTATCCGCACTTTCTGTCGGCGGACCTGGAGGACTCGGTGCGGGCGACCCGCATCGCCGAGTTGCTCCAGTCGCAGGATACCTTCACCGCGGCCGGAGCCTGCGCTTCCAGCGCGATGCCGGCCAGCGCCCACGCGCGCCGTTTCGTCAAACATCTGCTGAAGATCCAGCCAACCAACACTGCGAGGCCGCCGTCCTTGACCTGCTGCGCGCCTGGGACTGCAAGATCGACGCCGACAGCGCGGCTGCCAGCATCTACCACGTCTGCCAGCTCAACGCGCTGCACACGATCTTCGACCGCCACCTGGACGCCCACAGCGACGCCTACATCGGCATTGACATCACCGGCCTGGGCGACTTCAGCATGTACCAGGGACGCACCACAGTGCGGCTGCTGGATATGCTCGACGACCCGCGCGATGTAATCTGGCTGCGCGATCCCGAGACCGGCATCCCCGAGGCGAAGACCGAGGCGCTGCACCGCGCGCTGCGCATCACCTTGCAGCAGATGATCGCTGCCTACGGCCCGGACATGGATAAATGGACGTGGGGACGGCTGCACCGGGTCGAGTTCGCCCACGTCGCCGGCGCCGTCAAGCCGCTCAACCTGCTGTTCAACCGCGGGCCCTATCCCATGGGCGGAGACAACGACACGCTGCTGCGGGCCACTACCCGGCCCGAGTTCCCGTTCAAGGCAGTCGGCGCTATCGACGCCCTGCGTTTCGTCGCCGACGTGAGCGACTGGGATCGCTGCCAGATCATGGTGGCCGGCGGGCAGTCGGGCCACGTCGCCAGCACTACGACGACCTGATCCCGCTCTGGCGCGACGGCCTGACCGTGCCGATGCCGTTCAGCCGCACGGCCGTGGAACGCAGCGCCGGCGCGCGCCTGACCCTGCATCCAAAGCGACGAGGCATGCAAACCAATGGCGCTGATCCAGGTTAACTACCAGTCGGATGCGTTGGGCAGCCTCCGCGACGCTTCAGGTGATCCTGCCCGAGCCGCTGCAGAAATCGTATCCGGTGCTCTACTTGCTGCACGGGCTGGTGGACGACCAGACGAAGTCTGGACGCGCCAGACCTCCATCGAGCGCTACGTGCAGCCGCTGGGGCTGGCGGTTGTCATGCCGGCGGTGCAGCGCGGCTGGTACACGGATATGGCATCGGGTCCGCCACACCTTCGTCGCCGACGAGTTGCCGGCGCTGGTCAAGGGCATGTTTCCGATCTCGTCCCGCCGCAAGGACACCTTTGTGGCCGGGCTGAGCATGGGCGGCTACGGCGCGTTCAAGCTGGCGCTGGCGCACCCGGAGCGCTATGCCGCAGCCGCCAGCCTGTCCGGCGCTTTGATGCGGTAGCGCTGCCGCCGACCCTGGACAAGGCCGAGCGCAAGGAGTGGCAGGCCATCTTTGGCAACCTGAAGAAGGTGGCGGGCAGCGACAACGACCTCACCCATCTGGCCCGGCAGCTTGCCAGGCGCCGGACGCGCCGTCCGCAGTTGTTCCAGTGCTGTGGCACCGAGGACTTCCTGTACGACCTCAACGTCAGCTACCGGGCACTGCTCAAGAAACTGCGCATCAAGCTGACCTACGAAGATGGAGCGGCGAGCACGACTGGGCCTACTGGGATCGAAAAATTATCCAGCGCGGCCCTGGACTGGCTTCCGCTGAGCCTGCAACATCCTAGCCGGGGAGATGGGGCTGTTGAAAAAGCGTTCATGCTGGTTCTGCTGGGACTGCTGTTCCTGGGTGCAGCGGCCGTGGCGTTCGCCATCTGGGCCGACGGGCATGTAGCCGCGCGCGCCGCGGGCCGGGTCTATGACCGTATCGACGACGTGCCGCATCGCGAGGTCGCGCTGGTCCTCGGCACATCGAAATACAGCAACGGCCGGCTGAACAGCTTCTACACGGCGCGCATCCGGGCCGCCGCCGAGCTGTACAACGCGGGCAAAGTCGATGGCATCCTCGTCAGCGGCGACAACGGCCGGGAGGACTACAACGAGCCGGCGCAGATGAAGGAAGACCTGGTGGCGATGGGCGTGCCGGCCGACTACATCACCGCCGACTACGCCGGTTTCCGCACGCTGGATAGCATCTACCGCGCCGAGGAGGTGTTCGGCCTGCAGACCTACACGGTTGTCTCGCAGCCGTTTCACCTGGAGCGGGCGCTTTATCTGGCCGGGCAGCGCGGCCAGGATGTGATCGGCTACGCAGCCTACGGCCCGGCTGGCTACTGGGGCCGGCGCGTGCGGACGCGTGAAGTGCTGGCACGTGCGCTGGCAGTGCTGGACGTGGAGCTGCTGGGCAGAGAACCGAGGTTTTTGGGAGAACCAGTGAACGTGAACCGGCGCAAGTCGGAGAGTCTGTGAATGGCCCGCAATTTTGTCGCGCATCAAGCCGCGCCTTATAATTCATGCGCTGACGTCACGTGTCTTCCACCGAGGGTTTGCAACCCTGTAGAGAACTCCATGTCCCAATCCCAACTCCCCGTGACCCACGCCCCAGCGCCCGCTCCTCAGTCCCTCCTCCTGGACGGCGCATCGCTGACCCTCGAGGATGTGGCCGAGGTGGCCTACGGCGCGCCAGGCGTCCCGCCGGTGCGGCTAAGCCCGGACGCCGAAGGGCTGGTGCAGCGCGCTGCTGACGCCGTGCAGACGCTGCTGGACCGCGGCGAGATCGCCCATGGCATTACCACCGGCTTCGGCGCGTTCAAGGACCGGCTGATCTCGCCCGCGCAGACCGCCCAGCTTCAGCACAACATCCTGGTCAGCCACGCGGTGGGCGCCGGCGATCCCTTCGACACTGCCACCGTGCGCGCGGTCATGCTGATCCGGGCCAACACCCTGGCGCGCGGGCACTCCGGCATCCGCGTCGCGACGTTGCAGTTGCTGCTCGACATGCTCAACCGCGGCGTGCATCCGCGCATCCCGCAGAAGGGCTCGCTGGGCGCCAGCGGCGACCTGGCCCCGCTGGCCCACATGGCGCTGGTGCTGATCGGGCTGGGCGAAGCGGAGTATCGCGGCGAAATGCTGCCGGGGGCGGAGGCGCTGCAGCGGGCCGGCTTGCAGCCGGTGACGCTGGCCGCCAAGGAGGGTCTGGCGCTGACCAACGGCACCACGGCCATGTGCGCGCTGGGTGCGCTGGGAGTGCAGCGCGCGCGCCGGCTGAGCCGCGTTGCCGACATCGCCGGCAGTCTGAGCCTGGAGGCGCTGCACGGCACGGTGCTGGCCTTCGACGAGCGCATCCACGCCCTGCGGCCGCACCCGCGCCAGGTCAACTGCGCGGCCTATATGAGGCGGCTGCTGGCCGGCAGTCAGCTCACCCGCCACCACGACCCCAACAACGTGCAGGACGCCTACACCCTGCGCTGTATTCCCCAGGTCCACGGGGCGGTGCGCGATGCCATCGCCTACGCCCGCTGGGTGGTGGACATCGAGCTCAACGCCGTCACCGACAACCCGCTGCTCTTCATCGACGACGAGAGTGACGAGATCACGGTGCTGTCGGGCGGCAACTTCCACGGCGAGCCGCTGGCCATCGCCATGGACTATCTGGCCATCGCACTGGCCGAGATGGGCAACATCTCCGAGCGACGCACCATGCGCCTGACCGACGAGGCCAGCAACGCCGGCGTGCTGCCCGCCTTCCTGACCGAAAAGGGCGGGCTGAACTCGGGCTTCATGATCACCCAGTACACCGCGGCCGCGCTGGCCACCGAGAACAAGGTGCTGGCCCATCCCGCCAGTGTAGACACCATCCCCACCTCGGCCAATGTCGAGGACCACGTCAGCATGGGCCTAACGGCTGCGCTCAAGGCGCGCCAGATTCTGGACAACGTCGAACACATCCTGGCCATCGAGCTGCTGGCAGCCGCGCAGGGCATCGACTTCCGCCGCCGCGCCCTGGGTAGAGACACCCGCCTGGGCGCCGGCACAGCGCCTGCCTACGACCTGATCCGCCAACACGCGCCGTTCATCGAAGAGGACACGCTGCTCTACCCTTACATCGACGCCGTCCACGCCCTGGTCACCAGCGGCGACCTCGTCCGCGCCGTCACGGACGTGGTCGGCGACCGCCCTGCGGTGACAGGATGAGGGGCAATCCGGTAGATTGGTAGGTTGGTAGATTGGTAGATTGGTAGATTGGTGGACCGGGACACATCTCCACTACACCAATCTACCTGCCCACCAACCCACCAGTTTCCCAATTTCCCAATGTACCAATCTACCAACACACCAATCTCACCATGCAGATCTTCACTGTTCCCGACGCCCAACAAACGATCCTGCGCCGGCGCGCGTGGGATGACCTGGATGTGCCGCCGCGGCTGCTGGACGGCATCGCAGCCATCTTCGGCGAGCGCATCACGCCTGACGAAGCGGTGCGCCGCATCCTGGCCGACGTGCGCGCCCGCGGCGACGCGCTGCACGAGTGGACCCTGCGCATCGACGGCGTGGCCCTGGACGCTGACCGTTACGCCTGATCAAATAGCCGCCGCCTACAACCAGGTGCCCGCCGAGGTAGTGGACGCCCTGCGGCTGGCCGCGGGCCGGGTCGAGGCGTTTCACCGTCGCCAGCCGGCCATCAGTTGGATCCACAACGACCAGCAAGGCACGCTGGGCCAGCTCGTGCGCCCCATCGAACGGGTCGGCGCCTACATCCCCGGCGGCACCGCGCCGCTGCCCAGCACCGTGCTGATGACCACCGTTCCGGCGCGGGTGGCCGGCGTGCAACACGTCGCCATCATCACCCCGCCACAGCGCGCCACCGGCCTGCCACATCCCGCGATTCTGGTCGCGTCGGACATCGCGGGGGTCGATGCGATCCACACCGCCGGCGGGGCGCAGGCGGTCGGCGCTGGCCTTCGGCACGCAGAGCATTCCGGCCGTGGACAAGATCTGCGGACCGGGCAACCTGTTCACCACGCTGGCCAAGCGTCAGGTCTACGGCCTGGTGGGCATCGACGGGCTGCCCGGTCCCACCGAGACTGTGGTCATCGCCGACGAAAATGCGGACCCCGAGCTGGCCGCCGCGGACCTGCTTGCCCAGGCCGAGCACGACGTGCTGGCCTCGGCCATCCTGCTGACGCCCAGCAGGCGGCTGGCGACGCTGGTGCAGGCAGCGGTACTGTCACAGTTGGAGGAACTGGAACGCGCCGAGATCATCCAGGCGCGCTGGCCAACAACAGCGGCATCGTGGTGACCGAGAGCCTGGACCACGCCTTCGATCTGGCCAACGACTACGCGCCAGAGCATCTTTGCCTGCTGCTGGACGATCCCTGGCGTTGGCTCGGACAGGTCCGCAACGCGGGCGGGGTGTTCCTGGGGGAGCGCAGCTTCGAGGTGCTGGGCGACTATGTGGCCGGCCCCAGCCACACCATGCCCACCGGCGGTACAGCGCGCTTTGCCAGCCCGCTCAACGTCCTCGACTTCATCAAGATCACCAGCGTGGTGGGACTAAACGAGTCGGCACTGCATGCCATCGGCCCGGCGGCCCAGACTCTGGCGGGTGCCGAGGGCCTGACTGCCCACGCAGCAGCCGTCAATCGCCGGCTGTTCGGATAGCGGCAAAGGCCTGATGCAGTCGAGCGTGCTCAGGACGGCGAAACCGCCAATCCGTTCGAACCCTTCCACTCGAATAATCCACCATCATCAAACGGTTGTGCCTTGCGATCGTCCGGGCAGCCACCGGATTGCGGGGATGCTGAGAAGTGCGACGACGGCGCTGGCGCTGAACGCGGCTGTCAGACCGTAGCGGTCGCTCAACGCACCCACCAGCCAGATGCCGCCTGCCTGAAGCAGGAAGGTAATCGCGAGATAGGTGCCGTTGGCCAGCGCCCGGTTCTTGGGAAACTGGTCCTGCACCAGCGCCATGATCACCGGCTGCGGCGAGATGGCGGCGAAGCCAAGCAGCAACAACAGCGGCACAGCCAGCCACTCCGGCCCGTAGAGAAACGCGATCATCAGAAACGGCGCCAGGCCCAGCAGCACCAGCAGGATGCGCCGCCGCCCGACGCGGTCGCTCAGCGTGCCGGTGGCCAGCGCGCCCGCCACCCCCGCTGCCTGCAGGATCGTCAGCGCGGCCGCTGCCAGCCAAAGGCTGGCGGCCCGCTCGTCGTTCATGTAGATGGGCAGGTAGGTGGTCAGCGCCGAGACCATCATGACACGGCCGGCCAGCAGCCATACCAGCACCGGAAACAGCCGCCGCGCCGTCGCCCAGAAGGTGTCCATGGCCGACACGCCTGGCGGCCGCGGCGTGGCCGCCACCGTCCGCAGGCGGACGTAGAGGATAGCCGACATGCCCCAGCCCAGCACTGCCATGCGCCAGATGCCTTCCACGCCGAACCATGCGACGCCGGCCACCACCAACATGGGCCCGACGGCCCGCGCCAGTTCGCCCGACGCCATGAAGATGCTCATCCCCTTGCCGACCTGCTCGCCGGCGACCTTGGCGACCATGGCCGGCGCGGGCGCATGGAAGGCCGCGATGCTGATGCCGGCCACGAAGAGCAGCATGGCCAGCGCGGCATAGGTTGGCGCCAGGCCCAGGCAACTGAACGCGGTCGCGGTGATGCCCGGCGCCAGGATCACGAAATAGCGCACGCTCACCTTGTCGGCCAGGTAGCCAATAAACGGGTTGAGCAGGCTGGGTATCTGGACGAAGATCGCCAGGCTGCCAGCCGCCGCATAGCCGATGCCCAGCGTAGACTGGATCAAAGGGAGCAGCGGCGCCAGGAACGAACTGAACGTGTCGTTCACAAAGTGCCCGGCCCCGATGGTAAGTACCTGCTCGGTCTGGAAGGCAGCGGCTGACGGGGTCGCCTCGACGGGCTGTTCGGCAGGGAGTGCTTGGGTAGTCATGGTGGGCCACAGTATACCGCGCGCCGGGAGATTGACACAATCTACGTCCCGTCGCTCGCCACTTCTGCGTCGGCCCGAGTCGTGCATTGCAACGTAGGATAGGGCCTTGTGCCCGTTGTGCTGCGCCGCAATCCTCGCGGCCTTCCAACGCATTCTTCGAATTTCCTTCACAATCTGTTGCTATCCTGTAGTCAATCCGTCAGACGAGACGGTAATACAACACGATCGATGGGTTCTTGAGGGTTTCGCCGCAAGAGATAGTATTGCGTACTTCGTATTGCGTAACCGGAATACGGCACACGACCTGTACCGGCTACGCAATACGCAACACGCAACACGCTTCCAGCAGAAAATCGCAAGACCACAAAACCTGAAAGAAGGAGACACAACAATGGCATACGGAATGCACAAAGGACGAGGATTTGGAATGGGTTGGCGCGGCGGTTTCGGCCGGCATGGCGGCAACCGGTCGGAAATGGACGCAGAACTGGCGGCCGTGCTGGGCATCACCGTTGATGAACTGCGCACGGCCCGGGATACGGCGGTCGCCAACATGATCGAGAAGGCAGTGGCCGAGGGCGAGTTGGCGCCCAAAGAAGCCGAGCGCATGACCGCCGCCCGCAAGTTGCGCAGCTATGTTGACCCGATGGCGCTCATGGCCCAGGTGCTGGGCATGACGACCGAGGACGTCCGGGCGGCGCTGGACGGAGGCAAAACGCCCTGGGATCTGGCGGCTGAGCAGAACCTGGATCTTGGCACGGCCTGGCAGAAGCTGATGGCGGCCGGCAAGGCAATGCTCGACCAGGCGGTCGCTGATGGCGTCATCACCCGCGAGCAGGCCGACGAACTGTTCAGCCGCCGCGGCCGCGGCTTCTTCGGCAAGCGCGGCTTCGGTCCTGGCTTCATGGGAGGCGGGTTTGGTCGCAGGCACCGCCACGGCGGATGGGGCCACGGCGACGACTTCCTCGGCGGCCCGCCGGCTGTCATCTGAGCCGCGGCTGGGACGCCCCAGATGACCGGCACATACAACAAATGCCGGTCATCTGGCAGTCGCGCCTTTTGTCCTTGCGTCTCTGCGCCTTTGCGTTATACTTCCTCCCATGACTGACCTGATTCTGGTGGTGGAAGACGAACCGAAAATCGCCAAGCTGGCGCGCGATTATCTTGAACGCGGCGGCTATCGCGTCCTCGCCGCCGGCGACGGCACCACCGCGCTGGCCGCGTTTCGCCGCGACCAGCCTGATCTGGTGGTGCTGGACCTGAATCTGCCCGGCATGGATGGGCTGGATGTCTGCCGCGCCATCCGCCGCGAGTCGGACGTACCCATCATCATGTTGACGGCGCGCGTGGAGGAGCTGGATCGGCTGATCGGTCTCGAGCTAGGCGCGGACGACTACATCACCAAGCCCTTTTCGCCGCGCGAGCTGGTGGCCAGGGTGCGGGCCGTGCTGCGGCGTGTGCGCGGGGGCGTACGGTCGCCCAACCTCGTCCAGGCCGGCCAACTGGAGATCGATCTCAAGGGACATCGCGCACAGCGCGACGGCCAATCGATCCACCTGACGCGCATCGAGTTCGACCTGCTGGCAACGCTCGCCCAGCACGCCGGCCAGACCCTCAGCCGCGAGCAACTGATGGAGCGCATCCATGGCGATGCAACCACGGCGGGCTACGATCGCTCCATCGACGCCCACATCCGCAACCTGCGGCGCAAGATCGAAACCGACCCCACCGACCCAAAGATCATTCAGACCGTCTACGGCGTCGGCTACCGGTTCAGCGATGAGTGAGACCGGACATGCCGCCGCACGACCATCACGATTCCAACGAGGACCAGCCCGAACAGCCGTTTGCGCGCTGGATGCGCGGCGAGGGGCCGCCACGCTGGGGGCCAAACAAGGAAGCGCCGTTCTGGATGGGCGGCGAAGGACCGGCGCGCTGGAAGCATGGCGAAGAAGCGCCGTGGAAGCGGCATCGACGGCAGCGGGGCCGGCGCATCTTCCTGCTCTTCGTGGCGGTCTTCGGGGTCATCGCGCTGCTGATGTTCGGGCTGATGGCGCTGCTGGCCTGGCTGGCCACGCAGCTTTTCGGCGGAGATGGCCAGGTCACAGCAGCCGTCTGGCTTGTCAGTTGTGGATTGGTGATTGCGCTGCCCTTGCTGGCGGCCGGGATCGCGGCCCGCGCCTTTCGCAGCATTGCCCGCCCGCTGGGGGATGTCATGGAGGCCGCCGACGCGGTGGCTGAAGGCGATCTGAGCGCGCGCGTGCCGGAGCGGGGCAGCCGCGAGTTTCGCCAGTTGGCCCGTTCCTTCAACCGCATGGCGTCCGAACTGGAGATGTCTGACCAGCAGCGTCGCAACCTGATGGCCGACGTGGCCCATGAACTGCGCACACCGCTGCACATCATCCAGGGCAACCTTGAGGGGGTGTTGGACGGCGTCTACCAGGCGACGCCCGACCACATCGAAGCGACGCTGGACGAGACGCGGCTGCTGGCGCGGCTGGTCGAGGATCTGCGCGTTCTGTCGCTGGCCGAGGCCGGGCATCTGCCGATGGTGATGGGGCCGGTGGACGTGGGCGAACTGTTGGAAGACGCGGCAACCAGCTTCAGCGGGCAGGCTGAAGCGGCCGGTGTGCGACTGACCGTCGCTCTGCCCGACCAGCGCGACGACCTGATCGTCACCGGCGATGCGGGCAGGCTGGATCAGGTGATCGGCAACCTGGTCGCCAACGCCCTGCGCCACACGCCGCGCGACGGGACTGTCACCCTGCACGCGGAGACGCGCCCCGACAGCGTACAGATCACCGTCAGCGACACCGGCCAGGGAATCGCGCCGGAGGAGTTGCCCCACATCTTCGACCGTTTCTGGTCACGCTCGGAAGGCAGCGGCAGCGGGCTGGGACTGGCCATTGCGCGCAGTCTCGTCCAGGCCCATGGCGGCCAAATCGCGGCGTCCAGCGAGATCGGACTGGGAACGACGATCGTCGTGGTGCTGCCCAACCGCCCCGTCACATTGCCGGCGTGACAGAGTGAGACAAACCGCCGGCAACGACCAACCTCTGCACTACCTCACTACCGCCTCTGTCCAGGCCTCGATCCACTGCTCGCGGTTCTGCTCGATCAGACCGGGCGACACCTCTACGGCCTCCGCGGGCACCTCCGCGAACCTGGTGAACAGCTCCGGCAATGCCGCGTCTTGATTGGCCGGGTAGACGAACATCTGCAAGGGGATGTCCTCCTGAAAGGTCTTGCCCAGCATGAAGTCGATGAAACGCTGCGCCAGCTCGAGCTGCTGCGTGCCCTGGAGGATTCCGGCAAACTCGATCTGGCGGAAGGTCTCGCCGGGCGGCGAGATGTTGCCGCTGTCTGGTTCGGTCTTGGCGCCCTCGCTATAGAAAACGTCGGCCGGCGGGCTGGTGGCATAGCTGACCACCAGCGGCCGATCGCCCTCGCCGCCGCTGCCGACGGTGAAGTGCGAGAAGTAGGCCTCACTCCAGCCGTCGGTCACCAACACGTCGTTGGCCCGCAGGTCGCGCCAGAAGTCGAGGTAGCTGTAATCGTCGTCGATGCCAAACACCGAGATGGTCGTCAACAGAAACGCCAGGCCAGGCGATGAAGTGGCCGGGTTCGGCGTCACCAGCAGCCCTTTGTACTCCGGCTTGATCAGATCCTCAAGGCGTTGCGGCACAGGCAGGTTGTGTTCTGCGAACCAGGCGCGGTCGTAGTTCAGATTGACGTAGCCGTAGTCCACAGGAACCAGGCGGTACTGCGAGTCGTACTGCAAGCCGCGGGAATCGCGGTCAGTCCCGGCGAATCGTAGGGTTGGAAGATGTCGCAGGTGATGGCGCGGCTGAAGAAGGTGTTGTCGACGCCAAACAGCACATCGGCCAGCGGATTCCCCTTGCTCAGACAGGCCTTGGAGATCATCTCGCCCGCGTCGCCGGCCTTGAGAAACTGGACCGTGGCGTTGTTCTCGGCCTCGAACTGCGCGATCACATCCTCGCTGACGGCAAAACTGTCATGGGTCATCACCACGAGCGTCTGCGGTTCCGCGCCGGGCTGGCCGGCGTGGGCGGCGGCGCACAGGCCGCCAGCAGCAAGCCGCTCACCAGCATTAGGGCTAACATCACGCGTGATAGTCTCATCTCGGTTTCTCCTTGTCGGCTCGGATGTGAACGGCCAGCAACGCGCCGGTGCGGACCGTCACCTCGGCCAGCGGGCCTGTCAGCCGGTTGCTGATGCCCAGCGACGGACCAAGGGAAAGATCGGCGTCGTTCAGCGGCCAGTGGACGCCAGTCACGCTGACGCCGTGCACGTCCCCGCCGAACGGAACCAGCGACAGAGTGTCACCCGCCGCCGTCCACGGTCAACCGGTCGCGCACCAGCGCGATGGACTGGCCGCCATCGACTATGCGCACCTGCACGTTGGCCAGCAACGGCAGCGCCAACAGCGCCAGGTTGCCCAGGGTGTGGTCGATGCGCCCGCCGAGGGCTGCTGCGATCACGATCTCCTCCGCCCCTCGCTCGACCGCTGCGCACAGCGCCAACTCAAGATCTGTCTCATCCTTCTCAACAGGATGGCGGTCGAAGGGAACACCGTGGGCTTGCAACCGCCGGGCCACGGACACGTCCACCGAGTCCATGTCGCCGATGACCAGATCGGGCTGCCAGCCCCAGGCAGCGCACCAGTTGGCGCCTCCATCCGCAGCAACGACAAGATCACCCGCTCCGGGTCGCAAACCCGCGGGTTCGACGGCATTGGGACTGCTGGCAACGATGAATGCTTTCATGGGCGTCGGGACACAACAAAAACGACCGCCTGCCCGGTGTGGACATGCGGCCTTGAAAAGTCATGGAACGAAATGCATTCCTACGCCGGCATTACCCAGGTCAGGTTCAGCGGGTCGGTAGCAGATCGACTACCCTCTCAGCCGGGCGCTCCCCGGCTCCCCGAGCAAACGGGTTCGGTTGTTGGCAATTAGTGTAGCATCACCGCGAACGGTCTGTCAAATGCATGGAGTCTGTCTCGTTTTGGCAAGCGTTGGGCACGGAGTCGAGCCTTCAGGCGGTTATTACGGCGAACGGACAGCTGCCGCTCTCTCCGAGCCAACGGTAACTTGGGGAGAACGACTGTTTCGCGCAAACCCTTGACAGCCTTACACGGCGCATGTTTTAATGGGGGCGACTCGTGGGTTGAACGGAGGCTGTTGTGCAGGATTTCGACACGCTGGTTGCGGAGGCGACCGCAGCGACGTTTGCAGGCTGGGACTTCTCATGGTTGGAAGGGCGCTGGATTGAGGGGCCGATTCCATGGGACTACCGCGGTCTGGTGATGGCCCGGTTCGCTGCCGTACAGTCGCTGCTGGACCTGGGCACGGGCGGCGGCGAGATGCTGGCGTCGATGGCGCCGCTGCCGCCGGACACATGGGCGACGGAGAACTATCCGCCCAACGGCCCGCTCGCGCGCGCCCGGCTGGAGCCGCTGGGAGTGCGGGTCGTGACCGGCGTCCCGGACGATGCGCTGCCGTTTCGCGACGCTTCATTCGACCTTGTCATCGACCGCCACGAGTCCTATGACGCGGCCGAGTTGTTCCGCATCGTCAAACCGGGCGGGCGCTTCGTGACCCAGCAGGTGGGTGGGCAGGACAATCTGCGGCTCAACGAACTGCTCCAGAACGAAGTGAGCTATGAGTTTGCCGACTGGGAAGCCGGCGCGGCCGTTTCAGAACTGGAAGCAGCCGGCTTCCGGATCGCCGACCTGAAGGAAGCAGCGCTCGAAACGCGGGTCACGGACATCGGCGCAGTCGTCTACTACCTGCGCGCCATCCCGTGGCAGATCGAGGGGTTCACCGTGGAAGGCTATCGGGATCGCCTGCTGGCGCTGCACGAGCAAATGGTACGCGAGGGCGGACTGGCGCTGCACAGCCACCGCTTCCTGATCGAAGCCGTCAAACCGCATGCGTAAGCACAGCGCCCCGCTTTCCTCGCCCTGCTGCAGTGGGTCCCGGCAGGTTTCGCCGTCCAACCCTTGACAGCGAAACCTGCCGTGTGTTTTAATTGGGACGATCCCGCATCGGGTGAACCGTTTGTCCGCAGCGCCTCGTCGTCCTCCGTCCCTTCCCCGTTCGTGCGTTGCCCCAGTTGAATGAAGGAGTTTTCCCATGGAAAAGCATCATGCCCGTACGCTCGCGCTGGTCGTGGTCGTACTCGCCCTGCTCGCCAGTGCCCTGGTCACCGTGGTTTCGGCGACCGGTGCACAGGTCCGCCAGAACCAGCCACCTGATCCGGCGCGGCGCCGCGGCACGCCCGCACGGCCTGCGCAGGCTGACATTCCCATGGGTCCTGATGCCGACGTCGTGATGGATGGCGGCTTCGAGGCCGGCACGCCCAATCCCTACTGGGTCGAGGCGTCGACCAACTTCGGCACGCCGCTCTGCGACGCGGCCACGTGCGGCACGGGCACAGGCACCGGACCGCGCAGCGGCGCGTTCTGGGCATGGTTCGGCGGCATCGCTGCTTTAGAGGAAGGCTCGCTGTCGCAGACGGTGACCATTCCCTCGGGCTCGGCCAGCCTCAGCTTCTGGCTGGAGATACCGGTCTGCGACAGTGCGTCCGATTACCTCGAGGTGCGCATTGACAACAGCCAGGTGTTCAACATCACCGGCAACAGCCCGTTGTGCGGCAACACCGGCTACGTGCAGCGCACGGTGAACGTTAACGCCTGGGCCAACGGCGGCAATCACACGCTCACCTTCCACTCCAAGGTCTTCGCGGCCAACGGCGGTATCAGCAACTTCTTCGTCGACGATGTTCGGCTGGATGCCACACCGGGTGGCGCGACCAGCACACCGACCCCGACGCCGACCCGCACGCCTACTGCGACGCCGACCCGCACCCCGACAGCTACACCGACCGCGACCGGCGCGCCGCCGGCCCAGCCCGGCCCCGGCATCCTGCTCAGCGAGGTGATGTACTACCCGGCGGCGGGCAACCGGGAGTGGGTGGAACTGCGCAACTACGACAACGCGCCCCACAGCCTGCGCGGCCACTCGCTGCGCGACGAAGACGGCAACATCTACCGCATCCCGGCCGTACTGCCCAACGTGCCGGGCGGCGCGCGCGTGGTGGTTATCTTCGACGGACAGGGCAGCGGCGCCGACGACCTGAACTTCGGCGACGGCGTGGCGCGGCTGCACAGCCCGCCCGGCGTGGTAGACATCCTGGAGGACAGTGGCGACCAGGTGGCGCTCTACAACACC
Organism: Caldilineales bacterium; assembly: GCA_041391245.1. GTDB lineage: Bacteria > Chloroflexota > Anaerolineae > JAAEKA01 > JAAEKA01 > JACKBK01. Next base: position 35,323 of record JAWKOJ010000019.1, read on the forward strand.
AGCAACGCTATCTACCTGCCGCTGTCGTTCAGCGGCTACAGCGGGCCGGGGCCGGCTATCCCGCATCCAAACCGCATCAACCCGCCGCAAAGCGTGGTCAGCTTCGTGGCCTGGGGCATCGATCCGGCCGGCGACGAGCGTGCGGCCGCGTTTTCAGGTGTCTGGCCGGTTGAGACCTACGTGGACACGCAGCCGGAGCCGGGGCCGGAACGCTTGCAGCGCGGCGGCACCATCGGCCGCCTGCCGGATCAATACAGCGGTTCGCCGTCAGATTGGACAGTCTACCGGCCGGGCGAGGGCAATCAGGGTGGGGTCAACCTGCCGGCCGCGCCCTTCGTGCGCAACCCGACCGACGGCATCTCGCTGTGCGACCGCCGCGTGACGTTCGGCTGGGAGACGGTGCAGCGCATCGGCTCGTACCGCTTTCAGATCGACGACCAGAGCAACTTCAGCTCGCCGCTGATCAACACGACGACCGCCACCAGCACCTACACGCCCGGATCCGACCTGCCCCTGGGTGTGCTCTATTTCCGCGTGCGGGCGCTGGGCGGGGCGAACGGCGACAGCGCGTGGTCGCCCACCAACTCGTTGACGGTCCTGAACTGCGTTGGCTTGCTGGCCGAATCCGATCCGCTGGCCAGCAAGCTGCTGGCAATCACGCCCAAGCTGCAGCACAAGGACACCCACACCCTCAACCTGGATGGCGACCCGGAGACCGGCCAGGCGCGCTGGGATTCGTCCCACGAGAACGACGGCGACTGGACGGTGGGCAACGGCACGCCGGTGCGCGTCAGCCCGCTGGACAACATGTACTGCACGCGCGCCTCGGTCTCCATGATCGTCGCCTACTACGGTGGCAACCTGAGCATGGACTACATCTCCTACTGGTACCGCGGCGAAGGCGAGCCGGAGGGCGACCTGGGACACGGCAAGGGGATGTGGCCCAACGGCAACATCGCGGCCGGCACCGGCAAGAAGGTCTTCGACTGGGCCATGAACGACAACGCCGTCACTTCCAGCCGCGGCAAGCCGAGCTTTGCCCAGATCAAGGGCTGGATCGACGCCAACCGGCCGCTGCTGGTGGTCGAGAACAACGACGCCCACAGTGTGGTTCTCAACGGCTACAACACCGAGGGCGAGCTGGTCTACCGCACCGATCCGTGGACGGCAACCGGCGGCTGGGTCTCGCTGGCAACATGGAACATCAGCGAGTACCATGTGCCGCCCTACCTGGCGCCGCCGCTGGTCGCCCGTTCCGACCCGGACACCAACAACAACGGCATCTCCGACCTGATCGACGACAGCGACGGCGACGGCATCTCCGATTTCGACGAACAGCACCGCTTCCACGGCAACCTGCGCAACCTGGACCCGCGCAACCCCGACTCCGACGGCGACGGCATCACCGACAAGGCCGACATGCGCGCTCACGTCTTCGACAACGCCGGTAACTACAGCCGCTGGCGCGCCGACTGGGACGGCGACGGCGACCGCAAGGAGACCGACCCCGACAACGACAACTACTGGGACGACGGCTCCAGCGACGGCTGCGAGGACATCAACCGCAACGGCTTCCTGAACCCACCGAATGAGACCAGCAACTTCGACCCATCGGAGGGCCACGAGCGCGAGTGTGAGGAGCCGGAAGTTAACATCACCGCGCCCAGCGGCGGTACGGTCAATCAGTGCCGCGTCACCCTGCAGGGGACGATCACCAGCGACGCCGATCTGGAAGAGGTGAACGCGATCATCACCGGGCCGTCGGGCAACAACCTGCTGCATCTAACCACGGCCGGCACGCGGCCCAACTTCACCTTCAACCAGCAGGTACCGATCTTCTCCGGCAACAACACCATCCAGGTGACGGCGGCCAACGAGTACGGCATCGGCAACGACTACGCTACAGTCAAGTGCAACGGCTCCGACGTAGACATTCACGTGCAACTGACGTGGCCGCAGCTAGGGTCCGACTTCGATCTGCACTTCATCCGGCCCGGCGGCGCCTACAACGCGATTCCCGACGACTGCCACTACCGCAACCGCAACCCCGATTGGGGCGTGATCGGCAACCCCAACGACAATCCGTCGCTGGACGTGGACTGCATCACCTCCTGCACCATCGAGAACATCGTGCTGCCGGATGCGTTCAACGGCGTGTACACCATCAAGGTGCACTACTACTCCGACCATGGGCACGGTCCCGGCACGCCGCGGGTGCGGGTCTGGGTGGCCGGCCAGCAGTTCGACTTCGGCCCGCAGCAGATGAGCAGCGGTCAGGTCTGGGATGTCGCGACGGTGAACTGGTCGACGGGCGAGGTGACGGTGATCGACCGGGTGCGCGACCGGCTGCCGGGCGAGGAATTCCCAGAGAAGTAACCTGCCTTGGGAGTGGGAACGCAGGGCGATCGTTCGGGGGATTGCCCTGTGTTGGCGCGTGCCGCAGCGCTGTCCGGCGACTGGTCAGGCCTTCAAGCCACGTCGTCAAGCTGCGACTTCACACGCAAAACCTCAGCCACGGTCCATGCCTGGGCGCTGCACGCGCGCGGCGTGAAGGGCGGGTCGCCGTCGAAGACCTCGCTGAGGCTGCCGATGCAGCCGCTGCGCAGGTGGTGCAGCATCGGCTGGAGAAACGAACGCGCCGCGGCATGTCACCATGGACCCGCAGATGTGCGCTGACGAAGGCGCCGATCAGCCAACCCCACACCGTGCCCTGGTGGTAGGCCGCGTCGCGGCTGCGCCGGTCGCCGCCGTAGCGGCCGGTGTAGTCGGGGTGGTCGGGCGCCAGGCTGCGCAGGCCGTGGGAGGTTAGCAGGCTGCGGGCACAGGCGTCCACGACCGCTGCGGCCCGCGGGCCAGTCAAAACGGGATGGTACAGCGACACTGCGAACAACTGGTTGGGACGCAGGCTGGCCTCGTGACCATTGGGGCCATCCAAAACATCGTAACAAAAACCCGTTGCCTGGTTCCAGAAGCGGGCGAAGCCGAGCGCCGTCTGCTCAGCCTGGGCGCGGAAGGCGGCTGCGTCCTGCGGAAATCCCAGCGTGTCTGCAAACCCGGCCATGCTTTGCAGCGCGTTGTGCCACAACGCCCCGATCTCCACCGGCTTGCCGATGCGCGGCGTCACAACCCAGTCGTCCAGCTTGGCGTCCATCCAGGTCAGTTGCACGCCCGGCTCGCCGCCGTAGACCAGCCCGTCGTCCGGGTCGACGCGGATGTTGTAGCGAGTGCCGCGGCGGTGCCATTGGATGATGTCCGCCAGCACCGGGTAAAGCGCTTGCAGCGTTGCGTCGTCGCGGGTCGCGGCGTGGTAGGCGCGGATCGCCTCGACATACCAGAGAGTCGCGTCGATCGTGTTGTACTCCGGCTCCTGGCCCGCGTCGGGGAAGCGATTCGGCAACATGCCGCGGTCAACGAAACGAGCGAAGGTCAGCAGGATCTGGCGCGCCACCTCGGGCCGGCCGGTTGACAGCGTCAGCCCCGGCAGCGCGATCATGGTGTCGCGGCCCCAGTCGCCGAACCACGGGTAGCCGGCGATGACGGAGGAACCCGGCAGGCCGTCAGGCTGCCTGCGGGCGACGATGAACTGGTCGGCGGCCAGGACAAGTTGGAGCGGGCCGCGGCCGATTCGTCCCCAGGCAGGGCGGTCAACGGCGGCGCGGTCGAGCAGGTTGCGCTCGTAGACGCGGCGCTCCGCCAGGGCCGCCTCTCCGTCGCGGCTGGCGCGCGGATCGGTGGTGATGACGACGGTCAGCGATTGGCCGGGCGCAAGCTTTGCGGTCAACGGGGCAATCGCATAGTAGCATTCCAGATCCTTCTGGCCGCGGTAGTTCTCGATAGCGAGGTAGAACCCACCCTGCCAGCCAGGATCGCCGGCCGGCTTCCCGACTGCAAAGTCGCCCAGGATGTAGAAGGGCGGTGCGTTGCGAGCTGCTATGCGCAGCCCGCCTGCCACGCCCTCGACCAGCACAGCGAACGTCCCACCCGCCAGCACATTGCCGTGATGGTCGCGGCAGGTGGCCAGCGGCTGGAGATGCAGGCTGACCGGTCCGGCTGCCCGCACCAGATCGTAGCGGACGTAGGTGGTGTTGGCGCCCTGCTGCATCCACACCCGCTTCTCCAGCAGCGCATCGGCGAAGGCGTAGCTCCACACCGGGATGCCGCCTTCGAGCCGGAAGCGCTCCAGGTAGCGGTAGCCCGGCGGCGTGATCCAGGACTCGCCGGGCCGCGCGCCCGGCAGGTCGGCGCGGCGGTTGCTGTAGAGGGGGAAGCTCTGGCCGCGGTAGCTGGCTTCCTCGTCCAGCCTGGCCAGCAGCAGCGTGCGCGCCGCCGGTGGATGGCCGGGCGACTCAGGCGGCGACATGGCAGCCACCAGCAGCCCGTGGTAGCTGCGCGCCGTTGTCCCGGCCACCGTTCCCATGGCGTAGCCGCCCAGCCCGTTGGTCACCAGCCACTCGGCGGCCTCAGCACGGGGAAGGTCGTTGCACAGTTCACGTCCGAAGTCGGGCATGGTTGAACCTCACGCGTCGCATTGTCTCCTACTCCTCCTCGTCCTCTTACTCCTCTTCGCTTCCGGAATGAGAGAGGATGAGGACGAGTAGGAGTAGGAGTGGGAGTAGGATGGTGCGAGGCGATTTGCTGGACGCTATCTGCCTGTCAGCGGACGTCCCTGGCGCACGGTTACGTCCGAGCCGTCGGCCAGAAAGGCGGAGCTGGAAGCGACGGACAGGCACTCGGCGAACTGCGGCCCGTACAGCGTGGCTGCGTCGCAGTCGAGCCAGCTGTCGGCCGCCTGCCAGACGCGCCAGCGCGGGTGTTCGACCTGATACTCGACCGCCTGCCCGCCGCGCTGGCTGGCATAGCCCCAGTAGTGCTCGGTGATGAACTCTTCCTCCGAGCCGCGTGCGATGGGCTGGGCCACGCCGGTGGGCCGCAGCCCCAGCCGCTGCCACCGTCCCCTGTGCCGCCAGCCATATTCGACGGCAACGGGCGAGCCGGACTGCGGCGCGACGATCTGGTGGCGCATCGGCAGGGCGACGTATCGCTCGCCGTAAAGCAGGCGCGCGGTCCAGGCGATGGCCGGCCGGGGCACGATCTCTTTGACGAAGACCACGCCCCGCCGCCAGCCGTCCAGCGGGTCGCGCCGGCGCACGTAGAAGCGCAGGTTGACCTCCTCGAAGTCGCGGTGCAGTGGGATCGGCACCCCCAACACGCGCGTGTCGAGGAACAGGAAACCGACCATGCTGGCAAAGGTGCGGCCATTCCACGAGTCCAGCTCGGTGCCGGGCGGCGTCAGCGGCGCCAGGATCGCGGGGTCGATCTCGTAGTTCAGCATCACGAGGTAGCGCCAGAACGCGCTGAGGAACACGCGAGGCCGGCCGAGCTGAGCTACCATGCGAGATCCTCCCGCTCCACGCCCTGGAACTCGGTGATGAAATCAGCGCCGAACATCTGCGACGGCGTATGAAACCCTGGCTCAGCGCACCCGTTCAGCACGTTCAGCGCGCCGGCCAGCGCCGTCTCGGCCGTCAGACGGTACGACTCCGGGGTGCGCAGCCGGCTGACCCGCCGGCCGCCGGCGTCGTCCGATGCCTCGCCGTAGAGCAACGCAAACCCGGACTCTTGCTCTTCGCCGCCGGGGCCGGCCGGCAGCATGCCGATCGCTTGCGTGAGCGCGCTGCGCCCGGCGTCCGTTGCCAACAAGGGGCGAAGGTAGCGCGTGACAACCATGCCCCATCGCATCGACGACGGCCAGGCGAAGTAGACCTCAATGTTGGGAATGCCGGTGCTGCGCCAGGCAGTGGCCACGTCGCCCCACGGGACGGCGACGACCGTCCGCGGCCCGCGGCCGAAGTCGATCTGGCGGGTCAGCGATCCCAGCGGCACGTCGACCAGCGCGCCGTCGCGCCACACCTTGCCGCCCAGCGGCAGCGCCTCGATGGCGCTCTTCAGCGTGCCGTGGCTGGGCCCGCCGCCAACCGTCTTGATTCCCAGGATCAGCCGCGTAGCCGACGGCAGCCGCCGCTTCAGGTGCGCTGCCAGGCAGTCGGATGGAACCACGTCGAAGCCGACGCCGGGTAGCAACATCACCCCGGCCGCGCGCGCCTCGGCGTCGCGGGCCGCCAACGCCTCGAAGACGGCGATCTCGCCGGTGATGTCGAGGTAGTGGGCGCCGCTCCAGAGACAGGCGTCCACCATGGGCTGTGCGGTGTGGACAAACGGCCCGGCGCAGTGCAGCACCGCGGCTGCATCCTGCACAGCCAGCGCCGCGCCGGCCGGGTCGTCCAGCGAGAAGGCGATGTGTTCCAGACCCAACTCGACAGCCTGCCTGGCCAGCCGTTCGGGATCGCGTCCCGCCAGAATCGGACCCAGGCCACGCTGGACGGCAAGCCGTGCGATCAGGGTGCCGGTGAAGCCGTAGGAGCCGTAGATGAGGAGCCTGTTGGTCATGTTCCAATCTTTCATTCTGTTGTCGCCGCTTGCCCGCCAAGCTGCCGGACAAGCGCGGCGACCTGCTCGACGCAGCCTGCAACGCTGTCGGTTACCTGCCGTGCGCTGAACTGCATCACCTGCCAGCCGGCGGCCACGAGGTCGTACTCGGCCGGCCGCCGCTCGCGCAGATCCGGGTCAGGGTCGGGCGCAGCCTCGCACAGCACGGCGATTCGCCCATCGCGGCAGAAGAGGGCAAAGTCGATCAGCGTCTCGTTGGGCGGTTCACCGAGCTGGTAGCGGTATTCGGCCAGCAGGCCCGCCTCGCGCAGCGCCGCCCAGAGCCGCCCTTGCACGTCATCGCGCTGCCACAGGTCGTTGACCTCCCTGGCCGCCAGCAGCCGGCCCAGCGTCGTCGGGATGAACGTGACCCGGCGCAGCCGCGGGCTGGTCACCGGCGCCGCCAGCCGTTGCAGCGGCCCGATCTCGATGCGGTAGTACAGGTCACCCGCACGCGGGTGGTCCGGCTCGTCCGGCAGCAGCTCGGCGCGGCTGAGGACCTGGAAGCGGCGCACCGGCGCATACCAGTTGACGGCGCAGCCCTCGTCGCCGAACGCGCCGGTCTGGTAGAAGGCCAGATACTCGGCCGCGATGCGGCGCGGCGCACGCTTGAGCGGGATGCGGTACCAGCCGTCGTCGCGGGCGCGCTCGAAGTCGGGCTGATTGTTCAGCACTGCCACCAGCACCGGTGCGTGGTCGGGTGTGTAGGGCGCGTCGCTTTGTTCGGTCATGTCACCCGATCCTGCAAATCTGGCGCGTAGCGTGCGAGGTCGTCGCGCAGGCGCAGCAGCGCCAGGTCCTTGGCCTTGCACTCCAGCATCACGTCAAAGGGGCGCAGGTCAGCGGCCGCGCGCAGGAAGTCGATGAACTCGAAGGGGTGGATGAAGTCGGAGTGACGGGTCCAGACGGGCTGTTGCAGCTCATCGACCTTCCGGCCGGTCTCCTTGTCCTGGCGCTGGACGATCCGCATCTCGGTGCGCGGCGAGCTGAAATGGATCTTGGGGCGGACGTCGGCGGGCCAGGTGGCCAGGCACGATGCCAGCGCATCGCGCAGCGGTATCCCATCGGGGTTGTGGTTGTGGTGGTGCAGGTTGTCGAACACCAGGCGGATGCCGGTGCGCCGGTGAATCCAGAGCGTGTCGGCCACGCCGAAGCGGACATCGTCGTTCTCCAGCACCAGCCGCTCCTGCACGACCGGAGAAAGCTGCTCCCAGCGGCGCACAAAGCGCTCCCTGGCCGGCTCGCGGCCCTCGTAGATGCCGCCGACGTGGGTCACGACCACGGCCTCCGGTCCCAGCGCCATGCGGTCCAGAATCTCGGCCTGCACGCGCAGGTCCCAGACGCTCTTGGCGGTCAACGCCTCGTCGGGGGAGTTGAGAATGACGTACTGCGACGGATGGAAGGAGAGGCGCAGCCCGATCGCGCGCGCCAGATCGCCCACCACGGCCAGCTCAGCCGCGCATTCGTCGAGCTGGTTGTGGAACTGCGGCATGTCGGGATGCGTCGCGTACGGCGCCAGGTCGGACGAGATGCGGTACATCGTGATCTGCCCGGCGCGCAGATACTCAAAGATGTCGCGCAAGTAGGCCAGGCTGACGCTGAGGTGCGGGTTGTTTTGCCAGCGGCGCGAGTCGTGTTCCTTCAGGCCAGCGCGGCCCAGCACCTTGACGACGAAACCCAGGCGGATTGGTAGAGTCATGGGTGTTTCAGCGCGCAACGACAAAAGCCGTTGTCGTCTGCCAGGCGACCGGCCGGTTGAGAAGCGCCTTGCGGAACAGGTCGCTGGCCTGGGTCAACTCCTCTTCCCCAAGCAGCGCGCCCAGATGGTCGGCGTAGCTAGGGCGTCCCTGGCCAGCGGCCGCGCTCGGCGTCAGCCAGCGCGCCAGCACATCCGCGGTCACCAGCACCTCGCTCTCCTCGCGCTGGCTCTCGACCGTGACATCCAGCCCCGCGGCCGCAAAAGCTGCCCGCAGGTCGTCCTCGCTCCAGTTGACCATCGGATCGTCGGGCTGGGTGTAGATGGCTTCCTCGGCGTCCGCCACCCGCCGCGCCAGATCCGCGCCCAGCGGCGTCAGATCGACCAGCTTGTGGAGCCGCTGCGTTCGACCCGGCACGGTCTCGGCGAGGCTGACAACGCCGTCCGCTGCCAGCAGCGAGGCGAGCATGGCCGCCGCGGCTCCCTTGTCGGCGTGGCGCGTCAACGCATTGCGGCCGACGATCGCGTCGAACAGCAGCGAGTCGGTTGGCTGCGCCGCGAGGGCGGCAAGCAGGGCGGGCAGGTCGTCGATGCCGCCGGTCAGGATGCGCGGCCGTTCGATGTCGGGCAGCCGCTCCGCCTGCTGGCGCAGCGCGTCGGCGTCCTGCGGCACGCGCGCCAACGCCACCAGGCCGCCCTCCGGCGCGCGCCGCAGCGCTTCCCAGGTCAGCAGGCCGCTGGCGGCGTTGAGATCCAGCAGCAGGTAGTGGCGTTGTATCCGCGCCGCATCCAGCACACGGTCGCGCACGCTGGCAAGCCGTTGGCCCGCGCCGCTGACGGTCCGCTGCAGCCACTGGTCGCGGCCGCGCGGCCAGATTGCCCGTGAAGGTCAGCACCTCCGGCGGACCAATCCCCTCGCCCTCGATCATGGCGGCCAACTGCGCCTCCCGCCGACGCACGACCGTCAGCCTGATCTGCGCTTCATAGCCCTGGTCGCCCGGCTTGTAGAAGACCTTGCCCTGCATCGCCTCGGGCAGGTACTGCTGCGCCACCCAGTGGTCGCGGTAGGCGTGCGGGTAGAGGTAGCCCTCGCCATGGCCAAAGCCCTCCTTGTCGCGGTTGGCATCGCGCAGATGGTTGGGCACATCAGCCTCCCGCTCCTGTTCGACCACGCCCAACGCGTCGAAGAACCCCATGGCTGAGTTCGACTTGGGCGCGGTCGCCAGATAGAGGGTCGCCGTCGTCAGATGAAAACGGCCCTCGGGCAGGCCGACCCGGTCAAACGCTTCGGCAGCCGCCACGGCCACCCGCAGCGCGTTGGGATCGGCCAGCCCCACATCCTCGCCGGCGAAGATCAGCATGCGGCGGAAGATGAAGCGCGGGTCCTCGCCGGCATAGACCATCTTGGCCAGCCAGTAAAGCGCCGCGTCGGGGTCCGATCCCCGCAGCGACTTGATGTAGGCGCTGATGGTGTCGAAGTGGTAGTCGCCCTCCTTGTCGTACAGCACCGCACGCCGCTGGATGCTCTCTTCGGCGACGGCCAGGGTGACGCGGATGACTGGCGGCCGGCTGATGGCGGACGGCTGATCGCCGATGGCTGATGGCTCGTCAGGCGAGACACGTGAAACGTGATGCGTACCCCGTGGCGCGTGCTCCGAGGACTGTTCGCTGGTTGTCGGCGGTGTCGTCTCGACGGCCAGTTCCAGCGCATTGAGAAGGGCGCGGGCGTCGCCGTTGGCGACGTTGACCAGATGCGCCAGGGCGTCTTCGTCGATCTGGACGTTGAGCTTGCCGTAGCCGCGCTCGCGGTCGGCCAGTGCCTGGTGGGCAATGCCGTACAGGTCGTCCTCGGTCAACGGCTTGAGCTGGAAGATGCGGCTGCGGCTGACCAGCGGGCGGTTGACGCTGAAATAGGGGTTCTCGGTGGTCGCACCGATGAGGATCACCGTGCCGTTCTCCACCCACGGCAGCAGCGCGTCCTGCTGTGCTTTGTTGAAGCGGTGCACCTCGTCCACGAAAAGGATGGTCTTGCGGCCGTACATGCCGCGCTGGTTCTGGGCCACCTCCGTCGCCTCGCGGATGTCCTTGACGCCAGCCAGAACCGCGTTGATGGCGATGAAGTGCGCGCTGGTGGTGTTGGCGATGACGCGCGCCAGCGTCGTCTTGCCGGTGCCGGGCGGGCCGTAGAAGATGACGCTGCTGAGCTGGTCGGCCTGGATGGCGCGGCGCAGCAGGCGTCCCGGTCCGACGATGTGGTCCTGGCCGATGTACTCCTCCAGCGTGCGCGGCCGCATGCGCGCCGCCAGCGGCTGCTCGCTCTCGATCAGCTTGTCGCGGCGGTGGTCGAAGAGGTCAGCGGATGTCATGGCGTTATTGTAGCACAGACAGCAATCGGAATGAAGCGGCGCACAGGTGATCGACCATGGTGTTGCGCAGTCACGTGGCAGGCTACATTTCCAGGAACTCTCGTGGCTGTGCTATACTTGTGTCGTCTCGACAGTTCGCGGGACGCACCTCGTCCCATCTGGAAGCAGCTTCACGTCCGGTCTCTTCTTTAAACCGGCGATCCACAATTCAACGGTCTTGATCGGCGCGCCAGCGATGGATCGATGCGCCGATCCCGCCTCTGAACACTCGGGAATGGAGGTTGCATGACTTCCCAGCCTCAGCCATCCTCGGCCACAGCCGCCGTCCTGCGCAACTCATGGCTACCGATGACTATCATCGTGCTGGCACAGTTGCAGATGGGCATCAATGTCAACGCCTTACCCGTTTCCATGGGGCCGATCATCGACGACATCAACGCGCCGGCAACCTCGGTGGCGACGGCGTTGGTGCTTTACTCGCTGTTCGTCGCCGCCTTCGTCATGCTGGGCGCCAAGGTCGGCAAGATGTTCGGCGAGCGGCTGGTGTTTCAGATCGCGGTGCTGGTCCACGGCGCTTCCATGGCCCTGATGGCGGTCAGCAACAGCACCGAGACGATGAACACGGCGCAGGCCATCGCCGGCATCGCGGCTGCCGCGCTGGTGCCGACTTTGGTGGTGTTGATCGCCGCCAACTATCGCGAGCGCCAGCAGGAACAGGCACTGGGAATTCTCGCCAGCATTCCGGCGGTCGCCAGCGGGCTGACCTTCGTCGTGGCCGGCTTCATCGCCACCCTGCTGAGTTGGCGCGTGTCCTTCGGGTTGATCACCGTCATCTCGGTCGTGGTCTTCGTCATCAGCTTCCGCCTGAAGCCCATTCCCCGCACGTCCGGCATCCGCGTCGACCTTGTGGGAGTCGTGCTGTCGGCGCTGGCCATTGCCTGCATCCTCTTCGGTTTCAACAACCTGAACTCCTGGGGCATCGTGCTGGCCAAAGCGGCCGCGCCGATCTCCCTGTTCGGCCTCTCGCCGGCGCCCTTCCTGATCGCGCTGGGCATCGTGTTTGGCCAGGCCTTCTTTGTCTGGTCGGAGAAGCGGGTGGCCACCAAGAAGACGCCGCTGCTGGCGATGGAAGTGCTCGACTCGGCGGAGGAGCGAGCCGCGGTGATCATCTTCCTGGTCGCAGGCGCCCTGGGTTCGGTAATCGCCTTTCTCATTCCGCTCTACATCCAGATCGTTCAGGGCCGCACGCCCCTCTTCACCTCGGTGGCGATCGTGCCCTATGCGCTGACCGTCGCCGGCGCAGCTATCCTCTCAGTGCGGCTGTACGACCGGCTGACCCCGCCGCCTGGGAGTGATCTCCTCAGCCTGGTCACGGTCGGTGCGACCCTGCTGGCGTTTACGGTCAGCAACGAATGGGCGACGCCGGCAGTGATCCTGGGGTTGATGATCGTCGGCGTCGGCGAAGGCACCATGCTGACCCTGCTGTTCAACGTGCTGGTCTCTGCCTCGCCCAAGGATCTGGCCGGCGACGTGGGCGCGCTGCGCGGCGTGGTCAACAACGTCTCCTCGGCCCTGGGCGCAGCGTTCTCCAGCGTCGTCGCGGTCGGTCTGTTGAGCGTGTTCATCGTGTCGGCGTTCAACATCTCCGGCCTGCCGCCGTCGCTGCGCTACGAGATCAACTTCGACAACATCGACTTCGTCAGCAACGACCAGCTCAGGACCGTGCTCAGCCAGACGTCGGCCACGCCGGCCGAGGTGGACGAGGCCGTGGTGCTCAACGCAGCCGCGCGGCTGCGTGCGCTGAAAGCTACCTTCCTGATCGTGGCGATCATCTCCTTGCTGACCATCTTCCCGTCCCTGCGGCTGCCCGGCTACACTCCCGGTGAACTCGATGTGGAAGAGTTGATCCACGACCACCCGCCGGGCGGCGCCGGCTGTCAACACCTGAATGGGAAAGGCAATTCTGGTTTCATTGAGTGGAGAGTGGTGAATGACATACGATAGCGATGCCGCGCCTATTCCCAAGCCAACGGCGATAGATTCTTGCAAGAGCTGTTCGAGATGCTGCGCATACCCAGCGTCAGCGCCGATCCCGCCTTCGCCGGCGACATTCAGAAGATGGCCGGCTGGCTGGCGGACCACCTGGCGGCGCTGGGGCTGGACAAAGCCGCGGTCATGCCCACCGCCGGCCATCCGGTGGTCTACGGCGAGTGGCTGGGCGCGGGTCCGGACAAACCGACCGTGCTGGTCTACGGCCACTACGACGTGATGCCGGCAGTGCTGGAGGATGGCTGGGATACGCCGCCCTTCGAGCCGGTAGTCGTGGACGGCCGGATGTATGCCCGTGGAGCCACCGACGACAAGGGCCAGTTGTTCATCCAGGTCAAGGCGCTGGAGTCCTGGCTCAACACCGCCGGAGCTGCGCCGGTCAACGTCAAGCTGCTGCTGGAAGGGGAAGAGGAGGTCTCCTCGCCCAACCTGGTGCCGTTCATCGTGGATCATATGGACCTGCTGCAGGCCGACGTGTGCGTCATCAGCGACTCGTCGATGCGCGTCATCGAGGAGCCGGCCATCACCCACAGCCTGCGCGGCATGACCTACCTTGAGGTCTGGGTTAAAGGGCCGAAGGAAGATCTGCACAGCGGCTTCTGGGGCGGCGCCGCCTACAACCCGGCCCTGGCGCTGGCGGAGATCCTGGCGAAGCTGTACAACCCTGACAACACCATCGCCGTGCCCGGCTTCTACGACGATGTGGTCCCGCTCAGCGACGGCGAACGGGAGATGATCGCCCGCAACCCGCTCACTGAGGAACAGTTCCGCGAGGCAACCGGCGTTCCCGGTCTGTGGGGCGACGAGCGCTACACCATCCGCGAGCGCGTCTCGGCGCGACCGACGCTGGACATCAACGGCCTGTGGGGCGGCTATGCCGGGCCGGGGCCGAAGACGATTATCCCCGCCAAAGCGGGCGCCAAGCTCAGCTCGCGGCTGGTTGGCAACCAGGACCCGCACAAGATCTTCCGCCTCATCAAGGACTACATCGAGTCCATCGCGCCGCCGTCGGTCTCGGTCGAGGTCAAGCTGCTGACGACGGGCAAGCCGGCGTTGATCCCGTTCGACCTGCCGGAGATGCAGGCCGCGGCCCGCGCTTACGAGCGGGGCTGGGGCCACGCCCCGATCTTCACCCGCGGCGGCGGCAGCATTCCGGTGGTCGCCGAGCTCACCGACCGCATGGGCATCCCGGTGGTGATGATGGGCTACGGGCTGGACACCGACGGCCTGCACTCGCCCAACGAGCACTACAGCATCGAGATGTTCCAGCGCGGCATCGAGACGGCCATCGTCTACCTGGAAGAGCTGGCCACGCTGCCGCTCCAGATTCTGTAAGGCGGAATTCTACGCATTGTCATTCCGAGTTCCCAATGCCACACGGCGGCATGCGCCTTGCGAGAAACTCCGCCAGTGTCACCGTCATTCTGAGATTCAGAGGCGCCGCGGCGCCTTCTGAGATCTCAGAATGCCGCCAGCGTAACAGGCATTAGCGTGTTAATCGGAGAAATGTATTGGTCTAATAGGATGGTGCAATGTGGCAACACTCGGTCGACCAGCCCGCCTGAAGCTTCTGGCTACAAGGATCCCTTCGGGCCTGAAGATGGTCGCTTCCTGCAGCCCCGGAGGGGCTTTCACCTCGCTGCTTGCGCCCCGAGCGGGTAGCGAATGGCCAGCTCCGGTGGGCCCCACCGAGAGGCGCCGTCGGATTGCACCATCTCATTGACCATTAGCAGTGTTAATCCGAGAAAGGACATTGCCTGTGGACATTGAAGTGAAGTCAGGCGATCTGCTGGAGCAGCCGTCAGATCTGGCAGTCTTAGGGGTTTTCGAGGATGAGCCGCTGGCCGAACCGGTCGCCAGCCTGCTGGAAGTAGCCGACTTCCGCGGCCGCGCCCAGCAAAGCCTGTTGCTCTATCCGCGCGGCGCGCTGGCTCCCCGCCGCCTGCTGCTGGTGGGCCTGGGCAAGCGCGAGAATGCCGGCGCCGAACAGATCCGGCAGGCGGCCGCGCTGGCCGTGCAGCAGGCGCGCTCGCTGCAGGTAACGGCGGTGACGCTGGGCGTTGCCAACACGGTGCCGCTGGCGCCGGCCTTGACCGGCCAGGCCTTCGCCGAAGGCTTCGAACTGGGCGCATACCGCTACTGGATCTATCGCACCGGCCTGTCCAGCGAGCAGACCTTTGCGGTCGAGCGGGCCACGGTGTACACCTCCGGCGAACGGGCGCCGCTAGTGCAGGATGGCGTCGCCGAGGGCCAGATCATCGCCCGCGGCGTCAAGCTGGCGCGATCTGGTCAATGGGCCTGGCTACGCTGTCACCCCGGCCAGGCTGGGCGACGAGGCTGTGGCCCTCGGCCAGCGGCTGGGACTGCGCGTCACGGTGCTCAACCAGGCGCACCTGGAGGAACAGGGCTTCGGCGGGATCCTGGCAGTCGGCAAGGGGTCGGCCAACGAGTCGCGCTTCATCGTCATGGAACACGGCGAGGCGGCTGAGGGCGAGCCGACGGTCTGTCTCGTGGGCAAGGGACTGACCTTCGACTCCGGCGGCCTGTCGCTCAAGCCGGCCGACGCCATGGAGACCATGAAGTCGGACATGGGCGGCGCGGCGGCGGTGTTCGGCGCGATGCAGGCGATTGCCGAACTGGATCTCCCGGTGCACGTCGTCGGGCTGGTCTCGTCAGCCGAGAACATGCCCAGCAGCACGGCCTACCGGCCGGGCGACATCGTGCGCACTCTGAGCGGCCAGACGATCGAGGTGCTGAACACCGACGCCGAGGGGCGCATTATCCTGTCCGATGCGCTCTTCTACGCCCAGCGCTACAACCCGGCGGCGGTGGTCGAACTCTCCACGCTGACCGGCGCGATCATCATCGCGTTGGGCAGCCACGCCACCGGCATGATGGCAACCGACCAGGCGCTGGCCGACCGCATCAGCCGGGCCGGCGAGGCCAGTGGGGAGCGCGTCTGGCAGTTGCCGCTGTGGGACGAGTACCGCGAGATGGTCAAGAGCGAGATCGCCGACCTGAAGAACCTGGCCGGACGTCCGGCCGGCTCGATCACGGCCGGCGCGTTCCTGGCTGCTTTCGCGGGCGACTACCCTTTTGTGCATCTGGACATCGCCGGCACAGCCTGGGCTGACAAACCGGCCAAGCCCTATCACTCGCCGGGCGGCACCGGCGTGGGTGTGCGTCTGATTGTCGAATATGTAAAAGGTCTTTAACGTCGTATCAAACGGAGGTCAACATGGCTGCCGATGCCGTTGCCAGTCAAAAGCCACCCGCAGACGGTGCCTCTTCTTTTATGGACAAACTGTTGGATGCCGTCGAGCGGATAGGCAACAAGGTACCCCATCCGGTGTTGATGTTCTCGTATCTCATCGTCGGGGTCATCCTGTTGTCGGCCGTGCTGGCGGTGCTGAACGTCAGCGTTACGGAGGAAATCGCCGTGCCGGTGCCGGTGCCGGCGACTCCTGACTTCTACGAGGATCTCGCTCAGTATACGCTGTCGGGAACAAGCAACCAGGATATCCAGTTCGAGATCCAGGAGCAAACCATACCGGTCAAAAGTCTCCTGAGCATCGACGGGATTCGCTTTCTGTTCACTTCCTTTGTTGTCAACTTCCAGGGCTTTGGCGCGCTGGCCGTCACGCTCATCGCCATGATGGGTGCGGGCGCGGCAGAAGTCGCCGGACTGATGGCGGCCCTGATCCGCAAGCTGGTCAAGGTTGCGCCGCGCGCGTTGATCGTCTACCTCATCGTCCTGGTCGGCGTACTTTCCAGCGTCGCATCGGACGCGGGCTACCTGATTCTCATACCATTAGGTGGGGCGGCCTTTCTGGCCGTGGGACGGCATCCGGTCGCCGGCATTGCGGCCGGCTTTGGCGGCGTCGCGGCGGCGTTCATGGCAAACCTGGTGCCGACGCCGACCGATGCCATGCTGTTCGAAATCACCAACGAAGCCATCGGGTTGGTGGGTGGCACGTCGATCTCGATCACTGCCGATTACTTCTTCCAGGCAGTTTCGGCCATTCTGCTGACTGTGGTTATCGGGTTTGTCATCGTGCGTGTCGTCGAGCCGCGCTTGGGCAAATATGACCCGGCGAACGCGGGCGATCCCGAACAGGCTGCTGCCGCCGACGAAGTTGATCCCGAACTGGAGGCCCGCGGGCTGCGCCGGGCCGGACTGGCTTTCCTGGTCGTGATAGGTGTCGTCCTGCTGGCTACCCTGCCGCCAGGCGCTCCGCTGCGCGATCCAGAAACGGGAGCGATCATCGGCCAGACGCCCTTCATGAGCAGCCTGCTGTTCATCGTGATGCTGTGCTTCTTCGTGCCCGGCGTGGCCTATGGGTCGGCCGTAGGCAAATACAAGGGTCCGAACGACGTGATCGCCGCTGTTGTCAAGACCTTTGCAGGGCTGGGCGGCCTTATCTTCATGTTGTTGATGATCAGCCAGTTCATCGCCTACTTCAACTACTCCAACATACCGAGCGTCATCGCCACTGCCCTGGCAGAATGGTTGGGACATGCCGGTATCCCGGCGATTCCACTGCTGATCGGCTTCATTCTGGTCATCGTAGTGCTCGACTTCATCATACCAGGAACGCTGGCCAAGTGGGCGATCTTTGCACCTATCTTCGTGCCGCTCTTCATCCGCCTGGGCGTGCCGGCGCAGACCGTGTTTGCAGCCTACCGCGTTGGCGACTCTCCTGTCAATACACTGACTCCGCTGATGGTGTATTTCCCGGTGATCGTCGTTTTCGCCCAGCGCTATGAGAAGAAGTCGGGTGTCGGGTCGTTGGTCGCGTTGATGCTGCCGATCGCCGGGGTCGTTCTGGTCGCCTGGATGATCATCTTCATCCTGTGGTTCATCCTGGGCATACCGCTGGGGCCGGGATATCCCGTGAGAATCGGATAACCGCGGAACGGGCTTCCCGTCTGAGCCATGACCGACTTCCTGATGGTCCTGGCAATCGCGCTTTTCGCCTCGTTTCTGACTTGGCTGGGCGTGCCGGTTGCCGAAAGGTTCGACGTTCCGCAACGGGTCGTCAGCGCCGCGCTCCAGTTCGCGGCTGGAATCATCACGGCGCTGGTCGCGTTCAGCCTGATGCCGCCCGCGGTGCGCGGCGGGCCGTACGGCTGGATCGTGCTGGCGTTCTTCGCCGGCGGTGTGCTCTACGTGCTGCTGGAATACGGCTCGTCGCACGTGTTTTCCAGCGAGACGGCGGCGGCAGAGGACGGCGCGCCCTCGTTGGGCCTGTACATCGGCGTGCTGGCGGACCTGTTGATCGACGGCGTGGTGATCGGCATCGGCTCCACGCTGACCCTGAAGACCGGCTTGCTGTTGGCGCTGGGACTGGCCATCAGCACCGCGCCGCTGGCCTTTGTGACCATCTCGACGGCCAAGCGGCAGGGCATGGCGCGCACGAGCCGCCGTCTGCTGGGACTGCTGCTGGCTGCGGTGATGACAGCCGGCGCGGTCCTTGGTTTTCTGGTTCTCAGGAACCAGCCCATCGAGGTTCGGTTCATCCTGGCGGCCCTGGCGTCAGGCTTCCTGATCACCACTGTCGTTCAGGGAATCATCCCCGAGGCCAACCGCGAGGGCGAACCGGGCTTCGCTGGTTTGCTGTACATCGGCGGCCTGTCGCTGTACGCCATTATGTCGTTGGTGTTGAAGTGAGCCTTTGAGTCATATCTGGTTAGTCTGCGGCGGCAACATACCGGCCAACGTCAACCGGGTCAACGGCGACTACCCGTTAGAGATATGATCATGCTGCATTCCTCCCCTATCCAGCTGATCGAGCCTGCTGCACCGGCGCGTCCTCCGAACGCGCCGCCAGCCTTTCACCTGCTGGCCAAGCCCACCGGCGCGATCTGCAACCTGGATTGCGCCTACTGCTTTTTCCTGGACAAGGAGATCTTCTATCCCGGCAGCAAGTTCCGTATGAGCGAGCCGGTGCTGGAGCAGTACATCCGCCAGCTCATCGAGTCGCACCAGACGGACAGCGTCAACATCGCCTGGCAGGGTGGCGAGCCGACGCTGATGGGGCTGGACTTCTACCGGCGCACCATGGAACTGGTGGAGAAGCACCGGCGGCCGGGCATGACCTTCCTGCACACGATGCAGACCAACGGCACGCTGCTGGACGACGAATGGGCCGCTTTTTTGCCGGAACACCGCTTTCTGCTGGGCATCAGCATCGACGGCCCGCGAACTGCACGATGTCTATGGCTGGACAAAGGCGGCAAGCCGACCTTCGACAAGGTCATGCGCGGGCTGCGCCTGTTGCAGAAGCACGGCGTGGACTACAACGTCCTGACCACCGTCAACCGCGTCAACGGCGACTATCCGCTGGAGGTCTATCGCTTCCTGCGCGACGAGGTGGGCACGACCTGGATGCAGTTCATCCCGGTGGTGGAGCGCATCAACAGCGACGGGCTAACGATCTACCAGGAGGGGACGACCGTTTCCGACCGCTCGGTGCAGCCGGAGCAGTTTGGCCGCTTCCTGAGCATGATCTTTGACGAGTGGGTGCGCCGCGACGTGGGGACGATCTACGTGCAGACCTTCGAAGCGGCGCTCAGCAACTGGCTGGGCCTGGCCAACTCCGGCATGTGCGTCTTCAACGCCACCTGCGGCACGGGGCTGGCCATCGAGCACAACGGCGATCTGTACTCGTGCGATCACTTCGTGGAGCCCAACTACCTGCTGGGAAACATCCGGGACACGCACATGATCGAGCTGGTGGCCTCGCCGCAGCAGATCCAGTTCGGCCTGGACAAACGCGACACGCTGCCGCGCTTCTGCCGGGAGTGCGACGTGCGTTTCGCCTGTCATGGCGAGTGTCCCAAAAACCGGTTCATGCCCACGCCCGACGGCGAGCCGGGCCTCAACTACCTGTGCGCCGGCTTCAAGGATTTCTTTCACCACATCGACTTCCCCATGAAACTCATGGCCGGCCTGATCCGCCGCGGTCGCGAGGCGAGAGAGGTGATGCAGGTCATGGATCGAGCCTTCACGGGCGTCCAGCGCAACGACCCCTGTCCCTGCGGCAGCGGCCGCAAGTTCAAGCAATGTCATGGGAGGGGGAACCGGTAGATTGGTACATTGGTAGACTGGTACATTGGTAGGACCCTCGCACCAGTCTACCAGTCGCCCTTCGCCAGTGACCAGTCGCCAGTGATCAGTGACCCGCCACCAGTCACCCTTCACCAGCCACCAATCTACCAATCTACCAATCTACCAACTTACCAATCTACCAGTCTACCAACCTACCAACAAGGAGACACCCATGCCCAACGGCAAACCCAACATCCTGGTTATCTGGGGTGATGATATCGGCATCACCAACCTGAGCTGCTACAGCGACGGCTTGATGGGCTATCGCACCCCCAACATCGACCGCATCGCCGACGAGGGGATGCGCTTCACCGACTCCTACGGCCAGCAGAGCTGCACCGCCGGCCGCGCCGCCTTCCTCACCGGGCAGAACCCCTACCGCACCGGCTTGACCAAGGTGGGCATGCCCGGCTCGGACATTGGCCTGCAGGCCGAGGACGCCACCATTGCCGAATTGCTCAAGCCGCTGGGCTACGCCACCGGCCAGTTCGGCAAGAACCACTTCGGCGACAGGAACAAGTTTCTGCCCACCGTCCACGGCTTCGACGAGTTCTTCGGCAACCTCTATCACCTCAACGCCGAGGAGGAGCCGGAAAATGTGGACTACCCGCCCGAGGCGGACTTCCCCAATTTCAAGAATATCTTCGGGCCGCGCGGCGTGATCCATTCCTGGGCCACCGAGGAAGACGATCCCACCGAGCAGCCACGCTGGGGCCGCGTCGGCAAGCAGCGCATCGAGGACACCGGCCCGCTGACCAAGAAACGCATGGACACGGCCGACACCGAGTTCCTGGCTGCGGCCCAGGACTTCATCAAGCGCGCCCACGACGACGACACCCCCTTCTTCGTCTGGTTCAACACCACCTGGATGCACTTCCGCGTCCACCCACCGGAGCACGTGCTGGGCCAGGCCGGCCGCTGGCAGTCCTTCTACCACGACGTAATGGTGGAGCACGACAAGCACGTGGGCCAGATGCTGGACCTGCTGGACGAGCTGGGCATCGCCGAGGACACTATCGTCATGTACTCGACCGACAACGGCCCGCACATGAACACCTGGCCCGACGGCGCGATGACCCCCTTCCGCAACGAGAAGAACTCCAACTGGGAGGGCGCCTTCCGCGTCCCGGAGATGGTGCGCTGGCCCGGCAAGATCCCGGCCGGCGTGGTCTCCAACGAGATCATCAGCCACACCGACTGGCTGCCCACCCTGCTGGCCGCGGCCGGCGAGCCGGAGATCAACGCCAGGCTGAAGCAGGGGCATCAGGCCGGCGACAAGCACTTCAAGGTGCACATCGACGGCTACAACTTCTCCCCTACTTCACCGGCCAGACAGACAAGGGGCCGCGCCAGGGATCATCTACTCTCCGACGACGGCGACCTGGTTGGGCTGCGCTACGACAACTGGAAGTTCGTCTTCGCCGAGCAGCGCGCCCAGGGCACGGTCCAGATCTGGGCGGAACCCTTCGTCTTCCTGCGCGTCCCGAAGCTCTTCAACCTGCGCACCGACCCCTTCGAGCGGGCCGATATCACGTCCAACACCTATTACGACTGGATGCTCGACCGCGCCTACCTGACCTTACGCTGCAGTATCTCGTGCGCCAGTTCCTGGCGACTTTCGAAAGTTCCCGCCGCCATGAAGCCGGCCAGCTTCACGGTAGACGACATACTCAAGAAGATGGAGCAGAGTTTCGACTACTAGCCGGGTTCCCGCCTTGTGCGAACGACAGCATCGCATCTCACACCAACCAACGAAAGGACAATCATCGATGCGTACCACTCTGAAACTCGGTCTCTTCCTGGCCTTGCTCCCGGTGCTGGCGGCCTGCCAGCCTGCCAGCCTGCCAGTCGAGCCCCCGCAGTCAACTCCGAAGCCGGGCCAGCATCTGCCGCAGACCTGGCCGGCACAAGCTGGACGTTGAGCGCCCTGGACGGCAACCTGCCGCTGCCAGGCGTTCCGGTCACTCTGAGTTCGGCGCCGATGGCACGGCGTCCGGCTCTGACGGCTGCAATCGCTTCAGCACGACCTACACCCAGGACGGCGCCAGCCTGACGATCGACCAGCCGATGGCCTCGACCATGATGGCTTGCGAGGATGCGGTGATGACCCAGGCATCGGCCTACATGGCTGCGCTGGCCGCCACCACCGGCTTTCTGGGCGGCGACCGGCAACTGGTCCTGACCGAGGGCGACCAGTTCATGGCGACCTTCGTGGCCGGCATCTCGAGGCAGGCCCGGAAGCGGGCGGCGAGACACCCGAGGCGCCGCCGGTGGCGGCCGGTCAGCTTGCCGGCACTAGTTGGACGATGAGCGCGCTGGCTGGCACGATGCCGCTGGAGGGCACATCGGTTACGCTGGCCTTCGGCGCGGACGGATCGGTGCCGGGATCGGACGGCTGTAACAACTTCAGCACCACCTATACCGAGGACGGTTCCAGCCTGACAATCACCCAGCCGATGGCCTCGACCATGATGGCCTGCGAGGACGTGGTGATGGCCCAGGCTGCGGCGGTCACGGCGGTGCTGACCACAACTACCGATTTCAGCATCGCCGAGGACCAACTGACGCTGATCGCCGGCGACGAGACGCTGGCGACTTTCACCGCCGTCTCGTCCGACCTGACCGACACGGCCTGGGACGTGGTGAACTACAACAACGGCCGCGAGGCCGTGGTCGGCATCCTGGAAGGAACGGAGGTCACAGCCTATTTCGGCGCCGACGGCACCGTGACGGGCAACGCCGGCTGCAACCAGTACTTTGCCGAGTACACCACCGACGGCAGCAATATCTCCATCGGCCAGCCAGGCAGCACGATGATGTTCTGCGCCGAGCCGGAAGGGGCCATGGAGCAGGAAAGCGCGTATCTGGCGGCCCTGCAAAGCGCCGCGACCTACAGCATCAGCGGCGACATGCTGCAGATGCGCACAGCGGAGGACGCGCTGGCGGTAGTCATGGTGCGGCGTGAGATCGTCGACCTGCCGGAGCCTGCGCCTGCGACGCCGACCGGTGTGGTGACCGGCGCCCAGTCCCTCAACATCCGCAGCGGCCCTGGCACCAACTTCCCGGTCATCGGCGTGGCGCGCAACGGCGACTCGGGCGAAATCATCGGCCGCAGCGCCGACGGCAACTGGTGGGTCGTGTCGGTGCCTTCAGCGCCCGGCGGCATGGGCTGGGTGTCGGCCAGCTTCGTGACCGCGACGGACGCCGACGATGTGCCCGTGATCGCGTCGCCGCCCCCGCCGCCTACGCCAACCCCGCTGCCGCCCACGCCAACACCGCAACCTATCGCGCCGACCGCGACACCGCTGCCGCTGGCAACACCGATCACAGAGATCGCCTTTTGGGCCGACCGGACAAGCATCCAGCAGGGCCAGTGCGCCACGCTCAATTGGTCGGTGCAGAACGTCCAGGCGGTCTGGGTCTACCCCCAGGGCGAGGCCTACAACCGCTTCCCGCGCGCCGGGCAGGGCAACGAGATCGTCTGTCCACCGGTCACGACCACCTACGAGATGCGCGTCCAGATGCGTGACGGCACGACGCAGTTCCGGCAGGTGACCATCAACGTCACCCCGGCGCCTCCGCCCACACCCTCGAACCCGCTCTCAGGCACCCGCTGGGACGTCGTTAACTACAACAACGGCCGCGGCGGCGTGGTTACGCTGATCGGCGGCACACGAATCACCATGAACTTCGGCGCCGATGGCCAGGTTACCGGCACCGCCGGCTGCAACGACTACTTCGCGTTCTACCAGGTGAACGGCAACCGCGTCACCGTGGGACAGCCCGGCTCCACCTCACGGTTCTGCGCTGACCCTGAGGGAACCATGGCGCAGGAAGCAGAGTTCCTGGCTGCGCTGCAATCGGCGGCCACCTTTACCATCAACGGCAACACGCTGGAGATGCGCACGGCCGGCGACCAGATCGCCATCGTCGCCTCCCGCGCGCCATAGGCCGAGTCGTCTCCTGCTTGCCCTGGAGGCCGTTTCGTCAGCGCTGCGCTTTCGGGACGGCTTCCAGGGCAGCGCTTCAACTGCACGCCTCATCCGTTGCCGCCGTGCGCGGTGTGTGCACAATTATTCCAAGAGGCTTTGGTTGTGACTACGAAGGCATCGTTGCGCGCTCGACCCCCGATGAAGCCCGATGACGGGTTTCTTGGGCGTTGGCTCGACCCGATCGATCGGCTTTCCGAGAGCATGTTTGGCATCCTGATCGTCCTGCTGTTTACGGTTGGGTTCACCTTCTACGTGCGCGATAGTCGGGCAAGCCAGGCGGCCTCTGTCTTCGAGATGAACGATCTGATCATCACCGCCTTTGGAGCAGCCGTCGCGGGGCATGGTGGACGGCCTGATGTATGCGCTGCTCTCGATGTTCAGCCGCGGCGAGAAGCACCGACTGCTGATCCGCATTCAAACAGCGGCCAGCGAAGAAGAGGGAATCGAAGCTATCGCCGAACAACTGGACTTCATCCTGGAGCCGATAGCGCCCTTGGATAAGCGCGAGTTGCTCTATGCAGACGTCTTGGAACATCTGCAAGACAGCCAACCCCAGCCGGTGACGTTCACTCGTGAGGACTTGATGGGTGCGTTGGCGTGCGTGTTGGTGACAATTCTGGCGGTACTGCCGTCACTGGTTCCTCTTGTAGTGGTGCGCAACAACGACCTGTTGGCCCTCCGCGCCTCGAACATTGTGTCGGCCGGTGTGCTGTTCTATCTGGGCTACCAGTGGGGAAAGTACAGCGGGACAAACCCGTGGAAGACCGGCCTGCTGGTGTTCGGCCTGTGCGTGAGCGTCGTGGTTGTTGCGTTCCTGCTTGGCGGCAAGTAACCCTTTCTTCTGACGTTGCCAAAACGGCGGCGAGTTGCTTCATGAACGACGTACTTCTTCAACTTCTGCCCGTGTTGCTGGCCGCGATGCTGGTGCCGGTCTACCCAATCGTCGTGCTGCTCCTGCTGCAGAGCCAGGGCGGACTGGGCAAGGCGATTGCATTTGTGTCGGGGGCGATCATCGTCCGGCTGGCGCAAGGCGTCTTGTTCGGTATCGTTTTCGGCGCGGTTGCGCAGACATATCCTGAATATGGCCCAGACATCATCGCCTCCACGCTGCTGCTGGTCATCGGCATTCTGTTGTTGGTCGCCGCTTACAAGAAATGGCGCAAGCAGGCAGATCCCGACGACCCGCCGCCGCGCTGGATGGCTGCCCTGGGCGGACTTACTGCGCCCCGCGCGCTGCTGGCCGGAGCGCTCTACGTGGCGATCTCGGTCAAACAGTGGGTGTTCACGCTGGCAGCCATCGATATCATCGCCGGAGCCGCGCTGGGCACGGATGCCAGTCTCGCCGCATATCTCCTGTTCTCACTGGCAACACAGTCGCTGGTGCTGCTGCCCATCCTGACCTATGCTGCGGCGCCGCAGCAGTCGGCCAGATGGCTGACTGCCGCCCAGGGCTGGCTGGAGCGCAACAACCGGACGATCATGGTCGGCGTGTCGCTGGTTTTCGGCGTCTACTTCCTTTTCAAGGGCGTCAGCGGCCTGATCGGGTGAGTCCGCTGGCCGATTGAGGATAACCATGAAATTGCAGCGATTTCCTGTTGCTTTCGTTTTCCTTGCCGTGTTGCTGCTGGCGGGGTGTTCAGAACCCTTGCCACCGGTTGTCGTCGCGCCGGCAACGCCGGAAACCTCATATGTAGTTGCGGGCACTCCCGCCGATCTGCCCCCGGCGGTCGAGTACAACCTGGGAGACGCGACCATCGTCCAGGACCGTTTCCCCGAAGACAGCCGCTTTCGCAACATGCCGGTGCGGCTGAACGGTCTGATCGCCGCGCCCGCCGAAGGCGAGGGACCCTTCCCGGTGGTCACGATCATCCACGGCACGCACCCTGGCTGCCCGGAGGACGCGATGGGCGTCGACCGCTGGCCGTGCGACGTCGAGGTGGAGCAACGCAACTACAGCGGGTTTGCGTACCTGGCCAGCGCGCTGGCCGGGCAGGGGTACGTCGTCCTGGCGCCCAACTTCAACGCCGAGCACACCTTTGGCTTTGGTGAGCCGACACCCGGCGAACGGCTGGCGCAGGTGCTCGACCTGCATATGCAAGCCCTGGCCGAGTCTTCAGCCGGTGGCGCCAATGGCTTTGGCGTCGAGATGGCTGGCCGCGCTGACTTGAGCCGGCTGGCGCTGCTGGGTCACTCACGCGGCGGCGAAGCGGCAGTCTGGCTGGCCAACACCCCGGAGATCGCGGCCGGCCGGGAGGAATACGGTCCAGTCGCGGGCGTGCTGGTCATAGCTGGAGCAACAACCTTTCTCGATCCCTGGAACCGCGTCAGCGCGCCGCTGGCAACGGTTCTGGCAGGCTGCGACGGCGACGTTACAGATCAGACCGGCCAGTTCTTCTTTGAAGGCGCCAGGCTGGCCCCGGACCAGCGTGAATGGGCAGTCTCGGCCTGGCTGGAGCGGGCCAACCACAACAACTTCAACTCGATCCTGCCGGCCGACATGGTCACCCATCGCGCCCGGTCCGACTGCGAGACGCTGCTGGACGGCGAGACTCAGCGCGCCTGGCTGGTGGACTACGCTGGCGACTTCCTGACGGCGGTTTTCAGCAGCGACGGTCAGGCGGTGAGCGAGGCGAAAGCCCGGCTCGGCATGGATGCGCGCGATCCCGCTCCGGACGAGCTGTATGGCCTGCCGGGGCGAGTGGCCATTCTCCCGGCTGCACCGGACCGCCTGCCGGTCATGACCCCTGCCGGCGAGGACGAACTGGTGGACAACCTGCTGGGCGGCGCCGTGCAAGCCGACGGCGTGGCGACGCATTTTTGTCCCAGAGGTTTCTACTCCCCCTGGAGCTTGCCCGGCAGCGAGCCGTGCCGCCGCAACTATGTGACCGTGCCCGGCCAACCGACGCTCGCTGTCCTGTCCTGGGAGACGCCAGACGCTGCGCTGAGATTTGAACTGCCCGAAGGCGCGGGCGATCTGGGCGGCTACACGGCCCTCAGCCTGCGCGCCGCAGTCGATCCGGCCTCAGCGCTCAACAAGGCTGCCAGCCCGCAGGTCTTCAGCGTGCAGTTGACCGATCGCGCCGGCAAACAGGCCGTGGTACAGACTCGACCTGACGAGCCGGCCCTGGCCTTTCCGTCGGGCATCATGCAAGACAGCGACGCCGAAAATACCGGCTTCTTCACCGGCATCGTGCCGCTGACCACCGTGCGCCTGGCTCTGAGCGACTTTTCCGGCGTTGACCTGAACGACATCGCAGAGATCGCGCTGCTGTTCGATCAAACGCCCGGCGGCGCGCTGTTTCTCGCAGACCTGGAACTTGTCCGGCCGCCGCAGTGATTTGCCAAGCCCGCGGGCCTGTGCTAGACTCCCGGACCTATGGACAAAAGATTCTCCGACCAGCGCCGCTGGATGGGGATGCTGATGGCCTTACTAATACTCGCATTGACGCCCGGCATCGCCTCGGCCGGACCACCAGGCCCCACTTCCCGCCTCTATTCCTCGCAGCTTCAGGATCCGATCGATACGCCTGAGTTGTTTGCCGCGCCCGAGGAGCTGGAAACGCTCAGCCGCGAGTTGGCCGACGCCCCCGCCCGCCGCTGGAATCTGTTGCGCCCTGACGTGATCACATACATCGTCCAGCCAGGCGACAGCGACTGGACAATCGCTCGCCAGTTCGATCTGGACGTCGACACGCTGCGCTATTCCAACGAGTGGATGCGGCTCAACCCGGACCTGATCTTCCCGGATCAGGAGATGGTCATCCTGCCGGTGAAGGGCGCGTACGTCACGGTGAAGCCGGGCGATACCCTGGAGGGCATCGCGCTGCGCTACGGCGTGGAACCGGCTGCCATACGCGACTTTCCGCTCAACCAACTGGGGAACAGTGCGCTGCGGGTAGGCCAGAAGCTGGTTATCCCCGATGGCCGTCTGGACTACGCGGAGCGTATCCTGCCTCCCGGTCCCGGCCGAGGCTACACGCTGGCCTGGCCGCTGCGCGGCACGATCAGCCAGGGCTACCATAGCGGGCACCTGGCCATCGACATTGCCACCTACTACGGCGCCAAGGTCTACGCCAGCGCCGGCGGCCGGGTTGTCTACGCGCGTTTCTCGCCCGATGGCTGGTTGGGCTTCCGCGTGGTCATTGCGCACGGCAACGGCCTACAGACCGCCTACAACCACATGAGCGATATCTACGTGGAGGAGGGCGAAAGCGTCAGCCGCGGCCAGATGATCGGACAGGTGGGCAGCACCGGCAACTCCACCGGCCCTCACGTCCACTTCCAGGTCTATCAGGGCAGCCAGCGCGCCAATCCGCTGAGCTATCTGCCGCCCTCGCCCGCCAACTGAGCTCATTCCAAATGTAGCGATGTCGCTTGCGGGCGTCCTTTCCGCACACTGGATGGCCCCTGGTGGGCGTCCGCCGGAACGGGCACAAGGCCCAATCCTGCATTGGGAAGGTGGATGCTTTCATCAGAGACGCACCATGCCATCCGTAGACGAAAACAAGCAGTGGTGGGACGCAGGCTATCCCTGGCAGGAGGGGGGCGACGAATGGTCGCGCGCCTGGGGCGGGGTCGATATGCAATGGCACGCGGCCATATGGCCGCGCATCCACGCTTTCCTGCCCACCGGGACGATTCTGGAGATCGCCCCCGGCTACGGGCGCTGGACCCAGTATCTCAAGAATCTGTGCGATCACCTGACCGTTGTTGACCTGTCGGCCAACGCGATCGCGCAGTGCCAACAGCGTTTTGCCGGGTCCACCAACATCGATTACTTCGTCAACGACGGCACGTCGCTCCACATGGCGCAGGACAACGCCATCGACTTCGTCTTCAGCTTCGACTCGCTGGTGCATGTTGAGGCGGGCGTGCTGCGCGCCTATCTCTTGCAGATCGCCCGCAAGCTAACCCGGGATGGCGTCGCGTTCCTGCACCACTCCAACCTGGGCGAGTACAGCCGCTATTTCAACGCCGTGGACAAGGTCCCGCCGCGCGGCCAGCCGCTGCTGAAAAAGGTAGGAATCGAATACCGCACCCACTGGCGGGACGCTGGAATGACGGCCGGCAAGCTGCGCGAGTTCGCGCAGGAAGCCGGGCTGGTCTGCGTCAGCCAGGAGATCTTTGGCTGGGGCGGCAGCCGGCGGCTCATCGATGCCATATCCATCGTGACGCTGCCGGGGTCGCGCTGGTCGCGTCCCCTGCGCATCCTGCGCAACGAGGATTTTGTGCGCGACATCTCGGTAATCGCTCGCCTGGCTCCTCTCTACGCCGCGGATTCCTTTCCCGCGTCCACTTCAGCTTAGCTGCCGATTGCTTCGATGGGAACTGGGCGCTGGCCGAAGGTGACTACCGGCCCGCCGGCCGGCGCCAGCCAGCGCACCGCGTTGGCGATCACCCGCTGCACGTTGGCGTCGTAGTAGGTGGGATAGGTCTCGTGGCCCGGGCGGAAGTAGAAGATGCGGCCGCGGCCGCGGCTGAAACAGCAGCCGCTGCGGAACACCTCCCCGCCCTGGAACCAACTCACCAGAACCAGCTCGTCGGGTGCGGGGATGTCGAAGAACTCGCCGTACATCTCCTCATGGGGCAGCTCGAAGTACTCGCCCAGGCCGGCGGCGATAGGATGGCTGGGCGAGACCACCCAGAACCGCTCGCGCTCGTCGGCCTCGCGCCACTTCAGGTCGCAACTGGTGCCCATCAGCCGCCGGAAGAGCTTGGAGAAGTGGGCGGAGTGCAGCACCAGCAAGCCCATGCCGGCCAGCACGCGCCCCTGCACGCGCGCCACGATCTCGTCCTGCACCTCGGGGTGGGCGATGTGGCCCCACCAGACCAGCACGTCGGTTTCATTCAAAACGGCCTCGGTCAGGCCGTGCTCCGGTTCGTCGAGGGTTGCCGTGCGCACGCAGAAACCCGCCGCGCGCAGCGGTTCGGCCACGGCTTCGTGGATGCCGTGCGGGTAGATGGCCGCCACGGCTGCGTCGCTCTTCTCGTGGCGGAATTCGTTCCAGATCAGAACGCGGGGAAGTGAGGATGTCATAAAGTCTCCTGAGATTTGGTGCAGCTCACAGCCGCACAGGGCGGCCATCCTGCGCAGCCGAGGCGCGGATCGCGTCGTACAACTGCGCCATGCGCAGGCCGACTTCCGGTGGGCTGGGGTTGGGGATCTCGCCGTTGCGCACTGCCAGGAACTGTTGCCAGACGCCCAGCGACTCCGGCAACCTGACTCTGTTGAAACGCATCGGGCCGGCCTTGCGTTGCATCTGCAGGCGCTCGCCCCAGATGCCGGTGCGCAGGATGCCGTCGGTGCAGAAGACCTGGATCTCGCTGGCCCAGGTGTTGATGGTCTCGCCGCAGCCGTGCATCGTCACCCACGGCCCCGACTGCAGCCTGCCCATGACGACCCCGATCGTCTCCACGGGGCGGCCGTTGTTGTCCAGCCAGGCGGCCACCTCGGCGAATCCCTCGCCGGCCAGATCGACCACCGTGTTGAGCATGTGCGCGCCGGTGTCGAACAGGAACCCGCCGCCGGCCAGCGCCGGCACCTGCCGCCACGTTCCCGCCGTGTTCGGTCCCCAGCCCTGCCAGACCGTTGCGCTGATGCTGAGCAGACGGCCCAGCTTGCCCGCCCGCAGCATGGCCGAGGCGGCGCGGATCTGCGGCGACAGGCTGCCCTGAAACGCGACCACCAGCAGCCGGCCGGTCCGCTGCTGCAAGGCGATCAATCGCTCGGCTTCGCCTGCGTTCATCACCATCGGTTTCTCCAGCAGCACGTCCAGGCCGGCCTCCAGGCACGCAGCGGCCTGCCCGTAGTGGTAGACGTGCGGCGTGATGATGAACGCCGCGTCGAGCGGGTAGGTCGCCAGCAGGCGCGCCAGATCAGGCTCGTTGGGCGGCGGCGCCAGGCCGTCCTCGTCGAACATGGCCGCCGCCGCCGTGTACTGCTCCTGCGATGGCTCGCAGATGGCGGCTATCTCGGTGGTGTCGGTCTGGCGCAGCATCTGGCGGATGTGGTGGCGCGCCATGCCGCCGACGCCGACCATGGCAACACGTGTTTTTGTGGACATGTGGTGGAAACCCTTTCGTAGAGGTGGTTGAACCGACCGGCGCGCGCGGGCCGTGCCATCGGTGTACCGTACGTATAGCACCGGCGCCGAGGCTGGTCAAGTTAGGTTCCCGACGCGCGCACCGCTGCTGCGACAAACAGCATCCCAATTCATCCTTAACATTTTCTGAACATCCGCATGGTAAGATTCAGCCGTTATGCAGTGCGCAGCGTGTTTGCAGGGACCATCACTGAAAAGCGTGCCCGCTGCGGGTAAGATCGGAAAAATACTGAACGGAGGCAGTAGACTGTGAAGAAAACGGTAGTGATCACCTTGGGATTGTTGTTGATCGTCAGCGTCATAGCGGCCGCCTGTGGCCCGTTGGCGGCGCCAGAGGAGGCCAGCGCGCCCATCGAGGCCGTTCCGTTGGTCGTGGAAACCAACACGCCCGCTGCGGCGCCGACCGACACACCTGCACCCACGGCGACCCCAGAACCGCAACCAACAGTTGAAGTCGCTGAACCCGCACCGACCGAAGTGCCGGCTGTCGCGGAGCCAACAGATGAGCCGCCGACGCCTGAACCAACTGAGGAACCGGCCAGCGCGGCAGCACCAACGATTTTCGAGATCGTTCCCGGCGAATCGCAGGCCCGTTTTGTGATCGACGAGGTGCTGCGCGGCTCGCCCAAGACAGTTGTCGGCGCCACCGACCAGGTTTCCGGCCAGTTGGCAGTCGATCCCAACGACACGTCAGCTGCTCAGGTCGGCACCATCCTTGTCAACGCACGTACGCTGGCAACCGACAGCTCCTCGCGCGACCGGGCGCTCAAGAACTTCATTCTGCAGACCAACACCTACGAGTACGTCTCGTTCGAGCCGGCCGAGTTGCTTGGAATGCCGGATAGCGTTACCATAGGCGAGCCATTCAGCTTCCAGATCGCCGGCAATCTCACCGTCAAAGACCTCACTGTGCCGGTCACCTTCGACGTGACTGTGACGCCGGCCAGCGAGACGCGGCTGGAAGGCCTGGCGACCCTCACCGTGCCCTGGCGCGATCTAAACCTCAGCATCCCCGACTCGCCGTCGGTGGACACGGTCGAAGACACGGTGACCCTGGAGCTGGAGTTTGTCGCGGTTCCGGTAACAGACCTTTAACCGGGACGCGTCTATCGATAACCGCTTTGGCCGGTCTTTGCTTGCACCCCAGCAGGGGCCTGACCAAGCCAACACAGGGAGGTTTTTTTACGCTCCCCAATGTCCATCTCTGGAGGCCGGCGTGGCTGGCCTCCAGAGACAGGGCAGGAAAGAAATCATGCCGCAGACAATTCTTGTGGTGGACGACAAAAAGGAATTGCGGGTGATGGTGCAGTCCTATCTCGAGGAAGAGGGCTTTCGCGTCGTACTGGCATCGGACGGCCAGGAGGCGCTCTACGTTGCCCGTCACGAGAAGCCCGACCTGATTATCCTTGACCTGATGATGCCCAACATGGGCGGATACGACTTCCTCAAGGCGCACAAGCGCGAGGCCGACACCCCCATCGTCATCCTCACCGCCCGACTGGAGGAAAGCGACAAGATTCTGGGCCTGGAGCTGGGCGCGGACGACTTCGTGACCAAGCCCTTCAGCATGCGCGAGCTGACCGCGCGTGCGCCGTGTTGCGCCGCGCCACCCGCACCACGATGCAGTCTGACGTGCTGCGGGTCGCCGACGTCACTCTCGACCGCGCCAGCCGCAAGGTTTCCGTGGAAAGCCGCTCGGTCGAACTCACGCCGTCGGAGTTCGACCTGCTGGCAGCATTTCGCAGCGCCGGGACGTGCTTTCACCCGCGCCGAACTGCTCGACCGGCTGCAAGGCGACGCCTTCGACGGCTACGAACGCACCATCGACGTCCACATCCGCAACCTGCGCACCAAGCTCGAACCCAATCCCAGCAAGCCGCGCTACGTCGAGACCGTCTATGGCGTTGGCTATCGCTTTGCGGAGGAGTAGCCGTTCACCAAGATGCGCTCTCTCGCCCTCAAACTCACCCTGGCCTTTCTCTTCGTTGGCCTCATCGGCGCGGTGCTGGTGGCGGTCTTTGTTGGTCTGCGCACGCAAAGTGAGTTCGACCAGTTCATCAACGCCCGCTACCGGCAAGACATGGTGCAGGAGTTGGCCGACTACTACACCCAGAACGGCGGCTGGCAGGACATTTCGGCCATTGCATTGCGCACGCCGGGCGGCCTGGTGCGTGCGCCCGTGGCGCTGGTGGACAACAACCAGACCGTTTTGCTCGGCACCCGGCGCTATCGTGTTGGCCAGACGCTGAGCGGCGCCGATCTGCGCCGCGCGCTCCCGATTGAGGTCGATGGGCAGGTGGTGGGGCAACTGCTGATCGACCTGGCGCCGGATCCGCAGCCGCGCACGCCCTATTCACCGGAGACCGCGTTCCTGGCGCGCGTCAACCAGGCCATCGTCTTCGGCGCGCTGGGTGCGACAGTCATCGCGCTGATTCTCGGCATCCTGCTCGCGAGGGCCATCTCGCGACCGGTCAAGGAGCTGACAGAGGCAACTCAGCGCGTCTCCCGGGGTGATTTGGGCCACCAGGTTCCCGTGCGAACGGAGGACGAGCTGGGCCAGTTGGCCGCCTCGTTCAACCAGATGAGCACCGATCTGGCCACCTCCAACCAACTGCGCCGCCAGATGACGGCCGACGTCGCCCATGAGTTGCGCACGCCCCTGAGCGTCATCCTTGGCTACACCGAGGCGCTGGCCGACGGCAAGCTGCAAGGCAAGCCCGGAATCTACGACGCGATGTACGGCGAGGCGCAGTTGCTGAGCCATCTGGTGGACGACCTGCGGACGCTGTCGCTGGCTGACGCGGGCGAGTTGACGTTGAACCGCGCGCCGCTGCCGCCTCAGGAATGCCTTGAGCGCACCGCAGCCGCGCACGCCGCCCTGGCAGCGCAACACAACATCGCCATCGACGTCGACGCGTCTCCCGACCTGCCGCAGATCGACGTCGACCGCGAGCGCATTGCACAGGTGCTGGGCAACCTGGTCGCCAACGCGCTGCGCTACACGCCGGAGGGCGGCCGCGTCACCCTGTCCGCCAGCTCAGCCGACGAGGTCGTGCTCATGCAAGTCAGCGACACCGGGCCGGGCATCGATCCCGAGCATCTGCCCTTTATCTTCAAGCGCTTCTACCGCGCCGACGAGTCGCGGCCGGCCAACGGTGAGTCCGGTCTCGGGCTGGCCATCGCGCGCTCGCTGGTCGAAGCCCACGGCGGAACCATCCGCGCCGAAAACGGCGTCAACGGAGGTGCGATCTTCACGATATCCCTGCCGGCAGTCCGTACGTAGTTGGCGCTTGCGAAAGTCTGGAATTCAAGGCGGCAACCGGCTCAACACACCCGCCGGGAGCTGAAACCTCCCGGCTACAAAGTGGAAGCCCTGTTGGGGCTATGATCCTCAGGCCCGCAGGGCCTTTCACCTTGTAGCCCGATCCGTTTACGGTCGGGCGGGTCTACGAACGCACCAATCGTGGCGGACCTTCCTGTCTGGCGTGCGAGAATGTGGTTAGATGCACGTACATCACGGTGAAAGAAGACTGACAAGATGAAACAACGAGTTGTGTTGCTAACCTTGATTGCCAGCCTGCTGCTGGCCGGCTGCTCCGTAGCCAGCTCAGCGCCGGTGGTAGCCACACCGGGCGCGGCCGATAGCGTGTCCATGGACGCGATCGTCGCCACCGTGTCGGCGCAGATCGACGACCGCCAGCCGCAACCAGAGCCGACGCTCGACGTCGCAGCGTTGCAGGCGACGATTCTGGCTGCTGTGGAGGATCGCCTGGCGGCAGCCAGCCCGGAATCGCTGGCCAGGCTGGTCGATGACACGGTGGCGTCCAGGCTGGCAGAGCAGCAACAGGCCGAGGAACCGGGCGTTGACACCGCTTTGATCGACCTGTATCAGAAGGCCAACCCTGCGGTCGTCTACATCGTGGTGCCGCCCGTCGGGTCAGGCAGCGGCTTTGTGTACAGCGCAGACGGCTACATCGTCACCAACAACCACGTCGTGAACGGTGGGCGCGCTTTTGAGGTGGTCTTCTCCGACGGTGAACACATGCCGGCGACCCTGGTGGGAACCGACACCGACAGCGACCTGGCCGTCTTGCAGGTCGAGGCGCTGCCGGAAGGAACCGAGCCGCTGCCGCTGGCCGAGCCGGACAGTCTGAAGGTCGGCCAGTTCGTCGTCGCCATCGGCAACCCCTTCGGCGAACAGGGATCCATGTCGCTGGGCATCGTCAGCGGGCTGGATCGCAGCCTGCGTTCGCAGCGCATCAGCCGCTTCGGCTCCTCCTACTCGCTGCCCAGTGTCATCCAAACGGATGCGCCCATCAATCCCGGCAACTCAGGCGGGCCGTTGCTGAACCTGGACGGCGAGGTGGTGGGCATCAACGCCGCCATCGCCTCGCAGACCGGCTTCAACTCGGGCGTCGGTTTCTCGATCCCGGTCATCGCCGTCCGCCAGGTCGTGCCCAGCCTGATCGAGAAGGGCTCCCACGACTACTCCTACCTTGGCGCGTCGTTTGCCAATGAGATCGGCCTGAGCGAGCAGGAGCAGTTCGGCCTGCCGCAGACGCAGGGCGCCTATGTCATCGGCGTCACCCAGGGCGGACCGGCCGACAACGCCGGACTGATCGCGGCCGATCCCAACACCGGACGGGGCGGCGACCTGATCATCGCCATCGACGACCGCACCATCAACAGCTTTGACGACCTGAACACCTATCTGGCGTTCTACACCACCATTGGACAGACCATCGACGTGACCGTCCTGCGCGACGGCGCAGAGACCAGCGTGCCCATCACCCTCGGCCCGCGGCCGTAGCGGGCAAGAAGTTCGACTGTTTCCACATTGTCGACCTTGTGCACCGCACCGATCGGCGAAGCTCGGCTTTTTCCGCAAAGTCGAGCTTCTGAATTGCATGAGCAAGAAGTTCACCTTTGCCGGAAAAGATGAACTTCTATCAGAAGGGCTGTGTATGACTGTGTTATCTCGATTCTCGACGAAAGGGCGGCGTGTCTCGGCAGCGACGATGATCGTCGCCGCGGCCTTGCTGGTGACAGCGTGCAGCAGCCGCGAGACTGAGCAGCCAACGGCCGTTCCGGCCGTTCCCAGCGCGCCGGCTACCGTGGTCGCGGCCGCGCCGCAGGCCACCCAGCCGGCAGACACGCCGACGCCCGCTCCGACGGCCACGCCTTCACCGACAGCCACCGACACGCCGGTACCGACGGCAACCCCGACTGCCACCGCGACGCCCATCCATCCCCTGTCCATCGAATATCTACGCCGTCAGGCCTACCCCGGCAGCGAGCTGGTCATCGAACAGACGCTGGCGCCCGGCGGGAACTACGACCGCTACTATGCCTCGTACTACTCCGAGGGGCTGAAGCAGTACGGCCTGTTGACCGTGCCGCGCGGCCAGAAACCGGAGGGCGGCTGGCCAGTGATCATCTTCAACCACGGCTTCATCCCGCCCAACGAATACCGCACCACCGAGCGCTACGTGGCCTACGTGGACGGGTTCGCGCGCAGCGGCTACATCGTCTTTCGCCCCGACTACCGCGGCCACGACCGCTCCGAGGTGCGCCCACCGGCGCGTACGGTTCCCCCGACTACGTCATCGACGTGCTCAACGCCGTGTCAACGCTCAAGCAGTACCCCGACGCCGACCCGCAGCGCATCGGCATGTGGGGCCACAGCATGGGCGGCTGGATCACCCTGCGCGCCATGGTGACCGATCCCGACATCAAGGCGGGCGTGATCTGGGGCGGCGTCGTGGGTGCGTACGAGGACCTGCTGACCGGCTGGCGGCGCGGCAACCGGCCTGCACCGACGCCAGATCCCAACAGCAGCCGCGGCCGCTGGCGCAACAGCCTGACCAGCCTGTACGGTTCTCCGGAAAGCAACCCCGAGTTCTGGCGGTCGCTGTCCGCCAACTACTTCCTCGACGACCTGTCAGGGCCGATCCAGCTTCATCACACCGAAGGCGACGAGTCGGTGCCGGTGGAGTTCTCGCGCATCCTCTACGAGCAAGGGCTGGATGCGGGCATGCCCATCGACCTGGTGACCTATCCCGGCGACAACCACAACATCTCCGGCAACTTCGGCACCGCCATGAGCCAGTCAGTGGCCTTCTTCGACCGCTGGCTGAAACAGCCCATCGACCTGGCAACGGTGGACGGGCCGACCGTGTTCACCGGGAGCGGGCTGGCCAACCTGCGCAGCGGGCCGGGCACCACCTTCAACATCGTCGGCCAGATGCAGGCCGGCGATAGCTTGCCTATTACCGGCGCCAACGCCGACCGCACCTGGTGGCAGGTGCAGACGGCTGATGGCCCCGCCTGGGTCGCCGACAGCGTCACCCTGGCCGCCCGCATTGCCGGCGTGCCAATTGTGGAGGAAGCCGCCGGTCCGTAGATCCTCTTGGAGACCACGCGGTCTCCGATCGCCCACTGCTCAGTCCACGACAACCGTCACCCGAAACGCCAGGGAGGGCATGGCGCACGGTAGCTTTGACTGGCGGCAGAGGGGATCGCCGGCCGCGCTCAGGGTGGCTGTGCCGGGATTAACCCCCACAAAGACACCCTGAGCGCCCGGCTTTGCGACGACATCACTCAACTGGCTCACGACGCTCTCGTCGCTGACCTCGATCTGCCAGGTATAGCCGTCGTCCAGCGCAAGCACAATCCACTCGCCGACGGGGAGTGTGACCGTTGCGCCGTTGTCGTCAAGGGTGACAGTTCGCTGGTTGCCGGTGGCCGGCGCGGCCGTGGCGCCAGCAGTTGGCAGCGGCGAAACCACCGTCGCGGCGGCCGGCGCGGCACTCGATGTCGCCGATGTTGGCGGAGGTGTTGGACCGGCGCTCTGCGTGCAGCCCGCCGCAAGCACCAACGCAATGGCCGCGGCAGCCAGAGGTTGTGAAACTCTGGTCACGTTGGCCAGGGATGGCTGCATCGGTGGCCTACTGCGCCAGTTGCGCGTCTGTCTTCGTGTCGAACACGGCTGTAATCTCAGCCTCGATGGCCTGATCGTCGAGGTTGGGATTGTTCTTCAGCGCATCGCGTACCGCTGCCTGGACGGCTGCCAGATCGCCGCCTTGGGCGTCGATGGCCTCGGCCAGGGTCGCGCCGCCGGCCAGCGCTTCCTGCAGCGTCTCGACCGGGATGCCGGTTGTCTCGGCTGCGACCGGCAGCCAGCGGAACACGTTGCGCTGGGCCTGCTGCGCGTCCAGGTCAGCCTGGGTCAG
This sequence comes from Caldilineales bacterium, assembly GCA_041391245.1. Classification (GTDB taxonomy): domain Bacteria; phylum Chloroflexota; class Anaerolineae; order JAAEKA01; family JAAEKA01; genus JACKBK01. The sequence goes on from JAWKOJ010000019.1 coordinate 73,358, forward strand.
CTCGCCGGTCTTCAGTTGCAGCGAGGTGATGAGCTGGTTCAGCAGCCCGCGTGTCATGAACGTGGCTGCCTGGCCGCCGTCCTGCGACAGACGCTCGGCGATGGCCGTCTCACGCGCCGACGGGTCCTGCTGAGCACCGCCGAACCCGCCGGGAAAGCCGCCGGGACCGCCGCCGCCAAAATCACCGGGCGGTGGTCCGCCGGCAGGGAAGTCGCCGCCTCGCCCGGTGAAGCCGCCGCCGGACGAACCGGACCCGCCGGCGTTGGCCCGGTCAAAGCCGCCGCCGAACAACCCCGGCCCTAGCGCCTGCAGCGTCTCGCCGATGTTGTCGCTGGTCAGTTGCATGGCTGCGATGGACACGATCTGATCGGGCTGCATGGCGCCCTCGATCTGCCTGACCAGCGCTTCCAGCTCGGCGGGCGCGGTGGTGTCGCTGTTGCTCAGGCTCTGGTAGGCCTGCCACAGCGGCAGAAGCTTGCCAGCCTCAGCGGCGTCGATGGCCTGGTCGCCTTCCTCCAGGCGCAGCGAACCCAGGATCAACTGGGACACGACCGGCAGGGCGTTTTGGTACGTGTCGGTGAGCTCGGTCGCGCTGCCGGCGCTGCTCGTCTGACTGGCCGGCGCGGCTGCTGCGCCGGCTGCTTGCCCGGTTGCCGGCCCTGCCGCGCCACAGGCCGCCAGCAACGCCATCGAAGCGATTCCCACGATTGTCACGATAAGTTGTTTCACAGAACATAGTCTCCTTGTTTTGCTGTTTCCACGACTATCTTCTCAATACCCGCAGTCGTGGCTCGGTCGGAGACCGGCCACAGCGGCGCCGGTTGATTGAGAAGGTATCTCTTCAGCCGTCGCAGTCCAATCCCTCGTTCACCGTTTACCGATCACCGATCACTGATCACCGCTCACCGGCTACTCATGCCGCAGCGCATCGATCGGATCGAGCTGGGCGGCCTTGTTGGCCGGATAGAAGCCGAAGAACACGCCAATGGCTGCCGCCGACACGAACGCCAGCGCGATCGACGCCGGCACGATGACCGTGCGCATGTCGCTGGTGGCGCCGAACAACAGCGCGCCGCCGATGCCCGCGGCGATGCCGATCAGCCCGCCCACCAGGCTCAGGATCAGCGCCTCGGCCAGGAACTGCAGGCGGATGTCGCTGGGCGTCGCGCCGACCGACTGGCGGATGCCGATCTCGCGCGTCCGCTCGGTGACGCTGACCAGCATGATGTTCATGATGCCGATGCCGCCGACGATCAGCGACACGGCCGCCACCCACGCCAGCAGGTTGCGGAACGCCTCGGTAGCCGCGCCCTGGGTCTGAATGATATCGTCCTGGGTGCGCATGGTGAACGGCAGCTCGTCCACCGAGACGCCCTTGGTGGAGGCCAGTTTCAACTGGATCTGCTGTGTCACCTCGTCCATGTTGGCGTTTTCGTCGATCTGGGCGTAGATCAACTGCACGCGGTCGCCGACAAAGCGGGCAAACTGCGAGGGCACGAAGCGGCTGAAGACCAGTGTGATCGGCACGTAGGCGCGGGCGTCGAAGTCGGTGTTGCCCACCGCACCCTTATCTGCCATCACGCCGACCACGGTCAGCTTGACGTTGTCCACCGTGACCGACTGGCCGATGGGGTCCGCGTCGCCGAATATCTCCCTGGCGATGCCGGCGCCCAGAACGATCACCTTGGTCTTGCGCTCCATGTCCTGTTCGTTCAGGAAGCGGCCGTCGGCCAGCGCCACCTCGCGCACCGACGGGTAGTCGGGCGTCGTTCCCACCAACTGCACGTCGGTGAGCGTGGTCCCGTCGTACTTGACCGGCTGGTTGGTCGGCATCTCGACCGAGGTGCCAACCACGCCGGGCACGTTGGCCACCAGAGCTACGTCGTCGTAGGTCAGCATGGGGCCGTTCTCGTTGCCGCCGGGGCCGCCGCGGCCGAAGGATGCCTGGATGAACAGCAGATTGGCGCCCAGGCCCTTGATCTGGTCGGCGATGGCGGCCTCGGTGCCGGCGCTGATGGCGATCATGATGATGACCGCCGCGACGCCGATGATCACGCCCAGCATGGTCAGCAGCGAGCGGATCTTGTTGCGCACCACACCCTCCCAGGCGATGCGCACGATCTCCAGCGGACTGATGAGGCCCAGTGCATCGCCGCTCTCCTCTGCTTCTTGCGGCCGCGGTGCGGCTACCGGCGCCAACTGTTCCTGGGTCGCTGTCATTGTAGGTGTCCTTTCCCGTTGGCAACCTCGGAGGCCAGCTTGCCGTCCACCAGCGTGATCGTGCGTTCCGTCTGCTCGGCGATGTAGGACTCGTGGGTCACCATGACGATGGTGCGGCCGCGGCTGTGCAGGTCGTGCAGCAGGCCCATGATCTCGTCGCCGGTCCTGGTGTCCAGGTTGCCGGTCGGCTCGTCGGCCATGATCAGCAGCGGGTTGTTGACCAGCGCCCGGGCGATGGCAACGCGCTGGCGCTGGCCGCCCGACAGTTGGTTGGGCACATGGTCAGAGCGATCGGCCAGACCGACCGCCTCCAGCGCCGCCATGGCCCGCTCCTCGCGCTCCGCCCCGGAGAGCGCCTGCCCGTTGCGCTTGTAGACCAGCGGCAGCATGACGTTGCGCAGCGCCGAGGTGCGCGCCAGCAGGTTGAACGACTGGAAGACGAAGCCGATGCGCCGGTTGCGGATGGCTGCCAACTGCACTTTGTCCAGTCCGCTGACATCTTCGCCGGCAAGCAGGTAGCTGCCCTCGGTCGGCCGGTCCAGGCAGCCCAGGATGTTCATCAACGTGCTCTTGCCGGAGCCGGACGGTCCCATGATCGCCACGAACTCACCCGGCTGAATGGTGATATCCAGCCCGTCCAGCGCGCGCACCTGCGCGCTGCCCATCTCGTAGATCTTGCGCAACCCGTGGGTCTCGATTATCGGTACCATTGCGTTATCTCAGCGGCTCCAGTCTGCCATCTGGTCCGCGTGGTTGTCATAGCGGAAGCTGATCTGTCCGAGCACCTCAGGGTCCAGCAGGCGCTGGTTGCCACCGTCCGCGTCCATCACCCACAGGCGCCACTGCCCGGCCGAGTTGTTCTCGTCGCGGTTGCTCAGGAAGACAATGGACCTGCCGTCGGGACTCCAGGCCGGGCTGACGTTCTGCGGCAGCTCGTCGGCCAGTCCGTTCAGCGGCCGCGTCAGCGGCGTCAACCCGGAACCGTCGGCGTTCACGGCATAGATCTCGGCGTGGCTGCCCTCCTTGCTCTGGAAGACGATGCGGCCGCCGCCAGGCTGCCAGGCCGGGTCCTCGTAACGATACTCCCAGCCGCCCAGCAGCAGACTGTTGTCAGCTTCCGGCGCATCGGCGGTGATCTGGATGCCGTCCTTGCTTTCGTAGACAATACCCGCGTCGGTCCAGTCAGGGGCGTTGGCGGTCTCCAGAGCCACGATGTCGCGATAGTTGTTGCCGTCGTAGTCCACGCGGCTCAGCCCGCGTTTGTCCATGGTTATCAACGGGAAGTCCTCGAGACCCGGCCGGTCGGGCACGCAGAGCGGTCCAACCTGCCGGCAGTACGTGTGGCCGCTGACGCGGCTGAAGACGATGTATTGGCCGTCCGGGCTCCAGTCAGGCGCCCGCAGTTCCTCGCTGCCGCTGTAGATCAGGCGCTCGTTGACGCCGGCATCGCAGCCATCGTTCTGGCAGTCGTTGATGTCGATCAGATACAGCCCTTGCTCGCCGCCCTGGCGGGTGAAGGCCACGGTCTTGCCGTCTGGACTCAGCGCCGGGTCGAATCCGCCGGTCAGCGTGCGCAGGGTCTGGCTCTCCAGGTCGTAAACGTAGATCATGCCGCCCGGTACGTCCTGAAACACCAGCCGGCCTGTCAGCCCGCTGCCGGAGGAGGCGCGTTGGCTCGTCGTCGAAGCCTGAGCAGCGGCAGGCAGTCCAACGCTTGCCGTCGACGCGCTGGCATTCTCTGATGCAGCCGGTGTTTCTGCGACGGCCGTCGCCGTTGGTGAAACCTCGACGGTGGCTGTAGCTGTTGCTTTGGTCAGGCTTGCAGCGATGTCGAAGGTTGCGACGTCTCCCTGGATCCAACCGTAGCGGTGGTTCTTGCCGACGTAGAGGATCTTCATCCATTGGCCGTCGGTCTGCGTGACAACCACCATGCGGCCTGCCTGGAGTTCACCCAGAACATCGGCGCGGCTGTCAGGCTCGGCGTAGACAGCAGCGGCAGCGACAATGGTTGCCGTGCGTATGGCGTCGTCACCTTGTGAGCCAGCGGTGTGCGTCGCAGCAGCACTGGCGGCAACCGTGCCGGTCTCCGGCAGGACAGCATCTGCATCAGCTTTGTCAGGGGTCGTCGAAGGAGAGTCGCTCTCCGCAGGCGCCGGACTGCCAGATAGTGCCTCGCTGAAAGCTACCGGTTCGCCGGCCGTGATCTGGCCGCCGGCGCCGTCGGTGACCGCGGCTGGCGCCGCTGCTGCGCAGCCTGCCGCCATCACCAACACTACAGCCAACAGCGTAATCAGGATTGGTTTCATGGTTCGTGCTCCTGGGTTGCCAGCCCGAGGGGGCTAGTTGGTCTGCACGATGCCGGTCGTTACTACATCGCCCTGCTCAAGCCCGGACGTGATCTCGGCGTAGGTCAGGTCCATCAGACCGACCTGGACCATGCGCAGCTGTGGCTCGCCGTTTTCCACTACGAACACAGCATACTGGCCGGTGGAGATCTCCGCAACGCTTCCACGGGCACCAGCAGGGCCGGGTGGCGCGCCCGCCGATCACGTCCACAGCGGCGTTCATGCCGATCGGGAACACCTGCGGCTTGGAGAAGGAATCGCTGTCAAGCTGCAACACGGCGCGCACCACCGTGGTGCCGTTGGAGTTGGTCAGTTGCGGATCGACCTGGATAACGTGGCCGACAAAGGTCTGGTCAGGCAGCGCATCGAAGACCACGTCCGCCTCGTAGCCGGGTGCTACGTTGTCGAGATCGGTCTCGTCCAGGTAAACCTCCAGACGCGGCTGGTCCAGGTCGGCCAGGGTGATGAACGCGGCGGAGCCGACGCGCTCGCCGACGCTGGCGTCCACGGCCAGCACGGTGCCCGAGATGGGCGCGGTCAGCTCGGTGGCGGCAAGCTGGGCCTGGGCGGTCTCCAGCGAGTTCTGCGCCTGCTCGACGCTGATCTGTGACAGCTCGAGATCGACGTCGGCGGCGCCCTCCATCAGCGAGTCGAGCTGGGCCTGGGCCTGATCCACCGCCGCCTGGGCCGCTGCGATCTCCTGCGTCGTCGAGCCTTGCAACAGGTCGTTGAGTTGCGACTGGGCCTGGGCGACGCTGGCGCGCGCCGACGAGATCTCGGCGTCGGTCGCCCCTTGCGTGCTGGCGTCGTAGGCTGCCTTGGCTTTTTCATAGGCCAGCGTGGCTTCCTGCAAAGCGGCCGACTGCGGCAACTGGCCAACCTCGGGCCGCCACGACACCTTGTCGTAGTCGGTCTGGGCGGTCTGGACGTTGATCTCGGCCAGCTTCAGGTCTACCTCCGCGCTGGTCATCGCATCGTCCGACGGACCAGCCAGAAGATCAGACAGCTTCTGCTGGGCGCTGAGAAGCGTCTGGCGGGCGGCTGCGATATCCTGGTCCGTGGCAGGGTTGAGACGGTCATCCAGCGTTGCCTGGGCTGATGCCAGGCTGGCCTGGGCTGATGCAATATCGGCAGCGCTGGGGTCCTCCAACAGCTTTGAAAGCTGAAGCTGGGCCTGGGTCAGGTCCAGCTCAGCTTGCTTCAACTGGCGGCGGGCGCTGGCGTCGTCGACCCGCGCCAGCACGTCGCCGGCCTGGACCTTGTCGCCGACCTGAACCGGCAACTCGGTCAACAGCCCGCCGCTGTCGAAGCCTATCGTCACTTCGGCAGCCGGGATAACCGTTCCCGCGCCCGATGCCGACACCACCAGATCGCCGCGGCGGACGGTGGTCGTCTGCAAGGGCGCTTCTTCCGGCGTCTGCGCCTGTATCGTCTGGTTCTTGTAAACGTAGAAGCCGCCCGCAGTCAGCGCCAGCGCGATGACGATCACAGCCAGCCAACGCCAGGCCTTTTTGTTTTTCTTCATGAGTTCACCTGTGTCTGGGAAAACCAGCCGGCAAGCGGCTCGCCGCTTGCGCGGCCGGATCAAACGTCCAGGCACTCGCCGCCGCACGTGAGGCTACCTGAACAACAAGACTTCACGTCTCAAAAGTACCAGAGAAATGTTCAGAAAATGTGAAGGGAAGATTGGAATGTTATTGGCGGACAGGCGGCCGTGCTGGCGCTGGCCGACGGCGAGGTAAGGAGGCGCGCAAGCAACTGGGCGACGGGCGGATGGTTCGGTCTGCTCCCCGGGTCCATTGGCGAGTACATGGTGAGCGCCCTCAGGCAGGCGTCTCTGCTGCGCACTTACGTCGATTGGGAGTGGGTATCGGAAGGGTGAAGTCGGATATACCGGGATTTGTACCTGGCGGTTGTGCATCGATCTATTGACGCAGGGGCTGCGGTCTGATACGCTTAGACAACAGACACCCCTATAACATCGAGCACACGGAGGCAGCGATGAACCAGGAATTGACACAACAACTCAACCTGCAACTGGCGGATCTGCAGACACAGATTGCCGAAGCCAAGGAAGCCGTGCGGAAAGACGAGGGGCTGGCCGAGGTCGAGGACCAGAAGCGATTGGAGGCCCTGCTGCGGCAGCAGAAAGACATAGCAGCGCGCCTGAACGCGCTCGAAGAGGGATGAGCGGCTGGCACACCTTGCCGTTGACAACCTGAGGAGGTACCAATGACCGGCGCCAACGCAACCGCGACCGATGTAGACGCGGACTGACGGACCAAGCAACCACGACGACCCGGAAACGAACCTGCCAGAATCGTGGGTGTGCTCAGGGCGCACAGCGGCGAGCGGCATATGATCGTCATCCAGGATTTTCCCGACCCGGACGCAATTGCCTCTGCGTATGCGCATCAGTTGATCAGCAGTCGCTTTGACATCCAGACTGAGATCGTCTACGCCGAGCAGATCAGCCACCTGCAGAACATCGCCCTGGTCAAGCTGCTCAACATCGCGACGACCCGCTTCGACCCATCCATGGATCTGAGCAGGTTCGACGGCGCGGTGTTCATCGACACCCAGGGAACGACATCCGCCGGGATCCTCGAGGCGCTGGAGGACGCAGCCGTGCCGGCTGTGATCGTCGTGGATCACCACGAGCCGCAGGACAGGATTGAGCCGGAGTTCAGCGACATCCGGCGCATCGGCGCGGCGGCCACGATGTTTGCCCAATACATTGAACAGGGCGCGCTGCAGTTTGATAAATCACAGCGCGAACACGTCGCCGTGGCAACCGCACTGCTGCACGGAATCCTCACCGACACCAACGGCTTCATCCGTGCCGGCGAGGAAGACTTCGCCGCGGCAGGCTATCTGTCGCGCTTGCGCGATTCCGACCTCTTGCAGCAGGTGATGACCCAGGGCGCTCCAAGCTGACCATGGAGATCATCCGGCGCGCCCTGCGCGACGCGTCGTGGTGGAGAACTTCTCCATCGCCGGTATCGGCTATCTGCGCACCGATGACCGCGATGCCATTCCGCAGGCGGCTGATTTCCTGCAAACCGAGGAGAACGTCCACACTGCGATTGTATACGGCATTGTCGTGAGTTCAGACCAGCGCGAAGAGTCGGTGGTCGGATCGATGCGCACGACCAAGTTCACAATGGACCCTGACCAGTTCATCAAGGATGTTTTTGGCAAGGGAGTCGACGATCGCTATTTCGGCGGTGGCAAGCCTTCGGCCGGTGGATTCGAGATCCCGGTCGGCTTCCTTTCCGGCGACGCCGACACGGAATACCGTGACCTCAAGTGGCAGGTCTACGACAGCCAGATCAAACGCAAGCTGTTCGACAGAATCGGCGTGCAGCGAGAGAATGAATAGCAGCGCAGCGGAGGTGACACAGCGATGGCCCAGGAGAACCAACAGTCCGCGCCAGACCCCCGAACGGCCCAAACGCGGCTGAGCCAGACAACGCGTCCCGGCCGGTGGATGCGGAACTGGACTGGCTCAAACAGATCTGTCGCAGTCAGCGCGACATCGACAGCAAAACGCTGGAAAGGACGATCCTGCTGGCTGTCGAGATCGCGCGTGAGGGGCGCGAAGGCCGCAAAGTCGGCACGATGTTTGTCGTCTCCGATAGCGACAACGTTCTGAGTCGTTCCCGCTCCTTGATTCTCGACCCGCTCTGGCGACATCCCGATCACGTCAAGCGTCTGGGCGACCGCAACCTCGAGGAAACCGTCAAAGAACTGGCGCAGCTCGACGGTGCGTTCATCGTTTCCGACAGCGGGGTGGTCCGCTCGGCCTGCCAGTACATCAGCGCATCGTCAGAGGGTATCGATCTGCCGCTGGGTTTGGGAGCGCGGCACATGGCAGCCGTCAATTACAAAGACGACCCGGGCAATCGCCGTGGTCGTCTCCGAGAGTTCTGTGGTCCGCATCTTCGATGACGGCGAGATTACCGCCGAGATTATCCCGGAACTGTGGCTGCTGCGCCGTCATGGTGTGCAGCTTGACAGTCCCTACAGCATGAGACGCCCGGCGACTTCACCATCGCCCAGAAGCGTGGCGACTCAGACAACAACTAGGACAGCGTCACGGCCACCAGCTTCAAGCACACCCTTTTTCGTTTCGCCACCAGCGCGATCACAGTCTGGCTCCTCGCGCCAGCCGTCAGGAAATCCAGCAGAACCAGCATTCTTAGCGTCTCGACGCGATTCGGCGATCGACTGCGTTAAACAACATATAGACCCCAACAACAGGGCCGAGGAACTGCGTGACCGCAGTCCCTCGGCCTGTGTCGTTGGGGAACGTACGGTCGAGTAGAGATTGCGTGAAAGTCCTGTGCGGACTGAGATGTTGGAGTTGATTGGGAGATTAACAATGGATGAGATACCCGTTCGCGTCAAACTGTGGCGGCTGTTCTGTTTTCACGGCGCCGATGAAGAGGCCTCCGAGCCTTACATGTGGGTTATCGGCTTCAAGTTCGACGGCTCCACCATGAAGCAGGCGCTGGCCCGCTTCAACTGGACGCCCGACTACTTCTTCAGCCAGGGCAGCCACGGCTGCCTCGGCACCCGCAACGTGCGGCCGGGCGCCAGATCAAGGTCCCGGCCAACGTCGGCACCTGGGAGACGACGATCAAGCCGATCAGGCTGACCGACGCCCAGGGCAACTCGACCGATGTGCCGGGCGCGGTCGGCTTTGCCGCGGTAGTACTGGAGGAAAACAACGTGCCGGACGACGCAGCCGAGGTCGGGCACCAGGCGCTCAACGGCTTCGTCGCCAACACCCTTGAGAGTTTCATCACCGGCATCGACCTGCTGGAGTTCAACCGGGCGGTGCAGAATCGGGTCAACGACGGCGCGGCGCGCGACAAGGCAATCGAGGACGAGCTGCGGGCGCGCTTCGACGTGGTCCAGCAGACCATCTCCGACGGCGCCTCGGATGTCGTGTCGCAGGCCATGCGCAACGCGATGAACCTGCCCGAGCTGGCCTGGGCCGGCATCGACAAGGACCAGGTGATGGGGCGGGCCTTTCACCTCGCCACCGCCACCCAGCTGATCAACGAGGGCGATTTCACCCTGGACTTCGACGACCACCTGTTCGACAACCCGGCGCTGCCTGAGGCGGGCGACTTCGCCTACACGCTGAACTCCCTCATCAAGGCCAAGGTTCGCTGGCGGGCCATCCCGTCGCAGTTGCCGGCCGAGCACGACATCCAGATCCAGGGCATCACGCGCGGCTTCAGCCGGGACCGCAAGTCATACTACATCGCCAACGTGGGCGGGGTGGTCAACGGCAACTCGTGGTGGATGGGCCGATCCGAGGCGTGCAGCATGATCCAGGACGGCACGAAGGCTTTCTACGTGCTCGACGACGACGGCAGCCACACGCCGGTAAGTGTCGTCTCGCCGCCCGGCTCCCACTGGTCCTATCTCACCACACCGGCCGACGACCGGCCGGGCAACAACCTGCTGTCGTTGCCGAAGTACTACGAGCTGCCGGGGTTCCGCAGCGCTGTTCTGGAGCCCGACCCGTTTGGATAAGTGCTGTCCGAACACCGCGTACCCTGAGCCTGCCGAAGCGCCTTTCGACAGGCCCAGGGCACGGGATCGGTTTCGTTCCCCACCCGTTGCGGCGAACTACCGCTGCGGCAGCTCGAGCATCCAGATGTTGCGGTCGCTGTACTCAACGAAGGCGATGGCACGGCCATCAGGTGAGACGCGCCAGTCGCCGTTGGCGATCTTGAAGGGGGTCATGTCGGGGTCGGTCAGTTGGCGCACCTCGCCGGTTGCCGGGTCCAGTTCGACCAGCCAGTGATAGGTCGCGTCGGGCCGGAAGGGCACGATCAGGAGCCGGTCATCTTCAGCAGCACAGCTTTCAGGACAGTTGCGCCATTGGTAGGCTCCGAACAGGTCGTGGTCGAGGACCGTGCTCTGGCTGCCGTCGGTGCTGACCAGCCAGAGACCGTTCCTGGCCGGGTCAGGATCGAAGGTGACGTAGAAGACCAGCCAGGCGCCGCTGGGGGAGAGGCTCTGGCCGCGCATCCGCTCGGCGCGCGCCAGTTCGGTGCGCCCGCCGTCGCTCAGCGACAGCGCGTAGAGGATCTGCTCGCGCGAGTCGAGGCTCTCGCGGCTGCTGATGAACAAGGTATCGTCGTCGATCCAGCCGCTCAGGCCGCCGCGCGGCAATGTGGCGATCTGCCGTGCATCCGATCCGTCCAGGTTCGCCAGCCACAGCGCCGAGACCTGGTTGCTGGAGGGCGCATCGCTGTTGGTCACCGCCCAGGCGATGCGCGTCTCGTCGGGCGAGATGTAGACCGTGCGGCCGCCGGCCGGCACCGTCCAGCGCTGGCCGTCAGAGCGACGTTCGATGACCGTCGTGTCGTTGTCGGTGTCGATCAGGTAGTCGGGCGAAGCGGTGCTCTCCTCCAGGCGGTCGGTGACGAACTCCGGCGCGGCCTGCGGGCTGGCGACCGGCACACCCCAGATGCCAACCGGTTGGTCGGCTGCCGGCTTGTCGATGAAGCGCACCTGCTGCGGTCGGCCGACCAGAAGGGCTGCGTGCAGCAGCCGCCGGTGGTGAGCTGGATGGCCTGCGGCGGCGGGTCGGGGTGGCCGTTGCTGTCGGCGTGGCAGTCGGCGTCTGGTCCGTAGCGGTTGGCTCGGGTGTGTCCGTCGGCGCCAGCGTGCACTGTTGCAGTCGCAGTCGGGCTCGGCACGGCGGTTGCCGTCGCCGCGAGGTCGCAGCGGCACCGCCGCTGGCGCGTCTGCGTTCTCCCTCCGCCGCGTCGCTGCCACAGGCCGCCAGCACGGCCATCGCCAGCATCGCGACAATCACAGTTCGTTTCATCGGTCCACTACCTCGCTACCTGCCATTTGCCACTTGCACCTTGCACCCTGCCACTTTCACCTCACCGCGACCGCGGCCACGGGTTAGCGAAGTTGTTGAGGATCGGGCCGCCGGTCACCGCCGGTGGCTGGTCGATCCAGTTGCTGCCATTTGCGCGGTCGTCCAGGTCGCGCTCGAAGCCGGAGCGAAACGACCCGACCAGCGCCAGGTTGTCCCAATCTGCGTCGATCAGATTGACCGGGTTGTACTTCCAGCCGCGCCCGGGTAGTCGCGTATCTCCAGGTGGAGATGTGGCCGCCCGAAGCAGGTCTCCTCAGGGTCGCCGCTGAGCGCCACCACCTGGCCCTGCTTGACCTCCTGTCCCGGCGTCAGGTTGGGACGCTCCAGCAGATGGCCGCAGAGCGTCGCGTAGCCAAGCTGTGGGTGGTCGATGATCAGATTGTGGGGCAAAGCGAGCCGTAGGCCGTGGCGTCCACCAGCGACGACTCCGTCGGCGATGGCGACGATCTCCGTGCCGCAGGGCGCCGAGAGGTCGATGCCGAAGTGGATGCCGCCGCTAAACGGTAGGTGGTGTTGCGGTTGAAGTAGGCCCCACGGTGTTGCCGTAGGTCTGCCCAAGGAGCCACGTGTCCGGTCCCGGCGGCTCGGCGAAAGGCAGGATGAAAGGCCGGTCGTCGGTCTGGCTGGCCGGTTCTCCCGCCACGCCTTCGGCCGGCGCGGCGTAGCCTGCGCTGGCCGGCAGGAGCAACACGGCCAACAGGACGAAGCGTGAGAGCTTTGCAAGGAATGGCTTTCGTTTTCATAGCGGTTTCACAGCATCCAGGTTCAGGCATTTCCTGCCAACGCAACCAAACGCAACGTTCCGTAGGATAGTCCCTTGTGGGCGTTCGGAACGGGCACAGCCTATCCACATCTGCAATATCCCGTTCCTTACGATCGCCTTTGTTGGCGTTCAGGCGGAACAGGCACAAGCCCTATCCTACATCTGCAATGTCCCGTTCCTTACGATCGCCTCTTGTTGGCATTCGGGCGCATCCCACACGTGCAACGTTCCGTAGGATAGTCCCTTGTGGGCGTTCGGGCCGGCTACGGCACGGCCGCCAGGTCGTTGTCGAAATCGGCGACCGTCGCGAGCGGATAGTACGGCCCCTCGGTCTGGGCGGGCGTCGGCGTCAACGCGCCGCCACTGCCGGTATTGATGATCAGGTCGTTGGTCAGCAGCACAACCGCCGTTCCGTTGAGATCGACCGTGCCGCCGTCCTTGAGAACCATCATCTCGCTGAGGCCCGTTCCGTCCTCGGCGAAGTAGAACTGCGTCGTCAGCAGCTCGCGGCCGTCCAGCTTCACCTTGACGTGGATGTGCTTGGGGCGCGGCTCGTAGTAGCCCGGCCGCACGGTGCGAAAGGCGTAGGTTCCGTCCTCGCCGGCGATCGCCGTGCCGTAGAACTGGAAGCCGCGGTCGCGGTTGGCCGTGCCCGAGTCGCCGGGGTGATCGTAGATGCCGTTGCTGTCGGTCTGCCAGAACTCGACCGCTGCGCCAGTCAGCGGATTGCCGTCGGTGTCCAGCACTCTGCCGGTGACCAGGATTACCTCGCCAGCGGCGGTGGGCGGGCCGGAAAACTCAGCGGCCAGCATCTGGTCGCCTGACATTTCGGCCGCCGGCTCGGCAGCCGTCGGTTCCTCGACCGGCGATGGCTCGCTGGTTGGGGTCGGCTCTTCCGTCGGCGCAGGGACGCTGGTCGCGGTCGGCTCAGCAGTCGCTCGGCCGCCGTTGTCGCGGTGGCAGCAGGCAGCGGTGTGTCGGTCGGCGCGACGACCGGCGCGGCCGTCGGCGACGGAACGGGCGTGTCGGTGGCAGCGGGGATCACGCGCCGGTGCAGCCGCCCGCTGTCAGGGCAGCAACGAGGAAGAGTGCAAGTAAGAGGTGTCCTGTTTTCATGATGCTGGGAGGTAGGGCGTACCGAGGCCGGGATATTCCAGCAAGGCGTGCGTTGGTTCTGTTTTCCTTACGGCTGAGTTTGCCCGGCTGGATTGGCGGGGCGCTGCCGGTGTCAAGCTCGCCGGCAGAGTTCTTACGTGTTGTGAGACTACCACGAAGGGCAAGGGGCGGTCTGTGATCGGTCTACCCAAACCACATCGTCGGTTTCGGATACCCGTCCCCCACCAGGCAGCCCTTGCCGGAACGAATTCGGGAGATGACAGATGCTCCGGCGAAGCCGCTGGGCCTGCCGGAGCATCTGCGTTACAGGTGCGGTTGGGCTATCGAGAGGGTCAACCGCAGAGGAGGGTCGCGTTACAGGCTAATGCCTGTGGGGGCCGCGCTGTCGCCGCTGTCGGGCGCCGGCATGCGGAACTGGCGCCCACCGTCGAAGCCGCGCATGTGACCGCGCATGGCGCCCAAGCCGCGCATCGGAGCACGCATGGCGCCAAAGCCGCGCATCCCGTCCAAGCGGCCGAAGCCGGCGTCGTTGCTCAGGATCGCGTCGGCCTGTTCCTGGGTGATGACGCCGGCCGCTACAGCCTTCTGCACGACCGCCTCGTAGGCGCTGCGCAACTGTGCCTGGACGTCAGACTGGTTCAGGTATTGGCCGAAAGCAGCGCGGGCCTTCATCTGGTCCGCCTGCTCCTGGGTGATGCGGCCATCGGTGACGGCCTGGTCCAGCGCCGCACCTTGCGCGGTTAGCCGGGCAGCCTGCAGGTCGGCGACGCTGATGCCCAGCGCGTCGGCCAGCAACGCTTCGCCGTCGATGTTGCCGGCCATCCGGCCGAACATCCTGGCATGATCGAAGCCCAGACCGCGCGCCTGCAGGGCGTCAGCCTGTTCCTGAGTCAACATGCCGTCGTCGACGGCCTGCTGCAAGGCTGCTTCGCCGGCCTTCTGCTGAGCCGCCTGGAGCTCCTCCAGCGAGATTCCCAGTGCGCCGGCCAGGTACTGGCCGCCTGCATCGCCGTTCCAGCCGCGGCCGTGTGCAGCTGGGGCCGCCACAGTGTTCGAGGCTGCCACCGGCAGCGCAATAGCGACCAGCATCACCACGGCCATGCCGATGCCTGCGACTGCAAGCCATTTCTTGGTTCTGCTCATACTCAACCTCTCCTTTCGTTTGAACCACCGGTTTGCGATTGAATTGGACCGGCACGTGCACTTCGCCGGTCGATCAGATCATATCAGGAAAGTGTTCAAAAGTTATGAAGATCGCGTTGGGGTATTATTCACATGAAGAATCTGCAGGGGCGCACCCGACGGGTGCGCCCCTGCATCGAACTCAGAACGGCAGGCTAGAAGCTAAGGCCACTCGGGACGGCATCGTTCTGAGATTGTTGTCCGTTTGCGGGAGGCGCCCCGGGGCCACCAAAGCCGCGCGGCCCACCGTGGCGTCCGCCGAAGCCTGGCATCTCGCCGAAGCGGCCGAAGCCGTTCTCCATGTTGCTGAGGATGGTATCCGCCTGCTCCTGGGTGATCACGCCGGCGTCGACTGCGCCCTGCACGACGCTGGTGTAAGCGGCCTGCAACTGCGCCTGGACATCGTCCTGGTTGAGGTAGTCGCGAAGGGCCTGCTCGGCCTGCATCGCGTCGGCCTGTTCCTGGGTGATCTCGCCGGCGGCGACTGCATCGGCCAGCCGAGCGTCATTCGCCTCGGTCCGCGCCGTCTGCAGTTCATCGACCGTGATCCCTAGCTGATCGGCGACCAGCGCTTCCTGTGCGTCCCTGTCCAGCCCGACCGGACCAGGGCCGCGGCCGTCGATGCGGCCGGCGCCGCTCTTGAGGGCGTCCGCCTGCTCCTGGGTCAGGGTGCCATCGGCCACTGCCTGGTCGATAGCTGCCTCCCGGGCCGCGGTGTAGGCGCTGGTCAGTTCGTCCACCGTCACGCCGAGCGCCTCGGCGAGGTAGGTATCGGTCTGCCCGCCAGGGCCCCTGCCGTGTTGGGCAGATGCGGCGCTGACTGTGCCGGCCGGCATTGCCACTGCGGTCATTGCGATCACTGCCAGGCCTGCGCCTGCGGCTGCCAGCCACTTCTTGATGTTCTTCATGGTTACTGTCTCCTTTGGTACAGTCTCTGCGGATTTCCGACACGCCGTTCGTGTCGATCTGGCCCCAGAATACCAAAGGGTTGTACAGATGATGTTAAGACGGGATTTGGAATCTGTGTGGTTGCCACTGGCTTCGCCACATGGGGACAAAAAACGAGGAGCCTCCGTGTCAGTGGCTCCTCGTTCTTTTCGTCTGCAATCGCCCCGGTGACTATTGCGCTGCCGGCTCTGGTTCACTCACCTTGGCCGGCTCGGCAGGGCGAGGCTTGCGACGGCCGGCCCGACGGCTCGTCCTGAATGAGACAGCCCTGGTTCGAACCGGCTGCCAGCGCAGGAGCAGCAACAATCCCAGCACCCCCGCCCACAGCAACGGCTCGCGAATGTCAGACTTCTGCACCCAGATGTAGTGGACCATCACCAGCGCACCGGCTGCATAGACCCACCTGTGCAGCTTCTTCCAGGTCTTCTTCAATCGCCGCTGCCAGCCCTTGGTCGAGGTGAGCGCCAGCGGCAGCAGGATGAGAAACGCCGCGAAACCTACCAGCACGTAACGCTTCTCCTCCAACTCCAGCAGGATTAGCCGCAGGTCGAACCCATAGTCCACGCCGACGTAGATGCTGAAGTGCACCAGCGCGTAGAGGAAGGCGTACAGCCCCAGCGCCCGGCGGACCTTGATGGCGGGCGTAAAGCCAAAGACCGTGTTGGCCGGCGTGCAGGCCAGCGACGCTACCAGCAGGATCATGGCCGTCTTGCCGGTGCGGAAGGTGGCTTCCTGGATCGGGTTGACCGTCAGGTTGCCGCGCAACGCGTCGATGATCAGCACCACCAGCGGCAACAGCGCGGCGATGTGCACGAAGATCTGAAATTTCGTAAAGCGCACGGTGGGTAGTTTTGCAGTCATTTTCTTGAAAGGCTTGTTGCCATGCCTGTGTCCGTGAAACGGAAAACGTGATACGAAATACGGAGTCAGAGGTTCACGTTTCACGGTTTACGTTTCACGCCTCAATAATACGACGCCAGGTTCATCCCATCGTACAGATACGCGACCTCCTCGCCGTAGCCGTTGAACTTCAGCGTCTCGCGGCGCTTGGTCTCGCCGATACGGCGCTCGGTGCGCTGCGACCAGCGCGGGTGCTGAACCTCCGGGTTGACGTTGGCGTAGAAGCCGTACTCGTTGGGCGCGGCCGCCATCCAGAGCGAGGTCGGCTGCTCCTCGACAAGATCGATCTTGACGATGGACTTGATGCTCTTGAAGCCATACTTCCACGGCACCACCAGACGCAGCGGCGCGCCGTTCTGCGGCAGCAGTTCCTTGCCGTAGAGGCCCGTGGCGATGATTGCCAGCGGGTTCATGGCCTCGTCAATGCGCAGCCCTTCGACATATGGCCATTCGAACCACGAGCTACGCTGGCCAGGCATCTGTTCGGGGTCCAGCACCGTCTCGAAGCGCACGTATTTGGCGTTGCTCTGCGGCTCGACCTTTTCCAGCAGCTTGCTGAGCTGGAAGCCCAGCCACGGGATCACCATCGACCAGCCCTCGACACAGCGCAGCCGGTAAATGCGCTCCTCGCGGTCGAAGGTGCTCAAAATGTCCTCGATGCCGAAGGTGCCCGGGTTGTTCACCAGCCCGCCGACCTCCACAGTCCACGGCCGCGTCGGGAAGTCCTTGGCCAGATCGGCTACCTTCTCCTTGTCGGTAGTGAACTCGTAGTAGTTGTTGTAGTTGGTGATCTGCTCGAACGAGTTGACCGGATCACCTAACTCATCGGTCGTCGCGCCCGTACCCGCCGGGGCGATTGGTGCAGCCGCGCCCGCGGCCGTCGCCACGGGCTCGGCAACGGGCGTGGCTGCCGGGGCGCAAGCCGCCACGGCCAACCCGCCCAGCGCGGCGAGCCCGACACCTTTCATGAAGGTGCGCCGGTTGATATAGACGCTCTCAGGCGTGATCTCTGAACTCTTGATCGGTATCATTACAGCCTCCGCGGGAGGGAATTTTGTCTACTGTCGTGCCCTGAGCTTGCCGAAGCGCGGCAGGCTCAAGGCGCGCTCTCCGATGTTCTCCATACAGTAAACCGCATACATCTGAAGCGGCGCTTAACAGGGTATTACAGAAGGCTTACGCTGTCTGTAAACCAGGTTTCAGGTTTCAATCTTCGGGCAGGTCCAGGAACCGTTCCAGGTCGCTGAAGAGGCGGCGAATCTCGGAAGGCACGATCTCATGGCGTACCTCGCGGCCGTGCTGTTCGGAGCTGATCAGGCCGGCCTCGCGCAGGATCTTGGCGTGGACGCTGACAGTAGGGCGCGAGATCTCCATGAAGTTAGCCAGCTCGGTGTTCATCATGCCGAAGTGGCGGATGAGACGCAGGATGATCAGCCGCGTCGGGTCGGCCAGCGCCTTGGTGCGCACTGCCACGTCGTCGGCGAAGGCGTGGAAGTTGTGGTAGATCGCGCCGGGTGCGCTGAATGAGACCAACACCTGCCCCGGGTCGAGATCCCACAGATCGATCAATCCAAACGGTTCGATCCAGAAAAACACCTGCAAGCGGCCATCGTTGACGGCGTCACGCAGAGTCTGGTAGACGCGCAGCGGATTCTGGGCCGGCAGCCATTCCAGCGGCGGCGCTTCGTTTCCGTCCAGCGCGCCCAGCATGGCCAGCGCGTGGCTTTCCAGCGTCTTGACGGTGTGCTCGCGCGTGCGTCGCCACGGCTGGTACACCTCGTAGAAGAAGCGGTCCAGCCAGTGCCAGAAGCGGCTGTGCAATGCGCCATCGCGCAGCACGCGGGTGATCCGCAGGACCTCCTGGCGGCGGCGCTCAACACGCACTACGTCACCGCCATCGTCGAACCCGAGGCTGGCGTGCAGCGCCCGGGTGGCGCGCGCTGCCAGATCGGCCAGCGCGTCAGGCGCAGGTAGGTCGGGGTCCGGCGTCACCCGAAGACCAGCCGCCTGGCCCGCCAGACGTTCCAGCGCGCTCTCGGCGGTCAGATCGCGCATGGCCAGCGTTGCCCGACCGTAGTCCGGCTCTGCCTTCATGCCGACCAGAGCGGACAGAAAGCCGAGGGTGGACTCCGTTGCAGGATCGCCCAGCACCGTCCGGCTTTCCGCCAGCCAGTCGGCGGGCACTCGCTCGATCAGCGCCTGGAATTCGTCGCTGCCGGCGATCACGTTGAACGATCCGTCGGCCATGGCCAGGGCAACATCAAGCTCGGTGGCGATCGACTGGCCGACCGTCCAGCCT
The DNA here is from genome assembly GCA_041391245.1 of Caldilineales bacterium. Taxonomy (GTDB): domain Bacteria; phylum Chloroflexota; class Anaerolineae; order JAAEKA01; family JAAEKA01; genus JACKBK01. Next base: position 92,047 of record JAWKOJ010000019.1, read on the forward strand.
GCGGAAGCGGTTTGTGCGGGTGTCTGGGTCATTGGCGGATATTCGGGCTACAGGGCTGACAGCGCGCCGTCGGTCGCCGGTTCCTGGGCTGCGTCGGCTTGCGGCTGGCTGGCCGGCGCCGATCTGCGGGCCGTGGCGACAATATACACGACCAGGGCCAGGAGCGCCAATGTCGCCAGCCCAAAGAACTGGGCCACGGAGAGCAGACCTGGCACCAGCAGCGGCGTCAGCAAGATGCCCGCTATCTGCCCGGCCACCGCGACCGACTGAAACATCCCGCCGGCGCGGCCGAGCAGGGCAGCCGGCGTCAGCATCTGGATCAGCGTGGCAATCTGCACGTGCATGATGCCCATGCCCAGCCCGGCCAGCAGGCAGCCGGCGGCCAGCACGACCGTCGCCAGCGCCGGATCGCCGACCCACGCCCCGATCGCGACGGCCGCGGCGAGAACCGTCAACAGCAGCAAGCCCGCGGCCACATCCGCCCACAGGTTGCGTTGCGCCTCGAAAGCATCAGCCCGGCCGCCGGCCACCGTGCCCAGTCCGATCAGCCCGATCAGCAAGCCAAAGGTTGCCTCGCTGCCCTGCAAGATGTCGCGGGTGAAGATCGCCGACAGCACGTCGAAGCCGATGATGGCTGCGGTGGTCAGGAACGCGCTGATGTAGATCAGGCGCAGTTGGGGTGCGGTGCGCAGCAGACCCCAGAAGTCGCTGCCCGACGTCCGGCTCGCCGTGGCTTCTTTCTCTGTCGTCTCGGTCTTGGGATGCGGCGGCAGCGCGGGCAAGCGGGTCAGGATGATCGCCGACAGGGCGTAGGAGATGACGTCGAAGATGATCGCGGTGTGCGGATTCACCAGCGCCAGCAGCGCGCCGGCCAGGATCGGCGCGCCCACCTTGATCAGCCCGGCCAGTTGCTGCAAGAAAGCGTTGGCGCTGGTCAGGTCCTCGCGCGCCACCAGGTCCGGCACCACGGCCTGGCGGGCCGGCATCATGATCGTGTTGAAGATCGATTGCAGCGCCAGCAGCAGGTAGATCAAGAAAAGATCCTGGACAAATATCAGCCCTGCCACGGTGATCCCCGCCAGCAGTTCCGACGCGATCATCAGCCGCCGCCGGTCGAAGCGGTCGATCAGGCTGCCAGCCACGGGGCTGAAAAGCAGCATCGGCAGCAGCGACGCCAGCAGAATGCCGCTGCTCTGCACCACGTTGCCATCGCCGCGGAAGATAATCAGCGAGAATACGGCCAGCCCGGTGATCCAACTGCCCAGCGCGCTGACCGACTCGGCGAACCCAAGAATAACGAGCGAACGGTTGCGTACGATGTGTGCGAACATAGGTGATCTCCTTAATGTAATACGTAGTTAATTGACTACGCAATGAGTATAACACATCACTACGCATTTGTCAAGGGCAATAGCAGATGTCCCCGCTCCCCTTCGGCAAACTCGCGATCAGAAGGTTTTACTGGCGAAAATGGAAGACCGCAAACAGCTCAGTCGGTCTCTGCTTCTGGCTGGCGGCTGCTTGACCTGTCCTGCGTCACCAGCGCCAGGATCATCAACCCCAGGCCGAACATGATGGCAACGTCTGCCACGTTGAAGACCCCGGTGTGCAGCGGACCGAGGCTGAGTTGCATGAAGTCCACAACGCGCCCATCGTTCGCCAGCCGGTCGATCAGGTTGCTGACACCCCCGCCGATGACCAGCGCGATGGCGACCACCACCAGCATCGGCGTGTCATCCGCCATGCGCCAGGCAAACACGAACAGCCCGATGAGAAGCGCAATCACGAACACCGTGAAGACGACGAAGCGCAGTTCGTGCGGCAGGTTGGCGCCCAGGCTGAGAAACGCGCCCGGGTTTTCGGCGTACGCTATGCGCAGGATGCCGCCAAGATGTTCGCTGGTCGGGAGACCCAACAACCTCTGGCGCGCAACCTGCTTGCTCAACTGATCCACCACGATGCACAGCAGTGGTATCAGCAAAACGATGGCCCTTCGCTTGGTTCGCTCTGTCATCACAGTCCAAAAAGTCAGTCACGTCCGGCGACTGCGTGGCAGCGTTCGCAGACGGTTGAGGTCGTCGCCTCGTCCAGGAAGGCGATATCGGTCCTGCCGCCGGTGACGTGCGCCTGGTGGCAGTCCACACAGGTAGCCGCGCTGTCGGGCGCCAGTTGCTGCCACTGCGGCAGGAAGGCGTGAAAATGGTTGTTGAAATTGCGGTTGTCGCTGATGTCGCCGTGGCATTTCAGGCAGTGATCGTCGCCGATAGGCACGGTTACGACCGCCGGGTCGTGATAGGTCTTTGCCAGGTAGTGAACGAGGTCCGGCGCGGCCACGCTGGAGATGGCCAGCAGCCGGCCGGTAGTCCCTGGGCCGCTGTGACACTGGATGCAATCAACGTGTTTCGCCGCGTGCGCCGAGGCCAAGTCTACCGGCGCGTCCACAGATCGCTGGTAGTACTGGGTTTCCGGCTGCGTGTGGCAGGACGCACAGAACGCGTCACGGTTCTCCATCTGCGTGGCGGCGGCCAGTGCTCCTCCGCTCAGCATCACCGCGACCACCACAATACCTCCGACCACAGCAAGCCAGCGCAGCGCCCGGCGGCTCGATTTGCTTTGCTGCTGAGCGCCCGACGATCCCTTGGCCGGCTTTGAACGCGATTTGCCCATGATTCAACTCCTGAGTTAGTGTACCCCGGATGGCACGTCGCAGGAGGGACAGGAGGGTCTGGGCGGGGAGGTGGGAAACCTGGCCGGGCAGGCCGTAGACGCGATCCTGTGGATGTCGATGCCGGGTGATTGCGCGCCATTGTACAACAGCCTGGCGGCGAGTTCAAACTGCGAACCAAATGCCGCGATATGCTACAATGCATCAACCCTTGCCACACAGGAGTGCAACCGTGAACCTGAATGACTTTCGAAGCTTTACCGACGCTCTGACCGCCAACCTGGCGGGCGACGCGCGTGTCTTGGGCCTCGTCGCCCTCGGCTCAATGGCTGAGCTGGACTACTTACCCGACGAATGGTCGGACCACGACTTCTTCGTGGTCACTGAGGCGGGTGCGCAGGAAGCGCTGCTGGCCGACCTGTCGTGGCTGCCCCGCAGCGACCGGCTGGTCTACGTCGCGCCGGAGGGCGCCCATGGCTTCCGCGCCATCTTCGACGACGGGCACCTGGTGGAGCCGGTGGTGCTGGATGTCGACGAGCTGGAATCGATGCGCATCATCCGCTACCGGATGCTGCTCGACCGCGCCGACATCGGGGAACGCATGGCTGCCGTGGCTGTGCGCTCGGCGGCCGAGAGCACAGCCACCGACGACCGGGTCGACATCGGCATGTTCCTCGTCAACCTGGCGGTCGGCGCGGGACGTTTCAGGCGCGGCGAGCGGCTCAGCGGGCACCTCTTCGTCAAGAGCTACGCCACCGAGCATCTGCTGCGGCTGCTCGCCCGCTATCTGACGCCGGAGCGGCCCGAGCTTCTCGATACGCTGGCCCCGTCGCGCCGCTTCGAGCTGTTGTTCCCCGCGGTGGCTGCCGAGTTGGACGAAATCGAGAACCTGCCCCCGGTGGATGGCGCGCTGCGGCTGCTGGATCTGGCTGAGCGCGAGCTGGCCGGACGGATGGCCGATTTCCCGGGCTGGCGTTTGAGGCGGTCAGGCACCGGTTGCTGCGGGCGGCCGGTCCTGACATTGCCGGTCCATCAACCAGCCTCTAAGCGGCTCGTCGGCGCGGATGACGTCCTGCCACGTCCCGTCGCGCAGCAGTTCCTCGTAGCGCACGGAGATCACGTCGTTCAGTTGCGCCGGCCGCAGGCCGATCGGGTAGTCGCGGTGCATGTGCAGCGGGTAGTTAACCAAGGGCGGCAGCTCCTGCAGTTCGTCGGGACGCAACATCGCCAGCACCGTGCCCGCCAGCACGGCCTGATGTACAAAGATCGCGTAGCGCACGTCCTGATCGTAGAAGGCTCTGAACTCCGGCAGGCGATACAGCCGGTCGAAGTCGTTGCGCCAGCGCTGCAACAGGCCGCGCCGGGGATCGACCACCAGCATCCCGGCGTTGAAGTAGGGCCGCAGCACCCGCCGATCCACCGAGGCAGTCATAGGGAAAACGTGCGCCGCCGGAACCTGGCAGCGTTCGTAGATCAGCGACCAGAACGGGTCGAGGGGTTCGTCGAATGGGGAGCCGATCACCGTGTGGTCCACCGGCCGGTAGCCCAGCGCCTTGCCTGCCGGCAGCAACAGCGCGCCCGGTTCGTGCAGGAACAGCGCGCCGCGGTCGGTCCAGACCAGCAGCGAGTCATCCGCGCGGCCAGCTGCTCCGCCTCGGCCGCCGCGTAGACCTTGGCGGCAAAGGGGAAGTTCAGCGCGTCAGCATCGACCTCGAACCGGTGAACGGCTGCGTCCAGACTGACCAGCGCGGCCAGCGTTTCGTTCGAGACCGCGACCGGCGCCGGCAGCATAGCCCGAACCGGACTGCTGGCCAACCGTCCGCCGAACGCCCGCAGACTCTCGACCAGCAGCGCCGCCTCACGCTCGGCCTCTCCGGCGGCAAAGGCGAACGAAAACACCAGGTCAGACATAGACAGAATTTCGCGTTCGTCCCGGCAGCCAGCGGATCGCCAAAATGCTGAGGAGTGCGACCGCGGCGCTAACGCCGAAGGCAGTGGTCAGCCCGTAGCGGTCGCTCAGCGTTGCGGTGGCCAGCGCCCCGGCGACGCCCGCGGCCTGCAGCGCTGCCCGACTGCCAACGACTAGGGAATTTGAGGCGCAAGGCTTGCGGCCGCTTACTGCTGCAACGGGCCAGCCTCCTGCGGGATGAAGAACGCGGCCAGCGCGTAGATCACCACGCCGGGCGCGAAGCCGGTCAGCACAGTCAGCATCACGTAACCGATACGCACCACCAGCGGATCGATCTGGAAGAACCTGGCCACCCCGCCGCACACACCGGCGATCGTCCGGTCGGCGCGCGAGCGGCGCAGCGGCATCCGGTAGCCCGTGCCGCGCAGGTCGCGCCACTGCCGCCAGTCAGGCGCCTTGCCCATCACGCCCAGCACGAGAAAGACGCCGACGCCGATCACAGCCAGCGGCAGCGCCAGCGCCCAGAATGCGCCCCACAGCGTCTCCAGCCGCCAGGGCAGCAGGCCGAGAACGTTCAACAACAGCACCGCGCCGATCATCACCAGCAAGGCGCCGTAGAGCAGCGCCGGGTTGCTGCGCACCTGCTGCCACAGGTCTGAAGAGGGAACAGCCTTGGCCGCCGCGTGCTCCTGGCTCTCCTTGGGAACCGCCAGCGCCAGCACGGCGTATGGAATCAGGCTGATGCCCATGGTCAGGAAAACCGAGAAAAGCCACGCCAGCCGGATGATGCCCACATCGACGCCGAACCGCTCGCCCAATCCGCCGCACACGCCGGCTACGCTGCGGTTGGTGATACTGCGATAGAGTTGTTGTTCGGCTGAGACATCGCGGCCCTTGCCTTCGATTATCTTTCGGTCGCTCATTGGTTAAAACTCCTTGGAGTCGCTTCGGACACGTTACTGTCTATCACTACGCACGAACACGGGGAAGGTTACGCATTTCGCACAACGGGTGTAAAATCCTGCCATGACCTTGCCCGATCATGAGTACATCCTGCGCGCGCTGCTGCGCGACAAGATCCACGTCCGGCCGGAGACGCTGGCCCGGCTGCCGACGGCGGAAGCCGACCGGCTGGGCAGCCCGCTCGATCTGGCGCGCATGCTGCTGCAGCCGTTGCAGCGCGCCCCGCTGGCCATGCTCGACTGGTGGCGGCTCCACCCGCGCGGCCACGTGGTGATCGGGCCGGTGGACGCCGGGTACGTGCCTGGTCCGCAGCCGGTTGGGCGCAGGACGCTGGACTGCGTGGCGTGGGTGGCCGCCAGAGAGCTGTTGGCCGGCGACCGGCTGCCGACGGCCGCGGCCAACCTGTTCGATCACCTGCTGGGCAGCGACGGCGATCCGGATGGACCATGGCTCAGCGACGGCGGCGGGCGCAGTGCGCTGTGGCAGGAGGTCGGCGCACGGGTGCAGCGCCAGCGCGCGCTGGGCTATGCGCCGCGTGCTGTCCAGGATAACCCGCATGACTACCTTGCCTGGGGGCTTTGCACCTTCCTGGCCGACCGGCAACAACTCAACGCCGTCGATCCGGGGCTGGAGCGCTTGCTGGCGACCACGGTGTTCGACGCGGCGTTTTGGGGACGGACCGATCACGCGGTGTCGGGCTGAACCGCGCGGGTCTGGGCGGCCTGCCGGCGTTCCCTGCGCCAGGCCAGCAGCGACAGCACCAGCCCGATACCGATCAACCCCGCCACCAGCAGAAACTGGTCGTGCAGAGCATTGGCGATCACCTCCGGTGAAGCGGCGCTTACATCCGTCGGCTGGCCTGCATAGACCGTGAGCAGCGTGGCAAAGAGCGCTCCCAGCAGGGCGATCCCTGCCGTCTGGCCGAGGGTGCGGGTGATGCTGAGCATGCCAGAGGCAATGCCAAGCCGGTTGCGCGGCGCCGCGCCCATGATGGCGCTGTTGTTGGGACTTTGAAAGACGCCCATGCCGATACCGATCAGCAGCATGCGCAGAATGAAGCCGACCGGCGTGGTCGATGCATCCATGGTGCTGGCCACCAGATAGCCAAGCGCCAGGATCGCCAGGCCGATGACGCTCACCGGACGCGTGCCGAAGCGGTCGGAAAGGCTGCCTGACAGCGGCCCCAGGACCGCCAGCACCAGCGGCGTGCTCGCCATCAGGATGCCAACCTGCGACACCGGCAGCCCCAGCGCTAGCTCCAGGTAGAACGGCAGTAAAAACACTACTGCAGCGATGGCTACGAACGTCAGCGCGCCGGTCGCCAGGTTGAGGCTGAACTGCAGGTTGCGAAACAGGTTCAGATCGACCATCGGGAAGCGCACGCGCCGCTCGATGGCAACAAACAGCGCGAGGGCGACGACGGCCAGGCCAAACAATGCCAGCATGCGCGGATCGCGAAAGCCGACGGCCTGGCCGACCGTCAGCCCCAGCAGCAAAGCCAGCAGACCGACGGCAAAGACGGCCGCCCCCAGGAAATCAAATCGTTCATGGCTGGCTTTGGGCTTGAGCGGCGGCACGTAGCGCCACACCGCCAGCAGCGCCAGCAAGCCCAGCGGGACGTTGACGAAGAAGATCCAGTGCCAGCTCAGCGCGCTGATGATCAGCCCGCCGGCTGTCGGGCCGACCACGATGCCCAGCGAGATGACGCCGGCGGAGAACCCCAGCGCCTTGCCCCGCTCCTCCGACGGCCACGTTTCGGTTACGATGGCGACGCCCAGGGCCAGCAGCATGGCCGCGCCGACTGACTGCACCAGCCGCGCCGCGATCAGTGCGTAGACGGTCGGCGACAGCCCGCACAGGGCAGACCCGGCGGTGAAGATCACCAGCCCCAGCAGGAAGATGCGCTTCTTGCCCAGCATGTCTGCCAGCCGACCCACGCTGAGCATCAGCACGCTCAGGCCGAGCAGAAACGCCAGCACCACCCACTGGATGGTCGGGAAGTTGGTAGCGAAATCCGCGACCATGGTCGGCAGGGCCACGTTGACGATGGTGCCGTCCACCGTTCCCATGAAAAGGGCCAGGCTGACTGCCCCCAGGATCAGCCACTTGTTGCGATACCTGTTTTCCATTGATCTCAGATGCACGTCATGTGTGTGGTATAATTGCTGCTATGAACCTTCAGGAAGGCGCTCTCGAACTTGGCGTTTCGCTGGATGCGGGCCAGCTCGCTCGCTTCGATACCTATCTTGCGCTGCTGCAGGACTGGAACCAGCGGATGAGCCTGACGACCATCACCGATTCGGACGAGGTGGTCACCAAACATTTCCTCGACAGTCTGTCCTGTCTGCTGGCACTGCCGGCCATTGACCGGCAGCCGGTGCAGCAGTGGCTGCAAAGGCCGCTGCGGGCCGTTGATGTTGGCGCGGGGGCGGGCTTTCCCGGCCTGCCGCTGAAGATAGCCTGGCCAGCGCTGCGGCTGACACTGGTGGAGACCACCGGCAAGAAATGCCTCTTCCTGGAGCAGGTTGTGGCCGATCTCGGCCTGCAACATGTGACCGTGGTCAACGAACGGGCGGAAGATTTCGGGCAAGGGTCGCAGCGCGCATCCTTCGATCTCGCTGTGGCCAGAGCGTTGTCCCGCCTGCCCACCCTGCTGGAATATTGCCTGCCGCTGCTGAAGACCGGCGGCTGGCTGATCGCGCAGAAGGGCAAGGAGCCGCAGGAAGAAGTCGCCAGCGCGCGGGTGGCGCTCAACACCCTGGGCGGCAGCCTGCACGACATTCTCCCGGTGGCTGTGCCCGGCCTGGATGCCCAGCGCGCGCTCGTGATCGTCGCCAAGGCCGCACGCACGCCGGCCGGCTATCCGCGCAAGGCCGGCACGCCGCAGCGCCAGCCGCTGCTCTGACCACTCTGGTTCAACGGCTTTTCTGATGCACACTGACCCGGCCCAAGCCGTGATGCGTAAAGCGTGATCCGTGACCTGAGTTGACAACATCACGTTTCACGGCTGCATGTTTCACGATGTGCTAACACACGAAATCCAAAAGCGCCACGTCCTCTCTTATCGGTCCGCGGACTTCTTTCGCACCGTCCCCGCCGCTAAAACGCCCTTGCCGGCGTGCGCCAGCAACACCGTACCGACCTCGAACACGATGACCTCGTCACGCGGCACGTTCAAGCCCGCGGCCAGTTGATCGGCCAGCGCAGCCGCCTCGTCAGGGCTGCGCCCATGGCCGACAATCACCGTTTCGACCGGCGCCGTCTCCAACAGGTCGTGAGTCAGCCGCTTGGTTGCCCCCTTGCGCCCGCGCGCCGGGCCATCCATGGTAATGCGTCCCTCCTCGTTGATCAGCAGTATCGCGCGGATGTTGAGCGTCTGCCCGAGCCGGCTCATCACCGGAAGCAGCGCGTCCAGTCGCCCGCCGCGCTTGACCTGATCCAGCGACTCCAGGAAGAATCGTATAGTAATGCGGCTCTGCATCTCCCGTAGCGCCGCTGCAATGGTCGCCAGATCGGACCCGTCAGCCGCCATCTGTGCAGCCCTGATGGCCTGCAGACCGTATCCCAGCGACACCGACCGGCCATCGACGACCTCAACCTGGCCAGGAAAGCTTTGCGCTGCCAGCCACGCGCTGTTATAGGTAACGCTGTGTGCCCCTGTCAACGTGACGCAGAGAACCTGATGGCCGGCCGCCACCAGAGGGCGGAAAGCCTCCTCATACGCGCCGGCCGCTGGGCCGGAGGTGTCGCAGGGCAGTCCGGCCTCGATACGCTGCCATAGCTCGGCGCGCGATTCTTCGCTGTCCAGCACCTCGCGGTCGCCAAAACGCAGGATCAGCGGCACCTGGTGGATGTCGTAGTCATCCACCAGGTCGGGAGGTATGTCGCTGCCGGTGTCGGTGACGATTTTGATGGTCATGGGAATGCACTCAGGGGTAAGGAAGTCCTGAAGATTATAGCCTCGTTTCGAGCGCTGCGCAACACGGGGCAGGAAGACGGGGAGGAAGGAAAGGGG
>JAWKOJ010000020.1:0-100586 GCA_041391245.1 Caldilineales bacterium
CTCTGATCGTGTTGTTCGCCGCACTAATCCAACCGAACGCGGCACATGCCGACGCATGCACACCCGTTAGCGCGGGTGAGCTGTGTGTCAACGCCCCGGGCGGCGCGCCGTCCACCCAGTGCCAGGAGCTGGCAAGCTATCTGGTGGAGTTTCAGCAGGTCGCCTGCGGCCTTACCGTGCCCGACCCCGGCTACTACCCAAACTACGCGGCCAGCCTGACCTTCGCCAACAGCAATATGGGACCGGACCTGTTGACCCCGTGGAACATGCAAAACCTGGAGGTTGAGCTGGACCGGTTGACAGAAATCGGTGTCAACACGATCAACGTCAGCATCGGCTATCCGCTGCTGACACCGGCGTTCCACACGTACCTGGCCAGCGTCAACAGCAGCTACGACAAGACCGTCGAAGACTACGTCGATTTCTACGCCGCGGCGATCACAAAGATTCGAGCGCGCGGTCTGCGCGTCCAGATCGAACACGGCATCATGCTGCCCGGCTTTTCCTCGGTGAGCCCGTCCCCGTATTTCGACACCCTCAAGGCGATGGGGCTAAGCGAGACCCGACAACGACACATGGACGAGCGAGTGCAGGAGAGCCTGACCATTCTGACCGAACTGGCCCCCGACTCGCTGACCCTGCTAAACGAACCGGAAACGTACAACGAGGCGTTCGGCCCAATCCAGGGCGAGCCGCTGGCCACGCCGGCGCAATGGCAGGCGTATCTCGACGACGTAGTCAGTCTCTTCCCCGCCCACAGCAGCAGGCTGGGCGCGGGCGCGGGTGTCTGGGAAGACGAGGAGTACATCGACCTCTTCGCCCCCATGGCCGCGCTTGACTTCATCGACTTGCACATCTTCCCGGCCAGGAGCACGCAGATCAACTACTTTGATGAAGTGCTGGCACGCAGCGATCTGGTAAGGTCGTACGACTCCAGCAAGACCATCACGCTCGGCCAGGCCTGGCTCTACAAGGCGACGGCCGACGAACTCGCCGCAATAGGCGTGATTTCTCCCGAAGTGCTTTCCCGCGATGTGTTCAGCTACTGGCAGCCCCTTGACTCGACGTTCCTGGAATTGTTCAACCAGGTGGCGCGGGCCAAACAGTTCGAGACGATCACACCCTGGGGAACCTGGTACTTCTTTTCTTACCTGGATTACGCGCAGGCAGCCGGCATGACACCGGCCCAGCGCAACCTGGCAAACCAGACCGCCGCCTACAACAACATGGTCAACGGCGTCATGACCGGGACGGGCGATACCTACGAGGATATCGCGATGGCGACCAACATCCTGGTGGTCACCGGCATCAGTCCCAGCCACGGGCCGCAGTCCGGTCCAGGCGCCACCCAGAGCGTTACCGTTAGCGGCAAGAACTTCCTGCCCGGCAGCAACACAACGGTGAAGTTCGGCAACACACCCGCCACGGACGTGGTCGTAGTCGATGCCAACACGATCACAGCGACCTCGCCCGCTGGCGCAGGTGTCGTGGGAATCACCGTCGAAAGCCCGGACGGCCGTGTGCGCACCAAACCTGACGCCTACAGCTACGACGTGCCGCCGACCATCAGCACGGTCACCCCCGACAGGGGCAGAGAGACCGGCAACACGTTCGTCAGAATCGACGGCCTGAACTTCGTTGCCGGCTCCACCAGTACCCAGGTGCACTTCGGCGGCATCCCGGCCACCCAGGTTACTGTCTACGCCACGGCCATCACAGCCTACACGCCGGCCGGCGTAGGGCTGGGCACGGTCGATGTGACGGTAACCAACCCGGACCAGCAGACGGCCGTGTTGGCCGACGGCTACACCTTCGTGCCCCCGCCCTCCGTGCTGTCGGTGTCGCCCAACTCCGGCACGTCCAACGGCGGTACGCCGGTGACGATCACTGGCCAGGGGTTCACGCCCGGCGTACCGGGAACCCGGGTGGTCATCGGCCAGTTGGAGGCAACCAACGTCAACGTGATCAGCAGCACCCAGATCCAGGCCGTTACGCCGATGGGGAACGGAACCGGCAAGGTCCTGGTGATGAACCCCGACTACCAGACCGGCCAGTTGCTGAACGCCTACACCTTCATCTATCCGCCGACCATCATGCAGGGTATTCCGACGATCGGCGTCCTGGCCGGCGGCAACACGGTCTGGCTGGGCGGATACGGGTTCCAGCAAGGTGCTACAGTCAGGTTCGGCACCACCCCGGCAACCATTCAGTCGATCACGCCCAACCTGATCACGCTGACCGCGCCTCCCGGAAGTGGGCAGGTCCAGATAAGAGTCACCAATCCTGACGGCCAGCAGGGCACCACCCCGTACACCTACAGCGCCACGCCCCCGCCGGTCATTGTCCTGCTGACCCCCACCCACGGGCCGGCCAGCGGCGGCACGCGGGTCTACATCTATGGTCAGAACTTCGTACCCGGCTCGACCAGCACGACGGTCAGGTTCGGCTCGACGCCGGCAACCTCGGTGGCCGTGTTGACGCCGAACTGGGTGCAGGCTGATGCGCCGCCCGGCGCCGGCGCGGTGCGCATCACCGTGACAAATCTGACGATACAGTCGGCGCTGTCAAACGGGTCCTATCTCTACGAGTGATCCGGGCTGCAGAAAAAACACCTCCCGGATGGCGTCATCCGGGAGGGACATACTCCACCACTATCAGGGGCAACAGATTGCCCTGTTTTGCGTTCAGCACTTGCCGCGCAGCCGGCGCCCGGCCGGGTCGTCAGAGGAGCCATTGGCGGCCTGGCCGTGTTCTTCTATCGGCGATGCCCGCCTCCTGTGATACCTGGGAGCCGCCGCCCGCAGGAACCGTTGCCGCGGCGTGAGAGCGGAGAGGTTGGTTGCCGGCGCCGCATGAAGCCAGGCGAACAAGGGCGACAGCCAGCTGGCAGATCTTGCGAACCAGCAAGCCTATCGGGTGGAGCTCGCGATATCGAACGCGCAGTTGACGAACGTCATGAAGCCGCCGATCAGGTGAAAGACCGGGCGGAGGATCCGCTGAAGGATCGACAGTGGGCATACAACACAGCAAAGCCGAGAATGCTTACTGAGGTGGCAAACTGGATCACTCGATGTTGTTCTCTATCCTGCACCGGGTAGTGATACAGGTGAAGCTGGTCGATGAGAATGTCTTCCGAGAAAAGGCGCAGCCCGATGACCAACACCAACGCATGCACGGCCGGCGCCAGGATCGAAGCTCGCGGCGATCATCTTCGTGAAGATACTGCGGCGAAACGCATCGTCACGATGCCCAGCTCGACGCCGACATGACCACCAGAATATGGCTCGACAACGTTACGGCCACCCACCGTTGTCCAGACTGAAGGCCAGGTCGGCCACTTCAACGGCCAGCACAATGCGCCAGAAAGACCCCGCCCAGGACCTGACGGCCACCATGTCGTCGGTTGGATCGTCGAGTGTCTTGTCGGCATACGCTGGCAGATGGCTGAAAGCCAGCTTGATCAGGTACAACGCCGATCAGTCGCAACCACAGGTTCTGAATGATAAAGCTGGCGATGACCAGCATGATTGCTCTGCCGAAGCCGCTCCCAGCAAACCCACTTTGAGCGCCGCCGACTGCTGGTTGCCAAGCACCCGATCTGTGAAGGGTTGCAGGAAATGCAGCGCCTTGGGATACGGCACCGGTTTGTCGTCGGGCAACACCGACACCATCGCGCCAGAACGGCCGCGTTGTCGATGGACAAAATCCTTCAGGAAGATCAGTTGGATAACAATTGTAACAAAGGGAAAGATCGATAGTCATGAAGTTTTCTGTAGTAGAAGTCGAGCAGTTGCGCCTCAGAAAGATTATACCGGTATCCAATGAAACTGCAAAAGGACTCCGAAAGCAGGAACCTGCGCGCTGTCCGCGGTGATTTGTCCTGACTTCTGGACTCACAGTACAATTGTTCGGTGTGAACTACACCGCAAGACGATAACTGAAAGGACGATGACGACCAACGGACATTACCCACAAGTCGATCCGCTGGATTAGGACTCCATCCAGCCGTATGTCGATGTGCGCGTGACGCGTCGACCGTGAGTCCGCGGCCGCGTGGCTGCAACGCTGGAGCAACCTGAGCGCGGTCATCCGGGAGGCCGGCGCCCAGATCTACCGCGCCGTGACCGGGAACACCGCCGACGAGGCTGCCGAGCAGCGCTTCAACCGCTTCGTCGGGGTCATCCTCCCCAGATGCGCATTGCCGAGCAGTCGCTCAAACAGAAGCTGCTGGCCGTGTCGGATAGCCCGACCGCCGACAACACCGCCGTGCTGATGCTTCGTTTCCGCACCGAGGCCGAGATCTTCCGCGGCGTCGCCATCGAGAGCAAGCTGGACGTCCTGGGCAACCAATACAACAGATCGCCAACGCTGACCGTCAGTGGCAGGGCGAAGAGATCACGATTCCCCAAGCCTGGAGCCTGCTGGAGCCTGACCGCGCCACACGGCAAGCCGTCTGGCGGAAAATGATGGACTCCTTTCTTGCCGGCGCAGGTCTCTGAACGACCTGTACCTGGAGATGCTGCCGCTGCGCCGCCAACTGGCGGCTCCGCGCAGGCTTTGCCAGCTACCGCGACCTGCGCTGGCTGCAGATGGCCCGCTTTGACTACACACCGGCGGACTGTTTCACCTTCCACGACGCACGATCGAGGCCGAGGTGGTGCCGCTTGCCAGCCAGATCTACCGCTGACCTGGAGGCCCGGCTGGGCATCGACACCATGCGGCCGTGGGATACGGATGCCGACCCGCATGGCCAGCCGCTGCGCCCATTCGACGACGTGGCTGAGCTGGAAGCCGGCAGGCAGCGCATCTTCGACCAGGTGGACAGAGTTAGGCGAGCCAGTTCCCGCACCATGCGCGACGGCTATCTCGACCTTGCGGCGCAGGCCAACAAGGCGCCGGGCGGCTATTGCGCTGGCTTCCCGGTCAGCGGCCGCCCGTACATCTTCATGAACGCCGTCGGCACCCACGACAACGTGGCCACGCTGCTGCACGAGGGCGGCCCGCGTTCCACTTCATGGGTCGCAGCAGCAGCGGTTGATCTGGAACTACGACGGGCCGATGGAGTTCTGCGAGGTCGCATCGATGTCGATGGAACTGCTGAGCGCACCCTACCTGGCCCGCGACCAAGGCGGGTTCTACAGCGACGCCGAGGCCCGCCGCGCCTATGCCGACCAACTGCGCACCAGACGGTGCTCTTCTTCCCTTACATGGCGGTGGTCGGACGCGCTCAGCGCACTGGGTCTGCGCGGAGCGCCGCAGTCGGTGACGGCCGCGGACTGGATCGCCGCTGGCGCGAGCTAACCGGCCGCTTCATGCCAGGTGAACTGGGACGGCTTGCAGCAGGAGATGGAGACCGGCTGGCACCGCAAAGCACACATCTTCGATTCGCCCTTCTACTACATCGAGTATGGTCTCGCCCAGATCGGGGCGCTGGAGTCTGGCGCAGCGCGCTGGCTGACCAGAAGCATGCGGTGGCAGCCTACCGGTCCGCGCTGGCGCTGGGCTACCCGCTCGCTGCCAGAGTTGTTGCGGCAGCAGGGGCGCGCTTCGCCTTCGACCGCAACACCGTGGGCCAGCTCATGGCGCTGATCCAGGAACAACTGACGCTTCTGGACGCCTGATGAGACGACATACGTGCCGGGACTTGCGGCAAGTCCCGGCACGTCATCCCCGTTGAAGATATCCCGTGGCCCGCAAAACCACCGGCAGAGAAACAGCCTGCCAGGCGCGGCTCCGCCAGCAACATGGCGTAGACGTTTTCCAGCGTCGCCTGTTGTTGCTGCTGGTCGCAATCGTGGCCGTCATCGGATTGCTAACCTGGGGCAACGGGCAAAGCAGCCGGAGGCTGAACGCTGGCTGGACGACTGGCTCAATCGCCCGCAAGCTGCCAGCGCCGTGTCCGGACTGCGCATCGGCATCCTGGTGGGCCACAGGGCTACGACTCCCGGGGCGATCTGCGACGACGGCCTGAGCGAAGGCGCAACGGTAGAGGCGATTGCCGAAGCGCGCGGCCGACCGGCTGCGCCGGCTGGAGGCGCCGACGTTGACTTGCTGGCCGAGTACGACGACCGGCTGAACGGCTACCAGGCCGGCGCGCTGGTCTCCATCCACGCCGACTCGTGCATCGACCGCAGCGGATTCAAGGTCGCCCGTTCGGACACCAGCGTTATCCCCGATGTCGAGGACCGATTGGTCGGCTGCCTGATGCAGAGCTATGAGGATGCCACTGGGCTGAGCTTCGACTCGAACAGCATCACACCTGACGCCTGACACAATACCATGCCTTCAAGCGCGTCGCGTCCGCGACCCCGTCAGCGATCATTGAGGTCGGGTTTTGGGCGGCGACGCCGGTGTCATCGTTCGCCAGCCCGCGCTGCCAGCCCGCGGCATCGCCAACGGCATCGTGTGCTTCCTGGAAGGGGCAGCCGTAGCCGTTCATCGCCGGCGGTTTTCAGTGCAAAAACAGGCCCCGCACGTCGGCAAGCGACGTACGGGGCCTTTCTGTCGAACTCCTCCTTTTCGACACGAGACGACTATCAGGTAGGACTGACGGTCCTTGTTTTGCGGCTTTGAGATGCAACTATGCTTCGGTAGCTCCGTTCGGCGATCGGGGCTGTCGTCCTGGACCATCAGCCGGTTCAGATGGCGACCATGCCCGCGGCGGGCTGATGGTTCTTGACGCCGTGCCGAAGATCAGCAGATCAACGACCTGCTCCAGCCGCTCCGCCAGGTCGAAACCGAAGTCCTCTGGCACCAGATGACCAGTTGCTGGTAGTAGAGTCCTTCGATCATTTGCGCCACAAGTTCGGGATCAGCGGCGGGATGGATCTCGCCGGTTCGTTAACCGCGGCAGATCAACAAGGCGATCAACACCTGAAAGCCAAAGCGCCGTCCCTCGGCAGGCGGAGCCATGTGGGTGATCTTCATTGCCTTGTCCACCGCCAACCGCACTAGTCGCGATCGTCGTGCAGGCTCAACGCCAGTGTGCGCAGCAACAGCTTAAGCGCTGCACTGCTGACCGTTCCTCCGAAAGCTGCCGGCCGGTGCCGTTGTTCAGAGGCGCTGCCCAGCCGGCTCATCTGCCGTTCACCGATGTACAGCAGGACATCTTCCTTGGTAGGAAAGTAGTTAAAGAACGTTCCCGCCCAGCGACGCCGGCCGCCTGCGTGATCTCTTCTACCCGCGTGTCGTCAAAGCCCTGGCGCCGAAACAGATCCATGGCCACAGAATAAAGGTCTTCTTTGCGTTGATGCTTGTTGTCGTTTGCCTGGTAGGTGCTGCATTGTATGTTTCCGTTGAACGTGCTGGCAGGTCTATATTCGATCTTCGTTGGTTCACTTCGTCTTAATCTATGACGCAAAAAACGAAAAAAGGTCGCGCGTTGTCACGGAGAGAATGCAAACGTCCGAGCTTCTCAGCCCGTGACGCACACCAACAACTCTGCGCACGTCTATGCGGAGAATCTACCTCGGTCTTCGATTGTTGTCTTACCAGGATGGGGGCAATGTTGTAATGCAATACTGGTGCCAAAGACAGTATATCGCTCGGTAACGGCGGTTTCAAGTGCAAGAGCAGTGTTTTTTTGGAACTCCACAAGAAACGCCGGCTTACGGACAAAAGACACGGAGTATGCTACAGATCAGCTCTGCCGCTCAGGAATCTCAATGTTGCGCACGTCCAGGCGGTAGATCTGCCCGCTGAAGCGCGGTCGCCGAGTCCAATTCGCCGTGCACCAGAAACACCTTCTGCAGACGCTCCCGATTGATAGGACGCACCCACTCCAGCAGCTCCTGGCTGTCTGCCCGTGCGCGCTGTAGCCGTTGATCGCTTCGGCGCAGGCGCGGACGTCGTATGTACCGAAGATGCGCACCCGCCGGTCGCCGTCCCAGATGCGGCGTCCAGGGTGTGCTCAGCTGAAAGCCGGAGAACAGAATGGTGTTGTCGCTGTCCTCGATGTTGTTCTTGAGGTGGTGCAGGATGCGTCCGACTCGCACATGCCGAGGCGCTGATGATGACTGCCGGATCGTATTCTGGAAGTTGAGCGCCTTGGAGTCCTCCACGTCACGGATATAGCGCATACGGCTGAAGCCAAAGGTCTCGTTGATGTTCCATCAGCGCCAGAGTTTCGCTGTCGTAACACTCGGGATGGGTGCGGAAAGATCTCGGTCACATCAACGGCCAGCGGGCTGTCCACAAAGATGTCCATCGCCGGAATCTTCTGCGCGTTGCTCAGACGTGCAGGTTGTGACCAACCCTGGGTGTGCGCCTGACGGCGAAAGAGGGAATGATCACCTTGCCCCGCTTCTTGTAGGTCTCGTTCACCACCGACGCAGCATCTGTTGCGCTCCGTCGCGCCCCGTGACGACGACGCCATAGGTAATCGGCGATCAGGAAGTCCGCCCTGCTCACGGTCTCGGGGCTGTCGTTGATGATTGCCATCCCTGGCCGCCCAAGTCGCCGGAGAAGATCAGTCAGCCGCGCCTCGCATCCTCGGTGATGGTCCAGCACGACGATGGCCGAGCCGAGAATATGGCCTGCGCCCAGAAACTGGCAACTGACGCCGGGCACAACCAGTACCGGCGCCGGTAGCCGACGGTGATGAACTGGCGCACGGCTCTACGGCGCCGAGACGGGTGTAGAGCGGCTCAACGGGGGGCAGGTCGTCGCGCATACACGCTTGCGATTGATATACTCCGCGCCCCTGGGTCTGGATGTGTCCGCTGTCTTGCAGCATGGGCCAGCCGACAGATCGCGGCAGGCGTGCTCCAGATCGAGTTCTTGAACCCCTGCTTGACCAGAGATTGGGCAGATTGCCCGAATGGTCGATGTGGGCATGGGACAGAATGACGGCGTCAATGGACGCAGGATCGAAGGGGAAGTCTGGGGATTGCGTCGGTGGTTAGCTGGCGTCTTCCCTGAAACAGTCCACAATCCAGCAGCACTCGCTGGCCGTTCACCTCCAGCAGGTGCATGGGATCCGGTAACGGTCCTCGCCGCACCCCAGAACGTTAGCTTCATCGTGTTCCTTTGCCTCTCCTGTCAGTCGAGGCGCGAGCAGGTCGTGAGTATATCTGCCCCGTATTCTGAACCTTCCACGGCCCCATGGCCCCGGTGGCGGCCAGTTGCTGTAGGCTGGCAGGCGTCTCGCGGGCGACAATCATCAACTGGTCGTTGGCAAGCACCACGTCCGGGTCAACGCCGTTGCTGGGCACGCTCGGTGCGCCACCTGCGCAGAGCGCCGTAGCGCACCGAGATCCCCAAGTCCGGCCGCCCGTTGCCGCTGGCGCCGAACGGGGAGACGCATGCTTGGCCCTGCTCTGAGCGGACAGGATGCCTGGGCCGTAGCGCTGGGATATCGAAGCCGCCAGGCTGGCTTTCTTGCCAAGCTCGGCCGGCGTTTCTGGCTGTGTGGTCGCCACGCGGATCATGGCCCGATTGTCGAAGACCTTGAACGGCGGGCGCGATCCTCGCGGCTTGCCTGCTGGTCGCGGAAGATGCGGCTGCTTCCTGCAGCACAGCCATTTCCTGAGGTGCAAGATCGCGCCGCCGGGAACGCTCCAGGAAGCTCGGGGTCGAAATCCTTGGCCTGATACCCAGCAACGGCAGGCGACGAAGCTCTCCTGAGCCTCCTCCCAACTTCCCGCCTGTTTTTTCGCCGCAACTCAGCCTCTTGTCTTTCCTTCAACTGGGCAGGAAGAAGGGTCCAACTGGGCGTAGGCCAGTTGTTGGCTGTCCAGCGGCCGCTTGCCCCAGTTGGTGCGCTGCACTTTTGTCCAGCGCGACGCCGTACAAATTCTCGGTGATCGCAGCCAGGCCGGCATGCTGCCACCCCAGAATGCGCGCGGCAATCATCGTATCGAAGATGTTGGCAAAGGAGAACCCGAAGTCCCGCTTTAGCCCCAGTGACGTCGTTCTCCGCGGCGTGGAAAGTGATTTTGACAGGATGGGTCTGCGAAAAATCCGTCCAGCGATCCACATCCAGGACGACGGGTCGATTACGTAGTCAGCGCCGGGGAAGGAGAGACCGGGATCAGGCAGATGCGGGGATAGTAGGCGAAAAGGCTGTTGCTTTCTGTGTCCACGGCGATAATCTGCTCGCCGCGGGCAGCTCTCCATAAATCGCGCCAGGCCCGCCGCCGTGGTGACGAAGGTGGCCTGTGGCGCAGAGTGCGGCCCGTACCCGGCTTCGCGGCCTGCGCTTGCCCGGATTTCAGTGTTGTTCATTGTTCGTTGATGCACTGCTCAGCAAACAGGGCTGTTAGCCCTGAACTCTGCAAAGGACGCGCCTAATAATGGTCTGTCGGTGCTGGCTTGGTTAGAGACCGGCCAGAGTGGTAACGCTAATCTGGACGCGTCTCTAAAGATAGCCTCTGCCGGCGGAAGAAGAGCAGCATGTCGCCGGCAACCAGGGGAGCCATGATGCCGACGATGACGAAGAAGCCATAGGGCGTGCTGGCAGCCGGCAGCCACTCCAGGTTCATGCCGTAGATGCCCGAGATGAGTCAACGGCAGCATGACCACACTGATAACCGTCAGCACCCGCATCACATCGTTGATGCGGTAGGAGGTGACCGGACGGAGGTCTCGCTCAGCCCCTCGATCACCTCGCGGTAATCTTCGACGACGTCCCACGCCCTGAAGTTTACCGGCGATGTCGCCAAAGTAGACGTCCAACTCTCCTGATGAAGGCGCGCCTGCGCTCCAGGTTGCTGACGATGGCGATCTGCGGCTTGACCACCTGCCGCAGCGCAATGATATCCCGGCGAATCAACGAAATTGACCGCACGGATGCCGCGCATGTCGTTGGTGAACATCTGCTCTTCAACGTCGCGACCTGACGTCCAGCTTGCGCAGCATCGCGGGGTTGTGGTCCACCATGCCGTCGGGCATCGAGTGGCAGACGCTTCCTGCTGCGGCCCAGATGTTGATCGGCAATCCCGTCGTCATGGCAGGCTGCAAACAGGTTGTCAAGCGGTTTGAGGCGCCCGTCGTGAATGGTAATCAGGAAGCCCGCTGATGAAGAAAATCGACCTCGCTGGACCGTGTGACCTGGCGTGTCGTCGTATACGGGAAAGTGCATGACGATGAAAAGATAGTCGTCATACTCGTCGATTTTTGGGCGCTCAATCTGGCTGAGAACGTCTTCCGCATCCAACGGATGAAACGCGCGTAGTGTTTGCGCAGATATGCCACATCGTCCGGCACTGGGTTGATGACATTCACCCGTCATGCGCTGATAGGTAACGGCTGCAACGCTCATAAGGGTCTTCTGCGCGTTCATACGTGTTTCGAAAGGAGTTCTTGACGCCGGATCTGGCAGATCATGGCATGCCCGGGCAGTGGGCATGTGAGCTTGAGAGTGTGATTATTATGCCCGCGCTCCAGACAGATGTCAATTGACGCAGACGTTTGACTTATGCCATTCCCTGCGATACAATGCACAATCAACCGAGCAGGCGCCAAGATGGCGCTTTTGGCAAGTCCGTCCCCGGTGGCCAAAAAGCGTCTTGGTGGAGTCTCGGCGGCTCCTTGCGAATCACAGACTCTTTTTTGTTGCCCGGCCCATTCTCATCCCGTTGCCGACTTCCAGAATCAAGCCGTGTCCGTGTCGCATCGATGCGCGCCTCCGGCTTGTGCAACGACGTCGGCGTTACCAACTCATTCCCTGGAGGTAGAAGAATCCAATGTCAATGATGCAACTCTACAGCGGCCGAGACCATCTCCGTTTGGGTGGTCTTGGTCATAGCCCTGGTCGGTCATGCCATCTTCCCGTGCCGTCGTTCTGGCGCAAGCCTACCGGCACTTCTGCCATGATGAACGTTGGGGAGGCCATCCGCACCGGTGCAGATGCATATCTCGGACGGCAGTTGTGTTCCATTCTTCCGTTCATCGCTATTTTGATTTGCTACTTTCCTGAGTGTATACATCGTGCCGCCAACAGTGGAGGTACATGAACGCTTCCACCCTGTCTGACCAGCAATTGCAGTTAGTTATCGGGTTTGGCCGGGCCGGCGTTTCGTCAGTGGGCGTCTCTTCAGCCTTGATCGTCGGCCAGGTCGGCATGCGGATGGCTGTGCAGGCCAACGTCCGGTGCTATGCAGGCGGCCTGCAGCAGCTTCAACGGCGCGCTGCGCATCGCCTACGGGCAGGCAACGTCACCGGCATGCTAACCGACGCCTCGGCTTGTTCGGCGGCACCATCATCTTCATCATCTTCGGGGTGGCTGCGCCTGATGCCTTGCTGGGCTTTGGCTTCGGCGGCACGCTGCTGGCCCTCTTCATGCGCGCGGCGGCGGCATCTACACCAAGGCCGATGTGGGCGCGGACCTGGTGGGCAAGGTAGAGCAGGACCTGCCCGAGGACGACCCCGCAACGCTGCCGTCATCGCCGACCTGGTAGGCGACAACGTCGGCGACTGCGCCGCCGGCATGGCCGACATCTTCGAGCTACGAAGTCACCATCGTCTCCGCCCTTTATCCTTGGTCTGCGCTGGCAGCCTGACAGGCAAACAACGGCTGATCTACCTGCTGCTGGTGCGAGGCATCGGCGTGCTTTCCTCGATTTTTGGCACCCGGCACGTCAAGAGCGACCCGGGCATGTCGGGCGACGCTATGTCGGCCATCTTCCGGGGCTTCCTGACCTCCGCTGCCATCTCGACGGTGCTGTTCGGCATCGTCGCGCTCATTTACATGCGGCGTGCTCGGCGGCTGGGTGCGGCCTTTCCTGGCAACCGCCGCCGGTGTGTTGCCTGCCATCGTGATCGATCGCCCACCGACCACTTTACTGACCGAGGGCACACCCGTGTTGGAGATCAAGCGCGGCCACGACACCGGCCCGGCGACCACCATTCCCGCCGGCCTGGGCGCCGGCATGGAAGCAGCCGTGTATGCGACGCTGGTGATCGCAGGCGCGATCCTGGCCTCGATCCTGATCTATCAGGGTGAGCGATGTGCCCGTCGAGCAGTTTGCCTACGTGCTCTACGGCGTAGCCCTTGACCGGCATCGGCATGTTGACGTTGACCGGCAACAACGTTGCGATGGACTCGTTTGGTCCCATCAACGCCGACAACGCCAACGGCATCGGCGATGGCCGACCTGGAGCCGGAAGCGCGCCAGATCATGGCCGACCTGGGACGCCGTCGGCAACACCACCAAGGCCATCACCAAGGGTATCGCCATCGGCTCGGCGGTCATCGCGGCCGTCGCCCTGTTTGGCCTGTTCTCACGGACGTCAGCCGGGTCGATGCTGAAGTGTTGGCTCAGGGCATTCGTGTTTCGGTGCCCATCGTCTTTGTCGGCTTCCTGATCGGCGGCACCATACCATGGCTCTTCTCCAGCCTGGCCACCAAAGCCGTAGCGTGCTGCCAGCCAGATCGTGCTGGAAGTGCGCAACCAGTTCTGCATCCTGGGCATTCTGGAAGGCACGGTCAAGCCAGACTACGCACGTCCGGTTGCCATCACCACCGCCGCGGCGCAGAAAGAGCCTGGTAAACCTGGCCTGGCTGGCCGTGGCCTCGCCCATTATCGTCGGCCTGGCGCTGGGCGCCGAGGCTCTGGGCGGTTTCCTGGCTGGCGTCATCCTCTCCGGCCAACTGCTGGCTGTGTTCGGCGTTCGATGCCGGCGGCGCCTGGGACAACGCCAAGAAGATCGTCGAGGACGAACCCCGCGACCTCGAAAGGAACCTGGCAAAGGCTCCGAGCGCCACAAGGCCTCGGTCGTCGGCGACACGGTGGGCGACCCGCTGAAGGACACCGCCGGCTCCGGCCTCAACCCGATGATCAAGGTGATCAACCTGGTCAGTTTGCTGATGGCGCCGATCATCACCGCTCTTACGGCAGCAACAAGATCAAAGGCTGGTGATCGCAGCGATCCTTCTGGTCACCGTGTACTTCGCCGTACGCCAGCAAAACGTCAGCCGCAAGCGATCATCGACCAGGCGGCCTAGCTGCCGGAACTCGATACAGGCAACCAAACAGTGACCGGCACTGGAGATGGTGCTGGTCACTTTCGTGACAGGTCCGGACATCGTGCAAACCACCGCTTCTGCCAGCAGGCCCTCAGCCTACTGCTACGACCCCTTCAACCTGCGCCACATGCCCGGCCATCCGAGAACCGCGCAGCGGCTGCGCAGCACGTGGAGTTGCTGAAGCCCGCAGCGGAGCGCTTGAGACCATGCTGGACGTGCCATGCACACCGGCCAGCGACGAGCAGCGTTGCTGCGGCTCACTCTGCGCGTAAACACCTGGACACGGTCGCACTGGCGGCCCGGCAGGGCGCGAACCTGGACGCCGACACCTACGTCGGCCCAGACCTCGGAGCGGGCCGCGCGAGCGGCGATCACCCATGGACTCTGCAACCCGGTGGACACGGTGCTGACTGGCGCGCCCGCAACGGCTTCGCCCTGATCCGCCCGCCCGGCCACCATGCCACCCCTGACCGCGGCATGGGGTCTGGCTCTTCAGCAACGTCGCGGCCGCCGGAAGCGCGCAGGTCGAGCACCAGGCAGCGCGTGCTGATCGTCGATTTTGACGTTCATCACGGCAATGGGACCCAGGACGCCTTCTACGAGGATGGGTCGGTGCTCTTCTTCAGCACGCGCACCAGTACCCCTTCTACCCCGGCACGGGCCATTGGCGCGACACCGGGCGCGCGCTGGCGCCGCACGACCATCAACGTCTCTTCTGCTGGCGGCCGCTGGCGGGCTACGCACAAGCGTTCGACGAAGTGCTCTGGCTGGCCGTGCGCCGCTTTGCGCCTGGATGCTTCGATCTTGGTATCGGCCGGCTACGACGCCCACTGGAACGACCGCTGACTCATACCTGGCTGACGTCCAGCTACGCAGACACGGTCGCAAGACTCCTGGAGATGGCCGACGCGCTGTGCAATGGCCGCATCGTCTTGTGGAGAGCAGCTATCACCTGGAGGGAGTCCTGTCCCACGGTGCTGAACACCGTCCGCCAGCTCAGCGGCCAGTTGGCCGACATCAGCGATCCGCTAGGTCCCTGCCCTTGGAAGGAGCAAGGAAGCCGGCAACGTCATCGCCCAGGCGCGCCGCGTCCACGGGCTGGAGTGACATCTTTTTTGGCCCGGGCTTCCCCGCTGAACATCTTCTGAATTCGGTGACAATCTGCTTTCAGGTGACTGTCCTCACCCAGGCGCAGATCAAACCAAGGAGACCATTGTTGTGGAACACACGCATAGTTATTCGACGACGCCGGCCCAGCTCGGTTGATCGGCATAAATCAGCCAGCGCTTTGGAAGCGGCGCAGGCTGCGCATCGCCAGCATGAAGCTGTTGCAGGTCAGCGGCGCGCTGGCCCGCCAGCACTATGCCGTGCATGAGGGCCGCCCATTCTTCGACGGCCTGATCAAGTTCATCACCTCCGGTCCGGTGGTGGTGATCGCGTTGGAGGGCAAGGACGCCATCGCCGTTACCCGCACCACCGTCAAGCGACTGCGCCCGGCAAAACGGCCCCCGGCACCATCATGACTTCGACATGGACATCGGCTTCAATCTTGTTTCACGCCTCGGACGGTCCCGAGACTGCCGCGCAGGAACTGGCGCTCTGGTTCAGCGCCGACGGGCAGCCAGCCCGACCGCGTCATCGACGCCTGAATCTCTGAGTAGGTGGACCGACGCAAGCCATGAGCGATTTTACGATTGCCTCCCTCACCAAGAACAGCGGCCTGTCGGACGTTCTGGCCACGCAGAAAACAGCGCATCTGGCAGCCCTACATGTTCGAGGATGTGTACGCCGGGCCGCGCTGGCACTAACTGCTGATCGTTCGACGACTGCCAGCATTACCTGCTGAACGGGCCGGGCGAAGCCGGTGGCCGTCGCCCAGACCATCCCGGTCATCTGGGACGGCACGCTGGCCAGGCTGCCGGTGGGTTGGGCCGACTCGCTGGTGCGCCGCCGTGGACGACTACGAAGCAGACGCAGGCCCGAACACTGGTTGCGCTGGAGATCGCCATCGGCCCAGTACACCAGCGGGCGTCAGCCCGCATAGTCGCGCAGTGCTGGCTGGCCCGACGCAAGGGGTTTCCAGGCAGTGATCGTTGCCGTGCGTCCCTCGCTGAAAGACCGCTATCCAATCACGCCCATGGAGCGCTACGCCCGCTGGGCGCGTGCCGACGGCGCCTTTCGATCCTGGCTGCGCGCCCACTGGCGCAGCAGCGGCGAGATCCTCCACGTTGCCCAACCGTCCATGGTGGTGGAGGGCGGCGCGGACGACTGGGAGATGTGGAGCGGGATGCAGTTCCCCGAAAGCGGCGACTACATCGCCGGCGCTCTGCCCCGTCCACATCGACCGCGAGATGAACCTTGGGCGTTACATCGAACCCAACGTCTGGGTGCATCACCCAATAACTACCGAAAAGATCGGTCCGAAGGGTGCGTGACAATTCGCCGGCTGCCCGCATTGGATCTCGACATCTGACACGCACTTCCCACAAAATCCCACAATATGACGGGGGCGGCAGGCGCGTTTTTCCTGCGCTGTGATACACTGGTTTCATCCGCGTCCGTTGTCTACCTTATCGGCCCGGCGACATCGTTCCAGGGCTCTCTTTCGTCCACAAATCGCGCCGCTGTTGGCGCACACAGACAGTGCCATTTGCGAGTCTGCGCCAAGCAGGTGAGAGCTAGTGCGATCGGGCTGCCGGGCTACTAGCCGAGGGAGGTTGTGCCATGGCTGCCGTTCAATTCACCCGACCCGGACACCGGTGGTGGTATCGGGCCTTGTTTGCGCTTGTGATCCTCCTGCTGGTGCTGTCGATCGCTCCTCCGGCAGCCAGCGCCAACGCGCCTCCACCAAACGACTCTGACGCGCCGGCGCTGGCACAAATCGTGGTGGCCGACACCAAGGTCACCGACTTCTTCATCCTGAACGGAACCATCTTCTATGCCCGCTGCATCGGCGATGTCGGAAGCTACACATCCGTCCTCAAGAAACAACAGATAGACACGCCGTCCACGAACCAGCAGTTGCTGACCCTCTCCGACTGCTATCGCTTTCGCCTCCTGCAGGCCGATCCCACTGCGGTCTATTACAAGAACGAACCGGCCCACACCATCGAACGCAGACTGCTGCAAGATCTGAGCTACGTGACCACGTTGGCGAACTATTCGTCCGGCACCGAGCCGGCCGCCATGGCTGTGGCCGACGGCTATGTCTACTGGGCAGCAGCGGATTCGACAATCCGGCGGGTTTCGATCTACGGCGGCGCGACGGAGTTGGTGGTTCCATCAACCGACGGCGAGCCAAACGACCTGGTGATCGACGACTTCTATCTCTGGTACGGCACCACCAACGGCGTCTTCTATATCCCGCGCGGCTGCACGGTTCCCTGTACGCCCGTCGAGCAGGGTAGCTATCTGCGGGTCAAGAGGCTGTCCAGTGCCACCACCGGCACCTTGCCCAACAACGTTTCGATCTTTTGGGTCAAGCTCGGTGTGCTGGGCAACCCCGACGAAGTACATTCCTGGGATGGAAACATCCCAGGATTCAACGGAATCAAGCACACCATACACCGCATCGCAACCCTGGGAACCATCGACGCGGTGGCCGCAACCGACGACCACGTCTGGTGGTTGGAGCGAGACGGCGCGACCAACAGCGGCCAGTTGCGTCGCATCGGCCGCGGTGTAGCCGAGGATCCGGTCAACGGGCCGTTCTCGGAGCGCATGGACGAGAACGTGCTGCCGCCTGATAGCTGGCTGCCCGGCCGCCTGCAGCTCTACAACGAGGACCTCTATTACCGCTCCAACGGTATCAGCCGGGTCGACCAGGACAGCCCGCCGCTGCTTTGGGACTTTGCCATCCAGCACATGGAGGTGACCCAGGGAGAGCAGAACCTGGAGAGCGACGGCTTGTTGATAGCCAACAAACGGACCTTCGTGCGCGTCTACGGCGAGTTGGTGTCGGGCAACGATCTGGCGTACCCGGAGGCGCACCTGGAAGGGTACCGCGACGGCGCGCCGATGCCCGGCTCGCCGCTGCAGGCGATTATCTCACCTAGCCTGCTAAGAACTGGCGAAGACTTCGACCGGGCCGACATCAACACGACCTGGCTCTTCGAACTGCCGCCCGAATGGATCGTGCCCGACGAGGTGTTGCTCAGAGCAACCCTCGACCCGCGGCGGCTCTACGACGACAATCTGAGCGGCGCGTCCATGCAGGGCTACAAAACGTTCCACGACCAGGTGCCGGTCTGCCTGGTGGCGGTGAAAGTGAGGCAGCATGGCACAACTGCCAGATATACCGATCCGGAGTACGCGCATCTGACCTCCCAGATGCTGGACATGGCACCCACCGACGAGCTGGGACTCTATCACTACAGCACGCGCATCGAGGAGGGAATCTGGCCGTTTGATAGCCCGTACGAGCTGCCTGAAGACAAGAGCAAGATCCTCCAGAACATCTGGTGGCACAACACCTGGTCCGACGATCCTGATGCCTGCGACGGAGACTCGGGCGAAGGCAGCTCGCATTACGTGGGCCTGATCCACAGCCAGACCAGCACCGGCACCGCCATCGGTCGGGCATACACGCCGGGCGACGAACTGTGGGTGAAGCTGCCAACTGCCACCGGCACGACGACAGGCTGGCCGGTGGGCCAGCGCTCGGCCGTCCTGGCTCATGAGTCGTTCCACAACTATGGGCGCCTGCATGTCAACTGCGGCGGGGGCCTGTCAAACCCGGACCCGAACTATCCTGGCAACCTGTGCCAGCTTGCGCAGCTTCCCGGTGACAACGGCGTTTACTGGGGCTTCGAGCCGCGCACGCAGACGCCAATCTCACCGACGATGGCTGCTGATGTCATGACCTATCAGGCAACAGAGTGGACCAGTCGCTACACCTGGGCGCACATGTACGACCAGTTGTACCCGACAATCCCGGTGGAGCAGGCCGCGCCCGCGTCTCCGGACAGCGCTTTGGTATTGGTAGCCGGCTTGATCAACCCGCTGGACCCGGCGCGCAGCAGCCTCAACTATACCTGGGTGATGGAGACGACTGAGTTGGGGACTTCCACGCTGCGCAAGTGGAACGAGATCAACGTACCGGCCGTGGCTGCCGATGCGCCCGATCTGATCGATTACTCTGTTCAGTTTCTGACCCACGGTTCGGCGCTGGCAACGTATCCTGTCGAGCCGATCCTGACCGACGAGCCAACCAACGCAGCAGCGCCGCTGCTCTTCGGCCTGACCGGCGCACCGCCTGCCGGAACGGTGGACAAGGTGCGGCTGCGGGCAGGAACCACGGAGATCGACGTGCTGGAGTTCGGCCGCAACGCGCCTGAGTTGACCGTGCTCGAGCCGGCCAGCGGGACAAGTGTCGATCAGACGTTGACGGTGCGCTGGGAAAGCTACGACAGCGACGGCGACATCCCTCACTTCATGGTGCAATACCGGGCCGCGGCCGGCGGACCGTGGCAAAGCCTGGTCGCCGACCTGATCGGCAGGAGCGATGTGGCCCAATACGAGATTACGCTGGACAGCTCGCAGTTGCCCGGCGGCGCCACCAACAGCGCCGTGGTGCGGGTGGTCGCCAGCGACGGCTACAACACGACGGCAGTCCTGTCACGCCCGTTCACGGTGCGACGCCGAGCGCCGCAGGCAGTGATTGCCTGGCCGCCGGCCGGCTACCAGCTCGAAGCGGGCGCCATGATCACACTGGAAGGCTGGGGCACCGACGCGGAGGACGGCTTCCTGGACGGCAGCCGGCTGGCCTGGACGCTGGACGGCGACGCGTTGGGCGTCGGGCGAAGCAAGCAGGTGCGCGGTCTGGCGCCTGGAAGCCACACGGTACGTTTGACCGCCACCGACTCGAACTCGCAACGGCATACTGCTGAGACTGCCTTCCACGTCTTGCCGCTGACAATCGCCGCCGGCCGGGCCAGGCTCGATGCGCGCTGCAACGACGCCGTCTACGCCGGCAGCACCCTGGTAGCGCTGGAGCCGTACGCAGACGGCTCACAAGCGCGTGTGGTGCTGGCCCGCGACGACGATTACCTTTGGGCGTGCTTCAGCGGCTTGAAGAACCAGGGACCTTCGTCACCAGGCGCGTATGCAGGCGTGCGGTTGGACGGCAACTTCAGTCAGGACCCCCTGGCACAGACCAACGACTATGGATTCTACATCGGGCAGGATGGCGTACCGTTCACCAGACAAGGCGATGGCGCCGGCGGCTTCAACGGAACGACTCCATCTTATGTGGACTACGCGCTGAGCGCATTCACCCGATCCAACCCCGGCGGCACGACATGGAACGCCGAACTGCGTATCGAGTCCTGGACGGCCGGTGTGTCGGACCACATGGGGACCATGCTGGGCCACTACTGGGTCAACGCACAGGGCGACGACTATGGCTGGCCCTACAGCGCGGTCTGGAACTCACCGGCCACCTGGGCAGAGGGCTACTTCGACTCGACGCCGATGATCTCATCGCTGTCGCCGGTGTCGACCACTCTGCCTGCCGCTGCGGGCGTCTGGCTGGAGGTACACGGCGAGAACTTCAAGTCGACCGACCATGTGCAGTGGGATGGCAGTAACCTCTCGACGTACTACGACAGCCCGAACCTGCTGTACGGCATCGTGCCGGTCGCCAGCCAGACGGCCGGTGAGCACCCTATCACCGTACAACGCAACACCGGCGACATCGTGTCCAATCCAATGGTATTTACGGTTTTCAACACCGTGCCTGCCATCAGCGGACCGTATCCCGCCACGCTGACCCAGGGGTCGGCAGGGAACGACTTCCAGATCTACGCCCCGGACTCGACGCTGGGAGCGCAGATCTTTGTGGACGGCCAGCCGGTCACCACCTGGTATCAAGGGCTGGGGTGGATCACCGGCTACCTGACCGACGAGCAGATGCGCCTGCCGGGCGCCAGGACGGTAACGCTGCGCAACGCCGCGCCGGTTGAACAGATGTCCAACGGCGTCACAGTGACAGTGGTGCCGTGCGGCTTGACGGGCGACTTCAACTACGACCTGGTGATCGACGTAGCCGACGTGATCAGCATCGCCGAACACTGGGGCGAGTCAGCGCCGCCCTACGATCTGGACGGCGATGGCACGGTGACGGTCAAGGATATCATGGCCGTGACGGCTGGATTTGGCGATAGCTGTCCGTAAGCGCACTTCTGTCGCAGCTCGATCTAGTTGCGCTGGCCGGTCTTTGCCTGCACCCCGGCAGGGGCCTGACTGTGCCAGTGCCGCGCCGATCCTCCCGGTGGTTCAGTTTTGCCGCCGGGAGGATTGGCGCGTTCATGGCCGGTTCAGGTAGAATCCCGGCGCCCATGTTGCCCCTGTTTCCTCAATACGACACCTTGCCCGCCGTGAAGAAAGCCTGTCTGGCCTGCACGCGCTGCGAGCTGAGCCAAACGCGGCACACAGTCGTGTTCGGCGCCGGTGATCCAGCCGCTCGGCTGATGTTGATCGGCCAGGGCGCCAGCCAGACCGACGACCGCACCGGCATCCCCTACTCCGGCCCCGCCGGCGAGTATCTGGACAAGGCGCTGGAGTCGGCCGGCCTCAGCCGCGAACAGGTCTGGATCACCAACGTCACCAAATGCCTGGCTGCCAAAGAGGGCAAGGATGGCCGCGTCGAACTGCGCCCGCCGCGCAAGGCTGAGCTGGACGCCTGCCGCCCGTGGCTGGAGGACGAGTTGCTGCTGATCCGCCCGGCTGCCATCGTCGCGGTTGGCGGCCCGGCCGCACAGGCCCTTATCGACCCCGGCTTCAATTTGACCGAGCACCGCGGGCAATGGTACGATGGCCCTGGCGGAATTCCGACCCTTGCAACCTACCAACCAACCTACCTGGTGCGTCTCAGCCAGTGGGATCGTCCCAGGGCTGTCAAAGGCTGGCGCGATCTGGTGGCCGACCTGCGTCTCGCCACAGAGCGAGTTATCAGTGGCCAGTAATCAGTCACCAGTGGCTGTTCAC
Organism: Caldilineales bacterium; assembly: GCA_041391245.1. Classification (GTDB taxonomy): domain Bacteria; phylum Chloroflexota; class Anaerolineae; order JAAEKA01; family JAAEKA01; genus JACKBK01. The sequence continues at coordinate 21,953 of JAWKOJ010000020.1, forward strand.
TGACAACTGATACCTGATTACCGATCACTTACCCATGACCCTGACCGACGACCTGCTGGCCGGCGACCGGCGAGCACTGGCCCGTACCATTACGCTGGTTGAAAACGATGGCCAGGATGCCCATGCGATGCTGGCGGCGCTTTATCGCAGCACCGGGCAGGCGCACATCGTCGGTATCACCGGCTCGCCCGGCACAGGCAAGTCGACTCTGGTCAACGCGCTGGCCAAGGCCTACCGGCGGCGCGGCTTCACCGTCGGCATTGTGGCGGTCGATCCCACCAGCCCCTTTACCGGCGGCGCGCTGCTGGGCGACAGGGTGCGGATGCGTGACCTGAGCGGCGACCCGGGCATTTTCATCCGCTCCATGGCCACCCGCGGCAGCCTGGGCGGTCTGGCACAGGCCACCGCCGACGTGATTCTGGCGCTGGATGCCGCCGGCTTTGGGCGGGTCATCGTCGAGACCGTGGGCGTTGGGCAGGCCGAGGTGGACATCGCCAGCACTGCGCACACCACCGTGGTGGTGGAGGCGCCCGGCCTGGGCGACGAGGTGCAGGCTATCAAGGCCGGCGTGCTGGAGATCGCCGACATCCTGGTGGTCAACAAGGCCGACCGCGAGGGCGCCGACAAGACCGTGACGGCCTTGCAGATGATGCTGGGCATGGGGATGCGCTACGCCAGCCACCACGGTCGCACGATGGCGGTGGACGCCGACCATGCGGCTGAACACACCGGCTGGGTGCCGCCCATCATCAAGACGGTTGCCCTGCGCGATACCGGCGTGGACGAGATGCTGGACGCCATTGAGAGCCATCGCACCCATCTGCTGCAAAGCGGCGAGATGCAGCGACGGGAAGAGGACCGGGCGCGGGCAACCCTGGTCCATATTTTGCAGGCCGATGTGCTGCGCCGGCTCAACAGCCGGGTTTCCAGCGACCACCTCCACCAGTTGGTGGCAGCGGTCGCCAACCGAGAGATGGATCCGTACAGCGCCGCCGACAGGTTGCTGCCGGCCGTGTTGTCAACGCAATAAGGACAGGTGGGTCCATGGCCAAGCGACGAACCATTGCCAGCGAACTCTCGGATGCACCGTTGGCTGAAGCAAACAGGCATCCAACCATGGCGGAAAACGGCGCAGATCATGGGCTGCCAGAGACGGCAACCCAGTCAGGCACAACGGTCTACAAGCTGTACGGTGACCTGGCGATCTACAGCGGCACGGCGCACCCGCAGTTGGCTGGCAAGGTGGCTGACTACCTGGGCGTGCCGCTGGGCGGTGCGGACGTGTTTCGCTTTGCCAACACCAACACGTTCGTGCGCCTGCATCAGAGCGTACGCGGCAAGGATGTCTTCCTGATCCAGCCCACGTCGCCGCCCACAAACGACAACCTGATGGAGCTGCTGATCTTCATCGACACGCTGCGGCGCGACTCGGCCGGGCGCATCACCGCTGTGGTACCGTATTACGGCTACGGGCGCACCGACAAGAAAGATCAGCCGCGCGTGCCGATCACGGCGCGGCTGGTGGCGGATCTGGTGGCCACAGCGGGCGCGGACCGGTTCCTGACCATCGACCTGCACGCGGGGCAGCTTCAGGGCTTCTTCAGCATCCCGACCGATGAACTGCCGGCTCGCCATCTGTTCTACGACTATTTTGCAGCCCAGCACTACGACCGTGACAGGACGGTGGTGGCATCGCCAGACATCGGCAGCGTGCGCCGATCGCGCGACCTGGCCGAACGGCTGGGCTTGCCGCTGGCGATCATCGAGAAGCGCCGCTCCAAGGATGGCGACGAGACAACGATGTACAACGTCATCGGCAACGTCAAGGACATGGATGTCATCATCGCCGACGACGAGATCGACACCGCCGGCACGCTGACCGACGCGGCGCGCTTCCTGCGGGAGGCCGGCGCGCAGCGGCTCATCGCGGCCGCGACGCATCCGATCCTCTCCAAACCGGCGACAAAACGGATCAGCAAGAGCGAGATCAGCCAGCTTATCGTTACCGACACGGTGCCGATCTCCGAGAAGAAGCGCGACCGTATCGGCGACCGGCTGCACGTGATCAGCGTCGCGCCACTGCTGGGCGACGTGATTCGCCGCATTCACGAAGGACGATCAGTAGGAGTACTTTTCAACGAATGAGAACGCAGAAGACAGAGAGACAGGAGCACAGAGGGTCAGACGTCAGAGGTCAAAAGGTCAGAGGGCCGGTTGTCATTCTGGCGCTGTTAGTGACGGTCGCGTTGCTGGCAGGCTGTGGCGGACAGGCAGCAGAACCCACGGTCGTGCTCGCGCCGACTGACACGCCAACTGCGGCGCCCACAGACACACCGACGCCGGCCCCCACCGATACGCCCACTGCGACGCCTGCGCCCACAGACACACCGACGGCTACGCCAGTCCCAACGGACACTCCGACGCCAACTCCGGAGCCGGCCACGGGGCGGCCGCCGGCCAGCCCCGACATCGTCTACATCGGCAACCCGACCACGCCCGACGGCGATCCGCAGGTCAACATCAGCTTCGACGTGCAAGGCGATCCGGCGACGCTTTACGCGATTCTTGACATTCTGGACCAATACGGCGTCCGCACGACCTTTTTCATGCAGGGCGAGTGGGTGGAGCAGTATCCGGAAGCCGCACAGGAGATCGTGCGCCGCGGCCACGAGCTGGGCAACCACTCCTGGACCCATCAGGATTTCAAGCCGCTGACCGCAGACGTGGTAGCCCAGGAACTAAACGACACGGAGGCGATTGTCAAGGAAGTCACGGGTGAGACAACCAAGCCGTACTTCCGGCCGCCCTACGGCTCGCGCAGCGACGTCAGTCTGGCTACTGCCTACGAGTTGGGCTACACCACGATCATCTGGACCTACGGCGCTGACGAGTGGCGCGACGGTGCGACCGCCCAGACCATTTACGACAACGTCTATGGGAACGAGGCGCCCGGCGCGCTCTACTACACCCACACCGACCGCCAGATCATCGTCGATGCCCTGCCGCGGCTGATCGAAGCATTCCAGGCCGACGGGTACAAGCTGGTGACCGTGGGCGAAATCCTGGCAACCATCCCCGAACAGCCAGGCAGCTAAATCGCAGGGAACCGAACTAAACAGCCGTGCTGCTGACAGATGGCGGCGCGGCTGTTTTTGATTCGCGGGGGTGAGGGGAGGGCTTGCGCTTATTGGCAACTCACTCCCGCCTGTCCGTACACCGGGATAAAGCGCACGGCCAGCCCTGGCTGGATGTTCCCGCTGTTGGCGTAGGACCAGGAAATGCCGCGGTCGCCGGCGGAGTTTTCGACGCCGACGGTGGTGAAGTCGGGCCAGCTTACCTGGTTGTATTGCAGCGTGACCTGGTCGTTGGTGGTGTCCAGGATGACCTGGAACGTCTCCGGGTTGCCGGACGACCAGTGCTCGACCTGGTTGTACTGCACCACCGTCTTGCCCCCCACGGTACGGACGTAGATGCCATTGTCGTTGCCCGGACTGCCGGCTGCCGGGTTCAGATCCTCAGCCAGCGCGTAGATGGCGTTGTTGGGCGCGCCCTCGAAGGGAATAACTCCCTGCAAGCCGGTGAATGGCTGGCCGAAACTGATGAAGCCATTGGAGCTGATAGAAAACTGGCTGTACGGCTGGCCATAGTAGGTAAAGGATGCGCCACCGGCCAGAGCGATCGTCAGATACGACTCGTCCCCCAGCGCATAACGCGTGCCTGATGTGGCATCGATCCAGGCGAACGGCACACCGCCGCTGCGACTGTCGGCAACCGTGTAGTCCCAAACCGGCGCCAGGTACACGGTGCGCGGTTCGGTGTTGCCGGTGTCAACAATTATCTGCTGCGAGCGATATCCCGTTGCCTCGACCAGCAGCGTGTGCCGGCCGGCCGGCAAGTTGAGCGAGAACGTGCCCGTGCAGTCGGTTTGGACAGGCGTGACCGACTCACCTACGACGCTGACGCGGGCGTCCAGTCGTTTGGCGGCGGACGGCATGCTGGGGCTCGTGACTGTATCCGCCAGGCGAGCCGGCTGCCCGCCCGCGGCGACGGCCGGCAGGAAGAGCCAGTTCGACAGCCGCTCAACCACCTGGCCGGTGACGGTCCGGATCGGCAGCACGGGAAGGGTGACGTTGACCGTGGTGCTGCCGTTGCCTACAGTCACATTGACAGGCGCAGGCGATGCGTGGCCGTACAGCGATGCACCCACGGCGGCCTGTCCGGGCGAGACTAGAAACTCGAACCTGCCGGAGCTGTCTGTGGTCCCCTCCAACTGCACGTCGCCAAAGCCGGGCAAGCTGCGCCGCAGGGACAGGCTGACGCCGGCCAATGGTTGGGCGCTGCCATCGCGCGCCTGCACGATGACCTTGCTCTGCCCGGTACCGGCCAGCTGCACCGCGCGCAGGATGTCGAGCTCGCCCCAACCGGCGGAGTTATTGGGCCGCGCTGAACCACTATCGACTCCGCCGCAGCTTTCGCCATCGACATAGAAAGGCGTGGCGGTCTTGCGCAGCAGGTCGGCGGTGTAGTCCACCTGGCCGATCAGGGCCGGGTTGGCCTGCCAGAGTAACGCCACCGCGCCGGCTGCGTGTGGGCCGGCCATCGACGTGCCGGTGTATTCCTGGTAGTAGCCGCCGGGCACCGATGACCGCACCCCCACTCCGGGCGCCACCAGCGCCGGCCCGGTTGCGCGGCTGAAGGGGTTCGGGCCGCGCGCGCTGGAGCTGTAGATCCGCTCGTAGCGGTCTGTGCCGCCGACGCTGAACACGGAGCTGAGATCGCCGGGCGATCCCAGCGTCCCACACGCTGGACCGCCGTTGCCCGCCGATGCCGAAACGAACATACCCGATGCCTTGAGCGCCGCCATGGCCTGCGCGTAGATCGAACTGCCGCCCGCCCCGCCCCATGAATTCTGCAGGACCTGGGCTCGCAGAGCCGGATTAGGGCTGGTTCCGTCGAGACGGGTCGGCGCCAGGTGCCACTGCAGGGCGGCCAGCAAGGTTGCGTTGTCTGGGCAGCAGCCGAAAGTGGCGATCCACTGCGCGTCGGGCGCAACGCCGATCTCGTTCACGCCCGACGAGCCAACCATGGTCCCCATAACGTGGGTGCCATGGCCGCTGGGCACCGTGCCGCCGGCCTGCCAGGGGAGCGCGTGAGGAGACGTGGTGTTCCAGTAGGGATCGAACCAGTTGTAGTTGTGCTCGAACGGCCCGCCGGGGCCGCCGCCCTGGTTGCCTCGGTATTTGCCGACCAGCGCGGGATGGGTGTAATCGACGCCTGTGTCAAGGTTGGCAACAACCATGCCTGCGCCGGTGTAGCCCAGCGCCCACACGTCGTCGGCGTTGATCCTGGCCACGTTCCATTCGACCGTCTGCGGCGACGCTGTTGGCGACTCGACCAGCACGTCCGGCAGTTCGAGCTTCACCTCTGGCAGTATCTGCGCCACGCCTGGCAGCCGGGCGACAAGATCGACCGCCTGCTGATCGCCGTACACAGCAACAGTGTTCACGATCCAGAACGGTCGTACATTTGCCACGTGCCCGCGAGCGGACGCCGATTGCAGTGCACGCAGCAGCGGAGCCTGCGAGGCACCAGCGGTCGTTTGCAGCGCATCCACCACCCACTGGCCGCGGGCCGTCCAGTCGTCCATCTCGTAGGCTGGCGTCAGGTCAGCCTGTTCGGCCAACAACACGTAGAACGCAGCGCGGCCATCCTCGGCCTGCTGCAAAGCCGCGGTCACTTCGGGATGAACCGGCGCGGCAGCCTCGGACACGGCCGGTGCAGCCGCCATTCCCGTCAACGCGATCATGGCAACCACAGCCGCGGCAAAGGCAAACATCCTGGCAGAATTCACAACAGACCTCCTCAAACGAAACGATCTCGACCCAGAATCGCACGGTGCTTGACGGTGCAGCAGGGATTATAGCGCGCGGTTGGCGATTCGCGAAAGGGGGGCGGTCGTCGTCCCTGCGGGTGAGTCGGCGCAGCGGGCGCATGCGTGTGGCGATCTTGGTCTGCGCGCGGATCGGGATATACTGTAGCCGAGATCGATGGAGCAAGCCTATGAGTTTCCAGCCAGAAGCATCCCAGGAAGACGAGGTCGCAAAGACCATGCTTATGCCCGGGCTGCGCGACGCCGGCAGCCTGTTGACCAACCTGCGCGCCAGCATGGCGCATCACGAGGTGGTCGAGGGCAAGCAACTGTCGCCGCTGATGGCATACCTGGGTGCGTGGCAGTCGCTGCGTCTCTCGCGTACCCATGCCGATCTTCTCAACGACCCTGAGTTCAGCCAGGCGTGCCGCTTCTTTCTGTCGGACATCTACGCACCGCGCGATTTCAGCCAGCGCGACCACGACGGCCATCGCATCTACGATTTCATGAACCGCTTTCTGCCGGAGGCTACGCTGCTTCCCCTGGCGATGGCGCTGGAGGTCAACACGTTGACCCAACAGCTCGACCTGGCGCTGGCGGAGGTGATGCGCAACGACCTCGCAGTGGTCAACCGCTTCGACCGGGACCAGTACGAGGAGGCTTACCGGCGGTGCGACAACTACGTGCTGCGGGTGCGCCAGATCGACCTGATCGTCGAACTGGGCACGCATCTGGACCGCGTCCGGCGCGTGCCGTTTATCTCCCCAACCTTGCGGCTTGCCAAGCATCCGGCGCAGCGGCTGGGATGGCACGATATGCAGTCGTTTCTGGAGCGCGGATTCGCGGCGCTTAAGTCGTTGCGGCGAGTCGACGTGTTTCTCGAGCGCAGAGAGCGACGGGAAAAGGCGATCCTCGACCGAATCTATGGCGCGCCCGGCGGCGCGCCGGCTGACAATCCGTTTTTGGTCAGCGATGGCGGGCCGCCTGAGGTCGTTCTGCAAGGCGCGCGCTGACCAGCCGGTATTTGACAACGGCCGGTTACCTGCGTATACTGCATCCTTGCTGCCAGCAGTCCGCTGGCAGCCTTAGTTTGGATGGGCTATGCGCGTGTGGTATAATCCACAGGCTAGCCGACGTAGCTCAATTCGGCAGAGCTTCCGCCTTGTAAGCGGACGGTTGCCGGTTCAAGTCCGGCCGTCGGCTCCAGAGCATTCGTCTGCTGGAAAGTCGGCGCTGAAATGCTGGTACGGAGTTAACAACAGAACAAGGGCAGGTACCCAAGCGGCCAAAGGGGGCTGACTGTAAAGGAGTCGAGCTGACTTGATGGACAACAAACAATAAGGCAGCTTGGCAGTCGCCAGTGCGATCAGCTACTTCGTATCCAGTGGATACACGGTAAGCATCCCACTGTCCGACACGGCCAGATACGACTTGGTAGTGGAGCGAGACGGCAGCTTTCAGGCGGTGCAGTGCAAATACGCCGGGCATGAGCGCAGTCCGGGAATCTTCTCGGTGCCTCTGTATGTGTCAGGCGGAAACCGCAGTGCGGGCAATCGCAGGATAAGGTACGAGATCAATGACTTTGATCTACTCTATGTCTTGTGCGCCAATGGCAGTTCCTATGCTATTCCGTTCGAAAAAGTTGCCGGGCGTATCACAATCAATGTTGGTCGTGTCTCGAAATGGTCCAAGTGGGAGTGATATCTTCTCCCAAAGCATGGCGACACTTGCAGCCCTGTGGAGGAATCCACAGGTGAAAACTTCCCAAATTCGGCGAACCCTCCGGGAGATGGCAACGCCGAGCCAGTTCCTTCGGGAACGGTGTAGAGACTTAACGGGAAGCATCCAGACCGGATGAAGACAAAGTCCAGCCCACAAACAGCGAGAGCTGGCGGCGAAAGCCGTAGTGGGATGAAATCAGCTGGCAGACGCCTTCGGTGGTTCGAATCCGCCCCTGCCCACTCAGAAAGTACACAAGTAGGCAAGAAGTGAAGTAAACAAGGTTGGACTTTTTCACCTTGGTTGCAGAACACTTGTCTACTTGTTTACTGAATGGCTGTATTGCCCGCGTAGCTCAGTCGGTAGAGCACGTTCTTGGTAAGAACGGGGTCATCGGTTCAAGTCCGATCGTGGGCTCTTTCTAGTCACTACCTGCGATCTCGTATATCAAAGGCAGTGTGCATGGCCGCCCAGTCGGGCGGCCAAATCGCGACTGTGCAACTCAGGAGGTTGGCATGGCCAAGAAAACATTTGTGCGGACGAAGCCGCACGCTAACGTAGGCACGATTGGTCACATTGACCATGGGAAGACGACCTTGACGGCGGCGATCACGAAGACGTTGTCGTTGAAGGGATATGCGAACTTCCGGGCGTTCGACAGCATCGACAATGCGCCGGAGGAGAAGGCGCGCGGGATCACGATTGCGATAGCGCACGTGGAGTACGAGACGGACAATCGGCACTATGCGCACGTGGACTGTCCTGGGCATGCGGACTACATCAAGAACATGATCACGGGAGCGGCGCAGATGGACGGGGCGATTCTGGTGGTGGCAGCGCCAGACGGTCCGATGCCGCAGACGCGGGAGCACGTGTTGCTGGCGCGGCAGGTGGAAGTGCCGGCGATGGTGGTGTTTCTGAACAAAGTGGACATGATGGAAGACGAGGAGTTGCTGGAGTTGGTGGAGCTGGAGCTGCGGGAGTTGTTGGACAGCTACGGGTTCCCTGGCGACGACATACCGATCGTGCGCGGCAGTGCGTTGCAGGCGTTGATGTCGGACAGCAAGGACGTGAATGCGCCGGAGTATGCGTGCATCTGGGAGTTGATGCGCGTGGTGGACGAGTACATTCCGCAGCCGGAGCGGGAGTTGGACAAGCCGTTCCTGATGCCGGTGGAGGACGTGTTCTCGATCAAGGGGCGCGGCACGGTGGTGACCGGGCGTATCGAGCGCGGCACGGTGAAGACGGGCGAAGAGATCGAGATCGTCGGGATTCGTCCGACGGTGAAGCGTGTGGTGACCGGTGTGGAGATGTTCCAGAAGACGCTGGACAAGGGCGAGGCAGGCGACAACGTGGGATGTCTGCTGCGGGGCGTCAACCGGGACGATGTGGAGCGCGGCCAGGTGTTGGCGAAGCCGGGCAGCATCACGCCGCACACGAAGTTCCAGGGCGAGGTGTACGTGTTGAAGCGCGAGGAGGGCGGGCGTCATACGCCGTTCTTTGCGGGCTATCGGCCGCAGTTCTACATTCGGACCATGGACGTGACGGGGTCGGTGAACCTGCCGGCGGGCGTGGAGATGGTGATGCCTGGCGACCGGGTGGACATGGAAGTGACGCTGATCACGCCCATGGCGCTGGACGCTGGCTCCCGCTTTGCGATCCGCGAGGGTGGCCGCACCGTCGGCGCTGGCGTCGTCACCAAGATCCTCGAATAGGTCGCCCAGCGCATATTGCGTTAATCAATTCAGAGGAGGGGGCGCGGCAAAGCGCCTGCCTCCTCTTCAAACAGAGAAGTCATCATGGCAAAAAAAGCAGTTCGTGTTGTCATTACCCTGGCGTGTACCGATTGCAAAGAGCGCAACTACACGTCTGAAAAGAATCGCCGCAACGATCAGGCCAGGCTGGAGTTGAAGAAGTATTGCCCGCGCTGCCGTTGCCACACGATGCATAGAGAGACAAAATAAACGGGTAGCGCCGGCCGGGATTCGCCAGTCGGCGTGGCTCACACAGGCGTGTAGCTCAATGGGTAGAGCAACGGTCTCCAAAACCGTAGGTTGCGGGTTCGAGTCCTGCCACGCCTGCCAGCACTGACCGATCTGTCTGGAAAAGAGACAGTCTATCTGGAAAGACACCGCTCTGCTGCAGAATGCGGTGTCTTCCGTCCAAAGAGAGATGACTAGCGTGACTAAAGCCGAGACCGAAAAGCAAGAAAACCGCCTGATCAAATATCTCCGTGAGTCCGCGCCGAGATGCGCAAGGTCACCTGGCCTACACGGGAAGAAGCGCTCAACCTGACAGCCATTGTGTTGATTGTCACGGTTTTGATGTCGTTGTTTCTCTGGGGCCTGGACGTGGTATTTGACAGTGTCATGTTGCGCTTGATAGGCTAGCACATCCAGCACAAGCGCGCGGCAGCCCCGGCGTTGCCAGAACAGTAGAGATTAGCAGTGGCCAAGACAGCATCCAAGAAAGAGTCCCAACCCGCGGTTGAGACTGAGGAACTGAATAACGAAACCCCTGAGAACGTTCAGCAGATTCCCGAAGAAGCTCGCTGGTACGTTGTCCACAGCTACTCAGGCTACGAGAACAAGGTCAAGAAAAACCTTGAGCACCGGATCGAATCCATGGACATGCGGAGCAAGATCTTTCAGGTCATTGTTCCTACCGAGGAAGAGATCGAGCTGAAGGACGGTCAGCGCCGGGTAGTCGAGCGCCGGGTGTTCCCGGGCTACGTGCTCGTGCAGATGATCATGGACGAGCAATCGTGGTATGTGGTTCGCAACACGCCCAACGTGACCGGCTTCGTCGGCATGGGGAACAAGCCAACGCCGCTGCCGGATGAAGAAGTCAAGCGCATTCTGCGCCGGCTGGAGTCTGAAGAACCGAAGATCAAGATCGACTTCAAGGTCGGTCAGAAGGTGCGCATCGTCGAAGGCGCGTTCGCCGAGTTCACCGGCCTGGTGCAGGAGTTGTATCCTGACAAGGGCCGCGCCCAGGTGATGGTATCGTTCTTCAACCGCGGACGCCAGTCGATGTTGACTTCCTGCAACTGGAAAAAGTTTAGGCTGTCTGCATCGCCGATATCTAACACAGATCAGAGGAAACCTCGTAATGGCTAAGAAAGTTCAAGCTATCGTAAAGCTCCAGTTGCCTGCCGGCAAGGCCAGCCCGGCCCCGCCCGTCGGTCCGGCTTTGGGCCAACATGGCGTCAACATCATGGGCTTCTGCAAGGAATACAACGCCAAGACTTCTAACATGGCCGGCAGCATCATTCCTGTCGAGATCATAATTTATCAGGACAAGTCTTTCACGCTGGCCCTCAAGACCCCGCCAGCCACGGACCTGTTGAAGAAAGCGGCGCGGGTGCCCAAGGGATCCGCAGTCGCCAATCGCACCAAGGTTGGTTCTGTGACCCGCGCCGACGTTCGCAACATCGCCGAGCAGAAGATGGTGGACCTCAACGCCATCGACATAGAAGGCGCCATGCGGATGATCGAAGGCACGGCTCGCAGCATGGGAATCACCGTTGTAGACTAGCGCGGCACACAATCACGCCGGTGGGAGGAACCGGGCGCCCCGGTTCCGCTGGCACCACAAGGAGACCAAAATGGCAAAGCACGGCAAGAAATATCTGGAAGCCAAGGCAAAGATCGACCCCACAACCCAATACACGCCATCCGACGCGATTCAACTGGTTCGTGAGACGGCGACCACCAAGTTCGACTCGACGGTTGAGGTTCATCTGCGCATGGGCGTGGATCCCCGTCACGCCGATCAGCAGGTGCGCGGCGTTGTCCTGATGCCCAGCGGCACAGGCAAGGAAGTGCGCGTCCTGGTGTTCGCCGAAGGCGATGCAGCACGGGCCGCCGAAGAAGCAGGCGCTGACTTCGTCGGCAGCGACGAGTTGGTGAACAAGATCAACGGCGGATGGACCGATTTCGACATGGCGGTAGCAACCCCGTCAATGATGAAGAAGGTCGGTCGCCTCGGCCGTGTGCTTGGCCCGCGCGGGCTGATGCCCAGCCCCAAGGCCGGCACCATTGTTGAGGAAGACGATCTGGCGCGCGTCATCGCCGAGGCCCGGCAAGGCCGTGTCGAGTTCAAGGTCGACAAGACCGCCAATCTGCACCTGCCCATCGGCAAGGTGAGCTTCACACAGGAACAACTCATGGCCAACATGGTGGCTGCTATGGACGCAATAGTCCGCGCCAGGCCATCGGGCGCCAAGGGTGTCTATATCAAGCGCGTGACGGTGACATCGACCATGGGACCAGGCATCCGCGTGGATCCAAATCAGGCGTCCGCGCTGAAGACGGCCTAGCACCGAACGGAGTAAGTCCGTCAGCAGTTTCGCTGACGAGCAGCTACCCTGCTGCCCGTCGCATTAACAATTCAGGTCTATCCAGACCGTTGCCAATGATAGCAGGCGCCAATCTGGCTTAATCGCTGGCCTGCCGAGGTGACAGGTTCGAGACAAACAACGCAACTGCGCTGCGTGCTGGTGGTGCGCGTCAGTTGCGGTTCACGGCAGCCTGGCGTTGCCGGAACATCTTTGTGTCCTTGAGCCTTCGCCCCTGCCGGAGCGAAGGCTTTTTTGTTTGTCTGCTTCGACGGCGGTCTGAGAATCTACGAAAAGGAGGTGAAAGGCTTGGCAATCACCAAATCCAAGAAGGAACAGTTGATCGAGTCCTATCTCGAGCATCTGACCACAAGCCGTGCCATCGTGTTCAGCGAGTATCGCGGCACCGGCGTACAGCAGATCCAGAAGCTGCGCGGACAGATGCGCGCCCATGACACGTCGATCGTTGTGGTCAAAAACACACTGATCGAAATAGCGCTGCAGCGGGCCAACATGCCTGTGCCGGCAGAGCACCTGACTGGCCCTACGGCTGTTGTGTTTCTCCCGGACGACACAGCAGCGGCCGCCAAGGCGCTTTTCGACGCCGCCAAGGATGTCGATACCTTCAGCATCAAGGGCGCGATTTTGGAAGGCCAGGTGCTGAGCGCCGAGGCTGCCAAGGAGCTGCGCAACCTGCCCAGTCGCTCCGATGTCCTGGGCCAACTGTTAGGCGTGCTGCAGGCACCGGCCAGTGAGCTGGTGCGCACACTGGAAGCGCCTGCCAACGAGCTCTATCGGACGCTGCAAGCGCCTCTGCGTGAGTTGGCGCTTACCATTCAGTCCTATGCCGACAAGGGCGCACAAGCAAGCGCCTGAACTGAGACGCTGGCTAATGCAGCCAGCACCAAATCAAACTCGTAAACAAACATTCCCTTTAGGAGGACTTTCATGTCTGAGAAGATTGCACAGGTTAAGGAACTGCTCAACTCACTGACGCTGCTCGAAGCCGCGCAGCTGGCCAAGGAACTTCAGGAGGACTGGGGCGTCAGCGCCGCCGCTCCTATGATGGCTATGGCCGCTATGCCGGCTGCCGGCGGCGGCGCCGCGGCGGCTGCCGAAGAAGTTGAAGAGCAGACCGAGTTCGATGTCGTGTTGACGGAGATCGGCGACAACAAGATCAACGTCATCAAGGAAGTGCGCAAGCTCACCAACCTGGGCCTGAAAGAGGCCAAGGAACTGGTCGAGAGCGCCCCTTCGACCATCATGACGGGCGTCGCCAAAGAGGCGGCCGCAGAGGGCAAGACAGCCCTGGAAGCCGCCGGCGCCAAGGCGCAGGTCAAATAAGCATTGCCTGTTCCGGGAAATCAGAAGCCCCAACCGTCTCGGCGGTTGGGGCTTCTTTCGCGATAATCATCGGACGCTCGGCTCTTCCAGCGAAGTTGAACGTCTCTGACCGTGCTACCCGTCAGCGGGCGGGGCGGCCAACACCTGGTTGATCACGTCAACAAGCTGATCGTACTCCACAAAGCCAGGAATTCGTGTTCCCTGGCCGGTGGCCGGGCTGAAGATGAAGAAGGTGGGCGTCCCGGTCACGCCGGCGCTCTGGCCCAGCGCCTGGTCTTCCTGCCAGCGCTGACGGCCGCCGCCGCTGTCCAGGCAGGCGCGGAAAGCCGCAGTGTCAAGCCCCAGGTCCCCGGCGTATTCCTCAAACTTTCCGGGCAGGTCAGCCACGGCGCCCCAACTGGCGTTCTCCTCGAACAGCAGCTCCTTCATCTCCCAGAACTTGCCTTGCTGGGCCGCGCACTCAGCTGCCTCGGCGGCGTCATCGGCGCGGTCGTGACTGGGGAGCGGGTAGTGTTTGTAGATCAGGCGGACGGTTCCATCGGCGACCAACGTTTCCTCCAGTTTCGGTTCTGTCTCCAGCACGTGGCGACGGCAGAACGGTCACTGAAAGTCTGAGAAGTCGATGATGATAATCGGCGCGTCGGCAGCTCCCAGCGTGGGAGAGCCGTCCAGCGTGAAACCGGGCCGGTCGGGGTCAACGCTCAGCGGGTCCGGTTCTTCGGCGGCTGTATCGCTGCCGGTGGACGCGTCGCTCTGGCTCGCGTCGCCCTGACCGGTGTCTGGCCCGCGTCGGTTGACACAGCGGTCGGTTCGGTGGGCGCTGTCGTTGCCGTCGGCGCCTCGGCGGGCGCTTGCTCGATGGTGGCCTCGACGTTGGACAACCCGGTGTCCACCGGCGCGGCTGGCGCTTGACAGGCCAACAGCACAAGGCTCAGCGCGAGCAGCAGCCCCAGTACAGGAAGCTTGCGCATGAAAGTTCTCCTCAGATCTCAGAATCGGTCATTGGATGCACAACGGCATCGACCAGATAAATGCTGTGGCCGCTTTGCTTGATCTGGTCCACGATCTCGCGCACGCCCTCAGCGCGCTCGCGCGGGCAGACCAGCACAGCGTCCTCGGTGTCGATGATGATCAGGTTTTCCACTCCCACCGTTGCCACCAGTCGGTCGGCGGCGGTATAGATCAGCGTGTTGCGCGTGTTGGGTGTGGCAGTGAGGCCACGGCCGCGAACGACGTTGCCGTGGTCGTCTCCCTCCAGCACCTCCAGCAGCGTCGCCCAACTGCCGATGTCGGTCCAACCGATGTCAACCGGCAGCACGACGATATCTTCGGCGCGCTCCATGATGCCATAGTCGATGGTCTGGTGCGGCAGCGTCGGGAAGACCCGCTGCACGGTCGCCTCCGCTTGCGGGGTGCCCAGGCTGGCCGAAATCTCACGCAACCCCGCGTGCAGTTCGGGCATATGGCGGGCAAACTCGGCCATGATACGGTCGACGCGCCAGGCAAACAATCCGGAGTTCCAACTGTGGCGGCCATCGGCCAGGAAGCGTTCCGCCGTCGGCTGGTCAGGCTTTTCTACGAAGCGCACCACCCGGTAAACCGGGTGGCCGGCGGCAGCCGGCAGCGCATCGCCCTGTTCCACGTACCCCAACCCGGTGTGGGCAAAGGTCGGCTTGATCCCCAGCGTCACCAGCGGGCCGCGTTCTGCAACTTCGGCAGCCGCCGCCAACGCGTCGCGGAAGGCCTGCGGCTTGAGGATCAGGTGATCGGCATGCACCGAGGCCATGATCGCGTCCGGCTGGATGTGGCCGGCCAGCGCCGCGCCCAGTCCGACAGCGGCAGCCGTGCCGCGCGGCAACGGTTCGCCGACCACGTGACCGGCCGGAAGTTCAGGCAACTGGCGACGGGCGATGTCCACGTACTGCGCGTTGGTAACGACCAGTATCCTCTCCGGGGGCACCAGCGGCGTCAGCCGGCGAAAGGTCTCCTGTAGCATCGTTCCGTCGCCGGTGAAGTCGAGGAACTGCTTGGGGTATGCCTGACGGCTGCGCGGCCACAGTCTGGTTCCGCTGCCGCCGGCCAGGATAACGATGACGAGTCGGTCGGTGGTATTCATTGCACGAGAGTATAGCTTAAAGAACGGCAGGCAGCAAGTTGAACGGGGCGAAAGCCGCTCCGCAACCTGATAATAGTGCCTATTTCTGGCGGCAATGTTGCTCAATTTCCTGCGAGCGCAAAATCTGGGTCGCGAACATGGCGCAATCATAGCGCATGTGAACGCTCCCATGATATGATGCCGATTGTCGCCTTGGTTTGACGCCGTGCGCTGCATTGTCTTCTCATCGATGCGGCATTGTGTGTTGTGCAGCGTTTGCACGGTTTCTGTGTTTTGCGAAATCCAAGCATTCATGCTAGACTTTGACTGCGCAATACCACGCCCGGTTTGTTCGTTCGGCTCCTGCTGACCTTGCTGGCTCGCAACCAGCTCATGTGTCTCTCTTTTCAGTCCGGCATCTTTGCGTTGCAGTATTGGTTTCCTCTCCATCTTGTAAGTCGCTTCCGACGGCGAGTCGCCGCACGCTTGAAGAAAGGAGGTATCTCGCGCCAGGTAACTTTCTTCGTCCCATCGTCTTCGTGTGTTCTGCTTGAATATCGACCCTGTTACATCGACGTAACAAAAATTCTTTGCATACCAATCATTCCATTCAAGGAGGAATAGAATGGGTACCCAAATTCTTATCAGTGAGATCATCGGCACCATGTTGTTGCTGCTCTTGGGCGATGGCGTGGTGGCGAATGTGGTGTTGAAGGGAACCAAGGGCAACAGCTCAGGATGGATCGTGATCACCTGGGGATGGGGCATGGCGGTCTTCGTTGGCGCCTATGCGGCCGTGGCCATGGGCAGCGGCGCGCATCTGAATCCTGCGGTTACCATCGGTCTCTTCGTTGCAGGCGTAACCCCGGCTGCTGAAGTTCCCTACTACCTGGTCGGCGAGTTTGTTGGCGCGTTTCTTGGCGCATTCCTGGTTTGGCTGCACTACCATCAGCACTTTGCGGGCACCGACGATCCGGGCGCGAAGCTGGCCGTTTTCTGCACCGGTCCTGCGATCCGCGGCACTGCAATGAACCTGATCTCTGAAATCATCGGCACATTCGTGCTGATGTTCGCCATCCTGGCCATTCCGCAGGCGTTTAACCTGCCGGGGCCGTATACCGTTGGCTTGGCTGTGTTGGTCATCGGTCTCGCGCTTGGCGGTACCACGGGCTATGCCATCAACCCCGCCCGTGACCTGTCACCCCGCATCGCACACGCAATTCTGCCGATCCCTGGCAAGGGTGGCAGTGATTGGGGTTATTCATGGATACCGGTCGTCGGTCCGATCATCGGCGCCGTTATCGCCGCCCTGGTTGCTGGCGTGGTAATCCCTTAAGTCCGTTGGCTGGTCGTGACGCCTGGTTCGCCTGCTTGCGTTGGGGCGCTACCAGACAAGCGCGACCATGACCTATCTTTCCGGGAGCCGGGTGAGTGGTGCGGCGATCATCAGACGCCTCATGACACGCCCGGCTCCTGACCCGGTATGTTCTAGCCGTTAGATTGCCGCATAGAGGAGCAATTCGATGAAGAAACTAATCAACAACCCGGAAGATGTCGTCAAAGAAGAACTGATGGGCGTCGCGCTGGCCCATGAGGATCTGGTGCGCGTACATTTCGATCCAGATTACGTGGTGCGCGTCGATGCGCCAATTGCAGACAAGGTCGGCATCGTCTCCGGCGGCGGCAGCGGCCACGAGCCGATGCACGGCGGCTTCGTCGGCATGGGCATGCTGGACGCGGCCTGTCCGGGCGCGGTCTTCACCTCACCAACGCCTGACCAGATGCTGGAAGCCACCAAGGCCGTCAACGGCGGCGCCGGCGTGCTGCACATCGTCAAGAACTACACCGGCGACGTGATGAACTTCGAGATGGCAGCCGAGATGGCAGCCGCAGAAGGCATCGAGGTCGCCAGCGTGGTCATCGACGACGACGTGGCCGTCGAGAACAGCACCTGGACCGCAGGCCGCCGCGGCGTTGGCGCTACCGTGCTGGCAGAAAAGATCTGCGGCGCGGCGGCGGAAGAGGGCAAGAGTCTGCAGGATGTGGCCGAACTGTGCCGCAAGGTCAACAGCAACGCCCGCAGCATGGGCATGGCGCTGACCTCCTGCACCGTGCCGCATGCCGGCAAGCCGACCTTCGACCTGCCCGAGGACCAGATGGAGATCGGCATCGGCATTCACGGCGAGCCGGGCCGCACGCGCATGGACCTGAAGACGGCTGACGAGATCACCGAGATGCTTACCAACGCGATCGTCAGCGACCTGCCCTTCGAGAAGGGCGATCACGTCATCGCCATGGTCAACGGCATGGGCGGCACTCCCTTGATCGAGCTGTACATCGTGTACCAGCACATGATCAAGGTTCTGCAAGGGCATGGCATCTTCGTCGTTCGCCAGTTGATCGGCAACTACATCACCTCTCTGGAGATGGCGGGCTGTTCTATCACCCTGCTCAAGGCGGACGATGAACTGCTGCGCTACTGGGACGCGCCGGTGAAGACGGCCGGGCTGCGCTGGGGCGTGTAAGCGGCCGATAGCGTATGGCAGATGGCATATGGCATATAGCTGATAGCGTATTGCGGCATTCGTTGCATTCGCGTCAGACCATCCGCCGTCGGCCATCAGCTATCAGCCACCAGCCAACACACGGAGAGACGACAAGTGATCAAGCGAGAAGACGTGGTCACCTGGCTGACGTGTTACCGCCAGGTGCTGAAGGACAACAAGGACTACCTGACCGAGCTGGACTCGGCCATCGGCGACGCCGACCACGGCGCTAACATGGATCGCGGCTTCAACGCCGTGCTGGCCAAGCTGCCCACGGTTGAGGACAAGGATATCGGCACGATCCTGAAGACCACCGGTATGACACTTGTGTCAACCGTCGGCGGCGCCGGCGGGCCGCTCTACGGCACTTTCTTCATGCGGGCCGGTATGGCGGTCGACGGCAAGGCGGAGTTGACGCCTGCTGAGCTGGCTGCCGCGCTCGATGCCGGCGTGGCCGGCGTGCAGCAGCGCGGCAAGGCAACGCCCGGTGAAAAGACGATGCTGGATCTGCTGACGCCCGCCTGCGCGGCCCTGCACGAGGCGCTGGACGGCGGCGCTGACCTCAAGGTCTCGCTGGACGCGGCCGCTGCCGCTGCGGAGCAGGGCATGAAGGACACCATTCCCATGCTCGCGACCAAGGGGCGCGCCAGCTATCTGGGCGAGCGCAGCATCGGCCACCAGGACCCCGGCGCGACGTCGTCTTTCCTGCTTATCCAGTGTGCTGCCGATTGCCTTGGCGAGGAGTAACCATGGGACGTGTGCTGAGCTGGGCCAAAACGCTGACCGACCCCGACTCTGGCCGGTTTGACCTCCGCTCTCCTGGGCCTGATCGGTCAATCTCGGGCGGCAGTCAGCCTTCTCATCCACACCGCGCCGAACCGGCCGGGCACGTCTCGCCGGCACTGGCAACCCATGACCCGCGTTTTCCTGCTAGTTCGACCAAGCCAGCAAAGCCGCTGGCGTCACTACGGCTGCCGGGATGGCAGCGCAACGTTTAACTGATGAACAAAGGAGTTCAATTCAAATGACTAGGTATGTAGGTGCAGTAGACCAGGGTACCACCAGTACCCGATTCATGATTTTCGACCACAGCGGCGGTGTCGTGGGAGTCCATCAACTTGAACACGAGCAGATCTACCCCAAGGCGGGTTGGGTCGAGCACGATGCGATGGAGATCTGGGCAAGGACCCAGGATGTCATCAAGGGCGCGATGGAGAAGGCTGGCATCACCGCCGCCGACCTGGCTGCTATCGGCGTCACCAACCAGCGCGAGACCACGCTGGTGTGGGACAAGAAGACGGGCAAGCCGTATTACAACGCCATCGTCTGGCAGGACACCCGCACCGACAAGATCTGCAACGAGCTGGGCAAGGACGGCGGGCAGAACCGCTTCCGCGACAAGGTTGGCCTGCCGCTGGCAACCTACTTCTCCGGCCCCAAGATCAAGTGGATCCTGGACAACGTTGAGGGCGTGCGCGCAGCGGCCGAGCGCGGCGATGCCATCTTCGGCAACATGGACACCTGGGTGATCTGGAACATGACCGGCGGCACTAACGGCGGCGCACACGTGACCGACGTTTCCAACGCCAGCCGTACCATGTTGATGGACCTGCGCACTCTGGACTGGGACAACGAGATCCTCGGCATCATGGGCATTCCGCGCTCGATGCTGCCCGAGATCCGCCCCTCCAGCGATCCCAAGATCTACGGCTACTGGAGCAAGGTGCCGGTCTGCGGCGACCTGGGCGACCAACAGGCGGCCACCGTTGGCCAGACCTGTTTCGCCCCCGGCGAGGCCAAAAACACCTACGGCACCGGCTGCTTCATGATCATGAACACCGGCACCAAGATCGTCCCCAGCCCCAGCGGACTGCTGACGACCCTGTGCTACAAGTTCGGCGATCAACCGGCTGTCTACGCGCTGGAAGGCTCCATCGCCATCACCGGCGCTCTGGTCCAGTGGCTGCGCGACAATCTCGACTTCTTCGATTTCTCGATGCATGTCGAGGACTATGCCAAGAGGGTTCCGGACAGCGGCGGCATCTACTTCGTGCCTGCCTTCTCCGGCCTGTTCGCGCCGTACTGGCAGTCTGACGCCCGCGGCGTCATCGTTGGCCTGACCCGCTTCATCAACAAGAACCACATCTGCCGCGCCGCTCTGGAGGCAACCGCCTACCAGACCCGCGAGGTTCTGGACGCCATGGAGAAGGACTCCGGCGTGACCCTGACCGCGCTGAAGGTTGACGGCGGCATGGTGTACAACGACACCCTGATGCAGTTCCAGTCCGACATCCTGGACGTACCGGTGGTGCGCCCGGTGGTGGCAGAGACGACGGCCCTGGGCGCAGCTTATGCAGCCGGCTACGCTGTCGGCTTCTGGAATAGCTTCGAGGAGATGAAGCAGAACTGGCAGATCGACCACACCTGGACGCCGACCATGGGCGCCGACGAGCGGGCCACCCTGTACAAGGGTTGGCTGAAGGCCGTCCAGCGCTCCATGAACTGGCTGGAAGAGTAAGGCGATCCACTACCCAAGACTGACACTCGCAGGAAACAGAAATAGGCGTCTGCGCACCAAGCGAACACCGTTTCACGGCCAGGACTGTCAGTCGTAAGTTACTACTTTCCAACGTCTTCGCTGACAAACCTTGCGGGGCGTCTCTGCAACAGCAGGGGCGCCCCGCTTGTGTCCAGGCTCTGGTGGCCTCCTCCTGTCGCAATCGTATCATCCCGACCCACGATGCAAATCGCACCCTTTGAAACTGAGCACTTCTTCGCACGCTACGAGTTCACGACCCCGTACCAGCTCTGTAACTCGGACTGCGAGACGCTGACTGTCCACGATCTGATGAAACTGGCCGGTGTTTCGCTGGGCACGCTTGGCCAACTGTCGCTGGGATATACCGAATCGCTGGGAAATCCGCAGCTGCGACAGATGATCGCGGCGATGTATGACCAGGTCAGAGCCGATGATGTGGTTGTACTCGCGACTCCGGTTGAAGGCATCTATCTTGCAGCGCGGGCGGCGCTCGATCCTGGCGATGAGGTCATCGTTCTGTCGCCGGCCTACGATGCGCTGTTGAATCTGTTCGAACACATGGTGGGCGTTGCAAACGTGCGCCGCTGGGAGTTTGTCGCCATCGATACGCAATGGCGCCTGGATATCGAGCGGTTGCGGGCGTTGATCACTCCCCGCACAAAGATGCTGGTCGTCAATTTCCCGCACAACCCAACCGGCTATCTTCCCAAGGAGCAACAACTGGCTGAACTGGCGACCATTGCCGACGAAAACAATCTGATTCTTTTCTGCGATGAGATGTATTTCGGTCTGGTTCACTCGGGAACAGCGCCGGTTCCGTCGGCGGCTGATCTTACCAAACGAGCAGTCGTCCTGTCAGGCCTGTCCAAAACCTATGGATTGCCTGGACTGCGGACCGGTTGGTTGATCGTGCGCGACAGAGAGCTTCGCCAGGCCATCGTCAACTGGAAGTTCTACACCAGTATCTGTCCACCGGCGTCCTCTGAGTTCCTGGCAACGGTTGCCCTGACGGTGCGCGACCAACTGCGGGCAAGAAGCGTGGCCCAGATCGAACGGAACCTGCAACTGGCCGATGCCTTCTTTCACCAGTGGCCCGACCTGTTCACATGGCGCCGTCCCATGGCGGGTTCAGTGGCGCTGGTAGGCATGAACGTGCCGTCGGTGACGGAGTTTGCCCACCGACTGGCTGAAGAAGCTGGCGTCCTGATACTGCCGGCAGCTTCCATGGGTTCTGATGACCAACACATGCGCATGGGTTTCGGTCGTCGCGCGTTCGGCGAGGCCTTGGCGACGTTCGAAGGATACCTATTCAAATTCAGGGAGACACAGGATGAACTCTGGCAGCACGCCCTCAACGCATCCGCTTGACATCTTCTTTCGCCACAATCGATGGGCGAATCTGCTGTTGTTCGATACAGCCATCGCTTGCGGTGCCGGCAGCGAGACCGCTGGCGTCAGCCTGGTGCAAAATCCGCCTTTGACACGAGTAGCCAACTTTGCTACACTATGAATGAGACAGGTCAGTGTTGGTGCCGCGTCGTTTGAGAATGAGGTACTTCTTATGATACAGCCGGCAGTTACAGCATGAGTTGGCAGGCTGCTGGTCGCTGGCAGGTCTGCTTCTACCACTGAACAAGGCCCTTGGTATTGACGGCGGTAGGACAAATAGTTATACTTCAGGATCGAAAGGGTATAACACAATGACCAACATCAAGACTGCAATCTCACTCCAGGAATCACTGTTCGAGCAAGTCGATCGCCTCGCACAGGAAATGGAGGTGTCCCGTAGCCGTTTGTTTGTGCTGGCCATGGAAGACTTCATTCGCCACCATCGCGATCAGCAGCTGTTCGAGGCAATCAACCAGGCAAGCGCTGAGTTGGCCGACGACCCAGTTGACCACACCCGCCTTCGCCAAATCCGCCGGCAGCACAGGCGCACGGTGGAGGGCGAATGGTAATCGGCCAGGGAGACGTGTTCTGGATCGAACTTGACGCACCGGAGGGATCCGAACCGGGCTACAGCCATCCGCACGTCATTATCCAGAACAATATGTTCAACGAGAGCAATCTCAACACGGTCGTCGTTTGTGTCCTGACCTCAAACCTGAAACGCGCGGCAGTGCCTGGCAATGTCCTGCTAGAGCCGGGCGAAGGCGGTTTGCCAAAGCAGAGTGTGGTGGTTGTTTCGCAGATCTTCACAGTTGACAAACAGCAATTGGAAGAATACATCGGAACCCTGTCGGGACGTCGTGTCAGGCAGATTCTCGACGGGTTAAGGCTATTGACCGAGCCGCGAAGCGCCCCGTTGAGCAAGAAAAGCGAATCGTGCGACGCCTGGCAACCACTTTCCTTCCTTTTCCTCCTTTCCCCGTCTTCCCTCCGAAGACCGGGCCTGAACCAGAAAGCAGACACCCATGAAGCGCATCGACACTGAAATCCTGGTCATCGGCGGCGGCGCTACCGGCACCGGGGTCGCGTGGGACGCAGCGCTGCGGGGCTATCGGGTCGTGCTGGTCGAGAAGCGCGACCTGACCCACGGCACCACGGGCCGTTACCACGGCTTGCTGCACAGCGGCGGCCGTTACGTGGTCAAGGACCCTGTCAGCGCCACCGAGTGCATCCACGAGAACCGCATTCTGCGCAAGACCCACACCCACTGCATCGAGGACACCGGCGGATTCTTCGTCGTCACGCCCGAGGACGAAGGCGACTACCCCGATAAGTTTGTCGAGGGCTGCGCCGCGACCGGCGTGCCCTGCAACGAAATATCCCTGAAGGAAGCTTTGCGCAAGGAGCCGCTGCTCAACCCGCGCATCAGCCGCGTCTTCGAGGTGCCCGACGGCAGCGCCGACAGCTTCCTTGCCACCCACGCCACCGCCCAGGCGGCCCGCATGGCCGGCGCACAGCTTCTCAACTACCACGAGGTGGTGGATCTGATCATCGAGGGCGGCGACGGCGAGAAACGGGTAGCTGGCGCACACGTCCGCGATGTGGCGCGCGGCGAGGACGTGGAGATCCGCGCGCAGATGACCATCAGCGCCACCGGTGCCTGGGCCAACGTGGTGGCGCACATGGCGGGCATTTCCATCAGCGTCATCCCCGGCAAGGGAACCATGGTCGCCATGAACCACCGGGTGTTGAACACGGTGGTCAACCGCTGCAAGATGCCGGCCGACGGCGACATCATCGTCCCCGTACACACCGTGGCGGTCATCGGCACCACCGACGAGCGGGTGGCTGACCCGGAGAACCTGCGCATCGAGCCGTGGGAGGTGCAGCTGATGCTGGACGAGGGCGAGAAGCTGGTGCCCGGCATCAGCAAAGCGCGCGTAGTGCGCGCCTGGGCTGGCGTTCGACCGCTCTACCAGGAGGACTACGCCGGGGCCAGCCGCGACGCAACGCGCAAGTTTGCCTTGCTGGACCATAAGGAACGCCACGACATCGCCGGCTTCATCACCATCACCGGCGGCAAGTGGACCACCTTCCGCCTGATGGCCGAGAAGACGGTCGATCTGGCCACGAGCTATCTGGGCGAGCGCAAGCCGTGCATCACCGCCAGCACGTCGGTGCCGGGCGCCGATCAGGGCCCGTACTGGCTCGGCCACCGGCTGCACGAGATCGAAGAGAAGCACATGCAGGGCCAACTGGTCTGCGAGTGCGAGCTGGTGACACGGGCGATGCTGGAGAACGCCGTGCGCCAGAACCCCACGATTACCCTGGACGACCTGCGGCGCGATGTGCGCCTGGGCATGGGGCCGTGCCAGGGCGGCTGGTGTACCTACCGCGCCGTCGGCATCGTCCACGAGATGACAGCGCGCGACCCCGACACGGCAACCGGTGACGGCGTGGCAAGCTGGGACGTGGCCTACATACAGTCGCCGGCGCGCAGCGTTGCCGACGGCGCCGCGGCCGGCGGACCGGCCATTCCGGCCGACGAGCGCGAGCTGTTCAACCCCAACCTGCTGCTGCGGGACTTCCTGCAGGAACGCTGGAAGGGGGTGACGCCGATCCTGTGGGGCCAACAGCTCAAACAGGAGCGGCTGGACGAACTCATCTACCTGAGTGTGATGAACGCCGACCACCTGCCCGACCGCGAGCTTAGCAGCCCGGTCACCGACTTCTACCACTTCGACACCACGCCCAACGACAACCTGGAGGTGCCGGAATGACAGCCAATCCCTCTCTCGATCTGCTGGTCATCGGCGCCGGCTGGAGCGGGCTGATGGCGGCGCACACCGCGGCCAGGGCCGGCCGCTCGGTCAAGGTGATCGCCAAGGGGCTGGGAGCGATGCACTGGGCGACCGGCTGCATCGACCTGTTCGGCTATGCACCGGACGCGCCTGAGACGGCCATCAAGCGGCCGCTCGATTTCATCACCGGCAAGCTGGCCAAGGATCAGCCGCAGCACCCCTACGCCCTGCTGGGCAGGGAGCGGCTGGTCGCGGCGCTGGACAGCTTCATCGGGTTGGCCAACGAGCTGGGGCTATCCTACGGCGGCGCGGCCCAGTCGGGCGAAAACCTGTTGCTGCCGACGGCTGTCGGCGCGGCGCGCCCGACCTATCTCGCGCCCCAGGCCCAGTTGGGCGGCGACCTGGCGCGCAGCGAGCCGATGGTGATCGTCGGGTTCGAGGGGCTGCGTGACTTCTACCCGCAGTTGATCGCCGAGAATCTGGCCAAGCAGGGCTTGACAGCACGGGCGGCGTTCCTGCCCTTCGACGTGCTGACCGACCGCAAGGACAGCAACACGGTGCAGCAGGCGCACGGCATGGACGAGCCGGCCCGCCGCAGCCGGCTGATCAGCGAGCTAAAAAAGCTGGTCAAGCCGGGCGAGCGTATCGGCCTGCCGCCGATTCTGGGGCTCGACGACCACGCAGCGGTGCTTTTCGACATGCAGTCGCAGACCGGCGCCACCGTCTTCGAGATACCGACCTTGCCGCCCAGCGTGCCGGGAATGCGGCTCTTCAAGGCCTGGCGCAGCAAGCTAAACGCCTTGGGCGTGCGCGTCGACTCGAACATGGAGGTCATCAGCGCCGCCAGCGAGCCTTCGGGCAACGGTGCGGGCAGCAAGATTCGCTGGGTCGAGAGCGCGACCAGCTCGCGGCCGCTGAAGCACCGGGCCGGCGGGTTCGTGCTGGCCACCGGCGGCATCATGGGCGGCGGGTTCAACAGCGACCACACCGGCCAGGTCTGGGAGACCGTCTTCGATCTGCCGCTGACAACGCCGCAGGCGCGCAGCCAGTGGTTCAACCCCTCGTTCATCAACCCGGCCGGCCATCCTGTGTTCAGCGGCGGCGTCGCGGTCAACGAGGCGATGCAGCCGGTGGACGAAGAGGGCGCCCCGATCTACGGCAACCTGTGGGCGGCCGACGACCTGCTGGCGCACGACAATCCAATCCTGCAGCGCAGCATGGAAGGCGCTGCTATCGCAACCAGGTTCGCAGCCGGGCAGGCTGCGGCAGCGGCAAGCTAGAGGAGCAACCTATGCACACCGACTCATGGCAATCTGTTGGTCCGACCCTGGACGAGTGCATCAAGTGCAACATCTGTGCCAGCTACTGCCCGGTGGCGGAGGTGACCGACCTGTTCCCCGGACCGAAGTACGTTGGACCGCAGGCGCAGCGCTTCCGCGAGAACGGCCAACCGCGCACCCCCGACCACTCGGTGGACTACTGCTCCGGTTGCCGCGTCTGCAACGAGGTCTGTCCGACCGGCGTGCGCATCACCGAGATCAACACCCGGGCACGCGCCCAGTTGGCCGCTGAGAACGGCATCCCGCTGCGCAACCGGATGCTCGGCCGCAACGACGTGCTGGCCAAGCTGGGGAGCATCGTCCCGGGGCTGGCCAACTTCGGCCTGCACAATGGGCTGAGCGCGCCCTGGCCGACTCGGTCATGGGCATCTCCAAGGGCGCGCAGCTGCCCCGCTGGAGCCGACGACACCTTCGCCAAGTGGATGAAGAAGAGCGCTGCCCGGCGGCTGCAGTCCGACAAGAAGGTGGTCTTCTACCACGGCTGCTCGACCCAATGCACGAGCCGTTCGTCAGCAAGGCGGCGGTGGCGGTCTTCGAGCACCACGGCTACGAGGTGGTGGTGCCGGAGCAGGGCTGCTGCGGGCTGCCGCTGCTGAACAACGCCGAGTTCCCGGCGGCCGCGAAGTATCACCAGCGCAACCTCGACTGGCTGGTGCCATACGCCCGCCAGGGCTACGCCATCGTCGGCACCAGCACCAGTTGCACGCTGACGCTGAAGGAGGAGGCGCCGGAGATGCTGGACATGCACAGCCCGGAGGCCCACGACCTGACCATGGCCGTCTGGGACATGTTCGAATGGCTGATGGAGCTGCGCGACTCCGATCAGCTCAAGACCGATTTCCGTCCGCTGCCCATGGTGCTGCCCTACCACGCGCCCTGCCAGTACCGCGCTCACCGCATCGGCTCGCCCGCGCTGGAGATCATGCGCTTGATACCGGAGCTGGACATCCGCGAGCCATGCCCGCTGCTGCGGCGGCCGGCACCTACGTCTACAAGAAGGAGAAGTACCAGATCGCGATGGACGTCGGTCAGGAGCTGTTCGACTTCGTCAAGGCGCAGGGTGCCGATGTCAATGACGTCGTGCAACTCTGAGACGTGTCGCTGGCACATCGAGACCGGCACCGACCTCCCCTGCCGCCATCCCATCGAGATCCGCCGCGGCCTATGGGCTGTACGACCTGGACAAGCGGGATTTAGTAGCACCGTAACACAATTTTCAAATTGTGTCTGGCGTTGGCAAGAGAGCGGCAAGACAATTTGGAAAATCGTCCTGCGCGAGCTGCCTGCCGCCGCTGGTCGTAACACAATTTTCCAAATTGTGACTGGCGTCGACAAGAGAGCGGCATGACGATTTGGAAAATCGTCCTACGCATCCTGCTGGCCGCAACGCTCACGCTGCGGCCTTCGTTTCCGAGGAGATAGCCGGTGGAGAACGACAACAACAACCTGCGCTACCTGGAACTGCTGGCGGCGGTATCCGACCATCCGGCGGCATCGACCGAGATCATCAACCTGAGCGCCATCCTCAACCTGCCCAAGGGGACGGAGCACTTCCTGTCCGACATCACGGCGAGTACGAGGCGTTCCTGCACGTGCTGAAAAACGGATCAGGATCGCTGCGCCGCCGCATTGAGGAACTGTTCCGCGACAGCACGCTCGACACGGAACGGCGCATCCTGTGCTGCTGATCTACTACCCGGACGAGATGCTGTCATGGCTGCCTGCTTTGTTCGCCCCGAGGATGTGGACGACTGGTACCGCGTCACGCTGTTCCGCCTGACGCGGGTGTGCAAGTCGGTGTCGTCCAAGTATACCCGCTCCAAGGTGCGCAAGGCGCTGCCGCCGGCCTTCGCCTACATCATCGAGGAGCTGCTGCACGAGAACGAGGCGTCGGAGAACAAGCACGAGTACTACCTCAGCATCATCGACACCATCATCTCCACCAGGCGCGCGCCGGCCTTCATCGCTGCCATGGCCGAGCTGATCCAGCGCATGAACATCGACCACCTGCACATCATCGGAGACGTGTACGACCGCGGACCAGGTGCGCACATCATCATGGATGCGCTGCTGGACTACCACTTCGCTGGACTTTCAGTGGGGCACCACGACATCCTGTGGATGAAACGGCGGCCGGCAGCGACGCCACCATCGCCAACGTGATCCGCATCTGCCTGCGCTATTCAACATGGAAACCTGGAAGGCGGCTACGGCATCCGCATGCTGCCGCTGGCGACCTTGCCATGAACGTCTGCGGATGATCCATGCCGCCAGTTCCGTCCCAAGCCGGGCGACGAAGTACACCGAGAACGAGCAACTGTTGATGCGCATGCAGAAGGCCATCAGCATCATCCAGTTGAAGCTGGAAGCGCAGGTGATCCGACGTCATCGGGTTCAGAGATGGACGACCGGCTGCTGCTGGACAAGATCGACTACGCCCGCGGCGTGATCACGCTGGACGGGCAGGAATACGCGCTCAACGACACCAACTTCCCGACGGTCGATCCGAACGATCCGTACCGGCTGACCGAAGAGGAGCAGGGGGTGGTAGACCGCCTGCGGCTGTCGTTTCCTGGAGAACGATGGCCTGCAGCAGCACAGTGGCGTTGCTGTTTCGCCGCGGCAGCATGTACCTGCGCTTCAACGGCAACCTGCTCTACCACGGCTGCATTCCCATGGACGGCGCTGGCGCGTTCCAGACGGTGACGCTGGACGGGCAGCCGGTGGCCGGCAAGGCGTACCTCGACCAGATCGATCGCCTGGTGCGGCAGGGCTACGTGTCACGTGCCCCTGAGCAGCGCGGTTCGGGCAGGACATGATGTGGTACCAATGGACCGGTCCCAAGTCGCCGCTTTTCGGCAAGCAGAAGATGGCGACGTTCGAGCGCTATTTCATCGACGACAAGGCCACCCATGCCGAGGGGCGCAACGCATACTACACCTTCCGCGACCAGGAGGAGACGGTCAGGCGCATCCTGGTAGAGTTCGACATGGACCCCGACACGTCGCACATCGTCAACGGCCATGTACCCGTCAAGGTGCGCCGCGGCGAAAGCCCGGTCAAGGCCGGCGGCAGGCTGCTGGTGATCGACGGCGGCTTTGCGCGCGCCTATCAAAACGAAACCGGCATCGCCGGCTACACGCTGATCTTCAACTCCTACGGCCTGCTGCTGGCCGCGCACGAGCCGTTCCAGTCGGTACAGAGCCTGATCGACAGCGGCACAGACATGCAGAGCAAGACGCAGATCCTGCAGGCCAACACCCGTCGCATCCGCGTGCGCGACACCGACCTGGGCCGCAACATTCAGGGTCAGATCGACGACCTGCAAGGGCTGCTGGCTGCCTACCGCGCCGGTCTCATCAAGGAGCGGTAGGTCGTGCCCTCCGATGTAGTGCTGATCGGTCCCAGCGAGGCCGGAAAAACCACTCTGGCAAGGCTGCCCATTTCGTTCGCCACCCGTCCAACTATCTCCTCGCAAAGCACATTGTCTACACCGAGGGCAAGACGCCGCGGCAGACCGCCGATGAAATCATGGAGCGTCTCGACGGTCTGCCGCCGGTGTCATAGCGCGCTGTAGACGGGGCGTACTTCTATCCCGTAGCGCCCCCGGCTGTCCTGCGCTTCCCGGTTGTCCACGCGGACGATGATCACCAGCGCGCCGGCCAGTTGTTCGCCGGTTTCGTTCAGCAGAAGATTCGCGACCTGTCCGCGGCTGTCTGCGACCGGTATCCTGTCCGCCGCAGGCACGGTGCTGATGATGTTGCCGCCGGTATCGATCCCCAGCACCTGCACGTCGAACTCGGCTGGGCTGCCTGCGGCGCCACGCACTTCTATCTCAACGGGCATGCCCCGCACGCCCGGCTCAAACTCGATTTGCACGAAGTCGATGCCGTAGCTGCTGCCGATGCCGCGCGGCGCCGGCAGGTTCTGCGGATCGAAGCGGACGGCAGCGGGCGGAAAGCTGATGGTTTCCGAAGCCGGGCGGGCGAACTGCTGCCCGGGATCGTAGAGACCGGTGCCATCCGGCGATCCGTAGATCGCACGGGCAAAGCTGCGCAGGCTCTCCTCGTATGTCCGAAACGGGCTGTTCGGCGTCCGCGCCAGGCCGCGGCCGACGATCTCCGGCAGGTACCTGACCAGGTCACTCGACATGTTGATGTCCACGACCTCGCCGCTGTACAGCGTTTGCAGGACGTTGCGCAGCACGGCCATGCCAGCCGCCGGATCGTCCAGGCCCCCGGCTGCCTCGAACAGGAACCGCCAGTAGAGCGCGCCTTGGTACGGATTCAACTCAGCATAGCTGGCGTTCAGCGCCTCGTTTCCGTTCAGGAACGCGTTCGACCAGGAGTAAAACGCCCGGACCGCGCTGCCAGCCCCGTATTCCAGGTCTGGCCGCGCTACCGACTGCACTGCCACCGCCATACCCTCGGTGATGAACGCCCAGGCGCGGCCCGGCCCGTCCACGTCGCCCTCGCCTGCCAGATGCTGCCGCAGGTCGCGCTGCAGGTTGTGGAACAACTCGTGGTTGAACGTGCTCACGATGCCGTCGGCCAGGGTGGCGTACTCACTGCTCAACCCGCTGCTGACATTGATCGCGATGCTGGAGCTGGCGCCGGCCGGAGCGCCGCCGTGGAACCATGTCGAGCCGTCGCCCAGAGCCACGCTCAGCCGCTCGGCGTCTTCGCCGCCCCGCAGGCCCGTCCACGCCGCGTGCCAGGTGAAGCCCCACTCGTTGGACTGCACGCGGAACGCCTCGACCAGCTCCGGCAGCACCGTTGCGCCTACAAAGTCGTCGACCTCCGCACGCGCCAGCCGGGTATCAGGCTGGCCGGCCACCCGCTGGAATGGCACCATGTCGGTGTACCAGATGACCAGCGAGTCCGGCGCAGCGCCCGGCGTGTCTTCGGCGGCTGCCGGCAGTGACGTGAGCCACTGGCTTTCCAACAAGAAGGCGACTTGCGTTTCCATGATGGTCGAGCGGCCACTGCTGCTGGTGACGCTCAGCATCAGACTGTAGTAGTCGGTGGGTGTCGCGATTTCGGGTGCAACGCCGCTACTGTCGTCGAACGTGACCGTGAGCGTCACTGCGTCTCCGGTGGTCCAGCTTGACAGGTCTTCGACCAGCAAAGGGCGGGCGTTTTCGCCGCCGTCGGGATCGGAATGAACAGTGGACAACTCCAGGCTCACCAGCGCGCCGGTCGGATCGACATCCAGACCGGTCACGACAACCGCCAGCGTCCGCTCGAGGGCGTCGGTCAGTTGTCCGTTGCGGCGCAACACCAGGCGTGGCAGGTTCAGCGGTTGTGACTTGACGCCGTCGATCTCCTTGCCGTTCTGGGTCATGAACCAGATCATGTCGCCGTTCGCGGCGGCCAG
Organism: Caldilineales bacterium; assembly: GCA_041391245.1. Taxonomy (GTDB): domain Bacteria; phylum Chloroflexota; class Anaerolineae; order JAAEKA01; family JAAEKA01; genus JACKBK01. Next base: position 53,310 of record JAWKOJ010000020.1, read on the forward strand.
AGCCAGCGAAGCGTCTCTTTCTGCCGGCGCTGCTTCAACTGCCGACGGAGCCGCGACCGGCGCCGCAGGCTGGCTGGCAACAGCAGCGCCGCTCCAAATCTGGGTCGTCGCCGCCAGCCCTGCCAGCAAGCCGAAAATGCGGTTGACACGGCCTGGTTTGCGTGATATTCTTTTGCCACTGAAAGTGTTTGGGATTGCCATCTCGCTGCTCCTGTTGCCTGCCGGCAAACTGTGTCTGTCACAGTGCAGTCTAAGGAGCGCGAGTCGGACATATGTTGGCAGACGCGTTGATTAACGCGTTGATTCTTATGGACGCGCACGCTGTGCCGTGTCCGGATTTGCACCCCAACCCTCCGCTGCAACCGCAGAAGACTGACCTCGTGAACACCTTGATCGTACAGCGAATGGCGGCGTTTCGATATGAATGGTGTCACAGCTTTGCTATGAACCGCGTCACACTTGTTGGTAGCTTGGCGAGGGAGTTCCTATGAATGGCGTTCGGCTGTTTGTCCTCGGGCCCCCACACCTGGAGCGCAACAAGGAGACAATTGACCTGCGGCGCCAGTCACTGACGCTGCTGGGGTATCTGGCTGTGTCCGGCGAGCGGCACCACCGCGACCGCCTGGCAGGGCTTTTCTGGCCCGACGCTGATCCGAAGCGCGCCTATGCCAACCTGCGCCACCTGTTATGGGAGCTGAACAAGGCGCTGGGAGACGGGATTCTGGACGCCGACCGCGAGACGGTGGCAGTGGCCGCGGAGGCAGGTCTGTGGACCGATCTGCACGCGTTCCGGGACCTGCTGGCTGCGACCCGCGCCCACGGCCACGCCGAGAACGCCGTCTGTCCCCGCTGCATCGCGCCGCTGAGCGATGCAGTCGCGCTGGCCCGCGGGCGCCTGCTGGAGGGCGCTGCTGTGGCCGGCAGCGCGGAGTTCGACGACTGGTTGTATTTCGCCGCCGATGAACAGCGAGTCGAACTGCAAAGCGCGCTGCGCAGGCTGGTGGCGATCTACGCCCGCAAGCGCGATCTGAGCGGGGCCATCGAGGCGGGGCGCCGCTGGCTGCAGCTGGACCCGCTGGACGAGGAAGCGCATCGCCAGGCAATGCTGGTGTACGCGCTGGCCGGCCAACGCAACGCCGCACTGCGCCAGTACGAGGAGTGCAAGCGCATTCTGGACGAGGAGTTGGGCGTTGCGCCCGACGCGCGCACGCAGGCGCTGATGGAGAACATTCGTCGGGGCGCGCTCCAGGAGATGGCCGCTGAACGCGATGCGGTCGTCGTTCTAACCGAAACCGCCGAGCAGCCTGGCCGGCAGACCCCGGCGCCTACGCGGGCAAGACGACGCAATCTACCCGCGCAGGTGTCGCCGTTCGTCGGGCGGGACGCAGAACTGGCCGACCTGACCCGTCTGCTCGAAACACCCGACGTTCGCCTGGTCACCATCCTGGGCGTAGGCGGTATGGGCAAGACACAACTGGCCGTCGCCCTGGCTGCAGACGCCGAGTGCCACTTCGAGCACGGCGTCTGCTTCGTCGCGCTGGCGGCCGTGTCCTCGGATGAGGCGATCATGTCGGCCGTCTCAGACGCCTTCGAACTGCCGGCCCAGGAAGGCGTTGACCTGGCGCAAGTGGTAGGTGACTACCTGGCAGGAAAAGAGATACTGCTGGTGCTCGACAACGCCGAGCATCTGGCGGGAGCAGCTTCAGCGGTCAGCGCGCTGCTGGCCATGGGGGCGGGCATCAAGATCGTGGTGACGTCGCGCCAGCCGCTGCATCTGCAAAACGAAACAATCTACGCGCTGTCCGGGCTGGGACTGGCGGCCTCGGGCAGCGAAGAGGGCATCGCTATCTCCGACGCGGCGCGCCTGTTCGTGCAGTGCGCACGGCGTTTTCAGCCCGGTTTCCGGCTCTCAGCCGAGGACGCGCATCAGGTTGCGCGCATCTGCCAGGCGGTGGACGGGATGCCGCTGGGAATCCTGCTGGCTGCCGGCTGGATTGAGCTGCTCTCGCCGCGCGAGATCGCCGACGAGATCGAGCGCAGCATCGACCTTCTGGCGACCGAACTGAAGGATATCCCGGACCGGCAGCGCAGCCTGCGCACCGTCCTGTCGCAGACATGGGAGATGCTCAGCCGGCGGGAGCAGCAGATTCTGATGGCGCTGTCGCTGTGCCGCGGCGGATTCGACCGCGACGCGGCCGGGGAGATCGCCGGCGCGTCGCTGCGCGATCTGTTGGGTCTGGCCAACAAGTCACTGGTGCAGCGCAAGGCAGTCGGGCGGTTTGACATGCACGAGCTGCTGCGCCAGTTTGCCGGAGAGATGCTGGCGGCGGGCCAGGCAGCCTCCGAGGCCGCCCGCCGCGCCTACGGCGACTGGTATGGCACACGCGCCGCCCAGTGGGGACAGGCGCTTACCGGCCCGGATCAGCAACGGGCCGTCCAACTGTTTCGCGCAGACCTGGCCAACATCGAGGCCGCGCTGAAGTGGGCAGCCGACCACGGGCTGTCCGACTGGCTGAAGGAAGCATGTGAAGGCGTGGGGATCTACTACTTTCAGTATTACGAGCACTTCGAGCGCGCTGATGCACTTTTTCGCTCGGTCTGCGAGCGACTGGATCGTGTCTGGTCAACGCCGTCGATGCACGAAAAGGACCTGCTGGCCTACGCTCTGGCCTGGCAAGCCTTCTTTCACGCCCGCTATACGCGCCAAAGCGACCTGGATGACATGTTGCGTCGCTGCCATGATCTCCTGCCGGCGCCGGACCAGGATACACCTGAGACCACATTTACGCGCGCGTTTGTTTACCTGGCAGAGGCGGACACGCCGTTGGACGTGCGTACGCGCGAGCCGTACTACTACCAGAGTCTTGTCCTCTTTCGGCAGGTCGGAGCGGATTGGTGGTCTGCAATGGTGCTGTTCGAGCTGGCAATCAACAACTGGGCGATCGACGCGCCCACATCGGAGCGCGCGTTCCGAGAGTGTTTGGCGATCACAGAGCGATTGGGTGACCAGAGCGGGATGGCCGATTGCACGCTGGCGCTGGCGCGGCTGGCGGCGTTTCGTGACGGTGATATCGACCGTGCAACAGGACTATTTGCCCGTTCTGCCGTTATCAACCGCCAGCTCGGTGACCATGTCAGCCTGAGCAAGGCGCTGCAAGCTGACGAGGAGTTGGCCTTGATTCAAGGGCGTTTTCCGGATCTGGTTGAACTGCGCGAACGGCGGCTGGCCATGGCTGAGGATTTGGGATCGACCTATGGCATCGGTCTGTGCCAGATGCTGCTGAGTGAGGCATATCACATGGTTGGCAGATACCAGGACGCGCTGGCAATGGGGGAGCGTGCTGCGGCGACACAGGAGAAGCGCATCGAACATCATGGGCGGGGATGGCTGAGCTGGATCGTGGGGCTAGCGCTGCTGGCAGTGGAGCGACCGAGCGAAGCGTTGCACAAGTTTGAAAACAGCCTCGAAAGCTTTCGCGCCATTTCCGCTGAGTCATGGTATGCAAGCTCGTATCTTGGTCTTGCGCGCGCTTCACTGGAGTTGGGAAACGCCGCGACCGCTCGTAGCTATCACTGCCAGACATTGGATTGGCTGCTGCGCCATCCCAACCCGTACTGGTTGGCCTACTGCTTCGGCAACGAGGCGCTGCGGCGGCTGGAGGCCGGCGATCCTGCGGGCGCGGTTGAGATCTACGCCCGGGCCGAGGCGTTCCCCTTTGTTGCCAACTCGATTTGGTTCACGGATGTCTACGGCGCGCGCGTCGGGGAGGCCGCCCGCAGCCTGCCCGATGCTGACGCCGATGCAGCGCGGTCACGGGGCGCGGCGCTGGACCTCTGGGAGACTGCGCCATCGCCGCCGCCTGCGAGGCTGCGGGCTAAGGTGGAACCCGGCCTCGACCCCTGGGAGGCGATGTGGGCGCCGTACGACGAGGCGACCTACGCTTTTGTGCTCAGCCACATTCGCCCGGACGACGTGGTGCTGGACATCGGCGCCGGCGACCTGCGCCTGGCACGGCGCATGGCCGCGGTCGCCAGGCAGGTAATCGCGTGGGAGTCGCAGGCCGAGCTTTTTACGGGGAGCAACGTGCCGGGCAACTTGACTGTCAAATGCGCCGATGCGCGCGTTGAGCCGGCGCCGGAGGGCGTGACCGCGGCCGTGCTGCTGATGCGCCACTGCACGCACTACGCGTTGTATGTGAAGAAGCTGCGCGCCGCCGGCTGCCGCCAGCTGATCACCAACGCGCGCTGGGGCATGGGGGTCGAGGTGGTCGATCTGGTGCCCGGCGCGCCGTTCTCCGCACTGGCGGTGGGCTGGTACGCCTGCCGGCGCTGCGGGGCCGTGGGCTTCGCCGGGGATGATCCGTCGGCCGTCACGCCGGAGAGATTCGACCAGACCGCGGACGTGGAAGGCTGCCCGCGCTGTCCGGTTGGTTGATCCTCGCAACCGAACAGTTGCAACAGTTGCGAGTTGTTTTCAGGTTCTCGTCACATGGGGTAAACTATCTTTTCGGAGACCGTTCATGCCCGTCAACCCACTCAATCCCATGGTCGTGCAGAGCGACCACACCGTGTTGCTGGAGGTGGACAACCCTCAGTACGCCGAGGCGCGCGACGCGTTGGCGCGCTTTGCCGAACTGGAGAAGAGCCCGGAGCACATCCACACCTACCGGCTTTCACCGCTGTCCTTGTGGAACGCCGCAGCCAGCGGACTTAACGCCGAGGGCATCGTCGAGAGCCTGGTGCGCTTTAGCAGATATGATGTGCCGGGCAACATCCAGGCCGATGTGCGCGATTACGTCAGCCGCTTTGGCCGGCTCAAGCTGCGCAGCGGCGCGAGCGGCGAGCTGTTGCTGACTGCCGATGATCCCCTGTTGTTGCTGGAGGTCAGCCGCAACCGCAAGGTGCGCCCGTTTATCCGCGAGGAGATCGATCGGCTGACGCTGCGGGTCGATCCCGCCTTACGCGGCCACATCAAGAAGGCGCTGGTGGACATCGGCTTCCCGGCCGAGGACCTGGCAGGCTACGTGGAGGGCGCCGGCCTGGCGCTGCACTTGCTACCGGCTATGCGGATTAGCGGCGAGCCCTTTGCGCTGCGCCACTACCAGCAGGATGCAGTCGAGGTGTTCCATGCCAGCGGATCGGCGCGCGGCGGTTCTGGCGTGGTGGTGTTGCCCTGTGGCGCCGGCAAGACATTGGTCGGCATGGGTGTGATGGAGAAGCTACAAACAAACACGCTGGTGTTGACTACCAACACCGTGGCCGTGCGCCAGTGGATCAGCGAACTACTCGACAAGACCAGCCTCGACCCGGGCGAGATCGGCGAGTACACCGGCGATCTGAAGGAGATCAGGCCGGTTACGGTCACCACCTACCAGATCCTGACCTATCGCGAGCGGCGCAAGCGCGGCGCTGCCGACGCCGACGGTCAAAGCTGGTTCGACAACGATTCCGACGGCGACGACGAGTTGAGCCAGCCGCTGACGCCGGCCAACTTCCCCCACTTTGGCCTGTTTCGTGAGCGCGACTGGGGGTTGGTGATCTACGACGAGGTGCATTTGCTGCCGGCGCCCGTGTTCCGCATGACGGCCGAGCTGCAAGCGCGCCGCAGGCTGGGACTGACTGCTACTCTGGTGCGCGAGGACGGCAAGGAGGACCACGTCTTTGCCCTGATCGGCCCCAAGAAACACGACGTGCCCTGGAAGGACCTGGAGCGCCAGGGATGGATTGCCACCGCACACTGTCACGAGATTCGCCTGGACATGGACCGGGAACAGCGGCTGGCTTACGCCATGGCCGGCAACCGGGAGCAGGCCGTGTTGGCCGCCACCGACCCTGCCAAGCTGCCCGTGGTCGAGCAGATCATCGCCAGGCACCCGGACGATCAGGTGCTGGTCATCGGCACCTACCTGGCGCAGCTTGAGGCGATGGCAGACCAGCTCAACGCGCCGCTGCTGACCGGCAAGACGCCGACGCGCGAGCGCCAGAAGCTCTACGGGCAGATGCGCGAAGGGTCGTTGCGCCGGCTGGTGGTCTCCAAGGTAGCCAACTTCGCCGTTGACCTGCCGGACGTCAGCGTGGCCATCGAGGTCAGCGGCACATTTGGCTCGCGGCAGGAGGAGGCGCAGCGTCTGGGCCGCATTCTGCGCCCCAAACGCGACGGGCGCCCGGCCCACTTCTATGCAATCGTCATGCGCGACACCAAGGACCAGACCTTCGCCGCCAAGCGCCAGATGTTTCTCACCGAACAGGGCTACAAGTACGAGATACTCTACCGCGACGACTTGCCCTCCTACGACCCGGAGCGGGACCATGCCATCTGGTGAAGCCACTGCGCCGGTCGTTGATCGCGGCCACGGCCTCATGCTGGCTGAGCTGCGCCGCATGCTGGAGAGGACCACCGTTCAGGTGATGCGTCAGGCCGCGCGCCAGTGGGGCTGGACGCTCAGGGGCACGGCCAAAAACGACCTGGTCGAGCAGATGGTCAGCTATCTTGGCGACCCGTCGGTGATGGCCGAGGCTGTTCGCACGTTGACCGAAGAGGAAATCAACGTGCTGGGTTGGCTTGTGGCAACGGGACTGCAAGGCCTCTCGAAAAAGCAGTTCCAGGCTGCAATTTTCGAGGGCAGCGGGCTGCGCATCTCGCAGAAGGCCATCGAGGCGCATCTGGTGAGCCTGTCCGAACGCTGCCTGCTTTTTTACAGCGAGGAAGAAGGATATGAACTTCCGACGCTCTATCACCAGTGGTTGCCGCGCCTGGCCGCGCCCAAACTGCAGTTTGCGCCGGTCGAGCGGCTCCAGATACCTTCGCCGCTCACCATCGCCGGCATCACCCAGCACGCCCAACATCTCCTGAGCATGCTGGCGTCCGAACAGCCGCCCGCCACAGTGGCGAAGAAGCATACACCGCGCTACGGATCCGGCAAGGTTGAGCCCATTGACCCGCGTCGGCCCAGCCTGGTCGCCGAGGAGACCCTGACCCGCTGGGGCTACGAAGCGCCGGCAGATCAGCACCTGGCGCGTTTCCTGCTGGAGCAGTTGGCCAACGCCCGCGTGTGCCGCGTGAAGACCGAGCGAGACGCCACGCTCATGGAGGTGGACGACGCAAGAAACCGGGCCTGGGAGATCGCCACGGCCGCCGAGCGCCTGGAGCGGCTGCGTCGCGCCTATGTCAAGCTGTCCGGCGAGGGCGAAGCACGATTGAATTCCTGGAGCGAGTGGGACATGGTGTTCAGCCAGGATCGGGATGAGACACTGCAGTCGAAAGGTCCATGGGTCACTGCCGATATGGTGCTGCGGCAGATCCAGGTGTTGGGTGTCTGGTTCAGCACCCTGATTGCCGGCCTGCAAACCGATACCTGGTATGGCATCGAGCAGTTTTGCAAGCTGGTGTATCGGACGAAGAGCGACTTGATGACCGCGGCATCGGTGATCTCGCAGTTCTTTTGGGCTGTGGACGGCAAGGTACAGTATGCAGATCAACTGCCCTTCGACCGCTGGATGACAACCTACGGTCGTCTGGTGCAGGCCTGGCTGACCGGCCCGGCCAGGTGGCTGCTGTTCGTGCAAATTGCGACCATCGGCGATCAGCCGGTTGCCTTTCGCCGCCCGGCGGCGCTGCCGGCCGGGGTCGCGTCGCCCGCGCCGCCCGGCTCGCTGCGGTTCATGGACAGCGGCAACATTGCCCTGATCAACGACTGGCGCGTCAGCGACCTGCGCCGCCTGCTGCAACTGATCAGCGTCGAGGTGGCACGCAATGATAAGACAACGCTGTTGCGGCTGGACACCGGCGCATTTCGCAACACGCTCGGATCAGGCATGAATGCGCAAGATGTCGGCAAGGCCTTTGCCGCGGCTGGGTTTCCCCTGCCGGTGGATGTACAGGCGACGCTGCAAACCTGGCAGGGCCGCGTCGGCCGCTATCAGCTTTACGATCAGGTGGCCGTGGTGGAGTTTGGCGAGGACGTCCTGCCGGAGGAGATGCGCGTCATCGGCCGGCTGACCAGCGCCGAGTACTACCAGACCGGGCCGCGCTGTCTGATTTTCCCCGATCCAGAGGCCGCTCCCGCGTTGGTTGAGGAGATGCGCCGCCGGGGCTACACGCCGCAGGTGATGCCGTGACGCCGCCGCCCCTCGCTGCCGCACTGGACCAATTCAACAGCAATGTTCTGGGCAGCGTGCTTTACGCAGCCGGTGTGTCCGATGTGCCAAAGGCGAAGAACGCCAAGGTGCGTCTTTGGCTGACGCTGGTTGGCGACCCGGACCGCATCCACCGCTCGCTGGCCCAACTGACACCGGTCGCCCGCCGGTCGCTGGAGCTGTTGCAGAGCGCAGGCGGCGAGATGCGCACGAATCGCTTCCAAGGCCTGCTGGCGCGGTTGGGTGTCGTGTCCCAGCAAACGGAGTCGCCTTACGACAGTTACGGCTCTCGTCGATTGAGCCAGACATCGGCCCGGCAAGACAAGTCGGGCAAGCCACTCTTTTCAGCGGTGCTGGAGGATCTCCTGCGTTCGGGCCTGATCTGGACGCACACGCTGCGTCCAGGCTTGCCTGGCAATGCCAAGATCGGCTTCGAGGGCGGGTGGTACGTCTACATTCCCGACGAAGTCGCGGGACATCTGCCGCCTCTTCCTGTCAAAGACTATGCCGTGCCCGAACTGGTGCAAACGCTGGAAGGCTCCGCGCGCACCTGCCAGCGCGACCTGTACCTGGTATGGAGCGCGGCCCGCGAAGCACCGTTGCAGCTTGTGAACACCGGCCTGCTGCGGGTCAGCGATCTCAAGCGCGTGGCCGGCCAACTATTGCTGACCGAAACCATCGCCACCGGCACAAAAGAGAACGACTATCGTCGCATCTTCTTCCTGCGCCGGTTGGCCGCTTCGCTGGGGCTGCTGGCCTACGACGCGATCGGCAATCAGCTTCAGGCGAACGCCTCGCCTGCCTTCATCTCCCAGACGCCGACGGAGCGAGTGCGGCTGAGCTTCAACCATTGGCGTGACGGCGACTGGTACAATGAGCTCGTCGCCACAGTAACCGGTTCCCAAGCGCAACCAGGGAGCTTGCTGGCCAACCCGGCGCCTCCCCAGCTTGCATCGGCGCGGCGGACGGTGCTGGATACGCTGGCGACCCTGGTGCAACGGGCCGAACGCAAACATCGCACTACGGCGCCCTGGGTGCCATTGGAGGGCATCAGTGACTACCTGCGGGAACGCAAGGATGAGTTTCTGGTGGACCGGACCACTGCCGAGGAGCGCGCGGCCAGCTACCGCTACTACTACGGCGCGGGCTTCTATTCGCCCTACGAGCACAACCGTCTGGGCTGGTCATGGCCGGCGTATACACGCAACGAGGAAGCTGGATGGAACGGGGTGGAGCGGGTCTTCATCGAGACCGTCCTGACCGAGGGCGCATACTGGTTGGGACTGGTCGATCTCGGCTACGCGGAGCCGGTGACGCCGGCAAGCGGCCCAGCGCCGGGCGGCGTGGCGGCCGTGCGGTTGACCGACATGGGCCGCTGGCTGCTGCTGAATGGTCCGGCGCCCGAAGTCCCGGAGGAAAGCGGCCGGGTCGTGGTGCAGCCCAATTTTCGTATCTTCGCCTTCGACCCCATCGCCGACACGGTGCTGGCACGGCTCGACAGCTTTGCCAGCCGGCAAAACGTCGAACGGGCCATCGAGTACGAACTGACGAGGGAAACGCTCTACCGCGCCCAACTGAATGGACAGAGCGCCGGTCAGGTTGATGCCTGGCTGCAGGAGGTGACCGGCGCGCCGCTGCCGCAGAACGTGGCGCGCAGCCTGGAGGAGTGGCAGGCTGCCTACGAGCGGATCACCGTGCGCAGCCGCGTCGGCTGGGTGGAGGCGGCCGCGCCTGAGCTGGTTGAGGCGCTGCTCAACGATCCTCGCTGGGACCAGGCAGTCGTCAAGCGCGCTACGCCAACGGGCTTGATCGTGCGGGCCGACCGCATCGAGGAGATGGAGCGCGCCTTGCTGAAGGCTGGCGAGTTGCCGGTGCGCAACAACGACCCGGAGGCCGCTCGCCGGAGAAGCATCACGGTGGACGAGGAGGGCCGGATCGGCTTTCTCCACGCCATCCCCAGCCTGTACGTCTGCGGCTATCTGCGCCCCTTCAGTGAGGAGCGGGCGACTGGCTGGCAGATCACGGCGCGCAGCGTGACGCAGGCCGGCGCGGCGGGGCTGGATGCCGCCGCCATCCTGAGCCGTTTGAACGCAATGGCGGTCGGCGGTGTGCCGCCGGCCTTGCAAACCCGGATCAAGGCCTGGAGCCAGCACTACGGCGCCGCTGTTGTGCAGACCCTTACCCTGGTGCAGTTCCGCGATCAGGATGCCCTGGATGAGTTGCGCACCGATCCGATGCTGGCGCGCTGTTTGACACCCTTCAAACCCGAAGCAAGGCTCGGGCTGGCCGTGGTCGCGCCGGACGACCTGGCGTCGCTGGAAGCGCTGCTCGAGGAACGCGGCGTGGAGGTACGCCGGTAGTATCCGGCTGAAACGTGTCACGAGTCCCGTGCCTGACAGCGGTCGTCAGGAGGGTGATGGAACTCTTGCCGGCTTCAACGCCATGATCAGATCGGGATCGGTCTGTGCGCCTGATACTACCTCAAAAGCGCGATGACCGACAACCTTGAAGCCAAAGCGTTCATAGAACCGCCGCGCAGCGTGGTTGCGCTCCCACACGTCGAGCACGATGCGGTCCGCGGCAAGTGCCGCCGGATGCGCCAGCGCAGCCTGCATCAGCCGGCCTCCGATGCCGCGGTTCTGAAAGTCGCCCGCCACGTATAGCCGACGGAGTTCCACCGCGTCGCCGGCCGGCCCGAGCTGGACAAACCCCACCAGACGCTCACCGGCTTCGGCCAGCAACACCGCGTCGAGTTCGATCCACGTTCTCACATGGGTAGGGGACAAATGCCGCTCGAGGTGTGCCGCCAGATCGCCGGGCGCGAAGGAGTGCCCGAACGCGGCCACGTACGTCTCCTGCGCCAGTTCCGCAAGCTCGTCGATGTCGCGCGGCTCGGCGGGGCGAATCCGAACCGTATCGAGGGAGACCATCACGGCTGGGGAACCACCTCCACCACAAAGGTCAACTGGCTGTCCGCAGCTGTAGCCGCTACCCGCCAGCAGCCGGGCTCTGGAAAGTCGATGCCGCTGGCCTGGAAGCGGGTCGGGTAGCAGCAGGGCACATGGCTGCCCAGCGGCGGGGCGTCGCCGTCGATGCGCTGTCCCGTGATCGTCAGCGTCGCGCCGGCCGGGCGGAACCAGCCGACCTTGACGCCATCCTCGCCAGCCTGCAAAGGAAGCGCGCCGTCCTGCGACCACCAGGCGGACGCCCACATGGAGCGGTCGGCGTTGACGTAGTAGTAGCCGAACGCCGGCTCGCTGAGCACGGCAGGATCGTCGGGCGCCAGAAGCCACTCAGGCTCTGTGACCGGGCACGTGGCCGGTGTGTCTGTCGCGATCGGGGCAGGCTTCTGGCGCAGGCAGGTCCTGCCCGTTCCACAAGCAGCGGTGCAGAACAGGCGCTCAGGACGATGGCCAACAACACGCAAATTGTCACTGCAAGTTTCCCTCCCACCAGATTTGGTCCTCGTAGCTCGTGTTTCATAGGGGCCATCTCCTTAGGCGGCAAGGTGGGCGTCCCGTCGTTCGCCGCAAGCCTTCAGACCTGTTCCAAGGAGTCTACACCGGTGACCGGTCAATGGTTCCAGAATCGCGAATCAGGATTCTAAAGGGGCGTTCAGTAGAAACGTAGAGAAACGGTTTTGACAGGATTAACAGGATGTACAGGATTTGGCACAGTGCTGAGGAAGAGAGAAATCCTGTTAATCATGTCAATCCTGTCCAATCTCCGGTTGCAAACTCTCGATCCCGCTGCAACATCGTCTTAGTTATTGCCCGTTTTGTACGCTAGTTCCAGCGTGCCGCCGGGCGCGAAGTTCGCGCGCAGCCAGTGCAGCGCCTGCAGCCGGTCGCCCCCGCCCTCGTCGGCCAGGAGAAGCTGCTGGCAAAAGGCAGCGATGTCCGCCACGATGCGCTCGCAGCGATAGTAAGCAAGCGCAGATCGGTCGATCTGGACAGCGCCGTAGCCGTCGAAAAAGAGCCGCTCTTCCTCGTCCGGATGCTGCCATCCACCCAGCAGCCCGGCGCCGGGGTACATCAAGTCCCGCTCGCCGGCGCCAGGATCGGCTCGTCCCAGTCCACGATGAACAGCCGGCCGTCGCCGGCCATCAGCAGGTTGCCGGCGTGCAGATCCGAGTGGCAGAGCACGCAGGGCAGCGGATCGGTCCGCAGACGCCGCGCCAGCACCTCCGTCCGGTCGACCAGCTCGCCGACCCGCGTCCGCTGTCCATGCAGGAAGGCTGCCGTCTGCGCAGCGACCGGTTCGGCGAACGTCTTGTGCTCGATCTGGCGCAGGAAGCCGCACACGCGTCGCGCTGGCCGGATGAGTACGCCTCGCGGGATGCGGTCGCGCAGCGCGGCCGGCAGCGTCTTATCGTGGATGCGGCGTAGCGGCGCCGAAGTCACGCCACTGCCGCTCGCTCAGAGTTTGCTGATAGCCGTTCACGCCGGAGATGAACGGGTAGAGGACGGCGGTGAAGCGGTCGAGAGGGGCGAACACCTCTCCCGACGCAGCCGTCAGCGGCGGAATGATAACGTCCACACCCTGGTCGGCCAGGAAGCGCGCCAGCGTTAGTGCTGTGTCATCGAACGGGCCGGCGCGCAGCTTGAGAAAGTACGCCCGGCCATCCGACCCAGCGACGCGAAAGACGGCGGTGTTGACGTCTGCGCCCAGCGGGAGGAAGACGATCTCCTGCGCCTCCAGCCGCCACCGGTCGCGCAGGCAATCGGCGATGGCCGCGCGCGGTAGATCGGGGGCAACCAGCACTGCGCACGCTGCCTCAGCCGCCGGCCGGCAGTCGCCGGATCACCTGGGTGTAGAACCGGCAGGCATCGACGATCTGCTGCACCGGGCAGGCTTCGTTGGGCATGTGGGCCAGCTTCTGGTCGCCCGGTCCGAAGCCGATGGTCGGGATGCCCAGGCTGGTCGGCGTCACCGCGTTGGTGCTGAAGTCCCAGAAGATGAACTCGGGCTGCTGCCCGGCGAAGGTGTCCCGGTAAGCGGCGGCGCAGGCCTGCGCCAGCGTGTGCCCGGGGTCGATCTGCCAGGCCATGTGGAAGGGTTCGTAGGTGATGGGCAGGCCGGTCCAGCTTGTGCGGTGGAGGGTGCCGATCTGCCATTCGGCGCGCTTGCCGGCCACCAGCCGGTCCATCTCGCCGCGGATGTCGTCCTCGGTCTCGCCGGGCGCGATGCGCCGGTCGAGATACGCCTCGCATTCGGATGGCACGGCGTTCAGCGAGGCGGCAGTGCTGGCGATGCGTGACATGACCAGCGTTCCTTTTTGCCCGCCACTGGCCATCAGTTGGGCGTTGGTCGCCTCCACCCGCTGGATGATCTCCGCCATCTCGTAGATGGCGTTGACGCCCTTCTCGGGCGCGGAACCGTGGGCCGAAACGCCGTGAGTTCGAATGGCAATCTGCGCCTTGCCGCGGTGGCCGAGGCTGATGCGGTTGTTGGACGGCTCGCAGATGACCACGTTGTCCGGCCGCAGGTCCAACTCACGGAACATGTGTCGCAGGTTCTCGCCGTCGCAGTCCTCCTCGAACACCGTGGCCGACACGTAGACAGTCTTGCCGGCCGTATAGCCGAGCCGGTGGGCGGCCGCCGCCGCGTAGAGCGAGGCCGCGGCCGACGACTTCATGTCCACCGAGCCGCGGCCGTAGAGCAGCCCGCCGGCAATGACGCCGCCGAAGGGCGGGTGGTCCCAGGCCGCCTCGTCGTTGACGGCCACGGTATCGACGTGCGAGTCGAACAGGATGGACGGACCGTGGTCGCCGATGCGTCCGAGCACGTTGCCCATCGCGTCGACGATCACCTCGTCGAAGCCGAGGTCGTGCATCTTCTGCTCGACCAGCCGGATCGCCTGCTCCTCCTGCCCGGACAGGCTCTGGATTCTGACAAGGTCCTGGGCGAAGCTGATCAGGTCCGCCTTTTCTTGTGGTGTGATAAGATCGGTTGTGTTCATGGTGTTTGTTGATTCCTTTGATGATCGGGAACCGCAATATCACCTCAATCGGCAATCGCCAATGTGCGCCGGGCGGTCGCTTCGAGGTCGTCCCAGTGGCCGGCATAGGCCTGATAGGCCATGCCGGCCAATCCTATATGCAACTGGCAGCAGCGCAGCCGCTGGTCGAAACCAGGCACGTCGAGACCGATGGCTGCGTAGTGACGACGAGCCTCGGCCACGAAGTCGATACGCTGCCAGGCTGGATACCACGGCTGCCAGAACGAGATCAGCGCCAGGTCGTAGAGAAAATCGCCGGCCATCGCGCAGCCCCAGTCCAGCACGCCGCTGATCCGGTCGCCCTGCACCAGGACGTTGAAGTGCAGCAGGTCGTTGTGGATCAGATGGCGGGCAGCGGGCAGGTCTCCTGCCAGCGCCTCCAGGCGCGCATAGGCCAGGTCGAAAGGCTCGCTGCCGACCGCAGAGGTCGCCAGCCGGGCGCGCCAGCCGCCGGTGCGGTCCTCGGGGCTGTCCTCAGCCACCGAAAGCAGCATCTCCTGCCACGTGCTGCACCACGCGTTGCCCGCGCCGTCCACGCCGCCGTAGCCGCGGGTCTGCGACAGGTCGGCCGACCGCATGGCGTCCAGCATCGCGAACAGCGCCGGCAGCAGCGCCCGCATCTGTGCCTCGTCTGCCATGTCGATGTAGCCGCCGGGCATGCGTTCCGAGATCGCGTAGTAGCCGCCCAATGCTTCGCCCAGATCGACCACCTGTGGAACAGGCAGGGCAGGACCGGCAAAGCGCGCTGCAAACCGGTCGCGCTCGAAGTCATCGCGATGCGCACCGAAACGGACCACGTAGCCGCGGCCCTGGTGGTCAAACGCAAACGCCTGCGACCACTCGCCACGGCCGACAGACGTTAGGGCGCTAACCTCAGCACCGTAGCGATCGGCCAGAAACGCTTCAACCTGCCAGATGTCAAGCGTCTTTGTCATTAAGGGTGATCACCAGCTTGCCGTTGACGCGGCCCGCGCCAAGGTCTTCCAGCGCGTCCGGGACGGCATCCAGCGAGACGCGGGTCTCGATGGCAGGCACCAGGGTGCCCGCGGCGCACAACTCCGCCACCTGCAACAGATCATCGCGGTTCGGCTGGACTGCCAGCATGCCGATGCGCTTGTCCCCCGACCTGCCGGCCAGCGGCCCCAGCAACAAAGCCTGAAAGAGCGATGCCATGGAACCGCCAACGAAGAAGTAGCGGCCGTTGGGCCGCAGCGCGCGCCGGTAGGCGAACACTGAGCGGTGGGCCACGAGATCGAGAATGAGGTCGTATTGCCTGCCGGTAGCCGTGAAGTCCTCGCGGGTGTAGTCGATGACGTGGTCGGCGCCCAGCGAGCGCATGAAGTCCTGCTTGCCGCCGTTGTCCACGCCGGTTACCTCCGCGCCGTGGAGCTTGGCCAGCTGCACGGCAAAAACGCCCGTGCTGCCGCCGGCGCCGTTGATCAGCACCTGCTGGCCGGGCCGGACCTGTCCCTTGCTGACGATTCCCTGCCACGCGATCACGCCGGCCTGGGGGATGGCCGCGGCCTGCTCGAAGGTCAGGCCGGCCGGCTTGAGCGCCATCACCTTGCCCCGCGTGCAGACGTACTCGGCGAACCCGCCCATGGTGTCCAGGATGTCGGCAAACACCTCGTCGCCCGGACGAAACTGTGTCTGGTTGCTGCCGACAGCCTCGACTCGCCCGGCAATGTCGGAGCCGAGGGTTCTCCTCCCCGGCCTGAAGAGTCCGCCTGCGCGGGCATACAACGGTGTGCCGATCAGCGTTTCCCAGTCGGACCGGTTGAGCGACACCGCGTGGATCTTGACCAGGACTTGGTCGTCCACCGGGACCGGCTTCTCGACTTCTTCCAGCCGCAGGTTGGCAGGCGGGCCGTAGCGGTCGTAGACGATAGCTTTCATGGGCTTTTCTCTTGAGCTGCAATTTGGAGCACGCGCATAATCACGACGTCCAGCGGCGCGCTGGTGTCGATCTCATGATCGGCAGCGCGGCGCAGCAGCGGTTCGACGCTCTCCATCAGCTCCAGCACGCGGGCTGCTTCCTCAGGGCGCTGGCCGTATGAATTGCCGGTTCGTTCGGCCAGCCGCTGGAGGATGACATCGGCCGGCGCACTGAGCAGCACGACATGGTCGAACTGCGGCAGGAAGCGGCCCATATTGCTGGCGCAGCCGCTGAGGAACAGCATGTCACCGGCCTCATCGGACAGCAGTTCCTGAATGCGGTCCTCGCGCCACACCCAGTCCCTGTCCGGCTCCACCGGCGTGCCGGGCACGTCGGAACCGGCGCTGACCTCGATCCACTGCGAGTAGGCATCACAGTCGGCGTCCACGGCCGCGTAGCCGAGCGCGGCCAGTGCATCGACCAACGTTGATTTGCCGGCGCCCGACATGCCGGTTAGCAGGATACGTTTCACAGGTCGTCGCCAGAATGATCGGCCGGTCGGGCGAGGTCAAGCCACCGGTCGCGCGCCAGCCCATACTTCCAGTATTGTGTGTCGTAGCGCGCGAACCCGGGCAGGCGCTGCATGCCGATCTTCTCCGCCACGCGCTGCGATGCACCGTTGCCGGCGCGGATCAGGCTGATCAGTTGAGGCAGACCGAGCACCCCGAATGCGAAGTCGCGCACGGCAGTCGCGGCTTCAGTCGCCAGGCCGCGGTTCCAATGGTCGCTGCGGAAGTCGTAGCCCAGCTCAGCCACCTGGGCGCCTTCCACCTCCATGATCTCCAGGCCGCAATCGCCGATCAGCTGCCCGCTGGCCTTGAGGATCACCGAGAAGAGGCCGTAGCCGTGTTGCGCCTGGTGGTCCAGGTTGCGCTGCAGCCAGCCCTGCATCTGCCCGCGGCTGAATGGGGGGCTGTCAAAGGCGGCCATCACCATCGGGTCGCCGAAGATGCCCAGCAGCGCGTCAAGGTCGCTTTCCTCCATCGGGCGCAGCAGCAAGCGCGCCGTCTCGATGTGTGGGTGGCTGATGGGACTCACGCGGAGGTTTCGCTGTCCGGCAGCACCACGAACAGCAGGGTGATGCCGAGGATCGTGATCAGGCGAGACGCGGCCGCAATGCCGTTCCAGGTGCTGGACTGCCACATCAGAAACCATTCGCCGCCGACCGTCATGAAGCCGGTGAACCAGAGGACAATGCCCAGCGTCAGGCCGGCCACCACGACACCTTTGGTCCCGTTGAAGCGGATCGGGTCGTTGATCGATCGCAGTAGACGCCAGCCGCCCAGCCAGCACAGGATGGCAATCACGGCTTCCGTCGCGATGATCAGCCAGTAGAAGGCGTGGTGCAGCGCCGGGGCGTCGATGGCGCGCCACATGCCGTTGTTGCCCGGGAACGTGGTATCCATGGCCAGCACGTGGGAGACGAAATCGAAGTTCGAGTTGTAATCGGTGAGGTTGTTGAACACCACCAGCGTGACGTACAACGCGACCGCCCAGACGAGAACTACTTTTGCCGACCTTGTGATCACCTGTGACCTCCGATGGGTGTTGGCGCTGTCATAGCCACTGCCAGGGCCGACAGGCTGTTTGTGCAGCGATGGTAACACCGTTCCGGTGTGCGGTCAAACGTTACAGCGTTGTCTGGCCGTCCTTCCCAGCAGGTCGCGGACATCTTCCCATCCCAGCAGGAGTTCCTCGGTTTGATAGCCTTCCCAGTCATACGGGCGTTTCCCCAGTTCGACCGCGCCCAGTCTCTCGTAAAACGCCAGGTTGGGATTATCGACCAGCACGCGCACCAGCAGGCGGGCCGCATTGGCCTCGTCCACCTGCGCGGCGACGCGCGCCACCAGGCGACGGCCGACGCCTTGCCGCTGCCAGGCCGGAGCGACCTGGAGGACCCGCAGTTCGTGGGCATAGCGCCCGGCGATGGGCGGCTCGTATCCGTCGTCTGGCGTGATCCCGCCCAACATCGCCAGGCCGATGACCTCGCCGTCCGTCTCTGCCACGAAAAGAAAGTTTCCCGGTTCCAGGCTTTGGGGAGAGGTGAAGTTCCTGGCCCAGTTGGCCGCGCTTTCCTCAGGTGTGATCCAAGTCAAACACTTTTCAGGCACGCGCCCATGAAATGCGCCGTGCGTCGCGCTGATGAGAACCCGCGCCAGCGCAGGGCAGTCGTCGATGTGAGCGTGCCGGACGATTACTTCTGGCATTGCCGGCTCGCTACTGCGCCGCGCACCGGGGCTGGACGCGCAGCCAATCTAGCGCAGCCTCAGCACAGCGTCGGGATCGCCGTCGTCCACAACCTCGTCCGGCGCGATAGGTCCATCGTACACCACGCCTGCCCGGTCAGCAAAATAAACCTCGGCCAGCAAGAGCATACCGCCGTCCGACATCTCGCGGGAGGCGACGCCAGTCGTCAGTCCACCAGTTGGCTGGCCGAAGCTGTGGGTGTCGGGCCGTCCGCGGAAGGCCACGACGACGGTCTCTCCGGCGCTGGCGGTGCGCCTGGAGGTAAGAACCGCAACCGGCGGCGCCGGATGGCTCAGTTCATACGGCTCGCTGGCCGTTGTGAGAACTTTATCGTCGACCAGCGCCTGGCCGGCGGCGTAGGACCAGGTGTAGGTTTCACCGTCGGGATCGACAAACGCCCCCACGACGCCTTCGCCCAAGATCGGCCCGACACCGGCTTGCATCGGCCCCGAACTGCCTCCCGTGTTGGTCGTGAGATCGACAACCCAGCCGCACGGCGACCCGGCGTCCACAGCCCGGATCAACGCTTGCACCGAGGAGGCGAACTGGTTGGCAGTCTCGGCATCCAGGGCGCTGAAGGCCGGCAGGAGCAGGTAGCCGAACTGGCCTTCGATGAGGCGCGCCTCAGGCGGCGGCCCGGGATTGCGGCTTATCCGTGTTGTGTAATCTTCGAATTGGCTGGGGGTCATGAAGTGGGTGTGCGGGTCGTCGATCCACATCAGCGCCAGCTGGATTACCTGGTGCGCATCTGCCAGACTCTTGGCGTTGCGGCCCACGTTGGTCACGCGCGCCCGGAAGGCTGGCCAGTCCATCTCGTTGCGATAGACAGCATGGGCTTGCATGACATCCAGAACCTCATCGAGGTAAGCCGCCACCTCGGGAACGAGTGTCGGGACGGGCGTTTCATCAGCGGCCGTTGGGGATGTGGTTGTTAGCTCTGGTGATGGCAACAGCGTCGCCGTTGGCTCCGGAGTCGGCAGCGGCGTGGCCGTCGGCCTCGGGGTCGCCACGGCGGGAGCGGACGGTGGCGCTTGAGTACATGCTGCCACAAGCAACAGAGCGAAAAGCAATCCGGCCGACACGGCGGACTTCATAGCAGCATCACCGGGTTATCCGGATCGCTTCTGCACCTGGTAGTGCAGCCGGACAAATGTCCCGCCGCTCCACGGTGCTGCGGAGAAGAGGCGCAGCGGCGGAGAGGCGATGGGCCGCGGCAGCAGGGGCGCGCCGCCGCCCAGGGTCACCGGTGCGACAGTGATGATTAGCTCGTCCAGCAACCCATGGTCGTAGAACTGACCCGCCAGATCGCCGCCGCCCACGATCCAGATGTTCTTGCCCGCCGCGGCTCGCACCATCTCAGCGTGGACAGGGCGTACGTCGCCGCGCACGAAGCGGATGTCCGCACCGTTGATGGCGGGCAGGTCGCGCGACGAGAAAACCCAGGCCGGTTGGGTGTAGGGCCACGGCTGCTCCTCAGGCGTGCCCGGTCGGACGTGGTTGTCCAGCACCCATTGATAAGTGGTGGAACCCATGGCAAGCGCGCCGATGTCATCAATGAACTGGCCGTAGTCGTTGCCCTCGACGTCCTCGAACTGGTGCAGCCAGTCCAGCGAGTTCGCCGCGTCGGCGATGAAACCGTCCAGGCTGGCGGCGGTGTAGAAGATGGTCTTCGTCATGAGCATGCTCCGCGGGCAGGCAATGTAGTGCCGGTCTCCCAGCCAGCGCTGAAGCCGGCGAACAGTGATTTAGCCAGTCCTCGAGCGATGGTTGTAGGTTGTCAGACGGCGGTGTCGTGGCATGGACGCCTGCCACAACTGGACGCCCATTACCGGTCCCTGATCGCTTTCGTTCAGCGGGATTGTATCACCTTTGGCAGGATGCGCCCAAGTATCCAAGCATGCGGATTAAGTTGTGGCTCGGTCGAGATGCCTTTGTTTCCACTTCCCGTACCGAGAGAGGGGTGAAAAACGGAACGCCAGCCGGCATCAAAGTGATGCCGGCTGGCGAGTCACGGTGTGATCCAGCAACCAGTCAATGGAATCTGCCGTAGGGCGGACCTGCTACATCGGTGATCTCCAGGACATCTCCCGGAAGAGTGACCACGTATGCCGTGTTCCCGATGAACTCCATCGACGTGGGCTGGTCGAGTCCATCGGTGATAACGGTGAATGTGCCGTCGCGATTAACCTCCACCAGGGCGCCGGTGTCATGATCCGCAGGAGTTCCCGGACCGCCAGTTGTATGGATCCCTTGCGACAGTCCATAGAGACGGAGCCCGCGGCCAAACTCGACGTCTACGAGGAGGCTGGCGCCGGAAGCTACCAGCGCTTCATTGGGAGACTGCAAATTGAACGACACAATCTGTCCGTCCTGAGGGTTATGGGGGATAGGGCCCGCTTCGGCCATGTAGACGGTGTTGCCCAGTGTCGCCAGACCGGTCGGAACGATGTCTCCAAACGCGATCACCTCGCTAACGTCACCGTCGAGCGTAACCCGCAGCACCCGATTGTGATGTCCGTCGGTGACCAGGAACCCGCCACGATAGGTCTGCAGCGCGTACTGGACCCCAGTCGGAATCTCGTAGGAGGTACTCGGTGGATTCGCCGTAGAGAATGCACCGATATCCGCGATGACGGTGTAGCTATCCGGACCGTCAATTCGGTAGATGCCGTCGATGTCGCTGCCGCCTACATCGGGGCTGACCAGCGTCACCAACGCGTACGCCTTTCCGCCAAGGAATGCCACGTCCATGACACCGCCGATGCCAACGCCGGGGATCTGTTGCGGCAAACCGCTGGCGAACAGGGTCTTGGCGCCGGTGCGGGGATCGATGCGCCAGATTTTCCCGGTGTTGGTTTCAGGTACGTACAGGGCATTGCCGGGGCCGATGGCGCTGCCCGAGCCGCCATCCAAACCAGTGACCAGCCGGGTTACGTTGCTCTGCACGCATGAAACGTTCTCGAGCCCTCGGCAGTCGCTATCCATTGCATAGGCACTGCCGCTGCTGAGGATGATCAAACAGGACAGAGCCAGACTTGATACGAGACTTTTGATTCTCATCGCGTTACTCCTTTAGAATCTTTCCATCCCCTACTGATAGAAATAGGGGTCCAACACAGTCACGGCTGTAATACTGTCGACAGGCAGGTTGTTCCGCCGGGCGGCCTCGCGAATCGCCTCGGGTGATGGCGCATCGTAGATACAGAATGTCTTCTTCTTATCGCCAGTCACGTAGGAGTGCAGCCATGTCACGTCGCCCTGCAGATTGTTGCCCACCACCGTCATGCAGACTTGCGCCCCCTGCTCGCTCACCGGGATGGCCAAGCCGTCGGGAAATGTGCGTTCGACCAGATACCGAGCCACGATTATTCTCCTTTTGGTGTGAATTGAGCTGTTTGGCTGCAAACCAGCCACAGACGAACCCGAACTAACCGAAGCATATCATATCGTCGCCTCGCTGTCGTCAGGGAAAACTCTACAGCAGGTTTGATCGCCCCTCTACAAAAAACGGTACGGGGCGTCAGAGGATGAGGTGGGGAAGCACTGAGGATGGACGCTTCAACTGTCCGATTGGTGCGATGAACTCGCCAATCCCGTTTCCAGCGCCCAGGTGGCAACTTGCACCCTTGAGTCGAAGTTGAGTTTGCTGAGGATACGTGTGACGTACGTTTCGACCGTCTTTACGCGGACTGTCATTGCCTCAGCGATTTCACGGTTAGATTTGCCCTGTGCAATCAGGACAGCTACCTCGCGCTCGCGGGCGGTCAGACCGCCGAATCCTTCAGCAGCAGGATTCGGCCGCGCCGGTTGGGAATCGGCAGCCGGGGCCGGTTCAGCCAGGGCACGAGCGACAGCTGTCTCGATTGACATCACGGCGCCTTCCGCCCAGGCATCGGCAAACGCCGTGTCACCCAAAGCCGCGCGCAGGGCTGCAAGTACGCGCAGATGGGCAGGATGATCCGCCGGATCGATCACAGACTCGATGGGAGCACGTATGGCCGCCGCCGTTGCCAGGGCGCGGGTCGCAGTCTGATAGCGCTCAATACGGGCGGAGGCAGGGGCAGTCTCCGCCTGGATCAGCGCAGCTTCCGCCAGCTTTTCCAGGCACCAGGCGATACCGCCCCGATCACCGATTTCCATGCGTATCGAGAGACTTTCGCCCAGGGTCGCCTTCATGCGTTTGAGGTCGTGCTGGGCCAGCGCAACCCAGCCAAGCGACCCCAGCACTGTAGCGATGCCCCAGCTATGGCCGATTTCACGATTTAGCCGCAGGCTTTCTTCGAGCAATGTGAGGCTCGCTCGTATCGGCCCTGACGCACTGCGATCTCGCCCAGGCCTGACAGGGCGAACGCAATACCCAGATTATCTCCGGACTGGCGCCCCAAGTGGAGGTAGTCATTCAAATGCACCTCTGCCTGGTTGTAATCTCCGGTTCGCATCGCGGCCCAGCCAAACAGCATCAGAACGCTGCCGACACCTTGAACATCATTCAGTTCCCGGTAGATTTCCAAGGCCTCTTGAAGTAACCCCAACGCCCGTTCGTACCTCGCCTCTTCAATCGCCAGATCGCCCAGTTTGAGCAGCGTAGCAGCAAGCCCGGAACGTCCATCCTGCCCCAGTCCGCGCCAGATTGCCAGCGCTTCTTCAGCATAACCCTGCATCGCGGGATAATCGCTGCTCATGAAGAGCAAGTTCGCGAGATCTGTCAATGCCCGAGCCCGCAGCATGGCCGGAGCGTGCGTCCCGGTCTGGGAAAGCGCTGTGACGAGATGAGCGGCGCCTCGCTGTTGTAAGCGTGAAGGAACCAGAAGTGCGCACATGCGACAGCAAGTCGCAGGCCCGGCACAGCTCTGCTTTGATCGCTGCGGCACCACTGCAATGCAGCGCAGGTTGTCATGTTCTGCCTCATATCGGCCAAGCCAGGCAACTGGCTGGCGCCACTCAAGTTCGCTTCCGTTTGCTCGGCCCATTCGACAAAGAAGGCGCAATGCCGTTCCTGTATTCGATCTGCCTCACCGGATTCCGATAGCTTTTCTCGTGCATACTGGCGGATTGTCTCAAGCAGCCTGTAGCGTGTCTCGTCATCCCTTGGCTCGGCCACTGCCAGCGACTTGTCTACGAGATGCGCCAACAGATTGAGGGTCTCGTCAGAGCCTGTCGCTTCATCTGAACAGACGGCTTCGGCAGCCGCCAGTGTCCAACCGCCTGCAAACACAGCCAGACGGCGCAATACCACCTGCTCGGTCTCCGTCAGCAACTTGTAGCTCCAGTCAAGCGTCGCAGTCAGGCCTGCTGGCGCGGCGGATCGCGGCTGCCTGCCGTGAGCAGCAAAGCGATCGTCGAGTCGCTTTGCAATCTCGCGCACCGACAATACCCGCCACGCGCTGCCGCCAGTTCAATAGCCAGCGGCATCCCATCCAGGCGCCGGCAGATTTCTGCCACCCATGGGCCATTTTCAATCGAGAGGGCAAATGCCGGCGCAACGGTTAGCGCGCGCAATGAACAGCTGCACCGCCTCGGACTGTTCGTATACCAGCAGTGCGGCCTGGCCGCTGGCCGGATCATGCCAGGGCTGGTACTCAGGCAAGGTGAGTGGCGGTACGCTCCAGGTTACCTCTCCGGTAATCCTCAGGGTTCACGACTGGTAGCAAGAATGCGCACTTCGGGACATGCCTGGAGCAGAGCTGTCGCGAGGTGTGCACGCGGCTACCAGATGTTCACAGTTGTCGAACAACAGCAACGCTTGTTGGTGCCGCATGTGGTTGGTCAGCGACTCCAGGAGCGGTTGCGCCGGTTGTTCACGAACATCCAAGACTTTGGCGGCCGCCCGCACGACGAGCGCCGGATCGCTGAGAGGCGAAAATCTACCAACCAGGCCCCGCTGGCAAACTGCGGCAGCAAACCTCTTGCCGTTTGAACGGCCAATCGTGTCTTGCCGCACCCCCCTGGACCGGTCAGCGTTACCAGGCGGTGAGTCGCAAGCTGCTGGGTGACTCCGGCGATCTCCTGTTCCCGCCCGATAAAGCTGCTCAAATACAATGGTAAGTTGTGGGCTTCAACTTCTGGCATCGCCTCTGGCCCTCCATGCATGGAGCGCGGCGGCAGGACTGGCGACCTATGACCGATGGTTAGGACGCTGCCGGATGCTCAACTGATGCGACCTCAGATAAACGAAGTGCATATGTTCCCACCGTGGTCGTTGACGCTGTTACTACCAGTTCATCGCCATCGCGCAGCTCAGATTCCGAATCACGCAGGGTACAGCGGCACGGCAATAGTGGAGAAGGTTATCCTATCACCCATGCTACCACCGTTTTTGTCACGCGTCAATCACAATTTTAGTGTCCAATACCCGGTGACGCGCAGACGCCCCCGAACAGCGCCAGCTCCAGCCACTTCCAGTAGCAGTCCACATCGTCGAAGCCGATGGCTCGCAGCCAGTCGAGTTGGGTGAACACGTCCAGCAGGATGTTGCTCCGGTCTTCGTCCGCTTCATCCGCGCCGAGCTCGTCCAGGAAACGGGCGTGGAGCGCGGGCGTCGGTGATGCGACGTGCTCCAGGTTGCAGAAGACCCCACCCGGCGTCAAGAGATCGTAGATTTCAGCGTACAGCGAGCGCTTGCGTTCGTCCGGGCAGTGATGGATCGCAAAGCTGGAGACGACTGCGTCCAACGGCCCGATGGCCGGAAGGGGGTAGTTCAGATCGTGCTCGAGGATTGAGACACGTTCGTCGCCCGCGAAGCGCCCCGCTGCGTCCAGCATGGTCACGGAGAAGTCGACGCCAATCAGCGCCGCGTCGGGGCAATGTGCATGCAGCAGCGCCAGCAGTCGTCCATCGCCGGTACCCAGGTCCAGGATGCGCCGTCGCCTGTGATGAACGACAACAGCACCGCCTCGCCTTCGCTGCGGTGCGGAATCGAACGGCTTTGCCAGGTAGGCCTGGGCGTGCTCAGGGTTTGATATTCGCTGAGAGTCAAAGGAGCGCCTCTCCCAAAGCACCACACGGTGCAGTCAGGTCACAGGGTTGGCCTCGTCGGTGATGAAACCGACGAGGCTCGTAGGGTGTACTCCGGTGCCTATTGACATATGCCTGTTGCTCCACGTATGTCGTGGATGGCTGAAGTCGTTTCGGAGTCTCAATTCACGGAGAGATCGTTGCATGTTCGAATGAAGTTTGCTACTCGCCTAATCTTTTCGGCCAAATCGATCTGTCTAGCGGCGGATCAAGATTGACGACTCGTCTTGCCAGTTTGACTTTGTCAACGCTCTTGTTAGGTTCATCGCTCACGCCATCGATGTAATAGTAGCATTGTTCATAGCGATCAAAGGAGAACAAACCCCTCGCTGACGAATACAGTTGCTTGACAGCGGCTTCTATTAATTCTGGTGGAACATAATTCTCGATTTCTCGACCGGCCGTAACCCACGCAAAACCAGGACCTTTGTCGAATTCGTCTCGAATCCGCCGCTTCGTTGGATTTATAGGCTGACCTTTTCTCCTTTTGTCGCTGTCAATCACAATTGCCAAGTCTAGCTACCCGACAGTTTGATGGTGCGTGCGGAAGGACAGAGTTTGATCCGCACGGACAGAGAGTTGACAAGCCGTCGCTTGATCCATCGTAAGCCGATCTGAAAGATGGATAGATCTCGGCGATCGGCTCGATCAACCAGGTGTCTTTGGCCGTTCTTGATTACCGCAGCGCCGGTGGTAACGAGCCAGGTGTAAAGCAGAGAAACAGCCAAGGTCACGGGACAAGCGCATGAAGTGGCGCAGATGGGTACTCTCAAGATCGAAGCCATGGCCTTTGAAGTCACCGAACATCTCCTCGATCCACATGTGCCGCTCGTATGCACGAGTGCTATCCGGCAATGAGCCAGGTTGGTGGCGATGAGCCAGGATCTGGCTTCACCTGGCTTCAGTAGCCGAGCAGATTGGTGCGATAGGCATGTTTGAGCGTTAACAAGCTTGCTGGCCACCACACGGTCTGTCGCTCTGTTTCCAGACCAGAGCGCCGAAATTCTGCCAACTGCTGGCTTGATTGAACAGCACTTGGTTGTTCGCCTTTTGGCGCAGAGCATAGTGCCAACCATGTCCATCGAGAAAACGCAGCACCTCAACAGCGCCGAATTCGCTGTCGCCGACCACCAAGACGGTGCTATCCGGTGGCAAGAGGCTTCGAACGCATGACAGCAGCGCTAGTTGGGTCTTGGCTGAACTGTGACCTCGGGCGCCTTTGATCCAGGTCCAGGCAATCGGGATCGACCGGCGCCGATAGGCAACAGCTATCATCAAGAGTTGATGACCGAACCCGACCTTGCTGCCATCGACAATCAAACGTATCTCGCCTGATGCTGCGGCCGATTGTAGCCAAGATCGAGCCATGGTTCCGTACCATGGTCGAACCCGCAAAGCTGGATTGTCGAGCAAGCGTCCTAGCCGTCGAACAACGCTTAACAACTTGGCTTGACCGGTATCTCCGAGCAATGGCACTCAATTGCACCGATCTGCTTTGGTAGATCCCTACCACTAGCCATGCCAGAGTGCGTATCCGTGTGATCCGTTCATTGGGCCGAAGTTGCATTAGCTGCGACCCAGCTATGATACAGGCGGTTGATCGACATTGAGTAGCTCCTTGTTCCGTGATCTGGTTGCTTCAAATCACTTTACTTGGATCTGCTCAGTCGATCAACTTCTCACTTTCCAAAACTGTCAGGTAGCTAGTTGCCAAGTTTTGGTTGATTTTTCTGCAAGGAGATGAATTCATCGATCTCTGCATCGTCGGCTGATAGGTGGCTTAGAAGCCTGCCTCCGTAAAACATGATGGAAAACTGTATCCCCTCGTCTAATTCTGGAGCGATTGTTCTTAGCCAGTGTTTCAGGTAAATCCGATCCTGATGGGCCTTCGACCCAAATAATACAGTTGGCTTGCAAGATATCCGACGCTCGATATCCGAGATCGACTGAAATGGCATAACGCTGACTTGGTGACAGAGCTGGCGTGACGATGGATTGTTCACCATCATGCCGAACATGAAACACTGCAGCTCGAGGAATATCAATCATTGATGCTGAATGGGTTGCCATGAAGTACTGATTGGTTGTGTGTTCTTCCAGATACTTGATCAGCTTTTTCTGTAAGGTTGGATGAAGATGGATCTCTGGTTCCTCAATACAGACTATCTGATCTTGGAGGAGGGTGCCTGCAATGGCCATCATGATTACTTCGTGAATTCCTGTTCCAAGATTCTCGATCGGAAGTGTTTTGCCGCCTAACTCAACTTGAATGGTCGTGCGAGACGCGGGTATCTCAATCTGAACATTGGGTTCTCCGACCACCTCACTCACGAATTGGTTGATCTTTGCGAATTTGGATTTTGCCTCGTAATAGCCTTCGCCGATGTCTGGGCGCTCAAGCCTCACCAACTCTTGAATTATGTTTAGACCACTGTAGTTGTATTCCTGCGTAGCTGGGTCAGCCTTAATTTCCCTGACAGCATCGATGATTGAGATCTGAGGCATTCCACTTTGTACAGGACTCAATGCCTGTAAAATATGGGGAATAGCATCTTTCACCATTCTTCGCGTGGCTTCAGACGGTCGCCGAGTTGTTATGCCTTGCAAGAGTAATCCCCAATCCCTAATAGTTAGACCGTCTGGTGAACTCTTGCTATCGCTTATCCGATTCTCTGAGATCTTGTGGATCAAGCTCTCGGATAGAATCAAGACTTGACCATAAGTCGCTCCATAGACAAACCACGACAATTCAGTATTCAGAGTAATCTCTGAGAACCGAAGCACATAGTCGATGAGTTTCTGCACGTGGGCGCTATCAGACGATGCAGAACTTGTGCTCTGTAGAATTGTGTTTAGAGATGATCCGTCTCTCCTCAAGCCGAACGCAATCTGTATTTGTCCCGAATTCACCCCGATATGTTGCTCAAGTTCCCCAACGTTAAACGCATTTCGTGTACTACTTGCCGAGAACCTTGCACTCTGATAGCGATTGCCAAGGAACTTCAATATGTTTGATTTGCCAGAGTTGTTTTGTCCAATAAACAAGTTGATCTTGTTCAGTGGACCAATCAGCTGAAGATCATCTCCAAAGCTTCGATAGGATGATAGACCAAATCCATCGATAAACATCGGATCTCTTTCCTTTCACTTCCTGGCTTTCGACCGTCGTATGTAGCTCGCACTGCAACCAGCTACATCTCCAACGAATTCTGATTTCACTACTCTATTTTCAATGGATATTTCAGTGACCAATTCTGTGTCCACACGATTTCATTACGGCACCATTCGTGCGACTGCTTCCGTTGTCCATGCCTCAGTGTTCCCCTCAACCGTACTCTGGTCAAGGCAAGTACAGTGATTAGCAAGAACCAAGCGCCTGCTGACTTGGTATCCAGCAGGCGCTTGTTGGTTCAACTCAGATAGTCCGCAGACCGGACGATCACATGGTTTCCTGGATCGCCTCGGCGGCCTTGGCATTCAGGTCTTCCAGCAGGGTTGGGATGTCGTCCGGGCTGCCTTGCAGGATGGCGTTGAAGGTGTCACCAACGTCGCGGCGGACGGTGGTCCAGGAGGCCCAGGCCGGCTCGGCCTTGCCGGAGTCGAGGAAGGTCAGCCCCAGCGACCAGATCGGGTTGTCGGCGCCGTAGGACTCGATGAGCGGCAGGGTGTCGCTGCGGGTCGGATAGTAGGCGCTGCCTCGATCCACTTGGCCTGCACCTCGGGCGAGGTCAGGTACTTCATGAACAGCCAGGTGGCCATCATGCGTTCGGGGTTGGTGTTGGCCATGGCGACGTACTGGCCGAACAGGTCCACGGAGCTGCCGCCGTCCTTGCCCATGAACGGGATGATCGTCCACTCGTCCTTGATCGCGTCCTCGGCGTCGAAGGCGGAGATCTGGTAGGGCAGGCCCGCCGTGGAGCTCATGGTGAAGAGCGCCTTGCGGGTGGCGAACTCCGGGTTCGGGTAAGACTCGGTGGCAAAGGCGCAGCCGCTGTCCCACAGGTCCTTCCACATGGCGGCCACGTCTGACACGGTGGGGTCGGTGAAGTCGTAGCCATCGCCGGCCGCGTGCTCAGCATGTTGCCGCCGTTGGCGAATGTGAAGGAGGCCACGTTGGAGGCGCCGGCGTAGAGCACCAGGCCGCCCGTGCCGTCGTTGTCGGGATTGTCGTCGCTGTTGTTGGCTTCAGCAGCGGCGCAGGCCTGCGCCTTGAACTCCTCGTAGTTGGTGGGAGCGTTCTCGAAGCCCAGTTCCTTGGCCCAGCCGGCGTTGTAGAACAGGACGTTCTCGGACTGGCTGATGGGGAAGGCGAAGAGCGAGCCGCCGGCAGCCTTACCGCCATCCAGCGATCCCTGGAAGAAGGCAGCCTGCTCGTCGGCAGACAGGCCGAAGTCGGCATCGTTGACGTAGGGGTCAAATCGACGATAGAGTCCACGGCGTACCAGTTGGCCATGGCGTTGGTGTAGCCGGTGACCATGTCAGGCAAGTCGCCCGACTGGACGGCGGCGTTGAATGCGTCTTCCAGGTTGTTGTACTGGCCCTGCTCCAGCGACTCCACGGTGATGCCGTACTCGTTGCTGGCGTTGAACTCATCCACGATGGCCTGCAGCGCCTCGCTGGGGCCGCCCGTGCCCCAGACGTGCCAGAAAACGATGTTCTGGCCGGTGGGATCTACGGCGGGCATGGCCGCTTCCTCAGCCGGCGCTGCGGTAGGCTCCTCCATCGGTGCTTCGGTCGGTTCCTCGGCTGCGGTTGGCTCGGCGGCCGGTGGTTCGGTCGGGGCAACGGTAGGTGCTTCGGTCGCCGCCGCGGGCGGGGCTTCCTGGGCGGGGGCTGGTGTTTCGGCGGGGCCGCATGCGCTCAGCAGCATGGCAGTGACGACTGCCAGCGCCAGAAGAATCTTGATGGTTTTGCTCGACATGGTTGCTTCTTACTCCTTGTAGGCTACACTAAGAACAGATAGATAGACGACACGGCAGCGTTTGTTGTGAGGTTGGCACCTCCTTCACTTCGGATCAGCCTTTCAATCCACTGCGGGAAATGCTCTCGGTGAACTGCTTCTGCGTGAAGAAGTATAGCACCAGAACCGGGATGATGACAATGAACGCCCCGGCCATCATCAGGTTGATCATCTGGCCCGCTTCGTCGATGAAGCTGTAGAGGCCCACCGAGACCGGCCGCCAGTCGGGGGAGTTGGTCACCAGCAGCGGCCACGCCAGCGCGTTCCAGGTGCCGATGAAGGACAGGACGATGATGACCATCAGCGGCGCCTTGGAGAGGGGCAGGACCACGCTCCACAGGAAGCGCAGATGGCCCGCGCCGTCGATCTGCGCCGAGTCGAACAGCTCGTCCGGTATCTGGATAAAGAACTGGCGCAGCAGGAAGATCGAGAAGATGTTGCCCATGAACGGTATCGTCAGCGCCGGCCAGTTGTTGATCCATCGGATCGGCCCGATGCGCCCCAGCCAGGTCACGGTCAGAAAGTTTGGGATGATCGTCACCATGGCCGGGATCATCAGCGTGGCGAGCAGCAGGGCAAAGATCACGTCGCGGCCGGGAAACTTAATGCGGGCAAAGGCATACGCTGCCAGGATGCTGACCACCATCTCGCCGGCCAGGGTAATGACCGTGATGCGCACGCTGTTCCACATGTACAGCGAGAACCTGGCTTCCTTCCAGGCCTCGGCGTAGTTCTCGAAGTGCAGCGCCGATGGAATCAGCCGGGTGCCCTGCGCGTCGGGCAGCGACATGACCGAAGTCGAGATCATCCAGAAGAAGGGGAAGATGGCGACGATGGCGCCCAGCACCAGCACCGTGTAGGTGAAGATCTTGCGCGTCGGCACGCGGGCAGCCAGGCTCTCGCGGTTGGAAGGGGTCATCTCAGCCATAGAACACTCGCGATCCCTGCAGTCTGTTGTTGATGAAGGTAAGTCCCAGAATGATGGCAAACAGGATGAAGGCCATGGCTGAGGCGTAGCCATAGCGCAGTTTCTCGAAGAACTCGGTGAAGATAACCACGCTGAAGGTGTCGGTGGTGCCCAACGCCGCGTCGAGGCGCATGACCCAGATGTGGTTGAACGCCTTGAACGTGCCGATCACCGAGATCAGGGTCAGGAAGTAGGTGGTAGGCGACAGCAGAGGGAAGGTGATGTGCCGGAAGACCTGCCAGCGGCCGGCGCCGTCTACCTCGGCGGCTTCGCCCAGCTCCCGAGGGATGTTGCCCAGCCCGGCCATGTAGATGACAGTGTCGTAGCCCACGAAGACCCAGATCGAGAACGTCATAATCACGACCAGCGCCAGGCTGGGACCGGCAGCCCACTCAGGCCAGTTCCCCAGGCCAAGCTTCAGCGCCATCAACTCGAAGATGCCCTTGGGTTCCCACAGCCACTGCAGCGGCTCCAGCCCCAGCAGCCGCATCCCGGCGTTGACCGGCGCCTGCAGGCGGTTCGAGAAAAGCTGGCGGAAGACCGCGGCGCTGGCTACCACCGGCGTCACGTAGGGCATGAAGTACATCACGCGGAACAGTCCTGAGCCGCGCAGGTTCTGGAAGAGCAGCACGGCCAGAAACATCGAAATGCCCAGTTGGAAAGGAATCGTGCCCAGGGCGTAGAACAGCGGGGCCCGCAGCCCCACCCACAGGTCCGGGTCGCCGGCCGCCACGACCACCGGAATCTCGCCGATCATGATCCAGCCGCCGATGATGAACACCGTCGCCGCCGCCAGCCGCAGGATGAAGTGCAGGTTGCTGGGCTGGTCGTTGGAGCGCTGCCACAGCTTCCAGCCGATGAACAGCAGGATCAACCCCGTGGCGATACTGACGAACTGCGGCAAGAACCCAGGGTCCTCGCCGGTTTGAACGGCGGTGTTGTAGGCAGCCATCATCTGGCCGTACACGTAGACCAGCAGGATCGTCCCGGCTCCGATCAAAAACCAGATGACGGCCAGTTCGAACTGGCGCTGCACGGTCTTGGGCGAGGGCCACAGGTACAGCGTGACAGCGACCGCCAGCAGCGCTCCCAGGATCAGCCAGAACATGGTCGCGCGGCCGCCAACACGGGATCGGCGGTGGCCGCCTCGCGCAGCAACTGCATGAACAGCTCGCGCGTCTTCTCCACCCCGCGGATCTTGTCGGCAATGTCCAGCACGTTGGGCAGCAGGACGACCGTCCAACGGATGAAGCTCAGCGCCACGCCTGCCAGCAGGATGCCGGGTACCGTGAGCACCCAGAACCTCAGCCGCTCCCCCTCGAAGCTCCGGTACATCTTCAGCAACCTGACGAAGGCAAAGACCAGCAGACCAACGCCCAACCCGAAGGCCAGCAGATACGCCACCGGCCCGATCGCGTTGGTGTAGTTTTCCATGCCGATGATGTCGCCGCGCTTGAGCCGCCACTTGTGCAGGCTGACGAAGAGGGCAAAACCGACGGGAAAAATGCCAAAGGTGAAGATGAGGAGGACGGCCGGCGCGATCATCGCGTAGCCGGTCAGATATTCGCCACTGGCGCACGCTGCGGCGTCAGCCAGGCAGCCAGGCGGCTCCTGCCCGGCTGGACTGCCTCGACGAACTCAGTGGCCAGGGTCTGTTTTCTTCGTGTTCCATTCTGTCTTGGAACTGCGTGTGAACGGCGGTGCGCCGCGTGGAAACGAACTGTCGCCCCTAAGTATATCCGATTTTGCCGACCCTGCCAGTTCTGCGTTCCTGCGCGCTTCTATTCGCTGCCTTCGGCCAGCCGCTTGAGAACAGGCAGAATCGTCGCGCCCGTCTTGCGGGCGCCGCGGGCGGCGTAGAGTCCGATGAGCTTGCCAAAGGGACCGTACGGAAACTCGATGTGGTCGTTGAAGCTGAACCTGCTCCCCGAAGCGGTCGGTTCGATTTCCCACCGCTCATCGTAGCTCTTGAAGAAATCGCCGGAAGTCATCCGGTAGACGAACAACCGGTTCTCAACCCATTCGGTCGTCTCAAAGTGCAGCTTGTAGAGGTTGCTCCCAACCAGTTCCTCCCAGTAGAAGGTCGATCCCGGACCGCCTGGCGGGTCGCTGGTCCACTCATAGACCTTCAAGGCGGTGAACCATTGCTTCGCCTTCTCCGGCTCGACCAGATAGGGCCAGACCTTCTCAGGCGGAGCATTGATATCGACAGACATTTGGACAAGCATCCCGTTCCTCCAGTTCTGATCGCAGACACGCGATCTCATTCGTTTGTTGGCTGTCCGGCGCAAGTATAGCACCCCACCTGCACAAGGTCAAGGCAAACACGAAAGTCCTCGTATCTCATGTGTCAGCTTGTCGTGCCAACAGTTCACCTGAAGCCATCTTGTCAAATACGGACGGGCGCTGCCTTGCTTTCCAGACTGCTGTCAGCAGCTGGGCGTTCTCCGCGGCAGGTAGTTCTGAAGGAGTCACTCATCGTGCCGATTTACCCTTTCCTTGCGGTGACGATATGGGCGGACAACCTAAACGTCATTTTGCCGTCGTCGGCGACATATGAACTGAGCGACTGCTCAGCCTGCTGCAGGATGTGGTCGATCTGATCTTCGGGCAGGACGACACCCATCACCGGCAGCCAACCGCGCAGATCCGCCTCTACCATGGTACGAACACTGGGGAACCGGGCAGTGCCGTGCCGAGTGGTGATCTCGATCGAGGCGGCGCTTGTATCCGTGAACAAAGCGGCCAACTCTTCCCGGTTGCCAAGTGCGAAGGGTATGCGCAAAGCATTGGCAGCCTGTTGCCC
Organism: Caldilineales bacterium; assembly: GCA_041391245.1. GTDB lineage: Bacteria > Chloroflexota > Anaerolineae > JAAEKA01 > JAAEKA01 > JACKBK01. The sequence continues at coordinate 87,377 of JAWKOJ010000020.1, forward strand.
GGCGGTTTGCTCAAGAAGCGCCACCTCTGCGGCGTAGGCGGGCATGCTGGCAAGCGAATCCCAGACGACGACGGCCAGACGACCTCCGGGTGTCAGGACGCGCAGCATCTCTTGAATGGCCCGCCGTCGATCTGCGAAGAGCATCAGGCCAAACTGGCTTACCACGGCCTCGAACGATTGATCCGCAAACGGCAGCGACTCGGCGACTCCCTCCCGCCACTGGACGGCCGGAGCAAGCTGCCTGCCTACGACAACCATGCCAGGGCCCGGGTCGATTGCCACCACCCGCCCGTCCGGCCCCAGGCGCGCCGCGATCTCGCGCGCCAGCACACCGGTGCCGGCAGCAACATCCAGCACTCGCTGGCCACGTTGGACCTGCACCGCGTCGGCAACCATGGCCGCCCATTGCCCGAAGATCGCCGGAACGAACAGCGATTCGTAGGCGTTGGCTGCATCGATCTGATCTTGCAACGTTGTTTCACTCATGAGTTTGCTCCTTTCACTCCAGTTATCGACGACACCCCCGTTGGTCACATGAACGCAACAGCCGTCGACTTTTCCCCAGGTGTTCTATTCAACCACGATTCGGGAGCAGAATCAACCGTTCATTGCAGGGCCGGCCAGTTGAGAAGAATCAGAACCGTCCACACCAGGGCGAAGATCGGCGGGATCGGCAGGGCGAACCCCCACCAGAAGATCGCGCCCGCCGGAAGCAACACGAGCGAGAGAACGGCGCCGGACCGGTGACCACCCCAGAGCAGCACGCCGGCAACAAACTCAAGAATGCAGACAAGGAGAAAGGCGGCCAGCAGCGGGACGGTGGTTGGGATGCCGGCACGCTCGAAGGGCCCGTGCCCGTAGGCGGGAAACCCCATGACCATCGGGATATCGCGGCCGGCCAGCAGGTTGCGTATGGCCGGGATGCAGAACACGCCGATGCCAACGGCGATGAACAACTGGAGAACGGCTGCCACCCGAATTGAGGTTGGAACCGTCGTTTCACCTGCGAGCATGGGTCGTTTCCTCCGGTTCCCCGGCGCCTACACACGCATCAGCAGCGCCACACCGATCAACACGGGCGCGACGTGGTGCAGCACCGGATAGTAGATGTCGTCCGGGCGAAGGACGGCGAACAGCGCCAGCCAGCCAAGATTCCAAACGATGGTCAGCCAGGCAGCCCACGCCGGCACGATCCCGGTGCGCAACAGCGCTACGCCGAACGCCGCTTGAACAAGAAACGCCAGCGCCACGTAGATCACGACCTGTGCGGTGACCCACTGGCGGTCGTGGAGGAACGTGCCCTCCGCCGCCAGCAGCACGGCCGTGCCGATCACGTAGACCGTCAGCGCCAGCCGGGCAATGATAAGGTCGCCGGAGTTCTGCAAGAGGTCGGCCAGCACCACAAAGCCGAGTACGTTGACCAGCGCGGCGGCGATCACCCAGCCGCGCTCCCACAGCAGATAGGTGTCTGTCTGCGCCGCGGGCCACTTCAGAATCGCCCGGCCGGTATAGAGCAGGCCGCCCACAACAAAGACAAGGAAGCAACCGATCAGCAGGAAGCCTGCCAGTCTGCGTTCAAGCAACAACGTCTGCGCATCCATGGATTCTGCTCCTCAAACTACTTTGTCGGACTATCCACAGGCGCCAGGCCGTGCAGATAGGCGTACATCGCGCTCAGCTCATCGTCGCTGGCAGCGGCGCGCACCATGGGCCACGGCATCAGCGGCTCGGTGAATCCACTGGGAAGCGTCAAGGTCGGCACGGTCGAGCCATCGGGCAGCGTGCCCGAGTTGAAGAACGCCATGAACTGCCCCTCGGTCCACTGCGGCACGATCCGGGTGAGATTGGGGCCGGGCGGCGGGCCGGGCTGGTTGCTGGCCACCTTGCCTTGCAGGTGATCGCCGTGGCAATCGCTGCAGCCGAGGATGTCCACCATGTACTTGCCATAGGCTGCAGTCCCGGGCGGCGGCGCGGTCACGTGGCTCACCGGCTGTTGCGCGGTACGGAAGTCCGACAGATTCGTAAAGACCGCGCCGAGCAGATTGAAGCGATTGCTCGGGGTTGGGCCGCCCGTGGCGGGCTGCGAGCGCAGGTACGCGACAAGCGCCTGCACGTCGTCGTCGCTCAGGTTGCGGAAATCCTCCGACGGCATGACGAGCAGCGACCGGCCGTCCTTGTGCACCCCCTCGCGGATGGCGCGGATGACCTCGCCGTCGGTCCAGCCGTCGATGTCGCCGCCGGGCGTGAGGTTAGGAGCATACAGCGTGCCCAGGGGCGGAAAAGCGAACTTGTGGACGAAGTTCGTCCCGGAGAGCGGCAGGTGGTTGTCGGTGGTGTGGCAGTTCACGCAGACCTGTGCCAACTGTTGGCCGCGCTGATTTGTGCTGCTGTTCCCGCTACCTTGATATCCGCTACGGGATTGTCGTGCCGCTGGTTCAATTTGGCGAACCCGCTCAGCCCCAGGACGAGCAGCACTGCCGGTATCAACGTCAACAGTCCGCAGGCGGCCACGCCGAACCACTTCAAAAGAGGTCTCTTCAGTTTCCAGGCGCGCGTGGCCAGGAATCCGAAGAGCGCAATGAGCGCGATCAGAATGATGACTCCTGCAATGTCAAACATGGACGTGTCTCCTCGTGAGTACCAATCAGGCGTTAGGGCGCGGCGGCGGCATGAGGCCAAGCTGCTGCATCAGGCCCAGCATGTCGGATTCCACCCACAGTTCCGCCAGCTTGCCGTCGGCGATCCGCCAGATCTCGACAAACGACGACCTGACACGTTTCCCTGTCGGCGCCATGCCCAGGAACATGCCCTGGTGGGTTCCTTCGCCGGTCACCCGACGCACCACTTTGTCGCCTTCGGCAATGGTGTCCACGGCGGTCCAGCGTCCATCCGGGAACGCGGCAAACTGCATGGTGAAAAACATCCGCACGCCTTCGATGCCCGGCGGCAGCCCGGCAGGCGGCGTGTGATCAACAAAATCCGGGCTGAGCAGAGCCAGCGCTGCATCCAACTGGCGGGCGTTGATGCGCGCTTCCCATTCACTGGCCAAGGCTTTGTTTGTTTCGACAGACATGGCGTTGCACTCCTTATGTGTCTTTTCGGGCGAACGTACTGAACGACTCCCGGTCGTGTCCAGTATGTCAGAGATGGTGGCCGCCGTCATGGGTGCATGCACCTATCCGCGCACCTATTCCTGATTGCTGCACGCATAAAAAAGCGGCTGATCATAACGACCAACCGCTGCGCATCGATCAAAGGTCTGAATTCTCCTGCGAAGTCGGACTTCTACAGCCTTCGTCTTCTGCCGTACTACAAGTTACCCGGTATCTCTTGCGATGCCGTTTTCGATGGCCCAGAGCACGATCTCTGTCCGCTTTGTGACTCCCAGCTTTCCCAGGATGTTGGCGACGTGGTGTTCCACCGTCCGTTTGCTGAGCACCAGGCGGTCGGCGATCTCGCCGTTGGACAGACCGCTGGCGATCAGCCCGGCCACTTCCAGCTCGCGCGCGGTCAATGGTTGATCGGTCTCCTCCGAGCGCGGCGTGGTGGTCGTCGCCGGACGGAGCGCCTCGACGGCCGCGGCTTCCAGCGAAAGTTCGGCGCCGGCTGTCTGCTCCGTTTGCCATGTTTCCCCAGTGCATTGCGCCCGGGCCAGTTCCAGGGTCCGCTCGTACTCCTGGCGGGTCGCCGGCCATTTGGCGATGTGACTTTCCCAACCGCCCGCGGCCACGGCTGCCAACCAACGCGCCGCGTCGCCAGGCCTGCCGCGGGTGACCGCCAGCGCGGCAAACCCGGCCAGGCACTCAGCCATGCCGGCCATGTTGTGCTGTGCCTGCTGGATCGTCAGCGCTTCGCGAAAACAAGAATCCGCACTGTTGATGTCGCCGAGACGCAGGTGTGCGTAGCCCAGGTTGTACAGCAGGCTGGCTACATCACGGGCTGCGCCGATCTGGCGCAGCAACGCTACACCCTCAAGGTAGGCAGACCGCGCGCCGGCGAAGTTCCCCTGGCAGCGCGCCAGATCGCCCAGAACGTTGAGGGTCATGGCAATCCTGTAGGGATCGCCGGCAGCGCGTGCCACCGGCAGGGCCTCTTCCAGAGCGCTGCGGGCCGCGTCATACCTGCCAAGCGCCAGTGCGGTTTCACCCTTGATGATCAGACCCATGTTCAGGTAGTAGACATACTCGTCGCCCAAGGCTCGGAATGTCTCGATGTACTGCTCGCCCAGCGCATACATGGCCTGGATCTCGCCCGTCGCCCGCAGACCGGAGGCCAGTCCGGCCAGGGCAAAGCCGAGGATGTGCCTGCCCTCTTCGCCCATCGCTTCGCCAATGGCGACCGCCCGGCGTCCGTAGACCAGCGCTGCCTGGCCGTCGCCGAGAAATTCCGACAGGAAGGCAGCGTAGTTGCAGGCGCCGGCGTGGACATCCGGCGCCACGCTATCGTCCGCCTGCGCCAACAGTTGCTCAAACCATGCCAGACCCTCACGCCGGTAGTTGCGAATCTCCCAGAACAGGTAAAGCGCAGACGCGATGCGCAACCCCGATTCGATTCGCCCACTCTCCAACGCCCAGGCCAGCGCGGCGCGGATGTTGTCGTGTTCGCCGTCAAGCCAGCTGAACCAGATCTGTTGGTAGGGGCCGATGAGTTTTTGCGCCGTTTCCTCGGCCCGCCAGACAAACAGGTCGAGGTGACGATCGCGCAGGCGGACAGTTTCGCCTGCTTCGTCCAGCTTCTCGCGGGCGTAGGCCCGGATCGTAGCCAGCAGGCGATAGCGGGCTTCCGCACGCGCCAACGTTTCGGCCACCACCAGGGACCTGGCAACCAGCGCAGAAAGCAGATCGAGGACCTGGCTGCGCGCAAGATCATCGCCCGTACAAACCTCCTCGACCATGTCCAGTGAAAAGCCCGCCTCGAAAACGGCCAGCCGGCGCAGCAGGATCTGCTCGGAAGGGGTCAGCAGGTCGTAGCTCCAGTCCATCGCGGCTTGCAGGGTCTGGTGGTGCGGCGCCTGGCCGACGCGCTGTCCTGAGACCAGCAGCGAAAAGCGATCGGCGAGGCGCGCTGCGATCTGCTCGAGGCTGAGCACCCGCACCCGTGCGCTGGCCAGCTCGATGGCCAGCGGTATCCCGTCCAGACGGCGGCAGATGTCCACGACCAGCGCAGCGTTGTCCGGCGTCAGCGCAAAGCCGGGCCGGATCGCCTGCGCCCGGTCCACGAACAGCCGGATAGCATCGTAGCTGAGGCAATCGGCGGTGGATGGCGACGGGTCGACGCCGGTGTCCAAAATCGGCGGAAGAGCCAGCGGCGGCACGTAGTAGCTGACTTCGCCCAGCAGGTCGAGGGGCGCGCGGCTGGTAGCCAGGATGTGCATCTGCGGCGCGTGCGAAAGCAGCGACTGTACCAGCGCTGCACAGGCATCGGCCAGGTGTTCGCAGTTGTCCAGGACGAGCAGCATCTGGCGGGACTGCACGGCAAGCAGGAGGGTCTGCGTCAGCGGTCGGTTGGGCGTTTCGTAGATGTCCAGCGCCTGCGCCACCAGTTGCGGCACCAGAGTCGGCTCGTGCAGCAGCGCCAGATCGACAAGCGCAACCCCGTCTGCATAGTGGTCGCGCACCTCGCTGGCTGCCTGCAGGGCGAGGCGCGTCTTGCCGCAGCCCCCGGCGCCGGTCAACGTCACCAGGCGCGACGCAGCCATCAACGGGCGCACCTCTGCCAGCTCGCGCTCGCGTCCGATGAAGCGGGTCAACTGTCCGAACAGATCACCTGGTGCCATCGCAATTACCGCCAAGGTTCCCCGATTATACTCCAATCTGGCGTGGGTTCAACCCCAACTCGTACGGCTTAACCGGGCGGGTGTTCACGCAGCCAGTGCCGCGCGATCTCCTCCCGCCGGCAGATCCAAACGGCTTCGCGCTCCTGCACGTAATCCAGGAAGCGCGCCAACGCCATCGCGCGAGCCGGCTGTCCGCTGATACGCGGGTGCAGGCCGACGCTCATCATCTTCGGCTGGCGCGCGCCCTCCTGCCACAGCAGGTCGAAAGCGTCCTTGAGCAGTTGCAGGAAATCCGCGCCGGAGGCAAACCCGTTGGCCATCAGGTAGCGGGCGTCGTTGTTGACCAGCGTGTAGGGGATCGCCAGCAGCGGCGGCGATCCGGCGAGCCAGTAGGGCAGGTCATCGTTGTAGGCGTCGGAGGTGTAGAGGAACCCGCCCTCCTCGCGCACCAGCCGGCGCGTGTTGGGGCTTATCCGCCCGGTGTACCAACCGACGGGACGCCGGCCGCAGATGCGCTCGATGACCTCGACGGTCAGGCGGATGTGGCGCCGTTCTTCCTCCTCGGGAACGGCGCGGTAGTCGATCCAGCGGTAGCCGTGGCCGGCGATCTCATGGCCGGCCGCGCCCAGCGCCTGTCCGATCTCGGGGGTCAGCTCCAGCGCCCGTCCGACCGCGAAAGCCGTCAGAGGCAGGCCGCGCGCCCGGAACAGCTCCAGGATGCGCCACACGCCCGCCCGCGAGCCGTACTCGAACAGCCCTTCCACGCTCAGGTCGCGTTCCCCGGCGCGCGCCGGCCGACCCGGCATCTCGTGCAGGTAGTCCTCCGACTGCGTATCGCCGTTGAGAATGCTGCGCTCGCCGCCTTCCTCGACGTTGAGCACGAACTGCACCGCGACGCGTGCTCCGCCAGGCCAGCGCGGATCGGGCGGCCGGCCGCCGTAGCCGAGGAGGTCCCGCTCGGCCATCAGCCCAACTCAAACGTAGTCACGCCGAAGATGCGCTCGTCGGCAACGGCGGGTGGCTGCCCCAGATACATGCGCGCACAGCCGAACACCTCGACCATCTCGTGCCGCCTGACCAGTTCCATGGCGGCCGGGTTGTTCTCCGGTGCGTCGAGGAACAGCGGGCCGCCTGCCGCGAACCCCGCCAGCCGCCCGTACAGCGCCTCGGCAACTCGAGCGTCGTCTGCAAACAGCGGACCGACCTTGCAGCCCTCGCCGCAGCGCCGCACCACGCCATATCCGCTCAGCCTGCCGTCGCGCAGATAGCCAAGGGCGAGCGCGTCAGGCTGCGCTATCCAACCTTCAAGGAAAGCGGGTCGCGGCGCCGGGAAGCAGGTGCGGTCGTAGGCCAGCACCTGATCGAACGGCACACCGGCCAGCGGAACAATGTCTTCGTCTTCGTCGGGCGACGTTGAGGGTGGCTCCTTGATCTCGGCGCGGAAACGCAGGTTGCGATGCGAGAACACGAACCCGCCCCTGGCGTAGTAATGCTGCATGTCGAACACGCCGTCCATGCCGACCGCGGCGCCCGGCTGCAGGCGGTCCAGCAGGCGCTGGCGGCGGGCGTGCCACAGCGTGTTGCCCAGCCCGCGGCCGCGGAACTCGGGGCGGACGATGAACAGGCCCATGAAGCCGTACTCGCCGCCGTACGAGGTGATCGCGCCGCCGCCGATCATCTGGCCGTCCAGCTCGGCGGCGATGAACGCCTCCGGGTCGGTGGCCCAGAACAGCCCGGCGTCGTGCAAGCCGGGGTTCCACCCCTCGCGCGCCGCCCAGCCTACCAGGTCGTGCACCTCATGCTGCGTCATGCGGCGTATCTGAAGTTCTTGAGTCATAGATTGATCAAACGTGCTGGTCGATCAGAATCGGGTTGCCGTCGGGGTCCGTCAACATGATGCTGGCCGGCCCCGTGGTGGTCTCGTCCGCCTCCATCGCCAACGCTACCCCTTCTGCCTTCAGACGCCGCTGAAGCTCGCGGACGTCGGTGAAGCTTGCCAGCGGCTGGGCGTTCTGGTCCCAGCCGGGGTTGAAGGTGAGGATGTTGCGCTCGAACATGCCCTGGAACAGGCCGATGACGTGATCGCCGTTCTTCAGGATCATCCAGTCGTCGGCCCCGCTGTCGCCCATGGATCGGAAGCCGAGCTTCTCGTAGAAAGCCCTGGACGCCTGGATGTCCTTGACGGCCAGGCTGATTGAAAACGCGCCGAGTTGCATAGGTTGTTCTCCTTTCGGCTGTGAAGGGGTCGAGTCTCGCCTGCGCGCCCGGCCGCTGTTGTTCGCAAGCCCGCGTATGGCCGGTGTCAAAAGGCACCGGCGCGGCCCAAGGTGGGCAAGTGCGGCGATGATAACATCCCTCCGGCCCTCAGTCAAGCGCCGCGGATAGACTTCGGAAGTCGCCGATTGGCTGTCACACCTGGCCTGCAACGGCTAGACAGGCCACGTTTGTTGACTCGGCGACTTCTCAAACAGCTTCTCAGGCTGCGCTATCCAGCCCTTCAGAAAAGTTGGACGCGCGACCGGGAAGCAGGTGCGGTCGTAGGCCAGCACCTGGTCGAACGGCACGGCGGCTAGCGGGACCACGTTGTCATCCCCGTCCGGCGACCTTGCAGGTGGCAACGTGATCTCGGCGCGGGAACGCATGTTGCGATGCGAGAACACAAACCCGCCCTTAGCGTAGTAAGGCTGCATGTCGAAGACCCCGTCCATGCCGACCGCGGCGCCCGGCTGCAGGCGGTCCAGCAGGCGCTGGCGGCGGGCGTGCCACAGCGCGTTGCCCAGCCCGCGGCCGCGGAACTCGGGCTGGACGATGAACTGGCCATGAAGCCAAACTCGCCGCCGTAGGACGTGATCGCGCCGCCGCCGATCATCTGGCCGTCCAACTCCGCGGCGACAAACGTCTCGGGGTCGGTGGCCCAGAACAGCCCGGCGTCGTGCAGGCCGGGGCTCCAGCCCTCGCGCGCCGCCCAGCCCACCAGTTCATCGACCTCCGGGCGCGTCATACTGCGAATCTCTAGCGCCATGTGACTCGACGGGTTCGTGGGAGCGACTTTGGTCGGCCGGACCGGATCAACCACCCAACAACTTCCCCAAGGCGAGCTGAATGAGATAGAGAATGATTGGCACCAATGCTACCGTGATAAAGCCGGCAAACAGGCCTGGGCGCCAGGGCCAGGTGGCGATCTTCACCACTATCTCACGTTCGCTGTTCAGTGCTGTCAGGACGTTGTTGAGGTCGGTGATCTCGTGAAATACGTTCTGATCGACGCATCGGTGGAGGCTCGCCAGAGTACTCTTGAAGCGTTGATCGAGCTCTGCCAGTTGCTTTCGTTTCTCCTGCACCAGTGCCTGGTGGACAGATCTGAGGGGCAGGATGAAGGCTGCCACGGCCAGCGCAATCTGCAAACTTAACGTGGCAATCACGGGGATAAACGCGACCTGGACCTGAAGGATGAGCAAAGTGCAGGTGAGCATTAATACCCAGAAGAGACCGGTTTGCGACGTGAGAACCGAGAAAGAATACACCGGGTCAAGCCGGAATAGGTCGAAGCGATCGACCATCCGTACGGTCCGAGTCACCAGGCGCAACTGGCGAATGGTATGGTAGTAAAACACACTGCCAATGAAGTATGAGACGAATCCCGCAAGGATCGTGAGAACAAACATGAAAGGACCGAACCCATAGGCGGCAGCGATGCTGTCATAGGCCAGGTACCAAGTTAGCGCGTATAATGCGGACCAAATGATGCCTGTCACGATCACGGCCCTGGAGGGCATGGTCGTGAACTCGTAATCCAGCCGGCGCGCCTTATCCGAAGTGATGTCCAGAAGTGAGGAAAAGTCGGCCAGGACCTCGTGCGCTACGTTATCGAGGTAGACGACAATGGCGAGGGAGCCCCACATCCACAGGGGAAACAGGAGGTTGACCGGAGCAAACGTGTAGGCCGGAAGCCAGCCGTCGACCCAGGATACGATCTGGAAGACGGCGACCTGAAGAAGGAAAAGGAGCAGAAACGTCAGACCATAGTGAACCGGCAGACGCTGGATGAAATCAATGAGCCTGTTGACGTAACTGGGCGGGTAGGGAAGGTCTGCATATTCCGCGAACGTGGCGGGATGAGGGTTCACGGTGGGGTTTTCATGAGCACTGTTCACAGGAGAGGCGCTCCTTCCTGGGCATCGGTGATGCGCAACCATGCCGGCGGTTAACCCGGAAACCATCCAAGCTTGCAGGACGAATCAGTCTGTGTTGTTGAGGCCCGTCGCCATCCACCGCGGTTTATCAGTGCCAGTATGCCACAAATTCTGAATTCGTGCAATGCTGCAGAAAGCGGTTGCGATACCCGCACCACGGGTTGGCTGGGTAGTGGTTCGAGGGTTGCTCAGGATCTTGCGGAGGCGCGGGCCGGGCTACGCCGGTCTCAGGCCGCGAAGCGCTCGCGAAAGGCGTTGTACGTGCGCTGGTCCTGAGATCTGTCCAGCACCGAGAACAACACCCGGCTGAACCTCCCCCAAAAAGGTCCGTCGGGCGCAAGCAGGTCGCGGAAGGCTCCGGCTACCATGGCCGGGTCGTTCCTGAAAACGCCGCAGCCCCATGCTCCCAGCACCAGCCCGTCGCAGCGGTGATGCGCGGCCAGCCCCAGCACCTTGGATGCACGGTCGCGCAGGACGGGCTCGATCTTGCCGACAAAGTTCGGGCTGTTGTGCCGGATGGCTCCGGCGTTGGGCGCCGGGCTGGTGATGAAGTCGACGAGAATCGCTTCTTCCAGCAGGGCGCCGTCGTCGCTGCGAAACACCGGGCAGCCGGGCGAGTGGATCATTCGGTCCGAGTAGAGGCCACTGCGATGGTTGCGGTGATAGCGGTAGTACGAGGGGCAGGCCAGCAGGCTGTGATACAGTCCCGAACTGCGGGCCAGGCTTTCCTCCTGGGCCTGCGCGCCGCTCAGAAATCCCCCGCCGGGATTCCTGGCCGAAGCGAAGTTCAGCGCGCCAATCCTGGCATAGTGGCCGCTGGCGGCCAGCCGCGCCGCACCCTGCAGGGTCGTCTCGTTGGCAACCTCCAGGACCGTCGCGACGAACCCGGCCGGCTGAGCCAGCACCTGGTCGCGGATGCCGGCCACCTGCTCCGGGTCATAACAGCCCGTGTTCGCGACGCACGCCGCCAGCGCGGCAGACAGGTCCACCTGACGGCCGCCGGGCGACCGGTAGTGTCCCCGGTCGAGAATCTCCACGGTTTCCCTGGCCATTTCCTTGTTGCCCATCCGGTCTTCAACCTCCCTCGGCTGCCATCAGCTGCTTGAGCGCATCCACGGTGGCAGGCGGGAGCGGCGTCGAACGCCGGGTCTCCTCGTCCATAAGGACGATCACCGTCTCGGCGGTGGCCACCAGGCGCTCGTTCTGGAAGAGCGCCTGCTCCAGTGCCAGCGAACTGCGGCCGATGCGCGCGACGCGCGTGCCGATCTGGACCGTACCCGGCCAGCGGATCTCGCCGCGAAAGTCGAGTACAAGACGCGCGATGACAAACGCCGCGCCCGGTGGATACAGAGGCCGCTCGGGATCGAACAGAAAAGACACGCGGCCGGTCTCGCAAAAGGTTGCGAAGGCCGCGTTGTTCACGTGTCCCTGGCGGTCGGTGTCGGGGTAGCGAACTTTATCGTACGTATGGTGCGGGAAGTCTTCCAGTCGTATGCTGGAGGCGGTATCGCTCATAGCTGGCTCCGTCGAGGCATGGCTAACGTGTCTGTGATCTCTGTGCTTCCTTCAATTTGTCAGTCGCAGTTGCCCGGCCTTCACTTGCAGCTAAAGCGCCGCCAGGAAGTCGAGCACCCGTTGTGTCAGCAACTGGGTCGCATCCGGGTCGTAGGAGGGCAACGAGCTGTCCGCAAAGTAGTGCTGATCGCCAGGATAGAGGAACAGTTCTCCGTCCGCGGCTTCTGCTACCAACGCCCGCGCCGCCTCGACGTCGCCCTCGCCGACAAAGAACGGGTCGGCATCCATGCCGTGGACCTGCACCGGCACCCCCTCCGGCCAGGCTGATCCAAACTCCGACACCGGCACGCAGGCGTAGAAAAGAAGCGCACCGCGCGCGCCAGGCCGCGTCTGCGCCAGCATCTGCGCCATCACGACGCCCAGCGAGAAGCCGGCATACACCAGGTCGGCCGGGAGTCCTTCGGCGGCACGCTCACCGCGCGCCATCAGCTCCTGGAAGCCAACCTCGCGGACGAAGCCCATACCGGAATCGATGTCGTCGAAGGTGCGACCGTCGAAGAGGTCGGGCGTGTGAACGGTGTGGCCGGCCTGGCGCAGCCGGTCGGCAAACGCGACGATGCCGGGTGTTACCCCCTGGGCGTGGTGAAACATCAGTACCTCTGCCATGCTGCAACCTCCTTCATCGTATAAGTGACTATTCACGCTACTGAGGACTGACAGTCCTGGTCTTGCGGCGATGTGAGTGTCGCGCCAGTTGCAGCACTGGTGATTAACAAGGACTGTCAGTCCGGGCTGAATGGTCAAGTGAAAAGCTCGACGGCTGCGACGCTCGCTTCGCCTACCCAATACCGCCGTTGCTGCAAATCAGTTGCCCATTGATCCACCCGCCTGCTTCTGAGCACAGGAAGCTGACCAGATGGGCGCAGTCCCGGGGCGTGCCGACGCGACCCAGCAATGTGGCGCGCCTGATTTCGGCCATGAACTCCTGCGACATCCACCCGGTGTCGGTCGCGCCCGGATTGATGACGTTCGCCGTGATGCCCAGCGCCCGGAACTCGTGCGCGGCCGCGAGCACGATACGGTCCATCGCGCCTTTGCTGGCGCCGTAGGGCAGGTTGCCGGCCGTATGGTCGCTGGTGATCGCGATGATGCGGCCAGTCCCATGCTCGCCGCGGAAGCGCCGGCCGAACTCCCGCACCAGCAGCCAGGTCGCCCGCGCATTGATCGCGAAGTGCCTGTCGAAGCTCTCGACGGAGGTGGTCAGGATGTCGCTGTCCACGGAGTAGCAATGGGCCATCACCAGGGCGGTGACCGGCCCCAGGTCGCGCTCGACGGCATCGAAGATCCGCGCAGCCGAGGCGGGCAGCGCCAGGTCAGCCTCGACTACGGTCGTGCGTGCGCCCACGCGTTCCAGGTCGGCGCGCAGCGACTGTACATCCTCGGGATCGCTGCCCCAGGGCATCGCTGCATCGTAGGGACGCCAGTACGTGACCGCCACATCCCAGCCCGACTCGGCCAGTGCCAGCGCGCTGGCGGCGCCGATGCCGGCGGCGCGGCTGGCGCCGGTTACGAGAACTACCGGACGTGATGACATCCACTAACTCCGTTGTCGTGTCCGGTGTGGCCAGCGGCCGTCGCCGTTGTGCTTCCCAGCGACTAGCTCTATGGCCTCGGCCACCCGTTCGTCAGGCGTGGCGCCGGCGCGGCGCAGGTAGTCCAGGCCGCG
>JAWKOJ010000021.1:0-99302 GCA_041391245.1 Caldilineales bacterium
CGGCCAGACCGGCAGCCAGCTCAGCCAGGAGTCGCTGGTGTTGTAGCTCAACGCCCAGGCCAGACCCAGGCCCGCGCTGGCCAGCATGGCGATGTTGACCGACTGCTGTCTGCGCGGCCAGCGCACCACACCGGCTACTGCCAGTGCCGCGCCCCAGGGCAGGAAGCTTTGCAGCAGCAGACCAGCAGTCGCGGCCAGGCGTCCCGGAACAGCCGCCAGCGGCACGGCCAACACGAACGGGCGGTACAGGTGACCGCCGACCAGCCACCAGAATCCATCCCATGTGCCCGGGTTGCCCCAGGCAAGCGGACCGCTGCCCACGCCGCGCAACGGCAGCGCCAGGTAGACAAGCAGACCGGCCAGCAAGCCGCCAGCTCCCGCCGCGACGGCACGGCCACGACGTTCTGGCTGCACGATGCCGACCAGAAACAGCGGCGCCAGCCAGGCACTTGTCAGGTGGTTGCCCAGGGCAAGTCCAAACACCATGCCGGCAGCGGCCGGCCAGGCCGGTGCTTGGCTCTGCCGGCTGCGAACCGCCAACCAGAGCAGTGCTGCCGCCAGACATGCATGCAGTGCGTAGACCTCGGCCACTGTAGACTGGCCCCAAAACACGCGGGAGAACGCCAGGGTCAGCCCGGCGACAACGGCCGGTACGACGGCTCGCCCCGGCAGCAAGGCCTGCACGGTGGCTGCGACCCATGCCGCGGCCGCGGCTCCGGCCAGCGCTGAAAGCAACGTGACCCGCCACGCCGGGGTGTGCCACGGCAGGCGGGCCAGGGGAGTTGCCAGCAACAAGTAGGTCGGATATCCGCTGGGGTGCGGTAGGCCGCCTGACACCACGGCCGCGATCAGGTCGCCGCCGTCGGCGCTGTCGTGCGCCCAGGTCAGACCGGGCGGCGCCGTCAGGAGGTAAACCAGCAGCGCGCTCGCGAAGACGACCAGGGGAGCCAACAGCCGAGCGCGCACAGCGTCATCGTTGTACCTTCTCAGCAAACCGGGGCTGCTGTGGCCGGTCTCCGACCGAGCCACCGGTGAATTCGGTCGGAGACCGGCCACCACCCCGGAAAACTGAGAAGATACGCATTATTCGCCGCAGGACAGCGCTTGGTGGCCGGTCGGCGGGAGGTAGGCCGGCGGCAGCGCCCACGTCAGCAGGTCGGTGCTGGCCTGGATGCCGTCCGCGAACAGCCATGCCTGGTTCTCGATCACGCTGCCCAACGACGCGTTGGCCGGTATAGTAAGTTGTACCTCAGCCGTCGCGGAGTCGCCCGCGCCCAGTTCTGCCAGCTCGAAGAGAAGCCCGTCGGCCACCAGGCGAGCGGTCCCATCGCTGGCTGAAACCTGGCCCCGTCCCAGAATCGTCTCCAGCGGCGCACACACCAGCAGGTCAGTCAGGTCCGTGTCGCCCTGGTTGGTGACGATGTAGCGCAGCCTGACCTGCTGGCCGGGCACCACCAGAAACTGGTCGCTTTCGACGGCGAAGCCGACGCCCTCCACCGACTGCGGCGAGAAGCCCGGTGTCGGCACCGTCAAGCAGGTAGCTGGCACAACGGCAGTCGCGGCGACGGGCGGGCGGGTAGCTGTGGCGGTTGTTGTGGTTGTGGTTGTGGTGTTGGCTGTCGCGCTCGGCGTACTGCCCGGCGCCGGCGTGTTGGTAGATTGGGGTGGCGCCGGTGTGTCGGTAGGTTGACCGGGTATCGGCGTATTGGTCGGGTCGTCTGGTGGGGGCGTGTTGGTTGCGCCCGGACTCGTGGGCGTCGCTGTCCACAATGGCACGGTTTGGAAGTCCGGCGACTGGCTGGGAAGCGCCCACGCGCCCGGCATGGCGCTCAGCAGCGCGAGTCCCAGCACGATGCCCACCGTCCAGAGAAGCAGTCGCCGCCTGGCCGGTCGCCCGGATGGTTGAGTTCGATTGTGTTTGGCGTTCATAGCCTATTGCTCGCTTGCTGTGGCGCATCAGGGCGCGGCTTCTGGCAACTTGATTCCGAAGGTCGCCGGCTGGGACAGGTCAGGGCCGCTTGGCCGGAGATCCCGCTGGTGGTCCTTGATCAGCGGCAGCCAGGAGTTGCCGGCCGGCACGACGATAGTGGCATGAATGGTGTTGTTGGCCAGGTTGCTTTCCTCGGGTACAGCATCCACTACCACCCAGATATTGTAATACCCTGGCCCCTGGTTCGGCCAGTCGTAGGCAACCACCTCGGGCAAGGTGACGTTGCCTGGAGTCAGCGTTTGGGTGCCGAGCAGTGTGCCGCCGGCGCTGGGATTGCCGCGGTAGAACTTGACGGTGATCTGGGCGGCGGCGGTGCCGACGCTGCCCAGATTCTGCAGGTCAACCCGCAGCGGCACGGTGGTGGTGGCGCCAGGGGGTGTCGGCGGCAGAATGATCGGCGACGTGCGCAGGTTGCTCAACGCAAGATCGGTGCCTGCAGGCGGATCGACTCTCGCATAGCCTTCGTTGTTAGTGCCGCATGGCTCCACAACCTGATCGGATTCGTCAGCGATCACCCGGACACCGCGCGGCCCTGGCATCAACACGTTCCAATCGTACTGCAAGGCGCGCACATAGCCGGGATCGAAACGCCTTGGCAGGCCAGCGACCGGCTCGGTAGCCAACAGCGCGTTGTTGCCAGATCTGAAGGTGACGTCGAAGGGGCCGCTGGCCTGGTTGCCGCGGTTGCGCACATTGGCCTCGATCCGCAGCAGGCTTGTGCCGCCGGCAAAAAGAGGCCAGTAAGGCGTCACCATGAGCGGCGACATCTCCAGGTCGGTGTAGGCCACGTAACGCGGCAAGGTGTAGTTGCGAAAGTCCGTGCCCAGCGGCTTGATGGCCTGGGTTGCCTCGCTGAAGAGACCCGTGTTCACGACGCGTCCCTCGAACTTATCAACCGCGAGCGAGAACCAGAACCACTCCTGCAGCAGCCGGTTTCCATCGGCCGGATAGCCAACCGACGGATCGGTCAGGTTGAGAAAGCGGTCGAAGCTGTTGAGCATAAAGGTGCGCACCCGAGGATAGTCAAACCCGATATCCTCGGTCATCAAGATACCATACTCGGTGTTGATGAGTGGTTTGTCGCGCTGGCCGTGGCTGTTCATCCACTGCCTGAAAGAGCGGATCTGCTCCGTGATCGCATCCAGGTTGTCGTGATTGTCCACCGTAACCTCGATGCGGGCCCGCAGCGGATCGTTGTCCTCGAACCTTCCACCAGGCAGGCTGGCAGTGGAGGGCGCTTCCATGGCGTCCACCTGGATCCACGTGTTGCTGGAGGCCGGATTCTTGTCGCCAGTCACCTGGACGCGAATATTGTGGCGGTCCTGAAGTACGCCGTTGGAAGGGAGAAGTCCGGTGAAGGTGCGGCTGACCGTTCCGGGCGTTGGCGAGTACAGGTCGATCTGCGCAGCCGGTGTTTCGTCCCGATCGAGATAGATGCTGGCGATTCCGCTGTCTGGGCCGGTGCGCAGGAAGATCTTGACCTGGCTGCCATGAAAGGCGAAATAGGCCTTGGCGCCAGGCGTGCGGCTGCGATGGACCGTACCGCCGCTGGCGCCAGCGTCAGTGACCTGTGTCCAGTCGCTGCCGGTGCCAACCGTATAGCCCACGGCGTTGTCGATGCCTGGCGGAACTTCGAACCCCCACTGCAGGTGCATCTCATTGGCAAGATAGGTGTGGATGTTCCAGATATCCACCGGGATATCCACGCCATAGTTGGCGCGATAGCTGTTCCAGACCCGCTCCAGCCAGGCCAGACGCAAGGTCGAAGCCTGCACAATGCCGCTGATTACGAAGCGTGCGGTGGGATCGATCCCCTTGATGAACGTGTAGGCGTCGTGAAAGTTGCGTGCATAGGCCTCTGGCGTGGTGTTGTCCTGCCAGACCACGTCGGCTTCGTTACCGATGATCCAGGTGCTGCCCGGATTGTTGCGCACGGCGGCCGCCAGGTCCTCTCCAGCGGGCCAGTAGCCACCTTCGCCGACACGCACCATGAAGTAGTAATCCATTGCGGCCGGATGAAACGGATCCACGTCGGCGCGCCAGTTCAGGTAACGTCCCGACCTCAATACACCCACATTGTAGTCAGTTATCTCCAGATGACCTGCGACGGTGACGCCGAAGCGGTCGGTTGGCGAAGGATACAGACAGTTTGTGTCACCCGGTTCTGCCTGTACTACAGACGGCATCACCAGGCTCCCCACAAGAATCGCCAACAACAGGATTTTTCGATAGCTCATCTTACATCTCCAATGGTTATTCGGCCATCGCCAGGACACGCCTACTGGGCTGCCTCAAGATTCGCGGCATAGTCTGCAAAAAACTGGCCGAGCGGAGTCAGCTCACCAGTCAACGGATCAAGCAAGTTACCGGTAGGATAGACCGTGTCACTCAGACTGTACCAGGCTAACTTCTGAACAAGTCGATTGTCATCGCCAGGATAGCCAATCTGCTCGTCGCGCGCGTTGAGCAGGTAGTCAAACGTTTCCTGCATGAAACGAGTTACGGCCTCGAGCGGGAAACCATACTCCGGCGGCATCAGGATGCCGTACTCCGAGACGATCAACGGCTTGTCACGCTGGCCGTTGCGCGCCATCCAGCGCCGGAAGTCGACAACCTGCTGCTGAAACAGCTCTATGTTGTCGTGGTCCTCGATCTCCCAGAGCATGCCCTGATCCATGTCAAAGCCTGGAGGGATCGATACGCCCCAGGAGTCGCGCTCCTCGCGCAGGATAAACGTGTGGATGTTCCACACGTCCACCGGCATCGGCTGGCCGACCAGCGCCTGGTAGGCCGCCAGCACCTCCTCGATGTATTGCAGGCGGAGAGGCGTGACCTGGGTAATGGCGCCGATCGCGACCTGAGCGCTGGGGTCCAGCGTCTTGATCAGCGTATATAGCTCATGGTAGCGGGCTGCATACTGACTGGGCGTCGTGTTGTCCTGCCAGCGCACATCCGGCTCGTTGCCGATCAGCCAGAGCGAGCCCGGATTGGCGGCGATGGCGGCAATGATGTCGGCCCGCGCCGGGGAATAGCCCTCGCCGTACACCCGCACCATCTGAGCAAACTCCAACCCGTTGGCTTTGACGGGATCCGCTTCTACGTGCCAGTCCAGGTACCAACCCAGCCCCAGCCTGCGGGCATGCTCCGCGTCGAACGTGAACTGTGTTACCTGCAACGGGACGCCAACGCCAAGACGACCGCGCAGGGTCGATGGTTCCACGGTCGTCACCTCAGGCACGACTTGAGGTGTGGCCGTCGCGGCTGGTTGGGCGTCCGGCGCAACCGCGGTCACGGTCACAACCGACGTAATTGCCATGTTTGGCAGCAAGGTTGGCACCAGCGGGTCAGAGGTACGCTCCGGCGCAGGCGTCGGCGGCGGTGGCGCGGACGTTTGGCTGGGCTGCACCGCGGCTGTGGGCCAGGGCGGCGGCGAGTCGGCGCAGCCGACCGCCAACAGGGCAACTGCCAAGACGGTCACCGCGATCACAAACCGGTGCTTCGTACGCAGGCGATGCTCGCTCACACTTGCACCTCATCGGGGGGAAGCTGGCCGGACTGCTCTCCATCTCCCCGCAGGCTGGCCAGTGCGCCGCCCGCTACACCGGCAGCGAAGGCGATTGAACGCAGCCACAATCCCCAAGGCGACACAACGGCAACCGCGGCATCTCGCGAAGCGGCAAAACGTACAAAGGGCAGGGTTGTGGCCAGGAACGGCGCTGCTAAAGCGGTCCAACCAACCCGGCGCTGCAACAGGGCTGCAACGACTCCCAGCAGGGCCAGCGGGGCCAACAGGATCTGCAGTTTTAGAATCTGGGGCGTGTAGCTGTCCTTGAGCGCCTTGCCGGGATGGCGCCGATAGACCATGGTGCGCCAGTAGCCGCGGCCCGTTTTGAGCTGGGCGTAGCGCCACCAGGAGCTGGCGTGGTGATGAAAGACAGGGGCGTCAGGCGCAAAGCGCATCTGGTAGCCCTGCTCACTCAGGCGGTAGGAGAACTCGACATCCTCATTGTTGGCCTTGGGAAAGCTGGGGTCGAAGCCGCCCTCAGCCAGAAACAGATCGCGCTGAAACGCCGCTGAATAGGTGGCAACAACGTCAAGCTGCTGGCTCTGCCTCATGCGCGCGTACCGGTCCTCGAACTCCATCTGGGCAAAACGGCCGGCCAGATCGGTCTGGTCCGTGCGGTAGGTTCCCATCAGACCGGCCGGCGGATCGGCGGTGTCAAAACCGGCCAGCAGCGCCGCCATCCACCCGGCAACCGGCCGACAGTCGGCGTCGGTAAACAACAGGATGGGGCCGCGCGCCGCCAGTGCGCCGCGGTTACGGGCGCTGGCCGGCCCGGCGTGACTTTGGCGCAGCACGGAGACTGCAATTCCCGGATGCCGCGCTGACCATTCGGCCACGCGCTCGGCGGTCCCGTCGATAGAGCCGTCGTCGACGATGATGATCTCGTAATCCGCTGGCGAGATGGTCTGCTGAGCCAGCGCATGCAGACATTGCCCAACTACCTGAGCACCATTGAACACTGGGACGATCACCGAGCAGCGGATCGCGGCGCCGGCAGTGTGACCGGGCGCGGTCTGTCGTTCAGTCGTGTTCGCCGGTTGTGTCGCCGGCCCAGGTTGCTTGCTCATTGCTGTGGAAAATTGCTGGCGTTGTGGTCCGGCCGGTCTTCGACCGCGCCAGCGTGCACTTGCTCAAGCACCAGTCGAGAGCGATGATCCCATGTCAGCAGGGAGCCGTCCAGCCCGCCAGCCTTCGAAGGCCAGCGCAATGGCGCCTGTCACCATGAGCGCCAGAGGAGCGGCTACGTAAAGCGCCACGCCGTAGGCCAGTCCCAGGCTGGCGCTGACGCCGAAGATGCCCAGCGCCCAACGGCAAAGCACCTGAAAGACGCCGATCTTGCCTGGGGATGAGGGAAGAGCCACGCCGGCCTGCAAGACAACCATCAAGAAGAACGCCTGGACCCAGGACGCTTCCATGTGCAGCGCCAGAAAGACAACGTAGTTGGTCACTGCCGACAACGACCAAATGGCGACCGAAATGACCACCAGCATAGCCAGGCGGCGCGGCTGGCGCAAGCCTTCCAGCCCGTCAACCGCTCGGGCGGCGGTGGAAAGCGCAGGTCCCGCCACGCCGCCTGGCAAGCGGGCCACGACACCCTCCAGCAGGCGAAAAATGCGGTCGCGCTGCCAAAGCACCACAGCCACAGTGATTGTCATGAACAGAGTCACGACCAGGATGGGTCCTTGACGACTGGCCAGCTCATCCGGCAGGGCCACAAACAAAACGAGGCCGACAAGAAAGGCTGCCAACATGATCAGATCCAGCAGCTTCTCAGCGGCCACGGTGCCCAAAACCCGTGACTTGCTCAGCCCTCCCGCGTCGCCCGCGAAATAGGCGCGCAACAGGTCGCCGCTGCGCAATACCGGCACGGCCAGGTTGACTGACGCGCCGGCCATCCAGATGTTGGAGAGGCGGGCTGTGCCCAGCCGATGTTCATCGCCACTGCTGTGACGGTCACCCGGATACAACAGATAGCGCCAACGCACTGCCTTGGCGACGCCCGTTACCAGCACGGTCAACCCCGCGGCCACCATCCACGCCAGACTTGCCGACCGCAGCGTTGCCGCCACCTCCCGGTAGTTGATGTCGACCATGGCCAGCACAAGACAGGCCACGCTGAACAACACGCCTACCCACAGCCGGCGACTTCGCCAAACAGAGCGCGGCGGGCCTTGCTGCGGGTGAAGATCGGGAGGGCTGGGCGCCTGCGAAACATCGGAAGGACCAGGCGCGGCCTTGGAAGGGATGGCCCCCTGACTCATGGTGGCCTCGATCGGGCTGGCTAAACGACGTTGTCAGAGGCCGAGGCGCCGGGGCCGCGCAGCTGGCTGGTCGCGAACGCGCCAGCAGCGGCCGGCTGTCCGGCATCGTCAGACGGTTTGCTCTGCCCCCGCTTGCGCGATGACTTGCCGCTGCCCTCGCCGCCGTCTCCGTCGCCGGAACTGCTGTCCTTGTTCTGATAGTAGTCGTAGTAGTAGTAGTGTGAACCGGCCAGCCGGTAGGCAATGCGATTGACGGCTACGCCCAGAACGTTGGCGTTGACCTTGAGCAGCCCCTGCGCGGCGCGCTTGGCGGCGGCCTCGCGGGTCTTGGCCGATTCAACTACCAGCAACACGCCATCCACCTGCCGGGCCAGAACCGCGGCATCGGTGACGGCCAGTGTTGGCGGGCTGTCGAAGACCAGCATATCCGCATTGGCGCGCAGCTCCTTGATCAGCTCGGCCATGCGGTGGGAGCCGAGCAGCTCCGATGGGTTGGGGGGCAGCGGACCACTGGCCAGAAGCCACAGGTTCTCTACTTCTGTCTTTTGCAAGAGGGGCGTCGGGTCGCTGCCTTCCGGCATCAGCATAGCGTTGGTGATGCCGACGGCATTGGGCAGACCAAATATCTGGTGGAGCACCGGTCGTCGCAGATCGGTGTCGACCAGAATCGTGCGCTTGCCGCCCTGCGCGATGACCACAGCCAGGTTGGCGACGGTGGTGCTCTTGCCTTCGCCTGGACTGGCGCTGGTCGCCATGAGCGTATAGATCGGCTTGTCCAGGCTGGAGAACTGGATGTTGGTGCGCAGCGTGCGGTAGCTTTCGGTAAACGGGGACTTGGGACTTTGGTGGGCGATCAACTGGCGATCGCCGCTGTTGTTGCGGAACTGGACCAGGGATCCCAGAGCGGGTAGTCCGGTGACGCGCGCGGCGTCCTCGGGCAGCTTGATGGTGTCGTCCAGATACTCGATCAGGAAGGCGAGCGCGGTCATCAGCAGTGCGCCCAGCGCAGCCGCGATCAGGGTGTTCAGCAGCACGCGCGGCCGGATCGGGGAAGATGGCTCGATGGCCGGCTCGACCACTGTGATCGTGTCGCCCGAGAGCGCCTCGGCCCGCTTGACATCGTCGCGCGCACCCAGCAGGTCGGCCAGCGAGCTGCGATATTGGGCCAGGCTGGTCTCAAGACGGGCGCGCTGGGCCTGCTGTTCCAGGGTCAGCTCCTCGCCGTCATCCTCCAACCCCTGCAATGCCTGCAGTTGCGCCTGAGTCTGGTCGATGTCGGCCTGGACACCGCTGATCTGGGTCTGGAAGGTCTCCAGAGAGGTGTTGAAGCGCTGCTGGAGCTGCTTTTCGTTTTGCGAAATAACGACCGCCGGCAAGTCGTTGGCGATCGCCGTGGCCAGCGCCGGGTTGGGGTCCTCGACGTGCAACACGATGATCTGGGTCTCGCGTACCGGATCGACGATGATGCGCGATGTCACTTCGGGCAGGCGAAGGTTGGTTGCCACCTGGTTTAACACGGGGCGAGTCGTTAGAATGCGAGCATAGTTGGATGCCAGCCGCTCGCTGGTCAGCACATCGGTCCACTGCACCCCGGTCGGGTTGTTGGCCTGCTGGATCAATATCTGGGTAGAGGCACGGTAGATAGGGGTGGAGCGGGCGCTGACAACAAAGGTAACGCCGCCGGCGACCACTGCACCCAGCACAATGAGCCAAAGCCATTTCCAGAAGATTCGTCCAATGTTTCGCAATTCCATGAAGTATCGTCGCCTTTCGTGGGGCGTTTGTTGATCAGGTTACCCGTTCGTAGCAGCGATACTACGAACTGGCCAGCTTGCCAACCACAATTACACGGTGGGTGTTGGTCCAGTAAGGCCAGCAGGTGACGAGGGTGACCCGGGCGTCGTTGGTGGGCAGGATGTAGCGCGCGTTGGCGATACGCTGCTCCTCGGTCGCTCCGACCTCCAACAGCGGCGGATCGGTCACTTCATCGACGATGTAGGTGAAGCGCTGACCCTGGTCATCGTACAGGTAGATCGCGTCGCCCACCGTCAGTTTAAGGTCGCTGATGGCCCGGAACACTTCGCCCTTGGTGTTGTGGTGGCCCGACAGGACCACGTTGCCCGTTTCGCCTGGCCGCGCGCTGTTGATATGGCGACCGGCCGCGTTATCTACGGTCTCCCACTCTGTGTAACGACGGTCGCCGCGCTCAATCACCTTCCAGCCCACGTCTTCGATGGGCGCATCAAGGCCGATGGCAGGTATGACTATGCGATTCGGCTCGCCAACCGCGGGCGGCTCAGCGTCGGGCGCTGTCTCGGTCGTGGGAACGACCGCGGGCGCCGGCGCTGCCGGGGTATCTTCCATCGCAGGGGTTGGAGTCGCGGCCAACTCAGTGCCCGGCGCGGGAAGCTGTTGTGGCGCTTCATCGATCGCAGTGGGCGAAGGCGCAGGCTGCGGCGGCGCGGTGGCGCAGCCTGCAACCAGCGCGACAGTCAGCGCCAGTGCGAATACCAGCCACCACACGGCGGGTGTTCCAGCGCGGCGGGCCGCAGAGTGATCGGGTGTACGGTATTCAGGCATTGGTTTCCTCACAACCGCAATGCCTGCTGTCACGTAGGAAGGCAGCAGGCTTGCAGAGTTGCGTGTGAAGTTTATCCCTGGCAGGGCCGATATTGTAGCCCAAGCCCGGTGAATTGGCAAGAAATGGCGTCTTTCCCGGCCAGCAACGCATGGCAAAAGTGTGAGCATCCAAGGAACCGCTTATTGCTCGCCGTCTCGCCAAAGCCTGATCAACAGGCGAAATATGTCGCTTTCGGTGACGATGCCGGCCAGGTGGCGCCGGCCCGGCCCGGTTGCCGACTCGACCACCGGCAGCCCGGCAATCTTGTTCTCCAGCATCAGTTCCACCGCGTCCACCAGATCGGTGTCAGGTGTGACCACCAGCGGGTCGTGGGTCATGGCCTCCCACACAGTCAGCCATTCTTCCTCGGCGTCGGGCGCGTAGGGACTCGGCGTTTGCGCCGCCTCGACCGAGGTCGCCTCGCGCAGGTCGCCCCAACTGAGAATGCCCACCAGGTCGCCGTCCTCGTCCACCACCGGCAGACGGCGCACGCCTTCGGCGTCCATCAGTGCCTGGGCTTCGTCAAGGCTGGCATCAACGTCGATGGTGATTACCTCGGAGGTCATGATATCGCCAACTTTATGCGCCATGGGTTGTCACCTTTCTGGCTTGGTGGGAACGGTGGAACGGATCGAATTACCGGGCTCTCGTCACTATGAGCCACAAACAACAGGGACGCACGAGCCGCACCGGCCTCCTGACCGGTGCGATTCCGCGTCCCTGCGGATGAGTGTGTCAGACGTTCAACTTCTTCGAAGAAGTTGAACGTCTTGGTTACGCCGGTTCGGGCGTTGCCAGTGCGAACGATGGGTGTTCGCCGGCCAGCCGCTCCTTCAGCACCGCGCCCAGGCGCCGAATGCCTTCCTCGATCATCTCAGGCCGGGCCATGGAGAAGTTGAGGCGCATGGTGTTCTTGCCGCTGCCGTCGGGATAGAAGGCGTGGCCGGGCACAAAAGCGACCCGCTGGCTCTCGACCGCTTCCTTGAGCAGTTCCGCCGTGTCGATGCTTTCCGGCAGCCAGGCCCACAGGAATAGCCCGCCGTCGGGCCGAGTCCACGTCACCTCGTCGGGGAAGTAGCGGTCCATGGCGGCCAGCATCACGTTGCGCCGCTCGCTGTACACCTCTCGAATCAGCTTGACGTGCTGGTCGAGCTTGCCGTCGCGCGCGACCTCGTAGGCAACCATTTGATTGAAGGTACTGGTGTGCAGGTCCATGCCTTGCTTGCACTGCACGCAGCGGGCGATCACATCCACCGGAGCGACAATCCAGCCCAGCCGCAGGCCGGGCGCCAGCGTCTTGCTGAAGGTGCTGGTATACAGGATGTTGCCGCTGAGGTAGCCGCGGCCATTGCTGGCCCGGCTCTCGAGGTTCTCGCAGTCCAGCCGCACCAGCGGAGGCAGGTGCTCGCCCGAGTAGCGTAACTGGCCGTAGGGGTCGTCCTCGACAATGGGCACACCGTAGTCGTCGGCCATTTGTACCAGCTTCATGCGCCGCTCACGCGATAGGGTAACGCCGCCGGGGTTTTGGAAGTTGGGCAGGATGTACATGAACTTGGGGCCGGCTCGCAACGCCTCCTCCAGCAACTCGGTGCGCAGCCCGTCCTGGTCGATAGGCACGGTCACATAGCGAGCCTGGTAGGCGGCCCAGGCCTGCAGCGCGCCCAGGTAGGTGGGCCGTTCAGTCAGGATCTTGTCGCCGGGGTTGATCAGCAGCCGGCCCATCAGATCCAGCGCCTGCTGCGATCCGGAGGTAATCAGCACGTTTTCCTCGTGGGCGTAGATGCCGTAGCGCGCCATGTGCTGGACAATGAGCTGGCGCAACGGCGGATAGCCCTCCGTGGTGCTGTACTGAAGCGCCTTGGCCGGCATCTCGCGCAGCACCTTGTCTGAGGCGGCTTTGAACGCCTCGGTAGGGAAGACCTCGGGAGCCGGCAGGCCGCCGGCAAAGGAGATCACGTCAGCTTGCTCGGTTAGTTTCAGCAGCTCGCGAATGATCGAGCTGCCCATGCTCTCCGTGCGCAGAGCATAGCGGTATTTCCAGGGAGTTGTCATCAGATGTTCCTTGTTGTAGGGAAGGTGATAGTCAGTTCTCAACGGCGCGCACCAGCAGCACCGGGCAAGGGGCAGCCTGCAGAACGCGGTCGGCCACGCTGCCATACACCCAGCGCGACAGGCCGCCGCGTCCGTGAGTGGACATGACAATCATGTCAACGCCCGCGTCGGTCGCGTGGTCGAGGATCGCCTCAGCCACCGGCCCCTCGCAGATACGGCTACTGGCCTGCAAGCCGGCTGCCTGCAACGCGGCCGCAACGCCGTCCAGATACTCCTGCGCAACCTTGGCGAAGTTCTCATCCGCGGCATCGTAGCCGGCCAGAATCAGGTCAGGCGCGGCGATGGCATAGGGAGAGACCACGACGCGCAACAGGATGACTTCGCTTCCGAACTGCGCGGCGAGATTGCGTGCGTGAACCAGTGCCTCTTCGGCCAGCGCCGATCCATCCAGTGGTACCAGGAGTTGCTTGTACATGGCGTCCTCAGCCTCCGATCAGGCGGCTTCCGGCACCGCCAGGGCGGCGCCTCGCCGCAGAGCAATCTTGTTTGGCTCCAGCCAGCGCATGTGACGTTGCGGCAGATGCGCTTCGAGGGCTGCTTCGATGGTTTCCAACGGCAGAATGCCAGTCGCCTCCACCAGCGTACCCAGCATCACGACGTTGGCCAGGCGGGCGTCGCCCGACTCGCCGGTCACTGCGCTGGTCTCCTCCTGCGAGATGTCGTTGGCCGGAACCGGGATCACGCGCAGGTCGGTGCGATAGATGGGCCGGTCTACCTGTGAGCTGTTGTAGATCAGCAGCCCGCCCGGCTTGACCAGAGCTTCGTACTTGTCCACCGACGGCAGGTTGAGCGCGATCACGGCGCTGGGATGGCGCACCAGCGGCGAGCCAATGGGTTCGTCCGAGACGACCACGGTGCAGTTGGCCGTGCCGCCGCGCATTTCCGGGCCATAGGAGGGTATCCAGGTGACGTGCTTGTCGTTGTCCATGCCGGCATAGGCCAGCAGTTGGCCGGCGAACAGAGCGCCCTGGCCACCAAAGCCAGAAAAAACGATTTCCTGTTGCATGGGTCTCCTCCTATGCGCCTGCGCTGTTTTGTGGTCGAGCCGGCGAGCGGCGTTTGGTCAACGGCTCGACAGCATCGGCCACGCGGTAGTCGCCCAACGGATAGACGGGAATCATCGCATCTTCGATCCACTTCAGCGCGCCGTCGGCCGACATATGCCAGTTGGTCGGGCAGGAGGAGAGCACCTCCACCATGCTCAGCCCGAGGCCTGCCATCTGAACCTGAAAAGCGGTCTTGATGGCCGCCTTGGTCTTGTTGATGTTGGCAACATTGTGTACCGAGCGGCGCACGACGTAGGACGCGCCGGGGATGGTGCTGATCAGCTCTGCGACGCGCATCGGCATGCCGACCAGATCGACATCGCGGCCGTAGGGGCTGGAAGTCGTCACCTGGCCGGCCAGCGTGGTCGGCGCCATCTGCCCGCCCGTCATGCCGTAGTTGGCGTTGTTGACGAAGATGACCGTCAGGTCCTCGCCGCGGCCGGCTGCATGGATGATCTCGTTGGTGCCGATGGCCGCCAAATCGCCGTCGCCCTGATAGGTGAAAACAACGCGGTCCGGCATGACGCGCTTGATGCCGGTCGCCATCGCGGGCGCTCGGCCGTGGGGCGCCTCGCAGCCATCGACGTTGAAGTAGTTGTATGCGAAGACGGCGCAGCCCACCGGGGCCACGCAGATCGTGTTCTCGCGGATCCCCAGCTCGTCGATCACCTCGGCGATAAGCCGGTGGATCAGGCCGTGGGTACAGCCGGGGCAGTAATGGGTCTGAACATCGGTCAACGCCTCCGGGCGGCTGTAGACCACATCGTAGTCAGCAAGAGCGATTGGTGTCATTGTTCAGATCCTCCGTTACACTCGAACGCCGTTGACGGCCGGTGCGGCCTTGGGCTCGCCATATCCGTTGCTGCCGGTCTTGAAGCTCTTCCCGCCCGCTGGTTCGGATACCAGCTTGTCAATCTGCTGGCTGATCTCGTCCGGCAACGGCACGACGCCACCCAGCCGTCCATAGAAGTGAACGGGAGCGCGGCCGGCGACCGCGGCTTTCACATCCAACACCATCTGGCCGGCGTTCATCTCGACCACCAGGATCTGCTGCACGCGCTCGGCCAGCTCCCAGAGACGGCGCTCCGGGAAGGGCCACAGGCTGACAGGACGCAGCAGCCCGACTTTCAGACCGGCGCGGCGAGCAGCGTTCACCACCGACGAACAGATGCGTCCCGCGGTGCCGAAGGCGACCAACAGCACGTCGGCGTCCTCAGTCATGGTCTCCTGCCAGCGCAACTCGTTCTGCTGGATGCGGGCCAGCTTGCTTTGCAGCCCGAGATTCATTCGCTCCAGCCCCTCGGCGTTCATATGTAGCGATGTCAGCGTGCGGCGCTCGCGATCCTTGGCGCCGCGCAGCGCCCAATCGGCCCGCTCCTGTTCGGTCATTACCGGCCTGACGGGCGGCATTGTCACGGGCTCCATCATCTGCCCGATCGCGCCATCGGCCAGGATGACCACCACGGTGCGGTAGGTCTCGGCCAACTCGAAAGCGCCGTAGGTCAGGTCTACTGCCTCCTGAACGGTGGACGGCGCCAGCACGATGGGGTGGAAATCGCCGTGGCCCAGCGATTTGGTCATCTGAAAATAGTCGGCCTGGCTCGGCTGGATGTTGCCCAGACCTGGTCCGCCGCGCATGATGTCCACCAGCACAGCCGGTACCTCGGTGCCGGCGATGTAGCTCAGCCCCTCGGTCATCAGGCTGATGCCGGGACTCGACGACGAACTGAGCACGCGCACGCCTGCGCAGGCTGCGCCGTAGACCATGTTGACCGCGGCCAACTCGCTTTCGGCCTGTAAAAAGACGCGCCCGGGATACTTGGGTATCTCGCGCGCCATATACTCCAGCAACTCGGTCTGCGGTGTGATGGGATAGCCAAAATAGGCCTCCACACCGGCGCGCAGCGCCGCCTCAGCGATTGCCTCGTTGCCCTTCCATAGCTCTTTTGCCATCGTGAGCCTCCCTTCAGGCCGCCATGGCCTGCGCCACCGGCAGCGGCGCGCGGCTCACCCTGGAAACGTTTGACAGGCGAAAAACTGCGATCACGGCGTCCGGGCAGATCACGGCGCACAGGCCGCAACCGGTGCACTTGCCCTCGGGATCGATCAGCACGGCCGGCTTATAGCCGCGCGCGTTGAACGAATCGGACATCGCCAACACATTCTGGGGACACACCGTCGTACAAAGCTCGCATCCCTTGCAGCGGTTGGTTTCGACTACGATAGTACCTCGTTCCATAACATACCTCCACGTAGTTGTGGTCAGTCGCGGCAGCCATTGCCGCGTGTTTCAGTTGAACGTTCCACCGTATGATGGTAGGCGTCAAGAAATACCCTGGTGGGTTGGCCCGGTCGGAGACCTGCCAAAGCGTGAACTCAATTCTTGATAGTCACCTACAACCCGGCGGAGCCCTCGCCCTGCTCCCTTTCCAGGAGCACAATCATGTAATCCAAGACATCAGTTGTTGTGACGATCCCAACTACCGCGCCATCCTCTACCACCGGCAGACCGCCGATCTTGTGCTGCCGCAACAGTCGAACGGCGTCCAGTACCGGGGTGGTGCGGGCGACAGTAATGGGATCAGGCGTCATGCAGGACTTGACCTTGATCGCTTCGAGCAAGAAATCGCTGTACCAGCGCTCCCGCAGCACCAGCGGAGAGTTGGTGGCCTGGCGCAGGTCGCGATCGGTGACGATTCCAACCAGCGTGCCATCATCCACCACAGGCAGACGCCGGAAGCCGCCCTCTCGCATCAACGCAATAGCAACCCCAATGGAGCTGTCTGACGCAACGGTGATGACGCCTTCGGTCATGATGTCTGCTGCAATGGTCATTCAGTCCTCGCCAATGAAAAAACTGCGGCTCCGAGTCCAGTTAACCTCATTATAACCGGATGGACAGCCGAAATACATGACCAATGTCATATTGCGCGGAATTGGTGCGACCAGTCAGGAAGCCCAGCATCGACAGCCTTGGCCGACCTGTTGCTGGCCGTCCCCTCGCGCAACGAGCGGCCCGGAGACTGGTGCCGCAGGGCCGCTCGTTGCGCGAGAGTGGTCAGCTCCAGCCCTATCCAAGGTAGTAGGTCAGGTGCTGAAGATGCACGGCCGGGTCGATGTGCTCAACGCGGATGCCGGATGGCACCATCAACGAGATGGGCGCGTAGCTGAGAATCGCCTTCACGCCGGCTTCCATCAGCGTGTTGGCAACAGCCTGGGCCTCCTCGGCGGGCACAGCGATGATGGCCATCTGCCAGCCTACTTCCTTGATCCTTTCGGATAGCGCTGCCACATCCTCGACCACAAGACCCTCGACGATCTCGCGGCCGATCTTTTCCGTGCTCTTGTCGAACACAGCCGAGATGTGGAAACCTCGTCCGGCAAACCCGCGGTAGTTGGCCAGCGCTTGGCCGAGATCACCAGCGCCGATCAGCACCACATCCCACATGCGATCGACATGCAGAATCCTTTTTAGGTTGGTCTCCAGGTGTCTGATGTCGTAGCCGGTGCCTTGTTTGCCAAATTCACCGAAGTGCGAGAGATCCTTGCGGATCTGGGCTGAGCTGATGCCCAGTCGGTCACCAAGCTCTTGCGAGGAGGTGATTTCACGATGTTCCGTTTTTAGGAAAGTTAGCGCCCGCAAATAGATGGGTAAGCGGCCAACCACTATGTCGGGAACTTGCTTGTCTTCCATAGCAAACTGCCTCCTTGGGCGTCCTTGTCCAAGACTTGTGAAGGGTCTTTCGTGCAATGATAACACGGGTGGATTCTTTGTGCAAACTTTGACAAAGGTCGTCCAGCATGATACAACTCTTTGTGAACAACGCGTGTCATACTGGATGAGGACAACACGATGGAAGCAACGTCTAGCGATCAGAAACCACTCCTGTCGCTGTTGGTCGGGATCGTCGACCGGCCGCGCAGCACACTGGCCCAGGTGTTGGCCTATCCGCGCTGGAAATGGCTGGCGCCCGCGGTGCTGGGCTTGCTGGCCGCGGTCATATTGCTGGGAGTAAGCGCTCAGTTGCTGGCAGATCAGGCCGCGCAGCAGCAGGCGCTGGCTCTATCGCGGATTCAGGGCCAGCTTGACAGCATGACCGAGGCGCAGCGCGAACAGGTCATGCAACAGATGCAGACCTTCAGTTCGCCGGTCATCGTGGCGGTCACGGCGTTTGTGACCCGCGCCATTGGCCTGTTCATCGGCTGGGCCATCGGCACAGCCATCCTCTATTTCGGCCTGGTGATTGGTGGTCTGGAGATCGGCTTCGGCGCACTCTTTGCCGGCTATTCCTGGACGTCGCTGCCTTTCGTGGTGCGCGATCTGGCAGACACGGCCTACATCGCCATAAGCGGCACATTGCGTGTCAACCCTGGACTGAGCTATTTCGTTGCCAGCGGCGATGTAATAGCGGACGCCCGCAATCCATTGTGGGTACTCACCGGAAGACTCGATCTGTTTTTCCTTTGGCACCTCGTCCTGGTCTATGCACTGATCAAGGCTGCCCGCCCGAAGAGCGGCGCCCTGTTCCTGACACTGATGTACACGTTGATTTACCTCGCGCTGCGCGTGCTGCCGCCGCTGTTGGCCACTCAGATGTCCTTTGGTTAAACCGATGCGCATCGTGACGAATCTCACTGCCTTGAACCACTGACTGCGTTACGATGTTCAGGAGAGTCGATCAAAACAATCATCCTGATCTGAAACGTGAGTATTGGCCTGCTGAAGCGACATCGCGCTTCGTGTCCTCACGTCTTCACGATGGCAAGCGAACGACGTTCCAACAGGCTACAGGCAAAAGAAAGCAAACAACATGCGACGAGCACTTACTATTTTTGTGGTCCTGGCCGTTGTAGTCGGCGGCACCTTTCTAACCTACCGCTACACCAGCCAGGCCAAGGAACCGCCCGCACCTGACTACGAGACCATCGCGGTCGATAAGGGCAATCTCATCTCGACGGTCAGCGCCACCGGCTCCATCGAGCCGGAGGATGAAGTGGCGCTGCTTTTCCGCGGCGCCAGCCGCGTGGCCGAGGTGTTGATCAAGGAAGGGGACCCGGTAACGGCCGATCAGGTTCTGGCGCGGCTGGACACCACAGACATCTCCCTGGCCATGGCGCAGGCAGAGACGAACCTCGCCATCAGCCAGGCGCAGTTGGCGAAGCTGAAAACGCCGGTTGCCGACGTGGAAATCACAGCCGCACAGGCCGCGGTCACCAGCGCCGAGGCAGCCGCGGCCAGCGCGCGCGCTGCCCTTGAAAGCGCGCAGGCCAGCTACAACGACCTTGTCAATGGGCCAACAGCGGACGAGCTTCAGGCAGCTCAGGCGACGTTGGAGCGCGCCCGCATCGTACGCGACCAGGCCCAGGCGGCCTACGACCAGGTTGCTGGTCAACCCAACGTCGGCATGTTGCCCCAGTCCGCTCAGCTCCAGCAGGCCACCGTGGACTACGAAACCGCGGCGGCCAACTACCGCATCACGACCGCCAAGCCCAAGGCCAGCCAACTCGCAGCCGCCCGTGCCCAGATCGAACAGGCCAGGGCATCGGTCGCCCAGGCCGAGGCGTCGTTGGCCAACGCCCAGTCCAGCCTGGATCGCCTGCAACGCGGACCGGACGAGCAGGATCTGGCAATTTCAGAGGCGCAGGTACGCCAGAGCGAGCTGGCCATCGCCCAGTCGCGCCTCAACGAAAGCAACAGCGAGTTGGTGAGTCCGATCAGCGGCACCGTGACATCGGTCAATGTGGGCATCGGCGAGCTGCCGCCGGCCGGCCAGCCAGCCGTGGTCGTAACCGACCTGTCGCGCTTTCATCTCGACATTCTGGTGGACGAGATCGACATCAGCAAGCTGTCCGAGGGGCAGGCGGTGGACGTTACGCTCGACGCCGTGCCGGACGCGGTCATCACTGGCCATATCGACCGCATCTCGCCAACGCCGATAAGCAGCGCCGGCATCACCTCCTACAAGGTCACAGTAGTCGTAGATGAGACCAGCGCACCGCTGCGCAGCGGCTTGAGCGCGACGGCCAGCATCATCACCGACGAACTGCGCGACATCGTACTGGCGCCCAATCGGGCGATACAGATCGATCGCAGTTCCGGACGCGCCTACGTCGAAAAGATTGTCAACGGCGTCCCGACCAACACCGAGGTGCAACTGGGCGCACGCAACGAGCAGTTCAGCCAGATTCTGAGCGGTGTCGAGGCCGGCGACGAACTGGCGATCCGCACCGGCGGCGGCCTGGATAGCCTGCGCTCGTCCATGTTCGGCGGAGGATGAGCATGAATGAACAACCGGTCATCGAGATCCGCGACGTCACCAAGATCTACCGCATGGGTGACGTCGAAGTGCGCGCCCTGCGCGGGGCATCCCTGAAGGTGTATCCCGGCGAGATGGTGGCGATCATGGGGCCGTCCGGCTCCGGCAAGTCAACGATGATGAACATCGTCGGCTGTCTCGACCAGCCGACCAGCGGCGAGTACTTCCTGGATGGCAAAGATGTCAGCCATCTGAGCGAGGACGAACTGGCCGCGGTGCGCAGCCGCAAGATCGGCTTCGTCTTTCAGAGCTTCAACCTGCTGCCGCGCACCACCGCGCTTGCCAACGTCGAGTTGCCGCTGATCTACGCCGGCGGCAAGGATCGCCACGAGCGCGCCAAGCAAGCCCTGACGCGGGTCGGGCTGGGCGACCGGCTGCACCACAAGCCCAACGAGCTGTCCGGCGGCCAGCAGCAGCGGGTCGCCATCGCCCGCTCGCTGATCAACGACCCATCGATCATCCTGGCCGACGAGCCCACCGGCAACCTGGACTCCAAGTCGGGCGCCGAGATCATGGCGATCTTCCAGGAGTTGAACGAGGTGCAGGGCATCACCATCGTCTTCGTCACCCACGAACCGGACATCGCCGAGCACACCCGCCGCATCGTGCGTCTGATGGACGGCGTCGTGGTCGAGGACTCTCCGGTGCTCGAACAGCGGCGCGCGAGCGACCGCGCCTACACCCGCCGCGTGCGCGACATGATCGCGCAGCCGGCTGAGACCACACCGGTCTAGTTGCGGCAACTGAACGCGGACTGACACAGACCACCCAGCTTCTTGTTGGCCGCCCGACGAGCGCCAATGGTTTTCAGAATGACCCCTGGCGCGTCGAAGTCGGGACTTTGGCCAGGCCTTTTTACGGTCCCCGCAGCCACAACGCCCGGCTGCTCCCGCAAGCTCTGAAGACTGTCGGGATTTCCCTACAAACGCCTTGACCCATTGTCCTGGGTGAGTATAATGGCGACCAGCAGCGCTTGTGCAACAGCGAGCGCAGCGCGGGCTGGTTTGACCGCTTGCCAGCTCGCCGGCAGTCCGGCTTCTGTAACTGACGGGTGGATGGTGCGGCGGGATGACGCTTGTATGGTTGATCGTCGCCTGGATGGCAGGCATCTGGGTAGCGCGCTGGCTGTGGACGTTGGGCGCGGTGAGCTGCGATCGGCCGGTTCCGGTGGTCTGGGCCGGGCTGCTGGCGCTGCCGGTGATGGCCCTCTTGATCAGCCGCAGCCGGCCGAGCTGGCGGCTGCCAGCCGCTACTGTTCTCCTCCTGCTGTTGGGCGCGCTGCGCTTTCAGCTTTCCCCCTTTCTGCCCTGTTTCTCCCCCACCGACCTGGCTTTTCACAACGGCGCGCTGGACAACCCCGCCTGGGCGACGATCACGGGCGTCGTCGTGAAGCCGCCCGAGGCGCCGACGCGGGTACGGATTCGCGTGCGGGCCGAGAGCCTCTCGCTGTCCAACGAGGGCGATGCGCTGCCGGTGGAGGGCGATGCCCTGTTCACCGTGGACCGAACCATCGGCCTGCGCTACGGCGACCGCATCGCTGTGCGCGGCCGGCTGGAAGATGCGCCGGTGTTCGAGGACTTCGACTATCGCGAGTATCTCGCTCGCCAGGGCGTCCATACGCTGGTGCAGCAGCCGCAGGTCACCGTGCTGGGCCATGGCTACGGCCATCCGTTCTGGGACGCTCTCTACCGGCTGCGCGACCGCGCCCAGGCCGTCATCGCCCGCCTGCTGCCGGAGCCGGAGTCGGGGCTGCTGACCGGCATCCTGCTGGGCGTCGAGACCGGCATCGACCCTGCGCTCTACGACATGTTCAACCGCACCGGCGTCAGCCACATTATTGTCATTTCGGGATTCAACATCACCATCGTTGCCGGGCTGCTGACGGCCATCTTTGCCCGGCTGATCGGCGGCAAGCGCGCTTTCTGGCCGGTGATCGCCGGCATCGTGCTCTACACGCTGCTGGTGGGCGCGGGCGCGGCGGTGGTGCGCGCCGCGATCATGGGGATGCTGGTCGCGCTGGCCGCCTATCTCAACCGCCGCAGCACCGCCGCCGTCTCGCTGTTTGTGGCCGGCTTCCTGATGACGCTGCTCAACCCGCTGACGCTGTGGGATGTGGGCTTCGAGCTGAGCTTCATCGCCACGCTGAGCCTGATCATGTTTGCGACGCCGATGACGCAATGGTTCGAGGCGCGAGTCCACACGCGCCTGCCGTCCAGCGTGGCCCGCACCGCGACCGGATTCCTCAACGACGCGCTGATCGTGACGCTGGCCGCAACGATCCTGACCCTGCCGCTGATCGCCTACTACTTCGGCCGCGTCTCGGTGGTCTCACCGCTGACCAACCTGCTGGTGCTGCCCGTGCAGCCGTACGTCATGATCTGGGGCGGCCTGGGCACGATCCTGGGATTGATCGGCGAGTCCCTGGGCGCGCTCTGGCTGGCTGCCAAGGCCATCATGACCATCCCGTTCCTGGCGCTCTACTGGACCGTGGCGGTGGTGGAGAAGCTGGCGCCGCTGCCCTTCGCCTCGGTGAACGTGGATCTCGGCCGCGCCGGCCTCTGGGCGTTTTACCTCGCGTTGGCGGGCATTGTGTTGACGATCCGCTCGAAAACCCCGCTGGCCGGCCGCGTGCGTGCGGCGCTTACGTCCTCGACCGCGACCACGCTCTCGGCCGGCGCGCTGCTGGTGGTCGGCGGGCTGCTCCTGGTCAGCCTGCGCAGCCAGCCAGACGGCAGGCTGCACGTCCACTTCCTGGACCTGGAGCGCGGCGAGGCGGTGCTGATCGAGACGCCCGACGGCCAGCAGGTGCTGATCGACGGCGGCTACGGCCCGACGGCGCTGCTGGGCGCGCTGGGCCGGCACATGCCGTTCTACGACCGCGAGATCGAGCTGGTGGTGTTGACCCATCCCGGCGATGATCGGGTGGGCGGACTGGTGGGGCTGCCGGAGCGCTACGAGGTCGACCAGGTGTTGCAGGCGCCCTTCCCCTACCCCTCGACCGCCTATGAAAGCTGGCTGCGAACGTTGCAACGCCAGGAGATACCGGTCGCGCGTGCCGAGGCCGGCACGCGCGTGCTGCTGGGCAACGGGATTGCGCTGGACGTGCTGCATCCCGGCCCCGACCCGGCCCTGACCGGCGACGGTGAGCCCGATCTGGAGGCCAACTCGCTGGTGCTGCGGTTGAGCTGGGGCGACACCAGCTTCCTGCTGACCGGCGACGCCGACGATGACGTGCAGGACGCGCTGGCCGCCAGCGGCGTGGACCTGCGCTCGACCGTCGTCAAGCTGCCCGACGGCGGCCGGCAGGCCAGCTTCAGCCAGCCGCTGCTGGACGCGGTGGACGCGCGGCAGGCCGTCGTCTTCGTGCAAAGCGACGACCGCTTCCGCCAGTTGTCGGGCGCAGTGCAGGATGCGTGGGTCGAGGCGGTGGGGGCGGAGAACTTCCACCGGACGGATTTGGAGGGGACGGTGAGTTTTGTCAGCGATGGGAAGCGTGTTTGGGTGGAGGAATGATGCGTTGATATTTGTTGCAGAGTAACGTGAAATGTCTCACACTTTGTGCTATACTTCGATCAGGCGCTACGTTTTCCGCTGCTGCATCCGTCCACTCAGCATAATTCGAGGAGCACAGAGTTTGCAATGCCGGCAACACCACACGTCGAAAAACACTTCACGGCCACTGAGACCGTGCGCGATATCGTGATCGGGATGTCCGATGGCCTGACGGTGCCGTTCGCCAGCTGGCGGCCGGCCTGTCCGGCGCCGTCGCATCGACATCGGTCGTGGTCACCGCAGGGCTGGCCGAGATCGCTGCCGGGTCCATCGCCATGGGGCTGGGCGGCTACCTGGCAGCGCAAACCGACCGCGAGCACTACGAGTCCGAGCGCGCCCGCGAGCAGCAGGAGACGCTGGACGTTCCCGATGTCGAAGAAGACGAGGTGGCGGAGATTTTGCGCGGCTACGGACTGGCCGAGGAGCATGTCACGCCGGTCGTCAAGGCGATCAGCGCCGACCGCAACCGCTGGGTGGATTTCATGATGCGCTTCGAGTTGGGGTTGGAGAAGCCCGATCCGGCGCGGGCGCGCACCAGCGCCCTGACCATCGCGCTTGCCTATATTGCTGGCGGCCTTGTCCCGCTAATGCCCTACATCCTGATACCCAACATCTCGACCGCCCTGCTGGTCTCAGTGGCGGTGACGCTGGTGGCTCTGTTCGTCTTCGGCTTCGTCAAAGGGCACTTTACCGGCCTCAATCCGCTGCGCAGCGGCGGGCAGACGGTGCTGATCGGCGGGCTGGCAGCCGCTGCCGCGTTTGCCATAGCCCGCGCCATCGGTTGATGAGATTGACGGCGTCCAAGATCGTCGGCCCGCCAGAGTGCAGAATTCCCCATTCAGTGGTAAAATTCACAGGACGTCACTTGTCAGGCTCCAACGCGAGTCTTTGCTTCAGACCGGCGTCTGCCAGGTCTGGGTTGCCGACGGCAAAGGAGATGCTCCATGTCCAAGAAACGGATCGCACTCTATGTGATCCTGGCGCTCGTCGCCGTTTTTCTCTTGATCCAGTTGGTTCCGTACGGGCGCGATCATACCAACCCACCCGTCGTCCAGGAGCCGGTCTGGGACAGTCCGCAGACTGAAGCGCTGGCCCGCGCGGCTTGTTACGACTGCCACAGCAACGAGGTGGTCTGGCCGTGGTACAGCAACATCGCCCCGATTTCATGGCTGGTGCAGCGCGACGTGGACGAAGGCCGCCAACGCCAACTTCTCGGAATGGAACCGCCGCCAGGATGTCCGCGAGATGGCAGAGATCGTCCAGGAGGGTGAGATGCCCCCGCTGCAATACAAGATCATGCACAAGAGCGGCCAGTTGAGCGCCTCCGAGCGGGCAGCACTGGCGCAGGGTCTACAGGCCACCGTGGGGCGGTAGCCGGTTGACATAGCGAGCCGGAATCGAACAGCGCTACGGTTGACGACGGCCGTGGCGCTGTTCGATTCTGGCTGCCGTTGCAGCTGTGTCCCGTTCCCGCCCACGCAGCGTGTGTCCCACGCCGATTGCCCGACGAGGGCGCACGTGATGATTGACTGTCTACCGCCCGTCCTTGTCCGCGCTGTCAAGGCGTCGTTTGCCTCTTTGCCACAGGTAGAAAATGTAACCGATCGCCACGCCAAAGATCAACGTCACCAGGCAGTACAGCCCGTTGACCCAGAGCATGTTGCGGTTCTGGACGATCAGGCCGTCAATCGCCACGGGACCGATTGCCTTGCCGTCCTCGCCAGGCACGGGACGCAACACCACCTGATGCGGCGTCTGGTTGGACATGTTGCGCGCCAGCGATTGCCGCCAGCCGGGCTGCTCCTGCGCCGCTTCCAGGTCCACGATTCCCCGCTCGCGCCCGTCGATCTCCACCAACCATTGACCCATCCCGGGCCCACGCGGCGCAACCAGATGGAGGTCGCTGCCCTGAAACTGGAACGACAAGACGGCGGCCGGGTCGCTCGTCTGGCGCATCTGCCCCAGCACCGCCCGCTCATCCGCGATTGTCTGCCAGTCGCCGCTGTAGGACAGCCCCCAGTGATCCTCCTGGTGATAGCCCTTGTAGAGCGCCGGTTCCAGTTCGTTCGCGTAGCTCTTGAAGCTGTCGTACACCGGCAGCGGCTGGAAATCGGGCGCCAACAGACGGAAGTATGCCTCAGGCTGGCCGTTCTGCTCCCACTGGTCGGTGGCGCGCTTGAGGTACCAGGTGTTGGCGACGCCCAGCCACGGCCACTCCTCCTGGAGCCGCTGGTATGCCAGCGGCAGGTAGGCGGCTTGCTGCTCCGGCGTCACCTGACCGTAGCGCTTGTCCGCCACCTCATCGGGCACGGCGTTCCAGTTCATCTCGCTGATCCAGATCGGCTTGGCCGCATCCCCGTTGCGCACCATGACATCGCGCACATAGCGCGGCCGGCTGAAGTTGATCACCCGCGGCTGCATACGCCGGTCGGTAGGGCCTGACCACAGCCCGTAGCCCTGCATGGCCAGCACGTCGAAATAGGGCGCTGCGCCGGCGTCGTACATGCGCTGCAGGTAGGTCAGGTCGTTGAAGTTGCGGCCCGGCACGCTGACGCCGTCGAGATCGATGGTGCTGGCCAGCGCGCCCGAGATGATCACCACGCTCGGATCTACCTCGCGGGCGCGGGTCGCAGCCACCTTGAGCAGCTCCGTGTAGTCTTCCGGGCTGACCGGCGCCTCACCCCACTCGGGATAGATGTTCGGCTCGTTCCAGACCTGGTAATAGCGTACCCGTCCCTTATAGCGCTGCACCACCGCCGCTACGAAGTCGCCGAAATCGTCGTAGTTGTCGGGTGGGGCGTAGGTGCCGCCTGCGTCGCCCGCGGCACGGCTCCAGGCCGGCGGGTTGCTGAGGCGGACGAGCAACTCCATGTCGTATTGCTCGGCCAGATCGACGATGTTGTCGTACTTCTCCCAGGCCGAGGTGGCCGGCTGGTGGCGGCGATCCTCGAAGTCGCCCTTGCCGTGGATCTCGATGTCCTCCCAGGGAAACTCCTGGCGCAGCCAGTGAAAGCCTGCTTCGGCAGCCATGCGCACGGCCTGCTCGCGCTTGGCCGGCTCGACCTCCTGCTCAAGGAAGACGTTGACGCCGAACGGGTTGACGCCTGCGTTGGCAACTGGAGTCATGTCGGCGGTCCGAACCCGCGGCCGCAGGGCGCCGGCCGCCAGGTCGGAGAGGCCCTTGAGCTGCGGCAGCAGCGCCTCCTCGCCGGTCACGCTGAACAGCCAGCCCTGCACGCCGCCCTCGCCAGCAGCGACCCGAACAAAAACAACCAGCCCGCTCACAAGGAGCAGGCTGGTGATGATCAGAGCGACGAGAGGCCACTTAGCGGAGATCGAACGCATCGAGACTGGTCCTCGTCCTCCTACTCCTACTCATGTCCGGGCCTACCTGACAGAGAGAAGCAGGGAGTCCAGAGCGCCTCTACTGGTTGCCCTTGAAGATGATGTTCGTCCACTGGCCCTGGACGCATTTGTCGCTGATCGACGCCTCGAACGCGCTGGACTGCTGGGGGTAGTTCCCGGAGCCTTCAAGCGTCAGGCCGCCGTCAGGCACGTCTGGCGGGCACTGGACGACATAGATCTTGAACGGTCCCTGGCAGGCGCCGCCGCCGCAGGGAGCGAAACCCCAGTTGCCGTCACCTGCGCCGCCGCCGCCCGAGAACTTGATCGTGCGCGGGCCGTAGTAGTCGAGCAGGAGACAGACGCCGTTTTGTGGCGTGCCGTTGGCGTACTGCACCTGGCCCTGGAAGTAGACGTCACCGCACTGTGGCGCGCCGATGGCGCTCCCAGTGACGTAGTTCCCCCAGGGATAGGACGGTGCGGGCGGCGACGTCGGCGCCGGCGGCGATGTGGGGGCGGGCGCCGCTGTCGGCTGCGCAGGTGGACGGGTGGGTGCGGGCGGCGACGTTGGCGGCACTGGAATGTTGGCAGCAACCTGCACCGCGCCCGGATCACCCTCCAGGGCGACGTACTCGCCGGCAACCCAGCCGTTCTGGCCGTTGAAATCGATCTGGTACCACGATCCCTGGGCGTTCTTGCCGGTCACGTCGTAGCGCTCGCCGTTGTTGGCCCGGCCAACGATCGTGTAATTGGTGCCCGGCCCACCGCGCACGTTAAGGGTCGGGTTGGCGATCACCAGCCGCGCGACCTCGGGCGTCGGCACGGGGGTGTCGGTGGGCGGCGCGTCAGGCGTCGGTGTGTCTACCGGCGTGTCGGTGGCAGTCGGCTCGGGCGTCGGCGTGTTGGTGGGCGCGATAGCCGGCGTCGGCGTTTCATCCGGAGTAGGCGTGAACGTGGGTTTAGGCGTACGCGTCGCCGTGGCCGGCGGCGGCTCGTTGGGGACAAACAGGTTGCCCAGGGCGCAGGCCGGTGTCAGAATCAACACCAGGGCGGCGACGAGAATCAGGATGCTTGTGTTGCGGCGCATGGAATTCACCTTGTGGCATGTTGAGGGCCGCTCAAGAAATAACCCCTGCCGGCGGGCGAAGCGAGCTCTGATGAACTCGTGGAACTCGGTGAACCTGTGCGCTGCGGGTTGACTCCGCAGCAGCGTGTTCGGCGAGTCCTGCCCGACACAGGGGGCTTGTCACGGGCCTGGACTGGCAGCGTGCCGCCGCCAGCCATTTACACGACGCCGATTATACCATAGTTCACGGGCGAACAAAATGGAGGGCTAGAGGGACAAGACAAGGCGCAGGCCGTCATCCACTTGCTGCATCTGTTGGCTGGCCAGTTGCCCGACGTGTTCGGTCAGAAGCGTCTTGTCAATTGTGATAACCTGCGAGACGTTTGCGACCGAATCTTTCGGCAAGCCTGTGGCTCGCGCCGGCAGTAAAACATTGCCAGGCGCCGTTGCCAGCTTGACGTTGCTGGTCAACACTGCAACGATCACTGTGTTGATGCGGCTACGATTGAAGCTATCGCTCTGAACGATCAGCACAGGGCGGCGATAGCCGGGCATCGAACCCACGGCATCCGGGAGCGACGCCCACCAGATCGAGCCGCGCTGCATTACCAGGTCTCCGTAGGCAGCGATACAGCCTGGAGGCGCTGGACCACAGCGTCGAGCGAAGACTCTTCAACTGCGTAGATCGCGTCTAGTCGCTCGGTTATCTGGTCCTCGCGATGGAATTCGAGGTAATCCCGCACCGCCGAGGTGTACAACTCGCTGCGAGAAACACCTAGCCGTTGCGCCAGAGTCTCTGCTTCTTCAAACACAGGGTCAGGAATGGAAATCGCTGTTTTCATGGCGGGTAGTATAACTATGGTTATACCGGGTGTCAAGCCGGCGGCATGCAACAACAGCTATCGACGACTCTTCTGCTTCTGCTGCCTTTGGGCTGCCCCGCCACGGTAGCTGGGGGCGAGGATTGAAAACACGCGGCAGCGGCTGGTGTCCAACATGCGGCTGGCGAGGCGTTCGTCGATGTTTTCGATCTTGTCGCTGGTGGTGATGACGGTAGGCAGGCGAGCAGCATAGCGGTAGTTCAGCAGTTGGAACAGCTTCTCGCGTGCCCAGGGGGTGGCGCTCTCGGTGCCCAGGTCGTCGAGGATCAGCAACGGCGAGTGGCGCACCTCGTCGAAGCGCATGTCCAGCGACGAGGTTGTCTGCGGTCCGAAGGCGGCGCGCAGGTAGTCCAGCAGGTCGGGCACGACGACGAACATGGGCCGCTCGTGGTGC
Source organism: Caldilineales bacterium (assembly GCA_041391245.1). Classification (GTDB taxonomy): domain Bacteria; phylum Chloroflexota; class Anaerolineae; order JAAEKA01; family JAAEKA01; genus JACKBK01. The sequence continues at coordinate 29,147 of JAWKOJ010000021.1, forward strand.
GTCTTCTGGTAGTCGTTGGCGACTGCGGCTGCGAGGTGCGTCTTGCCGCTGCCGTAGCGGCCGGTGAACACCAGCCAGCCCTGCGGATCGGCCGAATACTCCTCGGCGATGGATTTGGCGCGGGCCAGGTTATCACGCGCCTCGGCCTCCAGTTCACCGCGCCGCAGGTCGAAGCTGGCGAAGGTTTGGTCTCCGTGCAGCGATAGGGTGCTCAACTCGTGGGAGAACGCCTGGCCGCCGCTGCGGAAATCGGGCGCGGTGATGGGGACGCTGGTGGTGATGTCGGGGTCGGCCAGCCGTGAACGCAGCCGCGGCTCGATCTCGTTCAGCCGGAGATTGGTGGTCAGCACCGTCGGCAGGTGGGCCACGTAGCGGTAGTTGAGGATCTGGAACAACTTTTCCTTGGCCCACGGCGTGGCGCTCTGCGCCCCGAAGTCGTCCAGGATCAGCAGCGGCGACTGGCGCACCGCCTCGAAGCGATCATCGAAGCTGGTCTCGGAGCTGGGGCCGAAGGTGGCGCGCAGGTGATCCAGCAGGTCGGGGACAACGACGAACAGCACCGGCTCGCCGCGGCCCAGCACGTCGTGGGCAATGGCGGCCGCGAGGTGGGTCTTGCCGCTGCCGTAGGCGCCGGTGAGAAGCAGCCAGCCTTCAGGATGAGCCGCGAAGCTGCGCGCTTTCTGAAAGGCGCGGCGCAGGTTCTGACGCTGATCCTCCGGCAAGCCGACGCCGTCGGGCAGAAATGTCGCAAAGGTCATCTCTCCCAGTTGGTTGAGATTGCTGCCGCGCACCATCGCTGCCTGGCGGCGTTGGGCAAGCTCGCCGGCGCGGCACTGGCACGGCACTGCCCGCCCGAAGTCGGGATGGCTGACCGGCAGATCGCGGACGACGAATCCCTGTCCCAGGCAAATCGGGCACTCCTCAGTGCTCGATGATGTCCTTGTACTCGTCGGGGACGTAGCGCCGCTTGAGGGCTTCGTAGCTGTCATCCGCTGTAGTGTCTCGCCTATCTCTTCCATCGTCTTTTCCTTCGGCAGCCCAGCGCTCGAGGATGCGCCGGATGTAGCGCCAGCTTCGTTTGTTCAGGTCCACGGCCTCGCGAAAGGCGTCGTCCAGCCAGTTCTGCGGGTAGGTGCGTTCGGCGTCGCGCAGCTCCTCCGCGATCATCGGCTGGATGACCCCGATGTTCTGCTCGTAGAGGGTGAAGATGTGCGGCCGCTGGGCTTGCAGGTTGACGTCTTCCGGCAGCGGCTCGACCAGCTTGTGCAGCTCGCCGCGGCGAATCCGGTCGATGGCGGCCCGGCCATGCTCGCTGTTGAGGAAATACCATTCCTCGGCCTCACCCGTTGCCTGCCCGCCCGCTGCCGGCCAAACCTTGACCCGCAACAGCACGCCGCGCGCTTCGGCCATCTCCAACCCGCGCTTCAACGCCGCGACCGCGTCTGCGTCGCCGCCCAGGCCGTCCATGAACAGGTGATCGGCCTCGATCTCCGCCAGCCGCGTGTAGCGCAGCTCGCCCTGCTTGTGGTTCAGTATCCACAGGCAGTAGAGCGTCACCTTCAGCTCGGCCAGATCGTCGATGGCCGGCAGCAGATCGGTGAAGAAGGTGTTGGGAATGCGGACGACCGGCTGTTTGCCGGCCGGGAAGCCTGAGAAGCCTTGCATGTCGGTAGTCAGTTAACGGTAAACGGTGATCGGGAAATACAGGATAGCGATGGAAAAGCGGGAAACAGGGATAGGAGTAGACAGGTAAACAGGTAAACAGGTAAACAAGTAGACAAGTAGTTCCAAACAACGATCAGCTCTCAGCCATCTGCAACCTGCCACCTGCAACTCCCTACTCCAGATCCTCCTTGCGCATCTCCAGGTCGCGAAACTGGGTCAGCTCCTTGCGGAAGAAGAGGGAGACGGTGCCGGTGGGGCCGTTGCGGTGTTTTGCGACGATGATGTCGGCGATGTTCTGGCGGTCGGTCTCTTCGACGTACATCTCCTCGCGATAGATGAACATGACGACGTCGGCGTCCTGTTCGATCGATCCCGATTCACGAAGGTCCGACAGGATCGGCCGCTTGTCCTGGCGGCTTTCGACAGCGCGGGAAAGCTGGCTGAGCGCGAGGACGGGCACGTTTAGCTCGCGCGCCAATCCTTTCAGCCCGCGCGAGATGGCGCTGATCTCCTGTACGCGGTTTTCGTTGCGGCGATCGCTGCCGGTCATCAATTGCAGGTAGTCGACCACTACCATGTCGAGATCGTGTTCGGCATAGAGACGGCGCGCCTTGGTGCGCAGCTCCAGCACGGAGATGGCGGGCGTGTCGTCGATGAAGATCGGCGCATCGGAGAGCGCGCCGGCGGCCTCCATCAGGCGATGCCACTCGTCCTCGCCGTGGATATCTCCCAGCCGCAGGCGCTGCGAGTCGATGCCGGTCTCGGCGGCCAGCATGCGCTGCACAAGCTGCTCGTTGGACATCTCCAGGCTGAACACCGCCACTCGCTTGCCGTATTTGCGGGCCGCTGCCTGCGCGACGGAGATGGCCAGGGAGGTTTTACCAACCCCTGGCCTGGCCGCCAGGATCACCAGATCGCTTTTCTGCAGGCCGCCCAGCATCTTGTCAAGCAGCCGGAAGCCGGTTGGCACGCCCAGTATCTCGCCGCGGTGGTGGTAGAGGAAGTCGATGCGGTCCACCACGTCGCCCATGATCGAGCGCACGGGGATCAGGTCACGGTCGGTACGCTCCTCGGCGACGCCGAAGATGATCTGCTCGGCGCGGTCCACCACCTCCTGCACGTTCTCGGCGGTGTCCTCGTAGGCCAGCTGCGCGATCTGGCCGGCGGCGCGGATCAACTGGCGAAGCACCGAGGCCCGCTCCACGATGTGGCCGTAGTGCTCCACGTGGATGGCCGTCGGCACGGCGTTGATCAGGTCCATCACGTAGGCTGCGCCGCCGACCTCGATCAGTTGCCGCCGCCGCTCCAGCTCGTCGGTGACGGTGACGAAGTCGGCCGGATCGCGCCGCTCGTGCAGGTCGATGATGGTCTGGTAGATCCAGCCGTTCTTTTCCTGGTAAAAATCTTCAGCTTTGAGGAAGGACGCGACCTTGATGACGGCGTCGGGGTCGATGAGCAGCGATCCCAGCACCGCTTGCTCGGCCTCGGGGTTGGCCGGCACGAATCGATCGCGGGACACCGGAGAGATGTCGCCAAAGCCGTTGTCCACAGGTACGCCTCCAGGCAGTTCGATACTTCTCAACTCACTGAGGCCGGCCACAGCCTTGGAATCGTGAGAAGTCCCAGTGGTTCGAGAGGAAAAACAGGGCGAGGTCTACGACCTCGCCTTCCAACACTACTTACTCAGGATGTGCTGCCGCAACAGGCAACGCTCGCACCAGAGAGTGCGATCTCCACCGGTTGCCGCACGTGCGCACGATCACACGGTCGTGCTAGACGTCTGTGCCCAGACCTCCGAGGTCGAGGCCCTCGACGAAATCGCGGAACACGTCCAAATCCTCGTCGTCGGCCGGGCCGCGCTGCGAGTCCTCGCGGGCGTCCTCCTCCGGCATGATGGAAGCCTTGTCCATGACGTGGTCAGCCACTATCACCGGCACCGAACAGCGCACCGCCAGCGCGATGGCATCGCTGGGACGGGCATCGACCTCGATATCGTCGCCATCCACATCCAACACGATGCGGGCGTAGAAGGTGTCGTTGTTCAGATCGTTGATGACAACCCGCTGCACCTCCGCGCCCAGCAGTGTGATCATCGACTTGAGCAGGTCGTGGGTGAGGGGGCGGGCCACTTCGACGCCCTGGAGCTCGATGGTGATCGCGTCGGCTTCGAAGGGTCCGATCCAGATCGGCAGGAAGCGCTCGCCGTCGATCTCGCGCAGCACCACCACGCGGTGTTGCGACATCAAGCTCACTCGTACACTGTCGATGGTGACTTCGACCATGGAAGGCTCCTCGGGTTCATTGTCGTCTGCGGGCAAGGCTCGCGGCTCATCACTCCGGCGCGCGGATTATACCATAGCCGCATACGCAAGCCAAACACTTTGGAAGAGCATCCTGGTGCTTGGGTGGCAATCTTTCGCCGAAATCTAACAGAAGTGGCGCCTGACGCAAGAACTCAGGCAGATCGTGGTTCGCCATGATGGCATGCTCAATCCGCGGGCCGAGCTGAGTCGGGCGGCACATGCAACATACTGGTCGCGCTGACCGCTGCGTCGAAACCCAGCAGTGGTCAGCGAGCCCTAGTGTGGCCGGATGATTGAGTCCTTGGTGTGGGTGAACCAGCCATTGTGGAATATGGTCAGCCAGGGCTTGAGCAACAACGAGAGGCAGGTGTAGTAAAGTGGCATGACGGCCGCTTGTTCGATCAGGATCTGATCTGCCTGGCGGTAGAGCTTCATGCGCTCCCTGGGATCGGTCATCTGCTTCGCTTGCCGCACCAGCGTTTCAAAGGGTTCATGCTGCCACCAACTCCTGGTCAGTTTGAGCCCAACCCGGAGGAAGTTGTCGGGATCCGGATAATCGGCTATCCAACCCCAGAAAAACAGGCAGGGCGCTGTGTTGTGGAGCGCTGCAATGAAGGCTCCGAAGTCAAGTCGCTCCGTTGTGACCTCGATTCCGAGGTTCCTGCGCCACTGATCCTGCTGAAAGTCTACAGATGGAAGCGCTGCGGTGCTTACCAAGGCATTGACGGCCGGAAAGCCGCGGCCGTCAGGGTAACCGGCCTCGGCAAGAAGTTGTCTTGCCTGCGCCGGATCGTACGGCAGGCCGATGTTAGGGGAATGACCGGGGACCTCTGCGGGTACAAACCCGCCGCTGGGTGGGTGGGCCAACCCATGCAACACGATGTCAACGTATGCCTCGCGGTCTGTTGCAAGCACCAACGCCCGGCGCACACGCGGATCGTCAAAAGGCGGCCTGGAGGTGTTGATGCCCATGTACGACGTGGCCATTGCAGGTATCAGGACATACTCGTCAGAGTGGCGTTGTCGCACACGGAATGCATCCAGCGGCCCTCCGCCATCTGAAGTAACACGATGGGGTGCAATCTCCAGGTAGTCCAGTTCATCGGCTTCGTACATCGCGACGCGCTCCGGCCAGTTTACGCCGAATGACACAGCCACCTCCTTCAAATTGCCCAGGACGCGGCTGTGGAAATGGGGATTGCGCACCATCAAGAGCTTCTTACCCGGCTGCCAGGTTTGGAGCAGAAACGGGCCGTTGGTGGCGATATTAGTCGGCGCCGCCCAGTCTTCCCCGCAGGCTGCCACCAGGTGCCGGGGCACGGGAAATGTGTCAACCGCTGCCATCAACTGCAGGAAATAGCCGGCCGGTTGCTCAAGCTCGATGATCAGCGTGTGCTCGTCCGCAGCCCGTACGCCTACCCGGTCCGCATCCGCAAGCTCGCCGCGGCGAAAGGCGCGTGCGTTCTTAATGTCCAGCAGCGTAGCCGCGACCGGATCACTGGTTATCGAGAGTCGTCTCTTCCACGCATACTCGAAGTCACCGGCTGTCACGGTGACGCCATCGCTCCAGCGCACGTCCTCGCGTAGCGTAAAGACATAGCTGAGTCCATCTTCCGATACCTGCCAGCTTTTGGCCACATCAGGCACGACCTCGAAATCCCTGCCACGCTGCGCCAACCCGCTGAAGAGACATTCTATCACCCATATTGACGCATGTTCATAGGCTAAAGTTGGGTCCAATGTCAGCGGCTCATCCCGGGCAACGCGAAATGCATGCGGCGCATCCGGCAACGCGATGGTGTGAAATTGGTCTTCGGCCTTGCGCCAAAGTGAGAACGCCCTGTCGAATGCCTGCCGAGCCTGTTTGTGATTGAACGCGTTCTGGTGGGTGAGGCCCAATTTTGTGCTGATGCGGGCTGCTTCCTCGTAGGCGGATTTTTCCTCCAACAGCGTCAGGGCGCGCTCGTAACGGTTCACCGCCTCTTCGTGCGCGTCGACGATGCGGGCCCGGTCGGCTGCTCGCACGAGATAGTCGATAGCCTCGTCACCGCGACCGGCCCGTTCCAAGTGGTCGGCGATCAGTCCAGTGTATTCGCCGATACGTTCGCCTGTCTTTGCGATCAACCAATCGGCCACCAGTCCGTGGTACCCCCGTCGCAACCGCCTGAGCACGCTCTCATAGGCAACATCGCGCAACAGAGCGTGCTTGAAGACAAACTCATCGGTCTCAGGAAAACTCGTAAACTCGCGTTGAAAGACCATCTCGCGTGCCTGCAATGCCGATAGGGTGCCTTTGATGTCCGTGTCACTTTGCCCATCGTTGCATTGGACGTACTCGATCACCTGATCCCAGAATCGGCGGCCGACCACCGACGCCTGTTGCAGAACGGTACGTTCATCGGGCGGCAGCCGGTCGACACGCGCCTGGAGCAAGGCTGTCAGGCTGGGCGGCACCTGGACGCCTGGCAGACGCTCGGCTTCAATGTGCCAATCATCCATGTCGCCGCCTGAGGTCAGAATGATGCCATCTTCGATCAGCATCTTCACCAGTTCCTCGACGAAGAATGGGTTGCCGTCGGCGTTGTCAACCACCATCTCGCGCAGCCTGGGCGGTACGTCGCCAGCCTTTTGCAGGATCCCCTGAAGCAACTGCTCCACATCTCGTCGGCCCAGCGGCTGCAGGTCGAGCTGGCGGGCATAGGTCAGGTCTGCGCCCCAGTGAGGCCGGCGGCGATACAGGCCTGAACGGGCTGCACCAAGCACAAGAACCGGGTAGTCCCGCAGGTTCAGCAGGAGGCGACCGATGGCATCGAGCGAGCTGTCGTCGGCCCAGTGCAGATCCTCCACCATCACGACCACCGGATGATGACGACTTAATCCGCCGAAGTAGGCGTCGAGAGCTGTCAGTGCCCGTGTTCGCAACTGTTGAGGAGCGTCGAGCAATGCGGCGACGTGCGGGCTTTCGCTGAAGTCGTAGCCGAGAAGCTGGCTAAGAAGATGCGCGTCCTCCAGCGCGAGGACAGCATCAACGCCACTTTCTGATGGCATTGGCGCTGTGAAACCATCTTCGAGTTTGCGTCTCACGTCCTCCAGTCCATCCCCTTCTTCGATCCTGAACCGTGCCGCAAAGAGGTCGCGGAGCAAGCCGTAGGGCGTCTGTTGCCCCTCCGGAGCGGCGCGACCTCTCAAGCAATACAAGGGGTCAGGCAGGGATTCGAACCATTTCTCGAACTCGAGGAGCAAACGTGACTTGCCCACGCCGGCTTCACCGACCACCATAACCATGCGTGCCTGACGGTCGCGTCTGACGCCGGCCAGTGTGTCCCGCAGTACCTGCAACTCTTCTGTTCGGCCCACCATTTTCGTGACGACACCGGCCACGCCACGTATATTCCTGCGCAACGGTCGCTGCCGCGCTCGCAAGACCAGGTAGTTTCGCACCGGTTCGGTCTTGCCCTTGAGCGTCAGCGACGCCTGCGCCTCGACTTCAAACAGATCCTCCACGTGGCGCCAGGTGTCGTGGGAGATCAACACGCCGCCGGACGGCGCTGCGCCCTGCAACCGGGCGGCAAGGTTAACCGTGTCGCCGGTGACCATGAAATCTTCAATGCCTTGTCCTACCGTTGCAAAAACAGGTCCGGTATGCACGCCGATGCGCAGCGAAAGCGGCAGCAGGTCAGCGTCCAGCGCTCCCCCAGGCAGGAGCACAGGAGCATGTGGGTGAGGAGCACCGGGTGCCCCCGCCAGTTGATAGTTCAGAGCAGCCATACTTTGCTGCATCGCCAGAGCGGCGCGGATGGCGTTTTCAGGATCCGCTTCCTTGGCCTGAGGCACGCCGAACACAGCAAGTACGGCGTCGCCGATGAACTTCTCCACACGGCCACCGCGCTCCAGGACTTGCTGCGTGACCGCAGCGAAATACAGGCGCTGAATTGCCCGAACGTCCTCGGCGTCGAGCCGTTCACTCAACGCGGTCCAGGCAGTCAGGTCGGCCGATAAAACGGTAACCAGCTTCCGTTGCTCATTGCGTGTGGCGGGCTCGTGAACTGCCAGCTCTTTCAACAGGGCAGCAATCGCAGCGTCAATTACGTCATCCGCAACGATACCGCGCAGCTTCTCCTGCAGCGCGATAGCTTGCTCCAACTGGAGTCGTTCGGTTAGCACGCGCATGCTCCTTCAGTTATGGTGTTTGCCCTCATTTCTGGGATGCCTTATTCGACGGGCTGGGCACTCGCAAGATTATACGTGCTCCGAAAACTTCGTCAAGCAATTTCCGGCCCGCTTGCAGGCAGCCTGGAGGCCACTCAGGATGGCAGGGATAGTGTGTCTTCACCAAGGCGTCGTTCTGAGGCTGGCCGACACCTCGAATCGCGGAGTCGGCATCCTCAGATGCCGGGCGGAACCGGTAGCCGCGGCCAGCATCTGAGACGTCCATGCGTTGTTCGCACCACCATGGATGAAAATGGAAGTGGCACGGTCGGCCCACTGCGGGGTGCTTCGCGAAGACCGGCCAAAGCGTCTATTTTGAAGCCAGGATGTTCGCTCCACGGAGCGATGCGTCACCACGGCACTCTTGACGCGCACACAGAGTGAACCGTTGCATCAACGGCTTCAAGAGATAATTGATCGCGATGTAAATATAATTCACATTTCTATTGACAAATCGTAATTCCTATGCTAATATCTTGACATGAGCAACAAACCTGTCATCCCCGCCAACTGGAAAGCGCCCTTCTTCACCATCTGGACCGGGCAGATGTTTTCGCTGGTCGGCAGCCAGATCGTGCAGTTCGCGCTGGTCTGGTATCTCACCGAGCAGACCGGCTCGGCCACGGTGCTGGCGACGGCGACGCTGGTGGCGATGCTGCCGATGATCGTCTTCGGACCGTTCGCCGGCGCGCTGGTGGACCGCTGGAACCGGCGCCTGGTGATGATCGCGGCCGATGGCGCGGTGGCGCTGGCCTCGCTCTGGCTGGCCTACATGTTTGCGATCGACGCGGTGCAAGTCTGGCAGGTCTACCTGATCATGTTTATCCGGGCGCTGGGCGGCGCGTTCCAATGGCCGGCCATGCAGGCCTCGACGACGCTGATGGTGCCGGAGCAGCACCTGACCCGGGTGGCCGGGATGAACCAGACGCTGAACGGCGCGCTGAACATCGTCGGCCCGCCGCTGGGCGCACTGGCCATGGCGCTGATGCCGTTGTCAGGCGTGATGATGGTGGATGTTGGCACGGCGCTGCTGGCGGTGCTGCCGCTGCTCTTCGTGCACATTCCCCAACCGCAGCCGGCAGCCGCCGCACAGGAGGGCGCTCGCAGACCCTCGCTCTGGGCGGACGTGCGTGAGGCGTTGCAGTACGTGCGCGGCTGGCCCGGTCTGCTGGCGCTGATCGGCGCGGCGATGGTGATCAAGATCGCGCTGACGCCGGCCTTTGCGCTGCTGCCGCTGCTGGTCAACCAGTATTTCGGCGGCGATGCAGCGCAGCTTGGCCTGCTGGAGGCGGTGTTCGGCGTCGGCGTGGTGACCAGCGGCTTGTTGCTCAGCGTTTGGGGCGGCTTCCGGCGGCGCGTCTACACGCTGCTGGCCGGCCTGCTGATCCTGGCGGGCGGGCTGCTGGCGCTGGGCGTGACGCCGTCCACGGTCTTCGCGATGGCGATTGGCTCGGTTCTGCTGGTGGGCATCGGTGTGCCGCTGATCGACGGGCCGCTGATGGCAATCATGCAGGCGACCGTAGCGCCGGCGATGCAGGGACGGGTGTTCATGTTGATGGGCAGTCTGGTCTCGCTGACCTCGCCTATCGGTCTGGCCATCGCCGGGCCGGTCAGCGACACGATTGGCTTGCAGGCATGGTATCTGAGCGCCGCGCTGCTGTGCGGCGTGATCGGTGTGGCCGGGTTCTTTGTGCCGGTCATCGTCAACGTGGAAGAGAACGGCCGCGGCGCAGCAACAGCGGAGGCTGTACCCGCCAGCGAGCCGGTGTAGGTGAATTGATACGCGCGGTGGCTCGGTCAGCCCCTCGCGGGGTGCAAGCGCAGACCGGCCACAGCCAGAGGAGGCGCTATGAACACGTATTCAGGACGCTGCCCGGTCTGCGGGCAGGCGATGGACGTAGTAAAGCTGCACTGCCGGGCGTGCGACAGCGCGCTGGAGGGACGGTTCGAGCTGAACCGCTTCGCCCGCCTGACACCGGAGCAGGTCGGCTTTCTTGAGACCTTCGTGCGCTGCCAGGGCAAGCTGAACTGGGTCGGCGACGAGTTGGAGATGTCGTACCCCACGGTGCGCAGCCGGCTGCACGATCTGATCCGCGCGCTGGGTTACGAGGTGACCGACGAGCCGCCGTCGGAAACGCGCCAGCGCTCCGTGGTGCAGCGCCAGGGCGTGCTGGACGATCTGGCCGCCGGCAAGATCACGCCGGCCGACGCAATCGCACTGCTGGGCGGCTGATTCTACCGCGAGGTGCCGGGGACTTGCGGCAAGTCCCCGGCACCTGAACACACATCAGGAGAACACGAATGAACAGTCAGACTGAACAAGCCCGCTACGGCAGCGGACCCGACGGCGCATTCACCTTCGACCGCAACCCCGGCGGCGTACACATCAGCGCCGATCTGGGGCGCATCTGCCAGCAGGTTGGCGAGCAAGTGCGCACCGCGGTGGCCGAGATCGACTTCGAGGGCATCGGCGAGGAGCTGCGGCGCGCCATGGTGGAGGTTGGCAAGGAAGTGCGCGAGGCGGCCGACAACTTCAGCCGCGAACAGCGAAAGTCCAACCCCGGCAGCGTGCGGGTGGACATCCGCCACGAGCCGGCGCCGGCCGCCGCGTCGTCGCCCGATCAGAACGCGCTGATGCGCGAGCGCACGGCGGTCTTGCAGATGGTGGCGCAGGGCAAGATCACGCCCGAGCAGGCCGAGCGGCTGCTGGACGCTCTGGGTTAAGCGCCTCAGCGGAGGAAATGACTTGCCAAAACGCTCAAGCTGTGCCATCATAGCTCCACTCCACGGTGGTATGTTGGCACAGCTATGAGCACCCAGTTAGCCTTCGATTACACAGCGCCTGCCAGCGGTCTTCGCCCGCTGGAACCGCGCCGCGATCTCAGCCAGGTGGCCGACCTGATCGAGGAAGCGTTCGGCGGCGAGCTGGAATCAGGCGGGCTGGCTGCCCTGCGCGACATGCGGATGCTCTCGCGCATGGGGCCGCTGGTGAGCCTGATGGCGCGGTCGGACCCGTATCTGGAGGATGTCCTGGGCGGCTTCGTCTGGATCGAGGAGGACCGGGTGGTTGGCAACGTCACCATCCAGCGGCTGGACCCCTACGGCTCGCGCTGGCAGATCGCCAACGTCGCCGTTACCAAGGCCTATCAGGGCCGCGGCATCGGCCGGGCGTTGGTCGAGGCAGCCGTGCAGCGCATCGACGACCGGCGCGGCGGCTGGGCCGTCTTGCAGGTGCGCACCGACAACGAGGTGGCGCTGGGCCTCTACGAGCGGCTGGGCTTCGAGCCGGTCACCGAGGAAGCCGTGCTGACCATCGATCGCTTGCCGCAAGGCATCGAACCTGCGCCGCCGCCGGCCGGCCTGCGGCCCTATCATCACAGCGAGTGGCAGGCCCGCTATCTGCTTGAGGCCGCCAGCCGCTCCGATCTGGCCAAGTGGTGGCGGCCGGTGCGCTCCCACCAATACATGCAGACCTTCGAGAGCCGCCTGGGCGAGAAGCTGCGGGATGTGATGGGCAGCAGCCAGATGCGCCGGTGGGTTGTCGAAGGCAGCAACGGCTTTGGCGCCTACCTGGCAGTGGAAGCCAAACGCTGGCAGGGCGTCCACCGGCTCGAGTTCACGGTTCATCCAGCCTGCCGCGGCGAGCTGGAGGCGCAGTTGATCGGTCACGCGTTTCAGCACCTGCTGGAGTTTCCCCGCTGGCCGATCCGCGTGGAGCACCAGGGCGAACACCGTGAGATGATCGACGCCCTGCAACAGGCCGGGTTTCGACTGGCCCGCAACCACCTGTCGATGCGACAGAAGCTGAACGCGTAGGACTGACGGTCCTGATTTTCACACGGACTTGTTGCGACGGTGTCGGCGTCACTATTTCGAGACAGGGACTGTCAGTCCTGGCAATAGAAAGAGAAACGTTATGCAGGACCCCAGGCTAGCCAGCCTTGCCAACGTGTTGGTCAACTACTCCACCCGCCTGCAGCCGGGCGAGAAGGTCGGGATTCTTGGGCCGCTGGCGGCCGAGCCGCTGATGGTCGAGATCTATCGCTACGCGCTGCAGGCAGGCGCGCTGCCGGAGCTTGTCTTCCGCTCCGAGCGCGCCACGGAGATCCATCTGCGCGAAGGAAACGACGAGCAGATTCAGTTCGTGTCGCCGCTGGCGTACGAGTTGATGCGGACGTTCGACTGCACCATCGGCGTAATGGGCGACGTGAACACCAAGGCGTTGACCACGGTCAATCCGGCGCGCACGGCGCTGCGCTCCAAAGCTAACAAGCCGGTCAACGACCTGAACATGGCCCGGCTGGGCGACCCGGACGATCCGTATCGCTGGGTCGGCACGCTGTTCCCGACACAAGGTTTCGCGCAGGATGCCCGCATGTCGCTGGACGAATACGCTGACTTTGTGTTCCGCGCCTGCCTGCCGGCGGTGAAGGATCTGCCGGAGGACGCACAGGCTTTTGTCGATCCTGCCGCCGATCCTGCCGATCCTGTGACCTACTGGCGGGCGTTTGCCCGCTGGCAGGGTCTGGTGGCCAGCTATCTCAACGGCAAGCGAACCCTGCACCTGGTGGGTCCGAACATCGACTTGCAACTGAGCGTCGCCGGACGCACCTGGTGGAGCGCCGACGGGCATGTCAACTTCCCCGACGGCGAGGTGTTTACCGGGCCGGTCGAGGACTCGGTCGAGGGCTGGGTTTCGTTTACCTATCCGGCTGTCTACAACGGGCGCGAGGTGCGCGGTGTGCGGCTGCGCTTCGAGCGCGGTGTGGTCGTCGAGGCGTCCGCCGAGTCCGGCGAGCCGTTCCTGCTGGAGATGATCAACATGGACGGCGGCGCGCGCCGGCTGGGCGAGTTCGCCATCGGCACCAACCCGTCCATCGACCGCTTCACCGGCAACACGCTGTTCGACGAGAAGATCAAGGGCACCTGCCACATGGCGCTGGGCAAGTCGATCCCCGGCACCGGCGGCGTCAACGACTCCGGGCTGCACTGGGACATGGTATGCGACCTGCGCCAGGACAGCCGCATCTACGCGGACGACGAGTTGTTCTACGAGAACGGTGACTTCGCGGTGCGCTTCGCAGACCGCGCGCAGGACGCTCCCGACGACGGCGGACCGTACTCCATGGGTACGATGTTTGGCCGCCGCGCAGCGCAGAGCGCCTGATCCGGGAAGATTCGCTTTGGGCAGCCAGGCTCCCGAAAGGAGATCCATCGATGGCAACCACCGATGAACGACTACGAATACTGAAGATGATCGAGCAGGGACAGATTTCGGCTGAGGACGGCGCGCGCCTGCTGGAGGCGCTCAGCTCGGCCGAGCAGCCGCGGCTGGCGCCGCCCTATGCCAACGCAACATCCGCCTCCTCGGCGCGCTGGCTGCGGGTGCGCGTCACCGACCTGGCATCGGGCAAGAACAAGGTCAACGTCAACATCCCCATGGGACTGGTCAACGTGGGCCTCAAGATGGGCGCCCGCTTCGCGCCCGAGATGGAGGGGATCGACATCGACCAGTTGACGCAGCTCATCCGATCCGGCGCAACCGGAAAGCTGATCGAGGTCGAAGATTCCTCGGATGGCGAGCGGGTCGAGATTTTCGTCGAGTGATGCGGCGGCGGGCCGCCTGGCGACATCGACCGAACAAACAGGAACGGCCACCCCTACAGCGGGTGGCCGTTTTGTGTACCTGCTACAGAGCGCCGCGCGTTGCTTACTCGGAATTGCTGAGCAACTGCAGGGCCGTGCCGTCGGCGGGAAGGACAATGGTGACACTGTGGCGCTGGTCGGCGTTCATGCAGCGCACGAGAAAGGTCCCGTTCTCATCGACGGGAACGCTGCTTACCAGTCCCTGCTGCGAGAAAAGGCGCACGGCGGTGGCCGTCTTGTCCGAATTGCGGTCATCCACATGGGTAAGGCGCCCGCTGAGCCAACCAGCGTGGCAGGTGATGTCAAGCCGGTCACCGGTCGCCGGATGCTCGACCGTGCAGGTATGATCCTCGCTCATCAGCCCGTGCTCGCATTGGAAGACATGGACCCGCGGAGCAGGGCTGCTGAAGACCGTGCGAATGCCCGTCAGCGTCGATCGATAGGACTCCACCTCGATGCGGCAAGTCTCACAATCCTCCAGATGCGCCTGCGCATCCGCGGATCCGCTGTCCAGCGCGCAGGACAGCAAATCGTTCTGTGACAAATGGCCCGTGAGTCCAGATGCTTTCGTCATCAATGGTTGACCTCTACTCGCGTTAAACGAAAAGATCTTGGTTTCGTGTCGTCACGCTGGCCGGGATTGAACCACGCGTGTAAGTCTTCTTCCCATCAACGGTGTCAAGGATTGGGGGACACGAATCGCGGCAGTGAGAAGTTCCCAGTCCCGAACAGTATACAGCCGATCAATGGGGAAAGCGATTACAGCTGAATGAAACTTTGGAGACACCCGCGACCGGACGGTTGTCAGGAGATGAGCTGGAGCAACGCCGGGCGGCTGTGCAGGGCCTTCAACACCGACGCCTTGGCGTGATGCAGCTCCAGCGGACTGTGAAACAACCCAGCGAAATGCTCCAGCACCCAGTCGTCGGCAGCGCCTTCCAGAATGGAGTGCTGAAAGACCGTCGTCAGCTTCTCATCGTCCTCCAGCACCACGAGTCGGATATAGTGATTCAGCAGGAACGGCGCCTTGCGCATACGCCTCGCCAGGCGCGTGCGTGTGATCTCAACTTCGTTGGGCGCAAACGTGTCCGGGTGCAGACGATACACCTCGCGTGGCGGCAGACCCTCCAGGAAATGGTCCTGAAAAACAAGCCACTCGTGGTTGGTAGCTACAATGTCGATCCAGACGACTGACAGCAGGGCTTCCAACGATTCCTGGCGGGCAATCTGGTCTTCAGGGTCGCTGCTGTTGGCAGGAACTCTGCGGATCGCCTGTTCCAGGCTGGCTGCTTCACCCTCTGTCGACGCCTCCACCACCGCCGGGGCGCGCCGCCGGGTCACGTCCAGGGCAAAGTTGTTGACCAACCGGCGCAGAAAGGCCATCAGATGGGCCATGCTGTCGAACGTGAACGACTTGCCGGCGTCCGAGTGCATCAAGCGCAGCCATACCTCCTGAACGAACTCCTCTTCCGTGTAGGCCGCCCGAATTACAGCGCCGTGCCGGCCATGCATCCAACTGCGCACCCACTTCAACAGGTAATGGTCGCCCAGGAATTCATCGGTGCTGTAGAAGGTGTAGATGAAAGCCCACGCGCCTTCGTCGCCATCCTGCACGGCGCGCCGGAACAGTTCGAGGCACGGGTAATCATCCCTTGCCTCGCGCGTGTGCAGGTAGCGCATGGTATTTTCCTGGCAGCAAGCAATAAGATCGCGCAGCGGCACGGAAGACGTTTCGGGCATAGGTAGCCTCTGACAATCGGGCGTCGTGACTCACCCGGGTTAACGGTGAGATACTTGTATCGCTTGGTCTCCAGTCCCTCAAAACAGATCAGTAAGTTCGCCAGATACCATTATACCTTCCTTTTATCCGTAAGTCTACCCGTGGTTTCGTGGGCACCAGGGCTTCTCAAAAGTCAGGATATGCCATGCTGAGCGGCAGCAGCGGCCGGCTAGCTCGCCCGGTTGCCTGATTGAAAATGGCCGTTTGCTCGCGGCTCCATTGCACCGCCGGACCACGCCAGCGTCATCCCCTGCGCCAGATGTAGACTCCTGAGAGCGCGCGAGCGGCGGCGGCGATGAAAAGCGCGGCGGTTATCCCCACCATATCGGCCAGCAACGGCCCGCCCAGCGAGCCCAGCAGGATCGCCCCGTTCAGCGCCAGATTATACCACGCCAGGTGGGCGGGGCGGTCGTCGGGCGGTGTGCGGTCCAGCACGTAGTTGGCGATGCCGCCGCCCACCAGCGACCAGGCGGCACCGCCCAGCAAGGACACAACCAGGAACAAAAAAGGTCCGCGCATCACCCCGGAGATGGCGGGATAGAGCGCCAGCAGCAGCACACCGGCGGCCGTGACGCGTTGGTTGCCAAACCGCTGGACCAGCCGGCTGAGCTGCGTTGAGCCGGCGAAGACCGCCACATAAAACAGGGCCTGCCCGACGCTGATCAAGTCATCCGAGAAGTTCAGATCGTTGACCCAGACCAGCGGAAACAGGGGAATCGCCAGATACTGCGCCAGGTGGAAGGCGAACAGGCCGAACAGAACGGCGGCAAACGGCCCCTTCAGGATCTCGAAACGCAGCAGGTTGCGCACCCGCTCCGTGCTGACCAGGAAGCGCAGCCCGACGCTGGTGCGCAGGCCGCCCACCGCGCCGCGCAGCCGCCCCGGCGACGCCAGGTCGCCGAGGTTGCGCCAGTTGCTGGGGCCTTCAGCCGGCGCGCCGGCCGGCCGCACGAAAGCTACGTGGACGCTGCTCATGACCGCGCCCAGCAGGCCAATGGCAAATACGATCTGGTAGTTGAGAGGAAACGCCACCCGCGCCAGAATCTGGCCCGACACCAGGGTCGCGGCGATGAACGCGATCGACAGCACCGCATTGCGGATGCCCGTGACGTGGCCGCGCCACTCGGTAGGCACCGCCTCGGCAAAGAGCGCGTTGAACCCAACCGAGAGCGCCGTGCCGGGGATCGTCATCAGCAGCGTCACCAGCACGAACGCCCAGAGCTGGCCCTGCGGCAGGAACAGCCACGGGATCACCACCCAGATCAGGTAGAAGAAGCGGTTGAACACCGCCGACCAGAAGACGGCCGGGCCGATGGGCCGGCTCTCCAGCCAGCGGCCGGCGGGCAGCGTGAACATCAGGTTGATCACCGCCGGGCCGGCCGTCAGCAGGCCAACCATGAACGGGTCGGCGCCCAGCCGCGTCGCATAGACGGTCAGGAACGCGATCGCGCTGCCGCTGAGCACCCCGTACCAGGCGATGTCCCAGTACAGGTGGCGAAAAACGGAACGATATTCAGCAGGCACCGGCTGCGACCGGCGCAAAAGAGCATAAGTGGCCATGACAACATAAAAGGCCGCCGGGGAGGTCGTCGTCCCGGCGGCCTGACTATCTTCAAAGTTCGATGAAGAGCGGTCTATCTATTCTCTGAAACGTGCTTCGTGAAACGCGATGAGCAGTCTCAGGCCCACGTCACGTTTCACGTTTCACATTGCAACAGTGTTCACGCTGCATATCTGCGCGTCGTCCTACGTCTCCGGCAGGCTGCGGCGCATGACGGCGTAGTTCTCCAGCGCCTTGCCGGCGCCGATGGCTACGCAGGCCATGGGGTTCTCGGCCACGTAACAGGGCACGCCGGTCTCCCTCGTCATCAGGTCGTCGATGTAGCGCAACTGCGACCCGCCGCCAGTGATCACCATGCCGCGGTCGATGATGTCGGCGGCCAGCTCGGGCGGCGTCTTCTCCAGCGTCTGCTTGACGGCGGTGACGATGGCGGAAAGCGGCTCGGCGATGGCCTCGGTCACCTCCTCGGAGCTGATCTCGATGGTCCTCGGCAGGCCGGCCACCTGGTCGCGGCCGCGCACCTCCAGCGTCAGGTCCTCCTCCAGCGGCAGCGCAGAGCCGATCTTGATCTTGATCTCCTCAGCCGTCTGCTCGCCGATCAGCAGGTTGTACTTCTTGCGCACGTAGTTGATGATCGAGTCGTCGATGCGGTTGCCGCCGACGCGCACACTGCTCCAGACGACGATGTCGTACATGGAGACCACGGCTGCCTCGGTGGTGCCGCCGCCGATGTCCACCACCATGTTGCCGGTGGGCGTGCCGATGGGCAGGCCCGCCCCGTAGGCGGCCGCCAGCGGCTCGGGGATCAGGTAGGCTTCCTTGGCGCCGGCCTGCTCGGCCGCGTCCTTGACGGCGCGGCTCTCGACGCTGGTGACGCCGCGCGGTGTGCTGATCATCACCCGCGGCCGCAGCAGCGGGTTGCGCCCGACGGCCTTGCGGATGAAATAGCGCAGCATGGCCTCGGTGACCACGTAGTCGGCCACCACGCCGGCCCGCAGCGGCCGCGCCACCTCGATGCTTTCGGGCGTGCGGCCCAGCATGTCGCGCGCCTCGTGGCCGACGGCCACGATCTTGCTGTCCCGCTCCGATATTGCGACGACCGACGGCTCCTGCAACAGGATGCCTTTGCCGGTGACATAGACCAGCACGTTAACGGTACCGAGGTCGATACCCAATTGCTTTTCGAACAAAGTTATCTCCGTTGTGCCTTAGCTTTTGCCAGTATAACGAAAACGAGGCCAGAGGCAAAATACGCCACCTGGCCCCGCCGTGAGTCAGTTGTGTACGCGCTGCCGCTATTCTTCCATCTCGCCGGCGCGCGGCACAGGGCCGCGGGCGGGCGCCTTGCGCCGCCGCTCGGCGACCTTGAGGCGCACCTTGGAGCGGCGCAGCGACAGCTCCATCAGCCGGCGGCGCTCCTCGCTGTCGCCGACGCCCTCGGCCAGGATCTCTTCGGCGCGGCGGCGGGCCTCCTGGGCGCGCTGGATGTCGATCTCCTCGGCCTCTTCACCGGAGCGCGCCAGCAGGATCACTTTGTCCGGACGCACCTCCATGAAGCCGCCTCCGACCGCGTAGAAACGATCGGGCCGCCCTTCCTTCTTGACGACC
This sequence comes from Caldilineales bacterium, assembly GCA_041391245.1. Lineage (GTDB taxonomy): Bacteria > Chloroflexota > Anaerolineae > JAAEKA01 > JAAEKA01 > JACKBK01. The sequence goes on from JAWKOJ010000021.1 coordinate 47,919, forward strand.
AGCTCGCCGGGGACGACCACAGCCATCAGCGGGGCGTGGCGCGGCAGAATGCCCAGCACGCCGGATGCGCCGGGCGCGACGACCATGTTTACGTCGTCCTGGATGATGATGCGCTCCTGCGCAATAAACTCAAAGCGCATGGTGTCAGCCATGTGTTGCCTCCGGCATACGGTGATCAGTAACCAGCAAGCAGTAAACAGTCCCGATTCGACTACTGTTCACTGTCCACTGCACGCAAATTACCGTCCGCTCCCGCGCAGCGTCTCTGCCTTGGCGCGGGCGTCCTCAATGGTGCCGACCATGTAGAAGGCCTGCTCCGGCAGATCGTCGTGCTTGCCTTCCAGGATCTCCTTGAAGCCGCGCACGTTGTCCTCCAGCTTGACGTAGGCGCCGGGCGTGCCGGTGAAGACCTCGGCCACGAACATGGGCTGGGTCAGGAAGCGCTGCACGCGGCGGGCACGGGCGACCACCAGCTTGTCCTCTTCGCTCAGCTCCTCGACGCCCAGAATGGCGATGATGTCCTGCAGGTCCTTGTAGCGCTGCAAGGTGCGCTGCACGCCGCGGGCCACCTCGTAGTGCTCCTCGCCCACCACCAGCGGGTCGAGGATGCGGCTGGACGAGGCCAGCGGGTCCACAGCCGGGAAGAGGGCCTGCTCGGCCAGCGCGCGCTCCAGCGAAATCGTCGCGTCCAGGTGGGCGAACGTGGTCGCGGGGGCCGGGTCGGTGTAGTCGTCGGCCGGCACGTAGATGGCCTGCATGGAGGTGATGGAGCCGCGGGTCGTGGAGGTGATGCGCTCCTGCAGCTCGCCCATCTCGGTGCCCAGCGTCGGCTGGTAGCCCACAGCAGAGGGCATGCGGCCCAGCAGCGCCGATACCTCGGAGCCGGCCTGCACGAAGCGGAAGATGTTGTCGATGAAGAGCAACACATCGCGGCCCTGGTCACGGAAGTACTCGGCCATGGTCACGCCCGTCAGGCCGACCCGCAAGCGCGCGCCCGGCGGCTCGTTCATCTGGCCGAACACCAGCACGGTGTTGTCGATGACGCCGCTGTCGCGCATTTCGTGCCACAGATCGTTGCCCTCGCGGCTGCGCTCACCCACGCCTGCGAAGACCGAATAGCCCTCGTGGAACTTGGCGATGCTGTGGATCAGCTCCTGGATGATGACCGTCTTGCCGACGCCTGCGCCGCCGAACACGCCGGTCTTGCCGCCCTTGGTGAAGGGCGCCACCAGGTCGATGACCTTCATGCCGGTCTCGAAGACCTCAGCCTTGGTCGATTGCTCGGCGAAAGAGGGTGCGGGCCGGTGGATCGCATAGTGCGTGTCGGCCGAAATCTCCGGGCCTTCATCCAGAGGCTCACCCAGGACGTTGAACAGGCGTCCCAGGGTTGCCTGTCCCACCGGCACGGTGATTGGCGCGCCCGTGTTGACGACATCCATGCCGCGGCGCAGACCGTCGGTGGAGGACATGGCAATGCTGCGCACCTCGCTGCTGCCAAGCTGCTGCTGCACCTCGCAGACCAGCACACCGCCCTCGTCCAGCGGAATCTCGATGGCGTTGTAGATCTCCGGCAGTCGTCCCTCGGGAAACTCAGCGTCCACCACCGGTCCGAGGATCGAGATGATTTTTCCGAGCGAGCGACCGTTACTTCCGTTCGTGGCCATAAAAACGTCCTCCGCGTTTCGGTGATCAGATATCAGTGATCAGTTATCAGTGATCAGTTATCAGTGATCAGTAACCAGTCATCAGTGATGACCAGACTCCTAGAGTTACCAATGACTCGCACCGCGGATTTCCGCTACTGATCACTGATCACTGATCACTGATAACTATTTACTGACTACTGGCTACGCGGCCAGCGCGTTGGCGCCGGCGGCGATGTCAAGCAGTTCCTTGGTAATCTTCTCCTGACGGGCCTTGTTGTAGCTCAACGTCAGGTCGGCAATCAATTCGTTGGCGGCGTCGGTGGCGTTGCGCATGGCCACCATGCGGGCCGCGTGTTCGCTGGCGATGGACTCGTACAGACCCTGCAAAATCTGCAGCTCGGTCACGTTGTAGAGCACCATGTTCAGCACAGTCTGGGCGTCTGGCTCGAAGATGTAGTCGGGCGCCATGGGCACCGTCGGCTCACTGGGCACAATCGGCAGAAGCTGGCGGACCACCGGCTCCTGGTTGAGAACTGTGTGAAAGTCGGTGTAGGCCAGATAGACTGCGTCACAGAACTGGTCGGTGAAGTCCTCGATTACTACCCGGGCGATGGGCGCCACCGAGTTGATGTCTGCTCCGGTCGCCTTGCTGGCGCGCACCTCCAGCGCATCGCTCACCGGCCGGTCGCCGATGTTGATAAACGTGGCGCGCATCGGCGGGCCGTAGCGGGCCATCCAGTCGCGGCCCTTCTTGCCGACCGTGACCACCGTGACTTCCTTGCCCTCTTTCTCCCACTGGCGAATATGGCGGGCGGCGTGCGAGATGATCGCGCTGTTCAGCCCGCCGGCCAGCCCGCGGTCCGCGGTAATCAACACCAGGCTGATCTTGTTCACGTCACGCGACTGGAGCAGCGGCTGCAGGTCAGACTGGCTCTGGCGCAGGCGGGCCAGATAGGTCAGCACCTCCCATGCCCGGTCTGCGTAGGGACGGGTCGCCTCGACCTGGGCCTGGGCGCGGCGCATCTTGGAGGCTGAGACGGCCTCCATGGCCCGCGTCACCTTGGCGATGTTCTTGACGCTGCGAATGCGTCGCCTGATTTCGCGATCGGCTGCCATAGTTCAATGCTCTCGTAACTGGCCGGAGAAACTCAGTTTCTCCGAAGAGACTGTATTGCTTTCAGCGGCACAAGTCAGTTGGAATCATCCAGGCCGCGGGTTCAACAAGACCACACGCACGTCGCTCGGCGGGCTGACCGGCGTGAACTGGCCGGGCGCCGTTTCCCTGACTACCTGAACAAACCATTCGCCGCGGCCCTGGACGCCATCCGGGTAGAACAGGTCCATGAACTGCTGATCGCCAATCAACTGGCGGCACGGCACCTCGTACTGGCCGTCACACGCGCCGCCCTTGCCTTCGAAGGTGCCACTGTTGTAGATGGTGCCCTGTCGGGTGGCTGTCAGGACCAACTGATAGAACTCGTCCGGAGCCAGCTGTTCGGCCACAGGCTGGAACTCAACGATCAGCGCTGACTTGTAGTCACGCGTTGTCTCCAACTCCGGCCACAACAAGACCGGTGCGCCATAGGCGGTGCTGGGCGCAGGTGTATCCGTTGGCGGCACAGTCGGCGCAACCGTGGCGGCCGCGGGCGGCTGCGTCGGCTGGACAACAACCGGCCGCGGTGTGGCGGTGGGCGGCTCAGTCGGCGTGGCCGTAGCCACTGCGCCTTCGGCGACCGCAAAGGTGATGCCCGCGTTGCGGCTTGAGTCGCGCAGCGCCTGCACCCACCAGATCCAGTTACCAGCTTCCAGGCCGGCTGTGACCGGCCCGTCGTAGGTGGTCTCGAACGTACCGTCGGCGTCCGAAACGCCGAACACCGGATCGAGAGCAGCTCCGTCAGGCAACTCCAGCCAGGCCAGGATCGTTTCGCCGCCCTGGAACCCGCTGGCCCGGAAGCTCATAGCCTCGCCGACGGTTGGCGCCTCGCTCAGGACATCGGCGCGCGGCAGGGAAGGCGGAATGGGCGTCGCGGCCGGCTCAAAGTCGCCCAGCTCGATGTCATCCACCAGGAAGGCGTCGTCCTGGCGGGCCAGCATAACCTTGGCCCGCTGGTCGCCGACATCGCCCTGGCCGTCAAAGGTCTCGCGCCAGACGACCTCGACGCTGATGCGGTCTCCCTGCGGTTCCGCACCGAGCAGTTCGAAGAAGCTGATGTGCGGATTGCTGAGAGCCAGCCGGCCCAGAATCAACTGCGAGAGACGCTCTTGACCGGCGGTTGTCAACTGCGAGCCATAGGCATCGCGATATGCGCCGGTAGACAGCTTGCCCAGGAAATCACGCACCGTAGCCAGCGCCGCCTCTACGTCCGCGTCCGTTATCGGCGGAGAGGTGGGCGTGTCCGACGGCGCCAGGGTCGGGGTGTCGGCAGGAGTCACCTCTGGTTCAGCGGTCACTTCGGCTGATGTAGGAGTGGCCGGCACAGGTGATGGCTCGCCCTCGGGCTGCCGATTGCAGGCCGCTGCCACAACCAGCAACGCTGCCAGCAAGCCCAGAACGAACAACTTTCTTCCGTGTAACATCACCCTGTCGAACACCTCCAACTCATCCAAATCTACCAGACACACTTTCAGACTGCCACCCTGAACTGTCTTACGGGTTGCGCGTTAGCCCAGGAATTCCTTGTTGAAGTCGTCGATCGCGACCCGCAGGCCTCGATGGTGGTCTCGTCCAGCTTTTCCTCGCGCAAAATTGCCTGGCCGATGGCGGGATGGCTGGGTCCATGAACTGATAGAACGCCTGCTCCCACTCGGCGATGCGAGTCACCGGCACATCGTCCAGGAAGCCGTTGGTGCCGGCGTAGATCGCCATGACCTGCTTGTCCAGATCGACCGGCTGATACTGCGGCTGCTTGAGCAGCTCGCTCAGCCGCTGGCCGCGGTCGAGCTGCCGCTGGGTCGACTCGTCCAGATCGGAGCCGAACTGGGCAAACGCTGCCAGCTCGCGGAACTGGGCCAGTTCCAGCTTCAGACGGCCCGCCACCTGCTTCATCGCCTTGGTCTGGGCGGCCGAACCGACGCGGCTCACGCTGATGCCGACGTTGAGGGCCGGGCGCACACCGGCATAGAACAGGTCCGACTCGAGATAGATCTGGCCGTCGGTGATGGAGATGACGTTGGTCGGAATGTAGGCCGACACGTCGTTAGCCTGCGTCTCGATGACCGGCAGGGCCGTCAGGCTGCCGCCGCCGAACTCGCTGTCCAGCTTGGCTGCGCGCTCCAGGAGGCGGCTGTGCAGATAGAACACGTCGCCGGGATACGCCTCGCGGCCGGGCGGGCGGCGCATCAGCAGCGACACCTGGCGATAGGCCTGGGCGTGCTTGCTGAGGTCGTCGTAGACGATCAGCGCATCCTTGCCCTGTTCCATGAACTCCTCGCCCATGGCGCAGCCGGCATAGGGAGCAATGTACTGCAGGGCGGCCGGTTCAGACGCCGTGGCAGAGACCACAATCGTGTGCTCCATCGCGCCGTACTGCTCCAGCGTCGCGACCACCTGGGCAACCTGGGCGCGCTTCTGGCCGATGGCGACGTAGATACAGATCAGGTCCTTGCCCTTCTGGTTGATGATCGTATCGACGGCAATAGCCGTCTTGCCGGTCTGCCGGTCGCCGATGATCAACTCGCGCTGGCCGCGGCCGATGGGGATCATCGAGTCGACGGCCTTGATGCCGGTCTGGACAGGCGTGTCCACACCCTTGCGCACCACGACGTTAGGAGCGATACGCTCCACCGGGCGGTAGGAGCTGGCCTCGATTGGCCCCTTGCCGTCGATGGGCTGGCCGACCGCGTTGACCACGCGGCCGATCAGGGCATCACCGACCGGCACGGAAACGATCCGTCCGGTGGCCCGCACCAGGTCACCTTCCTGGATGTCGCTGTACTCACCCATGATGATGACGCCGACGGAGTCCTTGCGCAAGTTGAACACGATGCCCAGCGTGCCGCTGGGAAACTCCACCAGTTCGCTGGCGGCCGCGTTGGTCAAGCCGACAATCTGGGCAATGCCGTCGCCGACTTCGATCACTGTGCCGACATTCACCATCCGCTGCGGCGCTTCGAAGCTTTCGATTTGCTGGCGAATCAGCATCGCCAGATCCTGAGAGCGTACTGCCATCTAATTGTCCTCCAGAGACCTAACCTGAACGGGCTTGTTCCAATGCATGGCTACACGAGGCCGGCGGCCTAGCTGGCCGCGAGTCCCAGACTTTGACGCATCGCGACCAGCCGGCTGGCAACACTGGTGTCCAGCAGCTTGTCGCCTACGCGAATGAGAAGGCCGCCGAGAATCTCCGGGTCGACGACGAACCGGAACTCCAGCCCCAGGCCGAACTGATCGATCAGACGCTTCTCAATGGCCGCGCGTTCCTCGTTGGTCAGCTCGACCGCGCTGGTCACCTCGGCGAGCACCGCTTTCGGCCCACCGATCACCGCGCCCAGGCCGTGCAGTTCGGCGACAACATCGTTGAGCAGGGCAACATCGCCGTTGGCCAGCATGCCGAAGACGAAGTTGCGCACCGGCGCCGGGATGTGCTCGCGCATCAGCGGCGTCAGAACTGCCTGCCTGACCTCAAAGCTGGTGGCGTCGTCGGTCAGGCGCTTGAGCAGGTCCGGGCTGCGATCGAGGGCGCCAGCAATGTGCTCCAGGTTGGTAAGCCAGTCCTTGATTGCAGTCTCGAAGGCAGCTTGTGCGTAAACCTGTACCTCGCTGCGTGCGCTCACGTTAGTTGTTCCTCGCTGTCCCATTGGCTGTTGCGCTTGTCAAGAACTCGTTGACGTAGCTGCGCTGAGCCTCGCGGTCGGACAGCTCGCGGCCGATGACCTTCTCGGCTGCCAGCAGCGCCAACTCAGCGATTTCGTTCTGTGCGTCAGCGAGAATCCGCTCGCGCTCGCGAATGGCATCCTCGCGCGCCTGTTCAAGGATTCGTTGCGCGTCCTGGCGAGCGCTGGCCTCGATCTCATCGGCCAGGGTCTCGCCGCGCTTGGAAGCGGCTGCAATGCGCTCCATGGCGCTGCGCCGTTCCGCATCCATCTGTGATTGTAACTCGGCTCGCTCGGCCTCTGCCTCGCGCCGTGCCATCTCCGCTGCCTGCAATCCCTCTGCGATCCGCTGTTTGCGGCTCTCCAGCATGTTTACCACAGGCTTGAAGAGAAAGCGCTGCAAGAGAAACAGCAAGACAAAGAAGTTGACAATTTGCGCCAGCAGGAATGGGCCGTTGATGCCAAGACTACCTAATGCGTCCAATCTGGCACCTCCTTCTTGCCTGATGCATGGGGTTGTCCGTCACGGGACAGGATCACCCACTAAGGCCGGGAGCGCCAACGAAGAGCAGCAGCAGCGCAACAACCAGCGCGTAGATCGCGATAGCCTCTGCGAAGACGATGCCCAGAATCATGTTGGTGCGGATCTCGCCAGCGGCCTCGGGATTACGACCGATGGCCTCCATTGCCCCTGCGACCAAAAGTCCAACGCCGATGCCGGGGCCAATAGCGCCCAAACCGATGGCCAATGCTGGAGCGAGGATTTCTACTCCCATGTTGATTGTCCTCCTTGGGATGAGTCTATGCGCTGCCTGCTTGGATTACAGCGCGCTTGATACGAGTTGTGCATTGCGTAAAACGTGAAGCGAGAGCCTGCCGGCTTCCGGTAACTGCTCACTGATTACTGATTACGGCTCACCGGCCTAGTGGTGTTCATCGCCAGGACCATGGCCAACAACAGCCATGGACATGAAGATAAGGGTCAGGATGGCGAACACGAACGCCTGCATGAAGCCAACGAACACTTCCAGGCCGTAGAACGGCAGCGGCACGATGAACGGCACCAGGAAGGACATGACGAACAGCAGCACCGCGCCCGCGAACACATTGCCAAATAGACGGAAGGTGAAGGAGATGATCTTGGCGAACTCGCTGATCAGCTCCAGAATGCCGACGAAGAGGTCGATCACCACCATGCCGGTCATGCTTGGCAGGAAGAACTTGCGGAAGTAGCTGCCGCCCAGCGCCTGCACGCCGATGACCTGCGTCCAGATAACAGAGATCAGCGCGATGGCCAGCGGCACGTTCAGGTCGGTCGCTGGCGGACGCACAAAGGGAGCAACGACATAGTAGCCGAGCTTGCTCTCGTGGTGTGCCTCGGCCTCGCCTTCGGCGGCGTGCGCTTCTTCTGCTTCAGCCTCAGCGTCCAGGGCCTTCTTCTCGGCCACGCTCAGCGTATATGGCGCTTCGTTCCTGGTCAGCGTCTTGATGCCAAATGGCAGTTCCTTGACCCGGTAGCCGGTAGCCACACCCGCGATCTTGTACGCCTCCTCCAGCGGCTCCAGCTTGCCGATGCTGTCAACGCCCGGCACCAATCCCAGCCAGTTGGAAAACAGAATGAACACCAGGATCGTCATGAAGATCGGGAAAAGCTTCCGAACCATCTTTTTCCCGGCGATGTCCTCGTTGAGGTTGTAAAATATCTCGACGAACCATTCCATCAGGTTCTGCAAGCCGCCGGGCACATCCTTCATCTTGCGCGACGTAAAGATCGCCAGCAGGATCACCAGAATATCCACGATGATGGTGGCGATTATCGTGTTGGTCACGGTAAACGGACCGAGATGGAAGATGGCTTCAGCAGGAAGAACGATCGAGGGAAGGGGTACCTTGAGCAGGACGGCACTGCCGATCATTGCAACCAGGACAATCACAGTGATGGTAATGATACGGGGCGTAAGGAACTTGCGCACGTCTTCGTGTCCTCCTTGGCTCAGACAAAGAAAGTGGGAAATACCAAGCGTTCTGAGAATATTGCGCCCGGGAATAGGCCTCCCCGGACGACTGGCAGGATTATAACAGCTTGTGACAGAACATCCAAATCACAACCAAAGAAATTTGGCGCGGGGCACGCCCGCGGCGATGCGTCATCAGGTACAGCCGCGCGCGCCGTCGGACGCATAGCCGCAGGCCGCGCAGTAAACGACCTCGTCGAGAACCAGCAAGGCGTCGCCCCGGCCGCACACCGGACAGCGATCGTGCAGCGCGAGCTCAGGGTCGCTGTCCTCACGTCCGCTCGCACAGGCAGCGGGCGTGCCAGGTGGTCTCTCCTTGGTCTGGATATCAGCGGCGGGCAACAACATCAGATGTGTTGGGTATTGGCCGGTTCCAATAAACTGGTTGAACCGCGCGGCTGTGGTTGTGATACAATGGTAGCATATCTTCAGCAGGTCTCAGAGCCGGCTGAACTGCCTGCCGGACGGAGGTTTCCGATGACCAACGAGTTGACACCCAACCAAGATGAGCGCATCCTGGCGTCTCTGGCCAACGCGAGCGTGCTGATCAGCCTTTTCACCGGTGTTGGAGGCGCAATCGCGTCTGCTCTGATCTGGGCGACACAGAAAGACAAGTCCGCCTATGTCGCCTTTCAAGCCCTGCAAGCCACTGCCTATCAACTCATCGGCGCGCTGGTGTTTGGTCTGGCCTGGTGTTGCTGGCTGGCGTTCTACTTCGCGAGCTGGATTCCCATGATCCCGCAACTGGAGCAAGACCCTGACACGTTGCCGCCCTTGTTCTGGATCGGCATGTTCTCCATGATCTGCCCGATGCTTGTCATGGGCGCCTGGACGCTCTACGGCCTGTGGGGCGCCCTGGAGACTTACCGCGGCAAGAACTTCCAGTACGTGGTTATCGGTAACTGGGTCAAGCGCTCGCTGATGAGCAGCCAGGCTGCCAACTGACCGGCAAACACGGCCGGAAACCTGTTGCCGCCGTCCAAGCCGCTCAGGATATCTCGACCAGCAGATCGCCCAGCTTGACGCTGTCACCCTCTGACACGTTGAGTTCGGTGATCCTGCCGCTGCGGGGCGCGAGGATCTCGTTCTGCATCTTCATCGCTTCCAGCACCAGCAACGGCTCGCCCACCTCCACTTCATCGCCTGTCTCTACGCAAAGCCGCACCACCAGCCCAGGAATTGGCGCCTTGACCCGTCCGTCGCCGCTGGCCGGACGGGCAAAGCTGATGCTCCGGTCCTGAACCTCGATATTGTGCAGCCCGTCATACACCTTGATCCAGCGCAGGTTGGGATCGACCACCACTTCGTAGGGCCGGCCGTCGATGACCACCCACTCAATCTTCTCGACGCTGTCAGTGCTCGACACCGACACGCGGCGAAGCTGACCCGTGCAAACGACAGACAGATCATCGCTGTCTGCCAGGGAGGAGGTCACATCTACCTGAAACTTCTTTCCATCGACCGTAACAGTCACCAAAGTCATAGGTTCTCCTCTCCGACTCAACCAGGCAACTGGCGGCTGGAACGATGCCACCCCTGCAGCAGACGTTCAGGCGTCACCGGCTGCTGAGACTGCAGGCGCACCTGATAGGCCAAAGCCGCGATAACAGCCAGGTCTTGCAACAGCCCTTCGTCCGTCTGTAGCTGGTCATCAAACAATGTCCGCCGCAGGAAGGCTGTATCATAGCGGCCCTCGATAAAACGGGGATCATCCAGAATGCGTTGAAACAACGGCAGGTTGGTCTGGATGCCGGCAATCGCAAAGTCCTGCAGCGCGCGCCGCATCCGTTGTATGCAATCCTCGCGCGTTTCACCCCAGACTACCAGCTTGGCGAGCATCGGATCGTAGCGCGCTGACACTGTACAGCCGCTGTAGGCGTAGGTATCCACGCGGACATAGGGGCCGCCTGGCAGCCGGAAGCGGCGCAGAAAGCCCGGGCTGGGCAGGAAGTTGTTCCACGGGTCCTCGGCGTTGATGCGGCACTGCATTGCCGCTCCGCGAATACGGACATCTTCCTGGACGAAGCCAAGCCGCTCGCCGGCCGCAATGCGGATCTGCTCCCGCACCAGATCGCGCCGGGTCGCCATCTCGGTGACGGGATGTTCCACCTGGATGCGACACTTGACCTCGGTGAAATAGAACTGGCCCGCGTCGTCCATCAGGAATTCGACCGTGCCGGCGTTGACATAGTTGAAGAGCCGGGCAACCTGCAACGCCATCTCATGAAGCCGCATCCGCTGCGCAGCAGTCAGCCCAGGCGCCGGCGCCTCTGTCAACAGTTTCTGGTTGTTACGCTGTATCGACCCGTCCCGTTCGCCAAGATGCACGAGGTTGCCATGCTGGTCGCCCAGCACCTGCACATCCAGAAAAGAAGCGTGTCGTACCATGCGCTCGAAGTAGAGCTGGTCGCTGCCAAAGACCATCTGCGACTCGGCCGCAGCCTCGCGCACGCCGCGCTGCAGGTCTTCAGGCCGGTAGATAATTCGGCTGGCAAGACCGCGGCCGCCGTTGCACGACTTGATCACCAGCGGATATCCGATATCCCCGGCCTCGGCCTGATAGATGTCCTCCTCGCCGGGCCGAAACGAAACCGATGAATGGACCGGCGTAGCCAGCCCGGCAGCCGCCACGGCCTCCAGCATGTCGATCTTGTTGCTGAAGGCTGCCATTACACTGCTGGGCGGGCCGATAAAGACGATACCGGCAGCCTCGCAGGCCGCAGCAAAGTCCTCACGTTCAGCCAGGAAACCGTAGCCGGGATAGACCGCATCGGCCTCGGTTTTCAGCGCCAGCTCAACGATCTGTTGCACGTCGAGATAGCCCAGCGGCGAGGTGATCTGTACGCACTCATCGGCAAGACGAACGTGGAGCGAATCGCGGTCGCTGGCATCGAACAGCGCCACGGTCCAGATGTCCAGGTCACGGCAGGCGCGCACGGCGCGCACGGCGATTTCACCGCGGTTGGCAATCAATATCTTCTTGAACATGTAACTCTCCAGACTATGCTGGCGACAATCCGTGCTTCTTGGCCACGTGGCGCTCGCGCTTCAGCAAGGTGACCTCCAGCGCGGCGATTAACACGCGGCGGCTGTCGCGCGGCTCGATCACGTCGTCGATCAGCCCGCGGGAAGCCGCGACGTAGGGGTTGTTGAACTTCTGCTCGTAGTCGTCCACCAACTCCAGACGGCGCGCTTCAGGATCGGGCGCCGATGTGACCTCGCGGCGGAAGAGGATGTTGACCGCGCCGGCCGCGCCCATCACCGCGATCTCAGCGTTGGGCCAGGCATACAGCAGATCGCCGCGCAGCCCCTTACTGCTCATCACACAGTAGGCGCCGCCGTAGCTCTTGCGCAGAATGAGCATCAGCTTGGGCACGGTGGCCTCGCTGTACGCATAGATCATGCGCGCACCGTTGCGGATGATGCCGCCGTACTCTTGCGCCGTGCCGGGCAGAAAACCGGGAACGTCCTGCAGGGTAATGATCGGAATGTTGAACGCGTCGCACATGCGGATGAAGTGCGCGGCCTTGATCGACGCCTTGATGTCGATGGTCCCGGCCAGCACCCGCGGCTGGTTCGCCACGATGCCAACGACCCACCCGTTGAGCCGGGCGAATCCCACCACCAGGTTCTCGGCCCACAGTTGATGCACCTCGAAGAAACGCCCGTCGTCGAAGATGCTCGCGATCACCTCGCGCACTTCGTACGGCTTATTGGGGTCGGTGGGCACGATCTGCTCTAGCTCAGGGCAGCGGCGGTCGGGGTCGTCCAGCGGCGGCACGTAGGGCGGGTCGTTCTGGTTGTTGGACGGGATGTAGCGCAGCAACTCGCGCACCAACGCCAGGCATTCGCGGTCGTCCTTGGCCAGAAAGTGGCTGACGCCGCTCTCCTGGCTGTGTACCAGCCCGCCGCCCAACTGCTCCTGGCTGACCTCCTCCTGCATGACGGCCTTGACCACGTCGGGACCAGTGATGAACATGTAGCTGTTCTCGGTCATGAACACGAAATCCGTCAGCGCCGGGGAGTAGACGGCCCCGCCTGCGCACGGTCCCATGATGACCGAGATCTGCGGGATGACGCCGGAGGCTTCGCAGTTGGCGTCGAACAGCCGCGCGTAGCCGCCCAGGCTGTCCACACCCTCCTGAATGCGCGCGCCGCCCGAGTCGTTGATGGCGATAAAGGGACAACCGTAGGTCAGCGCCATCTTCATCGCCTTGACGATCTTGTTGGCGTGCATCTCGCCCAGCGAGCCGCCCATCACCGTGGCGTCCTGCGCGGCAACGAACACGTGGCGGCCGTTGATCAGGCCGAACCCGGTGATAACGCCGTCGCCGTGGCGCGAGCTCTTGCCGCCCATATAGGTCTCGAAGCGCGGCAGCACCAGCGTGTCGATCTCGGTAAACGTGTTCGCATCGAAAAGCATATCGACCCGCTCGCGCGCTGTCAGGCGCCCCTTGCGGTGCTGGGTCTCCACGTCCTTGGCAGATCCGTAGGCTTCGGCGCGCAGAGAGCGCAGGTGCTGAATATATTCATCCATGGATTTCGCCACGGTGTGACTCCTTATGTTCTGGTTGCGAGAAACCAAGTTTTTCCGAAAAACTTGGTTTCTTCATCTTCCCAGGCTGATCTCCAGCAGGGCCATTGTCAACACGTAATCACCCTCGACCCGCCACCAGCCGTCCAGCCGATGGGATGCAGCAGTGGAAACACCGTCTGCGCCGTCGGGGTGCGGCAGGATGGCCGAATCACAGTCGATCTGCACCGGGGTCCACTGGGTCAAGTCACCGGCGATCTGGCACAGGACCGTCACCCGCCGCGTATCCACCGTGAGGCCCAACTGCAGCGCCTTGAGCACCGACTCCTTGGCGCTCCACGTTGCGGTCACAAGCATATCGCACAACTCAGCCTCGCGCTCTGGCCGGTCCTCGATCCATTCGTGCTCTGGCCGGCTCTCGGTCCAATCGCGCTCTGGCCGGTCTCCGACCGAGCCAGCACTGATCTTATGCTCTGGCCGGTCTCCGACCGAGCCAGCGCCCATCTTATGCTCTGGCCGGTCTCTGACCGAGCCCGCGCCACTCACCGCGCGTCCGATCCAGCGGTTCTCGGCCTCGGTCAGAAACGATGCCCTGAACTGATCGCTCCGGGGAGCGATCCGCTCGATGTCCGCGCCCAATTGCCAGCGCACGGTCGCGCGGTCGGTCGCCAGCAGGGCACAGAACGCGGCGCCGTTGGAGTGGCTGATCGACAGGCTGACCGGGAGACGCACACCGCGCACGGTAAGGGGCGGGCCGTCGGGACGTTCGCCGGCCTCAGCGATCAACGGCAGTTCTTCCAAACCAGTGGGCTGCCAACCGGCAGCCAGCGCCGCCCATTCGTCCAGGACAGCCACCGGCGCGCCGCCGGACTCCCTGCCAATGACCAGCGCAGCGAGCGGCGCATCAAGCGTGCCGTTCGCGCAGGTGGCTGCGCAGCAACTGCTTGGCCGTCCAGCGGCCCAGCAGCCATTCTCGCCGCCGCTTCTCAAAGCGGAACTGCTCCAGACGCAGCAGTTCCGCCGGACTGAACTACCCCCGGCGAGGGAACGCCCCTCGCCAGATCAGGATGTTCAGCGGCGGACTGCAAGAGCCAGTTGATCATCGGGTCGAACATGGTTCGCAGGTGCGATTTCAGCCGCTGCGGTCTCGGCAGAAGCGACCGGCGTCGCAGCTACGAACCGAGCGACCTATCAGGTGGGCCGGCTGACAGTAAGATAGCCAGACAACTCCACAAACACAGCGCCGGCCTCATCGACTACCACGCAGTCAAAGGTCTCGCCGTCGTCCGCAGTTTGGCAGACACAGGTCAGGCGGCCCTCGGCCTCGCTCTCCTGGCGATAGGCAGCGACGCGGCTGAAGCCGAGCGGGAAGCCCATCGCGCCCTTCACTTTCTCATGCCACAGGGCAGCGGCCTGGAAGCAAAGCTCCAGCAGCCGCGGCGCCACCAGCGACTCGACGCCGGCCGGTGCGGTGTTGGGCGGCAGGCTGTCGGAGAAGGCAGCCACCACATCGTTGCCGCTGACCTGCGCGCGCTGGATTACCTGATAAGCCGGTCCGTGGAAGAATGATTTGTACACTTCTTCTGCGGGGATGTCAAGACTGCCCAGCGCCGGTGGCGTAAACTCCACCGTTGGTCTGTCAACTGGCGCGGATGTGAGGCGAACGTTGGCAGCGAAGTGCTCCTTGATCTGCGGCGGCAGGCCCTCGCGCTTCGGTACAGTCACCGAACGCAGGATCGTGTGCGCCACCAGATCGTCGCCGTCGGGCGTCAACGTTGCGCTGAGATAGAGAGTGCGCGGCTCGTTGCGGAAGAACTTGAACGCCCCGCTCATCTGCTCGTTCTCGACGGCCGCCACCCGCCACCCGCTGTGGCCTGTCTCATCGCTGCGGCCGGTCTCCGACCGAGCCGCCTTACTCGGGCCGATCTCCTGACCGTGCCCGCCCACCAGCACCGTCGCCAGCTCGGCCAACGCCTCCGTCGCCATCACGCCCGGCAGCCAGGGCGTGCCTTCATCGGGCGCGTGGTCAAACAGGAACGGCTGCTCGGCCGGGTCCAGCGTCGTCTCGACCTCCAGACCGCCGTACAGCCGTGCCGCCTTGACCTCGCCGACCATCAGCAGCTTCGGCTCGCGGGCCGCCAGGGCCGCGTTGAGCTTGTCCACGTCCAGCCCGCCGGTCGGGTCAGCCTCGTCCATCCAGGCGCCCAGCCGGCCGGCCACTAACACCTCACCGCGCGTGCCACCGTAGGTCAGCTCGCGGCGGATGGTCGGAACGCCCGCCTCGGGCGGCAGCATGTCGATGCCCAGCGCCTCCAGGATCTGCTGCACCGAGCCGCGCGACGCCATGCCGATCTCGCCCCAGGCGGTCCAGTCGATGGCGATGCCGCGCGTGTCGGGCCGCCACGACCGCATGCTGCTGCTGATCTTGCACAGCAGGTCGTTGGCCGATGAGTAGTCGCTCTGGCCGTTGTTGCCGAAGCGACCGGCCACCGAGCTGAAGCTGACCGTCGCGCCGATGGGCATTCCCTTGGCGGCTCTGATCAGGCTGAAGAAGCCGTCGGCCTTGACATCGAACACCAGGTTGAACTGGTTCGGTTCCTTGTTGGGCAGCGTGCGGTCGATCAGCAGCCCGCCGGCGTGCAGCAGCACGTCGATCCTGCCGTAGCGCTGGCGGATGTCGTCAACCACGGCAGCCACTGCGTCGCCATCCATCAGGTTGACAGGGTGATAATGGGCCGTACCGCCGGCCGCTTCGACCGCTTCCACGGCCCGCAGCGCCGCCTCGCTGCGCTCGATAGCCATCATATGCTCGTCGATCTGCTTGGGCGTGACCTTCTCGCCCGACGCCCTGGCCTCGGCGATCAGCGCCTGCTTCAGCGTGTCGCGGCTCTGGCGGAACAGTTGCACGTACCTGTCGTCGCGCGCCGGACAGGGCACCAGGTCCAGCAGGTAGAAGACGCCACCGGCTGCGCCAGCGGCCAGATCGGTGGCGATGGCGCTGGTGATGCCGCCCGCCGCGCCGGTGACGACGAAGACCGTGTCGTTGTCCAACACCATGCCCGGCCGGCCATCGCGCGCCGGCTTCTCGACCAGCGTCACGGTGTAGCGCAGACCATCCTTGTAGCCGACCTCGACGATGCCGGGGTCGGTCAGCGTCTCAGCGATCAGCAGATCGGCCGGCTCGGCCGTCTTGCGGCTGATCTCGAGGTCCACCGCCTTAACCAGCACGCCTTTACCTTCGGGCCGCATGCCCTGCTCGACGTTGTAGGCCTTGGTGAAGCCGGTGACCGCGCCGCCCAGCGGGGCCGTTGCGCCTTCGTCGCCGTAGCCGTGCAGGCCGCCCAGCCGCGTCGCCGACACCAGGAACCTGCCCGGCCCGGCCACGCTGTCGTACAGCGCCCGCATCGCGGTGTAGAGGTTCTTGACGCGCACCCGGTTCTCCTCGCGCCAGCCGGGGAGATCCATCTCCTCGATGCCCGGCTCCACATCCAGCGCCGCCAGCCAGTAGACTCCCTGCACCGGGCCGGCGTTCTGGTACTCGGCCAGCAGTTCATTCAGCGCCTCGGTTGCTATGCCTGGCTCGACGGCCAGCACGCCGGCGCCCAGCTTCTCCAGCCGGTTGACCAGCGACCTGCCGACGCCGCCGCGATCCATCATCACCACCACCCGGCTGGCGCTGTCCAGCGTCACGCCGGTGGGCTTGCAGAATTCCAGCCCGGGCCGCAGCGACGGAACAGGCACCCGGCGCGGCATCCTGTCCGCGTCCTCCAGTGTGCCGATGGAAGTAATCGGTGATCGGTGATCAGTGATCAGTTCAGAAGAAGCCGCCGTTGGCACCGACTCACCGTCCTCTGATGACTGTTCACGGGCCACTGATGACTGATCACTTTCCGCCAGATCGGGCCGCATCGCGTACACGAAGCCGATCACGCTTTGCAAGGTCGGGTAGTCGCGCAGGCTCAGGTTCTCCTGCAACGGAATGTTGAAGGTCTCCCGCACTGCCGCAAAAGTCTCGGCCTGCTTGACCGTGTCGATTCCCAGGTCCGCCTCCAGGTCGAGGTCCAGCTCCAGCATGTCCTCGGGGTAGCCGGTCTTCTCGGCGACGATGCCGAGGACGGTCGTGGTTACTGCGTCGCCAGCGGTTTCAGTGATCAGTGGTCTGTGATCAGTAACCAGTTCAGAAGGTGCGGTCTTCTGTGACTGATCACTGACCTCTGATAACTGATCACTTTCCGTCAGGTCCGGCCGCATCGCGTAGACGAAGCCGATCACGCTCTGCAAGGTAGGGTAGTCACGCAGGCTCAGGCTCTCCTGCATGGGGATGTCATAGGCCTCGCGGATCGCCGCGAAGGTCTCGGCCTGCTTGACCGTGTCGATGCCCAGATCGGCCTCCAGGTCGAGGTCGAGATCGAGCATGTCCTGGGGATAGCCGGTCTTCTCGGCCACGATGCCGAGGACGGTCGCGGTTACTGCGTCTCCGGCGGTTTCAGTGATCAGTGATCGGTGATCAGTAATCAGTTCGGAGGGAACAACAGCCGGCGACTGATCACTGGTCACTGGTGACTGATCACTTTCCGCCAGGTCCGGCCGCTGCGTGCGCACGAAGCCGATCACGCTCTCCAGTGTCGGGTAGTCGCGCAGGCTCAGCCCTTCCTGCTGCGGGATGTCGAACGCTTCGCGCACCGCGGCAAACGTCTCGGCCTGCTTGACCGTGTCGATGCCCAGATCGGCCTCCAGGTCGAGGTCGAGATCGAGCATGTCCTGCGGATAGCCGGTCTTCTCGGCCACGATGCCAAGGACTTTGGTAGTCACGGCATCGCCGGCGGTTTCAGCGATCAGTTCAGAAGCAGCGTCTGCCGGTGGCTGATCACTGACAACTGATACCTGATTACTTTCCGCCACATCCGGCTGCGGCGCCGGACGGACTTCCACGGGTTTGGGCGCCGGCTCGACCGGCGCGGGGCGCGGGGCAGGCGTTGCAGGGGTTGGCGCCTCGACGCGCGGCGGAGCTACTGGCGCAGGCGCAGGCGCTGGGCCGCGACCCAGCAGCTCGCGCACCTCAGCCATCGGCATCGGCCGGTAGGCGGCGCCAACGCCGTCGCCCGGCGCGGCCGCCCGTAGGCCCGGCCCGACTCCGTAGCGCCACGAGCTGGGCGACGGGCTGTGGGACGGCGCAGCGTCCGATTTGACGCGCAACGTGCGCTTGATCACCTCGGTCTCGGCCCGGTCGTAGCCGCTGACCGCGTCCAGCCAGTACTGGTAGCGCCCGCGGTCCTCGAAACGGTCCAGGCCGCCGGGGATGCGGCGGGTCAGCGTCAGGCTGATCTGCGAGCCAAAGCCGGCCGCCAGGTGTAGCGCGTACTGCACCGGATAGCGCCCGCCGCGGCTGAGGTTCAACACGCCCAGGTCTGGGTCCACCTCCTTGAAGTTGGGAACCGGCGGGACGATGCCGTACTCCAGGATCTTGACGGCGATCACGTCCTCGACGCCGACCCCCATCGGGTGGCCGGTGAAGCCCTTGGTGTTGGCCACCACGATGTCGTTGGCGGCCTCGCCAAAGGTGTTGCGCAGGGCGATCACCTCAGCCGAGGCGCTGCCGCCGCGCGCCGGGGTGTAAGTCTCGTGCGACATGAAGACGGTCTGTGCGGCCATCGCATAGCGGTTGAGGCCGAAGCGCCGCTCTGCGGCGGTCACCAGGTTCTCCATGATCATGCTGATGTGGTTGACGTCCAGCCGCGAGCCGTGGTAAGCGCTGTTGCTGGTCTCGCTGCTGAGCAGCTCGACGATGCCGCGCATGCCGCGCTCGCGCACCGCGTCCTCGCTCTCGACGACCAGCGCGCAGGCGCCCATGCCCAGGATCGTGCCGTGGCGCCGGCGGTCGAAGGGCAGCGCGGCCTCGTCCACCCGGTTGTCGGTAGCCGCAGCGCCCAGCGCCAGGAAGCCAGCGCCCACCCACTCCAGCAGGTGGTCGCCGGTGACGTCGTCTGCGCCCAGCACCAATACCCGCCGGCAGCGTCCCGAGCGAATCCAATCCTCGGCGATGGCGACGCCCTGGGCCGTGCTGGCGCAGGCGGCGTTGACGTGGGTGTTGGGCCCGCGGGCGCCGATGTACTCGGCGAACTGGCTGTGGCCCATGGACAGGATGCGGAAGATGAAGCGGCGGTCGAACTCGTACGGCTCGCGCTCCAGTTGCTCGCGCAGGTCGCCGATGCGCCGGCCGATCTCCTGCAGCGTCTGCGGATCGGCCGTGTAGCGGCGCAGGTCCTCCAGCGCGGCCACCTGCGCGCGCCGGCTTTCCCAGGTGTAATAACGGCTCATCTCCTCGGCGAAGCGGTCGCCGCCGGGGAACGCGCTGGCAAAGATGACGCCGGTCTCGTCGCGCAGCGCGTCGGGCAGCATCCAGCGGTCGGGCAGCAGGCGACCGGTGGTGGTCTTGCGCCAGGTCTGCACCAGCGGAATGCCAGCCTCGCGCAGGGCGTCGATACCGGCGGCGAAGCAAAGCTGGGTGGTGATATCCAGCGCCTCGACCAGCTTGGCCGGCACGCCGTATTCTTCGGTCAGGTCGAAGGACCCGCCGCGGCCGGCCAGCTTGATCACCTCGTCGGGGTCGGTGATGACCTGGAAGCTGCCGCTGCCATCCTCTGCCTTGACCAGGCGGGTGATGCGCTTGTCCAGCATCCGGCGGCGGAAGCGCTCCGGGATCAGGTCCACGAACTGCTCGCCGCGCAGGATGCGCAGGGCGTTGTCAGGGTCCATCACCGATTTGTTCGGGCCGGGCAGGCCCAGGCCGGTGCCGCTGACGACCACCGAGCCTAGCGGAGTCTCGTTGCGGTCATACGGAGCGGGCAGGTGAGAGGTAACAGGTTGCATGTTCGATATAGCCTGCTGCAGGACCTGGGCCAGTTGACCCAAAGCATCGGCAGGCAGAGCGGGTTGGGGCATGGCTGGCTCCTTGGCAGCGGCCGGGGTAGATTGGTATACAGGTAGATTGGTCACCAGGTTTGGCGCGGAGGCAGTTACCACAGGCGCAGGCTGTGCGGCGACTGCGGCCGCTCCGGTACCTGCAACCTGTAACTTGCCACCTGCAACCTCCAGAGGCTCCTCCGCACGCGCGCCGTAGCCGGCCGCATACAGCCCGCACAGCGCCTGGTTGAAGGTCGGCAGCTCGCCCTGCTTGGGGTGGTTGGTGAACAGCGAGACAACGTCCGGCTGCTTGCCCAGCACGTCGTCCACAAACCCCTTGAGGGCCTTCTTGGGGCCGACCTCGACAAAGGTGCGGCAGCCGTTGGCATAGAGCGTCTCCAGCCCCCTTACCCACTGCACGGGCGACGCGATCTGGAGTTCCAGGATGTCCTTGATCCCTTCCACGGTGGTCGGGTAGAGCTCGCCGGTGACGTTGGCCACCAGCGGCAGTTGCGGCTCGGCTATGCGCAGCCTGTCCAGCACCTTGCGCAGCGGCTTGCTCGCCGGGGCAACGATCTTCGTATGGAAGGCGTGGCTGACTGGGATGCGCACCGCCTGGAAGCCCTTTTGGTTGAACAGCGCAATCGCCTGCTCGACGGCCTTGCTCTCGCCGCCCACCACGCACTGGTTGTAGGAGTTGATGTTGGCGGCCACCGCGTAGCCATCGACCTCGGTCAGCGTCTGCATGATGACGTCGTAGGGCGCCATGACCGCGGCCATCCAGCCGTTGTCTGCCATGCTGACTTTGGTCATCTCTGCGCCGCGGGCCGCGGAGGCCTCCAGCGCATCGGCGAAGGGCATGATGCCGGCCGCGATCAGCGCGCCGTACTCGCCCAGCGAGTGGCCCATCACCATGTCGGGGCCGAAGCCGTACTCGCCCAGCAGCTTGTAGATCGCTGTGTCCACGGTCAGCATGGCCGGCTGGGTGATGGCCGTCTGCATCAGGTCACGCTCAGCCTGTTTCATCGCAGCCGGGTCGTCGCTGTCCACGAAGATGTAGCTGGTCAGCGGGCGACCGAGAATCGGGTCATCACCGCGTCGGCCTCGGCAAAGGTCTCGGCGACCACCGGTTGCAGCGCGGCCAGCTCGCGGCCCATGTTGGTGTATTGGCTGCCCTGGCCGGGGAACAAGAAGGCGATCTTGCCCGGCGCATCGCCGCTGCCGCGGAAGATGCCCTGTGCGGACAGAGCCTTCCATGCAGCAGGGTTGTCGAAACCGGCTGCCTTGCGTGCCTTGGACAGCTTGTCCAACAGCTCGGCATGATCGCCGAAGTCGATGACCAGACGCTCGCGGGCGTTCAGATCAGCCTGGGCCGGTGCAGCCACCGGCGGCGTCCAGCCGCCCTCCACCTTCTGCCAGGCCGCGTCCAGCGCGTTCTTCAGGCCGACGGGCGACTCCGCACCCAGCGCCAAGATGCCGCGCACCGGCATCTTCGAGGCAGACAAGTCAGAAGGAGACAAGGAAACTGGGCCCGGAGCGCCGTTACCGCCCGTTCCGTTGCCCACTTGTCTGCTCAATTCCCTGTCTACTTGTCTACTTGTCTCCTTGTCGACTTGCACGCCTCCATACAGACGCTCCTCTGTCCGCAACATTCCCGGCACGTGCTCCTCCAGCACGACGTGGAAGTTTGTGCCGCCAAAGCCGTATGCGCTGACGCCGGCGCGGCGGGGAATCGAAGGGTCACGCTGCTGCCACTCCCGCAATTCGAGGTTGATCTGGAAGGGGGTGTGGGGGAAGTCGATGTTCGGGTTTGGTTTCTCAGCATTCAGTGTGGGAGGAAGTAGCTTATCGTGAACGGCGTAGACTGCCTTCAACAGCCCTGCCGCGCCAGCGCCTGCTTTCAGGTGACCGATGTTGCTCTTGGCCGAGCCGAGGGCGATGCTGCCACGGGGCGCACCACCGAAGATCTCGGCAAGGCTCTCAACCTCGACCACGTCGCCGACCTTGGTGCTGGTGCCGTGGGCTTCGACCAGTGTGGCCGTAGCCGGATCGAGGCCGGCGTTCTCCCAGGCGCGGCGGGTGGCCAGAATCTGGCCAATCGGGTTGGGTGCGGTGATGCCTTTGCCCTTGCCGTCGCTGGAACCGCCGACGCCGCGGATCACGGCGTAGATCTTGTCGCCGTCGCGCTCGGCGTCGGCCAGCCGTTTCAACAGGAAGGCGGCTGAGCCTTCACCCATCACGAAGCCGTCGGCGCCGTCGCCGAAAGGCCGGCTGCCGGTCGCGCTGAGCGCTCCGATCTTGCAGAACTTGACGAAGACGCTGGCGCCCATGTTGCGATCGACACCGCCGGCGATCACCGCGTCGACGCGGCGCTCGATCAACAGCTCCATCGCCGCGTTGATGGCTGCGAAACTGGAAGCGCAGGCGGCGTCGGTGATGAAGTTGGGGCCGCGCAGGTTGAGCACGTTAGCGACGCGGCCCGAAACGATGTTGGGCAGCTCGCCCGGCATCGTGTCCTCGGTGACCTCGGGCAGGACGCTTTTGAATCGCTCCTCGACCTGCGCCAGAATGGCGGTTCGCACCGATGCCGGCAGTTGTGCAAACTCCGTTACGCCTTCGAGCGCGTGCGAGAACTCAGGAAACGCCACCCGCAAGGTGGTGATGTAGTGCAGTTCGCCGCCCATCGCGGTGCCCAGGATCACGCCGGTTCGTTCGGTATCCAGCGGCCGGTCGGGGTAGCCGTAGTCGGCCAGCGCCTCGGCTGCAATGGTGACGGCCCACTGCTGGCCTTCGTCCATGGCTGCGGCGACGCGGGGCGGAATGCGGAAGCGCTTCCAGTCGAACTCGAAGCCGCGCACCCAGCCGCCGATCTTGCTGTAGCTCTTGTCCGGCGCGTTCGGATCGGGGTCATAGTAATCGGCGGGATTCCAGCGCTCTGGCGGCACCTCGGTGATGCTGTAGCGCTTGTTCCTGATGTTCTGCCAAAAAGCCGGCGCGCTGGGCGCATCCGGCAGGATCGCGCCGAGGCCGACAATGGCAATGGCTCGATGGGCTGTATCATTCATGGGTCAAACTCCTGGGGCCGAAGGTGGTAGACAGAGGAAAGAAGGAAAGAAGGGAATTGAAGGAAAGCAGCCGGTTTCCCTGTTTTCCCTCACTTGTCCTACCTTTCTCTATTCCGCCGGAAACGCCTCGTTCAACTTCTGGGCGACGAAATCCATGTCCTCGATCAGGCCTGCCTGGGCCGCGTAGATGCCGGGCAGGTTGAGCGACTGCGGCAGGTTGGGGTCGGTCTGGCCGACGCCGATGGCCCAGCGCAGCCCCTCGGCAGCTACCTTGAGCGCCGCGTCGCGGGCGTGAATGCGCGCCATGGCCTGGCGGGTCGGCACGTCGAGAGGGATGGCCTCGGTCGGATGGCTGGCCACGAACTCGGAGAAGATGGCGGCCGTCTCGGCGTAGGCGATCAGCTCGCCCAGCCGGAAGAGGACGTGCTGGTTGCGGGTCAGCCTGTCGATGCGACAGCGCTCCAGCACGACGGCCAGCGCGCGCATGGCCATGGCCGCCGCGGCTGCGCCGTTGTTCGGCTCGGCGCGCTGGATCTGATCCAGCCGCCCTGCCCAGTCGTTGTAGTACGCGCCGCGCGTCTTGAGATGCAACTGCCAGCGGTCGCGGGCGATGGTCCACTCCATGATCTCCGACGTGCCCTCGTAGATCGTGGTGATCTTGACGTCGCGCTTGATCTTCTCGACCATGTATTCCTTGGTGTAGCCGTAGCCGCCCAGCGCCTGAATCGAGTCCTCAGCGGCCTTGTTGCCGGCCTCGGTGGCGAGATACTTGGCAACCGCGCCTTCGGTCTGCAGGTCCTCCTCGCCCCCGTCGATGCGGCGCGCCGTCCACTCGATGTAGGCGCGGGCCGCTTCCAGACGCACGGCGTTGGGAACGATAAGCTTGTGGGTGTAGCCCTGCTTTTGGCTCAGCGGTGCGCCAGCCTGGATGCGCACCTGGGAGTAGGGGATGGCGCGCTTCAGCGCTGACCAGCCGCCGCCCAGTCCAAACGCGGCCACCATCAACCGCGTGTAGCCGAAGACCGCCTGAGCCTGCTGCAAGCCCTGGCCTTCGACAAGACCGACCAGATCCTCGGCGGGGACGTAGACATCTTCCAGGAAGAGTGCGGCCGTGTTGCTGAGGCGGATGCCGTGCTTGTCCTCGGGCTTGCCCTGCGAGAATCCCTCGGCGCCGCGCTCGACGACAAACCAGGTCGGGCCGCCGGGAGCCAGCGCCAGAATCGTGTACATGGCCGCAACGCCGCCGTTGCTGATCCACTGCTTGCGACCGGTAATGCGGTAGCCGACGACCGCGCCGTCTTCCTCGACCGGCACAGCCCTGGTCTTGAGCGACGCCAGGTCGCTGCCGGCCTGTGGCTCGGTCGCGCCGTAGGCTACCAACAACCCCTCTTCGGCGATGCGCCCCATCCAGCGCTCCTGCTGTTCCGGGGTGCCGCCGACGGTTATCGGGTCGCTGCCCAGGAATGTGGCCAACACACCGGTGGCAACGCCCAGATCGATGGATGCCATGACCTCGGACACGCGATAGATGTCCATCGCGCCGCCGCCCATCCCACCCATCTCTTCGGGAATGAACAGCAGATGCAGGCCAATGTCCTGGTACAGCTCGTCGAGGACGTCCTGCGGAAACTCGTCCTTATGGTCGAGTTCGAGCAGCCGCTCGACGGTCAGCTTCTTGTCAGCATAGCGTTGCAAGGTGACCAGCACCTGGCTCAGCTCTTTTGGATCCAGTCCAGCCATGGTATCAACCTCCTGGCACGTCATAAGAATTGCTAATCGTAGCCGCGCCGCGTTACAGTCAATGCCGCGGCGCGTCAGGTTGTCCTAATAAGCCCGAAGGCAGACTCACCGGCGAAATGCCTGGATCGTCTGCCTTCGTTTCCAAACTCCAAAATGTGGGAGTGAAACCACCCATACTTAATCACAAACTTGTGAAAGATAGTATGAGCAAGATCATATTAAGCAACAAATCTTGTGTGATGCACGATTTTCATGCCGGCGCACAATTCGCTGCGCTCCGAAGTCCGACCTTTTTTGGCAAAGTTGGACTTCTTGAGCGGGCGCCAGTCGTACTCGAAAAGTCCGTCCTTTCGGCAAAGACGGACTTTATCATCAGGCAACAATCATACACCAGAAGTCCTACGTTGCGGAAAAGCCGGACTTCGCAGGTGTCAAGGACCCCAGCCTACGGTGCGGTCGGAGTTAAAGTCGTAGCGGAAGGCGACGCCGGCCAGCGCGTCAGGCGCCAGCGGCCGCTGGTTGCTGCCGTCGGCGTTCATCACCCACATCTCCCATTTGCCGGTGCGGTCAGTCAGGAACGCGACCGACTTCCCGTCAGGGCTGACCGAGGGCGCCACGTTGTTGGAGGTCGTCACACCCAGCGGATCGGGCACGGTCAGCGGCGAGCCCTGGCCGCCCTGGACCTGCCAGCGCCAGATCTGCCAGTGATCGTGCTGCTTGCGGGCGCTGTAAAGCGTTTGGCCATCGGGGCTGTAAGAGGCGGGGGCCAACGGAACTATCTCCTGGACGATGGGCCACGGAGCGCCATCTCCCTTCACCGGGGTTTCGGAAAAACCGCTGGGATCGAGGTAGATGGCCTTGCTGCCATCGGGACTGACCTGGGGCGCGGTAGCTTTGTCGGGCGCGGGCAGATCCCGATTGGTTCCATCTGCCACGTTGTAGCTCGTCAACGCCGTCAGCCAGACTGTCACCAAGCTGTAGTCGTCGATGCAGATCTCACCCAGCGGCGTGACTATGCATGGCTGGCCGCCGAACAACTGCTGCAAGGCCTCCTCCGGCAGACAGCCGAACGGCGTGATCCGGCAGTCCTGGCTGCCGGTGTTGCGTTCGAAGACAATCAACTGGCCATCGGGCGTCCAGGAGGGTGAGCGCACCCGGTTTGCCCCGAAGACCATGCGCTCGTTGCTGCCGTCGCTGTTGATCAACCACAGGCCGCGCGGTTCGTCCCAGCGTGTAAAGGCCACCTGGCTGCCGTCCGGGCTAAGCGCAGGCTCGAAGCCGTAGGTGAGACGGCGCAGCCCGCTGCCGTCAGCGTTCATCAGGTAGATGGGCCCGCCCAGAAATTCCTGAAACACCAGTGTTCCCGCCAGGGTGGACTTCGGCGGCGCAGTCACCGACGAAGCGGCGGGCGACGAAGCGGCCACTGCCGAAGGCGTCGGTTCCGGCGTAGCCGCGACAGCGGTCGCGGTCGGCGTAGCCGTGGGACTTGTCAGCTCGAAAGTGATCGCCGACTTTTCGACCCAGGCATGGCCAGCGTTGGCCATTCCCGAAACGATCTCATACCAATCGCCGTTCTCACCCGTCACGACGACGATAGAGTCGGCCGGCTTTTGACCCAACACATCCGCTGACTCGTCGGCGGCGGCTCGGATGGATGCCTCGCTCAGCAGCTTGCCGCTGCGGACGTCGAATGGCTCGGCAGGGGGCAACGTGGGCGCTGGCGCCGCGACCTGGACCGGCTGGCTGGCAGCCGCCTGCGTTGGTGCAGGCGTAGGAAGCGCGCGGGTCGGCGCTGCTGTTGGCGAGGGCGACGCCTCGACGTTAGACGGCGTTTCGGGCAAAGCGGGCGCCGGCGGACGGATGCCGGCGCATGCCGACAACGCCAGAATGGCAAACAGAACAATAGCTAACAAAGAAAGCTTTTTCATAGTTTCACTCGTACCTCAGCGCATCAATGGGATTCAAGCTCGCAGCCCGCGTTGCGGGATAGATGCCGAAGAACAGCCCGACCGCGGCAGAGAATCCGACTGCCAGCGCAACACTTTGAACCGTGACGACGGCCGTCAAGTCGTTTTGCAGATTTGAGATCGCCATCGCGCCGGCCCAGCCCAGCAGGATTCCCACCACGCCACCGATCAGCGACAGCACGATTGCCTCGATGAGAAACTGGGACAGGATATCCTTGCGCCGCGCGCCGACGGCTTTGCGGATGCCGATCTCGCGCGTGCGCTCTGTGACCGACACCAGCATGATGTTCATGATGCCGATGCCGCCGACCAGCAGCGATATGGCGGCAATCGCACCCAGGAAAATGGTCAGCACCGAGGTGATCTGGCCGAAGATAGCGATCAGGTCGGCCTGGTTGATGACCGAGAAATCGTCGTCGTCGCGAAACTGGATATCATGACGGATGCGCAGCAACTCCTCGATCTGTGTGCGCGCGGCGTCCATGCGGTCCTCGCTGATTACCTGCGCGTAGATCACCGAGAGCAACGGCTCGCCGCGCGAGTTGCGCAGACTGGGCGCCAGCCGTTCCTGAACAGTGGTCAACGGCGCATAGATGATATCGTCCTCGCTGCCGAAGGCGCCACCGCCCTTTTCCTCCAGCACACCGATGACGGTAAACGGAATGCGGTCGATCTTGATGGTCCGGCCGATGGGATACTCGCCCGGCTCGAACAGCCGCTCCATAGCCCGCACGCCCAGCACCACCACCCGCGCCCGGGTGTCCACGTCCTGCTGTGAGATGAAGGCGCCGATGTCGGCCCGCGAGTTGCGGACGGTCTCGTATTCCGGCGTCACACCAGAGATCTGCAGGCTGGCTGTGTTCTTCTGATACGACACCTGGCTGCGGGTATCGACCTCCGGCGCAGCTGCAACCACATCCGGCACGTTGAACGGATCGCGCACTGCCTGCAGGTCGCCCATGGTCAGGGAAGGCTCGAAGCTGCGGGTCTGAAACTGCCCGCCCTGATTGGCGTTGTCCTGAATGTTGACCGGCAGCACGATCAGCAGGTTGGTGCCCGCGCTCTGGAGCTGCGAGGTGATCAGATTCTGCACGCCCTCGCCCACGGACAGCAGGGTGATGACCGCGCCGACGCCGATGATAATGCCCAACATCGTCAACGCGGACCGCAGCTTGTTAGCCGACAGACCGCGCATCGCGATTCGCAGTGATTCAACCAGGTTCATGCTATTACTTTACGCCGGCAGGCTGCGCGGGTCTGCGATCATAGTTCCGATTTGCGCAAGACACGGGCATCGCCCACGCGCCGTGTGACCCGGCGCGCGTCGAGATGCTCCAGCAGCGCCAGGGCGTACTTGCGGCTGGTGTCGAAGAGGTCGCGCACCTGCGCCACCGTGATCGTCCCCTCACGGTTGAGATGCTCTACGATCCCTGCCACCAGCGCCTCGTAGCCAGCAGGGCTGAACACTACGTCGTCGCTGACCCGCACCAACTGGCCGCTGTCCACCAACCACAGGAAGACATCCTCTCCGACCGCGGCCGTGCTATCGGCGACGCTGGGCGGCGAATAGGGCGCGGCGTCAAATTGGCGCAGCAGGTTATCGACGCTGCTCTGCTGGCCCTCCGAGAGGAGCACGCGGTGGTCGGGCAGCCGTATGAGCGCACCCTCGTCGACGATCAGGCCATCAGCCACCGCTTGCGCCAGCATGTCGTTGAAGGTCCGCGGCGCCAGCGGTCGGCGCTTGCTCTGCAGGCGGCTCTTGACCTCCTCGCGCGGCATCCCCTGGCGCAGCGGATACTGGCGGTGATAGCCGGCAACGGCGCGCTGAATCCGTTGTCCCAGATCGCGCCAACTGGCGGTGGTCATCAGCGTCTGCGCGGCCAACAAGTGCCCGTCGCTCAGCGCCGCGGCGCCCGCCAACCCTCTGTCCAGCGTCACCAGGCGGCCGTCGGCCAGCAGTGTGCGAACCGCGTCCAGCGTCTCGTCCTGCTCCAGCCCGGCAGCCTGCATAATGGCAGCAAAGCTGGCGGGGCCAGCGCGCAGTGTCATATAGTAGACGATTGCCGTCGCCTCGCCGCTGGCCAGCGCCTCCAGCATCTCGACCACGTCGGGTCGGAAGCGCCGCCAGCGCCGGCCGGGGAAAGGGTTGACGACCACGCCGCCGCCGACGGTGCGGCTGGGCGAAGGCTGGCGCAGGATGAAGCGGTCGCCGCGCTGGACGACCACCGGCTCGGCCAGGCGAAGCTGGACCCAGCCCGAGTCGCCGGGCTGGATGACCTCGGCGTCCAGCAGGCGGGTGGTCGCGGCAACCTCGGCCGCGCCGCTGAAGAAGTCCACCGGCTGGTTGTGGCCCAGCTCGCGCGGCGCGTCGGCGATGGTGCGCAGCCGCACGTCTACCAGCACGGTCGGTGTCAGAGTGCCCGGCAGCCCGACCACATCGCCCCGGTTTACCTGTTCCTTGCCGACGCCGCTCAGGTTGACGGCTACGCGGCTGCCTGGCAACGCACGTTCGATCTTGCGCTTGTGAGTCTGCAGGCCGCGCACCCGGGCCTTGACGCCGGCCGGGATGACCTCGACCTCCTGTCCTACCTCCAGCGGTCCGTCGCTGAGCGTACCGGTAACGACCGTGCCAAAGCCGGCCACCGTAAAGGCGCGATCCACCGGCAGGCGCGGCCGGCCCACATCGCGCCGCTCCGGCGTTTCGGCCAGCGTCGCCGCGATGACTCGTTTCAGCTCGTCGAGCCCCTCACCGGTGCGGGCCGACACGGGAACGATGGGTGCGTTGCCCAGCACCGTGCCTTCCAGCGCGTCGGCCACATCGGCCTGCACCAGCTCCAGCCAGTCGGGGTCGTAGGCGACCATGTCGATCTTGGTCAGCGCCACCACGCCGGCCTGCACCTGAAGCAGATCGAGGATGGCAAGATGCTCGCGGGTCTGCGGCATCACGCCCTCGTCGGCGGCAATGACAAAGAGCGCCGCGTCGATGCCACCGACACCGGCCAGCATGTTCTTGATGAAGTCGATGTGTCCCGGCACGTCGATGATCCCGACCGCCTCGCTGTCCGGCAGGGTCAGCCAGGCAAAGCCGAGATCGATGGTCATCTCACGCGCCTTTTCCTCCGCCAACCGGTCGGGGTCGATGCCGGTCAGCGCGAGCACAAGGGTCGATTTGCCGTGGTCAACGTGGCCGGCGGTGCCGATGACTTTCACTTGTAGACGATCTTTCTTTTGAGCAGCGCGCCGGCCAGCAGCTCGAACAGCGCCAGCGCCAGCGCCAGCACAGCGTCAACCACCAGCGCCAGGCCGAACGCCCAGGTCAACATGCGCAGACCCGCATCGAGCTGCTGCACCAGCGAGTCGGAAAGCGCCGGCAGCCAGCCGAAGACCACCAGCAACAGAAACACCACGCCGACGTAGATCAGCACCAGCCGCCACGACTCGCGGTCCGAAGGACTGGGCATCATGGCGTTGCTGATGGCGAAGACAAGATAAAGCCACAGGAAAGCATCGTCCACCCGCAGTGTTCCGGCCAGCAGGCCGGCAATGCGCTGCCATGCGTTGTCCTCCCAGGCCCGCCCCAGCGCGCCAACGTCGAACACCGCGTAGCCCAGAATCAACAGCGCCAGCGTGCCCGCCAGGAAGGGCGCGAGGCCGACCAAACTGTCCTTGAAGGCGTTCGATCGCTGAACCTCCACCGACCCAAGAACGATCTGGCCCTTGACGGTGCTTGGCGTGAAGTTGAACTTGCCGGTCTTGAGGCCCAGCAGCCTGGCAGTGATCCAGTGACTCCCCTCATGCAGGAGAATGCCTGGCAGCAACACCAGCCAGAGCAGCGTCATGCCGTAGTCCGCTTTGTTGAACAGCAGCAGACCGATCCCCTGCACGTGCTGCGTGATCCACCGCTGCAGCCAGTACAGCAGGATCACGCACAGTGCAAAGGTCAAGAGCGTCGGCAGTATCTGCGCCATCGATCCTCGGCTACCTCTCCTACTCGTACTCTCACTCCACCTCGTACTCGTCCAGTCTCTTCCGTCTCCGTAGGGAACAAGGCTGAGCAGGAGTTAGAGTAGGAGTAGGAGTACGAATAGGAGGATGAGTGCGAGCGCGATCTAGCCGCGGACGCGGGCCGTGGTCGTCACCATGCTGACAAAGGACTCGGCCTTCAGGCTGGCGCCGCCCACCAGCGCTCCGTCGATGTCAGGCATGGTCATAAAGCCCTCGATGTTCTTGTCGTTGGTGCTGCCGCCGTACTGGATGCGAACCATCTGCGCCACCGTCTCGCCGTGCAGTTCCGCAACGACGCCGCGGATCGAGACCGCGATGACGCGGTTGGCGTCGGCCGGCTCGGCGTTGCGGCCCGTGCCGATGGCCCAGATCGGCTCATAGGCAATCACCAGCATGCTAACCTGGTCGGGCGTCAGGCCGGCCAGCGCACCCTTAACCTGCGTTCGCACCACCAGATCGGTCTCGCCGGCCTCGTTCTGGGCCAGATCTTCGCCGACACAGATGATAGGCGTCAGGCCGTGGGCGAAAGCGGCGTGCGCCTTCTTGTTGACTCCCTCGTCAGTCTCGCCGAAATACTGGCGACGCTCTGAGTGGCCAAGGATGACATACTGGCACCAGCCTTCCAGCATGCCCGGCGCGATCTCGCCGGTGTACGCACCCTGTTCGGCCCAGAACATGTTCTGGGCGCCGACGCCGACGCGGGTACCACTCAGGGCATCGGCCACAGCGGGCAGGGCGATGAAGGGCGGGCAGACCACCGACTCGACAGTCTCCACGGCGTTCAGGCCGCGGCGCATCTCGCGAACGAGGTCAACGGCCTCGGCAATCGACTTGTGCATCTTCCAGTTTCCGGCAATGATTGGCTTGCGCATAGTTTTCTCCTTTTTGTCAGACGGCCGTTTCCGGTTCGTCCACGAACGCACCGCCCTGGATCGCTCGCTCGATCAACTGGCGGTTCTTGTCGAAGGTCAGATTCAGCTCGATGGTCTGGAAGCAGCGGTTGGCCCCACTGCCGGTGACCAGCTTGCGCACGACGTAGACCTCGCCCGCGTTGGCGTAATCGACGCTCAAGTCGTTGAGCAGGTTGATCTGCGCGGTAAGTATCTCGCCGCAACGCAGGCAGCGCACCCTGGTTTCGTAGACCTTGCGCGGCGCTGCGCCTCCGGAGGGGCCAAACAGCTGGCGTGCCTTTTCGAAAATGCTCATGATCTGGTCCATTATAGTCGCGAATAGCGCAAACGACCAAGGCAGCATCGCAATCCACGACCGGCGTCGACGCCCCTACAGGACTGCGCAAGTCGCCGCCACACCGGAGAATCGCTGTCCCGGGCAGATAACCTGTTGCGACCCAGAAGCGGCGACTTGCGCAGCCTCAGGCTGAGCGGACGATCGCGCGATGCCCCCAGATGCCTGTCATATCGCCAATTGCCGGGCGCTAGTCCGTATGGTAGAATGCCGCCTGTGCCGGACTCGCCACCATGAACGGATTGCTCCTTTCCCCGTTGGGGCCCGCGCTGTTGCTATTGCTTGCCAGCATCCTCCTTCGGATAATTGCAAGTCCGCGACGCTCCTCCACCCTCGCTCTGTTGACACTGCTGCCGCTTGCGCTAACGCTGGCGCTGCTGCTTGTCCTGCGCAACGCGTCCGGCGTCCAGGTGCTGCGGACCACCTGGTGGCCGGTGGTCGTCGCGCCACTAGACGTGATGTGGGCGCTGGACGGGTGGAACTGGCTGAGCCTCGTGCTGCTGACGGTGATGACAGCCACCGCGGTGCTGCTCACCTGGCGTTCACCGGGCAAGCGGGCCGGTGCAGTCCACGGCCTCACCTTCCTCTTCGCCGCCGCCGCCGCTCTCACAGTCGTGTCGGACAACCTGCTGACGCTGAGCGGCGCGTGGATCGCCACCGACATCACCCTGCTGGCGGTCGGCCGCGCCCGCGGCGCGCAGCCGGGCCGCGACAGCGCGCCGGTCTGGCTGGAGGTCACCAGCAGCATGTTGGTGATGGTTGCCATCGGCATTACCAGCTTTCGCCAGGCGTCCGGGACCTTTGCCGCCGTCTCGCTGCCGCCGGAGACCGTCGCGCTGTTGCTGCTGGCGTCCGGCATCCGCATGTCGGCCTACCCGCTGCACCTCTGGCTGGCGCCGAACAGCGTCAACCGCGATCGCGGCATGCAGTTGCTCATGAGCGCCGGCGGGTTGATCACCGGCGCATGGTTGCTGGGCCGCCTGGCCGTGCTGGGCGCTGCTACCTGGCTGGCCGATCCCGTCTGGCTGCCGGTGCTGACGGTGCTGGTGCTGGCCGGCGGGCTGGCTGCCTGGCTCGGCGCTGAACGCGACCAGTTTCACCTGCTGAGCTCAGCGCGCGGCGCGTGGATGTGGCTGGTGGTGGCGGCGGCAGGGGTAGCAGCCAGCCGGGAGGCGCTGGGCTGGGCGCTGGCGGCCACGGTGCTCAGCCTGATGCTGTTCGCCGTCGGCAGCGCGATCCGCGACCACTGGAACTGGCACCTGCCGCTGCTGCTGGCGGCCGTTACCATGGCTGGCGTTCCGCTGACCGTTGGCATGCCGGCCTACGCGTTGGCCAGGCCGGGCAACGTGGCTGCCTATCTGCTGTGGCTGGTGGGCAACGGGCTGGCGGTTGCCTGCGTCTTCCTGGCAAACCGGCAGGTCAAGCTGCCGCAGCAGCCCGCAACCACCGGGGAGGCTGCAACGGCTCGGCTGAACTGGCCGGTGATCCGCCTGCTGGGTGCGCTGGCCCTTTGCCTGATCCCCATCGGGCTGTGGGGACTCCAGACGGCAGCTTTCGCCCGCTCGGCCGGGTTTGGCATCACCCCGTCGCTGCTGAACTCGCTGGGGATGTTGGGCGTGTTCGGCCTGTTGGCGGTCGCAGCCACCCTGGCGCTGGGATGGGGATTTGCCCAACTGCTGCGCGTCGGGTCGGATGCGGCGCTGGCCTGGCGCGCCCGGATTGGCTACGCGGCCGGGCTGGGCTGGCTGCTGCATGCCGGCCGGTGGGCGTTCGCCTGGATCGAGATCGGCGGGCGCACCGCATTCCACATCGTGGAAGGGGAGGGTTATCTTGGCTGGGTGCTGTTGTTGCTCGTTGCCGCCTGGCTGATCTTCCTGAGATAGCTGCCGCAGAACATGCAACCCATTCCACCGCTCCCTACCCCGCCCGAAGTGCTGGCGCAGGCCGCCAACGCGCTGGGCATCCCGGTAACCCTGCTCATCGGCGTCTGCGCCATCGTGCTGGTCTCAGCGCGCGACTGGCGGCTGGTGCTAACCGCGCTGATGGCGCTGTACGCGGGGCTGGCCTTGCTCACGGCAACGTATCTGCCGCCGGAATGGGCGCTGTTGCGGGTAGTCGTGGGCGGCCTGATCGCCATTATGTGGTACCTGTCAGCTCAGCGGGCCGGCTGGGGCGGGCGGTTTCTTCCGTTCCAACACCAGGGAGGCGTGCAGGCGCGGCCCTTGGGTTCAACGACTCTCTTCCGCACGCTCCTGGCGGTTGTGCTGGCCGGTGGCCTGTTGATTGCCCGGCCTCGGCTACCGATCCCGGCAGTCGATCCCGATATCCGGCTCGCGTTTACCTGGCTGGCAGCCTTTGGCCTGTTGGGGCAGGCGCTGGGCGAGGAGGCGATGCAGAGCGGCGTCGCGCTGCTGATGTGGATCGCCGCGACCCAGTTACTCCTCTCCAGCCTGACACGTGACCCGTGGCTGATCTGGTTTCTCAGCAGCACCGAACTGCTGCTCGGGCTTGCCATTGCCTATTTGATCGTCGCGCGCGGCAATCAGCCGCGGCCGGCGCCCGCCGAAAGCGACACCGGCTGATGTCAGGCGCCGTCCTCGTTCTCACCCTGCCGCTGCTGGCGGCGGTGCTGGTCTACCTGCTGCGGCGCTGGCCGACCCCATCGACACTGCTGGCCGGCGTGGCCGCGTTGACCGTCGGCGTTCTTATGTGGCGCTGGCCCAACGACGATCTGGCGCTCTTTCTCGGGCGCGTCATCCGTCCCAACACCCCGCTGGAGCTGCTGGGGCAGACGCTGGTGATCACACCCGCGGTCCAGTGGGCCATCGGCTTCATGGCTATCACGCTGGCCGGCGCGTATCTGGGGGCGTGGCGCGTTTCCCCAGGGCGCAGCTTCTACCCCTTCGGGCTGGCGCTGCTTGCGCTCTTCAGCGCCGTGCTGATGCTGGACACGGTCGCCTTGCAGCCGCTGCTGCTGGTTAGCGTGCTCTGTCTGGCGGTTTTCGTCATCCAGGCCGGCCGGCAAGGCTCGACGCGCGGCGCGCTGCGCGTACTCTGGCTGCCGACCCTGGCGGTTCCGCTCTTTCTGATAGCGGCCTGGTATTTCGGGCAGGCTGTCGTGGATCCGGGCGATCCCTTCCTCGTACAACGAGCAGCTCGCCTGACCAGCTGGGGGTTGCTGCTTCTGCTGGCCCCATGGCCGCTGCATGGACCTGCTCTTAGCGTAGGCGAGGAGGCGCCGCCGCTGGTAGGCGCCTGGCTGCTGACCGTGCTGGCCGTGGTCAACATCACCATGCTGCAGGAGTTCCTGGTGAGCTTCGAGTCGCTGCAAGGCATCAGCCTCTTTGCCGACTTCCCTTTCCTGCGGCTGGCGGAGCTGCTGGTGCTGGGCGGCATCGCTCTTTCGCTGTGGAGCGGTGTGGCCGGGGCGCTGGAGAACGACCTGAGCAGACTGTGGAGCTATGCGGCGCTCTTCAGCTACGGCGCGATCCTGGTGGCGTTGGGCCTGGGCGCGGAGAGCAGTTGGGCGTTGGTCTGGCTGTTGATGATCACCCGCACGGTAGGGTTAATGGTGTCGGGCTATGGCCGGGCGGTGATCCGGCAGCGGGCCGGCAGCGTCACCGACTTCGACCACGTGCAGGGCCACGGCACACGGCTGCCCTGGACCTCCACAGCATTTCTGCTGGGCGTGCTCAGCCTGGCCGGCCTGCCGCTAACCATTGGGTTTGCCAGCCAGTGGGCCATGATGCAGGTGCTGGGCAACCGCGACTGGCTGCAGGCGGTAGTGATTCTGGCCGGCGCGGTGGGGCTGATCGTCGGCGTCATGCGCAGCGTGCGCGTGTTGCTGGGGCCGCTGGAGAACCGGCTGTTGGAGCGCGAGAATCGCGTGCTGATCATCCTGGCGGTCGCAGGGGTTTTGGTCGTGCTGCTGCCCGCCCTGCGCCCGCAGATTTGGCGCCCGATTCTCACGGCCGCCGTAGCCGCGTTCACGTCGACGCCCGGATAACACGGGCTGCGCGTTGTCTGGTCGGTAGCAGTTCTCTTGACTTCAACAGTGTTTGGCAGCGATCTGGTCACAGCGAGGACAAAGATATGACGCGCCCGGCGGCGATCTCGTTGCCCCTTACACAACCAAATTGAGGTATAATCAAGATGTGTACCTGACTGTACGCTGAGCTTCCCCCAAACGTCCTGTGTCTACACGCAACCCACCAAACATCTTTCAGCTAACAGGAGACTCATCATGAACAAGAGATGGTTTACCCTGATGGCGGTTCCGCTGGCAGTGGCAGCAATCTTGTTGCTGGCTCTGACCTTCGGCACCGCATCAGCCAAAGACGAGGCCGGTCCCGCGGCCGTCCAGGCACTGCCCGTCATCGACGATTTCCAGAACGGGCTGCCGGCCGGCTGGTTCCAGTACGGCGACTACGGCAGCGGCACGGCCATCGCGACCAATGTCGTCCCCACCGACACGGTGCCCGGCTCGGCCGCAGACAACGAGGTGCTGGAGATCGACTACACCAGCGCCGGCTGGGGCGCCGGAACCGGCCGCGATCTGGGCGGCGAGGACTGGTCGTCCTACGACGGCTTCGCGTTCTGGTTTCGCGGCCTGGACAGCGGTGCAACCTTCCGCGTCATCCTCAGCGACAACCTGAACCCCAACTTGCCCGGCGACACGGCCGAGCGCTTCGCCTATGAGTTTGCCGACGACAGCGCCGGCTGGCGGCACATCAACATCCCCTGGGGCGCGTTCTTCCGTGACTACGCCTACCAGCCGCCGGGCGCGCCCGACGACGGTCTGACGCTGACCGACATGCAGGCCTACGCCTTCGCGCTGCCGGTGGGCACGGCCGGGGCGGTCTACGTGGACGATGTTCGCCTGGTGCTGTTCGACATGGTGGACGACTTCCAGAACGGCCTGCCGGCCGGCTGGTTCCAGTATGGCGACTACGGCAGCGGCACGGCCATCAACACCAACGTCGTGACCACCGACACGGTGCCGGGCCAGCCCACAGGCAACGACGTGCTGGAGATCGACTACATCAGCGCCGGCTGGGGCGCAGGCACCGGCCACGACCTGGGCGGCGTCGACTGGTCGTCCAGCAACGGCATGAGCTTCTGGTTCTATGGCAGCAACAGCGCCGCTATGTACCGGGTGATCCTCAGCGACAACCTCAATCCCAACCTGCCCGGCGACACGGCCGAGCGCTTCGCCTATGAGTTCTACGATGACTTCAGCGGCTGGCGCTTCATTAGCATTCCGTGGGCCAACTTCTTCCGCGACTACGCCTATCAGCCGCCGGGCGCGCCCGACGACGGCCTGACCCTGACCGACGTGCAGGCGTACGCCCTTGCGCTGCCGATTGGCACGCGCACCACCGCTATCGACGATGTGGCGCTGTTCGGCGACGGCGTCGTCGAGCTGAAGGTGTCCTTCGAGAGCAGCGATTACGGCATCGGCGAGGGCGACACGGCCACCATCTCGGTGATGCTGAACGCTGCGGCCACGACGCCGGTGACGGTGACGTACGGCACCGACGACGGCACGGCCGTTGCCGGCGTGGACTACGTGGCAACCACCGGCCAACTGGTCTTCGCGCCCGGCAGCACCGTCGAAGCCTTCGACGTTCAGACCATCGACAACACCATTGACGACGGCGATCGCACGGTGCTGCTGAGCCTGTCAGACCCGGCCGGCGCAATCCTGGGCGCACGCGGCGAGGCGACGCTGACCATCGTGGACGACGAGCTGACCACGTCGGGCGGCAAGTCCTTCATCATCGACGACTTCAACGACGGCCAGTTGCCGACCGGCGTCGATCCCAACGGCCTCGGTGTCGGCTTCGTCACCTGGAACGCGACCGGCGCCAGCGTGGCCATCACCACAACCGACTCGCCGCCCGCGCCGGTGCCCGGCCTGGGCGAGCCCAACGGCGTGCTGCAAGAAGACCTGACCATCGGCCCCGGTCAGTGGGCCGGCTTCACCCACGCCTTCACCAACGACACCACTGACGAGTGGGTGCCGCAGGACTGGACTGCCTACGTCGGCTTCAGCCTCTGGCTGTACGGCAACGACACCGGCGGCACGCTGTTCGTGGACATCCTGGAGAACCGCAATCCCGGTTCCACCACCGATGACGCCGAGCGCTGGAGTGTGGATATCCCCGACAACTTCAGCGGCTGGCAGTACTTCGAGATTCCGTGGGACGATTTCCATCGCAAGGACATCGGCAACGGCGCGCCTAACGACGGCTTCACGCGCGAGGAGGTTCACGGCTACGGCATCGGCGGCTACGGCAACGTGGACATGGGCAGCCAGAGCTACTACGTAGACAACGTCGGCGTCATGCTGCGCGTGACGACCATCGACGACTTCAACGACGGTCAGTTGCCCACCGGGACCGATCCCAACGGCCTGGGGGTTGGGTTCGTCACCTGGAACGCGACCGGCGCCAGCGTGGCCATTACCGTCACCGACTCCCCGCCCGCGCCGGTGCCCGGCCTGGCGGAGCCCAACGGCGTGCTGCGAGAAGACCTGACCATCGGCCCCGGCCAGTGGGCCGGCTTCACCCACGCCTTCACCAACGAAGCGGCCGACGAGTGGATTCCGCAGGACTGGAGCACCTACGAGGGCATCTGCCTCTGGATCTACGGCAACAACACCGGCGGCACCCTCTTCCTGGACATCCTGGAGAACCGCAATCCCGGCTCCACCACCGACGACGCCGAACGCTGGAGCGTGGACATCCCCGACAACTTCTCCGGCTGGCAGTTCTTCCAGTTCGTCTGGAGCGACTTCCACCGCAAGGACATCGGGAACGGCGCGCCCAACGATGGCTTCACGCTGGACGAGGTCAACGGCTACGGCATCGGCGGCTACGGCAACGTGGACATGGGCAGCCAGAGCTACTACGTGGACCAGGTGCAGATCTTCGGCAACACCGGCGGGACGATCGAGCCCTTGCAGGTTGAGTTCGCCGCCAGCACCTTCGAGGTCAACGAAGGCGACACGGCCATCATCACCGTGACCCTCAACATGACCTCCACCACGCCGGTCTCGGTAACCTTCACCACCGCCGAGGGCTACGCCACGCCCGACCGCGACTACATCCCCACCAGCGGCACGCTGGTCTTCGATCCAGGCCAGCTTGAGCGGACCTTCGAGGTCGTCACACTGGTGGACTACAAGTACGAGGGCGACCAGAACCTGATGCTCAACCTCCGGGACCCGATGAACGCCGAGGCCGGCTTCCAGGTCCAGGCGATGCTGACCATCCTGGAGGCTGACACGCCCAACCCGGCCATGCTCGACGACTTCCAGGGCTTCTATCGCTTCGAGCCGTCGGGCAACGTCGATCTGTCGATCACCGAGATCATGACGGGCACGGCCATGGCCGTGCCGGGCCAGTGGACCTACGAGGATGTCCTCACCGGCGACTACGGCCCCGGTGGCGGCAGCGCCCAGCTTCACGCGCATCTTCCCCGACAGCCAGGACTGGACCGGCTACAACGGGCTAAACTTCTGGTACTACGGCAGCAACAGCGGCCAGTCCATCACCGTCAACGTGCTGGACAACCAGGCGACCACCACCGCCCAGACACCGCCGAGCGACTGGCAACTGGTATGGAGCGACGAGTTCGACGACGCGGCCGGCACGACTCCCAATCCCAACGTGTGGAGCGCGGAGATCGGCGACGGCACGCTGAACGGCATCCCCGGCTGGGGCAACAGCGAACTGGAGTTCTACACGAACAGCGCCGACAACGCAGCCACCGACGGCGGCGGCAACCTGACCATCACCCTGGATCAGGCCGACCCTGCTCAGCAACTGCTTTGCTGGTACGGCCCGTGCGAGTACACCTCGGCCCGCCTGATCTCGTCCAACAAGATCGAGGCCCAGTACGGCCGCATCGAATCTCGCATCCTCGTACCGGACGGCCCAGCCGGGCTGTGGCCTGCCTTCTGGATGCTGGGCACGAACATCGGCGAGGTCGGTTGGCCGCAGAGCGGCGAGATCGACATCATGGAGTACGTCAGCCGCAACCCCAACGAGGTGTTCGGCACGATCCACGGCCCCGGCTATTCGGGCGGCGCTGCCATCGGCGACACGTACACCTTCCCGCAGGGCGTAGCCGAGAACTACCACACCTTCGCCGTGGAGTGGTCGCCCGACGAGATCCACTGGTACGTGGACGGCATCAACTACCACAACGTTACCGCGGCCGATGTAGCGCCGCGCGAGTGGGTGTTCAACCATCCCTTCTACCTGATCCTCAACCTGGCCATCGGCGGCAACTTCGGCGGCACAGTCAGCCCCGACCTGACGCTGCCGCAGCAGATGCAGGTGGACTGCGTGCGGCTCTATCAGGCGCCCAACACGTCGGAGCGCTTCGAGGCCAGCTTCGTTGACGACTTCAACGGCTGGCAACAGGTTTCCGTGCCGTTCTCAGCCTTCACCCGCAGCGCCCAGCAGCCGGCCGGTGCGCCGGACGACGGCTTCGGACTGAACGACGTCTGGGGCTACGGCTTCACCTTGCCGGCCAACGCCAGCGGCACCTTCCACATGGATCAGGTCCAACTGGCGAACATCCCCACCGTCCAGCGCTCCAAGCGCTTCAACGTCAACCGGGACACCTTCATCAACGGCAGCCAGCCCTCGGCCTATAACGGCACGTCCCAGACCATGTGGCTCGGCTTCTTCGACCAGATGCGCCCGGTCGTCAACGTGCCCATCTCCGGCATCCCCAGCGACTCGGAGGTTGATACCGCCTACCTGTACCTCTACATCACCGAAGGCCGGGGCTTCACCCTCTGGGCGAACTCGGTCATCGATAACGTGGAGGCTCATGCAATCACGACTCCTTGGATGCCCGATCCCGTCAACTGGTGGACGCCCTGGACCGTTCCGGGCGGCGACTACGGCCCCGCGGTCGGCTCCAACCACATCGGCTCCGGCAAGATTGGAACCTGGCTGCGGCTGGACGTGACCAGCGCCGTCCAGGACATCGTCAGCAGTGGAGTCAACTACGGCTTCATCCTGACGACCGACGACGACCTCGGCGTCCGCTACGGTCTGGCGACCCAGGACTACTGGGATCCCTCGAAGACAGGTTACATGCGCGTGTACTACCGCACTGTAAACTGATGATCCACAGCGGGGCGCTTTTCCACGGGAAAAGCGCCCCGCTCACAACGTACCGACGCGCATGTTTTGAACAGCTACCTGCGCCGGTCACCCGACTGTGACTGCAACGGCATCTGTTCCAGACATGCGCCAATACCAGAAAGTTGGTGTGCTTTGCGTCTCCGCCACTTCTGCACAGCCAAAGATACTCCCAAGCGGTAGATCGCCTGGCGCATTCGATCTCCACGTTTGCGGTCTCCCGCACGTAAGCATCTGCCTATCCATTGGTTGCCGCTCTGGCCGGTCTCCTGACCGCGCCAACACCGGGATGTTGTTTGTGGTCGCGCGCTAAGCACTTCAGACAACCAGGCGACGGCGAAAGCCATCGACCGCATTTTGATTCGCAAGGCAAAACACTGATGAGCTCGTGTTATCTGGACGAACAGAATCGTTTCGTCATCAAAGACTTCAACGCGTCTCCCGCGTTTGCCAGCTTCCTGCCCGGAATCGCCGGCCCGCTGGGCGTGCCGCTTTGGGCGTTCTACGTAAACCGCGGCCAGGCAATGGCCAGCTTCGGAGTCGAGACCAAGGACAGCCCGATCCTGGAGTTCGAGCCGGCCAGCAAGGCCTACCAGACCACGCCTGCCAGCGGCTTCCGCACCTTCCTCAAACACACGCGCGCCGGGGAAAGCCGGCTCTACGAACCCTTCGCTCCGTGGACAGGAGACGACGTCACTCGTCTGATCGTGGACATGAACGAACTCCAGTTGCAGGCTCGCTCAAC
This sequence comes from Caldilineales bacterium, assembly GCA_041391245.1. Taxonomy (GTDB): domain Bacteria; phylum Chloroflexota; class Anaerolineae; order JAAEKA01; family JAAEKA01; genus JACKBK01. The sequence goes on from JAWKOJ010000021.1 coordinate 89,760, forward strand.
CTCACACGGCCTGCAGACGGACGTTGCCTACTTCACGTTGAGCAACGAGCCTTTCGGCGGGCTGGTGCGCATGGTCACCGTGACCAACATCGGCTCCGAGCCGGCCGCGCTGGAGATGCTGGACGGCCTGCCGCGCGTCATTCCATTCGGCATCGACAACCGCGGCCTCAAGGAGATCGGGCGGACGCTGGAAGCCTGGATGGCAGTCTTCAACCTGGAGCAACGCATCCCCTTCTTCCGCCTGCAGGCCAGCGCCGACGACTCGGCCGAGGTGGCCGCGATCAGCGCCGGCCACTTCTGCCTCGCGTTTGCTGACAGCGTCGATGCGGATCCGTTGCTGCCGGTGGTGGTTGATCCGCAGGTGGCGTTTCTGAACAACACGTCTCTGCACACGCCGGACGGGTTTGTCTCTCGCTCCTTGACAGAACTGCTGTCTCTGCCCCAGATCACCCAGGGCAAGACGCCCTGCGCACTCTTCGGCATGGCTGCAACGCTTGCTCCGGGCGAGGCGCGGACGCTGGTCAGCATCACCGGCCACGCGGGCGACATCCGCATCCTGCGTGCGCATCAGGAGCGGATCGCGAACCTGGTATACGTCCGCCTTCAGCGAGCAGCCGCCCGTGAGCTCGCCCTCGACCTGACCGGCCCGGTGGCCACCCGGACCGCGCTGCCCCGCTTCGACGGCTATTGCCGCCAGACGTTCCTGGACAACGTGTTGCGCGGCGGGTGGCCGTTGCTGCTGGGCGAGCCGGAGCGGCCGCACGTCTACCACATTTACTCGCGCAAGCATGGCGATCTGGAGCGGGACTACAACGCCTTTTTCCTGGCGGCAGAGCCCTATTCGCAGGGCAACGGCAACTACCGCGACGTGAACCAGAACCGCCGTTCCGACGTCTTCTTCAACCCGGCCGTCGGCGACACCGCGATCCTGGACTTCCTGGCCCTGATCCAGCCCGATGGCTACAATCCGCTGGTGATCAACGGGGGGCGTTTCACCCTGCCGGACGGCCAGCACGCCGGCGTGCTGGGTCTGGCGGATCATCCCGACCGCCTGCGCCCGCTGCTGGCTCAGCCGTTCACGCCCGGTGGCCTGCTGCGCGCCGTGAGCGATCACCAGATCGAGCTGAAGGTCGCGCCCGAGTCGTTTGTACAAGCGGCGCTCGCCGGGGCGGAGCGCCACTTCGAGGCGACCTTTGGTGAGGGCTTCTGGATCGACCACTGGACCTACATCCTGGATCTGATCGATGCGTACGTGGCCGTCTACCCCGACCGTAAGGAGGAGCTCCTCTTCGACGGGCCGGTGGTTCCCTGGTTCGACAGCCCGGCGTTCGTCCGGCCGCGCAGCGGCAAGGTCGTTCTCACCGGCGACGGCAAAGTCCGCCAGTACGGCGCCGTGGCGGAAGACGAGGAGAAGGCGGCGCTGATCGCTTCCCGCCAGGAGTCACCCCACTTCGCGCGGACGGCGCACGGACAGGGCGAAGTTTATCGCAGCACGGTGTTCGCCAAGCTGGCGAGTCTGGCACTGATCAAATTTGCCACCCTGGACCCGCTGGGGGTGGGCGTCGAGATGGAGGCCGGCAAGCCCGGCTGGTACGATGCGGCCAACGGGCTGCCCGGTCTGTTCGGCTCGTCTCTCCCGGAGACCTACGAGCTGCAGCGGCTGCTGGAGTTCCTGCTGGCTGCCATCGACGAACGCGGTGACGGCACGATCGAGCTGCCGGTGGAGCTGATCGACCTCCTGAACACGGTCAGCGAGCGTCTGGATCTGAACTTCCTGGCCAGCGGCGGCGACGACGAGTTCAGCTACTGGGATGACGTGGCCAGCGCGCGCGAGGCGTACCGGGCGCGGGTGCGTCTCGGTTTCGACGGCGCCACCGGCAGGCTGGCCCTCAGCGCGCTGGCCCAGGACCTGCAAAGCTTTCTGAGCAAGGTCAGGGCAGGCCTGCGGCGTGCAGTGGCGATGAACGACGGCGTGCCGCCCACCTACCTCACCTACGAGGCCACAGGCTACCAGATTCTTGCCGACGAGGCCGGCCTGCCGGCGGAGGATGCCCACGGCCGGGCACTGGTGCGGGTGACCGGCTTTGCGCCGCACCTCCTGCCCCTTTTCCTGGAGGGCCCGACTCACGCCATGAAGCTGCAAGCGACCACGGCCGGCGCCCGCTCGCTCCACGAACGCATCAGGGGCAGCGACCTGTTCGACGCCGGGCTGGGTATGTACAAGGTCAATGCGAGTCTGGCCGCCGAGTCGCACGAGATCGGCCGGGCGCGCGCCTTCACGCCCGGCTGGCTGGAGAACGAGTCGATCTGGCTGCACATGGAGGCCAAGTATCTGCTCGAACTGCTCAAGGCGGGCCTGTACGATGAGTTCTTCGCCGCCATGCGCCAGACCCTGCCGCCCTTCCTCGATCCGGAGACCTACGGCCGCAGCCCGCTGGAAAGTTCATCGTTCATCGTCAGCAGCGCTCACCCCGATGCGAGCTTGCACGGCCGGGGCTTCGTGGCGCGGCTGAGCGGCGCAACAGCCGAGTTCCTCAGCATGTGGACCGTCATGATGGCCGGTCGGCAGCCTTTCTTGCTGCACGAAGGTGATCTGCATCTTGCTCTGCGACCGGCGTTGCCGTCCTGGCTGTTCGACGAGCGGGACCAGGTCCGCTTCACCTTCCTGGGCCGCATCCCTGTGACCTATCACAACCCGGCCCGGCATGACACCTGGCGGCGCAGTCCCGCCGGCGCGCGGTTGACCCTGGTTAGCGGCGAGACGGTGAGATTGCCCGGCGCGGTTATCGGCCCGCCATACGCCGAGATGGTGCGCGCCGGCGAAGTTGATGCCATTGAACTCTATTTCGACTCGCAGAGCGAGTGAGGTACACGTGACTGACAAGACACCTCAGGGCTGGACATTCATCGACGCCGGCGGCGACTTTCGTTTGCCGGACCCCCATCGTACCAGCTATCTCTACTTTCCGCTGGCCAACGAAACCGGCCTGCGATCCGCCATCACACCAACCGGCAACGGCGACATCAAGACTGGCCAGCACAGCTTCCTGACGCCGCCGGTATCCGTCGAGGACCTGCACAACACCCGCTCGGCCCGCAACTTCTGGGTCCAGATCGATGGGTTTGACCCGTGGTCGGCCACCGGCAACAGCGCAGCGCAGCTTGTCGCTGACTCCCGTGAGACCGGCTATGAGGCGGTAACGCTGGAAGCGGGCTTTCTTTGGCAGCGCGTGACGAGAGAAAACCGGCCGCGCGGTTTGAAAGCCACGGTCATCAACTTCGTTCCCAGCAGCCAGGACAGCGTCGAGCTGATGAGCGTCACCCTGACCAACACCGGATCGACGCCGCTGCACCTGACGGCGACCGCCGCCATTCCCATCTTCGGCCGCTCGGCCGACAACCTGCGCGATCACCGCCACGTGACGTCGCTGCTACACCGCACCACCTGTCACCGATACGGCGTGCTGGTGCAGCCGACCCTGTCCTTCGACGAGCGCGGGCACCAACCCAACCACGTCACCTATGCCGTGCTGGGCGCGGACCAGGATGGCGACGCGCCGGTGGGCTTCTTTCCCGCCGTCGAGGACTTCATCGGCGAGGGAGGGACGTTGGACTGGCCCGAGGCGATGGTGCGCGACTTGCCCGCCGCGGCCGCTGCCGGTGACCGGGTGGCCGGGTATGAGGCGCTGGGCGGTCTGTGCTTCGCCCCGACCACGCTGGCGCCGGGCGACTCGCTGAGCTACGTCCTGATCCTGGGCATCCTGGCCGCCGGGGAAAGCGTCGAGGCTCTGCTGGCCGATTACGGCAGCCGCGCGCGTTTCGACCTCTGGCTGGAACGCACCCGGGCGCACTGGCGCGGCCACCTGTCCAGCGTGACGTTTCACACCGACGACGCGCGCTTCGACGCCTGGATGCGTTGGGTCGCGCTTCAGCCGACCTTGCGCCGCTTGTTTGGCAACTCGTTTCTCCCCTATCACGACTACGGGCGCGGCGGGCGCGGGTGGCGCGACCTGTGGCAGGACATTCTGGCGCTGCTGCTCACCTCCGATGATGATGTCAGCGAGCTGCTGCTGAGCTACTTTGCCGGTGTCCGTTTCGATGGCAGCAACGCCACGATCATCGGATCGCGGCCGGGCGAGTTCAAGGCCGACCGCAACAACATTCCCCGGGTGTGGATGGACCACGGCGCCTGGCCGTTCCTGACGGTTAAGCTCTACATCGACCAGACCGGCGACCTGGCGTTCCTGCTGCGCGAGCAGAGTTACTTCAAGGATCACCTGTCCCATCGATGCCAGCAGGTCGATGCCGACTGGCACGCGGAACAAGGCAGCGCATTGCTGGCCGAACCGGGCGAGCCGTATTGGGGCAGCGTCCTGGAACATATGCTGGTGCAACACCTGACTGCCTTCTTCAACGTCGGCTCGGCCGGCAACACCATCCTCCTGGAAGGGGCGGACTGGAACGACGGTTTGGATATGGCGCACCACCGGGGCGAGAGCGTGGCGTTTACCGCCCTTTATGCAGGCAATCTGCACGAACTCGCAGACCTGGTGCTGGCGTTGTCGCGGCTGGATGTGACCCAGGTCGAGCTGGCATCAGAGGTACTGCCGCTGCTGGATACCCTTGCTGCGCCCACGGACTATGCCAGCCCGCAGGCCAAGCGGGCGCTGCTTGCTTCGTACTTCGAGTCCGTGCGCCATACCGTCTCCGGCAAGAAACAACCGGTCGCCCTCGCCGATCTGGCCCGCGACCTGGCAGCCAAGGCGGCCTGGCTGCGCGACCATCTGCACTCGCAGGAGTGGATCGAGGACTCGCAGGGCCGCGGCTGGTTCAACGGCTATTACGACGACGACGGCCAGCGCGTCGAGGGCGTCCGCCAGGCCGGCGTGCGGATGACCCTGACCGGCCAGGTCTTCACGCTGATGAGCAACATCGCCAGCGACGAGCAGGCACGCCAGATCGTGCGCGCTGCCGACCGCTACTTACTGGACCCCGCGGTTGGCGGCTATCGGCTGAACACAGATTTTGGCGCCGTGATGCCGTCGCTGGGACGAGCCTTTGGGTTTGCCTTTGGCCACAAGGAGAACGGCGCCATGTTCAGCCACATGGCCGTTATGTTCGCCAACGCGCTTTACCAGCGAGATCTCGTGCGCGAGGGGTGGCGGGTTCTGGCGGGTATCTACGACCAGAGCCAGGACTTCGCGAAGAGCCGCATCTATCCCGGCATTCCGGAGTACTTCAGCGACCGCGGCCGCGGCATGTATCCCTGGCTGACCGGCTCTGCCAGTTGGTACCTGCTGACGCTGGTGTCCGAGGTCTACGGGGTCAAGGGACAGTTAGGTGACCTGCTGTTGCAGCCAAAGCTGCTGGCGAGCCAGTTCGACGGACAAGGCAGCGCCGGCATCCAGGTGTTGTTCGCGGGCCGCGCGCTCGATATCCGCTATCACAACAGCGGGCGGCTGGATTACGGCGAGTACACAATCAAAGCGGTGCGAATCGACGACCGGCCGTTGCCCGTTGACCTGCACGACGGCAGGGCACTGCTGTCGCGCGGCGCCCTGCTGCGCCTGCCTGCCGGGCAGCTTCACCGCATCGACATCCAACTGGGCGCGGCGCCAGGAGAGTCTCTGTGACGGGAAAATGGGGGCGAATTACGTCGCGCCTTGGGCACAACCCGCGTCTTGCCACAAACCTGATAGGTTTTGGTAGTAGCGTCCGGCTATAGTGTGCATCGTAACAAGTAGCATCTTGAACCGAGACGCACCTGCTCTCACGTCGATAGCAGGTGCGTCTCGCTTGTTGGAGCAGATGGTCGTGAGTGATTCTATGGACAACCACAGATCGTCGCGCCTGAGCGGTTTCTACGCCAAACCGCTCAGCGAACGGCGCGCGACCGTGAGCGAATGGGCCGGCCTCGACGCGGGCGACGTCGAGGCGCTCGCAGGCGGCCTGACCGCGGAGATGGCCGACCAGATGGTCGAGAACGCGGTCGGCGTATACGCGCTGCCGTTCGGCGTCGGCGTCAACCAGTTGGTCAACGGCCGGGACTATCTGGCGCCGATGGTGGTCGAGGAGCCTTCGGTGATTGCGGCCGTCAGCAACGCGGCGCGACTGGCGCGTGCGGGCGGTGGATTCCAGGCCGGCAGCACCGAATCGGTGATGATTGGTCAGGTGCAGCTGCTGGACGTGCCCGATATGGAGGCGGCCAACGCAGCGGTGATGGCCGCGGAAGCGGCGTTGCGCGAGCGGGTCGATGCACTGCTGCCCGGCATGGCGGCGCGCGGCGGTGGCTACCGCGGCATCGAGGTGCGCCGGTTCCCCGACACGCCCGCCGGACCGATGCTGGTCGTGCACCTGCTGATCGACTGCGTCGACGCGATGGGCGCAAACATCGTCAACACCGCCGCCGAGGCCGCCGCGCCGCTGCTGGAATCGCTCACAGGTGGGCGAGCGAATCTGCGCATCCTGAGCAATCTCAGCGACCGGCGCAGGGCTTGGGCGTCGTGCTCGATTCCCGTGAGCGCTTTCAGCCAGACCGACAATGATGGCCGCGAGGTGGCCGCCGGCATCGCCGCCGCTAACGCGTTTGCATGGGTAGACCCATATCGTGCTGCGACGCACAACAAGGGTATAATGAATGGCATCGATCCGGTTGCCATTGCCACCGGCAACGACTGGCGGGCCATCGAGGCCGGCGCCCATGCCTGGGCCGCCCGCGACGGCCAGTATCGCGCTCTGACCGAGTGGCGGCTGGAAGATGACCGCGGTCAGATGGTTCTGTACGGCCGAATCGAGTTGCCGCTGGCTGTCGGCATCGTCGGCGGCGCAACCCGGGTGCATCCCACGGCGCAGGCCGCGCTCAAAATCCTGGGTGTGGCCACCGCGCGCGAGCTGGCCGAGGTCATGGCAGCGGTGGGGCTGGCGCAGAACCTGGGCGCGCTGCGGGCATTGGCAACAGAGGGCATCCAGCGCGGCCACATGGCGCTGCACGCCCGCCAGGCAGCGCTGGCAGCCGGCGTACCGGCCGCTCGTGTCGAGGAGATCGCGGCGCAATTGGTGGCCGAGGAAAACATCAAAGCATCGCGGGCCGCCGAAATCTGGGCGGCGCTGCGAGGAGAAAACGTATGAGTTTGGAAAACGGAACGAATTTGTTGCGGCCGTTGCGCGCCGTTGGCATCGTCGGCTACGGCGCCTATGTGCCGCGCTACCGGCTGCCGGCGCGCGAGGTGGCGCGCGTCTGGAGCGGCCGCGACGCCGAGCTGCCGATCAAGGAAAAAGCGGTGGCCGGACAGGACGAGGACACCGCGACCATGTCCATCGAGGCGGCGCGCAACGCGCTGGCCCGGGCGCGCATCGACCCGAAGCGCATCCGCGCCGTGTGGGTCGGCAGCGAGTCGCACCCCTACGCCGTCAAGCCGACCTCGACCATCGTGGCCGAGGCGCTGGACATCGTGCCGCTGACGCAGGCCGCCGACTGGGAGTTCGCCTGCAAGGCGGGCACCGAGGCTATGCAGGCCGCCATCGCGTTCGTCGGGTCGGGCATGGCTGACTATGCGCTGAGCATAGGCATGGACACCGCCCAGGGCCGGCCGGGCGACGCGCTGGAATACACCGCCGCGGCCGGCGGCGCAGCCATCCTGCTGGGACCGGCTGAGGAGAGCCTGGCAATCATCGAAGCGTCGCTGTCCTACGTCACCGACACGCCCGACTTCTGGCGGCGCGCCCACGCGCACTATCCCAGCCACGGCCAGCGCTTCACCGGCGAGCCGGCCTACTTTCACCATGTCACCAGCGCGGCCGAGATGATGCTGGAAGGGCTGGGCCGCGGTCCGGCCGACTACCGCTATGTGGTCCTGCACCAGCCGAACAGCAAGTTTCCTCAGCGGGCAGCCAAGCAGCTTGGCTTCCGCAGGGAGCAGTTCGAGACCGGCCTGCTGGTGCCGGTGATCGGCAACACCTACGCCGGCTCCTCGCTGGTCGGGCTGACAGCCGTGCTGGACGAGGCGCAGCCGGGCGACCGGGTGCTGGTGGTGTCGTTCGGATCAGGCGCAGGCAGCGACGCCTTTTCGCTGGTGATCACCGATCACATCCGCGATAGTCGCCGCCAGGCGCCGGCCACAAAAGACTACATCGCGCGCCGGACCGAGATCGACTATGCGACCTACGCGCGCTACCGCGGAAAGCTGTTGATGAAGTAGGAGAGTAGAGAAGGAAACAAGTAGACAAGGAAACAAGGAAACAGGGAAACGAAGGAAAGAAGCGAAACCAGGAAAGGCGGTCAGCCCGGCCGGCGACGTTCTGATCTCTCCCCCTCTCCCTCTCTCCCCCTCACCTTGTCCCCCTTTCACCAGATCACCCGCCGCAGGAGATCGCAGTTGAGCAGCTACGCCGACATCATCCCGCTGACAGAAGCTCCCATCCTCCTGGATGTGCGCGATGTTTCGGTCGAGTTCGTCTCGAAGCAGAAGGGCGCGCCGGCCGCGCGCGCAGTTGACCACGTCAGCTTTGCCCTGCGCGAGGGTGAAATGCTGGGGCTGGTTGGCGAGAGCGGCTGCGGCAAGACCACCCTGATGCTCAGCCTGATGCGGCTGCTGCCGGCCGCCGGCCGCATCGTCACCGGCTCCATCGAGTTCATGGGCCAGGACCTGCTTGACCTGACCGAGAGCGAGATGGGCGAGGTACGCTGGCGCAACATCAGCATCATCTTCCAGGGCGCCATGAACGCACTCAACCCGGTGCGCACCGTGGGCGACCAGATCGCCGAGGCGCTGGTGCGTCATGGCATGGCGCCAACGGGCAAGAAGTCCAGCGCGGCCGGCCGGGTCGGCGACCTGCTGGAGATGGTGGGGATCGGCGCCAACCGCGCTAACCAGTATCCCCACCAGTATTCAGGCGGCATGCGCCAGCGCGCCATGATCGCCATGGCGCTGGCCTGCAATCCCCAGGTGGTTGTTGCTGACGAGCCGACCACCGCACTGGACGTGATGATCCAGGCCCAGATACTGGAGTTGCTTGACGAGCTGCGCCACAAGCTGGGGCTGTCCGTGATCCTGGTGACCCACGATCTGGGCGTGGTCGCCGAGGTGTGCGACACGGTGCTGGTGATGTACGGCGGCGTCACAGCCGAGTACGCCGACGTGGACACCATCTTCAACGATCCGCAGCACCCGTACACCCGGCAACTGCTGCGGGCGTTTCCTGACCTTTCAAGGCCCACCGAGCGGCTGATCTCGATTCCGGGCGCGCCGCCGCGACTGGACGACCTGCCGCCCGGCTGCCGGTTTGCGCCCCGCTGTCCGGAGGTCTTCGACCGATGCCACAGCGAGGCGCCCGCGCTGCATCGCCTGGCAGCGGGACACCTGGCGAGCTGCCACCTGGTCAGTGATCAGTGACCAGTAAACAGTTGGCAGTGACGAGAGGACCGTGACCGGTTGGCGGTACTGCTGCGGGATGCAGCGCACAATTCTTGACCGGGTCTATCACGTTCTCTCGATCTCTTCTCTCTCGCCTACCATCGATCCTGTCTTCTGACCACTGATCACT
>JAWKOJ010000022.1:0-91319 GCA_041391245.1 Caldilineales bacterium
CTCACCAGCGAACACCCCTCGGTCGAACTTCAGTTGACCGACATGCAGCCAGGCGATACGGTGCAGGTATATGCCGAGACGGCGACGCCCGGCAGGCCCCCGGTGGTTCAACTGATGGCGTTTGGCTCGAAAGCTGTGCGCGGCGGCGACTACAACGACGATCGAACGCAGGCCAGCTTCGAGTACAGTTTTCCCACCGGCGGCGAGAGCTACTCGCTGCAGGTGTCGGCCTGCTGCCAGGATGGCACGACCTGGAGCGAGGATGTGCGACTGTTGCTTGGCCGCAACACGCCCGAGGTGCTGGCCGGCAGCGCGGAGCCAGCCGGACCGGCGATCATTCGGGAGCCGATTCCCGTCAAGGTTGGCGTCAAGCTGGAGCAGATTACCGACGTAAACCAGAAGGCGGAGAACTACGGCGCGGTCTACAGCCTGCGCATGAAATGGCAGGACCCGCAACTGGCGTTCCGACCGGACGAATGCCAGTGCGAGTTCAAGGTCTTCTACAACGACGATTTTGCCAAGTTCGCCAGCCAGAACGACATCGACTGGCCGTCGTTCATCGTCGGCAACCAGCAGAACAACCGGTGGGTGCAGAACAAGGGTGTGGTGGTCAACCCAGACGGGTCGGCGACCTACTTCGAACGCTTCACCACCTCGCTGCAGGCGCCTGATTTCGAGTTCCGCACCTTCCCCTTCGACGAGCAGCAGTTTTACATCCATGTCGATTCGATCTTCCCTGTCGAGACGTTTACGTTCGAGCCGGACGACGACTTCACGGAGATCGGCACGTCGCTGGGCGAAGAGGAATGGTACATCACCGATTCGCAGACGGCGGCAACGGCGGGCAGCTTCAGCACGGAGAGCGTAACGCCGCGCTTCGAGCTGCGCTTCTGGGCCAAACGCCACCTGACGTTCTACATCTTTCGCATTCTGGTGCCCCTTGCACTTATCATTGCCGTTTCCTGGATCACGTTCTTTTTGCAGGACTTCGGCAAGCGGGTCGATGTCACCAGCGCCAATTTGTTGCTTTTTTTCGCCTATAACTTTACAATCGCCAACGACTTGCCGCGGCTGGGTTACATGACCTATCTCGACGCCCTGCTGGTTGGCACATTCATCATCAGCGTTTTGACGTTGGCGTACAATGTTTACCTGAAGCGCCAGGATTCCAAGGGACGCGCGGAGCGAGCCAGAAGAATCGATCGTTACATGATCTGGCTTTACCCCCTGGGATTCCTGCTTGCTTTTGGCATCGTAACCTGGATATTTTTTGTAAAGGTGTGAAGAACCCATGAACAGACCTGCCCGTATTCGAACCATCGTCGGTGCGGTTGCTATCCTGATAGCGCTGCTGATCGCCGTTGCGCCCGGCCCTGATCTGAGCAAGGCGCCCGTTGGGGACCCCGATGGGGGTAACCTGCTGACTGTTGCCGAGCCGGGCGAGACAGATAACGAAAGTGAAAATCTGCTGGCCATGGGCGACTACTTCTACCACCGGGTCAGCTATCCGACCGGCGAGTTCGACGGTCGCTGGTATCTCGACGCTGCGGCAGAAGACGCAACGGTGGAGCGGGCCGTGCCGGCCGGTGAGGTCACGTACGACCGCAGGTCCAGCCAGTCGCCGCTGAGCCTCGACCCCAACTCGTTCACTTCGCTGGGGCCGAAGCCGCTGCAAAGCAACGGCTGCATCAACTGCTACTCGTATGGTCTCGTGTCGGGCCGTATCAACGTGATGCGTATCGACCCGGTTGACACCAACGTGGCCTATCTGGGCAGCGACGGCGGCGGTGTGTGGAAGACCACCAACTGCTGTTCAGCGGCGACGACGTGGAGTCGGTCACCGACGATCCGTTGCTCTCGACCATCGCGATCGGCGACATCACCATCGATCCGACGAACCACAACGTGGTCTACGCCGGCACCGGCGACCTGCGCTTCGGCTCCTACTCCTTTGGTGCGGCCGGGGTGCTGAAGAGCAGCGATCAGGGAGCGACCTGGGAAGTGTTGGGCGCCGATGTGTTCAACGGCTTCTACCAGCAGCCGCCTGGCGAGTTCCCCCAGTACCAGGCCATCGGCAAGATCCAGGTAGACCCCAACAACGGCAACAACGTGGCCGTGGGCACCAAGACCGGCATGTTCTTCTCGTACGATGCCGGCGCCAACTGGACCGGTCCGTGCCTGACCAACAGCTTCACCACCCAGCGCCAGGACATCACCGGTCTGCTGGCCCGTGACGACGGGGCAACCAGCCGGCTGTACGCTTCGTCGGCGCCCGCGGCACCAACACGCCGGTGCAGGCCAACCTGAACCAGAACGGCGCCAACAGCGCCTACAGCACCACGTGGCCTGCCAGCGGCTGTCCTGCCAGTTGGGACCTGCTCAGCCGGCCCGACAACGGCTGGCCGGTCGGCACCGGCAGCGGTATCCCGGTCGCCGATCCTGGCGGCAACACGCTGGGCCGGATGGATGTGGCGATGGCGCCCAGCAATCCCGACGTGATCTACGTCCAGGTGCAAGCCATCCTGGGCAATACCCACGGCCAGTTGGGTGTCTGGCGGACCACTGACGGCGGTACGACCTGGCAGCAACGCTCCAGCGCTGCGGGCTTGACCGGCTGCTACGGCGACTATCCGCAGAACTGGTACGACCAGGGTTGGCGGTCGATCCCAACAACTCGGACGTGGTCTACATGTCCACGGTTGACATCTTCCGCTCGACCAACGGGGGCACCACGTTCGTCGACCTGACCTGCGGCTACGCGGGCGGCACCACGGTCCACGTGGACCACCATGCGCTGGCGTACGTGCCCGGCTCGTCCTCGACCCTGATCGCGGGCAGCGACGGCGGCGCCTACGTGACGCTCAACGCCAACGCCGGGAGCCCGACCTTCACGCAGATCAACAACAGCCTCAGCACGCTGGAGTTCTACTCGGGCGACATCACCGGCAACTTCGCCACCGCTGCCCAGCCGGGCATCAACGGCGGCATGCAGGACAACGGCTCGGCGGTCTACGTCTGGAACGCCGGCAACCTGGCCGAGGCCATCTGGCAGGTGCGGCGGGGCGGCGACGGGATGTTCGCCCGCATCGAGCCGCTGAACAACCAGCGCTACTACCAGGAGAGTCAGAACGGCAACCTGGGTGTCAGCACCACGGGGCCTACCGGCAACCAGATCGGCATCACCGGCGGCTGGACGGCGGATCGCCTCGGCTTCATCTTCCCGTACGAGATCCAGAAGAACGGCTGCGTCGGCACCTGCACGCACATGATCGCCGGCTCGTACCGGGTGTGAGGTCGGTCACGGGACTGGGCAGTTGGCTGGTCAACAGCCCCGACCTGACCAAGAACACGCTGGCCGACCGGTCGATCATCAACCAGCCGAACTATGCCTGGAGCGATGTCTCGCGCCATCGTCGGCACCAACGACGGCAACGTGCAGATGGGCTTCAACCTGGGGCAGGGCGTGGCCAACAGTGCGACCTGGGTCGATGTCACCGGGGGCAACACGGTGTTGCCCAACCGGCCAATTCTGGACGTGTACCAGGACACGGCCAACCCGTTGATCGGCTATGCGGCGGTGGGCGGCTTCGACCAGAACACGCCCGGCACGCCTGGCCACGTCTTCCAGGTCACCTGCACCGCCAACTGCGCCTCGTTCACGTGGGCCGACAAGTCGGGCACCTGCAACTCCGGTCGATCGATCATGGTCGACCGCTACCTGCAGGTGTTTGCGGCACCGATGGGGTCTCTACTACACCAACGACATCACGCAGGCGACGCCGGAGTGGTATCGCCTGCAGGCCGGCCTGCCCAACGTGATGATCTGGGACATGACATGGACGGCGGCGCAACCACCTGGCAGTTCAACCTGCAGCCGCGCCTATGTCTGGCCCTGGCTCGCCTTCCGCACCTGCCCCGACTACAACGGCGACGGCACCATCGACAAGCTGGACATCGCCAGCATCGCCATGCGCAGGAGACGACTGCCTCGCCCGGCTGGGACAACAAGTACGACCGCGACGGTGACGGCGACGTGGACATCGTGGACATCATGATGGTAGCGACGCCTTCGGCGATAGCTGCTAAGCGCAACGACACCTTGACCACAAAACACCCCGGCATCTGGCCGGGGTGTCTCTTATTGTCACGAATTGTCACGACAGAAACGGCGGCGAACGTGAAGGCAATCGGCAAGGTTGCTAACAGCACCAGATAGGCTATAATCGCCTCGCTTTTTTGGGATCTCCTGTCCCGCCGCTTTGCCGCTTTCACCTACCATTCCAACTACTGCGCCGATCAGGTCATGTTGATCTGGAATCGACCGCCGGCACATTCTTTTCAACGTCCTGATGAAGTACACGGTGCTCAAGCACCGATCCAAAGAACCCGCCCAGCCAGATTGTGATGCAGTTCTGGCTTCACTCCTTGGGATGACTTGCTTTTGGCGATAATCTGAAACATTCAAGAGGAGGACCCATGAAAAGACACAAACAGCTTCGCTATGTCGTCGGTGCGGTTGCCATTCTGATAGCGCTGTTGATCGCCGTTGCGCCCGCCTGATCTGAGCAAGGCGCCTGTTGGGGACCCTGATGGGGTAACCTGCTGACCGTTGTTGAACCGGGCGAGACAGATAACGAAAGTGAAAATCTGCTGGCCATGGGCGACTACTTCTACCGCGTCTGCTATCCGACCGGTCAGCTCGACGGTATCTCGACGCTGAGGCAGAAGACGACTGGAGCGGGCTGCGCCGGCCGGTGAGGTTACGTACGACCGGGCCAGCCAGTCGCCGCTGAGCTCGATCCAACTCGTTCACTTCGCTAGCCCAAGCCGCTGCAAAGCAACGGCTGCATCAACTGCCATCGTATGGTCTCGTGTCGGGCCGCATCAACGTGATGCGTATCGACCCGGTTGAACCCAGCGGCCTATCTGGGCAGCGATGGCGCGCGTGGAAGACCACAACTGTTGTTCAGCGGCCACCACCTGGACCCTGTCACCGACGATCCCTGCTCTCCACCATTGCGATCGGGGATACCATCGATCCGACGAACCACAACGGGTCACGCTGGTGGACCGGCGACCTGCGCTCCTACCTTTGGTGCGGCCGGGGTGCTGAAGAGCAGCGACCAGGGAGCGACCTGGGGAAGTGCTGGGCGCCGATGTTCAACGGCTTCTACCAGCAGCCGCCTGGCGAGTCTCCCCAGTACCAGGCCATCGGCAAGATCCAGGTAGACCCCAACGGCAAAACGTGGATGGCACAAGACCGGCATGTTCTTCTCGTATGATGCCGGCGCCAACTGGACCGGTCCGTGCCTGACCAACAGCACCACCAGCGCCAGGACATCACCGGCCTGCTGGCCCGTGACGACAACGCCGGCTGTACGCCTCGTCGCGGCGCCCGCAAACACGCCGGTGCAGGCCAACTGAACCGAACGCGCCACCGGCGCCTACAACCACGCGGCTCGCCGCGGCTGTCCGCCGCTGGGACCTTCGCTGAGCCGGCCCGACAACGGCTGGCCGGTCGGCACGGCAGCATCCCGTCGCCGATCGGAGCGGCAACACGCTGGGCCGATGGATGTGGCGATGGCGCCCAGCAATCCCGACGTGATCTACGTCCAGGTGCAAGCCATCCGGCTGCCCACGGCGTTGCGCGCGAACCACTGCGGCACGACCTGGCAGCAACGCTCCAGCGTGCTGCGGGCCTGACCGGCTGCTACGGCGACTATCCTCAGAACTGGTGACCAGGGTCTGGCGGTCGATCCTAATAACCCGACGTGGTTCATGTCCACGGTTGCATCTTCCGCTCCACAACGGGGGCACCACGTTCGTCGACCTGACCTGCGGCTACGCGGGCGGCACCACCGTTCACGTGGACCACCATATGTACGTGCCTGGCTCGTCCTCGACCCTGATCGCGGCAGCGACGGCGGCGCCTACGTACCCCAATGCCGTAACGCCGGACCCACTTTCACGCAGATCAACAACAGCCTCGCAGCACGCTGGAGTTCTACTCGGGCGACATCACCGGCAACTTCGCCAACGCTGCCCAGCCGGGCATCAACGGCGGCATGCAGGACGGCTCGGCGGTTACGTCTGAACGCCGGCAACCCGGCCGAGGCCATCTGGCAGGTGCGGCGGGCGGTGACATGTTCGCGCGCATCGAGCTGCTGAACAACCAGCGCTACTACCAGGAGAGCCAGAACGGCACCTGGGTGTCAGCACCACCGGGCCTATGGCAACCAGATCGGCATCACCGGCGGCTGGACGCGATCGCGCGGCTTCATCTTCCCGTACGATCCAGAAGAACGGCTGCGTCGGCACCTACTAACGCATGATCGCCGGCTCGTACCGGGTGTGGAAGTCGCATCACCGGGACTGGGCAGTTGGCTGGTCAACAGCCCTGACCTGACCAAGAACACGCTGGCCGACCGCTCCATCATCAACCAAACCATGCCTGGAGTGATGTCTCGCGCCATCGTCGGCACCAACGACGGCAACGTGCAGATGGCCTCAACCCAGCAAGGCCGGCCAGTGCGACCTGGGTCGATGTCACCGGGGGCAACACGGCCGCCCAACCGCCTGACTTTGGACGTACCAGGTATACCGCCAACCCCTTGATCGGCTATGCGGCGGTGGGCGGTTTGACCAGAACACGCCCGGCACGCCCGGCCATCTTCCAGGTGACCTGCACCGCCAACCGCGCCTCTTCACGGGGCTGACAAGTCGGGCAACCTGCCCAACCTGCCGGTGGACTCGATCATGGTCAACCCCAACTACCTGGTGCGGGTGTTTGCGGGCACCGACTGGGGTCTCTACTACACCAACGACATCACCCAGGCGACGCCTGGTATCGCTTCCAGGCCGGTGCCCAACGTGATGATCTGGGACATGACGGTGGACGGCGGCGCAACTACCCTGGCAGTCTGGACCCGCAGCCGCGGCGCTCATGTCTGGCCTTCCCCAGTTCGCTGATCCGACGGCGGTCACGGTCAGCGAGATGGACGCCACGAGCCAGAGCCTCAGCCCGTTGCCTACCTGCTGCTGGCAACGGCACTGACGTAGCGATCTCGTGCAGCGCAGACGCAATGCCCTGACTGTTGGCGTGTCTGAACGGCTATCGACTAGTTCGCATGGCAACCAGAAGACATAAGTTCAGCCCAGCACCGGCCAGTTGGCCGGGGGTGTTTGCGTATGGGGAGATGACAGTCACTTTCCGAAAGTGACTGTCATCTGCACAATTCTCCCGCGGCGACATGCATCATGTTAAGCTGCGCTCAAAAGTGGTATGCTTGCTCTGTGGATAACGAAACCAATCCATAAACAACCAGCAACGCTCACTTACCACGGCTGCCGGCGCACATGCGCCGCCAGCCAGAGATCTGACGACGGGAGCGATCGCGGGCAAACGACCATTCGTAACAATCGACGGCAACGAGGCTGCCGCCTACGTCGCCCACAAGGTGAACGAGGTAATCGCCATCTACCCGATTACTCCCTCCAGCCCCATGGGCGAGTGGGCCGACCAGTGGACAGCCGAGGAAAAGACCAACATCTGGGGCACCGTGCCGCTGGTGGTGGAGATGCAGGCCGAGGGCGGCGCAGCGGGCGCAGTCCACGGCGCGCTGCAAACCGGCTCGCTGACCACTACCTTCACGGCATCGCAGGCCTGCTGCTGATGGTGCCCAACATGTTCAAGATCGCCGGTGAACTGACGCCGACCGTCTTCCACGTTGCGGCCCGCAGCGTGGCGGCCAGGCCTTCCATCTTCGGCGACCACTCGGACGTGATGGCGACGCGCCAGACCGGCTGGGGCATGCTGTGCAGCAACTCGGTGCAGAAGTCATGGACTTCGCGCTGATCGCCCAGGCTGCCACGCTGGAAGCACGCGTGCTCTTCATTCACTTCTTCGACGGCTTCCGCACCAGCCATGAGGTCGCCAAGATCGAGCAACTGACCGACGACGACATCCGCGCCATGATCGACGACGACCTGGTGATCGCGCACCGGGCCAGGGGCCTGTCGCCTGACACCCCGTTCATCCGCGGCACCGCCCAGAACCCGGACGTCTTCTTCCAGGCCCGCGAGACGGTCAACATCTTCTACCAGAAGACGCCGGCCATCGTGCAGAAGGCCATGGACAAGTTCGCCGCGCTGACCGGACGCCAGTACCACCTGTTCGACTACGTCGGCGCTCCCGACGCCGAGCGGGTGATCGTGATGATGGGTTCAGGCGCTGAGACGGCCACCAGACCGTCGAGCACCTGGTGGAACAGGGTGAGAAGGTCGCGTTGGTCAAGGTGCGCCTCTACCGGCCCTTCGACGCTGCGGCTTTCATGAGCCGCTGCCGCCTCACCGTCACCAGGGTGGCGGTGCTGGACCGCACCAAGGAACCGGGCGGCTCGGCGAGCCGCTGATCTCGACTGCGTGACCGCCATGGTGGAGAACGGGCGCACCGGCATGAAGATCGTCGGCGGGCGCTACGGCCTCTCCAGCAAGGAGTTCACCCCGGCATGGTCAAGGGCATCTTCGATGAGCTGGCCAAGCCGGAGCCAGAACCATTTCACCGTCGGCATCAACGACGACGTGACCTTCACCAACATCGACTACGACCCCGGCTTCAGCATGAGTCGCCCAAGGTCGTGCGGGCGCTGTTCAGCCTCGGCGCCGACGGTACGGTGGGCGCCAACAAGAACAGCATCAAGATCATCGGCGAGGACACCCCCAGCTACGCCCAGGGCCACTTCGTCTACGACTCCAAGAAGTCGGGCGCGACCACCGTGTCGCACCTGCGCTTCGGTCCGACTGAGATCCGCCAGCCGTATCTGATCACCTCGGCTAACTTCATTGCAGTACACCAGACGATCTTCCTGGAGCGCTACGATGTGCTGGCCCAGGCTGCTCCGGGGTCGGTCTTCCTGCTCAACACCTATGTCTCCAAGGACGAGGTCTGGGACAGCCTGCCGCGGGTCTATCAGGAGCACATGATCCGCAAGCAGATGAAGTTCTACGTCATCGACGCCTACGACGTGGCCGAGAAGACCAACATGGGCGGGCGCATCAACACCATCATGCAGACCTGTTTCTTCGCCATCTCCGGCGTGCTGCCGGAGGAGGAGGCCATCGCCGCCATCAAGCAGGCGATCAAAAAGACCTACGGCAAGCGCGGCGAGAAGGTGGTGCAACAGAACTACGAGGCGGTCGATCAAACGCTGGCGCACCTCCATCGCGTGCCGGTGCCCGCCACCGTGACCAGCACGCTTGAGCTGCCGGCCATGGTGCCTGCCAACGCGCCTGAGTTCGTGCAACAGGTAACAGGCGAGATCATGGCGGGCCGCGGCGACGACCTGCCGGTGTCGCTGCTGCCCATCGATGGCACCTATCCGACCGCGACGACGCAGTGGGAGAAGCGCAACATCGCCCTGGAGGTGCCGATCTGGGACCCGGATGTCTGCATCCAGTGCGGCAAGTGCGCGCTGGTCTGCCCGCATGCTACCATTCGCATCAAGGTGTATCCGGAGGAAGAACTGGCAGGCGCCCCCGACTCGTTCAAGTCGATGCCGTACAAGGGCAAGGAATACCCCGGCTGGATGTACACCATCCAGGTGGCGGCGGAAGACTGTACTGGCTGTGCGGCCTGCGTTCATGTCTGCCCGGCTAAGAACAAGCGCGAGCCGCGCTTCAAGGCTATCAATATGGAGCCGCAGCCGCCGATCCGCGACCGCGAGCGCGAGAACTACGACTTCTTCCTCAGCATCCCTGAGGTCGACCGGCGCAATGTCAATCTCCGCCAGGTCAAGACAAACCAGCTCTTGCAGCCGCTGTTCGAGTACTCCGGCGCCTGCTCCGGCTGCGGCGAGACGCCGTACATCAAGCTGATCACGCAACTCTTCGGCGACCGCACCATCGTCGCCAACGCCACCGGCTGCTCGTCGATCTACGGCGGCAACTTGCCGACAACGCCCTACACGGTCAACGCCGACGGGCGCGGCCCGGCCTGGTCCAACAGCCTGTTCGAGGACAACGCCGAGTTCGGTCTGGGTATGCGGCTGACACTGGACAAGCGGCTGGAGTACGCCATCGAGCTGCTGAAGCACAACGCCGAAGTCATCGGCCCTGAGCTGGTGGATGCCCTGCTGACAGCCGACCAGTCGGACGAGGCCGGCATCTACGACCAGCGGCAGCGGGTGGCGGCCCTCAAGCAGCGGCTGGCCAGCCTGAATGGCGCGCCTGGACTCAAGCAGCTTGCCAGCCTGGCCGATATCCTGGTCAAGAAGACCGTCTGGATCTTCGGCGGCGACGGCTGGGCCTACGACATCGGCTACGGCGGTCTGGACCATGTGCTGGCGTCGGGCCGCAACATCAACGTGCTGGTGATGGACACGGAAGTCTACTCCAACACCGGCGGGCAGATGTCCAAGGCTACGCCGCGGGCAGCCGTAGCCAAGTTCGCGGCGGCCGGCAAGCCGCTGCCCAAGAAGGACATGGCGATGATCGCGATGAGCTACGGCAACATCTACGTGGCCAGGATCGCGATGGGCGCCAGCGACGCGCAGACCGTCCGGGCGATTCTGGAGGCCGAAGCCTACGATGGGCCGAGCCTGATCCTGGCCTACAGCCACTGCATCGCCCACGGCATCAACATGACGACCGCCAACGACCAGCAGAAGAAAGCGGTGGACAGCGGCTACTGGCCGTTGCTGCGCTACGATCCGCGGCTGGCTGACGAGGGCAAGAACCCCTTGCAGCTTGACTCGCGGGCGCCCAAGATCCCGCTGCGCGACTACGTCTACAACGAGACGCGCTATACGATGCTGACCAAGACCAAGCCGCAGGAGGCTGCCCGTCTGCTGGCGCTGGCCCAGGAAGATGTCACCAGCCGCTGGCACCTGTACGAGCAAATGGCGACGCTGGACTACAGCGACGAGGGAAAGAAATAGCTGCGTGACTCGTGAAACGTGATCCCGAAAAGCTCACGTTTCACGTTTCACTTTGCCGAACCACGGAGACTATGACATGGACCTGACTACTACCTACATGGGCTTGTCCCTCAAGAACCCCATCGTGCCCAGCGCCTCGCCGCTCAGCTACAAGCTCGACAACATTCGCCGCATGGAGGACGCCGGCGCGGCCGCGATCACGATGTACTCGCTGTTCGAGGAGCAGCTTGACTTCGAGGCCGCTTCGTTGACGCATTTCCTTGACTACGGCACCGAGAGCTTTGCCGAGGCGTTGAGCTACTTCCCTGAACCCTACGACTTCAACCTCGGCCCCGACGAGTACCTGGAACACATCCGCAAGGCTAAGGAAGCGGTCGATGTGCCGGTCATCGCCAGCCTGAACGGTGTCAGCGACGGCGGATGGATCGACTACGCAACCCGCATCGAGGAGGCCGGCGCAGATGGGCTTGAGATCAACCTGTATTTCATCCCGACCCAGTTGACATTGACCGGCAGCGAGGTCGAGCACGTCTATCTCGATGTGCTGAACAACGTCAAGGGCCACGTCGATATCCCGGTTGCCATGAAGCTGAGCCCCTTCTTCAGCGCTATGCCGCGCATGGCCGCCATGCTGGACGACGCCGGCGCCGACGCGCTGGTGCTGTTCAACCGCTTCTACCAGCCGGACATGGACATCGAAGAACTGACTGTTGGTCCCCATTTGGTGCTGAGCACGTCGGATGAGATGCGCCTGCCGCTGCGCTGGATCGCCATCCTCTACGGCAAGATCCAGGCGTCCATGGCGCTGACCACCGGCATCCACACGCCGGAGGATGTGATCAAGGCGATGATGGCCGGCGCGGACATCGCCAACGTCTGCTCGGTGCTGTTGCAGCACGGCGTCGGTCGTATCGGCACGCTGCTGAACGGCATCACAACCTGGATGGACGAGCACGAGTACGAGTCGATCGAAGAGATGAAGGGCAGCCTCAGCCAGCGGGCGGTGGCTGAACCGGCTGCCTTCGAGCGAGCCAACTACATGAAGACGCTGCAGAGCTATCGCGGCCTGAACTAGCTGTCGTGGTTACCTCCTTTCGCGGGAAGCTCCCGACAATCGGTCGGGAGCTTCTCTATTCTACCAAAAGGTGCTGGTCTTCCTCGACAACCCTTACGGATCCTGTGCCCCGGTATCGAAGCGGCAGGTGATGTCCACCCAGCCAGGCGGATCGCTTCCAGGAAACGGTACCACGATGGCGCCGTAGTTGGCGGTATATGTGAGGCTATCCTTCATCTTGCCGCCACACAGAAGGCCGGTCGAGCCGAAGTCGAACTTCGTAGCGTGCGCGGGAATTGCGGCCCAGTCGGGGAGGGGGCCGGAGCAGCGCATAGCCACCACATTGCCTTTTTCGTACCAATAGGTTACAGTTCCACCGCTGATCTCAGTGGGGAAGCCATCGCCGTCGGGCGCGATGCACCTCCCTTCAGCGTCGACAAAGTAGTTGCGCGGCGGAATGGGATAATGGGCCGCGACCGAGATCGCCGGCAGCAGCAACAATCCCAACAGCAGCGCACATGCAATGAGCTTATTCATTTTACACCTCCCGTGTTTGTGCGATGAACCTACCCGCCAGTTTTCGCAGCGTGTTTGCTGACGGACAACCAGGTCCCGGGACTTGTCGTACGCACGCTGCCGCCCCGGCCGACGTCCCCGATCTGGCCCTCGCCGGGCCAACTCCCGAACCGATCACGTCCTGAAATTAATCCACCTGCTGCCACAGCAGCTTCCTGCCCCCGCACAGATCGTGGCGGCTGTGACAGCAGGCGGCTATAGTATTTCCCGAACTCAGTGTCGTCTCGATCACAGCGCCGCTTCGGTTATCTCCTCCCAAATATCCTGTGCTGCGGTCTCAACTGGCTGGCTCGCGATTGAATGTATCATACCGCGAATCTCGTTTTTTCGCTATGAAGTAGTTCACAACTTTGGTGTGATTTTGGTCACACTTTCTAGCAGAACGGCTTCGCGTTGCAACGGTTTGCAGGACAGCCCCTTGTGGGCGTTTCCCCGCAACGGGCACAAGGCCCTATCCTACGGCAGAAGGAGAATCGCGTCGCAACGGTTTGCAGGATAGCCCCTTGTGGACGTTTTTCCGGAACGGGCACAAGGCCCTATCCTACAGCAGAGGGGCAACGAGGGGCAACGGATTGGTGGTGCAGGCCTAGCCGGCCGCGGAGGACGCGGTGACGACTGCGCGCACGATGGCGCGGGCGCGGTCGATCTCGTCGCGATTGACGGTGTGGCCGAGGCCGGGATAGAGGCGGTAGGTCACGTCGCCCCCCAACTCTTCCAGGATGCGGGCGCTCTCCAGCACCCGCTCTTTGGGGATGTGCGGGTCGACATCGCTGCACCCCAGAAACACCGGCGTCCCGGCCAGGTCGCCGGTGTATGTGCGCAGCCCGCCGGGCGGTCCAATCAGGCCGCCGCTGAACATCAGCAGCCCACCGTAGCGCCGGGGGTGGCGCGCCACGAACTCGCTGGCCAGGCACGCACCCTGCGAGAACCCGCCCACGATGATGCGGTCGGCGTCGATGCCGGCATCCTCGACCTTCTGGACGACCGCGTCCACCGCCTCCAGCGCGGAGGTCAGCCATGGCTCGTTCTGCTGAATTGGCGCAAGAAAGCTGTAGGGATACCATGTGTTGCCCGCTGCCTGAGGGGCCAGGTATGCGAACTGCGGATGATACAACTCCTCGCCGAGCAGCAAGATGTCGGACGCGCTGGCGCCGCGGCCGTGAACCAGCACCATCGCAGCCCAGGCGTTGGACAGGTGCTCGCCGGCCGTGTAGATGGGCTGGCCGCTGTGCGGACGATTGCGGTTGGCGGTGTCGCTCATCTTGCTAGACCTGTAGCACCGGCAGCACCTGCTGCAGCTCGCTGCGGCGGCTTTCCAGCCACGGCGGCAGCTTCAGACCGGCGCCAAGGTTCTCGACGCTCTCGTCCCAGGTGAAGCCCGGCGGGTCGGTGGCGATCTCAAAGAGGACGCCGCCCGGCTCGCGCCAGTAGATGGAGTGGAAATACTGGCGGTCGCGCACCGGCGTCACGTCGAACCCGGCCGCCCGGATCGCCGCCTGGTATTCCAGTTCCTCGGCGTCGTCGCGGACGCGGAAGGCAACGTGATGTACCGAGCCGGCGCCCATGCGGCCAAAGCCGATCCCCGGCCGCTCCAGCACGTCCACAGTGCCGCCGCCCGCTGATGAATCGGCGCGATAGCGCCAGCGGTCCCCTTCCTGGCCCACCAGCCGGTAGCCCATCTGCCCGGTGAGCAGTTCGCCAGTCGGGTCAGCACGCGACTCGAAGAGGGTGACGCCGAAGAAGCCGCGCAGAGCATGCTCGGCAGGTATCGGGCCATCTTGCCAGAAACGCGGCATCGGCGCAGCGTCATCGACGACAAGCTCCAGCGCCATGCCGTCCGGGTCGCGCAGTGTGATGACCTGGGCGCCGAAGCGTGTCTCGGTCTCCCCGGTGTGAACGCCGTGCTGCTCCAGACGAGCCTGCCAGTAGCCGATCGAGCTGGACGCGATGGCATAGGCCGATGCGCCGATCTCGCCGTTGCCGACGACGCCGCGGCGCGCGTGCGGCCAGGGAAAGAAGGTCATGATCGTGCCGGGACTGCCCGTCTCGTCGCCGTAGTAGAGATGGTAGGTGCCGGGGTCGTCGAAGTTGACAGTCGTCTTGACCAACCGCTGGCCGAGAACCTTGTGGTAGAAATCGACGTTGGCCTGCGGATTGCTGGCGATGGCGGTGATGTGATGGATTCCAGGTATGGGTTGCACTTGCGCTCCTCGGATGCTTTTGCTAAATGATGAACTTCATTCGCCCTGCATCATAACCAGGATGTCGCCGCAGTTCTGTCTTGCTGATTCCCAGCGGCTCATCATTTGCTGCTGCGAGTCGCGGCAAACCAGGCAACGGCAAGGGCCGCGACACCCGGCACAAGGGACGCCGAACAGAAACCGGCTGCGAACTGACCAAGATCCTCCATCATCACGTCCACCTGCTGGCGCACAGTTTGGCCGGCCTGGTAGGGATCTCCACCGCTTTGTGCGCACGCCGACAGCAGCAATACGACCAGCAGCAAGCCCGCTATCGCCACTAACATCCGCCTCCGATTGTTGCCTTCCATGAGAATTCCTCCGTGATGACTGAACCCAACCGATTGTTGCGTCGATCCACGCTATCGCCCATTATACCACGCCACGGCACAGGCGGGAGGTTTTTCGCTGGCCTACCGGTGTGCTACAATCCGGTCGAAGCTCAGATGTTTCGGCCAGACTGAGCTTCCGAAACCATCCGCCGTACCCAAGACATTCGAATCTTTCGGTAGAGGCGCACGTCTGAGACACGATACGTATGCGCAAGGCAACCGTGATTCTTGCCGGCCTGTTGCTGGCGCTGACCATGACCGCCATGCTGGTCGCGGCTCTTTCTGCCCTGAGGTAACCAGACATGCCAAAACACCAGTTTCTCTATCTGTCCAGCCAGGATGTCGCGGCCGCAGGCGTCGGGATGCCCGAGATCATCGACGCACTGGAGGTTGCCTTTGCCGAGCACGGCCGCGGCAACGTGGAGATGCCGCCCAAGCCGGGCGTCCACTCGCGGCCCGACGCCTTCATTCATGCCATGCCGGCCTACATCCCCGCGCTGGACAGCATCGGCGTCAAGTGGGTCAGCGGCTATCCCCAGAACCAGGACCGCGGGCTCCCCTACATCACTGGCCTGCTCGTACTCAACGACGCCGACACCGGGCTGCCGTTGGCGGTGATGGACTGCACCTGGATCACCGCCAAACGAACCGGCGCGGCCACAGCGCTGGCCGCGAAGTATCTGGCGCGGCCGGAGTCGGAAACACTGGGCGTGTTGGGCTGCGGCGTTCAGGGACGGAGCAACCTGGAGGCGCTGCGCGTGCTGTTCCCCTTGAAGCGCGTGGTCGCATACGACCATCGACTAACAAACGCGCTCAGATTCGCGGATGAGTTAGAGGACAAGTACGGGTTGGAGGTTACGGTGGCCAAGGCGCCGCGCGAGGCCGTCAGCGGCTGCGATCTGGTGGTGACTGCCGGGCCGATCCTGCGCACGCCGCACGCGACGATCCAGCCCGGCTGGCTGGACGAGGGGGCTTTCGCGTCGCTGGTCGATTTCGACTCGTACTGGCATCCGGCAGCCATGGCTGAGGTTGCCAAGTTCTGCACCGACGACATCCCCCAGCTTGAACACTACCGCGATGTGGGGTATTTCCAGGGCATCCCGCCGATCTACGCCACGCTGGGCGAGTTGGTGATCGGCAAGAAAGCGGGCCGCGAGACGGCGGCCGAGCGAACCATGGCCTGTAACCTGGGTCTGGCTCTGGACGACATGGCCACCGCCCCGCTGATTTTGCGCAATGCCCGCGCGCGCGGGCTTGGGACCTGGCTGGAACTCTAGCCCGCTTACTCCCGTTCCCCAACAGTCACGACGACATCGACCACCTGCCCGCCGCGCACGATGCGCAAAGGCACGGGCTGGCCGACCCGGTCGCCGCTCAGCTTGGCCAGCAGGTCGTCGTGGTGGCGCACCGGCTCGCCGGCTACAGCCACGATGGTATCGCCCAGGAACAGCCCGCCGTGCTCGGCCGGGCTGTCGGGCACCACCGCACCGATCAGGAGGCCGGTCTCCTGGCCCAGTTGCTCGGCCAGCCCGTCAGGCAGCCGCACGCGCTGGGTGCTGACGCCCAGGTAGCCGCGGCGCACCTTGCCATGCGCCAACAACGTCTCGACGACGCGTCGCACGGAGACTGCCGGCAGGGCGACGCTGACGCCTCTTGCCAGCGCCGAACTGTTCAAGCCAGCCACGCGGCCGGCCACATCCACCAGCGGCCCGCCGGAGAAGCCGGCATACATCACGACGTCGGTCTGCAGGTAGCGGTCCACGTTACCGCCCGCGCCTGTGCGCCAGGCGTCGCCCAGGGCGCTGACGACGCCGAGAGTCGCCTGCACGGTGCGGCCCGGCCGGCCAAGCGCCAGCACCAGGTTGCCGACCTTCAGATCGGCCGCGTCGACCCAGGTTGCCGCGGTGAGGCTGGCGGCATCGATCCGCAGTAGTGCGATGTCGGTCGTGGGGTCGCGTCCGACGAGGCTGGCCGCAACGCTGGAGCCGTCGGGCAGGCCGACCGCGATCTCCTCATCGCGCTGGACGACGTGATGGGCGGTGACGATCAGGCCGTCGGCCGACCAGACGATGCCGGTGGCCGGCATGCGGTCGCGCGCGTCGACCCGGACAATGCTTGCTCCCGCGGTCTCGACCGCGTCGGCCAGGCCGTTGGAAAGGGTGGTCAGTGTGTTTGTGTCTGTCATTGGTTTGCTCCGTGAAACGTGATACTTGACTCGAACTTCATACTCGTACTCCTACTCGTTTCTCAGTATAGCGCACACCGACCCGGACGGCATCGCCAATCGGAGCAGGGTGGCCCTGGAAGAATGGGTAGGTGCTGGCAGGCGGGGACTTTCCCTCACCCTAACCCTCTCCCGCGGGGAGAGGGGATCGGAGGTGTGGTGGTAGGTGCTGGCAGGCGGGGACTTTCCCTCACCCTGGCGCTCTCCCGCGGGAGAGGGATCGGAGGTGTGGTGGGAGGTGCTGGCAGGCGGGGACTTTCCCTCACCCTAACCCTCTCCCAAGGGGAGAGGGGATCGGAGGTGTGGTGGTAGGTGCTGGCAGGCGGGGACTTTCCCTCACTCCTAACCCTCTCCCAAGGGGAGAGGAACTTCCGGCGCTCCCCTCTCCCTGTGGGAGAGGGGTGGTGAGGGTGCGTGCAACTACAGCAGAATCATCCCCAGCCGCGTCGCGCGCACCACGGCGTCCGTGCGGCTTTGCGCACCCAGCTTGCCCAGGATCGCGTTGACGTGGAACTTCACGGTGTGCTCGCTGATATCCAGTCGCCGGGCGATGGCGCGGTTGGTCATACCTTCGGCCAGCAGTTGCAGCACCTCGATCTCGCGCGGCGTCAGGGTCTCGACCAGCGGATCGGTCGCCTGCTCTGGCAGCGCCGGCTGAAACAGTTCGGCCGCCAGGTCTCTGTCGAGCACGACCAGCCCCTGCGCCAGGCCTTGCGCACCTGCGGCAATGGTGACCGGATCGGCGCCGCGCGGCAGAAGACCGCCAGCGCCTGCCTGCCAGACACGAGCGGCATTGTTCGCGGCCGGATCCTGCTCTGACAGCAGCGCCAACACCGGCGGCAGTGCCTCGCGCAACTCTGCCAGGCGTTCGATCTCACGGTCAGGGGTCCAGCCGAAATCCCAGACTACTACGTCGGGGCGCGCCGCTTCGATCTCAGCCGGCCAGTCGGCATCGGACGCGGCCTGGCCGACGACCTGGCAGCCGGGTTGTGCGGCCAGGATCGCGGCCAGCCCGGCGCGCGCCAGCGGGTCGTCGGCAACGACCAGCAGTCGCAGGTCGTCAAGCGACGCGATCATTGCGGCAACTCCGGCGCACTGGCGTGGTAGCCCGCCCACAGCCGGCCGCCGGCCAGCGCCAGCGCATCGTTTGCAAACGCCAGGAGCGCGGCTGTGTCGCCGGTGTTGGCCGCGTGCAGCGCCGCGGCCAGCCGGTTGGCTTGGGCGGGGTTGAACTGGCGCAGCGCGCGCAGCAGCCACTTGCCGCGGCCGCGCCACTGGCGGTTCAGGTCGAGGATCAGGGTGGCGGCGTTATGCGCCAGCTCCCCGGCGATGAACGGCGCTTCATCGGGACGCGCGTCGATCAGGTCGTCCATGAGGTCGCTGACGAAGTAGCGCGCGGCGGCCAGTTCGTCAGCAGACAACGGCGCGGGGCCGGATGCCAGCAGCGCGCACGCTTCCTCCTTGAGCTGGCCCGCCAGGCCATCACGGTCGACGATCACGACGCCTTCGCAGACCATGCGCGGGGTGGACGGCATGCGGCGGGCCGCGTCGTGCTGTGAAAAGTAGCGGTGAACGGCCAGCGTATGCACAAACAGCTCAACCGGCCAGTCATCGACCAGCAGCGACTCGCGCCCCGACGGCTGACCGTCAGGCGTGATGACCATGATATCGAGATCAGAGGTTGCGGTTGCTTCGCCGCGCACCACGCTGCCGGCCATGAACGCGGCCAGGCAGTCGGGGAAGCGACGATGGACGAGCGTGGCGGCTGTTGCGAGAGCAGGTGGGCGGGTCATGGTGAAGGGAAAGGATGGAAATATGGGAAAAGAGAGCGCCAGCGTCAGCGCGTGGCGACGTAGGCGATCCACTCGGTCTCGTCGTAGAGGCCGATGGAGTCCCACGCGTTACACGACTCGGCCGACGCGAAGCCGCTGTCTTGCAGCAGCGCCAGCATCTCCCCCGTTTCGTAGCCGCAGTCAGAAAGCGCGATGACCTCCATCTCGCCGGTTTCCAGGTGCAGGAGGTGAAAGCGGTCGATGGCGGTGCGGCTGTCGGCGTCCCAGAAGCGCTCGCCCAGGACGAGGAACGGCCGGTCGCCCCACAGCCCGCGGTCGTCGGTGAACCAGAAGGTGCTGTTGTCCTTGTCGATGCGTTCGTAGCCCAGCAACTCGATCGCCAGCTTGCCGCCCGAACGCAGGGCATCGGCCGTCTGGCGCAGCAGGGCGGCAGTCTGGTCGCGGGTGAACACGCTGAGCTGGCCGTACAGAAACAGCGCTGCGTCGTAGTCCTGGCCGGCCTGACCGGGAAGCGCGGCACGCACGTCGGACTGGATGAAGGTGCAGCGGTCGGCGACCCGTTGCTGGTCGGCCAGATCGCGCGCGTATTGGACGCTGGCCGGGCCGAAGTCGATGCCGGTCACCTGTGCGCCGCGCAGCGCCATCTCCACCGCGTAGAGTCCCGGTCCGCAGGTGATGTCCAGCACGCGCGCGCCCGGCGCCAGGTCCAGGCGCTGCCAGAGCCAGTCAACCACGCGTAGAATCTCGGGCCGCTGGCGGCTGGCCGCGCCGTGGCTCTGGTCGAGATGCTCACGCAGCATGCGCTCGCTGAACGCGGGATCGTCCCAGGGCAGGTTGTCGCCGTCGTCCCACGGCAAGGCGGGCTGCCGGCGGTTGTAGATGCGCCAGAGCGCTGCTCGCAAGGCATCGTCAGGTTGATTCGTCATATTCCCTTCCTTAGCTGCCCGCAGCCGGGAACCGGTCCCGGGCGCGGGCCGTCTTGATTGCGACGCAAGGCGTGCGCCTGCTCCAGGTAACACCGCCGGCGCCACAGGTTGACGAGCTTGCCTTGTACTGGTAGAATTGGCCCAATGTTTTCATCTCCGTTGTCACGATTTGTCAATCGTCTGAGTATTGTGGTGGGACTGCTGGCTCTGTCCGGTTTTGCTTTGTCGGCTGTTGCGCTGGCTCAGGGGACCGAACTGGGCAAGGACGCGGTGCAGCCGCGCGTCTATCTGCCCATGTTGATGAGCAACCCGGCCGCGCTGGTTGGCGACTTCGATGTCGAGCACGACGGCGACAGCCAACCCTACGTGCTGCGCCCGGGCGACGATCTGAGCCTGTTGGCGCTGGACATGGGTCGCGATGTGGGCTTGATGGGCTGCGTTACCTCGTCAGCCCTGCAGCCGCTGTCAGACTTGCGCTCCGGCCAGACGATTTACGTGCCTGCCGCCCATTTCCGTTGTCATTGGGCAAGCGAGGGGCAGACCGTGCAGGACATCGCCCGCCGCTACGCCGTGACCGTCGAGGCGATACTGGAAACTGACTGGAACCGCCTTGACGACGCCGACGAGCCGCTGGCTGCGGGGCGTCGTGTCCTGGTTCCGCACGCCAAGCCGGTCGAGCAGAGCGCGCCGCGGACGGAAGCGCCTGAACAGCTTGCGTCCAGCCAGCCGGCCGTCTGGCCATACGGCGACGGCCATTTTATCTGGCCGGTGGCAGGTGGTGTGATTTCTCAGGGCTTCCACAGCACGCACAAGGCGATCGACATCGCTGTACCGATCGGGACCGCGGTGCGGGCGGTCGATAACGGCGTGGTCGTCCAGTCGGGCTACTCAACCGTCGGATACGGTGGGCGTGTGATCATCGACCACAAGATCGACTACACGACCCTGTATGCGCACCTCACGCAGGCGCTGGTGCAGGAGGGCGATGTGGTCGAAAAGGGCCAGATCATCGGCTATGTCGGCTCGACCGGCAACTCGACCGGGCCGCACCTGCACTTCGAACTGCGCGACTTCGGCTATCTGATCGATCCCCGCCCGCTGCTGCACGACCAGTAGCTGCGGGTTTCAGCCTCCTGCTCCTACTCCTACTCTTCCTCTTTCTCTCTCACTTTCGCTTACAGGAGACGACGGAGCGGCGCAATTTGGAAAATTGCGTTACGCTAACCGCGCTGGCGCGGCGACGAAGATGATCGTCTGCGGTATCAGCCGGGCGGTTTCCAGATCGTAGCTCTCGGCCCAGGTGTTCTCCTCTTCCGGCGCCAGCACGGGCTCTGGCTCCAGGATTCGCCGTACCTGCAAGCCGGCTTCGCGTAGCAGGTCTGTCCAGTCACCGATCGTGCGATGATAGGAGCGCATCCACTCGCCGCTGCTGCCGAACTGCCAATCCGACGCGCCGCGCAGGAAATAGCTGCGGGCGGGCGTCAGGCTCTCCTCGTCGGTCTCTTCGTCCCAGAAGCAGTCGCGAAACGGGTGGTCGAGGCTAAACACCAGCAGGCCGCCGGGGGACAGCACGCGCGCCGTCCCGGCCAGGCAGCGCGCCATGTCCTCAACGTACCCGAACGCGTAGGCCGAAAACACCATGTCGAAGCTGCCGTCTGCAAACCGGCTCAAGTCGGCCGCGTCGCCCTGATGGAAGGCGACTTGGACACCGGACTGCGCAGCCAGGGCTTGGGCGAAGGCTAGCTGCTCGTCGCTCAGGTCGATGCCTGTGGCAAAGGCGCCCTGCAGCGCAAAGGCGATGCTGCACTGCCCGCCGCCGCAGCCCAGCTCCAGGATGCGCTTGCCGCGCACGTCGCCCAGCAGCCGCAGTTCGTTCTCCGTTGGCGCCCACGGTCCGTAGTGCGCCGAGTCGACGGGAATCTGGTGCAGTTGCTGGTAGCCGGCGCTGGTGCGGTTCCATGCCGCGCGCATGTCGATGGGTGGATGCGTCATAGTGCTCATGCCGGCGGGCGCAGCCACAGGGTTGCCTCGGCCTCGTTGTCGACGGCTGCCCGCGACCAGAGCATCGGGTGCTGTTCGCCCTCGCGCCACAGGTCGATGTGGTCGGCGTAGTGCGGGCTGCCGGGCTGGCCCGATTGGCCGGTAGACAGGATCGCTGTCGCGCGGTCCCAGTCGCCCACCTGCACCACCTGGCGATACGTCGCTGTAGTCGTCACCAGGCCAAAGGGCAGCGCCAGCTCGTTGGCGGTCATCCACACCGTGTGGTCGTTGCCACCGACAGGATACTGGCCGCGGTTGAACAGCCAGTGCAGCACCCGGCCGCGGCCAAAGGGGTGGCTGAACTCGATCTGGTGGACCTTACCCCAGGCCCACTTGCGCGGATCCTTGCCGATCATCTCGTACAGCGTGACGGCGGTGCGCTGCAACGCCAGGGTGAGCACTGCCTCACGCGTGCGCGGCTGGCCCGCGTCGTCGTCGCCGTACCACCAGCTTGTTTCGTTCTCCAGCAGCCTGACCAGGAATGGCCCCGTGTGGCCGGAGAAGGGGGAAGCGGCGAAGATGTCGCTGATGGTGCGCCCCTTGAAGCTGGCCGCGACCGGGCCCAGCTTCTCGCTCAGCAGGATATCCAGCAGGTGCAGGCGCATCACCTCGAACGCGGCGGCTGGGAAGCTGTCCACCTCCATGCGCAGGTTCCACCCCTCCAGCTCGCGCAGCACCCGGCGCTCTAACTGGCTGCTTGCTTCCGCCAGCACGAAGGTCGGCGTCAGCAACTCGGCCAGGCCGGAGTAGACGTCGGTCTGGAAGCGCTGGAAATCGCGCAGCGTGAAACGCGGCTTGCTCTGCAGCAGCTTGACGATCCGCTCGTATCGGTAGCCGGGGTCCCAGTCCGCGCCGATCCACGGACTATCGGCGCGCTGCGGCGGGCGGTTGTTGGCCGAGGCAGCGAACCCGTCAGGCGGATTGAGTTGGCTGGGCAGGCTGTCGAAGGGGAGAAAACCCTCCCATTCGTGGCTGTCGTCCCAACCATTGGCCGGCACCAGGCCGTGGCCGCTGCGGCGCTGAGGCACGCGGGCCGCGTACTGGTAGCCGATGTTGCCGGCACGGTCCCCGTAGACGAAGTTCATCGACGGTTCGCCGACGCAGGCCAGCGCGGCTCGGAAGCCAGTCCAATCGCAGGCGGACTGCAGGGCCAACAGCCCGGCGATGGCCGCGCCGGCTTCGTGGCCGGACCAACGCAGCGCGAGGGGCGGCAGCGAGGCGCGCGCCTCGGCCGGGATCAGGCTGTTGATCAGCGGTCCGTGGCGGGTGATGATCACGTCCTCAACCACCGGCTCGGCCTGGCCGCGCACCGCGAAGCTCTCGCGCAGGACGATGGCGGGCTGCCAGCCGTCGCCGGTCCGGAAGCTGGTGGGGTCGTCCGGGTGACTTTGCTCGACATAAAGATCCTGGTTGTCGGCCCGGCCGGCGGTGATGCCCCAGGCGATGTCGGCGTTGTGGCCGCTGACCACGCCGGGGATGCCGGCAAAGGTAGCGCCGGTGACCCGCAGGCTGCCATCGGCGGCTTCCAGATGGTTTTCGTACCACAGGCTGGGGATGGAGACGGTGAGGTGCGGATCGTTGGCCAGCATGGGCTGGCGGCCCGCGACCCGCTGGGGGCCGACCACCCAGTTGTTGCTGCCCGCGGCCGGCGACTGGCCAAACCAGCCCGCGACGCTGCGGTAGGCGGCCATCAACTGCCCGGCGGTCTCGAGTGCGGCCGGGTCAAGATGCTCGCCCGGTGCCGCGTCGCCGTAGGAAAGCGCGGGATCAAGCTCGGCGGCTCGTTCCGGCCCCAGCCTTTCGATGAGCTGCATGCGTACCAGCTCCCCTTCCCAGTTCATGCTCAATGCCCAGCCCAGCACCTTGAGAATACCTACCGTGTCCTGAACGCGCCACGGCCTTGGTGTATGCCCGACGATGGTGAACTCGGCCGGTTTGCGGAGTTGGTTGGCTTCCAGGAAGGCGTTGATGCCGGCGGTGTAGGCCGCCAGAGCGGCGCGGTCGTCCGGCGCAACAGCCGCCGCGTCCCGCTCGGCCGCACGCCAGACACCGATGACGCGGCTCCAGCGGTCGGCCTCCAGCGCGGCCGGCCCCAGCGCTTCGGCCAACGTCCCGCGCGCCAACAGCCGCGAGTACTCCAGTTGAAAGAGGCGATCCTGGGCGTGGACATAGCCCTGGGCCAGGTACGCGTCGCGGGCGGTTTGGGCGTAGATGTGCGCCACGCCCCAGCGGTCGCGCACGATCTCGACCGGCGCAGACAGGTCGTCGATGACGAGGTCCTGTTTGGTGCGAGCCAGCGGCCGCCAGAAGATGTACCAGAGAACCGCGATGAAGCCCAGCGCCAGGACGGCCGCCAGGAAGACGATGACACTGAGGAGGGGGAAGAGAACGGGTGGCACGGCCAGCTCAGCCGGCGCGCAGGTCTTGCGCCAGGGCGGTCAAGGCGGCGCAGCGTTCGGCAAACGCCAGCGACTCGCTGTACATTTTTTCCACGTACTGGTAGAGATCGGGGTCGATGAAGATGCCAAGCTGGTGGACGCCCTCGTCGTCCCAGTAGAACCGGAGGTTGTCGGCGTGTTGCCGGGCGTCTGCGGCGAGACGCTCGATCTGCTCGGCGATGGCAGTGGTCATAAGCATTTCCTCGGTGTGATTGATCGGCGCGCCGGGCAGCTTTGCTGCGCGCGGCCGATGGGATTATAGAAGTTCAGCAGGCAGCGGCCAAATCAGCCGGCTGCCGCGCCGGCCCCGTTAGCGCGCGCCCGGATGCTGTGGATGTTGGCGATGGCCTGCGCCTCGTTGCGGAACAGGACCGCGTGAATGCCCAGCGTGGCCGCGGCCTCGACGTTGACCGGCAGGTCGTCGACGAAGATTGCCTCGTGCGGTTCGACCTCCAGCAGGTCCAATGTGTGGTGATAGATGGCGGGATCGGGCTTGACCATGCCCAGCCGAGACGAGTTAACGATCACGTCGAATCGGTCCAGGATGCCGAACTTGCCGGCCAGCAGCCGCTCCTCCAGGTCGAAGGTGGCGTTGCTGAGTATTGCGGTCTTGCCGTTCTGCGCCCGCATCTCGTCTGCAACGGCCAGCAGGCGGGTGTTGAGCACCTCGTTGGCGAACATGCGGTAGATCAGCGGGTGTTGCGCCGGGTCGTAGGGCTTGCCCAGCCGTGCGTACAGTCGCCGGTCGAACTCCTCGATGGTGTACTGGCCCAGCATGGCGTCGGTCCAGTCCGGGTGGCCCAGCACCTCGGCCATCAGGTTGTCTAACGGGACATCAAGCTCGGCTGCTACCATGCGAGCGCTTTCTGCGTCACCCTCCATGGTCACGATGGTGCCGCCAAAGTCGAGAATGAGTGCTCGTATCACAGGGTGCTCCAAAAGAAAAACGGGGCCAGCGCCGCGCTGACCCCGTTGGGTTGGTGTCGTGCGCCCTCCCATTGTATCGGGACGGGGAGGGAAGTCAATTGTAGGGTTATCCATTGCGCTTCAGTTTGCCGGTTCGTTTTGCATAGCGCTCGGCCGAGTTGAACACCTTCAATCCAACCGGGATTGCGATCGCCGCGGCTACCAGCAGAGGCCAGATGTATGGCCAGAGGTCATCCATCGGGGCATTTTCTAGTAGCGCCTCACGCATGCCGGCTAACACGTAGGTGGCCGGCGAGAGCATTGCAACCTTCTGCATCCATTCAGGCAACACCGTGATCGGGTAATATACGCCCGAGAACAACAGCAGGATGGCCTGGAAGACGTGGGTCATCTGGGCGCCGCGCTCAGGGAAGAGCAGCGGCAGGACCGACGCCATGATGCCAAAGCCGATGAAGCTGAAGCTGCCGGCGACCAGCACCAGCAGCGCGCCGGGCAAGTTTGCCTGGCTCAGGTCGATCTTGAAAAAGATGGCGACTGCGATCAGGACGATGCCTGTGTGCAGCAGGCCGTAGGTCAGGCTGAACATCGTTTGGCCAGCCATGTGGGTCATGCGGTGGACGGGCGCCATAAAGGTGTACTCGATGGTGCCCTCCCAGCGCTCCCAGGCGATCACCTCGCTCAGGCTGTCGAAGACGACGCTGAGGAAGTGCCAGACCAGGGTACCGATCACCAGGTAGAGGACGAAATAGTCGGTATCGACCGCCTGCCCGGTGATGGCTCCGGCTCCGACGCCGATGAAGGCGACGGCCAGGGCGTTGGCGATGGTGTAGGCCAGCCACACCACCTCCCAGCCCCAGTAACGCCGGACCAGGTTGAAGTTTCGCTCGATGAACGCATACGATGCGCGCATCTGGTAGGTTAATTGGGTCATAACTGCGGGCTCCTTTCTGCAGGCAAGCAAGTCAGCCAGTCTGATATGATGTTCTGACGTTGCGGTCGGGTCGTCATAGCTAGGTGATCTCCTTTCACTTTGCTGTGAGTCTGCCCGGATGCCGGAAAACAAAAACGCCGTGGGCAGAGTCGGCGACTCCCACGGCGTAACGGGACGAAGAATCAAAAAGCCGTGGGGCACGGTTCGTTGCACCCACGGCTGATAATTGCGTTATGGCAAGTTAACAGGAAATGGGCGCACTCCGCGCGAATCCGATGGGGGCGGGAACTAAGCTTGTCATTGTGTTGGTGAAGATAATCCGGTTCTGCATGATTGGTTGCCTCCTGAAGGCAAGTGCGATTATAGCGCAGACAGCGTCAGGTGTCAAAAACCGTGACGCGTGACGTGCGTTTGCCAGGTGTCGCCTTGTTTCATTGAACGCAGCGGCCGCTGGCTTTGCGGCACGCCGTTTCACCAGTGTACGAATCGTCCAGACCTGTTCCCGGCTGCATCTGCCGCGCCCCAAAGATCAGACTCCGGCGTTCCAAACCAGAACGTTCGTTTTTCCGAATCTGCGGGCTATGATATACTGCGGTCACCTTCCGGCCGGTACAATTGAACCCGGTATTTCCCAAACAGGCAGCTCACTGCGACTTCGACTGCCCGCTTAGCACCACGCGAAAGGAGCTTCGTCCATGGCCGTATCAACTGCAACTGTGTCGACCCAGCCGACGCGCATTCCCGAGTGGCTGTACACGCGCAAGTTTGACCTGCGCTTTATTACGCTTAGCGTCGTTTTGGTGGCCGCGCCGTACACGATCTACCTGTTGCTCCTGAACATGGAAGCGCTCTTGTTTCCGTTGACTTCGGCGCTCGGCACCACGGCTGACGATCTGAGCCGCAACCTCGTCAATGCCTCGGTCGCGTTGCTGGTCGGCGGGCCGCACATGTACGCTACATGGACGCGCACCGGTCTGGACCGGGATTTCGCCGCCAAGCATCGCAAGTTCCTCTCGGTCGGCCTGGTGATACCGGTCATCGTCACGCTTCTGGCGCTGTTCAACCTGCCGTTGCTGCTGACCATCTTCTTCTTCTGGGCGTCGATCCACGTCCTGCACCAGATCATCTACATCACCGAGCTATACAACGAACGCAGGCACACCAGCCTCACCCTCTTCTCGCGCGGCATCGACTACGCGGTGATCCTGACGGCGCTGTACCCGCTGGCGGCCTGGAAGATCGCCAACAACAAGTTCACCATCGGCCAGAACAACCTCAGCGAGCAGGTGAACAGCGTCATCGGCGTCGTCGGGCTGAGCGCGGGCTCGTGGATGTGGATACTGGCAGGCGGGGCGTTTCTGATCGCCCTGACACTCTGGATCGCCAAGACCATTTCGGAGTACCGCCAGGGCACGCTGCACAAACCCAAGACCCTGTTCATTGGCGTAACGGTAGCAGCGTCGTTCTTTGTCCCGGCGCTGGGCAACCTGGACACCGCGTTTCAGGGCATGAACGTCTGGCACTCGTTCCAGTATCTCGCGTTGACCTGGATGCTGATTCACCTGCGCAACCAGCGCGGCGAGCTGAAGAACTCGCCCTTCGTCGAGAAATTGTCAGGTGACAACAAGGCCGCCCGCCGCTACTATGCCTTCAACATCGGCCTGACCATCGCCGACGTCGGGCTGGCGCTGGTGATCTTCGTGATCCTGTGGCAGGTGTTGAAGATGCCCTTCGACGCCGCCTTCGACCGCGGCTACTACATCGCCGTGTTGAGCTTCCTGTGGATGCACTACTACCAGGACCACTTCCTGTTCGTGCATCCGGAGGTGATTGATACGAAGGGGACGATCTAAGGGGACGGAAAGTAGGGGTGTTCAGCGCGAGAAACTCGGTTTCTCTGAGAAACCGAGTTTCTGGAGGCCATCGTGACGCGGAAAATCGAATTCAAAGCTGGCTACTACTACCACGTTTATAACCGCGGTGTCAACGGTCAGCCTATCTTTTTCAACCACGGAAACTGGGGCTACTTTCTCCAGTTGCTGGGGAAGTACTTCACTGCCGAACTGATCGATATCGTTGCATACTGTTTGATGCCCAATCATTATCATCTGTTGGTACATCTCAAGACCGACGATTTGAGCAAGGCGATAATGCAGCCGTTTTCGGTGGCATACTCCAAGGCAATCAACAAGCAGCAAGCCCGCAGCGGTCCCTTGTTTCAAGGTCCATTTCAAGCCAGGTGGGTCGACAGGGATGACTATCTGTTGCACCTGTCTCGTTACATTCACCTCAACCCCGTCCAGGCCAGGCTTGTTCAACGGCCCGATGAGTGGTTGTACTCCAGCTTTCGCGACTATGTCGGATTGCGTAACGGGACGTTGCCCAAACCAGCGATAGTAACTGGCCAGTTTGCAACAGTACAAGAGTACATCCAGTTTGTAGAAGTCTATAACCGCAACGATGGCGAAGTCATCGAGCATCTCATGCTTGATTGAACGGGGCCGTCAAGAAACCGAGTTTCTTCGGAGAAACCGGTTTCTCTCAGACAGACGCGAATATCAGAAACCGGGTTTCTCCGAAGAAACCCGGTTTCTTTATGCACCGACATACTTCGCATACACACTCCGCGCCACGCTCACATCCTCCGTCCCTTGATGATGGCGCGGGCGTCGGGGAAGAGGGTGATCTCGAACGTGTCGGTGCGGGCGCGCAGGTAGGGGTTGACGGCCACGTCGTCGATGCCCGACCGGCGCAAGCCGGTGGCGGCGCGTCCAGGTCCAGCCGCTGCCCGCCGGGGACGCTGATCTGCACGGCGTTGCGGCCGCACAGGGTGGCGGTGCGCGTGCCCGCCTCGGCGTTGAGGAACTCGTAGTTGCCGCGGCCGCAGGTTTCGCAGTCCTCGCGCCGCAGCACCTGGAACTGCTCCAGGCTGTTGTCCAGCAGGTCGTAGTTGATCAGCCCGTCGTTCAGCTCGCCAAAGCCGGCCAGCAGCTTGATGGCCTCGCCGGCCGCGATGGAGGCCACCACGCTGACCGACGGCGCCAGCACGC
Source organism: Caldilineales bacterium (assembly GCA_041391245.1). Taxonomy (GTDB): domain Bacteria; phylum Chloroflexota; class Anaerolineae; order JAAEKA01; family JAAEKA01; genus JACKBK01. The sequence goes on from JAWKOJ010000022.1 coordinate 29,466, forward strand.
CGGCCGTGTCGCAGGTCGCGGTGGTTCCGGGGGCGGGCATCTGGCCCAGCAGGCAGCGCAGACAGGCCGTCTTGCCCGGCCGGATCGTCATGGTCATGCCGTAGCTGCCGATGACGCCGCTGTAGATCCAGGGGATGCCCAGTTTGGCGCAGGCGTCGTTCAGCAGGAAGCGGGTCTCGAAGTTGTCCGCGCCGTCCATCACCAGATCGGCGTCGCGGATCAGCGAAACGATGTTGTCGGCGCTGACGTCGGCGACGATCCCCTCGATGGTTATCTCGGAGTTGACTCTGGCCAGTTTGCGGCGCGCCGCCTCTGCCTTTGGCAGGCCGTCGGCGATGTCCTGTTCGTCGAACAGGAGCTGGCGTTGCAGGTTGTTCAGTTCGATGAAGTCGCGGTCGACGATGCGCAGGCGGCCGACGCCGCTCCTCGCCAGATGGTTGGCGAGCACGGTGCCGGTCGCGCCGCAGCCGACGACGACGACGGTCGCCGCCAGCAGCTTGCGCTGTCCCGCCTCACCCAGCCCGGGGAAAATGATCTGCCGCGCGAGCGCGCGAGGGTTTGTTCGGTCATGAGAGATCGTATGCACGGCGCCGCGTGGTGTCAAGTGGCGGGGAGAGGGTGAGCGGGAGAGAGGGTGAGGGTGAGGGGGTGATGGGTCTGGCAACATGGCAGTCTCGCCGCTATATGTTCCCTTCTTTCCCTCTTTTCCCTTCCCTCCCTTCTCTCTTCCCTCTCACACCCTCGCCAGCGCCTGCTCCAGATCGGCGATGAGGTCGGCGGCGTCTTCTACACCGAGCGCCAGCCGCACCAGCGAGTGCGAAACGCCCAGCGCCTCCAGCTTCTCCGGCTCGGCGTCGTAGTAGCTGACGATGTGAACCTGTTCGACGAGGCTTTCGACGCCGCCCAGGCTGGGGCCGATGTACGGAATTCGCAGCGCGTCGATGAAGCGGCCGGTCTGCTCGCCGTCGCCGTCGATCTCGAAGCTGACCACGCCGCCGAAGCCGCGCAGCTGCGCCGCCGCGATCGTGTGGTCCGGGTGGCTGGCGAGGCCGGGATACCAGACGCGACGCACGCGCGGATGGGTTTCAAGGAACTGCGCGACGGCCAGCCCGTTGGCGTTCTGGCGCTCGATGCGCAGGCCGAGCGTCTTGAGGCCGCGCCCGACCAGCCAGGCCGCCTGGGGGTCGATGACGCTGCCAAGGATACCGTGCATCTGGCGCAACGGCGCGGTCAGGCCGTTCTTGCCGATCACCGCGCCGGCCATCACGTCGTTGTGGCCGGCCAGGTACTTGGTGACGCTGTGGATCACCAGGTCGATGCCGTAGTCCAGCGGGCGCAGGTTGAGCGGCGTGGCGAACGTGCTGTCGATGGCCGTGCGGACCCCGTGCCGCCGGCCGATGTCTGCCAGTCCATCGAGGTCGAGACAGCGCATGAACGGGTTGGTCGGTGATTCGGAGAAGATCAGACGGGTGTTGGGCTTGATCGCGTCCTCGATGGCCCGCAGGTCGCCAGCAGGGACGACGGTCGCCTCGACGCCGTAGCGGCTGAGAATCGTCTGGATGAAATCGCGCGTGCGGCGGTAGCAGTCGATCGTACACACCAGGTGGCTGCCGGCGCTCAGGAACACCAGCAGCGTGCCGGTGATGGCCGACATCCCGCTGGGCGTCAACAGCGCGTCGTCGCCGTTCTCCAGTGCCGCCAGCCGCGCCTCGACCGCGCGCACCGTCGGGTTGCCGTAGCGGCCATACTCGTCGCGCTGCGGCTCGTCCCAGAACATGTGCTCTTCCATGTACTCGACCAGCGCGGCTGTGTCGCGGAACGTGTATGTCGATGTCTGGACGATGGGGGTGGTGACGCTGTGGTAGGCCTTGGCGCGCGCCTCGCCCCCGTGAACCGAGAGGGTGGACGGGCCTGGCTGCGCGGATGGGCCTCCCGCTTTCGCCGCGGCTGGCTGCGCGCCGTTCCGGTGATCGGCTGCCGCTGCCGGGTCATGGATAAGTGAAGTGGACATAAAACAACCTCCGAGATGATGCGAGCCGCTCATCCGGAGGTGTCGCCGTATCCTCTGCCAAAGAACAGACCTCTTCACCGAAGCGAAGAGGTCCATTACAGCATCGTATAGGTCCTCTTATCTTCCAGCCGTTTGCTGACGGAGTTAGCACCGGGGCTCTGCCAGTAAACAGTGATTGGGTAATCAGTTATCAGTTGTCGATCAGACTTACCGCCTCCGGTGACTGATACCTGACCACTGATTACTGTTCACTGAACTGACGACCTGGTTGCCGAGGTTTCATAGGGCCGGTCCCTCCACCTCTCTGGATAAGGGCGTCGTTGTCGACTATTCGATTGTGAGCGGGAATCTACCACAGGCCCGCGGCCTTGTCAAGGCGTCCGCGCGCTCAGGGTGTCGATGTCTGGCTGGTTGGCCGGGTTCGAGTAGTACTGCAGCATCTCCTGCAACTGCGTCCGGTCGGTCGCGTCTGGCAGCAGCTTGCGGACGCCAGCTTCGTTCATTGGCTGGTCGCCGGCCAGCGCCAGCATGACGCCGAACGCGGTCAGCGCCTCGATGGTGGTGAACTCACAGTGGCCGTAGCGCTGAATCGGGATGTTGATGTGCTTCAGGCCGGAGCCGGCGAAGAGCGTCTTCAATCGGTAGAAGACCTCGTGGGCATAGGGCACCTGCTGGTCGAGCGTGGTGTGCATCGTCACCAGCGGCGAGGTCAGCACACCGGAGGTCTGCAGGTGGGCGTTGATGGCTGCCAGCGCGGCCGGGTCAGCCGCGATACGCTGGACGAGCAGGTTGAGCTGCCAGTCGTTGACCGATCCGCGGTACCAGGTCCGCTGGTTGTCAAAAGGCTGGCCGCCCAGCTTGGCCGTCGCATCGTTGGTGCCGACCACCTGGTACCACAGCGCATCCTCGACCGATTCTTCGGTAGACGGCACTGGGTTGTTCAGGTCCACGGGCGCCTTGGTCACGGCTATCAACTGCTGCAGCTTGCTGGCGTTGACGGGGTCGAAGACCACCGGCTTGACATTGGCGTCGTAGTAGTCTTCCCACACCGGCACCAGCGCGGGCGGCACGTTGACCGGGTCGCCGGGGATCAGGCCGGGGAAGAAGTAGTCGAAGACCGCGCGGAAGTTGCCAAAGTAGTTGACCTGATAGCGGAAATCGCCCACCGGTCCGCACGTGGCCGCGCCGCCGTCGAAGATGTTGGCGTATTGCTCCGTAGCTAGCGCGGTCACCAGACCTCCTTCCGACACGCCGACGATGTAGACGTGATCGGGCTGTCCATGGGTCTGCGCAAACACGTCGACCAGATCGACAACATCGGCCAGGCCCTCCTGCACGGCCAGCCCGTTGGCGCTGTAGCTGGTCGTCGCGAAGGCGAAGCCCAGCGCGTTAATGATGTCGGGCAGACAAGGACCGTTGTCCGGCAGGCATAGCTGGTCCTCAGGAATCGCCACCGGTTCCGTTATGGCCACGTAGCCGTGGGCGTAGATCACCAGATCGCCGTTGTACCACCAGTCGGGCGGCATGCAGATACGATAGATCGCGCCGCTGGCCTGCACACCATCCGGCTCGCAGTTGACCAGTTGGTCCATGGTCAGCGAGTCGATGGACGGCTGTTCGGGTCCGTCCTGGGCCTGAGGGGAGGCGGCAGCAGCGGGCATCGCGCCCAGCGCCGCCAGCATGACGGCAAAGGCCAACACGAGTCGGATCAAGCGTGACATGAGGGTCTCCTTCTGTTCGAATTAGGGGAGTTCGCATGTGCCCGTATCCGGGTGCTCTGCAAAGGATGCGAACTCCTCACAAAGTTGTGTCTTCAACGCGGAGTTCGCATCCTCCGATGCGAACGGGGGGGCGTGTTGCCTGGCGGCCAAGTTATCTGCCCGTATCCGGGTGCTTCACAAAGAATGCGCGCTCCGCGGGCGGTGGCGCTAATACGGCCCGCTGCGGCCGCCTTGCCGGGCGCGGATCTGCGCCTCCAACTCGGCAAGCGACGGCATAGGACCGAAGATCTCATCGGGGAAGTTGCCGCCGCCTGACCAGAAGAGCCAGCCCTCGGCGCCCGCGTCGTCGGCGGCCTGCCGCTGGATCATCATCTCAGGAACGGCGTAGTTGTATCCGGCCGCCGGACCGTCGGTGCGATAGTTGTTGGGATAGCCTTGTAGCCAGGGACGGATGCGTGTCGGCATCGGCACGATATCGCGCACGATGGCCGAGCTGTCGTAGATCACCTTGTACGGGCACTGGACTGGCTCGTCGCAGCCGGGGAATGTGCCCGGCCACCAGACCTGCGGATAGATCATCGGGCTGAGGTAGTCCAGCCCCTGCGCCATATCCGCCAGATTCTGGCCGATCAGCGGTTCGTTGCCGTTGAGAATGATGCTGCCGAAAACGTCGATGGATGTGAAGGCGCCGTAGGGTTTGAGGGCTGCCATCAGATCGCGCGAGAAGCTGCTGATCGCCTCGCGCCGGTTTTCGGGCGTGCTCTCCACCGAGTAGGTGAGCGCATTGTGGTCGCGCTGGCCGGTGAAGCGGAAGTAGTCGAACTGCACTTCGTCGAAGCCGGTGGCGGCCAACTCCTTGGCCAGGTCGATCTCGTACTGGCGCACCTCGTCGCGGTAGGGGTCAACCCAGGCCAGGTCTTCACCGTCCTTCCACAGCACGCCGGGGTTCGACCGCTTGGCCAGCGCCCACTCCGGTTTGCCCTCGGCCAGCGCGTTGTCCTTGAAGGTAACGAAGCGGGCGATGGTGTAGATGCCGCGTTTCTTTGCTTCCGCCAGGAACTCCTGCGCCGTCATCACATCTTCCTGGTAGACGCCGATCTCCTGGGCGACTGCGTTCTTCGGCTCCCAGGCGATCTCGCCGTAGTCGCTTTTCATGTCTACCACCACCGCGTTGAGCACGTCGGACTGCTCGATGAGGTCCAGCCGCGAGTTGATCAGGCCGCGGTCGTACAGGTAGTGGAAGGGCACGTAGAAACCCCTGGCCTCGAACGGCTGCATCTCAGCCTGCAGGCAGTAGGGTGCGCCGCAGTCGCCGGGTTCCAGGGTTTCGGGGAAAAGCAGGCTGTAGCCGGGCGCCTTGATCATCAGTTGCGGATCGGCCGGCATGCCGGCGACCTGGAACCCCCCGTCCGCGTCGGCGTCTGCCAGCACGGCCGGCTCCGTGCCGCGGCACGCTTCGCCCTGGCACGCGGTTCGGTCGTAGACGTAGATGATTGCGCCAGGCACCGGTTCGCCCGTGGTTGCATCCACCACCGCGCCGGCGACCGTGTCGGGTGCAACGGTCAGGTCGGACTGCGCCTCGCCGTTATAGGTCTGTGCGATGGGTGCGAACCCGGCCAGGGTCACCGTGTACGGATCGCCGGCTTCCAGCAGCGGAAGCAGGGCGACACCCTGTGCGTCGGTGGTGGCCTCACTGCGCGGGCTGGCTACCTGCGCGCCGCCGACGGGCTGGCCCGAGTTGTCCACAACCTTGACCACCAAGCCCTTGGGTTCCAACGCGATGCTCAACGGTGCATCTTCGTTGAACTGGCCGGTCGCCGTCTCGTAGCCGACCGCATCGACGGTGACTTGCAGCGGCGTCTCGGTGGTCCAGAGGATGAACTGGCCGTTCTCGTCGGTCTCGGCGGAGAACTCGCCCGCGCTGATGGTTGCGCCGGCCAGCGGGCTGCCTGTCACGCTGTTGGACACCGAACCGCCCAGATGGGGCGGCAGCAGCGTGATATCCAGCGCCTCACCCGCCATCAGGTTAGCCGCCTCGTCCACCGGCTGCTCGGCCGGCTCGTAGTCGCTGTGGGCAGCCGTCAGCGTCAGGCCGCCGCCCGCGAGCCGCTCCAGCCGATAGCTGCCGTTCTCATCGGATGTGGCCGACTGGCCGCCGGCTGTCACGGTCGCGCCCGCCACCGGCTTGCCCGTCTTGCCGTCCAGGACGGCGCCGGTCAGCACGGTCGGCTCCATGGAGATGTCCACGGATTGCTCGCCGGCCAGCGCTGCGTCGCCGCTGACCGCAACCGCGGCGGGCAGATAGCCGGGGGCCGCAACCGTGATCTCGCCTGCACCGGTCGCTGCCGGGAAGTAGTAGAACCCGTCGGCCGCGCTCTCGCTGCTGGCGCCGTTGAGACGGACCGTTGCGCCGGCCACCGGTGCGTTGCTGGCGGCATCGAGCACAAGGCCGTGCAGCCCATCCGGGTAGATCGCCAGGCTGGGCGTGTCGCCACCCTCAGCAGCCAGCGTGATCGTTCGTTCGACGAAGCCGTCTCCGCTGAGCGTGATCAAGGCGCCGCTGCGCGGCACGCGGGCAAGCTCAAACTTTCCCTCAGCATCGGTAGTTGTCTGCTGATCCTCGAAGGCAACCGCTACGCCGCCCACCGGTTCGCCGGTCAACGCGTCGACGACCTGGCTCTGGACCACAATCGGCTGCAGGGCAGCCGTCAGCTTGCCGCCGAGCAGCGGCAGGGGGGCGAGTTGGGGCGAGTCCTGCCACGCCTCGAACACGCCTTCGTCGATTCTGGCACTGACAGGATTCAGGCGGGACGTCTGGAAGGAGAAGCGGCCGTCGGCGTCACTGGTTGTCTGCTGGCCGTTGGACAGCGCGACCGTCACGCCTGCCAGCGACTCGCCTGACCCGGCGTCGCTCACGGAGCCCGCCACCGATACGGGCACAAAGTAAAGCAGGACGGCCACCACTAGGATGATGGCCAGTCCAATCAAGGCATAGGTTGTTGTGGAGCCGCGGAATCGCTTTGGCTCCCGGTTGGAGTTGCTTGTCACAGTTTTCAAACCTCACGTCGTCTGCCACAAAGTTTGGGCATTATAGCACACGGCGCGGGAGCGGCAAACTGTGTCTAGCTGGCAGGAGCAGGTGCAGGAGCGGTCTCGGCCGGGCGGCTGGATCGGGCGGCCACGTTGACGCGGTACAGAATGCTGGAGGCGCTGTTGGCGCGGGCCGGCTCGCACTGCACCGTCACGAGGCTGTCGCCATGGGCCACCGAGTCGGCGGTGAGCAGGAGTCCTGTTCGCTGACGCCCTGGCCCAGCATGCCGCCGATGATGGCGCCAAAGAGGACTCCCACGAACAAGCCGATGAGTGGCCAGCCAACTGCCGTCGCGACCTTGATCGATTGAGCTTCGGGGCCGAACGTCTGGGTCGTCAGCGACAGAATCGCCATCAGCACACCCAGCAGCAGTCCGGCCAGCCCGACCAGCAGGGCAGTGGTGGCGACCGTTTCCCGGACGATGGTGTGTCGTATCGTTCGTCCGCTCTTGTCGATCAGATCATCGGCCGGGATGGCCCCGATCTGGTCGGTTGAAAACCCGGCAGCCATCAACTCAGCGGTTGCCCGTTCCATGTCCGCGCGGTCGTCGACCAGGCGAACGACCAGCTGCTGATCCGTGGCGCCGCGCAGTTGGTCGATGTGTTGCGCGGCCGACTGCACCCGCTGCGCGCAGTGTTCCACGAGGCGGCGCGTTTCCTCAGGCATTTCGGCCTGCAGGGCAGCCTGGAAGCGCTTGTTGGCCGTGCGTTCGCCGCGGGCTACCTCATCGAGAACAATGGACTGCGAGGTCTCGGCCCCGATGGCCATCGTGGCCTTGAGGTTGATCCAGCCGCGGTGCAGCGCCGCCAGTGGGTTGCGGTGGCGACGTGAGGTTCCGCCGAGCCGCTCGATCTCCTCGTTGAGTTCGTCGGAAAGCGATGCGCGCTCGATGGCATACGAATGGAGGATCATCTTCAAGCCGCGGTTGCGCTGGCTTTCCGCGGCAACTGAGTACCCCTGGGCGCTGACTGTGCAGAGCGCAGCCAGCCTGCTAAGCAGGTTGATGGTCTGATGGTTCATCGGTTGCCTCCTGGTGGCGTGGTGGCCCGCTCAGTGTTGCGCTGCGCGGGTTGGCTTGGTTCAGTCAGCGTACAACGAGTGTACCATAAGTTAACAAAGAGTTCAATCGCATCTATTACGATTGAGCACGGGAAAATGGATTTGTGGCCGGCGCCGAAAAACAAAGTTGCGCGGTACGCGCGGCTGTGCTACAATCGCACACAGCTTACCAAATCCGGGGCCGCGCTTCGACCCCATGGTGTAACAATGACTATCGAGATTCGGCTTGGTGATGTGGTGCGGCTGCGCAAACCGCACCCGTGCGGCGGCTATAACTGGGACGTAGTGCGACTGGGAGCCGACATCGGCTTGCAGTGCAACACGTGCGGTCGCCGCGTGCTGCTCACCCGGCGCGAGTTCTCCCGGCGCATCAAGACGTTTGTCAGACGAGGCGATCCGGCCAGCGGCGCAGCGCCCCAGGCCCCGGCCCTTGTTCCGCCAACCTCATAATCGACTTCGTTGAACCCTGGGCGTGACTGTCCGGGGTTTCTTGTGCCAGCCGGTTTTTGCAGCGTCAAAAAAAGCGCTGCTGCCAGCAACCTTGTCTCCTGCCCGCCAGATGCTATAATGGTCGGCAGAGTACGTATCCGATGGAAATCGCAAACTCCAAACAGGGCCTCATGCCCGTCCTTGCCAACAGCTCCTTCCGCAAGCTGTGGGCTGCGCAGTGGCTGGCTCAGTCGGCGCAAAACACGATTCACTTCGTGTTGATTGTATTCATCGAGCGGATGACGGGATCCAGCATCCATCAGGGGCTGGTGATCTTCGCGTTCACCCTGCCGGCGATTATTTTCGCGCCGATCAGCGGTGTGATCATCGATCGCTGGCCGAAAAAGTATGTCCTCATGGCGTCGAACCTGTTGCGGGTCTTCGCCATCTGCGGCTATTTCGTCGTGCTGGGGCTGCGTGGACATGTCAGTGAGGGCTGGCTCCTGCTGACGATCTACGTCATCACCTTTTCCATGGCGACCATTGGCCAGTTCTTCAACCCTGCTGAGGCTGCCACCATTCCCCTCCTGGTCGAGCGGGACCACCTGATCGCGGCCAACTCGCTGTTTAATCTCACGCTGGCCCTGTCGCAGGTTGTGGGGCTGATCATCCTCGGCCCGCTGGCGGTCAAGTTGGTGGGCACCGAGAGCGCCTTTGTGTTGGTTGCCGCCATGTATGTCCTGGCGGCGCTGTTGGTGAGCCGGCTGCCCAAGGACAGACCCGCCCGCATGGCCCAGGCCGCGCGCGGCGCGTGGAACCAGGCGTGGGCTGAACTGAAAGAGGGCGCAGCGTTTGTGTGGGAGCGGCCCCGCATCATGCTGACCATGGCGCACCTGACGCTGATCGCGAGCCTGGTGATGGTGATGGCGATGTTGGCGCCGGGCATCTCCAATCGGGTTCTGCGTCTGGCGCCCGAGGACGCCATGGTGGTGTTTGCACCGGCCGGGCTGGGCATGCTGTTGGCGGCGCTCATTCTTGGACGCATGGGCAACCGCACCCCGCGCCAGCGTACCGTGCGCTACGGGCTAGTCGCCATGGTCGTGGGCTTTGCCGCGTTCGGCCTGTTCTCGTGGCGCATGATGGCCACCGGCCAGGGCTTCGTGCTGAACACGTCGGTGATCGCGCTGCCGCCGGCCAGTGCAGCCTTGATCCTCTCGATCGTCCTCATCAGTCTTCTGATCGGGTTGTCGATGTCCAGCGTCAACATCGTTTCGCAGACAACTCTCCAGGATGGCACGCCTGAGCGGCTGAGGGGACGAGTGTTCGCGGTTCAGTTCATGCTCAACAACCTGGTTGGCATTCCGCCCATGCTGGCAGTCGCGGGGCTGGCAGATCTGGTTGGCATCCCGCAGGTACTTCTTGGCGTCAGCCTGGCGGTCTTTGGCGTGTTGCTGGTGACGGTTTACATGCAGAACCGGTTTGCGCGAGCGGTCGGTTCAGCAGTTGCCGCCAGCGAGGATGCCGCCACCGGCGCCGTTGGCGCCAACCCGCCACCGGCCGCCAAGCCGGAGATCGCCGCGAGCAACGACAACAGCCGTGTTTCGCTGGACAGCGTGCCGGCAATCGATTGATCCTGTCCCCATTTTTTCGAACCGAGGTCGCCCCAATGCAACGAGATGAATTGGTTCGATACCTTGATTGGTATCTGCGTATCCCCGAGACGCCGGACTACGGTCCGCAGGGACTGCAAGTGGAGGGAGCCGACGAGATCTCCCGTGTTGCGTTCACCGTTGATTCCGGTATGCCATGTATCGAAGCGGCCATCAAGGTCAACGCGCAGATGCTGATCGTACACCACGGGCTGTTCTGGGGCGCGCAGGAGCCGATCCGCGGCGCCTTTGGCCGCAAGGTGCGCCGGTTGTTGAACAGCGACTTGAGCCTGTATGCGGCCCACCTGGCCCTCGACGCCCACCCGGAGTTGGGCAACAACGTCGAGCTGGCGCGGCTGCTGGAGTTGAAGGTGGAAACGTGGTTCTGCAACGCTAAGGGCACCGAGATCGGCGTCATCTGCAACGCCAACGACGGGTTCCTGGTGGAAGCCATCGCTGACATCCTGGGCAGCAAGCTGTCGTTCGAGACCACCCTGCTGCAACACGGGCCGCTCAAAGCGCGCCGCATCGCCATCGTCTCCGGCGACGCCGCATCGCACATCGGTGAAGCCGCCGCGCTGGGCGCGGACACGTTCATCACCGGCGAGACGAGCCATGCACACCACTACGCCGCCGCCGAGTACGGCATGAACGTCATCTACGCCGGCCACTACGCCACCGAGACCGTCGGATTGAAGGCGCTGGGCCGCCACATCAACGGCCGCTATGGGCTGGAAACCGTTTTTATCGATCTGCCGACGAACCTGTAGCTGGATGATCGCCCGTTCGTAGTAGCGGGGGGCGCCCCCGCAGAGCCCCCCGCGGCTGAAGCCGCTACTACGAACGGCGAGTCTCCCGGCTCCACAAAGCACAACGAGGCAGCCCTTCAAGGGGCTGCCTCGTTGTTGTTGTTACGACTTCCGGCGGAGAGCTAGGCGGCTCGCGGCGGGGTTCGGTGTCGATAGACAATCCGCCCGCGCGTGAGGTCGTATGGCGAAAGCTCGACGCGCACGTTGTCTCCGAGCAAAACCCGGATGTAGTGTCTGCGCATCTTGCCGGACAGGTAGGCCAACACTTCGTGGCCGTTCTCCAACTCAACGCGGAACGTCGTGTTGGGCAGCGCCTCGATGATCTTGCCTTCCATGATCAGCTTGTCATCTTTTTCTGATGCCATTCGCCATCACCTCCTTTCCACCAGATACAAATTGTGAGGCGTCATTCTATGGTGCGTTCCCGCTTGCGTTGCGCCTGACGGGCCTTACGAATCGCCTTTTGCTTCTTGATGCGCCGTACTTCACTGGGCGGGGTAAACCAGCGCTTCTTGCGTGCTGTGGACAGGACGCGGGTGCGGGTTACCTCTTTGCGAAAGCGCTTCAAGAGCTGTTCCTGAGATTCGCCGGGGCGCAGATCGACTGTTGCCATGAATGATCACCTCCTTTGCTTTAGAAAAATAAAAACCTCACCGGCAGAGCAAGTGAGGACCACGATTTCTCGCAACGATTGCGTTGATGCTCGATGAGCGTGTTGGCGCAGTCTTGCAACTCCTCTTGCAGCCAGAACCGCTGCACGATGTCTTACAAATCGAAACCTAATTGCCGCTTGCCTGGAGGGAATTATAGCCGGGGCTGGCAAGCCTGTCAAGACTGGCATCGTTCGCGGCGGCTGGCGCAATCCGACCCGTCGGCAGCAGCACCTCAAAGGTCGTCCCCTTGCCCAACTCGCTCTCCACCGAGATGCGACCGCCATGGGCCTCGGCAATCGACTTGGCGATACTCAGGCCCAGACCGCTGCCGCCCAGCGTGCGGCTGCGCGCTTTGTCGTGCCGCCAAAAGCGGTCGAAGATGTGCGGCAGGTCCTCGGCCGCGATGCCAACACCTGTGTCGGCCACCACCATGCGCACCCAGTCGTCCGGCCGGCGATAGAGGCTCAACGTGACCGTGCCGCCCTGAGGCGTGTACGCGATTGCATTGTTGACCAGATTGAGCAGCAGTTGCTTGAGCCGGTCCGGGTCACCCTGAACTACCGCCTGGTCCTCGTGGCCGAGACGCACCCTGAGGCGGCCGTTGGCGATGAGCGTCGCCTCGCGATAGACCTCCAGCAACATGGTATCCAGCTCCACCGGACGCCGCTGCAAGGGCGCGCCGGCATCGCTTTCGGCCAACAGCAGCAGATCCCGCACCAGGCGGCTCATGCGGGCTACCTCGGAGTTCATCGCGTCCATGCTCTCGCGCAGCATGACAGGGTCGTCAGCCGCGCCGCGCCGCAGCAGGTCGAGGTTGCCCTGGATGGTAGCCAGCGGCGTCCGCAGCTCGTGGGACACGTCACCCACCAGTTGCTGCTGCGTGTTGAAGAGGATCTCGAGCCGCTCCATCATCTTGTTGAAGGTTTCGGCAAGCTGGCCGACCTCGTCGTAGGGGTCCGGAGCAACCAGCCGCTCCTGCAAGTCCTGTGCAGTCACGATGTGGTTGGCGGTTTCGGTGAAGTTGCGCAACGGCCGCAGCGATGTGCCGGAGATCAGCGCGCCGCCGATGGCCGCCAGCAGCAGCGCCAGCCCGCCGCCGACCAGCAGGGCAAGACGGATGATCTTCAGGGTATCGACGATCGGCTGAAGCTGTTGGGCAACCTGCACGGTAGCTACGATCTGCCCGGTGGAGATGCGCACTGGCGCGCTGTAGATGCGCACCGGCTTGCCCTCGAACAACGTGTCATACTGAACGGACTCGCCGGTCAGATTGCGCTCCAGCACCGACGCCGGCAGAGGCATCGGCAGTCCCATGGTGTTGGGCGTTGATTCGATGAGGGAACCGGTGACGGAGGTCGCCTGGGCCATGGACTGCGACGAAAGCACAACCGCCGCCGGCAACTGTGCCCGTGATGGGTCGATGTTGCCCTGAAGTATCTCGACGACCTGCTCCGTCTGGCTGCGAATGGTGTCTTCCACCTGGTTGTAGAGGGTGTTTGCAACGAAGGTATGGAAGGTGAGCGCGAACACTGCCAGTACAATTGCCAGCATGATCGTGTTCCAGAAGGTGAGCCTGAAGCGGAGCGTCATGGGTCGGTTCGCCTACTGTTCGCGCAGCACATAGCCCACACCGCGGACGGTGTGCAGGAGACGTGGCTCGCCGTCTGCCTCCATCTTGGTGCGCAGGTAACGTACGTACACCTCGATGATGTTGCTTTCGCCGCCGAAGTCATAGTCCCAGATGCGCTCGTAGATCATGTCGCGCGTCAGCACCTGGCGCGGGTTGCGCATGAACATCTCCAGGAAATCGAACTCCCTGGCTGTCAACTCCAGACGCCGTGCGCCGCGCATCGCCTCCCGATTGGCCGGAAGCAGGACAAGATCGGCGAAGCGCAGTTCCTCCTGATGCTGCGCCGGCTGGCGGCGGCGCAGCAGAGCACGGATTGCGCCAGCAGTTCCTCGAAGTGCAGATCCGCCTTTACCAGATAGTCGTCCGCCGCTGTCAAGGCCAGAGACCTTGTCCTGCAGCGTGCCCCGGGCGGTGAGCACAAGGATCGGCACGTTGCTGCCGGAACGCAGCCGCTGGCAGACCTCCAGGCCGTCCATGTCGCCTGGCAGCATCAGGTCCAACACGACCAGATCGGGCAACTGGTCGCGGGCCGACCTCAGCGCCGCGGCGCCGTCTGCCGCTGCTTCGACCTCGTAGCCCTCAAAGCGCAGGCCACGCTGCAACATATCCGACATGCGCGGGTCATCTTCAACCACCAGAATTCGTTCGGGCATGGGCCGATTATAGCACATGCCAGGGATCGCACCAATCAAACTGGGTGTATTCAGAACAGGCCGATCTGTCTGCCACCTGCCCAATGAACCTCAACCCAGCCGCCGGTGTGTTTCACGGGACGAGCAATTGTTCGATGGACCGGACTGCTGGTATAATCTTCAACACTGCATGCTTTGCTCAGGAAACGAGGAGTACTCCCCTATATGGCAGACATTTCAATCGTCAAATCGATCTCGGATCGAATCTGTGACAACGTCGAAACGGTCATCATCGGCAAGCGGGCCGAGGTGCAGACCACCCTGCTGGCGCTCTTGTGCGAAGGCCACTTGCTGATCGAGGACGTGCCCGGCGTTGGCAAGACCATGCTGGCGCGCGCGATCTCCCGCTCGATCGGCTGTGAGTTTCGCCGCATCCAGTTCACCCCGGACATGTTGCCATCGGACGTTACCGGGGTGTCGGTTTTTAACCAGAAGACGCTGGAGTTCGAGTTCCGCCCCGGACCCATCATGGCGCAGATCGTGCTGACCGACGAGATCAACCGCGCGACGCCCAAGACCCAGGCGGCGCTGCTGGAGGCAATGGAAGAGCGTCAAATCACCGTGGACGGCACCACCTATGCGATGAAGCAGCCCTTTCTTGTGATGGCTACACAGAACCCCATCGAATACGAAGGAACGTTTCCCCTGCCGGAAGCCCAGCTCGACCGCTTTCTGCTGCGCACCACCCTGGGATATCCCGAAGCGACCCAGGAGATGGCCATCCTCGACTCGCAGCGACAGTCACACCCCATCTCCCGCATCGCCCAGGTTGTCTCGGCAGAGGAACTGGTGGAGGCCCAGCGCGCCGTCACCGATGTCTACGTCGATAACCTGATCAAGGAATACATTGTGTCGCTGGTGGGCGCAACGCGCAAACATCCCGATATCTACCTGGGCGCCAGCCCGCGCGGCTCGCTGGCGCTCTACAAGGCGGCCCGCGCCAATGCTGCCGTCGATGCCCGCGAGTTCGTCATCCCCGACGATGTCAAGCAGATGGCCGAGCCGACCCTGAGCCATCGCCTGATCGTGAGCCCGTCGGCTCGCATCAAGAACGTCGATCCGCGCGCGGTGTTGAAGGAAATCCTGGATTCGGTGCCGGTACCTGGCACCCGCGTGCGCGCCAGCTAGGGTCATGCGTCGCTCCTGGTGGTTCATCCTGCTATGGCTGCTCTCGGTGGCCTTTGCGGTCTTCGTCGCCGAGCGCAACCGTACCATCGCGTGGACGATTGCCTACCTGTTCACCGGCATCGTCGTTTTGTCGTTCGTCTGGTCCTGGCTGAACCTGCGCTCGGTGCGCATCGGACGCTACACCCGTGCCCGGCGCTCCCAGGTGGGTCGCATGGCCGAGGAGCAGTTTGAGGTCATCAACGCAGGCCGGCTGCCCAAGCTGTGGCTGGAGGTCCGCGACCGCTCTGAGCTGCCGCAGCACGACGCCAGCCGAGTGTTGAACTCGCTGGGGCCGCGTCGCCGCCGCCGCTGGATGGTCCGCACCATCTGCACCCAACGCGGCCGGTTTCGCCTCGGCCCGTTGACGCTGTCCAGCAGCGATCCGCTCGGCCTCTTCCCGCGCAAGCGCGAGCTCCCCTTCACCTCCGCCATGATCGTCTACCCGGCGACGCTGGATCTGCCGGGTTTCACACCGCCCATGGGCATGTTGCCCGGCGGCGATGCCATGCGCCGGCGCACCCACTACGTGACGACCAACGTCTCCGGGGTGCGCGATTACGTGCCCGGCGACAGCTTCAACCGCATTCACTGGCGCTCCACAGCCCGTACCGGGCGGTTGATCGTCAAGGAGTTCGAGCTGGACCCGACGGCCGACATCTGGATCGTTCTCGATCTGGACAAGTTCGCCCACGTTGCATCCGCATGGACGCCTCCGCCGCAGGAGGTCGGGCCGGGTGTGTTGCGGCAGGAGAAGATCGGCCTGGAGCTGCCACCGAGCACCATGGAGTACGCGGTAACGGTGGCCGCCAGCCTGGCGCGCCATTTCGTCATTCAGGACAGGTCGGTGGGGTTCGTCGCCCATGCCAGTCATCGCGAGCTGATCCAGCCGGACCGCGGCGAGCGGCAGTTGACCAAGATCCTGGAGACCCTGGCCGTGGTCAACGCGACCGGCGAGATGCCCTTTGCCCAGGTGCTGACGGCCGAGATGGAGCATCTGCCGCGTCACACGACGGTGCTGGCCATTACGCCGTCCACCGATCCGTCCTGGGTGGCGGCCATGCGCGGCATTCGCCGCCGCGGCATCCACGGGCTGGGCGTGCTGTTGGCTGCCAACACGTTTGGCAGCGCCCCCTCATACGTCGATACGCTGGCTGAGTTGCTGGCAAGCGGCATCCCGACCCATCTGGTGTTTTACGGCCAGGACATACCGATTGCCCTCAGCCACCGCGTGACCACTCTGGAGATGGCTTCCGCATCACAGGAGCAGGAGGCATTGGCATGAAGAATCGAACCGTCTTGCAGGCCAAGCGCCTGGGGATCGTCAGTTGCAAGCGGCAGGACGCGCTGGGCGATATCGCTCAACGGATGGCCGACGACGACATCAGCGCGCTCGTGGTTGTCAACGCCGCCGGTGATCTGGCAGGCATCATCAGCCGCAGCGACCTGTTGCGCGCATACATGGAGAACCCGGAGGACTGGCGTACCCTGCCGGCCGAGATGTACATGACGCAAGAGGTCGTAACCGTGGCGCCGAACGACCGATTGTTGGATGCTGCCAACCTGTTGCTGAGCAACCACATTCACCGGGTCGTGGTGGTTCAGGAAGGCGAGAGCGGCCGGGTTCCCATTGCCGTGATTTCCGACAGCGATCTTGTGTGCGACATGGCGGATATCGGCTAAAACAGAAATTGCCCTGCCAAATATGATGTAACGCATAGTGCTTTCCGCAAAACCGGGTTAAACTGGCTACAAGTGCGCGCTGGGACGTGGTTATCGTAGAGGACGTGAGCGCGCAGGTCACAGGAGTACGCCATGAACACGGTAGCGGAAATCATGACGACCGACGTCCTGTCGGTTGACCCGCAGAACAGCGTGGCCACGGCCATCCGATTGATGCGAACGGGCCAGTTGCGCCGTCTCCCGGTGGTGCAGGATGGCCGTCTGGTCGGCATCGTCACCAGCGGCGACGTGCGACGCATCACCGGCATGTCGTCGGTGGTTCGTGATCCCAGCGGAGACAACTTTCTTTGGCAGCATATTCCGGTTGCCAATGTGATGACCCTGGATGTGATAACGACAACCCCCGACACGTTGATCGCGGAAGCTGCCCGGTTGATGATCGAGCGCAAGATCAGCGGATTGCCGGTCGTCGAGCAGGGGCGGCTGGTGGGCATCTTGACAACCAGCGACCTGCTGGAAGCGCTGATCGACTCCGAGCTAAGTCCGGAGTCGCAGGCTGAGTTGGCATGAAGCAGGCCGGTAGCCTGTATTCTTGAAGGCGCGCTGCCTGAAGACGACAACCTGTCAGAAGCGGATTTCTGAGCACTTTTTCGACGGTACCTCCTTCTGAAGAAACGGCGTCGTAACACACGACGCCGTTTCTTTGTGTCGCTCTCACACGTGACCACACGCTCCGGCCGGTCTCTGACCGTGCCGTATTGATGTTCTGCCAGCGTAGCCTCTTTGCTCCGATCGATATCAGACCGTGCCGGTATTGATGTTCTGCCAAAGTAACCTCTTTGCTCCGGCCGGTCTCTGACCGTGCCGTATTGATGTTCTGCCAGCGTAACCCTTTGCTCCGGCCGGTCTCAGACCGTGCCGGCACCCACGTTCTGCCAGCGCGTCCCTGGCTCCGACCGTGCCAGAATCAGCGATCCGGCAGCGCAACCTTTTCTGAAAGCGAGACTTCGTGCGCATTCTTGTCACCGGCGTTACCGGGTTCATCGGCGGTCATCTGGCTGATCGGCTGCACGGCGCGGGCTGGGAGGTGCGCGGGCTGGCGCGCGATCCCGGCGACGCGGCCACGCTGGCCGCCCAGGGGATGGAAATCGTCCAGGGCAGCTTGCTGGACCGCACCGGCGTGGCCGCGGCCGTGCCCGGATGCGACGCGGTCATCCACGCCGGCGCGTGGACAGGTGGACCTGGCGTTTCGGACGCCGATGCCTGGATCACCAACGTTGCGGCCACCGGTTGGCTGCTGGAGGCGGCCCGCCAGGCCGGCGTCCGCCGCTTCGTCTACCTCAGCAGCGTCGCGGTCTACGGCCTCAACTCAGCCGCCGTGATCGACGAGACCGCCGCGACGCCCCCGGTTGGCCAGCTCTACCCGGACAGCAAGATCGCCGCCGAGACGCTGGTGCGCGGCGCGGGCGCGGATGGACTGGCAACGACCATCGTCCGTCCCGCGTCGACCTACGGGCCGCGCGGCGGCGCCTGGACGGTGGGGCCGGTCGAGCAGATCAAGGCGGGCAGTCTGGTGCTGCTGGGGCGCGATGACGGGTTGGTCAACCCCAGCTACATCGACAACTTCGTGGACGGCGTGTTGCTGGCGCTGGACAGCCCGGCGGCCGCCGGCGAGACGTTCAACATCTGCGACGGAATCGCGGTCACTTATCGAGACTTCTATCTGCGTTACGCTGCGATGCTGGGCAAGACCGGGTTACGGACCGTGCCGGCCTTCGTGGCCAGAGGCGCAGCCTCGCCTCCCGGTCGCTGGCTGCGGCGGGTGATGGGCAAGCAGCCGCCCGGTCCGTGGAGCGTTCACTTTCGCTTCAACCCCAGCCGTTTCAGCATCGACAAGGCGAGGCGACTGCTGGGCTACACGCCGCGCGTTTCATTCGACGAGGGAATGCGGCGCACGGAAGCATGGCTGCGCGAAGCCGGGGTATCTCTAGCGGATGGCATATGGCCGATAGCAGATAGCCGACGGCACTTGCCACTTGCCACTTGCCACCTGCCACCTGCCACCTGCCCGTTGCCACCCGACTAGCGGTAATGGAAACTCTCCCATTTCTTGGCGCAGCCTGTGGCTGGCGGTATAATGCCGTGTGGCGCCCGGCCGCGAAGGTCATGGGCGCCGGCAACTCAAATCGATCCCATTCATTGCAGATGTGAGAAACATTGGAGGACATCATAGTGAACATTCTTGGACGGCTCTCCGTCTTTCCCCGTATTCCGGACCCGCTCACCCGGCTCAACGAGCTGGCTTATAACCTTTGGTGGAGCTGGAACGCCGACGCGCAGGCGCTTTTTGCCGACATCGACCCCGCTCTTTGGGAGCGGATCGGGCACAACCCCGTGAAGTTCCTGCGCGAGGCCAGCCAGACGAAGCTCGACGCCGCCGCGTCGGATGCAACTTACCTGGCGCGCCTCGATCAAATCCTGGCCCGCTTCGATGCATATATGAGACCCAGCGAAACCTGGTTCAGCACCAACTTCCCCGGCGAGAGCGATCAGGTCATCGCTTACTTCTCGGCCGAGTTTGGCCTGCACGAGGCGCTGCCCATCTACTCCGGCGGCCTGGGCGTGTTGAGCGGCGATCACTGCAAGACGGCCAGCGACCTGGGGCTGCCCTTCGTTGGCGTTGGCTTTCTCTATCCCCAGGGCTACTTCACCCAGTACATCAACTCCGACGGCTGGCAGGAGGCGCGCTACAGCAAGCTCAGCTTCTCCGAAGTGCCTGCCACACCTGCCCTTGGCAAGGACGGGAAGGATGTGCTGGTGAAATGCGAGCTGCCGGGCCGCGATGTCTACGCCAAGGTGTGGAAGATCCAGGTCGGGCGCATTCCGCTCTATCTGATGGACACAGACGTGCCGCAGAACCATCCCGGCGACCGCGAGTTGAGCGCGCGGCTCTACGGCGGCGACCAGAACCTGCGCATCAGCCAGGAGTATGTGCTGGGGATCGGCGGCGTGCGGGCGGTGCGCGCGCTGGGCTTGCAGCCGGTGGTTTGGCACATGAACGAGGGCCACTCGGCCTTCCTCGGCCTGGAGCGCCTGCGCGAGCTGGTGCAGGAGCGCAGCCTGAATTACGGCGAGGCGCTGGAAGTGGTGCGCGCCAGCAACGTCTTCACGACCCACACACCGGTCCCGGCCGGCCACGACGTGTTTAGCTGGGACCTGATGGATCGCTTCTTCGACGGCTTCTGGACCAAGCTGGGGCGCACGCGCGAGGAGTTTCTGGAGCTGGCCCGCCACGACCAGACCTGGGGACCAGGGTTCAGCATGACCGTCCTGGCGCTGCACTGCGCCGGCCGCAGCAACGGGGTGGCTGCGCTGCACGGCGAGGTGTCGCGCGAGATGTGGAACTGGCTCTGGCCCGGCACACCCACCGACGAGGTGCCGATCTCCCACGTCACCAACGGCGTCCACATGCAGACCTGGCTGGGTCCCGACATGGCCGCGCTGCTGGACCGCCATCTACCCGTCGATTGGCGGTCGCGGCTGATCGAAACCGAGGTGCTGGACCAGATCAGCGCCATCCCCGATGACGAGTTCTGGCAGGCGCACGTGGCCGCCAAGCACCGGCTGGTCAACTTCGTGCGCCAGCGCGCCCGCCAGCGCAGCGTGCGCCAGGGCGAGTCGCCGGCGGTGCTGGAGTTGATCGACCAGGCGCTGAGCCCGGACGCGCTGATTCTGGGCTTTGCCCGCCGCTTTGCCACCTACAAGCGCGCCACGCTGATCTTCCACGACATGGAGCGTTTCCACAACATCATGACCGACCCGGAGCGGCCGGTGCAGTTGGTCTTCTCGGGCAAGGCGCACCCGGCGGACGACGCCGGCAAGGCCTACATCCAGCGCATCGTGCAGGTTGCCAGCATGACGGATTACTGGGACAAGGTCGCCTTTATCGAGGACTACGACATGAATGTCGCCCGCTACCTGGTGCAGGGCGCCGATGTCTGGCTGAACAACCCGCGGCGGCCGCGCGAGGCCAGCGGCACCAGCGGCCAGAAGGCGGCCATGAACGGCAACCCCAACTTCAGCGTGCTGGACGGCTGGTGGGTCGAGGGATACAACGGCAAGAACGGCTGGTCCATCGGCGAAGACCGGGCCTACCGCGACGAGAGCGTGCAGGACGAGGCCGATGCGTTATCGCTGTACTGGACGTTGGAACACGAGATCATCCCGCTCTACTTCGACCGCGGCGCCGATGGCATCCCCCACGGCTGGGTCGCGGTGGCCAAGGAAGCCATGCGCAGCAGCCTGTGGGCCTTCAGCTTCCGGCGCATGCTGCAGGAGTACTGCCAGCAGCTTTACGTCCCCACCGCGGTGTCCAGCGCGCACGCGACGGCGGACAACTTCGCCGTGTCGCGCAGGCTGGCCGGCTGGAAGACCTTTGTCGAGGAACATTGGGGCGAGGTGGCCGTGGCGGCCAGCGGTCCCAACGAGGCGCAGACCACCATCGGCGACTCGGTCAAGGTGACCGCCCAGGTCTTTCTCGGCAACCTCAAGCGCGACGACGTGCTGGTGGAGATCGTCCACGGCGAGCAGCAGAGCACGCTCATTGCGCAGCCAGAGGATGTGCTGATGACCTACGTGCGCACCGACGCCGACGGCGTCCACCACTTCGAGGGCGAGTTCCTGCCGGGCCAGACCGGCGCCCACGTCTATGGCGTGCGGGTGCTGCCGCATCACGCCGACATGCTCAACAAACACGAGATGGCGCTGGTCGCCTGGGCCGTTTAAGATGAATCTCCTCGAGGTCGGCCCAGTGCGCCGTGTGCGCCAGCATCACGCCGTGGAGCATGCCACCATCACCATCCTCATGTCGCGCAATCCAGGGCTGCCGCTGGTGGGCGGGCGCAGCGACCACCGCGGCTTCTACGTCTACGGCCCGGTGCAGACCTCCGTGCTGGCCACTGCGGTCCAGGAAGCGCTCAAGCGGCTCAAGGCGGGCGAGGCGCGGCTGGCGATTCACCCCAACTGCGGCACCAATCTGGTCACCACCGGCGCGCTGGCAGGCATTGCCGCGATGACGGCCACCGCGGTCGCCCGCTACCGGCGCGCCAGCGTGCTGGACCAGATACCGGCTGCCATCCTGGCGGCCACCGGCGCGGTGGTAGCCAGCCGCCCCATCGGCCTGCGTCTGCAGCGCCAGGTCACGACGCGCGCCGACGTGTCGGACTTGCAGTTGGGCGAGATCACACGTCGCGAGCTGGGCCGCCTGGTGCAGCATTTTGTTGCGCTGGTGCCGGCGGCCGGGTGAGGACCCGCACGTGATTACCCTTCTCCACGGCCCTGACGATCTGTTGCGCAGCGAGCATCTGGCGACGCTGCGAGCGGCGCTGGGGCCGGCGGAGATGGCCGAGCTGAGCACCACCTGGATCGACGGCCGGCGGACCACGGTTGGCGAGATACGCCACCACGCCGACGCGATGCCGTTTCTAACGCCGCGCCGGCTGGTGATCGTGGAGGGGTACCTGGCGCAACTGCGCCGCCGCATGCGCTCGTCCAAGGGGAAGGCCGACGACGAGGGGGACGACGACTCCGACACACCGGAGAATCTATCGGCGGCTGGCCGGGACCGCGAGGCCCTGTTGGCCTACCTGCCCGATGTTCCAGATACTACTGACCTCGTCTTGGTCGAGGCCGTGGCTGTGCCGGGCAACGACAAGCTGGTCAAGGCCCTCAAGCGGCTGGCGGAGGAGGGACGCGCCGCGATCGTGGCCTGCGATGCACCCGAGGAGCGCGACCTGCCGGCCTGGGTCATCGAGCGAACCCGGCGCAAGGGCGGTGAGATCGAGCCGGCCGCGGCCTACGATATGTCCAGCAGCATCGGGCGCAACCTGATGTTGCTGGACAACGAGCTGGACAAGCTGATCGCCTTCCGCGGAGGTGCCGGGCCGATCCGCAAGGCTGACGTGCGGCTCATGGTGCCCTACACTCAGGAGGCCAGCATCTTCGACATGGTGGACGCCATCGGCCAGAAAAACAGCGCTGAGGCAGCCCGCCTACTGCGCGAGCTGGAACGGGACGGCGCGGCGCCGCTCTACTTGCTGGCCATGATCACCCGCCAGTTCCGCATCCTGGTGCAGGTGTCTGACCTGCAAGGCAGCGGCCTGAACAAGTACGAGATCGGGTCGAAGATCGGCCTGCACCACTTCCCCACCGGCAAAGCGATGCAGCAAAGCCGCCGCTGGCGCATGGACGACCTGCTGGCCGCCTACGACCGTCTGCTGGAGACCGACCTCGCCATCAAGACCGGCAAACTCCCCGACGACCTGGCATTGGATTTGTTGGTGTTGGAATTATGTAATTCGCGGTAGGGGCATGAATGGCGGCGGCGAAACGTCGAATTGCGCGGAATCGTCGCTCCGCCATTCATGCCCCTACGATCGACGGGGTGGTGCTCACCAGTGAGCACCACCCCGTTTGTGTTTACTGCACGCAGTTTACCGTGCCGCGGAAGATTGCCGAGACGCGGCCGTGCGGCAGCGAGAAGCCGGTGATGGCGACCTCGGCGTAGCCGGCGACACGGTAGCGTGCGCCGCTGCCTTCCCCGGTCGTCTGGTCCCATACCGGCACGATGATGGGCACGCCCACCAGGTTGTCCATCGCGCGGCGGACTGCCGAGCTGTTGTTGACTCCCGGTACACCCTTCACCCAGTCGCCCACTGAGAGCAGGTGATCGGACGGGTTGTCCGGGTTGATGTAGGTGTGGCTGTCGCCCGGCTGCGTCAGGCTGTTGGCCAGCGCGGTCGAGCTGGTGCTGCCGGCCCAGGTTAGCCAGCCTCGGTTGCCGGGTTCGCCGCCGTTCAGGATGTTTGTTACTTCGTCGCCGGGCTGCACTCCGGCCAGCGTGCTGTCGCGCAGGGCGATGGGGTAGAGCTCGCAGGTCACTGCGGAGCCGACTTCGACCACCGCCTCGTTGCTCTCCTCCGTCAGTCCGTAGCCCCACAACGCTGTGGCGGTGTTGGACACCGTCCCGGTTGCCACCGGCACCGCCTCGACGACGACGACGACGGGACTGTCCGGGACCACGTCGCCGGTCCACGTGACACTCTGGTCGTTGATGGTAACCGCACCGGTGTTCGCCGAAGCGACCGGGGCGGTGAAGAAACCAGTTGGCAGCAGGTCGGTCATTGTCACGTCGCTGAGCGCGGCGGTGGCGCTGAGCAGGTAGGTGTAGGCGATCGGCTCGCCGACTGCCGCCGAGCCCTGGCTGACCGCCAGCCGGAAGATCCGCTCCGGGGTTACCGTGACGCGCACGACGGGGCTGAAGGCGACATTGCCGGCGCCGTCCTGCGCCACGGCTGAGATGATGTTGATGCCCTGGACGATCTCCACCGGCACGCTGAAGGCGCCGCCGGCCGTCGGCGTCACCACCTGGCCGTTGACCACCACGCTCACCTCGCCGCTGTCGTCGGTCGCCTGCCCCGTCACTGTGAGCATCGTCACGTCGTCGGGCGATGTGACGATCTCGTTGGGTGTGGGGGAAGTGAGGCTGATCACCGGCGCTGTCAGGTCAACCGGACCAGGGACGTTGTAGGCGCGCACCAGTTGGCTCGCGCCGCCGTTGCGGTCAGTGCTCTGGGCTACCAGGAGATAGTCGCCTTGCTGGTCGGTCGGGATGGCGAAGCTGAAGGAGTTGTAGCCATCCAGATCAGCCGTCTGGTCGAGCAGCGTGCTGCCGCTGCTGGAGGTGACCAGCAAGCGGGTCGGCCCGTAGCCATACACGTCCAGCCGGCCGCTGCCCGGTTCGCCGGGCGCATAGGCGCCCTTGTCCGTGGTCAGCTCGACCAGATGCGCCCAGCCCACGTCGAACTGGGCCACGGCGCCGGCCACCCGCCAGGTCGTTCCCGGCAGACCGACGTTGACCAGCAGCCGGTGCGGCCCAACGACCGGCGTGGCGAACGCACCTGAGACATGGACCACGTTCAGGCCCGGTGCGAGATCGACCGTGCCGGCCACCGGCGGCGTCAGCTCCAGCACGGGGCCGTCGTTGGGTGTGAACACCCAGGCGGTGAGCTGCAGGCCGTCGATCGGCGCGTCGCCTTCGTTCCAGAACTCGACCGTGGCCGAGATGGTGTCGGCCTGGCTGTAGCGCGGCTTGTCCAGGGTGATGTGACGCGTGGTCACCTTCCACCCCGTCACGTCAACCGGATAGCTGTAGGTCTGGCCGTCGATGCGCAGGGCGAAGGTATAGCGCCCGGCGCGCAGGGCGGCCGGCAGCGGGAAGTCCAGTTGGTGGGCGCCCGGCACGACCAGTCCGCGGTCGTCCAGCGGCGCCTGCCAGAGCAGGAAGTCATCGCTGCGGTAGGCCAGCTCCATAGGGCCCATCACGATCGCGCTGGCCATGGTGCCGGGCAGTTGGACGGTGACATGCACCGTTTCGCCTGGATCGTAGACCAGCTTGTCGAAGGTCAGGTAGGCGCCCTGCTGCGGCTGAACCACCGGCACAGGCAGGCTGTCCAGCATCAGCACCCGCCGGTCCTGCGGCGGCGTGGGTGCGTTGGCCAGGAAGACTGTGGCCCGGCTGCTTTCGGTGGCCGTGAAGGGCAGCGTGGTGACGATGGTCTGGTCGGCAGGCACCGTCACGGTCATGTACTGCTCTGCGCCCAGGTAGCGTGACATCACGATGTAGTCGTTGTCAGCGCCGCTGAGGTCGGTCAGCGTCACGTGCAGCTCGCCGGGCTGGTCGGGGAAGTACGAGACCTGGTCCAGCGCCAGCGCCATCGCGACGTCGAGGCCGACCACATCGACGGTGAACGGCGTTGCCTGCCCGTCCACGGTGATCTGGCCGAAGTATTGGTCCAGCGGCAGGTCCTCCGGCACGTCCACCGTGAAGCTGACCGTCTGCTGGCCGAAGCCGGGCGGCGTGACGATCTTCTGTTCGCCTCCGTCGAAGAGCTGGACGCCGACCACCACCGGGCCGGCGGCGCCGTCGTTTGCCAGCGTGATCTCGACCACGAGCGGGCTGCCGGCCACCACCGGCGATGGCGACACGGACACCTCCGCCAGCCGCGCGTCAGGTTCAGCCGGCGCGGCCGGGGCCAGCAGGACCAACTCAAGGCTGTCCTCGGCCATCAGATTGCCGTACGCGTCCAGCACCCGGCCGGTCAGCGTGTGCCGGCCGGGGCCGATGTCCGCGACCAGACCGGCGGCCAGCGAATCGCCGGCGGGCACTGCCAGCGCCGCCCCAGCAGCCGGGACGCCGTCTGCCAGCAGCTCGAGCTGGCCGGTGACCAGCAGGCTGCCAGTGGCATCGACCGTGTAGGGGACGAGCACCGGACCGGCCAGCTCCGCCGCCGGGGCTGCCAGCGCCAGCGCGGCCAACTGGCCTTGCTGCACAGTGGCCGACACGACCAGCGACGCATCGCCGCTGAGGGTGCCTGTCAGTTCGGTGTCGGCGACGATCTGTGCCGATGCCTGGGCTGTGGCGACCTCGCCCGGTTGCAGGGCCAGCTCAGGGCCGGCCTGCCCGACGATCGTCGTCTGCACGGCCGCCGGCACGACGCCGGTGTTGGAGACGACCAGCGTCACGCTGAAGGGATCGCGTCCCGCGACGTCCGGGGCCAGCAGCTCGGCCGCCACTTCGGGGTCGGCCACCAGCGGCGTCACCTGGACCAGCGCGTTGGAGGCGCTGGCCGTGAGCGTCATCGGCTGGGTTGCCAGCGCGCTGGCCGTGTAGTTGTAGGCTTCGCCCGGATCGAGCGTCAGCGGCTGCTGCAGCACTGAGAGGTTGTTGGCATCAACCACCAGCGTCAGCGTCTGCGTCAGGTCGCTGGTGTTGGACACCTCGCCGCTGATCTGGACCAGATCGCCGGGCCGGTAGGCGGAGCGGTCGGTTTCCAGCGTCAGCGCGGTCTCGCGGTCGTGGATGTAGAAGGGGTACTCGGCCGAAGCGAAGGGCTGGCCGGTGTTGCTGTTGGCGCGGCCCCAGAGCAGCAGGCGGCCGGTGCTGTCCAGCGTGCCGACCAGTTCCGAGAGCGACAGCGACGAAGCCGTGGACACCGGAACCGTCTCCTCCCACAGCACGTAGCCGCAGGTGTCCTGATAGGGCGGCTCGACCGGCGGGATGGTCGGCGTCTCGCCGAAGCTCCAGAAGGCGCTGACCGTGGCGCAGCCGTTGACGAACAGATCCCACTGCAGGCCACCGCCGTTGTCGATATACGACGGGACGAGGGTGTCGTTGAAGCCCGGACCGGGCGCGCCGGCGCTGCCGATGGCGTCCCAGACCTGGTAGTACCCGGCCTCGTAGTAGTGGCTGGCCGGGCGGATCGGCGTGAAGATCTGGAACCAGTCCAGCGATCCGTTGTAGCCGCCCACCGAACCCGACGGCGCATCGTACAGGCCGTAGCCGTAGTCGCTGCCCTGCAGGTAGTAGTCGGCCGCCAGGAAGGTCGAGACGGCTGCCGGCTGCGGCAGGCAGATGTCCCAGTCGATGCGGAAGTAGCTGTCGCCGTCCACGTAGCTGTTGCGGGTGGTCAGCGAGACGCCGCTGGGCGAGTGGACGAGGTCGGTTTCGACCATCCACGGGTTGCCGGGCGTGCCGTTGCCCGTCACCGGTCCCTGGCCGACCGTTTCCCACGGATCGACGGAGTTGGTGGCCGTGTAGTCGGGATGGTTGTAGAAGTCCGGCCCGATCACGTAGCCGTTGTACCAGAGGAAGATGCCCGCATCGGCCGTGTTGCCGTTGGTCCAGTAGACCTGGCCCGGCGTGCTGGCGACCGCATTGTGGATCACCTGGTAGCTGGCGTCGTTGGCCACGTTGATCTGCAGCGGGTCGCCGGTGATCGGCATATAGGTGACCAGATCGACCTGGCGGGTCTGGCCGGACGCGGCGCGTTGCGCCTGCTGCTTGCGGGCGTCCACGGTCTGCTCTGCCGGGGCAAGGCTGGACTGAGGCGTGGCCTCGCGCAACGACTGCAAGAGGCTGCTGGTCGGCGGCGGCGGCTCCTCGTTGCTTGACAGTACCGGGGTGCAGATCTTGAGATCGACGCTGCCGTTGTTGATGGGCGCGCCGCTGGCGGTGAGGGTTGCCAGCGCGGTGATGTCCTCGTCGCTGAAGTAGCTGGGACGGTCGGTCATCACCGTCAGCCCGCCTTCGACGCCCGTGATCGTCAGCTCGCGGTGCAGGCCAAAGGCCTGATCGACCGCGGTGTCCGAACCTGCCAGGGTGAACAAGTAGTCGCCGCTAACCGCACCGGCTGGAATTGCCAGTGTCAGTTCCATCTGATCGCCGGCCGGCACGGTGTCCGACGCGGTCGCGGAAGCGACGGTCACGCCGTAGCGGTCGGTCAGGCGCAGGTCGCCTGTGATCGGCGCATCCACGCCGCCGCGGTTGAGCAGCATGACGACGACCGTGTCACCGGCCGCGAAGGCTGTGGTGTCCAGCACGGGGACCAGTTGCGCCGGCGGCACCACGACGTAGAGCGTCTGTGTGGTCGCATCGCCTCCCACGTCGTAGGTGGCATCGATACGATGCGACCCGGCGGGGAGGGTGTCGGGCACGTTGAACGCGTAGGTCGTCGTTTCGCTGCCCCCGACCGGCAGAGCCACGGGCACGATGTCGGTCAGGCCCAGGTCCGTGGACGACATCGTCAGGGTCGCATCCAGGCCAAACTGGCCGCTGTTGCTCAGGGTGACGCTGACCGACCCCGACTCGCGGATGCGATAGGTCGAGCGGTCCAGCGCCGGCGCCATCGTCAGGCGTGACGGGATGGGCGCGTAGGTGGTGCGGGCCAGGCCGCGGCCGTCGTCGACGCGGGTGCCGAGGCGGAAGGTTCCCAGCTCGTTGGCCGAGCCGGCGACGGTGGCCGTTGGCGTGACGGTCTGGCCGGCTGCCAGCGGCGGCAGGTCGATGCTGTCCGTCCAGAGCGTCGCGCCGGAGGGTGTCGTGAGCGACACAGCCAGCGAGGCGTCCAGCGCCTCACCCTGCGCCGCACGGTTGGTGACCACCACCGGCAGCAGCGCGCCGTCGGACATGTCCTGCTGCACGACCGGACGGGCGCGCAGATCGGGCAGAGCAACCTGAATGGCGCGGCTTGAGCGGCTGATCAGGTGGTCCGTCTCGTCGTAGAACTCGACCACCGGCGCCTTGCTGCCGTCGGCGGTGACCTGATAGACGTGCGTCGCGGTGCTTTGCGGCGGCACGGTCAGCGTCACCAGATCCAGCGGCAGGTCGCGCGTCGGGCTGACCACCACAGTGCGCTCGGCGGTGCTGTAGTTCTGCACCGTGGCCGACACCGGCACCGTCTCGAACAGGTTGACGACGGTTTTGGCCGTCTCCAGGCGGCCGGCCAGCGCCGGCGGCAGGACGGGTGAGCGGACGTAGACGAACGGGCCGGGCACGTCGTACTGCAAGCCGGCCGGGCCGCTGACCGTCACCTTGAGGTGGTAAAGGCCGACCTGGGTCCAGAGATGGACGCCGCGCATCACCGGCGGCGTCGGCAGTGTCGCCACGACCTGACCGGTCTCGCCGGGCGCCAGTTCCACGGGCACCTGGGCGCGGTAGTCCTGGCCCCAGTAGCCCAGCCGCACCGGCAGCACCACATTGACCATCGTGGCGGTCGAGACGCCGGTGTTGCGGATCGGGAAGGAGACGGTCACCGAGCTGGCGGGATCGCCGGCGAACGCATCGGCCACGTCCTGCCCGCGCGCCAGCAGATAGGCGCGCATCAGGATCGAGTGCGTCATGCGGGCGTCGTCGCCCCACCAGAAGTTGGTCTGCCAGGCCCAGTCGCCGTAGGCCGTGGTGGCCAGCACTGAGCCGGCGCCGTGGGGATATTCGATCAACACCGGGCTGCCGGCGAAGGCGCCGAAGGTCCGGCGCAGCAGGATGTTGGCATCTGCCGGCCAGGCTGTGAACGCGCCGTCGATCTGGACATCGGGTTTGGCGATGCCCATCCAGACCAGCCAGTCCGACGGCATGCCGGCCTCGACGGTGGCATGCTGCCAGCGCTGGTCCTCCTCGTAGCCGACGCCGGCCACCTGTCCACCTGGCAGGGCGGTCCAGTCACTGCCGAACGCCTGGGTGAAGACGATCAAACGACCGCCGCTGGACACGTACGCATCCAGCCAGTCACGCGCGCCGGGCGAATTGGCAATCGCAGTCAACGCGCCTGACGGGACAACCACGACACGCGGCGCCAGGTCGGGCGCAAGTAGGGCGCGGGACGGCCGCGGAAGTCGTCGATGGCCGGCCACGGGCTGATCAGCGTTGCGGGCAGGTCGATGTAGTCCAGCGCGGACAGGGTCGACTCGGCGAAGCCGGAGGCCAGCACGCCGATGGCGTCGCCGGCCAGCAACTGGCGCAACTCCTGTTGCAGCTCGAGCTCCTGCCCTTGCAGCTCGTCATAGAACCGCTGGGCCACGTCCGCGGCGTCCATCAGCGCCTGCTGCTGCTGCGGATAGGGCTGGGCGTAGATCTGTTCGTAGGCGGCGGTGGTGTTGGCGGCCAGCGCCTCGGTCAACGTCAGCGAGGGCGAGATCGGCACCGTGCCCGACAGGATTCCTTGCAGCTGGATGTCGGCGGCCTCCATGATGGCCAGCGTGTTGTCGGCGTACTCGACCGCCTGGCCGCGGTCGGCCATGAAGCGGCCCAACTCGGCGTCACGCAGGCGGAGGGTCAACAGACGCTCGGCGCGCTCCAGGCCCTGCTCCTGCGCCCGCTGGATCAACGTACTCAGGTTGCTGATGGTCTCCTCGAAGGTCTCGCCCTGGTAGAAGGACTCGACGCCCTGCCACACGTCCTGGCGCTCGTCGGGCGGCCGCGGGTCGGGCGGATCGGGATCGCAGTCGCCGTCGGGGATGCGCAGGTTGATGATCTCGTCGACGATCTTGATGACGTCCACCCACATGAGCAGCCCGTTGATGAACTTGCCGACCTGTTGGGAGACGATCACGTAGGCGCCAAAGCCAAAGCTGAACCCGGGCGTGATGGCAACCCGGCCCGACCCGCCGATGGAGCCTTGCCCGGTGGCGGTCATGGTCAGACCGTTGGCGTTCACGGCGCCACCCAGCCGCAGGCGGATCCTGAGCTGCACCGCGACGATGGCGTGCAGCGGGATCTTGTACAGGCTGGGCGAGCTGAAATCGACCTGGTCGGCAACCAGGCGATCCAGCCGGCGGGCAATCTCCTGCAGGCGGTTCTCCAGGTCCTGGATGTCGGCGTCCTCGGGACACTTGCCGAAGTCGGCGGTTGCCGAGAACCCCAGTTCGACGCCCAGATCGACGCCCAGACCGCCGACGTCGATGCGGAACAGGTTGTCCAGGATCTTGTCCAGATCGCGCTCGCCGCGGAAGATGTTCCAGATGGTGCCGAAGATGTTGATGCTGGAGCCGGACAGCGCGCCGCCGCCCAGCCGCACCAGCAATTCCCACGGGTCGTTCATCAGTTCGTCGAAGAACTCGAACTCGAACTCGTGGCTGCCCGGTGGGTAGCGGAAGGTGTAGCGGATCAACTCCACGCCGAAGATGTCGGCATAGAGGCGCAGGAAGCCGTTGAACTCGCCCTTGGTGGAGACGGTCGAGTAGAGGTTGCGGATCGCCGCCTCGACCGCCTGGAAATCCTCGATCAGCGGGTCGTCCAGCGTCAGGCGCAGACCGCTTGGTTTGCCCAGCTCGGCCGGCACTTCCACCGTGTAGCGCAGCACCTGGCCCGGCTTCAGCACCACCTGCGACACGTCCTGTTTGATGACGATGTCGCCGGGGCCGTAGACGTCGATGGTCAGGGTGTCGGTGATGGTTTCCTCGTGCAGCGACTTGACGGCGACCGTGTAACGGCGGGCGATGGGGTCGAAGTCGAACCCGTCCAGCACGGCGATCTTCTTGCGGTCGTCCACTACGGTGTTTACCCGCACGTCGTAGACCGTCTCCTCCCACTCGAACGCTCCGGTGCGGCGCACGCTGATCAGCTGGGACTGGTCGGCCAGCTCTTCAGGCAGCACGGGCAGGTCGTTGGCAGCCACCAGATCGTAGACGGTCTGGCCGGCCGGCGCGGCGTACTGCACCAGTCTTACGCCCTCATCGTAGTCCACGGGCGACGCCCAGATCGGCTCGCCGGCGGGCTGGTGCGGCGCCTGGTCCAGTTGCAGCCGCTGCGGTTGCGAGTAGAACTGCTGCACCGTGCTTTCGTTGACCAGCACCGAAGCAGCCAGGCCGTAGTCGCCGGCCGGCAGTTGCACCTCAGCCACCGCCTGGTCGGCGCCGACGATCTGCATGGCCACGTCGGGCAGGGGGATCTCTTGCAGCCCGTAGAACTCGTCAGCGGGATCGATTTTATCCGGCGCGGCGGGATCAGCTTGCGTCGTGCGGCGGCGCATGAGCATCAGCGTGACCTCGTCGCGGCCTTCCTCCAGCGCAACCGGCGAGTGCAGCGTGACGTGCAGCCGGTTGCCCTCGCGCCGGACGGACAGGTCCGCACCGTCAGCGCAGGACGTAGCTTTTCTGGTCGGGATCGAAGCGGAAGCGGCGGGTTTCAGTCTCGCCGTACTGCGGGGCGCTGGCCTGGTAGCTGAACTGGCCGGTCACGTCGGCTACCGGCACCTCGACGCTGGCCGACGCCCAGGCGTCGGTGGGGACGGACTGCTCGTACAACAGCACGTCGTCGCGCCAGACGCGGAAGGTGACCGGCACGCCGATGGGGACCCTGGCGCGTCGTCCGGTTGAAGCTGTGCGGCGAGCATCAGGACGCTGCCCACATGCTCCGCCAGGTCGATGACGGGGACGGCCTCGCCGGCTGCCGGGTTGCTGGCCGGGTTCTTGTCCAGGTCAATGGCCGGTGCGAAGAGGACGCACCCAGCGCCACGGGCGGGCTGCGATCGACATCTTGCGCAAGGGTATGGTCGCTGTCGAAAGACTCGGCAACCGCGCCTACCGGTCGCGCCGGCGGTGGTCCGGTCTGGGGAACGAGACTGGTGATCCAGGGGAAACTTCCAGTCGCGGGCTGGTCGGCGCCGTCCATCGTATCGGGAGTTGGGGCAGCCCATGCGACGCTGGTTAGCAGCAGGGACAAGATGGTCAACAGGGAGATGGCGATGGTCAGCGATTTTCGATACTCATTCACAGGAATACCTCCAAAGGTGCAAATGGTGTTCGTCTCGGTGATCTGCGTCAAGCGTTGTAGCTGTCGTGTTGGTCGATACGGATGGACACCTCCTGATGCCGTCGATTGGCTGGCCAGAGACCAGGACACAGGCCATTATCTCACAACAGTTTTGAAAAAAACCATAGTTCTGAAAAATCGATTAAATAGGTATTTGGGGGCGCCGTTCCATGCAACAACCACGGCGGGACAGCTGTGGATGCTTTCGGCGCCATGGCGCGTTGCCCTGTAGCGTGTGTTGTGAAGTCATGAACACGGTCTCTTGGTGGTGCTAAGCCAGCCTCCACGGCCCGGTAAGGCATGGTACTAAAGGACCAGGCCGGCGTCGGCAGCGCAAGGTATTCGAGGGAGCGCATGCGACGACGGAAAACGGCGCCGGCGATTGCCAATTCGCGCTCCGGCGCGTATAATTCCACCGGTTGCAGTCATCCTGCCGCGATCAGCCACCAAGGGTGTGTCTGATGCAAGGCAGCGCCGATCTTTCGCTTTTGCTGGGGCGGTCCCGTTGAGCTTTCATCAATCCTCGTCACATGACCACGCCTGAACAGCTTCCCGGCTTGCTACAACCCCGGCAATCGCCACGAGCGCAGCGAAACCTGGTCGGAGGAAGACCCCGAGGGCCGCTGGCGGCACTACACATACGACGAGTTGATGGCGAGGGACAAGGTCAACCTGGACATCTTCTGGCTGCGCGATGAGAGCCTGGAGGACACAGCCAACCTGCCCGATCCCG
The DNA here is from genome assembly GCA_041391245.1 of Caldilineales bacterium. Classification (GTDB taxonomy): domain Bacteria; phylum Chloroflexota; class Anaerolineae; order JAAEKA01; family JAAEKA01; genus JACKBK01. The sequence continues at coordinate 62,937 of JAWKOJ010000022.1, forward strand.
AGGTGCTGGCCCAGGAAATCGTCGAAGACCTGGAGGCGGCGCTGGAGCAATTCAGCCTGATCGCCGAACAACTTGAGGGATGACCTGAGAACCCGGAGACGCCATGGACGAGCTTGAACAGCAACTACAAAACCTTCGCAAGGCTTTTGAAAGTGGTGCCCTGGACGAAGATACCTACCGCGCGGCAGTCGCCGGCCTGACCGCCCAAACATCCCACACCGCCAACGTATCCGGCAGCGGCGGATCGGCTCAGTCCGGCGGCATCGCCGCCGGCGAGGAAGGCGTCGCAGCCGGCCAGATCGCCGGCCACGTTGTGGTTGCCAAGGAGGGCGCCACCGTCGTCATCGGCGACGCGCCGGTGCCTATGACCGCGGTCGACCGCGAGTCGGCGCTGGGCAAGTATCTGCAACACGTGGTCAGCCGCAACCGCTACCTGCAGCTTCAGGGCATCCGCTCCGGCGGCCGGCTGGTGCATATCGAACTGGACCGCATCTACATCAAGCTGCGCGCCACACGTCAGCGCGTTGTCACGCCGGACGACGACTGGCTGGCCCGCGAGGCCGCCCTCGCCCGGCGAACGCAACCGCCGCGAGACACCTCAAACCACCACGGAGACCGTCACGGTCGCCGTTGAGGAGGCACTGACCGCCGAACGCCGGCTGGTCGTGCTGGGCGATCCGGGCAGCGGCAAGACCACCCTGCTGCGCTACCTGGCCCTCCTCTACGCCCGCGATCGGGCCGAGAAGGACACGAACTTCGTTGGCGAGAAACTTGGTCTCCCTGAGAAGGGCGCCCTGCCCATCCTGCTGGCCCTACGCCAGATCGGCGCCGTCCTGCGCCACGAACACGGCGCCGACGACGACACCGAGGGCCACGCCCTGGTGCTCAACTTCCTGTTGCGCTCGCTCAAGAACGAGCGCATCGAGCTGCCGGCCGACTTCTTCGACAGGTGGCTGACCACGGGCAACGCGGTCGTCCTGCTGGACGGCCTGGACGAGGTGGCCGATCCCGACCTGCGCCGGCGCGTCTCGCGGCTGGTGGAGGGCTTCACCCGCGCCTACCCCGATTGCCGCTACGTGGTCACCAGTCGGGTCGTAGGCTACAGCGGGCCGGCCCGTCTGGAGGGCTATAGCACCACCACCGTCAACGACTTCACCCTGGCCGACGTCAGGCTGTTCCTGGAGCACTGGCATCGCCTGGTCGCGGTCGGCCAGATGGAACCTGGCCCCAGCGCCGATGCCTACGCTGCCGAGCAGACCCGCCAGTTGATGGCCGCGGTCGAGGGCAACGAGCGCATCCGCGAGCTGGCCATCAACCCGTTGATGCTGACAGTCATCGCCATGGTGCACCGCGACCGGGTCAAGCTGCCCGACCGCCGCGCCGAGCTGTACGGCGAGGCTGTGGACGTGCTCCTGGGCAAGTGGGACGAGGCGCGCGGCGTCAAGGAGGTTGCGATCCTGACCGACCGGCCCTTCGACACCGGCGACAAGCGTCTGATGTTGCAGAGTGTCGCCCTGCACATGCACGAGCGACAGGTCAAGGAGTTGGACCTGGACGAGCTGCGTCGTCTGCTGCAGACGCTGTTTCTCGACAGCGTCGCCGATCAGCGCGAGGTTGAAGCAGCCGTGGATCGTTTCCTGGACGTCGTCGAGCAGCGGACCGGCCTACTGGTGGCGCGCGGCGAGGGCGTCTACAGCTTCTCCCACCTGACCTTCCAGGAGTATCTGGCCGCGCTGGCCGTGGCCGACCGCAGCGATTTCATCGCCTACACCCTGGCCCGCGTCCCTGATCCCTGGTGGCGCGAGGTGATCCTGCTGGAGGCCGGCTACCTGAGCACCCAGGGCAAAGAACGAACCACCCAGCTCATCCAGGCTATCGCCGATCTCAGGGCAGAGCCAGAACTTTACCACAATCTGGTGCTGGCCGGCGAGTGTCTGCGCGATGTAGGGGCAGGGCGGACAGCCGGCAATCTGGAGCAGGACCTTCAGAAGAGGCTGCGCGGCGAGTTCGAGACCAGGAGCAGCAGTTGGCTGGGTACGGTGTTGAGCCGGGGAATGACGCCCGCTGCCCTGACCAGCCGACGTATTGCGGCAGCGACGGCTCTGGCTCGCATCGGTGGGCGACTGGACCGCTTCTGGACCGCTCCCACGGCGAGCCAGCGTGGATTACGATCCCGGCTGGCGAGTTCTGGGGGTGAAGAAGATGCATTGCATCGGATCCACCTCGATACCTTCTGACATTGCCAGGGTGCCCACCACCAACGCCCAATACCTGCTGTTCGTACAGGCCTCCGGCCATGAAGCGCCGAACGGGTGGCAGGACAACCGGCCTCCCAAGGGACTGGAGAGTTATCCGGTGGTCAGGGTGAGTGGGCACGATGCGGTGGACTATTGCGACTGGCTCAGCCAGGCCATGGGCAGGCACATCACGCTACCCAGCGAAGCCGAGTGGGAAAAGGCGGCCCGCGGCGACAAGGACAAACGCTTGTATCCCTGGGGCGACACTTTCGAGGCCACACGCTGCAACAGCGACGCGCTGGGTTTGGGCGGCACCACACCCGTAGGCATCTTTCCTGAAGGCGCCAGTCTCTACGGATGTCTGGACATGAGCGGCAATGTGGACGAATGGACACGAAGTGTGATGGCCATATCCGTATCCCACCGATGAGCAGGAGCGAGCTGAGCGAGAGAACTTACGTTCTACAGGCCGCCGTGTGTTGCGCGGGGGCGCGTTCGACAGCTATGAGCGCTACGTGCGCTGCGCCGTCCGCATCGGCTACTACCCGGACGACAGGAGCGACGTCATCGGGTTTCGGGTAGTTGCGTCCCCATTGCGACCGTAGGGAGCCACCTCTGGCCTCTGGTCCGCTCTTAACTCTGATACTCTGTTTTTCTGACCTCTTGTGCTCGCATAAACCTGCATGTAACGAACCCAACCAGGCAGCCGGCGCCAACCAATCCAAAAACCGCCCGGTAGGGCGGTCGCCGCAAAATTCTGTGACTGACACCATATCAAGGTGCTTTTCATGACCCACAACTTCGACCTGCGCCTCACCGGCAGCACAACCTCCGTCACCGCCGAGATCCTCGACTCGCCGGCCGGCCAAACCTCGGCGCCTGCAACCGTCACCGCCAACCTCGCCGGCATTGACAGGCAAGCCCTCGATGTCGCTTCGACCGACGGGTTGCGTCGTGCCGGCCTGGCCCTGTGGTGGGTCGCGTTCGGCGCGCCCGCTGTAGCCGAACTTTGGCGCGCCAGTCTGGCCAAAGCCGGCGAAGATATGTTGCGTCTGCGCCTGACCGTGGACACGCCCGAACTGGCCGCGCTGCCCTGGGAGTTGCTTTACGACGAGACCCTGGGACGCTTCCTGGCCCTGGACGGCCGCACACCGGTCACGCGCTTCGTGCGCCTGCCCATCGCGCCGCTGGACTGGCCCGCGGACCGCCCGTTGCACCTTCTCTTCACCGGCTCCTCCCCGTCCGACCTCCTGACCCTGGACGTCCAGGCAGAACAGGATGCCATCGAAGATGGCCTGGCGTCCTTGGTGGAGGAGGGCAAGCTGATCGTTGCTGGCTCCGGCAACCGCGCAACCTTGTCCGACGTACTGTCGGCTGCCGTGCGCAACCCGGTGGACATCTGGCACTTCGCCGGCCATGGCCACGAGACCGGCCTGGTCTTCGCCGACCGCACCGGCAAGGCTGCTCCCGCCGACGCCGGCACCGTGGGTCAGATGCTGGCCGGTGAGGGGGTGCGGCTGGCCGTACTCAATGCCTGTCGCGCCGGCGCCGGCGGTGGGCAGGCTGCGTCTGTCGCAGGAGCGCTGCTGCGAGCCGGAATCTCCGCTGTGGTAGCCATGCAGACCGATGTGCCTGACAAAGCCGCCCGCGCTTTCGCAACGACCTTCTACGAGGCAGTCGCCGCCGGCCATCCCGTGGATCGCGCCGTCACCCTTGCGCGCAAGGCCATCCTGGCCGAGGACAGCGCCGCCTGGTGGGTGCCTGCCCTCTTCATGCGCACCCCCGAGGGTCACATCTGGCAGCCGCGAGAGGAACAGGAGCCGCTACGCTCGTCGCAACCGCCGCAGGTCAACATCTCCGTCACCGGTTCGGGAGCCGTTGCCTACGGTCCCGGCTCTGTCGCGGCCGGCGCGGGTGGCGTTGCTGCAGGCACGATCTACGGCGGCGTCCACATCGGCGACATCATCCCGTCGCCGCCCGACCCCGAGCAGCGCCGCGCCGACCAGGCCCGCACCCGCTACTTGCAACGCTTGCGCCAGCGCTGCAACGTGCTGCCCCTGGCCGCCATGGGCGGCGAGGAGGAGGCCAGCGACGAGGTCACCCTGGACCGCGTCTATGTCGAACTGGACACCCGCACCCGCGTCCCGCTGGAAGAAGACGGCGAGGGAAAACGCCGTCAGCGCACCGACGCCCTGGGGCGAAGCGGCGCCGAGGACCGTGTCCTGTCAGCCATGGAGGCAGCCACTACCAACCGCAAGCTGGCGCTCTTGGGCGATCCCGGCAGCGGCAAGAGCACCTTTGTGCGCCAGTTGGTGGCCTTGCTGGCCGGCGCACAGATAAATGGCGGCAGTTCGCCGACCGGCTGGCCGGCCAACACGTTGCCGCTGTTGATCTCACTGCGCGAGCTGGCGCCCGCACTGGCCGGGTTATCTCTCGACGGTATGTCAGACGACCGCCGTGACCGTAAGTTGGCAGAAGCAGTGCGCGGGCACTGGCTGTCCCAGTTGGAGGAGATGCGCGCCGGCGACCTGGCTTCCGGGGTAGAAGATGCCCTGGACGACGGCGCGGCGCTGCTGATCTTCGACGGCCTGGACGAGGTACCTCTCTCCCTGCGCGGGCGCACACGCCAGGCCATTCAGGCTGTTGCCGCAGCCCATTCCTCCGCCAACCGCATCATCGTCACCTGCCGCATCCGGTCCTACAGCGAGTTGCCCGGCTTCGCATCTCATACCCTGGCCGCGTTCGATCGGGACAAGATCCGACGCTTCATCGCCGGGTGGTATCAGGCCCAGCACGATTTGGGCCGCCTGACCCGCGGCAAGGCGCATGACAATGCTGCCGACCTACAAGGCGCGGCCCTGTCGGCGAAGCTGCTGGAACTAGCGTCCAACCCCATGCTGCTGACCACCATGGCCATCATCCACCAGAAGGAAGTTGGGCTGCCCGAGGAGCGGGTGCGTCTCTACGATCTGGCCGTTCAGGTGTTGTTGCTGCGCTGGCAGAAGCGCAAGGGGTTGGCCGTCTCCGACGAACTGGGGGCCATCCTGCGTGACAACCTCAAGTTGCGCGGCCTTGTCGAGAACCTGGCTCACCTGGCCCACAGCCAGCAGGCAGGCGGTCGTGAGGACGGCGAACTGGCGCGGGGCGAGTTGCTGGCCCTGCTGGAGGGGCCGTCCTACCTGGGCGACGCCGGCCTGGTGGCCGAGTTTCTGGACTACGTGGACCAGCGGGCTGGCCTTTTGATCGGCCGTGGTGGCGGCGATGATGCCGGCCAGCCGCAGGCTTACAGCTTTCCGCATCGCACCTTCCAGGAGTACCTGGCCGGCTGCCAGATGATCGAGGGCCGCACAGCCGCCCGCGAGTACTGGCAGCGCGCTGGCGAGGGCGACTACTGGGCGCTGGCAGCCCAGATGGGCGCGGAGGAGTTGCTGCACAACCGGCGCAACACCAAGGATCTGCTGGATCTGGCCTACGACCTGTGCCCGGCGGACAAACCAACCGGCGACCGTCAATGGCGCGCCGCGCTCTGGTCTGGTCAGATGGCCGTGTTGCTGGGGCGTGATATTGTCCAGGCCGACGACAAACCCGGCGGCGGCGAAACCTATTCAAGGGTCGTCGCCTGGCTGAAGCTGGTGTCATGCGTGAGCCCATTGTTGACATCGAGCGCGCCGAAGCCGGCCGCGCCAGCCCGGCAGGCGACCTACTACCGGCGTTGCCCTGATCACGCGACCGGTTTGCCCGACATCGACTGGGCTGATGTGCCGGCTGGGTCGTTCCTTACGGGTAGCAAAAAAGACAGCGAAGCAATTCAGAGAGGACGAACGTCCACAACATTCCTACACGATTGCACAAGCCTATCGAATTAGTCGATATCCGATCACCAATCCCTCAGCGTTCCATACCTTCGTTGAAGCCGGTGGCTACCGTAATCATCATTTCTGGTCCGAAGTGAGGCCGCTGGCTACTGGGCTAGTGGTGAAGTCAAGCGGTACCCATGATGGCGAAACATTCCGGAAAGATTTCGCTATTGCTCCGCATGACTTTGGCTATCCATTCAACCTGCCGAACCATCCTGTGGTGGGGATAAACTGGTGGGAAGCATTAGCCTTCACCTGATGGCTGACGGAGCAGCTGCAAAAGGTCGGCTGGCTGGCTCGCACTTGGCACATTCGTCTACCGGACGAGCCGAGTGGAGAAGGCCGTCGGCAACGACGGTAGCTCTATCCCCGGGGACCGGATCTGATCTTGAGAGGGCGAACTATGTGTTAACAGGCATAGATACCACGTGTGCTGTCGGGACCTTTCCCACAGGTGTCAGTCCTACGGTGCTGAAGATATGACCGGCAATATTTGGGAGTGGTGTAGAACAGCAAAGAGGCGGAACAACGACTATAACGCCTATTGCGAAGACGCCAGTACCGAAGGTACAGATCGCGCGCTTTATGCGGGCGCATTTAGTAGTTATCAAAATGATGTGCGTTCGGCCTACCGAGGGGCAGATTTTCCAGATGATTGGAGCAAGGTCATCGGTTTTAGAGTGGTTGCGTCCCAACAGAATACCCGTACGAGAACTGCCTTGCAGCTAGGATTGTCACGGCAGAATGACCAAAATATGACTGACGCCAATCGAAATCGCAATCCGCCGGTCAAGCTTTCGGCATACGTCTTTCGAGGCGCTACGCAACGGCGGTGGCTGCGGCTGATCGCGAGACGTTGGATCGGTATCTATGGACAACCAAGAGTCTCGAGACAACGAAAGGAACAACACACCAGTGATCCTCTTCAATCATTGCCGGAGCGCTGGTTGCCGGCGCAGCAGAAGTAACCACTCAGGCCGTCAAGGACGCATATGCCGGGCTTAAAGCCCTCATCGTCGACAAATTCGCGGCCAAAACCGGACGTTGTAGAGGCTATTGAGAAAGTAGAACAACAGCCGGAAGCAGAACACCGGCAAGCTCATCTCAAGGGAGAACCATGGCCGCCGGCGTCGACAAGGACACTGAGATTGTCGAAAAGGCTCAAGTTTGCTGGACCTGCTCAAGCAGGAAGGGCGCTGTCCGATGCCCAGTACAAGATCATCGTCAGCGGCAGTGGCGCTGTGGCAGTGAGTGGCGGCATTGCGGCCGGTGCAGGCGGTGTGGCCGCCAAGACCATCAAGGGCAGCGCATCATGGTGGCGCGGCCGAAAACCCACTGAGGAGGACAGCGTTTGAGCGACGATATTGGTTAAACAACTGGCCGTTTCCAGGAGCGCCTTTGAGATCGGCAAGCTGCCGGAAGGTGCCTATATAAACGCGGCAGTGTCCGCTCTGCGCAGCAAGTCGGCTCGACTGTTGAGGTCGGCGGATCAGGCGCTGTGGCACTGGCTGGAGGTATCGCAGCCGGCGCGGGCGGCGTGGCGGCCGGTGAAGATCGATGGTGACGTCAACATCACCCAGCAGATCGAACGTCGACCCCAGCGCCACCGACCCGGCCAGCCTGCGCCGAGCTTCCACCTCAGCTACGCCCTGGAGCGCAGCCGTGCCCTTTCCTGGCCGGCGTCGATCCTACTGTCGCCAGCGAGGCCGAGGCGGCGCCTCAACCTGGGTGCGGTCTACACCGCCTGCTGACCCAGACGCCCGAGCGCGACGACATGCTGGAGCCGCCGCCGCGCGTCGCAAACCCGCCGGCTGTCGGCCGTCGAGCAGATGAACAGCCATCGCCATCTGGTGCTTCTCGGCGACCCCGGCAGCGGCAAGTCCACCTTCGTCAACTTCTGTCGCCCCCTGCATGGCTGGAGAAGCCCTGGGAGACCAGCGCCAACTCCCGGCGCTGCTAACCGCTTCGCCGCCAGACGAAGCAGGATCGCAGCCGTGAAAAGAGGAGCCGGCGCCGCAACCATGGCGCCACGGGTGCGCTCCTGCCGGTGCGCGCCGTGCTGCGCGACTTTGCTGCCAGCGACCTGCCGCAGGTGGGACAGCCGGCCAGCGCCGAACATCTGTGGAAGTTCATCGACACTGGCCTCGTTCCCGCCAGCCTGCCCGACTACGCGCCGCACCTGCGCAAGGAACTGCGCGAGCGCGGCGGCATCCTGCTGCTGGACGGCCTGGACGAGGTGCCCGAGGCCGACCAGCGCCGCACCCAGATCCGCCAGGCGGTCGAGGACTTCAAGGCATCCTTCCCGCGTGCGTTATCCTGGTCACCAGTCGCACCTACGCCTACCAGAACCAGGACTGGCGGCTGCCCGGCTTCCAGGAGACCGTTCTGGCGCCCTTCACGCCCGGCCAGGTGCGCAGCTTCGTCGACCGCTGGTACGCCCACATCGGCGAACCAGCCACCTCGATCCCCGCAGGACGCGCAGGGCCGGGCCGAGGTGCTCAAGCGCGCCATCTCCGCCGGCGACCGCCTACAGGCCCTGGCCGAACGGCCCTTGCTGCTCACCCTCATGGCCAGCCTGCACGCCCGCGCGGCGGCTCCCTGCCCGAGAAGCGCGAGAGGAGCCATACGCCGACGCCGTCGACCTGCTGCTGGACTGTGAGAGCCAGCGTTGTCAGGGAATGCTCAAGGCAATGCTGTCCTGGTCATCCAGCCCAGCCTGGCCGAGTGGCTCAAGGTCGACCGGGTCAAGGTGCGCGACCTGCTCAACAATGCTCCCAGCGTTTGCCGCTCACGCCTCCCAGCCCGACCCGGTGGGTACCGCCGACATCCTCGAGAAGGACCTGGTGGATGTATCCGCTCAAGATCAGCCAAAACCCCACGTCAAGCCGCGCCGGCTGGTAGAGTATCTCAGGGACTGTGCCGGCCTCTTGCTTCCCCACGGTGTCGGCGTCTACACCTTCCCCACCGCACCTTCCAGGAGTACCTGGCCGCCTGCTACCTGACCGACCACGACTACCCCGAACAACTGGCCGAGTTGGCGCCGTGATCCCAACCGCTGGCGCGAGGTCGTGTTGCGCCTGCCGGCCGGGCGCATCGCGGAACTGCCTCGGCTGTATGGTCGCTGGTAGATGCGCTATGCTACCAGGAGTGCGATGCGGCGGGCAGCAGCACGCTGGACGACGCCTGGGGCGCGCACCTGGCCGGTCAGGCGCTGGCAGAGACCGCCGACCTGTCCGCGATCACACCGCGCAACCAAGCCAAGGTGGACCGCGCCGGTGCCGCGGCTGTTGCGGGCGTCATGCGCGGCAGTGATCTGCCGGCTATCGAGTTGCTGGTGCGGGCCGCGATCTGGCCGTTCTCGGCGATCCCCGTCCCAGGCAGATGACCGTCGAGGAAGTTCTGCTCGGTGCCGGCCGGCTCCTCTGGATGGGTGACGGCAACGAACAGCACCTGTACGAGGGCCTGGACTACGACTACCGGATCGGCCGGCTGGTGACCAATGTGCTCGCGCACCGCGTTTCGTCGACGCCGGCGGCTACCGCAAGACGGGCTTACTGGCCGGAGGCCAAAGAGGAGGGCTTTGGCGCGGCGGCAAGTTCAAAGGTCGCTGGGATATTATAGATCGTATTGGTCCGGTCGAATTCAATCCACCATTTGACTTGAAGAACCACCCAGTGGTGGGGGTGAGCTGGTACGCGCCAGCCTCGCCTGCCAACAGTTCGCTCGCGGGGCAAGGCCGGCTAACACCAGATTGGCAGGTTTCCTGCCCAGCGAGCCTCAATGGGAGAAGGCGGCGGCGGTGCATTGATGTTTGAACAGCCGGTGTATCGTTCAATAGACCAGTTGGCAGTCAGCACTGTCGTAGCCGCTAGCGCGGAACTCGGATCCGAAACGCTTACCCCGGGGGCCGAAGATCGATCCCGATCGATGCAACTACAGCGCAACTGAGATAGGAACCACCAGCGCCGCAGGCTGTTTCGGTGACGGCACTAGTGTATATGGCGCAGAGGAGATGAGCGGCAACGTGTGGTTGACGCAGTCTGCGGGGCGATAATGTATTGAACCTAGTTTCGACTATCCATATACTCCTACGGACGGCCGCGAGAACCTTAACGTTGGCCTCAGTTGTTCCCCGCATTTTGCAGCAAGGGTGCCTCCGGTACCCTGAGTACCACGTGTGCAGCACCTACCGCTGCAGGAATTTCCTTACAGCAGGAGCAGCTAAGCATCGGGTTTCGTTGTTGCGTGCCCTGCATAGCCTTCCTTGAGAGGTAGCACCTTCTTGAGGACCAAAGGTGTTGAATAGACATTGTGGCTCTTGGAAAACCCTCCTTCTGAATGTAGGGCGCGGTAATCGCTGGCGTAGTGTTTTAGGCGTATGCTAATACACCGTTTGCTAGAATCGCTTGTTACGGCCTGTACGTAAGAGGAATGACACTGCATGACCGTAGAACTTCTCCTTGGCGCTGCGCCAAGCCAGTTTCTCGCCACTGATGGAAGTTGGTTTCGGCGACGAACTGCGCGAGCTCAAGGATCGCTGGGCCAACACCGATGAGAACCAGCGCTGTAGCGTTTTTGACGCCGCACTGGCCAAGGCAATTCGCAGCCGGCGGCGACGAAACCATTCAACCACCGGGTTGACCACTGCCCATTTCAACGCGACGTGGTAAGCCAGCCCGCTGGACCCGGCCCAGGCCCTGAATGTGCAGGCCGTGGCTGCCCAGTTTTGCGAGCGCTTTCCCAACATGCCCGGCACTGCGCCAGTTTTTCAATTTCGAGAGCGAGCTGCTTCTCGACGAAACCTGGGGACCAGTTGCTGCAAAGCTTCCAGGATCTGCGCTACCGGCGCGACGTCGAGCAAGTGCTGCAACAACGTCAGGTCGATCCTTTCAGCGGAGCAGTTCGTCCAGCGTTTGATGTGCAACTGGACGGCTCTGCGCCTTTGCTGCCAGCGGAGGCATAGCCGCCGGCCAGGGAGGGGTGGCTATCGGCCAGTTGATCCAGATCTTCGCTTCCGACCTGCTCAGCCAGCCGCCGGTCGACTGGGAAGCTCACTATCTGCGCACGCTGGTTAGCTACTGCGAGCTTCGGACCTGACAACCATCGACCCCGCCTGTTTGAAAGGCCCTACCGAGAGCGGCTCTGGGACAGGTGAAGCTATCTGACGTCTTTACCACCCTTTACCTGAAGGATCTCGCGCTGGCTCGCCTCGACCACCGTTTGTATGCGATCTGCCGCAGGGGAGATCCGACGGTCGAGGGTAAAAGCGTTGGTGAGCGTGAGGAGCTACACCGATCCAGGCCACCGAAGCAGCCGTTGCGTCGCCGCGCCGGTAATCCTCGGCCAACCGGGCGCAGGAAAGAGCACCCTGTCAACCACCTGACCACCCAGCTCGCACAGCGACGACTGGGCGAGTACGGCTGTCGACGGGCTGACAGGCTGGCGCACTGATCAGTCCCCACCCTGGTGCGCATCGTGTTGCGCCGCTCGCTGCCTGATCCCCGACGACACGACGAGAGGCGAAGCGGGCTTAGTCTGGGATTATCTGGCGGTACCAACTGGCGCAATGGGGTTGCGAGACGCCCACGAGCAACTGAAGCGAGCTTTGATCGAAGAGGGTGGGACCGTCTTCGACGGGCTGGACGAGGTGCGTGAGACTGACGAGGACGCTAAGCGCTCGCTGATCAAGGATGTTATTGCCGCATTTGCAGCACCGCTGCGCCACGCGTCAGGTCATGATCACCTGCCGGCAATACGCCTATGTGCAGGGCGATGCCTGGCGCCTGCCCGACGATCAGTTTCCAGTCGTTGAGTTGGCGCTGTTCAACATGGATCAGGTCAAGACCTTCACCACGGCCTGGTACTATGCCGTCGGACCTGGCAAGGGATGGGACGAGGAGAAGAGCCAGAGCGAAGCCGATTGTCTTTACGGTGCCATCGAAGCGTTGCCGCACCCAGGAACTGGCTCAATAACGCCGCGCCGCCTACCTTGATGGCGCAGGTCCATGGCTGTGACGGCTATCTACCCAGAGACTGGCCGACCTCTACGAGCGCGGTCAACCTGCTGTTGGCTCACTGGGAAAACCGCATCGTCAGGGGATGAGAGTGGGTGGATACAAAAGTAGAGCAGGCCCGATCCTGCAGTTGGGCATCCGTGTCGACGTTTTGCGCCATGCTCTGGAGCGTGCTGCCTTCCGAGCCCACGAGGAACAGAAAACCGGCTAGACCGTGACGGACAAAGCCGCGATCGCCCGCCTCGACCTCCTGGAGGATCTGGCAGCCGAGCGAAGAGCTTCGATGCGGCAAACGAAGTATTGCGCTATATCCACCGCTCCGGCCTGCTCCAGGCCCTGGACAATCGCACCTACGCATTTCCACATCGCACCTTCCAGGAGTATCTGGCCGCCACCATCTGCTGCGCCAGGCTGAGCATGACACACTGCTCAAAGAGCGCGCAGTGCCAGATCTGGAGTGGTGGGCGAGGTCTACCTGCTGGCAGCCAGCGCCTCGCAGCACACCGCATCATCTCTGACTTGGTGGATGTTCTGGTATTCCAAGAGCCAACGTCCTCCACAACGCTCACGCCCGACAAGGGTCAAGAGATCGAACTCGTTGCCGAGGCGCTGCTCGAGACAGGATTCGGTGAGTTCGTCCGGCGCGAGGCCGAACCGGGTCGCTACGGCGCGACATTTGGACGCATCCAGCGTTGGCTTCTGGCCGGCATGCGAGCCGACCAGTCTTTGCGTCCACCCCAACGCGCTTCGTTCCGCGATGCCTCTGGGGCGCCTCGACGATCCCCGTTTCGGTCCGACGCCTGGTATTTGCCCGGCGAACCTTTGTTGGGCTTTGTCCATGTACCTGCAGGGCCGTTCCTGATGGGCAGTGACAAGAAGAGAGACAAACTGGCGTACAACAATGAGTACCCACAGCATTCGCTTGCGTTGGCCGAGTACTACATCGCCCGCTATCCAGTCACTGTGGCCCAATTTCGTGCTTTCGTCGCGAAAAATGATTATGATCACGACAATTCATATTTCCCCGACTGGCTTGGCAACCATCCAGCTGTGTGGGTTACATGGTTCGATGCGATAGTCCAGGCGGTTGGCTTATCGGCGAATTACGTGATTGGCGGTATGCTGGAACCGCTGGCCCACATGTTGCGCGATGAGGGCTGGCAGATCACCTGCCTATGATATTGCGTGGGAAAAGGCGGCTCGCGGAAGTGACGGACGCATTTTTCCTTGGGGCGATGAACTAGATGCCAACCGCGCTAACTATCGGAAAACGAATATTGGTAGCGCGAGTTCTGTTGGCTGTTTCCCCGGTGGGGCTAGCCGGTATGGTGTCGAGGATTTGAGCGCAAATAGCTGAATGGACGCAGCTCGCGGAGGGTTACCCATATCCGAGGGATGAAAGGGAGCGAGCCGACCGAGAGAGTTTGCTCTCTCAGAGAGAACGTGTGGCGCGCGGAGGCGCATTCGATTACGATGAGGACAGCATGCGTTGCGCCTCACGATTCAGGAGTAGGCCATATAACCGGGGTGACCTCCTTGGATTTCGAGTTGTTGTGTCCCCAACACCTCGTATTCCCGGAACCCATTGACCTTGAAATCATGATTTGCAGATTTCAGTTTGCGCCAATAGTCATCGGGAGCACCAAAATCGCAGCCAACACCAACATAACACTGTCCACTCGCTCCCTTCCGGCTTCTTCCTGGCTGCTTCGCAAAGGAGCGCTCGCCATGAAATCTCTGGAGCAAACATTTCGATGAGTGAAAGACTAACTCTGTTGTCCTGGAACGTCAACGGCATCCGCGCGGTAATAAGAAGGCTTCAGCGACTGGCTTGAGGACACGGCGCCTGACATCCTTGCCTTGCAGGAACTCCGTTGAGGCGCATCAGGTGCCTATAACATCCAAGCATCATGCCGGCTATCACAGCTACTGGAACCACTCCAAGGCGCGCAAGGGTTACAGCGGACCGGCTTGCTTACAAGACTGGAACCGCTTGATATCCAGTTTGACCTGGCCGTCGAGGAGGTTCGACCAGGAGGGCAGGACCATCGTCGCCGATTTCGGCGCGCTCACTCTGCTCAACTGTTACTTTCCCAATGGCGGGCGCGACAACGGCCGCGCGTTGTTCAAGATGGCGTTCTACGACGCGCCTCGACAAGTGCGAAGCTCATGCCGCCGGCAAGAAGGTGATCTTCTGCGGCGACGCCAACACTGCTCACCGCGAGATCGATCTATGCGTCCCAAGGAGAACCAGACCACCACCGGTTTCTCCCGAAGAGCGCGCCTGGATGGACAAGATCACCGGTATCGGTTACGTAGACACCTTCCGCCACTTCTATCCTGATCTGGTGGACCAGTCACACCTGGTGGATCAGCTCACCCGCGCCTGCGAGCGCAACGTCGGCTGGCGAATGACCACTTCATCGCCGCCGGAAGCCATGGACCTGGTCACCGGCGCCTTATCCTCCCGACGTCATGGGCAGCGACCACTGCCCCGTCGGCCTCACGATAAGACACAAACCGGGGCCGTAAGAACAACGGCACGTTTGCCTGTTGTCCAAGAGTTGCTGAAACTGTTACTTCCCCATGGCGGCTGGTGCATAACAGCCGTGTGCCTTTCAAGATGGCATTCTACGACGCGTTCCTCGCCAAGTGCGAGGCACTACGCGCCGCCGGCAAGACGGTCATCTTCTGCGGCGACGTCAACACCGCCCATCGTGAGATCGACCTGGCGCGGCCCAAGGAAAACCAGACCACCACCGGCTTCCTGCCTGAGGAGCGGGAGTGGATGGATCGCCTGGTCGCGCTTTCTTCTATTACGGACACGTTTCGCCTGCATTATCCTGAGCTGACCGATCAATACACCTGGTGGGACCAACTCACCCGCGCCCGCGAGCGTAACGTCGGCTGGCGCATCGACTACTTCTTCATCGCCGCCGAGGCGGCCGGCCGCGTCGAGGATGCGTTTATCTTGCCTGACGTGACGGGCAGCGACCACTGTCCGGTCGGGATCAGACTGAAGGTGTGAGATCGCCTGTTACTTGGAATCGATTTGTGGCATTCTGATGGCTTGCCGGTTCCCACAATTCACAGTACAATCTGAAGGAAAGCCCGACGCTATAGTCAGGCCCGGAGCACGATTAGCATCCTCGCTTCAGGGCACCGGTCGTGCGGCGGATAGAGGTATGGTCTATTTCTGGTGGTGAAGCCGGGAGGCACTTGAAGATGAGTGAAACCGATCTATTGAAGCGCATTACGGTTGATTCGCGGATATTTGGAGGCAAACCAATTGTGCGTGGAAGACGACTCGCAGTCGAACACGTTCTTGGCATGTTGGCACAGATACCAATACCAACGTTGCTGGAAGCTTACCCATGGTTGGAGGCGGATGACGTTAGGGCATGTCTTTCTACGCGCGCAAGGTGGTCGGCGAAGAGTATTTCGAGCCACTTGTAGTGGAAATGGCAGCATGAGGGTCCTGGTAGATCTCTGCGTTTGGGGTGGTGTTCATCAGGCACTCGGTGGAGGCGGGGCACGATGCCGTTTGGACTGGTCATTGGAAAGAAGATCCGGGTGACGATGAGATTCTCTCTAATGCATTTCAGGAACGTCGGGTACTTGTCACTATTGATAAGGACTTTGGAACCTTGGTCTTCTTGCATGGCAGATCACACTCTGGAATAATCCGACTTGTCAATCTCTCCACTCGTCAACAAGCAGGTGTTTGCTTGAGCGTGCTTTCGCAGTATGAGGATGCACTTCTGGCAGGAGCAATCATAACCGCAGAGGAAGATAGAGTTCGGGTGCGACGATCCCGCGGCTCCTAGTTTTCATTCAACTCGCCGATAACGATCTACGGGGTTCATTGGATACGGTGAGCCGTACCTGGATCGATGTTTGGCGCAAGAAAAAAGAGGATGGCTCAGCCATCCTCTCTTTTCTTCGTACCTGAAACCCTGCTTTGAACTGTCAGATCGGGTCAGTCAGCCGCAGCGGAGCTCCGTGTCCCGAACTGGTTGTCACCCGCAGGAGCGCCCACGGGGTCCTGGGCGGTGATCGCATCGCCGATGGTGACCTCCGTCTGGGCGTTCGCCTGTGTGGATACGGTTCCGGTCACGTTCATGACGATGTGCATGTCCGGGTATCCGATGGATGCCGTGGTTGTGGGTTCAGAGATCCCGCAGGTTGGAGCCGCCAGATAGCTGGGTGCGGTCTGGCCGGCCGAGTTCGAGCCAATCCAGAAAAAGTTGCCTGCGCTCTGTCCGTTGGGTGTGAACACCTCCACCACCAGCACCGATCCAGCCGGCGCGGTGCCCGCGATGCTTATCGTCGGGCGGGTCGACGCCTGATCCGAGATGTTTGTGTTGACGGTCGTGATGGTGGTCAGGTTGCCATAGGTCAGCGATCCCGCCGGGTTGGTCTTGCGATAGAGCCGCAGCCGAATCGGCTGCGACCCGCCGGAGCCTGCCTCGGCGTACTCGACGCCAAACTGGACGCTGGTCACGTTGAAGGCGCCGCTGATGCCGAACGAGTTCAGGTTGAACTCGCGCAGATAGGCGTTGTCGGCGTGGCCGCTGGCGTTGTTGCACGACACCGAGTTGTTGTCGACGATGGCCTGCGACTGCGAGTGCGTGATGGTGCGCGGCGGGCTGACGGCCGTCAACGGGAAGTTGACAGTAACGGTGCCGCCGGCAGGGACGTTGGCAGACTTCTGCTGGTCGTTGTAGCCGCTGGCTGTAGCCCTGACCGTCTGGTTGCCGGCCAGCACCTGATTGATGGTGTAGTAGCCGGAGGCGTTGGACGTCGTGCACTGGTTGCTGGACAGCACGCACACCTGCGCGCCGGAGATGCCGGAGCCGTTGCTGGCTGCGGTTACCCGCCCTGTCACGGTGCCGCGGGTTGCGATCTGCCGGAGCACCAACGGCGCCCACACCTTGCGGTTGCCGGGCGGGGGCGTTGCGCCGCACTGGTCGAACTTGAACTTGGCAACACGCGTCGACCACTGGCTGCCAGCGTTCCACTCGCCGGTGAACCAGAAGGTGCAGTCGTCCGACGGATCGATGCTCATGGCCGAGTAGTCGCCGTAGCGGTTGCTGCCGTTGGACCCCGTGCCGTTGACGATGGTGTGTTCGCCCTGCGGCAGTGTTCCTGCCGGGTCGGTCGACAGCCGGCCGGCATAGCGGATGCCTGGGTAGGTGCTGCTGTTGGCCACGTTGTAGGCCAGCGCGATGTTGCCGCTTTTGTCCATGGCGATGCCGCCCATCCAGCGGTTCAGCGAGCCAGCTCCGTACGTACCTTCCTGGAACAGCGACCAGTTTGAGCTGGTCTTGCGCAACTCGAACCAGCGCACACCAGCGCGGTCGCTGCCGACGTCCGTGGAGAAGTTGCCCACCAGCACCTGGCGGTTGCTGAAGTTGCGATAGACCAGGCGGTTCATGATCACCTCGCGCAGCGGGTCCAGTCTGACGCTGGTGCCCGGCTGCGGGATGCACGAGAAGGAGGTCAGCCCGCAGAGGGTCGAGTCGAACTCAGCCACCTGGATCGTGGCGATCTTGGTGAAGGTAGATGCGCCGGTGTTGCTCCAGTTGACCGCGAACGCCCAGACCTCCAGCAGGTCCGTGTTGGGATACCCTGACACGTTATGGGCCTCGGTGTCGACGTGACGCATGAAGAGGCCCGGCGAGCCGCTGGGCGGCGCGGTTGGCCCGTCCAGATCGGCCGGCATCAACATCTGGAAGCCAAAGCCCGCCAGCGACGGGGCGGTTCGGCGTACGAACTGGGCCGCCTGCCCGTTGAGCATCTTGCTGCGCTCCAGGGCATAGGCGGCCGGGCTGCTCTCGTTGGTGCCGACATAATACGCGTCACCCCAAACGCCATAGTGCGGATAGTCGGGGAAGTTCGGCGTCGTGAAATCATAGAACCAATACTGCCCGCCAGGGTCGGCAGTCTTGGAGATGTAGACGCACAGGTGGTTGCCCGATCCTGCGAACTCGCTCAGCAGCCAGCGGTTGGCCGCCTGGTCGTAGAGCACAATCGGGTCGCCGGCCCCGGACGTACATGCGCCGCTGGGCGCCAGGTTGTCGAGCGCGAACTGGCTGCCGATGGTCGCGCCAGTGCTCTTGTTGTAGATGCGCACCAGCGCGCCGCCGCCGCCGTTGATCATCTGCACATAATGGTTCGTGCCCGCGTCGCCGACCGTGTCCGGTGGGTTGACGAAGGTGTACCCCTGACCGTTGAAGTTCAGGATCGGCGTGCCAAAGGCATCAGGTGCGGCCGGACCGGCTGCTTCCTGCGCCTGCAACAGCGGATCCGGACCGAAGTCGGGGTTGTACTCCGGATCGAAGACAGTGTGGGTCGAGAGGCGCGGGTTGATCTCGCGATCCAGCGTGAACTCGAGTTCGGCTTCTGGCAGGCTGGCGGCGTCAACCGTCAGCAGCGGGGTGACGGGGTCGCTCGTCCATGTATCGTCGGGGGTCGACTCCTGGAGCCCAGGAGCTTGTAGGCCGGCGCCGGTAGCGCTGCGCTGGCCAGAATCTGAAACTGGGGCAGTGAGACCTGCCGGGGACCAGATGATCACTGCTGCGAGGGCAACGATCAGGAACGCACCAAAGAGTCTGCGATAGTGTCGCATGGAATCCATCCCTTCCGCTGTTGTCGGACGCGTGGTCCAGGTTGTATCGGTGCTGCAAGCATTTCGTTGTGAACGTAAATCAGTATATCGCGGCAGCGGCGGCTAAGCAAATGTTACGCTCGCCACGGGGCGCAGCACCACGCTTCGATTGGCAGGAGCAACGCGGCTGGCCCGACGAGAGCAGGTGCAACAAGGATGCACACCAACCGCGGCGCGCCAGAATACCGGCTGCAGCTCGCCAGCGCCGCAACTCCTATCCTGATAAACGAAACTTCGCCCCAAACTTTCGCATGTCCGGGCACCAAATCGCGGCAGGAGAACAACGCAGACGCGCCGTGCGCCAGGTCGATTGCAACCGGCCTGGCGCACGGCGTGAGGAAGTGCCGGTCACTTCGGCGCAGCATCCCGCGCGAAGCGGAGCAGGCAGAAGATGACCGGCACTATGAGTGTATCCTACCCGTTGCGTCGCCGCGAGACGTAGCCCGCAGCCAGCGCCGCGCCGGCCAAGCCGGCCGCGGCTACCGCGCCCAGCGGCAGACCGCCTACCGGCAGGGGCGACTGGGCCGCGCCGGCGTCGATGCCGCTCAGCGTCACCGCGGTCGGCGTCTGGCAGCTCTGAACGACCACGTCGTCGATGTCCCAGCCAGGATGGCTCACCGAGTTGTCGGTGGCCATCACCCAGCGGAACTGCACCGTCTGGCCGGCCAGTGCGCTGACGTCCACGATGGAGTTCAGCCACGGCTGCGGGTCGCCGCACCAGGCCTCGTCGCCGGCGCGCGGGTTGCTGAAGGAGCTGCTGATGACGCCGTCGTAGGGGTCGGTCAGCAGGTTGGCGTTGGCTACCTGGCTCCAGGTCGCGCCGCCGTCGGTGGAGACATCCAGGATGCCGCCGTCGAAGCAGCCTGTGCCGCTGTCCTCGATCTCCTGGTAGTTCCAGAACTTGAGGGTAACAGGGTTCTGGCTGGTCGGCAGGACGACGGCCGGTGAGACGAGGAACTGCTCGCTGACGGTGCTGACGTCGTTCGCGTGGTAGACGAAGCTGCCGCTGTGGGGTGTGCCGGAGACGCCGGGTCCCAGCGCCCAGGTGTTGGCGCCGATGCCGCCCGGTGTGGTCCAGCCAGGCGCGCCGCTCTCGAAGTCGTCGCTGAACAGGATGTTGGGCGTGCTGCCGGGCGCGCAGTCGCCCGGACCGGCCTGGGTCGTAAAGCTCCAGGTGGCCGAGTAGGCGCCTGTGCCGCAGGCGTTCTCAGCCCAGACCCGCCAGAAGTATTGGGTGGTGGTGTTGAGCGTCACGTTCGATACCCAACTCGTGCCGGCCAGACCGCTGGCCGAGGCCACGACGTTGGTGAACGCGGCGTCGGTTGCCACCTCGATGCTGTAGGACGACGCGCCGGCCGCAGCATTCCACATGAAGGTAGGTGTCAGGCCGACGTTGATCGCGCCGTTAGCGGGACTGGTCAGGGCCGGTGCGGCGGGAGCGGCGCCGACCACATCCAGGCCCACGGTCTCGGTATGGACGAGGCTGGGCGTGATGACGCTGGTGCCGACCACATCGAAGCTGTAGGCGCCCACACCCGCGCCGCTGATCACCAGCGCGCTGGCGCCGGGCGGCGTCACCGGGTTGGGTGAGAACACGGCGCTGCCGGGGTTGCCGACAGCCGCCAGGCTGACATTGCCCGTGAATCCGCCGACGGGAACCGTGTTGACAACATAGGTGGCAGCGGCGGGAGCGCAGATTTGCTGCGAGTCGGGCACGACATCCATCGCGAAGTCGGTGGAGCCGCAGGCATCAAAGCGGAACGCGCCGATGCGGGTGCTCCACTGGCTGGCAGCGTTCCACTCGCCGGTGAACCAGAAAGTGCAGTCGTCCACCGGGTCAACGACCATGTCGCTGTAGTCGCCGTAGCGGTTGCTGCCGTTGCTGGCCGTGCCGTCGACCAACGTGTACTCGCCCTGCGGCATGGTGCCCAGCGGGTCGGATACCAGCCGACCCACGTAGCGGATGCCGGGGTAGACATTGGTGGCGTTCGACACGTTGTAGCCCAGCGCGATGTTGCCTGAGCCGTCCATCGCGATCGCTCCCATCCAGCGGTTGACGTTGTCGGGCGAGTAGGTGCCTTCCTGGTAGAGGCTCCAGGTCGTTACGGGCGGGCTGCGCAGCTCGAACCAGCGCACGCCGGCCAGATCGTTGCCGTTGACGTCGGTGACGAAGTTGCCGACCAGCGCCTGGTGGTCGCCGAAGTTGCGGTAGGCCAGGCGGAACATGATGACCTCGCGCAGCGGGTCGAGCTGCGTGCTGGTGCCCGGCTGCGGGATACACGAGAACGAGCTCAGGCCGCAGAGGTCGGAGCTGAACTCGGCCACGGCGATATCTGGCAATTGCGTGAACGTGGAGTTCGCAGGCGTGGCCCAGTCCACGTGGAAGGCCCACATCTCCAGGAAGTCCTCGCCTGGATGGCCGGCCGGGCCATGCACCTCAGTGTCCCGGTGGCGCATGATGATGCCTGGTGCACCGGCGGGCGGCGGCACAAGTCCATCGAGATCAGCCGGTGTGAGCGCCTGGAACGGGAAACCGGAAAGGCTGGGGGCGGTGAAACGCTGCGCGGTTGCCGGCTGGCCAGCCAGCATCTTGACGCGATCCAGGGCCAGGGCAGACGGGCTGTTTTCATTGGCCGTTGCGTAGTAGGCATCGGGCCACACACCGTATTTGGGGTAATCGGGGAAGCTCGGTGTGTTGAACTGGTATGAGTAGTAGGCGCCCTGAGGATCAGCCGTCTGCGAGATCAGAACACACAGCGAGCTGCCTGGGCCGAACTCGCTCAAGAACCAGCGGTCTGCCAGTTGGTCGTAGAGCACAACCGGGTCGCCGGAGCCAGTGGTGCAGCCGCCCAGCGTGGTCAGATCGAAGCGCTGGATCAGCGCACCGGTGTTCTTGTTGTAGATACTGACGACCGTCGCGTTGATCATCTGGATGTAGTGGTTCGCGCCGACATCGCCGTTGGTGTCCGGCGGATTGAGGAACTGATAGCCCTCACCGTCGAAGTTGAAGATCGGTGTGTCGAAGCCGTCAGCGCTGGCTTCGGGCGCAGCTTCCTGGATCGCCAGCAGCGGGTCAATGCCACTCTTGACGCGGAAGTCGGGGTCGAAGTTGTCGTTGGTGGACAGGCGCGGGTTGATCTCGCGATCCAACTGCGGCTTGACTTCAAACGCCGGCAGGTCGCGCACCGCCTCCGTCAGGGTTGGTGCAACCGGCGCGCTGACCCAATGGTCAACGCCTGGGGCTTCCTGAGAGCTGCTGGCGCTGCCGGTCGCCGAGCGGCCGGCTGTGCCGACAGGAGCGGTCATGTCCGACGGCAGCGCAAACATGACACCGACGATCGCCAGGATCATCAGGCCGCCGAGGAACTTGTGCGGGTGTTTCATGCGTTGTTCTCCTTCGTTGAACGGAAAGTGGATAGGACGGTTGGGCAGATCTCAGGGCTGAACTGCGGGTGGGAACAGCTCTCTGGTGCGGGCAACAGCCGCGGCGGCCGCTTCTTCGACCGAGACCTGTCCGTAGAAGGCTCGCTCGATCTCAGCCGATGCAGCATCTTCGATGGCGACCCAGCCGGGCATGGTCGGCACCTGGCGCAGAGTCGGGACGACATCCACCCAGACTTGGCTGTTGGCCGGTGGATTCGCCGGTTCGAGGAACGCATCGGACTCGGCCACGACACGCATCGACGGCACCGTGCGGCCGGTTGTGACCATCAACTCCTGGCCGGGCTGCGAGTTGGCGAATTCAATGAGTTGCCAGGCTGCCTGCTTGGCTTTGGACGCCGCGGCCATGCAATAGCCGTCGCTGTGCATGATGCTGGCAGGCTGTGAGCCGTTGGGCAGAGGCGCGACATCCCAGTCGAAACCGGTGATCGTGCGGAAGGTCGGTGTGCCGCGGCGGCTGTCGAAGAACATGCCCAGCGTGCCGTTCAGAAAGCGGCTTTCGCTGGATTCGGCCGCTTCTGCCGGCGCATCGGGGACGATGTGGTGCTTCGTTTGTAGATCCACGAACCATTGGAACGCCGCCAGTGCTGTCGGGCTGTCCAGCACCAGTTGCGTCGGATTGGCAGGGTCGTCCACCAGTTCGCCGCCCATCTGCCAGATGAAGGGCGCCAGGCGATACAGGATCGGGTCGATGCCCGCGCCGTACTGGTCGGTCACGCCGTCGCTGTCCACGTCCTTTGTGAGCGCCAGGCCGGCATTCAGGAAGTCATCCCACGTCCAGTCGTTGGATGGATAGGGCACGCCGGCCGCGTCGAAGAGAGACTTGTTGTAGTAGACCACGAGGCTTGAGATGTTCTGCGGAATGCACCACTGCTGGTCGTTGTACTGGAACGCCTTGACGGCCGGCTCGTACAGATCGGCCATCGAGAGCTTTTGGCTGGCCTCCAGGTAACCGTCCAACGGCTCCAGCGCGCCGTTGGCGGCGAAGTCGGCGATGCGCCGGTAGTTGAGCAGCATGATGTCCGGGGGAACGTTGGCCGAGAGGTCAGCCGCCAGCCGCCGGCGATAGTCGCCGTCGTCGGGCACATAGCGCAGCTCGACTTTGACGTCGGGATTGGCCTCCTCGAAGGCCGCCACCAGGTTTTCATAGGCCTTGTATTCCTCCGGGTTGCCGGAAACCATGAACGACACCGGTGTTTGTTGCGCCCCCGACGGCGGATAACATCCCGCCAGCGCGCCGAGGATCAACACGGCCGATACGACAAGAAGAGAAGCTCGTTTC
The DNA here is from genome assembly GCA_041391245.1 of Caldilineales bacterium. Taxonomy (GTDB): domain Bacteria; phylum Chloroflexota; class Anaerolineae; order JAAEKA01; family JAAEKA01; genus JACKBK01. The sequence goes on from JAWKOJ010000022.1 coordinate 86,438, forward strand.
ATAGAGAGGTCATGAAACTCCTTTCACGGGGATGGAACGGCTGGCGATGTCAGCCGCGGTCTAGTAACTCGGACAAGGCGTCGTCGTGCAGGAACTGGCGCTGCAACACCAGGAAAAGCACAACCATCGGAAGCGTGATGAGCGTCGCCCCGGCCAGCAGCAGCGGCCAGTTGGTCGAGTCGACCTGCTTCAGGATCTGGATGCCAACCGGCAGCGTGTACGTGTCCGGCCGGTAGAGATAGAGCACCGGGTTGGTGAAGTCGTTCCAGAACAGCGCAAAGGCGAGCACGATCACCGCCGCGGTGGTCGGCCGGGCCATCGGCATTGCGATCCTGCGCCACGTAGTCCAGGCATCCGCGCCCTCGACGCGCGCCGCCTCGAAAAAGCTGGCCGGCGTGCGGCGAAAGGTCCAGTAGAACAGCAGCACCAGCAGCGGGCTGCCGGCGGCAAAGGCCGGCAGGATCAGCGCCCACAGCGAGCTCAGCAGGCCGAGCCAGCTCAGTATCTGGTAGCGGAACAGCCAGACCGCCGGCGCAGGGATCATCAGCAGCACCACGGTGTAGATCAGCAGGCGACTCTGCCAGGGCTGGCGCAGTTGGCTGAGACCGAACCCGGCCAGCGCGGCCGTGAACAGCGTCGCCGGCACGGCCACCACCACCACGAAGAGCGAGTTGCGGATGTAGCGGCCCATCGGCAACAGGTCGAAGATCGCGGCGTAGTTGCTCAGTTGCGGGTCGCTGGGCCACCACTCCACCGTGCGCGCCGGCGGCAGGCCCGTGGGACGCAACGAGCCGGTGATCATCCAGACCAGCGGCAGGACGAACAGCACGGCAAGCGCAATGCCGGCAGCAACTCTGGCCGCCGGGCCAGCCTTACGCCACATCAGCGTCCTGGTTCAGCCCTACAAGGTTCACGATGCCCACGACCAGCAACGCCGTCAGCGCGTACATGATGACCATGAAGGCTGCCGCGCCGCCGAAGTCGAACATGTCGAAGGCCAGCTCGAAGAGCAGCAGCGGCGCGTAGGTCGTCGCGTAATACGGGCCGCCGTAGGTCATCACAAACGAGGGCGTAAACGTGTTCTGCAAGACGACCACCAGATCGCGGAATGTGAGCAGCAGCAGCCACGGCGTCAACACCGGCAGCGTGATGCGCCAGAACGCCTGCCAGCGGCCCGCGCCGTCCACCCGCGCCGCCTCGTAGAGCACGCCCGGGATCGTACGCAGACCCACCAGAGCCACGATGATGCCCTCGCCGATGGTGAACAGCGACATCATCACAAAGGAAAGCTGGGCTGTATCGGGCTGGATCAACCAGTCGGGTGTCGGCAGTCCCAGCGACCCCAATGCCGCGTTGAGCGGTCCGTAGAGCGGGTTCAGAATCCACAGCCAGATCAGGGCGTACGCGCCCTCCGGGATGATTGTCGGCAGATAGACGCCGGCCCGCAGCGGTCCAAAGATCCGTCCCGGCCGGCTGAGCAGCAATGCAATGCCCACCGCGCCTACCAGACGCAGCGGCACGGCCATGAACAGGAACAACAGCGAGTTGCGCACCGAGAGCCGCGCCAAAGGCGACGCCAGCAGGTTCTTGAAGTTCTCGAGGCCAACCCAGGTGGGTGGGTTGATGGAGTTGTATTTGGTGAACGCCAGCCCGACCGTCAGCACCGCAGGAGCGACGATCAATATCGCGGTTCCCAGCAGAAACGGCAGCAGGAAGAGCCGCAGCTGTCCGTCGTAGCTCCGGAGAAAGCGGCCCAAACCGCCGCGCGCGGGTGGACGTTTTGGCTCGGTGGCGCGCGTTGATGGGCTGGTTACAATGGACATGGTTGGAGGTAAGCCAGAGAGCGGCCCGGACGATGCTTGTGTTCTGAACAACACCGAAGTCGAAGCGGCAGCGCAGATTATACCGTACCCCCGCGGCTGCAACAAACTGCAATCGTTTGGGGCGCCGAAGCAGGGAGGTTGCGGGAGAATTTCAACTTTTGCCGGATAGTTGAACTTTCAGATGCGCCCGCTATGACGCAGCGCGTTACATGTCTTGTCAAGCTCGTAAAGCCGCGTATAATTCACAGCAACACCAGGCCGGCGAGACCTCCCGCCGCCTGCCTTACCTCGCTCGTCGAACACGTTGTTCGCCGGATATGACCTCTATCATACCAATTCTGCCCCGATTGCAATACACTGAAGCCATTGTGCAACAGTCTGCTCTTCATCCAGTCTTGTCAAGGAGATGCCTGGCATGTTTCAGTTGACCCCCATCGAGATGCTCCTCTTCGCCCTCATCGTCGTGGTTTCGCTCTTCCTCAGCTACCGCGGCTTCAAGAAAGTGATTCAGGTGATTCGCCGCGGCCAGGGCGAGCCGCCGCTGCGCGAGATTCCCCGCCGCCTGTTCAACGCCGCGGTGCAGTGGATCGCGCTGGCGCCTACCTGGCGCGCCCGCCCCGGATCGACGATCATGCACGCGCTGATCGCCTGGGGTTTCATGTTCTACTTCCTGGTCAACGGCCTGGACATTCTCAAGGGGTACACCGGCTGGGACGTGCCGGGCCTCGCCGGCGACGTCTACCGGCTGCTGGCCGATCTGCTGAGCGCAGCTGTGCTGGTCGGTATGGTCTACTTCCTGTTGCGCCGGTTTGTCTTTAACAGCAAGGCGTTGACCTTCAACGACAACGTCAAGCTGATGGGCAAGGTCAAGGCGGGCGGCATGCGGCGCGACTCGCTGATCGTCGGCGTGTTCATCCTCTGTCACGTCGGGTTCCGGCTGCTGGGCCAGAGCTTTGGCGTGGCTGCCCACGCGATCGATCCCTGGCAGCCGGTGGCCAGCGGCATCTCCGGTCTGTGGAGCGGCATGGGCGAGCAATCGCTGGTCGTAGCCGAGCACGTCTGCTGGTGGATCGCGCTGGTGCTGATCCTCGCCTTTCTGCCCTACTTCCCCTACACCAAGCACTTCCATCTCATCATGTCGGGCTTCAACTTCCTGCTCAAGCCCCAGCGTACCTCGCTGGGCGAGCTGGAGCCTATCGATCTGGAGGACGAATCCATCGAGCAGTTCGGCGCGGCCCGGCTGGAGGACCTGCACTGGAAGCAGATCATCGACGCCTACTCGTGCATCATGTGCAACCGCTGCCAGGACGTGTGTCCGGCGTACGTCACCGGCAAGGAGCTGTCGCCCTCGGCGCTGGAGATCAACAAGCGCTACTACATCAACGCCAACCTGAATGTGCTCGCCAACGGCGACCAGTCGATGCCCCTGCTGGACTATGCCATCAGCGAGTCGGCCGTGTGGGCCTGCACGGCCTGTGGCGCCTGCGTTCAGGTCTGCCCGGTGGGCAACGAGCCGATGTTCGACATCCTCTACATGCGCCGCAACCAGGTGCTGATGGAGAGCAGTTTCCCGCATGAGCTGCAGCAGGCATACCGCGGCATGGAGCGCTCCGGCAACCCATGGAACCTGGCCCGCAAGGATCGCATGAGCTGGGCCAAGGGATTGGAGATCGCCACGGTGGAGGACAACCCTGACTTCGATGTGCTGTGGTGGGTTGGCTGCGCGCCCTCCTATGACTTGCGTGCCCAGAAGACCGCTACGTCGTTTGCCCAGGTGCTGGACGCCGCGGGCGTCAGCTACGCTGTGCTGGGCGACATGGAGAACTGCACGGGCGACTCGGCGCGGCGTTCCGGCAACGAGGCGCTCTTCTTCGAGCTGGCAAGCGCCAACATCGAGGTGCTGAACGAGTTCGTGGCCGGCGAGAAGCCGAAACGCATCGTCACCACCTGTCCGCACTGCATGCATGCGCTGGGCAAGGAATACCACCAGTACGGCGGCACCTACGAGGTGATCCACAGCACGCAGCTTATCGCCGAACTGATGGAGCAGGGCAAGCTGCGCACCCAGGCCGGCTCGATCAAGGGCCAGATCACCCTCCACGACCCCTGTTACCTGGCGCGCCACAACGGCGTGGTGGACGAGCCGCGCTACACACTGCGCGGGCTGGACGGCGACTTCGTGGAGATGCCGCGCAACAGCGAGAAGTCGTTCTGCTGCGGCGCGGGTGGCGGGCAGATGTGGAAGGAGGAGGAACACGGCGCCCAGGCGGTCAACATAGCGCGCTACGAGGAGGCCGCCGCCACCGGCGCCGGCACCATCGCCGTGGGATGCCCCTTCTGCCTCACCATGCTGACCGATGCCAGCAAGCAGGCCGATCAGGGCGTCGAGGTGATGGACCTGGTGGAGCTGGTCGCGCAAGCTCTGCCGGCGAGCTAGCCGCAGAAGTTCGACTTTCCCGGAAAAGTCGAACTTGGTGATGCTACAAAACTGCGAAGCCCGGCTTTCTCTGCTAAGCCGGGCTTCTTGATTCTCATACGCTTGTCCGGGTAGGCGCCATTGTCAGGGTTGCCCGGCGCATCAACGCCGTTGTATGCCTCGCCGACCCGTTGTTGAGGATGGTCGTACCATCGGCCTTCGTCCCCTGCATTCCGTCAACCGTGATGTCCGCCGGGCTTTACAGCGATCCGGCAACGTTTGGACAGCGCGCCGTCACGGACGTCAACCATCCAGTTCATTGGTTTACGTCTGTTCACGGCAATATCCTTTGTCGCCTCCGTTGCAGAATGATGACGGTCGCCAGGATCAGGCCAGAGCCCGCTGCGATGATCCACCAGAGTGGCAGAACACCCGGCACGCCGCTGCCGGCGTTGAGGCCGTTCAGTGTCACGGCCGTAGGTGAGGTGTTGGTCACGCTCACGGGCACGTGCCGCGTGACCGCGCCGCTGACGTCCAAATCCTCCAGCCAGTAGTAGTAGTCCGTGCCTGGTGTCAGGTCGTCCTGGTCCACCCAGGTGTAGAGGAAGCCTCCCAGGCCGCCCGGTGACTGGGAAGGGATCAG